>NZ_FNBG01000005.1 GCF_900102215.1 Fontibacillus panacisegetis
CCTGATTTGTACATCTGGATGACCGCCTCCTCCAGCCATCCATCCCGTCTTTGGTACGGCTCAAAGACTTGCGTCTGGAACAGACCTTGGCGGTCACGGGGAACCTCTAGATCCTCCAGATTGCCGTATTTCGTGTGCAGGTTTCGAGTGTAGTATCCGTTGCGGCTATTACGTGTACCCGCTTCCTCGCTCGACATGAAGGCCCCAATTTCAGCACGCATGATCGATTCTAGATTGTCCTTAACGAAGTCAGTGACAAGTTTTTCAAATAGATTATTAAGCATATTTTCGGGTATAATAGTCATCGAGTAGGGTTCCTTTCTTGGTGGACTTTGACAATCCCGAGAATACCCTACTTTTTTGTGCCTTGACTAGGCTCCAAATCTTGGTACACAACTTATTTTACGCCATCCATGCTTGCCAATATGAGTTAAAGGAGTGGTCATTGTGGCGGCTCTTTTTTTTATGAACAACAACAGTTGTGGTAAGTTTTGACTGTTCTCGTATTAATGCGAATAAGCATGGAAAAAGGAACGTTAATAAATTAAGGTCTTGAAAACGAGAGTATATATTGATTTGCAGTTTTAACTCTATCTTCCGCAATAATTAGTGCTTTTTCTTCAAAATGCGTTATTTATTCCGTAAATACCGTAATATCGCTATGGGAATCGACAGTTTTGGTGTCGAGGCTATTTCGTGGATACAGTGGACGAAACAGGAAAGTCATCACCGAATACATTCGGAATTAACTAACAGAAGATAAGAACTACGAACAAATCACCATGAAAGAACTGTTCGACCCGTTAACGGGTGAGTCGGTAGGAAAGGGTAAATAAAGAAGCCCCTTTAAGGGCTGGGCCCGGAACAGCTTTGCGGTTGGAAGACTTTCAGTGCGCCTTCTTAGGCGGCTTGCTAGTACCATGCCCTCGGAGCCGATCTGGGGGTTATTTGAATTGGGGTGATGGGATGGAATGGACTGTAGTGTGCTTGCAGCCTTAAGCGATATGGCTCTTGGGTGGGCAAGTCGTGCCAGATCAGTACGACAAGATATTGTACAAGAGTCCACTAGTGAGGCTATGCGTCGAGCAGACGTTGAATACATCAAGCGAGGTGTTGATGATTTCCGTGTTGATGTGCGGATGCAGGGGCAAAAAGTGACGGCCTAGCCGAACGTGTGACGCGAGTCGAGGAATTTGCTAAACAAGCGCACAAGCGACTCGATAGATTGGAAGAATAGAATGATAGGGGGTGATTAAATTGAGGTACGACACACGTAACAGAGCCAACTTGGATAAACTGGCTCCTAACACTCGCAAGGCTGCTTATGCTTGGTATGAGTATTGCATCAAGATCGGAGCTGACATTCTCATTTACGAGACGATCCGGACGATTGAGACGCAAAAGAAATACTTAGCTGACGGTAAGAGTAAAACACTGAAAAGTTACCACCTTGTAGGGCAGGCTTTGGACTTTGTTCCCGTGACTGCTGCCGGATCTGCGGACTATAACGGGTACGGAAATGCTGCAATTAAGAAAGCCATATCTGAAGCGAAACGGCTTGGCTTTGAGTGGGGCGGCGACTGGAAAACTTTTGTGGATAAACCTCATTTGCAGTTTAATTACGAGGGCTATGGCACTGACAAGGTGCTAGATGTTGTTAAGGAATCAGATACCGAGGAGGATGAGGATAAAATGAAGCTGACTACATCTCAAAAAACCATATTGGTTGCAGCTCTTAAGGGACTGCTGGAGCAGAAGGTCATAACGGACACATCATGGATTGAGAAAGCTGAGAAGGGAACGCTGACTGTATCCGAACTTACTTGGCTTAATACTATTATTCTAACTCGTAAGGAGACTAAATAACGATGAATAAGAAAAGATGGCGGAACTATGCGTTGTGGATTAGTATCGTATCTCAGGTTTTGTTGTTGCTGCAGTTGATCGGCAGTACCACCGGAGCATTTACACTCACCGACCTGATGCGTGAGGACATCCTTACTATCGTAAATGTGTTCCTTGGATTGTTGGCTACGCTTGGGATCATCTCTAATCCGACAAAGCCAGATAGTTCAGGATACAATCTTTAAATTTGGGAATATTGTTTACAGATAGTTCCAAATTGATTTAAATATCCATAACATATACGGACGCACCTTTGTGCAATCCGATAGCATCGGTAAAAAAATCCCACTAACCTCTAAGGTCGATGGGATTTTTGTTTTTCACCATTTAACCACTAAGATGATTGTATTCACTATGCCGCTCGCATGAACGACGCATAGGGTGAAGCTGCTCATCACATAATACTACTTGAGAACCAGTGAATTACCGATTCTCACGACATGAGGAGGTGTATGTGATGAACAAGCAGAATAATGCGAAGCATAAATCCAAGCAAGTAAGAAAGAAATTAGGCGTTCCAAATCCTGATGCAGAATTTGCGGCAGAAACAGGCGCTGCTGTAGCTGGTGCAGATGCAAAAGCCTCTAAAGGAGCGACCCAAAAGGCGAAGCAATAGGCAGAATGAGCAAAAGACCACCGAGAAATAACCTTAGTGGTCTTTTGTCGTCAATATAGTTGTTTATGTAAATGTAATTAATATCGAACCATTTCAATATCTATCAGTTTGATATCGGTATGAAGCTGGTTATTTTTCTGATATGTTCGAGTTACTTCTAAATAGATGGTTACACCATTTAAACTATCAACAACCTTGCATTTACCATCCAATCCTTGTAATAATACTTCTTCCTCGATCCATTCCCAGACCATTTCCCCATCTGAGAAACCATAACCTTTTTTTGAAAACATTTTTTCAAATTCTTTAGCTCTGTCCAATGTATATCGCTCCTTTGTTCTGTTAAAAAGGATGTTGCTACCTTATTTAAGATGTAAACATTAGTCTATCAAAACTAGGAAAAGATAACTACCCTTCTTATACATTTGGTACACTGGTTTTACTTTTTTATTAACAAGATCATTGAAATAACATCCTTAGTGGTCTTTATTTCTTATTGCATATAAAACATTCGTCAGCGTATAATACAAACAAACGTTCGTATTATTTGAGGTGATGAAATGTTGAATGATTTGGAAAGGAAGTTGTTAAGGGTCTTATATAATTTTAGTACTCAAAAACGGAGGATGCCTTTTAAACCAGAGTTAGAAAGACTGACTGGGCGAAGGTACGCTGATATAGATAAGGCCTTAAATGAACTCGTCCAGCAGCAGTATATATTTTGGCCGGATCGACCTCATCTGCAAACTATAGTGATCTTGGAAGGCTGGGAAAGAGATCAGCCTTTAAAACCTAAGACGCAGCTATCTAGCAACCTGGATTATTGGACAAAGTACTAAGGAGACAAAGGCAAATATGTGGACATTAATAATCAATGAAGTTCACATATGTAGATTAATAGAAATAAACTGGATCAGGAACATGAGTTAATCCCATACAATGACTTTCAAATTTGCTAACCAAAGCATCAAAATAGACAACAACTAAATTTATATAAATAGCTATAATTACAGAGGAAAATAAACTTAATCTATGACGAAGGTTTGCAAATATCTTGTATGGGATTATGAAGCCACCAAATATGAAATGCCTGAATCTTATTGGGATTAACATCAACCCTGGCATTATCACTTTGAATTACTGAAGGAAGATTAATAGGGTTGAAAAAAAAGTAACAGCGCGTTAATATGATGTATCCAAATTTTTAAGGGGGATTCACATGAAGGATATATTAACGTTTGCGGTCTTACTTATCTTTATTGTCATGTCTCCTGGTATTGATTTTGCTTTAATAACAAAGCGAACACTCACTGGAGGAAAAAGGGATGGGATCAAAATTGCTTTAGGAATAACAAGCGGAGTGCTTATTCACACAACCGCTGCCGCCCTAGGACTTTCGTTAATTTTGATGAAGTCAGCACTCGCATTTGAAGTGATAAGGTATGCAGGTGCTATCTATCTAATATATATGGGAGCACTATCCTTCATAAAGAGAGGAAAGCAAACCACAAAAGACGATCACGATCTAAATATAGTGAACACAAAGAAATCAGCTTTTTTCAAGGACTTGTTTCAAATACCTTGAATCCCAAAGTGGCAATATTTTTCCTAACATTTTTACCGCAATTTGTTGTATCTGATTATGATCCAAAACTACAGTTCTTACTAATGGGATTGTGCTATGCAGCGCTTTCTATAGTTTGGTTTACTACCATTGTATTGTTACTTAGTGTCGTTAGAAAATGGTTATTGTCTCCTAGAGTTCAGAATGCTATTGAAAAGGTAACAGGAGTTGTCCTGATTGGCTTTGGACTGAATATGATCTTTAAGGTTCAAAGAACAGGGCATTGAAATAGAAGAGCTAGTAAACTGGACATGGTTCAACCGACATGAGGCGGGAAAAGCTATGAAGGTAGTTCAAAAGGTTTAGAACTACAGTTGAAAGTGAGAGATGAGCGCCAGCTCCACCAAATTTTACGGCTAGTGCGGATTGAGGTATATTGTACGATATGCTAAGATAACAATAGAAGCAAGGAGGCTGCGCCACAGCCTCCCCGGTACAACACTTGGATGGGAAACCTCCAGAGATTGATCAGAGATATAACCCGCACCTTGGCGCTAACCTGGGCGGGTTATTTTCGTTTGTTCAGATAGGTGAGCAGAGCAAGGACAAACATCCCTAGCATCAGCACTTCTTGAAACGAAAATTGCATAGGCATCACCTCCAATCCGGAGGCAATACTTTTCCACCCAAGTTCAGTTGTACATGTTAAATTATACCACATAGGTAAGTGCTTTCGAATCCTTGCATTTTTTTTATTTCGAATATGTAGAAGATGCTTCGCTCCCTATAAGCAGCAGTTCATCATGTGCCTACTACTTATAGGGATGAAAGCTAATCATTATTTTCTTTTCTTACGTTTTTTAACGCTCGACACATGACACATAACATCTTTGACACAGTATTTGTAAATGTGATTAGGCACAGGTACACAATGATGTTGTTTGATAATTTCGATAGGGTGGATAACATTAACTACTTGGGGATGGTAATAGTTTTCGTAAAACGTTTGAGGTGGGTCGACGATTTCTTGCTCCGGACATGTTGGACAAAAAGCCATTTGAACTCATCTCCTCTATACTGGATTTACCGCATTATATGCTTGGAGAAATAACCTGACTGTTCATTTGTCCATGCTGTTGCAAAAGCCTTTGTTTATATTATAGATCAGTTAGTTAATCATCCATTTTTATTGTTTAATTTATAGTCATTTGGGGAGGAAACAGGAACATGAAAGCCATCACGATTATTCAACCCTTCGCGACATTGGTAGCACTTGAAGAGAAACAATTGGAGACACGTAGTTGGTCTACTAAGCATCGTGGACCGCTTGCTATACATGCTGGTAAGAAAATAGACAAAAAAATTTGTCAGCAGGAGCCTTATAAATCTGTTCTAGCGAAGCACGGTTATACTGCAAATAACTTGCCGACCGGAGCTGTTGTGGCTATATGCCAGTTGGTGGATTGTCATAAAGTTTTAGTCGATAAGGAAGATCACGCAATATTAGAAGACAATACGGTGGTAAGCGGGCATGAGTATTTGTTTGGTGATTATAGCCTTGGACGCTATGCGTGGAGATTAATCGATATGAATAGACTTCAGGAACCGATCATGGTGAAGGGAATGCAGGGACTTTGGAATTTCAGCAATGGAATCAAGTGAAACGCGGAAAGAATCTTAGGGCTTTTGTCTAAAAAAATGAGCATAATAAACATCCGTTCACAGACAGATGTCTATTATGCAGCTTCATAGTTATTTTGAGCCTTTGTTTTCCGTTTTTTCATACGCGATGAGCGTAATTTTGTTACCCGTAATTCGATTGATAGTTGCTTCAGCTTCCTGAATCACTGTTACTGCTTGCTCGTCATTATTAAGTGAAGCGAGCTTGTAGTTGTCAGTAAGAATATTCATGCTGCTCTCCTCCTGTAGATGAAGTGTTTGGTTTGATTTTAGCTTTGCCAAAATAGTGATTTAAAATTATACAATACGAAATGATTTGTCTCTTGCGTGATTGTGAAGAAATATGATACAATCAACTTCGCAGGATTTTTTCAAAAGTATCGTTTGAATACAAATGATTTTGGGAAGATTTTGTTAAGTAAAAGGCACTTTTTGTATATGCCGGGGTGGCGGAATAGGCAGACGCACAGGACTTAAAATCCTGCGGTACGTGAGTACCGTACGGGTTCGACCCCCGTCCTCGGCACTAGAACAACAAGGGTTTCAGCTCTAATGAGCTGAAACCCTTGTTTGTTTTTAAGCTGGTTTGCTAACATTTTGCTAACGGTGCCTCTTTTTTGGTGTGGATTCGAGGTTTCCGGTACGCTCGGAATGATGCTTAAATCGACTTCACGACGAATAGTTCTAGCTCATGCTTTACGTTCGAGAATTCTGTCACGCTCCATTCTCAGTCGCAGGATTTCTGCTCTAATGACTTCTTTACGACAAGGTAAAGTATTCTTGTTGCTATGCTCCAATGCAAGCTTTACGTGGAGTATGGCAATGCTCAGCAGCTCAGATTGGATGGCTGCATCATCTAATGCTCTCCATACTGTGCGCTTCATTGAGTCGCTTCCTTTGGCTTTTTGGAAAATAGATCGTTGATCTTTTGTGCTGTATCTTTTTTAGTCTCCATGTCGATGTGTGTATAGGTATTGGCTGTAATGCTAATGGTTGAATGCCCAAGCCATACCTGAATTTCTTTCAGGCTTACTCCATGCTTAATCAAATAGCTGGCTGTTGAGTGCCTGAGATCGTGGAATCTGATATGCGGCAATTCATTCTTTGCGAGTATGTCCTTAAATTTGTGGTTCAGGTATTCTGTCTTCATGGGACTGCCATCAGGCCAGCAGCATACAAGACCGCTATCGACGTAATCTTTGCCGTATTGCTGTTTGTATTTTTTTCTCTGTTTTTTGAGATGTAATAAGTAATCTTCGAGTTTTTCCATTAAAGGCAGAATGCGCTGGCTACTCTCGCTTTTTGGTTTTTTTATGACAACTTTTTTGCCGATCTTTACACGAACTTCTCTAATTGATATAGTCTTATCTTCGAAATTGATGCAATCCCACTTTAATCCAAGTACCTCGGAACGTCGAAGTCCATAATGAGCTGCGAGATATACTGCCGATTCTATCGGTGTACCCAAGCAAACCTCAAATAGCTTTTCAAGCTGTTCGACAGTGTAGTAGCTGGCATCGAACTTCTCCTGCTTCGGAAGTACGATTCGATCAGCGGGATTAAAGAAGATCAAGTTCATTCGTAATGCGAATTTTAATGCACTTCTGATATTAGCGTGGTGTCTTCTTAATGTTTTAGCGGATAATCCTTTTTTGCCAGTCGATGGATCATCTTGAAACTTTGTCTCATAATATTTTTGCAGATGCATGGGTTGTAATTCTTGTAGGAGTATATCATTCTTACTCATGAAGTATGGGATGATATGCTTTGTTACGATCATCTCATAACCTTCCCAAGTCGTTTCCTCGACCTCGCTTTTAATAACGTTATTAAGCCAATTCAGCATAAATTCAGTGAATTTGAGTTTTGGCTGTGGCATAACGAAACTGTTGTTGTCTATCTTCGTAAGTGTTTCTCGCAGAAACTTTTCTGCATCTGATTTCTTCTCGCACTTGGTATTAATCCACTTTGGCTTTCGCTTACCGGACTCGTCCTTCATTTCAACAATGATGTACCAGTATTTATTGCGTTTAAGTAAACTGCCTTTCATGTGCTTCAACCTCCAATGATTTATTTGGATATGAAAAAGACAGGAGCGTAATTGCCCCTGCCTGCGAAACTGCTATTTGATTACATGTATTTAGATAAGTCCATTCTTGCTTTGCTTAGAATAAATTCTTTAACACTTAGTATGGGGATTCTGTACGTATGTCCAATTTTTATCGACTTAATTTCGCCAGATTTCAGTAGTCTATAGGCAGAGTTTCTGCCAATTAATAATATGTCTAAGAGCTCTTCGACAGTAATAACTTCTGGATAATCTTGCAGCATCAATGCTAATCACCTCCTGTTCGTGGTAATAATATATATTTGTCTGTTACGACAGTACGGTTCTGAAATCGTTATCCCGTACCTTATGTTATTTGTTCATGCCTTTTATTGTTGTTTTTCACCTTTCTCGGTTATTGTCTGTATGTCATGGACTTCAAAAACATATCAAGTTATAGTGAAAATACGGATTCCCAAAAATCCCAAGTATCCCGGAATTCCCAAAAGAATTTGAGCTCCAGTTATTGCTGTAAAATGTATACGATAATATGCTTGCAAACATAAATCTTATTTGATTATCTCAATGTAAGAGGATAAATTATTTATTACTCACGACGACAAAAGGGTGACATTATGGTTAATGACGTAGGTATCTATTGCTCTGAGAAGTACGTGCATTATATCAATCGAAAAAAGAACCGAGAAGCATTCAGAAGAGTTGAAGAGAATATGGCTGAAATGAATGCTATCTTCTCGGAAATGAGCGAGGATTTTCTTATTGAAGATTACAAGATGATGAAAGTAGTACGCAAAAGGATTAATCAAGCAAGAAATGAAATAGAGGATATTGATGAATCGAAGTCGGAGGTAAAGAAGGGTAAAGGAACAGCACAAGGTGTATTTTTTTGTAACTTCTTCGTTGTACCAACAAACCGTCTTCGTGTTTATGATTTACAACAGGATAAGCTAAAAGAAATCGGTTTAAGTATTAAAGTCTTCACTCGGATCAACAAGAAGTTATATAAATGTGTCGAGCTGGACTTATTGAATGAAACCTTAGCTAACTCAAAGTGGATTGACCCTAATTATCTTGATTATGATTTCTTTCTCTACAGAGAGAATATATACCCTTATTTATTACGGGCTATTAGACTTGCTACTCGGTTGTTGGATGACGATGATGCAAAAGTTATATTCAATGATGAAATTGGTTGGGTAGATAACTTTTATGGAAGAGACGATTCGGGCTATTTGCGATATATAAAAGATTTTAGAGGTTATAAATGGATGGAATCAGAAGATATGCCAATTGAGATTGATCCTCTGAAATTCAATGCGGTTATCTTTTTAAAAGCTGTTCAAGGGCTTATTCATAAATCTGAATTTCTTGAAATGGATAATAGCTCAAAGCTTCAAGAAGGCTTTATAGGATGGGAAAATGAAACAACATGGGCTATAAAATTCAGTTTGGTTAAGTCACATGTAGCAAGCGAAGTAAAGAGAGCAGGGCGGAATTTCAAAATTGACTCTAAAATTTACGCGTTCCTGTATAAACAAGGCATACTATTTATTGATGGGGATGTTAAAGGCGATTTTCGACCTGACAAGAAATTTGGGAATGGTAACAAAAGGGCTTTTGTTTTGGATAAAATGCGATTCCATGAGTTTATAGAGGAGAACCAACATATTATAGAATAAATAAATGAAGTACATGACAGCAATAGCCTGCTGAAATGTGCTTTTTTATTTTTCTTGTAACAGTACCTTGACTTAGATAATAATACCCCTCCGCCAACTAGATGTTGTCATGTAGGCTTTGGGGGTGTTGGAGGTGCTGTTCATTCATGGTGGATATGATGTATCTGGTATATGCAATGACTAGGAGAGAACATGATAAAGCCTTTACATTAATGCAAACATACTTAAAAAAATACTTCAATACGGGCCAACTCCGTAAAGATAAGTATGATAAAAATGCCCGTATCACAAATGCATTCTCTGAGTTTGGTTTTCAAGAAATTCGACTGCGAGCTGCGTCTTGGGGCCACTATTCTATAGAGGTGCGTTTACGTCCCAAACTTACTATTGATAAAGATGGATACTATTGCGTAACAAAAGTATCTGAATTTGAAGGGGTTCGTAATGTCTTTAATTATGTATTACAGGATATTCTCTCCTTGAAAGTCCCCGATTTTTTTGATTGGACAGCTAAAAGAATAGAAGCTGCTGTGGATATAAAGCTACCAGAACAGTTAATTCCCAAATATTTATCCTTATTTAAAAAGGGATTCATTCCAGATTACTTCTGGAATAATCATAAAACCAAGGCATACTTCTCTTCCATTACTAACTGTTACTTGATGTCAGAGAATAAAACGGTCAATTGGTATAATCGTTATGAGACACTTTTAATCAAAGAGAAGGAATCAAGCAAGAAATTCAGAGATTTTACAATGACAAAGGGAATACTCCGATTTGAAACACAAGTTCGAGATGGAAAAGAAACTGTGAAGGAATTATTAAGCCAAGAAAGATTGAAAAATGAAGTCATAAAGTTTTACAAACTGATCGTTGGAAAAGGTGATTACCATACCTTAAAAAGGGCAGAGCAAATAATAAATCAAAGGGTAAGCAATTTTCAGAAGCGTCGAACACTCATTTCTTTGCTTAAATTTATCGAACATTGCGGTGGAATCACTAAAGCAAAAGAAGCTTATAATAATGCTGGCAATGCTAAGAAATCTGCAGATAAATTTGGTAAGCTTCTTAAGAAACTTAGGGATTTGAATATTAATCCTGTGCTAATTCCTGAGGATTGGGAAATTAACTTTATTGAAAATCTTTACGCAAAAATTGAGGAGGGATTTGAATGAAATGAAGCCCGCCAAATTAATTCGCGGGCTTCAAATGAGCTAATTCTGGTTATTCTTCTTCTCTATACTTATCATTCAAATCTTGTGTAGTTTCGACCACATCGAAATTGTTTTCAATCGTTTGGTTCACTGCATCTACAGCAGACTCTACTACACGTTCCCAAAAATCATTCATCGTTTAATTCCTCCAATTACTTTATTTTGATTAATGTTTCCAAGATTTAAGTCCGCTGAGTGTTCCGTATCCAATACCTAATAAATAACCTATGGCTGTTCCTGCACCAGGGAATATTGCTGTGCCAAGTGCTGCTCCTGCTCCTCCTCCGATTAGTGCGCCCGCTGCGGTCAGCGCTGTCTTCCCGGCAGTTTCAATTACTTTATCCATAATTCTCACCTCCTCTCAGGGATTAACGCAAAATAAACGGGAAGAGCGTTGCTCTCCCCGTTGCATTGATGATTCTATTTTGTTTGCTGCTTAGTCTTTGAGGGTGAATTAAACATTCGAACAAACTTAAAGAGGTATCCGATCAAGTAAAACGGTGTTACCGCCCAACCAACAAATACAGACAAGATTATTTTGTAAACGATGTAATTAGAAATTGTCGTAAATACGGTGATGTTACGTTGTAGCTTGCTTATGAATTTCCAACCAAACGGTATAGAAAGAAAAACGTATATTTCAATCATGGCTCTATATCCTCCAATACAATCTGAATTAGGCTTTTTGAAGAATAGTAGCTTCTTGTTTTTTGAAGGATAGAGTTGCTGAATTAACGGCATTTTGAATAATAGGGTTGGCATTATAGGCATGTATGTATTCTTTGATACCGGAATTATGCCGATTAGTGATCATACTCTTTTTCTTGAATTTTGAAATGACAGAATAAGTCTGCTTTTTCTCGTCAAGCCAGATTGTATGCACAGTCTTATTTTTAAATACAAAGCGAACACGTCCCATCCCTTTTTCAACTGTGAAATCAGGATGGGCGAAAGTACCCAATCGCTCGTATAACTGTTCATTTGTAATCAGTGCCGACATAGGATGATTTGCGAAGTTTAACTTCAATAATCTCACTCCGGCTATTCCGTTTACAATCATATAGGCCAAAGCCCATCCAATAATAAAACCAATAAACAAACCAAATCCCATACCCCCGATTATCATAAAAGAAATGCATGATACAGGAATTATGCTGTAGTACCATTTTCTATAGCCCTTCATAGGATTCTCTAAGACTATAAGTTCTTGGACAAATGTATGTTTCTCTGAAACGCTGTTCGTCATTATAGTGCCTCCAATATGGTTGATATGCTATTTTTCAATAACTAAATGACTAAAAGCCCTTTAAGTTTCTTTCTTGTTTTCAATAATCATATTTGTGTTGTCCATCAATACTTCCAGTAGACACTGCTTAATGGTTTCAGGGGTTATAGTTAAAGCTGACGGATGGCAACCGCTTCTCACACCTCCCTTCGGATCATATAAAGTCAATAAGTCAACTAAGGTGATCTCCAGAGCAGCAGAGATTTGTTCTAGTATTTTGATCGTAGGGTTCTTTTCTCCACGTTCGATCTGCCCAATGTAAGATGTGTTTACCCCTGCACTTAGTGCAAGCTGCTCCTGACTGAAACCATTTTTCAATCGCAAAATCCTGATATTTTCCCCAATAGATTCGATGCTGTTCATTTCCCTTCACCCCTAATCAAACGATAGATTTTTTTGGTAGGAGGCTCAACAGGATATAGTGTGGATTTCAATGCTTATAGTAGAGAATTGATACGGAGTGTGGTTAAACCGTGGATAAAAGCATTTAAGAGGAGTCTTTTTACATCTCATTATCTGAGGGACAAACAAATAAAAGCTGTTAGTGAATTTTAGAAATGGCCATGCTCTTTCAAACTGTAGAAGCGATTGCCGCCGATGATTACATGATCAAGGACTTCTATTCCTATGATTTCCCCAGCGGCTATGAGCCGTTTTGTTAAATTAATGTCCTCCATGGATGGCTCCGGGTCTCCACTCGGGTGGTTGTGAGCACAAATGAGCGAGGCGCTACAGCGTCTTATAGCTGCATGGAATACTTCTCTGGGATGGACGATTGCGGCGTTCAGAGAGCCTATTGAGATGGTTTCTTTGAAGATGAGGCGGTTCTTGGTATTGAGGAAGAGGCAGATGAAGTGTTCTTTTTGCTCATGACAAAGTTCTGCTTCGAGGAGTTTAAAAACATCTTGGGGTGTGCGAATAATACAGTTTTTTTGATCTTGGATGGTGATAGATTTAGCTAATTGGATCAGTGCGTATATTTGTAGTGCTTTCTTTTTACCAATACCTTTTATAGATGTTAATTGTTGCTCAGATGCATTTATAAGTTCTGCTCTAGTTGGAAAAATATCTAGTAAATTACCAATTTCATCGTTATCATGCTTATCTCTTAATATTTGAGCCAATAACTTAATGATATCTTCTTTTTGCTCACTACACATTCAAGCATTCCCTCTCCTTAGGTTAATAATATATTAAATAGTTAATGCAAAGTTATAATATAGATTTAAAATCCATGAATATACTCTTGGGAAAGATACGATTGTAAATTTTTTCTTGTCGATCTTTCTGTTTATTAGTATTATTGAACTAGTTTTTATCAAAGGAACGTAGAAAAAGGAGCTGGATTCTCTATGGATATAACTATGTTGATTATCAGTATCGCATCAATGATTGCAACAATCATATCGACAATATTTGCGATCAAAGCTAAAAATGAAGCGAGACTAATATTAACTCAAATCAAAAATACCGAGATCAATTCTGATCTTCAAAAACACGACATAAAAAATAGTGGAAAAATTGATGTTGAAAATAGTGGGAAAAATAATGGTATAATGGCTGGTATTGTCACAGGAGGAATTGATAAGCGTGATAGATAAAAAACGCAATTTCACAATTACCAATACAGGAGAAAACAACGGACTTATGACAGGGGATGTGTATGGTGGTATTACATACATACAACCAGAGAATACCGTCAGTACTTTTTCTTTAATTCCATCCTTAATTGAAAAGTTAGCCGAACTAGCAAATGTTGATGATGAAGACATGGAACGGTCTTACAAATTGAATCCGATTGACTTGATGAGTTATACCATTGAAGAAAAGATAAAATACAATGATGTCATAAAGTATAAAGAGTTAATTAGGGAATATAGCTTATATGGAAGTATTTGTGAGCAAGCATTTAATATAATTGACAATAACAATGTAGGGATAAAAAGAAAGGTTTTAAGAAGCGTTTCTGTTCTTTACAGAGAATGCAAAGGTGGGATTTTACTTGAAAATAGAGCGAGTACACAACCTGAAATGGACATTGTCAGATTAAATGCGGATAGAATTTTAGATTTTGTCAAGAGGGACTTAGAAAGTCGAATTACTAGAAATGATAATTTATTTGTTGAAGAAATTGATGAAGCACTAATGAGAATAATTTGTTATGCTTTTGTGGAATGTAAGATATTGGAGAAACCGCAGGTGGTTTGAAAATGATAATAAATATAGATAGAGAACCGAAATATTCACTGTATTACATTGGTGGAATAATTTTAGATTTATTAAAAAAACATGACTCCTTATCTATTGACGAGCTTTATGAAAAGACTAAATCTATCATAGATAGTAATCTGTATATTGATTTTATTTATTATTCATTAGATTGGTTATATATGCTTTCTCTAATAAATATTGAGCAAGATAAGGTGAAAATATGCTAATTCATAGGCTAATCGTAAGAAAAACGAAACCCGAAATTGAGATTATTAGGGATATTTCCTTCAATCATAAAGGGTTAAGTCTTATTGTTGATAACACAAGTGATTCAGCAAAAGACAGCGGTAATAACGTCGGTAAAACCACAGTTGTTAAAATAATTGACTTATGCCTTGGAGCTAAATCGGTTAGAAGTTTATATTTTGATGTAGACACAAAAAGTGAGAATCATGAAATAAGAGAATTCCTAATGGAGCATAAAGTTGAAGCTGAGTTAATTCTAGTTGATCCGAATAAAAAAAAGAAAAGCAGTATTGTTAGACAATTATTTAATAGAGGAAAAAGAATCATTGATTCTATTGAATTCACCCAAGAAGAATTCTGGGGAAAACTGAAGCTTTTATTGTTTGATTTAGATGAGCACAACCCCACTTTAAGACAGTTGATCCCTAAGTTCGTTAGAGTTGATAATATAACCTCTGAAAATATGATTAAATATCTTGGAAATACAACATCTAACGATACATATGATTCAATCTATCTGTTCCTCTTTAGAATAATAAAAAATGATTTACTCAGTAAAAAAGACACTCTTTCAGCAAATCTAAAAGAAGTAGAAACAAAAATTAGACTTTTACAACATGACGAGAATATCAGTTCGCTCGATATTTTAGAGCAACGAAAACAACTTATAGATAGCGATTTAGTAGAACTTTCAACAAAAAGAAAAAACCTTGATTATATGGAGACCTATAAGGAGGAATTGAAAAATAAAAGAAATATTATTAATTCAATTAATGAAGTAGAAGCTGAAATGCAGATGTTACAATTTGAAATAAAACAAATAACTGTAAATATAGAAAAATTAGAGAATGAAAAAAGCAATATAAATCATAGTCAAATAAGTTATATTTATAATGAAGCCAAAGCCTATATTGGCACAGTTAATAAAACATTTGAAGACTTACTCCTATTTCATAATAAGATGATTCAAAATAGAATAGATTTTGTAAAGGATCAATTAACAATCAAAGAAAAGCGCTATACTGAACTGGAATACGGAAGAGATACACTGTTAGAACAGAATAAAAACTTAACAATTGATTTACTTGATGAAGGACTACTTGAAGAGTTGAATTCTATAAACCAAAAAATAGAAGCACTTGTCCTAGAAAAAGGTGCTATAAACCAAACTATAAAAATATTAACAAGTGCTGAAACCTTAAAAGATAATTTGACTAATGATATCAAACAAATTAGCCAACAGATGGATTCAAATAATATCAATGATATTATAGGTAAGTTTAACGTATATTTTTCGGATTACTGTGAAAAATTGTATGGTGAAAAATATTTATTTGTATACAATAGCAAATGGAAGGAACAGAATAAATTCCCTGTTTCGCTGGATTTATTTAAGGGGAATGTAGGAACCGGAATGAAAAAGGGCATAATTGTAGCCTTTGATTTAGCTTATATAAAGTTTGCAGAAGAAATGAGCATTGTTTCTCCAAGATTTGTAATACATGATAAGTTAGAGAATACCCATATCAATCAATTGAGAACAATATTTGAATTATCTAGAGATATCAATGGCCAGTATATTGTTCCTATTCTTAGAGAAAGGGTCGACAAAATCGAATCCGCGCTAATTGAAGAGTGTAAAGTACTAGAGCTTAGTAAGGATGAAAAGTTCTTTAAAGTATAGTGTTTAAACTGGTTCAAAGATCTACATGCTTAATTTAGAGAAAAACCCTTAATACTTAAGGGTTTTTCGTTTGTTTAGGGTAAGTTGAAGTATGGAAAGACGAGTGAAATCAAGGTTTTTAAAAAATGTTTTCTTGAATGTTTTTTTGGTGAAAACTGCTTTTATATCAGGCTTTATTGCTTGAAAAAACAAGCTTTTACAGATGAGAAAAGCCGATCTTAGAGGGTCGGTCTTCTTTGTTTTGGTATAGTTGTTCTAATTTAATTTAAAATAAATTAAATTATCGCTGAAATAAATAATTTTTTAATCCCGTTACTCAAATTACATACAACAAGCATATCAGCCATTCCTCGCTCGACAAATACACTGTTAACTCTTTTATTTTAGAATTTGCTCTGAATAATATTTATTAAGCAAATCTTCATCTAGATCGTTAATTTCATTTCCCATATAAACTGTTTTATTTGTTTTAGCATGTCTACAAATGTCAAATAAATCAAGTTTCATAACCCGCTTTGAATAAAATGACTTTAATATTTCTATTTGAGGAGGTGATTTAAGAAAATCAATTATTTTATTTACCGTTATACTGCCATGATATACATCGAATTTTTGAGTGAAGTGCTGTTTAAAAGCTCCTTCATTAATCAACATCAATGAAGGAGGAGTCCTACTTAAAAACATATTAAATGAAGACTCATCAATTATGTATACTCCATTAACCTCTAGTGGTCTACCTATCATAGAAGTTGTTATTAAAATGCGATGATAATTTTCAATTTGAAAATCATTATCTAAAGTTAATTGCTCTTTAATAAGAGTAGGATTGTTACTGAAAAAGTCAGCTATTCTATTAATTTGCGCTGTCTCTTTATAGAGTTTAAATAAATGATTAGCATGTTGTCTTGTAGTGTATGGCTGAACATGGGCTTTACATTCGACAAAAAATATATCATTCTCCATAACAAAAGCCACATCACATTCATATTCAGTATCGTTTACTCTTTTGTACAAAGATGAATATTTTATTTTATTTATTTTAAATCCAGCTTTCAATCTATCTTCAAACCCTTTTCCCTTAAAATTCAGTTTACTATTTCTGGTTAAAAAGTTTGAAGAAAGTGCTCTTGCCGGGTCAGCATATATCATTAGCGAAGGTATTAGTACAAACTGATCATCCACTTTAATTAACGGGCAATCCAAGATATCTTGCGATTTGTTATTAAATGTAAATATATTAAAAATACTTTCAAATTCTATGTTTGAAAAACCATTTTTTAAATATAATTCTTTCCACATTTTCTTTGTTTTACTAATGCAATAATTTTTAATTCTATATCCATTTCTTCTAGCATGTGTAGCAAGAAATCTTTTGCATTCATTAATGAGTAATTGATATGCCTTAATCCATTTTGAAAGTTTAATATTT
Organism: Fontibacillus panacisegetis; assembly: GCF_900102215.1. Taxonomy (GTDB): domain Bacteria; phylum Bacillota; class Bacilli; order Paenibacillales; family Paenibacillaceae; genus Fontibacillus; species Fontibacillus panacisegetis. The sequence continues at coordinate 17,582 of NZ_FNBG01000005.1, forward strand.
TCCACCTTTTCTTCCAAGGTTGGTGTACCGAAATACAACGTAGAGAATAGATACGTTAACTTTTCTAGCTCATCAGACAATTCATAATCTGATTCCTTATTCAATACTTTTCCCACAGCACTCATTTGCCAACCTTCACGCAAGTTAACAAACCTTTCATTTGAAATGATATTATTCAACTCAAATTCATTGTCTGAAATCTCAAATGTTATTTTGTTGTGAATTTCACCTAGAATATTTACTTTAGAATACTTCCAGTACTCAATCATATCGTTTATTTCGTTCCAGTATGTACTAAAGAATATATGTTTACTTGATATATCAAGATATTGAGCTTCAATAAATTTATTACTTCCGCAAAATTCATAGTTATTGAACATAAAGAACTTTAAAATCATTCCTGTAGACTCGATTGCAGAATCCCTCAACGCAACTTTTAAATTGAAATTTTTACTTTTATCTGTATTCCCACTTAGGCCATATAGATATCTTTCAAGAGAAAGCAAATAAGAAACCACTTGATATTTATCTACTTCTTTCCCTAGTTTATCGAAATATGCTGAACGCATTTGATTAAATTTAGCAATAATATCTTCAATAATTTCTGATTCAGTAATTAAGTTATTTACTTTTCTTTTTTCATCATCTTTAATCAATGGCAAAAGCGTATCAATTATTTTATTAAATATCTCTTTGTTTTTTGTATCTTCATAAAAACTAACAGCGATACCTGATGCCTTTATAATTGATATTACCTTGTCAATTCCTTGAGATTCTAAAATACTTAATAAATATGCCAGTATGTTATCAAAGCCTTTTTTTATTTCGTTTTCAAATTTATAAAAATTATAATTGTCTGGATCTAAAAGATTCATTTTTACCACTCCTATAATAAAAATTTATTGGAGAATATCAAATAAAGATTGATTATTATCACCCTGAAAATAATATCATGCAAATATTTAATTTATACAATAAGAGATTGAATTAAATTATACAGACCCTTAGATATTCTTACTATGATCAACTACCTTTATCTGATCTAAAAAAGGAAAATGCCGGAAAACGTCGAATTTAGTTCTTAAGTTTATGTAGAATAAAACGTTTTTCATAGTGGGATGCCTTGCTGAATATCTTGATTTAGAGCTAATAGAAAAAGCAGTATTAAAAATAAGAAACCAAGTTATAAAGGTGAAGAATAAAGAGAAATCGGGGTGTTATCTTGAGTAAAATTATTATTAAGAGGCTTTATATTAACCCGCAACTTACAATAAATTTCAATGAGGGACAAAACTATATTATCGGATTAAATGGTTCAGGTAAAACAACTTTGTTCAACTTGATTCAATATTTATTAGGTCTGAAAGGTAACTTTACGAGATTAATAAATTACTGGTCATTCGATTCCCCTTATCTGGAATGCAAGTTTAAAGATAAGAGTGTGCGTATTTCGAGAAAATCACCTTCTAATATGATTTTTTTTGAAGGGGATATACATAGGCAAGCCAAAGCAAACTCAATTGAGTTAAATCAAATATATACTGAATTAATGAATATAAAATTTGTTTCACCATTTAATGAGCTTGCTACGCTTGATATATTGGGACATTCTTTTTATGCTGAACTGGATATTAAAGGGAATAGCAAAGAGAAGCAGGACACATACCATAAGATTGTTGGCTATAATTCAGAATACCTAGACTCAATAGAAAAGGATATTAAAACAATTGAAAATGAAGTAGCATTTGATAACCATGGATTGAAAATGGTTGAGAAATACAAAAACGGCGTAGAGAATTCCATAGCAAAAATCATCGAAGATAATACATTAAACAAGTTGAATGACATAATAGGTTTTGAATATAAAAAAATCAAAGAAAAAATAATAGAAAATTATAATTTAATGGAAAGAGCACGTACTATATTAATACAAGAAAAGGAATTTAGCGAAGAGTTTATCAATGAACAATTATCAATTATTGATGCTTTTTTTTATCATACTATAAATCATTTAACCAAACGGAACGAGAATTTCTATAATTTTAAAGACGTCATGAAGCAAAGGAATATTAATGTCTTTTCATATGGGGAGAAGAATATTATTCTTTTCGTTTTACGGTTAACTTTTTGTAGAGATGTAAAAGATTTAAAATATAATAATGGTGCGGGAATATTAGTAACAGATGATTTGCTTTCTGTAAACGATGCTGATTCTTCTACAGGAGTTACTGAAAAAATTACTGAAGTTGTGAATGAAGGGGCGCTCCAATATATCAGTTTCAGCCGTTATAATAGCTATATTCCCAAGGAGCATGTGGTTTTTGAGATGCCTGGCATACAAGGAGGAGGTATCTTTGAAAGATAAAAGTAAACTTTCTGTGATAGTTGCTATTATAAGTTCTTTCATATCTTTATTAGTATTATTATTTGGTAATAATATATACGATAGATTAAATAATAACTCTACGTTAATAATTGAAACTAGTAAGACCAACCAATTTTTACCTGACAAGCTACTCGAAATAATGAATGATAATACTCTCAAGAATAATAACAGGCCATCTGCTGATTCATTAAGAGTCATAAAAATTAAAAATAAAGGAATTTCTTCGAAAAATTTAAGAATCCAGTTAGATTTAGATGGTTCAATATTCGATTATAAAATAGAAAGTACTGAATCAATTAAAGACAGCAGCATTAGTTCTAACTCAACAGTAATTGTTAATATGGATAGGTTATCTCAAAATGCTTCTATAGAATTAATAATATGGTTTCATGAAGACTATAAAAACTTCTATGCCTCTTATTCCGATGATATTTCGAGTAATATAATTCCATATAACGAGAATAAAAATACAACTAAAAGGTCAATTGTTATCATAATTTTAGTTGTAATATTTATTGAGTCTGTATTATTTATAATAAATTCACTTAGACGAATGAATATAGCTAAAAAAGAACGAGAAAAGACTGAACTTCTAGACTATGTTTTAACTGGAATCAATAATAGCTTTTCAGAAGAAGATACAACAATTAGTGAATCTGAAAGTAAATCACCTGGTCCATCAGAGAAAGACCACGCTTTGGAAAGATTAAGTAAATTAATAGAGAAGAAAAGCTAATCTTATTGGATTGGTAGATTAAGATGGAGTCTTTCCAGAATACATAATAGGGTACCTCGGGGTTACGATGCCATTAAGAAAAAAATGCTCAATGATACTAACCGTTGAGAAACGGGTTCATCTTGACCGCAAATAATTATTCAGACACTTCTTTTCAAGCCATTCCAGCATAGAAAATGTTGCTTGAATGAAGCCAGCATTCACAGGTACAAAGGTGGCATCAGCGCATGCAAGGTCGCCAAGTTTATTGGTTTGCCGGAATCCCTTGTCCAGACTGTATCTACAGTCGATGATTCCGATACTTAGAACAAGCTCAAAACACCAATTTTAAAATTCAGGATCTAATTGATGTGATTCAAACAAGGATAAAAAAAGAGCAGAAGCATTTAGCTCCTGCTCAATTATTTGCTAACATTTTTGCTAACATGGCTGCATATCCCAATCCTCGAACATAGAGAGTATGGAACACAAAAAAGTGCCTTAAACCAGCATGGCTAAAGGCTTTAAGCTCGATTTTCTCGTAGTGTAGAAAAGGCACTAAAAGAACTACTTCAAGACTTAAAATCCTGCGGTACGTGAGTACCGTACAGGTTCGCCCCCCGTCCTCGGCATCAATGAAATCAAGGGTTTCAGCTCATTTGGGCTGGAACCTTTGTTCGTTCAAAAAAGGTTGAAGAGGGGATTTTGTTATGCTGAATTCCTGTTATTCAGACTTTTATGACAAAAAGCAACATTACTTAATATATAAGAAATGCTACTTTTTTACTATTTACATAAAATTTAGCTAGAGTTATTGTTGAATAGGAAATAATTAACTTACAGAAAATTTCAAATTTTTTCGTAATGTAACAAGGAGGGATGTAAGAACAATAAAGCGTGCGAATCTATGTCTTCTTTGTCGGCAGACTGTGGTGTAAAAATCTGAATTAGAGGAGCGAGAACTGTGAAAGCAATGAAAAAACTATTTGCTGGATTAATGCTGTTTACTCTGATTTTTGGTATTTCTTTTGCTGGATCGGCATTTGCCAGCGGCAACGAGGTCAAGCTTATCGACTCTGAAGTCAGCGTTATTTATAAACCTGGGTATGTCGGATTCAGCGGCAATATTGAAGTTGCGAATCTGGGACCCGTGAAGAATGTAACTGTCCATTACACAACAGATGACACAACTTGGTATGATACGAGTGCGTATTATGTAGGGCCGACGGATGCAAGCAATGAGAAATGGCATTTTAGCATCTCCACAAATGGTTCTACCACAGATCATTCCGAGTTGAAGAATCTGAACTTCATAAAGTTTGCCATTAAATACGAAGTGAATAACCAGACCTATTGGGATAACAACGGGTCAGCGAACTATTACAATGAAGTGAATAGTACATTTCCCCTAAGATCCGTCATTTTGGGCGCACCAAATGTGCTTAACGCCAATAGTACTCTGAGCAATGGTACATTCAGCGGCAATATCTATGTGAAAAACCTGAATCCGACGAAAACAGTAAAAATACGGTACACCACGGACAACTGGGCAACGACTCATGAGGGCTACGCCACTTATAATGGCTCCTTGAATAATTTCAACAGTGTTGAAAACTGGAACTACAGCATCAACGTTCCGGGTGCTACAAATGTTAAATATGCGATTGAGTATACAACTGGCGGGCAAACCTATTGGGATAATAACTATGGCAATAATTACGAGGTACAATAATTCATTTTAATATTCAATAAGAGAGGATCACAGGCGGTAACTATTCCGCTCTGTGATCCTTTTCTCTGTGAATTAACGCATGTTTGTTTCTGAGTTTATTTAGGGAAGGTGTCCTTTTTCTTCACCTGTAGACCCTCTGCCTTTGCGCAGGGCTTCCTCCTCATGGCTTAGTTCCCGTTGATCATGCCCAGAAAAAGGGTGAAATGGTAGATTCCCATCGGCATACTGTACTGAGCTCTGCACATCCTAGTCCACTCTCAGCTAGAAGAGGTTTTTTTAGGACCAATGTATTATTTTTTTCATATGTCTTACGAAATTTAGCCCATTTGCCGATAAAGTACGCATAGGGCTGGATGAGTCTCCGGCAACGATGACTACCAAATTAAAGGAGAGAAATGAATGACTGTTAACAGGAAGTTTACGAAATGCCTCCTTGTTATGGCGCTAATCCTTGCCGCAGTATTTCCTGCAAGCGCCTTTGCAGCTACTGGAGATGTTATTTCTATTGAAATTGAAGGATCAAGTTCAGGTTTGGAACTAACGATTGGCAAAACGACTAAGCAGTTAAAGGTATGGGGAACAGTAGAAGGTTCATCTACTAAACGTGATGTTACTGGAGTTGTAGACTGGACTTCCAGTAATCCCGAAGTTGTAAAGGTGCTTAATGGCGTAGTTACACCATTGCAGAGTGGTAGTGCAGTTATTAAGGCAGTTTATAATGGTTCAGCAGTATCAACGATTGAAGTTAAAGCAATCGATACTTATAAGGAATTAAAACTGGAATACTTGCAAAGCGGCAATTACGTACTTGGCGATGATGAAGCATCATTGAAAGCTACTGCGATTGCGATTATCGATAATGCTACTGGTTCAAATAAAGATGTTACTAAGGATGCAACATGGTCTTCATCCAATTCCGCCGTTCTTACGGTTGATAAAGGGATTATTAAACTTTTGGGTGAAGGTTCGGCAACCATTACTGTCAAATACGCTGGTTTGACGGCTACCTTTGAGGCTAAGGTAACCTCGCCTTATTCCAAACTGAAATTATTCCAAGGCACTTCAAGTGAGCCGGCAAAAGATATTGAGCTTCTTGTTGATGACACTGATGTTCAGCTAAAAGCTCTATCAACTCTAGTTAGTGACCAATCGACTTTAGATGTTACAGACAAAGCAACTTGGACATCCTCGGATACAGCAGTTGCAACAGTTGAGAATGGTAAACTGAAAGTACTGTCGAGCGGTAAAACAACAATAACGGCTGCATATCATGGAGTTAAAGCACAGGTAGACGTATATGTACGTTCCCCATTTGAAGCAATTCTGCTTGATCCTTCCTCCGATCAAATTATGTTTATCGGTGAGAAGATTAACGCAACTGCAGAAATGAGAAGCCATGCCAATGCAAACGAACAAGTGACTGCTTCAGCCGAATGGTCCTCCTCAAATCAAATGGCGGCTACTGTATCATCGGGAGAGATTACTGCAAAAGCTGTTGGCTCCTCAAACATAAAAGTCAATCATCTTGGTATTAGTAAAAGCTTTAAAATTACTGTCTACCCTACGATTACAAAGTGGGTTGTAGAGAAAACGAAATTAGAGATGTTTAAAGGTGAGACTTTAGCATATCCAAAGGTAAAGGCAACAAAGCTGGACGGTGAAGAAACTGATTTCAGTAAGGAAGTTGTATGGACATCCAGCAATGAGGAAGTAGCGAAGGTTGAAGATGGCAAAATCGTAGCCAAGGGATCTGGTACGGTAACACTAACTGCCAAGCTTCCTGACTCAAAAGTGGTAGATAGCACCAAGCAATCGATTCGCGGTGAATCTGTAAGTGTTGAAATTACCGTGAAAGAAAAAGTACTTGCCTTGATTACACCTGTCGAGAAGATGAATATTGTGCTCGGCGAAGAAACAGCACTTCCTGAAGTAACTGCTGTTTGGGAAGATGGTGGTGAAGCTGTTGTCACTAGTGATGTTGAATGGACATTGTCCGGTTCTAATGCAGTCATTAAGAGTGGAGCTTCCGGTAAAGTCATCAAGGGCTTGACGAAGGGGTCGGCTACGTTAAAAGGAACCTACAGCAACAAAACGATTACGATTCCAGTTAGCATTGAACAGAAAATTACGAAAATTGTTGTTGATCCATCAGCGATCGAATTGAACATCAAGAAATCGAAAGCTATTAAAGTAACAGGCTATTATACAGATGGAACGAAAGTAGTGTTGTCTAGTAAAGTAGGCTGGAAATCTTCTAATGATGAAATAGCCACTGTGACTTCGACTTCCGTTAAAGCGATTGCTGAAGGTACTGCCACATTAAGTGGTTCATATCAAGGACACAGCGTAAGTGTAAAAGTAAATGTTGTGCCAAAATTGACGAGTCTGACTGTAAATGAGAAGAAGTTAGCTCTGGCGCCTGGTGCTTCCAAGACGCTCGTGCTGACAGCTGCTTATGATACAGGTAAAACCTCTTCTGTAGCTAGCAGCGCAGTTTGGACAAGTTCGAAGCCTTCTGTAGCAACTGTTACGGATGGCAAAATAGTAGCTGTGGCAAAAGGAAGTACAAGCATAAAGGCTAAGTTTGGCGGAAAAACAGTTACAATACGAGTTACGGTTAAATAGTGATATAAATACAGATTTGCTGTAAAATAAAAGAACTGTTTGCCTTCATTGTAGAGGGTAAGCAGTTCTTTTAAATTAAGAGTAACTAGAAATCTATACAGAAAAGGAATATTTCATCTATGATCAAACGCAATGTAAGGCTTCCCGGAAAAATGAAGCGAGTAAAACAGATGTTTTTATTGACGGTATCTACTATTCTATTAAGCCTTTCACTATCAGGCTGTGCCATTGATGAATGGGTGCTTGAAGGCTCTACAAATTCGGTCTCACATGAAGAGCTGCCTCAGCAAGATCGACTCAGAGTGATTTTTCTAGATGTTGGACAAGGAGCTTCTCAGCTGTTGATCAGTCCTTCTGGAAGGACGATGTTAATTGATGCAGGGAATAATGATCAGGAGCAAGTCATGGTCGATTATTTAAAGCAGTATGGTGTAAAGCGCCTGGATATTGTTATTGGAACGCATCCGGATGCAGACCATATCGGAGGCCTTGATCGAGTAATTGACAACTTCGAGGTCGGAGAAATCTATATGCCGAAGATTCAGGCAAACACAAAGACGTTCGAGTATTTACTGAAGTCGATTAGCAACAAGGGGCTTAAAGTGAAGAGTGCAAAGGCCGGGCTAACCCTAAATTGGGATGAGCAGGTTCAGGTTAAAATGATTGCTCCCGTGAATACAAGCGACGACAAGAACAATATGAGTGCTGTTGTTAAATTGACCTATGGCAGTACTTCATTTCTTTTAACAGGTGATGCTGAACGCGAGAGTGAACAGGATATGATTTCTTCTGGTGTTGATTTACAGGCAGATGTAATGCTTGTTGGACACCATGGCTCCAAATCCTCAACAACTGCTGCTTTTTTAAAAAAGGTGAGTCCTGAATATGCAGTAATTCAGGTTGGAGAGAATACTTACGGGCATCCGAAACAGACGATTCTGGATCGACTTAGCAAGGCTGGGGTTGAGGTATATCGTAATGATTTGCAAGGTACAATAGAAATTGATTCGGATGGTCAAAAGTATACGGTTAACACGGAAAGGTAGCACAGAAAGGTGATGAACTCATGACGGGTATCATTGAGGAGTTTGAAGGAAACCTCTGCATTATAGAGGTTGATGGGAAAACGCGCGACTTTAGCAGAGATTTAGTAGATTCTTCTGCGAAAGCGGGAGATGTGGTAGAATGGAATGGAACAAAATGGGTAGTGAACTGTGAACGGACCGTGGAAAGAACAAAAGAAATTAAAGATTTAATGGATCAGCTTTGGGAAGATTAGTCACCGATTCAACTATCAATTAAAGATTTATTGTGAGAGGAGATCATGTCTATGCTGGCAAGACCGCTTACGGGAGAATTTCCTGATCATTTTGAAGGCTACATTAATGAAGTTCCGGAAGGTTCAGTGCTAGCGTTGCTTCAGGCACAGATTGAAGAGGCACGAGCTTCTTTGGGCAGCTTGACTGAAGAGCAAGGTAGCTTCCGTTATGCAGAAGGAAAATGGAGCCTGAAGGAAGTGCTGGGGCATATTGCTGATACAGAAAGAGTTATGAGCTATCGACTGCTTCGGATTGCGAGAGGTGATACAACACCACTGCCTGGATTTGAAGAAGAGTTATTTGTTAGCCATGCGAATTTTGATAATCGTACGGTACAGGATTTGTTGGATGAGTTCGCAGTTGTGCGGACATCAACTATATCACTTGTGAAGCATTTGACCGATGAAGCCTGGCTGAGAGTAGGAAGCTATAGTGGTGATAACGGCTCCGCCCGTGGCTTAGTCTATATCATTGCAGGTCATGCACTTCATCATTTTAAAATCATTAATGAACGTTACATACAGGCATAAAAAAACTACGAGGAATAAAAAAGAAAGAACCACTGGAAAATTCCTTTTCCGATGGTTCTTTCTTTAGTTCCAGCCTATTCGTGAGATATGATCAGCTCAAGCTGACCGTCCATTTGATAAGGGCCGAAATTAGCAGGGAGGATGAAATGATCCCCTTTGCTCAGTGGATAGGTTATATCTTCCAGCGTTAACTGACCTTGTCCATCTAATACACTGCAGATTATATATTTGGGTTGCTCCTGAAAATGAGTTAAGCTGCTAATGTTCCATTTCTCTACAGTGAAGAAGGAATTGGAAACAAAAGTAGTTACGGAAAGACCTTCTTTTTGAGCAACTTTGTATTCTTGTGGCTGATAGGACTGAGGGATCGTCGTTACATCAATTGCTTTGTTTAAATGCAGCTCACGTGAGTTCCCGTCTTTATCTTTACGATCATAATCATATACACGGTAGGTCGTATCGGAGCTTTGTTGGGTTTCAAGGATAACAATCCCTTTGCCAATAGCGTGAATGGTGCCGCTTGGTACGTAGAAGAAGTCTCCTGCCTTGACAGGTACCTTGGTCAGAAATTCATCCCAATGGCCGTTTTCAACCATTTGCACGAGCTGCTCTTTACTGGTTGCTTCATGACCGTAAATAATTTCTGCTCCTGGGTCAGCTGCGACAATGTACCAGCATTCGGTTTTGCCAAGCTCACCATTCTCATGTATTCCAGCGTATTCATCGTCCGGATGTACTTGAACGGATAGATCGTCGGAGGCATCCAAAATTTTAGTCAAAAGAGGGAACACTGCTGATTGCGAACGGAACAGCTCAGGCCGGGAAGTCCATAGCTCACCAAGAGTTTTGCCCTCATAGGGTCCACTTTTAATTACGCTTTGACCGTTAGGATGAGCCGACACTGCCCAGCATTCGCCAGTGCGCTCATAAGGAATAGAGTAACCGAACAGATCCTTCAGCTTTTGTCCTCCCCAGATTCTTTCTTGAAAAACAGGTGTTAGAAATAGAGGCGTAGTCATTTTAATGTCTCCTTTAAATTTAATAAGGTATATGAACAAGAGCTGCTGCCCCAATGAGTCCGGCATCCTGCAGCAAAGCGGCTGGCATAATTAGCGTATTACGGCCGGTAGGGTTCAGCGCATGTCGTGATACATAATCTCTAATACAATCGAATAATGGATCTCCTACTTGTGAGACTCCACCGCCAATTACCAGTAGTTCTGGATCAAATGTATTAATCAAAGTAACGCATCCAATACCGATATATCGGAACACTTGATCAACTAGAGCTTTCATCTGTACATGCCCATCATCAGCAAGATCAAATACCTCTTTGGTGGATACGTCCCGTCCAAGAAGTTGACTGGCTTGTCTTGCAATAGCTGTCCCAGACGCGATATATTCCCAGCATCCTTGTTGACCGCATACGCATGCACCTGCTGCCGGATCAATGACGAGATGCCCAACATCGCCAGCGTTGCCTGTAGACCCGGTTATTAGCCGTCCATGACTGTAGATGCCGGCACCGATTCCCGTACTAATGGTGATGTAAACAAAGTTTTCTGCTTCTTTAGCAGCTCCCAGCCATTTTTCAGCAAGGGCTGCCGCTGTGGCGTCATTCTCAAAATGTATAGGCACAGTAAAATGCCGCTCAAAAGAGGACACTATGGCAAAATCCCACCATCCCCGCAGATTAGGCGGCTTCACGATAGTGCCTTTTTTTGTGTTAAGTGGCCCTGGTGCTCCAATCCCGATACCAATAAGCTCTGCTTCATCTATTTTTGTATCCTGAATGAGTTCTTTGAGAGCATCAGCGATTCTGTCCACCATAACATCTGGAGTAACGGATTGGTCGGTGGGTAAAGTCCTTTTTGCAATAACGGTTCCTTGTTGATCAACAATACCTATGGCAGACTTAGTTCCGCCAATATCGATACCAGCTGCATACCGCATGTTTTATTCCTCCATAAAACAATTCAATTTACTTGACGAACTTGACAAATTATTATTTTGTAAAGTATATTGAGCTTAGTTTATCATGTTTTGAAGGGAATGAAAAGAATTTGGCCCGTAAAAAGAAAATATCTATGCAGGACATTGCGGAGAAATTGCAAATTTCTAAAAACGCTGTATCCCTCGCCTTGCAAAATAAGAAGGGGGTCAGTGATGAACTTCGCTTACAAGTTATAAACACGGCCAAACAATTGGGTTATGGTCATTTTGCCGAAAAAGAGTCATTAGTGTCTAACATTTTGGTAATTGTTCCTGAACGGATCATGAGCTATCAGGATAACGATCATTTTCAGTTTTTTCATGACATGATATGGGGACTTGAGAAAAGTATTCGCAAAAAAGGATTAAATGCTGTGATCACACCGATTGATCAAGAGATGGAAAAAGATTTGATTTTGCCGGGAGTATTTAAGGATATTCCATATCATGGTGTAATTTTGTTCGGAATTGTGGATAAGGAATATGCCCGGTTGATTTGGGAAATGGACATTCCACTTGTTATTTTGGATTCCTATTATCGGGATTTGTCTTGTCCAGTCGTTACTTCTTCCAACATCGAAGGTGCGTGTGAGGCGGTGTCGTACCTGATTTCTGAGGGGCATCGTGATATAGGTTTTATTGGGCCGACGAACTTGACGACGAGCCATGAAGAGCGGTGGTTTGGATATTGGTTAGCTATGCAAAATCATAAGCTGCGAATTAATGATTTATTCTGTCTGAAGTTTTCGGATGGATTTCATGATACAGAAAAAGAAATTGCAGCTTTTTTAGATGGATTAGAAAAGATGCCTTCTGCATTTTTTTGCGGGAATGACCGGATTGCCTATATTTTGTCTCAGCAGCTCAGACAGCGTAATTTATTAGTACCAGATGACATATCCATTGCAGGTTTTGACGATCTTCATTATGTGGAAGAGGCGGGGCTTAAAATGACTACGATGAGGGTGGAGAAGGCGGAAGTATGTGATGCAGCTGCGTCATTGCTGCTTTCAATAACTGATCGCAACAGAGAAACTGTTCGTGTATACGTTCCTCCAACACTTGTTGTTCGTGAATCGGTGAGAAGAGTACAATCAACAAATTAAAAAGGATACCCCGGGATCAAAAACGATCTCTAGGATATCCTTTTTATTAGCGATGTAAGTTTCTTATATTTGATTCTTATTTGTTCAAAGCTGCTTCGTAACGCTTTTCAACCTCAGACCAGTTCACTACGTTGAAGAAAGCTGCAATGTAGTCAGGGCGTTTGTTTTGATATTTCAGGTAGTAAGCATGCTCCCACACGTCCAAACCAAGGATAGGAGTTTTGCCTTCCATGATGGGGGAGTCTTGGTTAGGCAGGCTGTATACGGACAGTTTGCCGTTAGCATCTACAGTAAGGAAAGCCCAGCCGCTGCCAAAACGAGTTGTAGCTGCTTTGGAGAAATCTTCTTTGAATTTGTCAAAACCGCCGAGCTCATTATTGATAGCGTCAGCAAGCTTGCCGGATGGTTGGCCGCCACCGTCAGGACCGATTGTTTCCCAGAACAGGGAGTGGTTAGCATGACCGCCGCCATTGTTACGAACTGCAGTACGGATGCTTTCAGGTACGTTGTCCAAATTTGCGATTAACTCTTCAACAGATTTGGATTGAAGCTCAGGCGCTGATTCCAGTGCAGCATTCAGGTTAGTTACATAAGTGTTGTGGTGACGATCGTGGTGAATCATCATAGTAGTTTCATCGATATGAGGTTCAAGAGCATTGTTAGCGTAAGGTAGTGCAGGCAATTGATGTGCCATTATTATCATCCTCTCCATTAGATATGTAGTAATTATCTCAACAATACCTATTATAGATATATTTAGTAACTTAGTCAACATAAATGTATGTTAAGTATGTTAATTCATTGTTTAGTTATTGACAAATAGTATGCTGTTCATCATAATGATTGATCGAATAAGAATATTTAGATTAAGCGGGGTGACAGTAGAGTGGGTATGGGCATCGTTGTCGTAGAAGTCTGCGACAGCAATCTGATGAGCGCGCTTGATTTGGAAAAGCTGGAGGAGGAGTATCCTGAGATTGCGGTGCTCCGAACTGACTGCCTGAATTTATGCGGCCTGTGTAAAATTAGACCTTATGCTATGGTTAACGGTACTCGAGTCTTCGCGAAAACGACAGAAGAGTGCGTAACGTTGATCAAGCAAAAAATAGAAGAAGAATTACAGGCTTTTCATGAGCTGTAATGAACAAAACCTCCGGCTGCTTAAGTGCGTTAATATGCGCATTAAACTACCGGAGGTGTTTATTGTTAGGCTCGACTGCGAATAACGTATACACATCGATTGCCATCCTGAGCGAGACATTCTGTTCTTTCCACGCTTGCCTCCAGCAAGGATTCAAACAATTTTAGCTCACATTGACAAGCGTGAGTATATTGATTCGCAATTTGCGAGATCGGACAATTGTGCTCTTTCAGAATAAAGTGACCCTCTTCTACCTGCTCACATTCGGTCATATATCCATTTTCATTTTGAATTTCAGCAAGCTTGCGCACTTTGTCTGGAAGGGATTTGCCCTGCATTTGTGGTTCATATTTGCGATTCAGTTTATCTTTACGCCGCTCAAACAGATGATTGACGTATTCTTCGCCTGACTCATCAGCTAGTTCACCGAGTAAATCCAAGGTTAAAGTATGATATTTCTTAGGAAATATATTTTCAGCTAATTCGGTCAAACCGTACACGGCTGTAGGTCTACCGAGTGTTTGGCGGATCATTTTGGATTCTATGAGTCCATCTCTCTCCATCGTACCGAGATGACGACGAACAGCCATTTCTGTAATCCCAAGCTGCACGGTGATCTCCCTTGTACTTAGAGGACCGGATGTTTTCATCATTTGCATAATTTGGTCTCTTGTTGAGAGATCTTTCTCTTTTGGTTGATTCATACAGACACTCCTTTCGGGGCGTAACTATTAGTGCTGCCTGGCTGGCTGAGCCGCATCTCTACAGGCATCAGAGCAAAAACCATGATGCTCATGCTCGCAATCGTCACAGCAGATATATTGCAGATTGCAGACTGGACAATTTATATATCGGTCATTGCTTACTCCGCAATGGTAACAGTGTCCGATGACTACATCCTCATCTGTCCGGTTAATCGGTACGGAGATGCGTTCATCGAAAACATAACATTTGCCGTCAAAGAGACGGCCTTGAACCTCTGGATCTTTACCGTAAGTAATGATTCCGCCATCAAGCTGGGCTACATCCTGAAAGCCTTCATGAATAAGAAATCCGGTCAATTTTTCACAGCGGATACCACCTGTACAATATGTCAGCACTTTTTTGTCCTTGAATTGTCCCATGTTGTTACGAATCCATTCCGGAAATTCGCGGAAGGATTCTACATCTGGACGAATCGCACCACGGAAATGACCGAGATCGTATTCATAATCATTACGTCCATCGATTACGACGACATCCTCGTCTTGCAGCTGTTCGTAGAATTCTGCAGGAGATAATCTTTTACCGCTAATTGTGTTAGGATCAAGCTCACGTTCATATCTGAAAGTAACGAGTTCTTTTTTGTGGCGGACGAACATTTTTTTGAAGGCATGACCTTCAGATTCATCGATTTTAAATACAATATCACTAAATTGCGGCATATCACGGAGATCAGCCATATAGCGATCCGTTTGATCAATCGTTCCGGATACCGTACCATTAATTCCTTCGGAAGCGATGAGAATACGTCCCTTTAGGCCAAGCTCCTTGCAATATTGCAAATGCCGGGCGGTAAACTCTTCTGGTGCTTCGATAGGTGCAAATTTATAATATAAAAGAATTCGATATGCATTTTGGTTCATTATTTTATCACCTTACTATTATAGATTCTACTGAATTGTAGTGAATTTTAATAACTTAGTCAATATTAAAGTATAGTAAGTATGTTAAATTAGTCTACAGGATAATTTAGGGGGAGACTTCATGAATAGAAATAGAACCGTAGCATTCATATATGCACATCCAGATGACGAGACGTTTGGCTGTTCTTTTTGGATAAGACATATTGCAGATGAAGGAGGCTATCCGATTTTGCTTTCCGCTACACTTGGAGACGCTGGAAAGTCAGGACGCCTCGGTGAAATGAATAAAGAGCAGCTAGCTGTTAAAAGAGAACAAGAACTGCGTAATGCGGCTGGAATTCTCGGGCTTGCTGAGATCGAACATTTGAGATTGCCGGATGGCAAGCTTAAGGAAGTTGATCCTGTTAAACTGAGGGAGTCCATTGCAGATTTTTTGCGTCGTCATGGGGCGGATATCGTAGTTACTTTTCCTGAGGATGGTATTTCAGGTCATGCGGATCATATTGTCATTCATCATGCAGTGAATGATGTGGTTTTTAGTGGGGAAGTTGCTACGGTGCAGAAACTTTATTATAACGGGATTAGACCAGAGACGAACCGGAGCTGTATGAAAATGTCGGGGGATCAATATTGGGAAATGAAGCGCCGCGCGCTGGAGTGTCATGAATCCCAAGTATTCTCCATTGAACGTGCTTTTGGAGACATCGCTAATTTTGGAGCAGCATCCTTCTCACCAGAATATTTAGTGTTAGTTTGGGAGCGGGGCGAGCATTTTCCTAAAAAGACAGAATCGACGATTTATGATGATTTGAACTCATAGTGACGCCAGGATTTAGAAAAAGGGACCTGCCTCACTACTGCAGCAATTTTTTTGTACGCAGTGGAGGAGTCCCTCTTTAGCTAATGATTGACTTTAATGTGGTTACGTGGAGCAACTTTGTGAGATAACAGCTCGGATACTGTGACAAAGGAGTAGCCTTGTTTTTTGAGCTCTGGCAAAATGATCTTCAATGCTTCAGCCGTTTGCGAGCTTCTGTATACAAAATCGTGCATCAGAATGATATCACCGTTTCTGGCATTATTCAGCACTTTGTTCACGATTCGTTGCACACCGGGAGCACGCCAGTCATTAGTATCCTGATGCCAAGACCAAAGAATCAGCTGCAAATGATTTTGCTTGGAAATATTGATGAGTCTTTCATTATAAAATCCCCCAGGTGGACGAAATAGCGTAGGAGTATGTCCGGTTGCTTGAGTGATAATTTCTTGGGTTCGTGAAATTTCCTTTGACATGGAGTCCTGATTCAAGCCTTGAAATGAGGGATGGTGAAGGGAATGGTTAGCCACCTCATGCCCTAGTCTCAGCTCTTCCCGAACGATTTCCGGATTTCGTTCTACTCTGTCTCCAATGACAAAGAACGTAGCTTTGGCCTGATATTCCTCTAGAATTTTCAATATTTCCGGGGTCTGTCTGGGAGCTGGTCCATCATCAAACGTAAACGCAATGAACTTGTCCGTCGTCGGCACTTCCCAGACAATATCTCCACGCTCCTCGTAGTACCTTCTGTCCTTCAACTGGGTAGCGGGTTTAGCCTCAGTACTCACAGGAAACAACGCCCAAACCACGGCAAATGCCAGAGCCAGAGCTATTTTTGTTTTCAGCATCGGTGCACATCCTCCAACACAATATTTGTATTATGTTGCTTCCAGAGGGGAAATTTTATGCTGAGTGAAATGAATGGATGGATGTCGGTATTCATTTTCTAATGTATCTCTTTACAATTGGCTGTATTCACTGTATATTAAATATTAGTCTCCTTTGTAAAAATTAATAATTTGATCTGTTAGCTCAGCTGGGAGAGCACTATCTTGACAGGGTAGGGGTCAGTGGTTCGAACCCACTACAGATCATAGAGAAAAACCCTTGTGTATCAAGGGTTTTTGGCTTTTTATGGGTTGTTTTTGTACTCAAATAAGCATCCAAAACAGTCATCTGGTGCCGAATTGGTGCCCTTTATTAGACTAAAGCGTTATTTTTTATGTTTTTGGTGCCATCTGGTGCCGAGAAGAACATTTCCCCGAATGCATCAGCTGTCTCTTGCTGCATGTGCGGCGTGATATGAGAATAACGGTCAAGCATCTTGATACTGGACCAGCCCATACGCTCGGCAATGCGCTTGCTATTCTCCCGCATCTTAAGCAGCATGACTACATGAGTATGCCGGAGATCGTGGAAACGGATCTTCTTCAATGGCTCAATCTGTTCTCCAATTGCTCGGCGCTGTTCAAGTCCTACATTCACCTTTTCAATAATACGGTAGAACGATCGATTCAAGTTGCGCGGTGAAAGCGGCGTTCCCAATGACGTGCAAATCAGCAGACCATTGTCTTGGTATATATCCCTATTCTTCATCTTTTCTTCCTTCACCCGATGGCTCAGCTTCTCCAGCTCTATGGACGTGACCTTATCGATTCCAATAGCTCGAACCCCTGAGGCCGTCTTTGCTCCTGGTTCAATACTCTTCCCGTTATGATTTAGCACCTGCCGGACAGAAATGGTTCTGTTCTTGAAATCAATGTCCTGATACCGGAGCCCAAGGATCTCACCTTGTCTCATGCCGGTAGTTATGGCCAGAAGGAAGGCGCAGAATAAATTGTCACCTCGGGCAGCCTCCAGAAATAAATGTGACTCCTCATCGGTCCAGTACATCATTTCCTTAGGAGTAGCCTTAGGTCGGTCAACCACCGCGGCGGGGTTCTTGATAATCATATCCCAACCTGCAGCTTTCTTTAAGCTCTCATTGATCAGGGTATGAACCTTTTGCAGATTTTCTCCGGATAGACGGCCAGATTCCAAAATGTCGTTGTATAGGTTCTGAATATGGCGAGGTTTGATCTCTCCCAGCTGTAGGTCTCCAAGTGTAGGTAGAATGTGCTTGTTTACTAGAAAGGTGTAAGTGTCCAGTGTCTGTTGCTTAATCTTAGCCTTCTTATCCCGGAGATAGTCCTGCATAAAATCGCGGTAAAGTGTCTTAGAAGCGTTCAGGTCAAGCCCCTTCTTCAACTCATTTAGCAGCTCTCTTTCAGCGTCTAGAGCGTCCTGCCTAATACGGAATCCCCTGCGCTTTATTCTTTTCCGATTCTTTCCATCACCGACTTCAATGACAAAGTACCAGGCATTCTTTTTGACGTTCTTGTCTTTAATTACGGTCATTGTCTTCACTCCTCTCACTCATCTAGTGGCAAATCAATCTGCTGCTTCTGCAGCCGTCTCTCAACTTTCTTCACATCCTCATGCGTTGGGAGCTCCTCCGGCATGGTCCCGCCCAGTTCCTTAATGGTTTGTCTTACCTTGGCACCTACATCAAAATGAGCCTGGTTAGCTTCGTCCTTGCCCTGAATGTTCTCTCTCCGGATCTTCTCCTCTGTCTGAGTAGCTCGGAACAGATTAGCGGCCAGTTCCGTGCTCCCCATGTGGTCAAGAATCTTTTGGCTCTTCTTCAAACCCTTGCGGGCATGAATACCCTTGGCATCCAAACCACCATACAGGCCCTTGTAGCCATGATTTTGAAATACGCCAAAGTCAACGGTGGTGAGCACACCAGCTTGGTATGCTGCATCTGCAAGCTGTGAATTATGCTTGCGCAGCTCATCACGCAGCATGATACGTCGCTCGTCTTCCGTAGCCTGTTCGAATACTTCTTGCTTGCGAGTTTGAACAGCGAAGTATGTTTGTCCAAGAGCTACGATCTCTTTCGAAGGGTCTGCATTCTGAATGATGAGGTAGCAGGCGTAGCGGGATAAGCGATAGTCCTTGATGGATCGCTTTGCCCCAGATCCGATCTCAACCATTTCGTTGGACTCAACAAAATGGTCAGGAATGTTCTGTCCGCTGTTTTCACAGGCAACTTGGGCCTTCTTTATAGCTTTCTCAAAGTTTCGAAAATCGGTGTAGTCCAGAATCTTTGCCAGAGTACGGGCTGTCCAATATTCATTACCATACTCATCAATCTGCCGAGCCTCTTCAAATGGTGAAATATGCTCATTGATAGGCTTATCTGTCATTCTCAAATCTCTCCTCATAAATAGAATAGATAATCTATGATTGCAGCATTCATAATTAAATGCGTACAAATTTGGTAGCGATGCCCCAGCCTATATATTTATCCCTTCCAGCCATGTCATGTTGAATTTCCTATGTTCATTATCATGAATCTCAGCTTAAACGGCGTGTTAGTAACTATCATATAGATGGCATAGGTTTTAAACATTCTCCTTTGCAACATTCTCCTTTGCAACATTCTTCTTTAATACCTTCTTCTTTCTGTGGACGCTCTGCTGGTCAGTGTGCTGGTCACTTTGCTGGACATTCATGTACATACCTGGAAAACGTATGAGGTGCATGATTGCTCCCCTCATGAGGTGCATGATCGTGCACCTAATAGCGTTTTTGAGGGACACGATTGTACCCCCATAAATAGATATAAAGATTTAAAGATAAGTATTAAAGATAAATATGCTCGTTGTAATAGGCAAATCGTCATTTTTACGACTAGCTTACCCGAATTAATCGGGGAACAGTACCATCTTCAAAACGAGAACAATTCAAGAGAATTCATTGCGCCTTTTAGACTAGTTCTTTACGGTATAGAGCTACTTAGATCCACTAACCCATGATTTATATTCCCTCTTGAATTTTACCTCTAAAAACCTCTCAGAATGGCTCATAGAGCGTCTGGTGATATGCCATTCCAATCACGTTAGATTTACGTGATATATTTATCGAGAATCTCTTCAAGATTGTGACAAACGACTCCATGCTTCGCAAAAACTTTATTCGTTTCAACCCGTACTAAATTTTTGACTATTTCAACTGATAGTGAATGATCCTCTACGCATTGGAAATGGAGAGTAAAAGCTTCTTTCCTCTTCTTCATGATCTCAACTCCCGTCAAAACACTATATATATTTAAATCTTTTTCTTTTATATACATTGTTATTATTGTTCCGCGTTTGTTCCAAGTTCCGTTCCAAGTCCATCAGACCAGCACAGCAAAAGCCCTATCAATACAAGCTTCTATCCTTGATAGGGGTGTTTCAAGTTAGGACATTTTCGGGCACGTGATGTGCAACAGTTGGGTGATTTTTTGCGTATGTTCGCAAAATAGATTCTCGCAAATTGCGAAGAACTAGCCAGATTAAACCATAATCGTCTGCATTCCCCGCACCCCGCAGCATGTTCTCATTTGGAATTGCACCAATTGATCAATTGGTGATGGCGTCGATTGAAACTAGATCATCTATTAAGTGGGTTCTGTATTCTGAATATCTTCAGTAAGCTTTCTTTCTTTAACTACCTTAATGACATTTACAGTGATATTCAAACCGTATTCACGCTTAGCGAATTTTTCAATGTTGCGTTCAAGCCATTCGTTAATGGGCTTTGTACCGTTAATTTCAATGATGTTGAACTTCTTATCCTTTTTCATTAGAAAAGCCCTCCTTGGATATAAGTGTTGAAAACATTGTTTAGGTAAATCATGTTCCATTAAGGCTGCAAATTATCAACAGCTATTGGTGGATGATTGTCTACCACTAATTTTTCGCTTACTGGAGGACAGTACTCTACCACTAGCAGAGAGATGGTTGTCCACCAAGGAGCTCATCGATAAGCCTACTGATTGATTCAGGGATGGGGTATGAACGGTACCTTCAAAAAGAATCTAGTCCCTTATTCTTACGGAACTGATTTGAGACGATCCTATGAAGTTCATCAATTGGGCTCATCATCAAAACCGAAGAAATATCCCCACTTTTTACTGTTTTACCGTTGATTCTATATCCCTTCTCATTGAGCTTCTCTGCGGCAACAGCTACATTCCCATGTATTGCGTACTCATGAATGATGGCCGTTTCAAGTGAATATGGCTTGTACGTCTCGATCATATCAACATAACTCTGAAAAATAGAGGCTTGTCGTTTTGCATAGAACAGGCTTAATGATAGTTGGCTGCTTTGTATGGACATGATGTCTTTTACATTTTGGTTATCATTATTTGGTGGAGTTAAAGGTTCAAAATAATATACAGCATCGTATAGACCTATTTCTCTAGCTATTACTTTGCGAATGTATTCTTCACGCGAGATTGTTATTTTGTATCGATTCTTTTTTGCTACCTCCATAAGACAGAAGTCATAGAAAATCCCTAAAACAATTTCTTCAGAGCTCTTGCCCGATGGGTGAGGGGAATAAACTACTTCGATCTTGATGTCCGCCTTTTTCTTCTTCATCGTAACCTCCAATCAATATCGGCCTGAGGCCTCGAATCAGATCCATCAAGTGGTGACGGATTAGACATCGCTAGGTGTCCTGGCGATCTTCAGGGAGGATTAATTCTAGCTGCTCTCCTTCTCTTTTTGCAAATAGCCCATCGAGGTAAGCCAGAATCAGTTTTCTCTCTTCGTTTGTAATTAAGAAATCTCTATAAGTAATATGCGGCTCCTTAGTAAGAAGGTTGTTAAGATCTGTCCAATAGGGCTCTTCATCATCAAAATCATCCATGTCCATATTCTTTTCTCTGTCATATCGTTCCATGTCCAATTGTTCATTATAACCATCCAGATCTTCGTCCCAAAGATACCCCGCATGTTTAAGAAGTTCAGCGTAATAAACACCAAGAGGACCAGAAAGGTTTATTAACATTTCACTTGAAGGGAAGTTTTGCTTTTTACCGTTTTCAATTTGTGAAAGATAGGAATGCGAAGTCTTTGCTTCCATAGCTAACTGCGAAAGAGTAAGTCCTCTGTTTTTTCTGAGCTTTTTTAGATACTGACCAAATTCCACTAAATCCAACCTTTATCACTCTCCTTAACTATCATAATACACTAATTATCGCTACAGGAACATTATTTATAAATACAGTGTTGCCCCAAGAACATTATTGTGATATCTTTATTTCAGGAACAAAAATGTTACTACAGGAACATTTATAGAAGTGAACGGGGGTGATTACATGAGAATCCAAGTAAAAAGTATAGAACATTTGAATCAACTTATTATTATGAACGGTTTCACTAAAACGGACTTTGGCAAGGAGATCAAACTATCAACTCCTATGACCATTCAAATCACCAATGGCGACCGTCATCCTTCACCGAGAACAGCCAAACGTATCTGCGAAGTTTTGAAATGCGAATGGTCGGAGTTGTTCGAGATCGTCAAAACGCCGCAAGCTGCCAGGAAGTAACCATGTACCTGATCTTTGAAAACTGAACAGCATCACAAATCAATTTCCCAGAGAGGAGAACGCAAATGAACAAACCACAAATATTCAACAATCAAATTTTTGGTGATCTACCTGTACTCATTGTAGAAGGAACTGAATGGTTCGGAGGGACGGAAGCTGCGCGATCATTATCATTCTCTGATCCGCACAAAGCAATCCAAAATCACGTTGAGGAGGATGATTCGACGATCCATCCAGTGGGGGTAACGACAGGGAAAAAGACGGACGGTAGCGATGCTGTCCAAACTGTTCAAAAGAAGTTTATTAATGAATCCGGTCTATACAGTCTGATCTTCGGAGCAGCCAGACAAGGCAATAATCCAGAAATTCAAGCTAAAGCTAGGGAATTTAAGCAGTGGGTAACATCCCAAATCCTCCCGACCATCCGGCGAACCGGTGGCTATGTTTCGAATGATGATCAGTTCATGGAAACCTATTTGCCTTTCGCCGATGAGCAGACCCGCAGTCTGTTCCGTTCAACTCTGGTTACGGTCCGGCAGCAGAATGAGTTGATCAAGGAGCAGCGTGCTGAGATCGATCATAAGGAGAATGTGATTGTTGGGCTGGTGGATGATATCGACCTTGCAGCCAAGCGCCAGGTATTGAACCGGGTTGTTCGCAAGGCAGGGAATGACAAGGTACAGCTCCGCTGGAATGAACTGTATCGGCAGTTTGAAATGAAGTACCACCTGAACCTGAAGAGCAAGCTGGAGTCCTATAACGA
Source organism: Fontibacillus panacisegetis (assembly GCF_900102215.1). GTDB lineage: Bacteria > Bacillota > Bacilli > Paenibacillales > Paenibacillaceae > Fontibacillus > Fontibacillus panacisegetis. Next base: position 40,763 of record NZ_FNBG01000005.1, read on the forward strand.
GAGCCATAAGCCTAAGTTGAAGAACAAGCTGGATTACATCGACAAGGTCATGGACAAGCTGCCCCAGCTTTACGAGATTGCCTGCAAGATATACGAGGCTGACGTAAAGGAACTGGTTGCTGAGCTATATGAACTGCAAGGGGCCAATTAGCCAGAAAGGAGTTCACTATGCAAAAACAAGGATTAAGCCTGAAGCAGGCCCGAGTCAATCTCGGCTACAGCATCGAGCAAGTGGCTCAATTAACAGGTATTCCCACCCATGAGATCAGCGCATGTGAGGACAACAGCAGCAAGGCCGATGCTTATCAAGTTCATGCGCTTCTGAAGCTGTATAAGATTGACCTGGCTCACATCGATTTGAATCCAGTACAGAGTGTGGAAAGATCGCAGGATTTAAAGGGTAACTTGGAACTGACGTGCATTAAGAAGCGGATCAAGTTGGAGAATAAGCATTTTCCTGATGGAATGTACCCGAAGGATATCAAGTTGATGGATGATGTTCAGGATCTGCTGCAGCAAGCATATCAAGTAGGGGCCGGTTCACCGGAAGACTCTCAAACTTGGTTCAATCAAGCTGCATTCGGATATGCGATCTTGGCGGCCGAGCGTGTCGGTCTCAGCGAAAACGATATTCATCGGCTAGTCCGGGTAATGAACAGCCAGTTCGATATGAAGACATTGGAGGAAGCATTGGAGCATTATCGCAGATCGCCTTATTGATTCTTAGCTCTAATTCGCAACTACGAAGTCACGGAATAGATGGCGTTACAGTTATCGGCTCCATTGTATCCCTAAGTACTATGTATTTCTAAAAAGCTACTCGGAAGTTTTGAAATTCAGATTAGAAAGGAAGATAGCGCATGTACACATCAGAAGAACGCGAAACTACAGCGGTTTTTGACTACGTGAGCAATAATTTGGTTGATTTACACCTGCGTTCCACGGCATATGACAAAGCTTCGGAAGATCGCTAAACCAATTTGGGAAGAGATTACCGACGGGAAAGTCACAGCAGCCAAATGGGAGCTCAAGGGCAGTCAGGTCATTTTTGCTAACGAGAGAGTTTCAAATCTGAGCCCTGAACAAAAGGAAGTTGCTAGGTTGAGAATGAAAGAACGGCAAGCAAAACGTGGCTTGGAAGTTACAAATTAGCACTTATATCTCGATTTGAGGAGGTAAGGAACAATGTCTCTTTCTGAGAAGAACTTATTAACTGTTAAAGAAGCTCGTTCTGAATTATTCGATAATGCCATTTCTGAATACAAGCTTTATGAAATGCTTCGCCAAGGAGAATTGCCCGCGGTAAAAGTAGGAGCAAAATACCTTCTTCGCCGGAGCTCGATCATTGAATGGATGGCAGCTCAAGAACAAAGCGCTCTCGCTGGAAAGTAGGTCTTATATGAACATCAAACGTACCGTAACCCTTCGCCTGCTGCAGCTTATCCGCGATCTGACCAACAAAGCCGCTGAGTTTGAAGGTGTAGGAATTAAGCTGGCCGCCACGGATGAACTGATTGAGCAAGTCGCTTCAACGCTCTTTGAAATCAATGGCATTGTTCCAGCGGCCGCTGGTCCGCTGTATATTTCCTTATCAGATTACTCGAGCGGAGCTATTGAAGCAGCTGACTTTATGAGCTTAATGCATGGACAGGCGGTGAGTCTGCAATGAACGACAAGGCAGATATTGCAATCCCATTATTGATTGCTTCTGAGCATTTACTTAGGGTGGCCCGGGATGTGGAAAGCAGAGCGGATCGGGATTCGGAAAGTAATCAGGTCTATCACATAATTGATGCCATCGATCGTGAAGTGCTCATGACCTATGGGATTAATGTTGACGAATTGGTCCCTGTGGGTGTTGATGCTGCACTCGGCATAATTTTCAATTATCGCAATGAGGAATTGACGATTAGTGAGTGTCTGAATCAGTTGGAGAAATTTGCTGCTCAGGCATGTAGGGGGTGAGTTCATTGAATGAAATTGCAAGAAAGGCTGGTCGTGATCTACTCGAGACAACGAAAAAGCTTTGCCAGTTGAATAACGTGATTCGCTCTGAACCGATCGAAGGGATAATCGATGACATGGACAGGATTGTATATGAACTTCTTGACATTCAACTTGATTCCTTTCCGTGCCCTGATTGTATTCATGAAACGGTTCATGCTTATCATTCCGGAGAAATCGGAATCGATGAATGTCTAGATTATATCGCCGAGCTAAAAGAAGAGCTTCTGGAGGATAGAAGGTGAGGTGAATGGCAAGCGCAAAATCAAAGGTTCAGAAATTAAAAGCAAAGGACTATGGATTCAAGCCATTCCAGAAGATGCCTGGAACCCAGCAGAAGAAATTCCACAAGTTTCATGAATCGCTGTTTGAATCGCCCGCATGGAATGACTTAACTATCCATTCCAAAATGCTCTACATCGAGATGAGCCGCAAATTCAACGGTACAAATGAAAATGAAATCTTGTTTCTCCAAAAGGAAGGCATTCAGATCATGGGCAAGAACACGTTCCACAAGTGTATCAAGCAACTTGAAGATCATGGATTCATTGATTATGTGCAGCGGAATAAGTATAACTGCCTTGCAAACGTGTATGGACTCAGCACACGATGGCACACGTTCATTCCTGAACAGACTGGAAAGTCCGATAGCTCATAATAGTGCAACTGAAATTTTTTACGAGTCACCAATCAGTGACACAATGTGTCTTCAATTTGCGACACTAAACCTTACATGAGGACTCAAATAGTGGTTTTTGTGTCTTCAATTAGTGACACGTGTAAATCCCATCTTCCCTTACTGCGTATGGGCTGGACGGCATTTTTTGAAATTATCCTAATTCTCTGTTTTGTGTCTTCAATTAGTGACATCTTTATATATTACCATCCCATAGGGCATTTTACGGCTTCTTAGAGGGGGTGAGGCAATGAAATGAAGGGTGGAAATAAAAGCGGCCCGACCGGCATAAAAAAAGCTCTTCCAAAGTGGAAAAGCGGTCTCGACAACCACAATTCTACCACAGGAGGGCTCGAAAATGCCACCACTTGATAAAAAGACGGAAGAAACGGTCGTTTCGCTTCTCAGTGAGGTCAATTTAGCGCTTTTTCTGGAACGTTCGAATGACCAGGTAAGTCGAATTCTGGAGCTTGTTGAAAAAATGCCGGAGCTTGAGCGGGAAGTTATCACTCGTAGGTATCTTAGTGTGAATGCTAATTATACCAGTCATCAGGAGATTTACCGCGGCATGGGCATATCCAGCCCGTTTTATACAAAAATTCGGCGTTCGGCCATCGGAAAAATTGCTGCAGAGTTTGGGAGCTTGTCTTAGGGGAGGTGAATACCGGCAAAGGGTAAAAGAAAAGCACCCTTGGTAGGATGCGGATCAGACAAGTCCATTCTACCGCAAAAAGGGGTTGTTGTCATGAAATCTATAGATAGATTGTCTGCTGCTGTTAAGAAAGAGATTAAGAGGACGTTGGAAGAGTTGCTGGAGCGGTACCATCTGTCAAAATACACGCTATTCAAGGCTCGTGAATCAAACATCACAACTAGCTATTCGGACAGACCAAATGGGCCAACAAACGTGATTAGCGACCCGACAGCTCGGATTGCAGTGTATAACGTGGATGAACCAGCTCGCCGTAAAGCCTTCTGTGAGCAGGTAGAACAGGCAGTAAGCCAGCTTCCAGAGAAGGAACGGTTCTTGATTACTGAACGCTACATGCAGCGTGATCTTCCCTATGACTTTGTGGTCTATGAAATGAGGATGGACCCACCGATCGGGGATAGAACCTACGATAAAATGAGAACTCGAGCCTTTACCCTACTCGCCTTAATGTTCGGTCTGGAGATCGAGGGGCTTGAGCAGTTCTATAAAAAAACCATATGAAAAGGATGATAAACCATGAAAAAATTGAGCGAACTGGCACCAAAGATTGTTGAAAAGGAAACCGGCAAGGAGATTACTTTTGAAGAGTTTTTAGAAGGTCAATCCGGGAACGGCGAACTATATTCCCCTTTGATCGGCAAGATGCTTATAAGCGCCTCAGACCCGGAAACAGGCTGGATAGAAGCGGATGATCTCCTTGCTCCAATTGCTCGCGAGATCATCTTGGAAGCAGTGCAGTTGGATAATAAGGGAATTTATCGCAAGCTGGTAGCTGCCCTCCATGATGCTTGGCAGTCGCTTTGCTTTCAGCCAGAGGTAGCTGATGGGATTGCAAGGGAATATCTTCTCAATGAATCGGCTCCGGACTATGAAGCTCAGGCGAAGGCTCTGGCAGAGGATATGGCATACACCAAGACAGTTGTAAAAGTCTTTGAACCAGTCTCAACCGGTGGGTTCCGTGCGGTGGTTGGTTATCCGGTGGGTGTGCAGGAAGGTGACAGCCATGTCGCTGAATGAGCTGGCCAGACTGTGGCGGGATCGCAGCCCCCTGCAGCATCGGGTGATTCTTTGGAATTTGGAGAGACAGGAACGCGGATATTCCCCTGCTAGCCGCGATGGTCACGATCAATAATGTACTGCGTGATTCAGAAGGTACAGAACAAACGGCCCGATCCCGATGCTGCTTACAAAGAAATACTGTCTGATGAGCAAGAGGTTTTCTTCGACTCCAAACACCGCATTAAATACAGCTATCGGTATAGCTACGAACGGTTTGAGCGCCCAATTCGCGACGCTTACAAGATAAGTATTCATGAAAGCAGCCGGGAAAATGGAAAAGTGAAAAAGCGCCAATGGTCGATTTGTACGTTGGGTTATTATGACCTAGCTACATCCCGGCTCAAGGATCTGATCGATCCTCAAGTTTTTCACAGCAGGCTGCTGGAATTAGGAATCACGGAGCGTCAGTTGATGGAAATGATCCATCAAAAGCTTGATCCAATCATCGCTGTTATCAAAGCTGAGTTTGAAGCCACTGAGGAATATCGTGCTATTGAGTATCAGAAAAAGCAATTGAAAGCCTGGCGCCTTAGAAAAACGGTATTCAAAAAGTCACATGGCGTGGATTATACTGCTTCGATTTCTTCAATAACCCAAAGGACTACGAATACGAATGGAATCTGCGAGATGCCTATGACAGGAAGAAACGTCAGGAGGCGCGGGAGCGGGAAGCTCAGGAAGAGGAGAAACGAAAACAGAGTAACTACTACAGTAACTACAGTTGCACGCCCCCTTCCTACTCTTTACAGAAATATACGGATGCGGAAAAGTCCATACTGAAGAAATTTTATCGTCATCTGGCCAAATCCTTTCACCCTGATATTGCTCAGGATGATGGAGAAATGATGAAGCTGATCATCAAGCTTAAGGAAGAGTGGGGATTATAAAAGTTCGTCAACTGAAGATTCAATGAATGACACCATATACCCAAATGAAAAGGATGATGAAAATGAGTAAATTGAGAGAAGTAATTGCCCCAATGCTGGCTGAATCTGGTGAAAAAACCTTTGAGGATTATATGATCCCTTTTTCGAATAGCGGTGAGATATATGAGTCATATTTCTCCACTATTCTGGAGACCGCTTTGCAAACAAAACATGGTCAGGATGATGCTTATGAAATTCTTGCTCCAATTGCTTCTGAACTTTTGAGATTTACTAAGGATGACCAGCCGGAGATTTATCGATTGCTGTTATTGGACATTAAAAAGGCACATGATCGATTACTGGCATGCCAGGAGCGCAAGGAAGTCGTAATTGACTTGAACCTTGATTCGGATGAAGTAGCACAGTCCAAGTTCAAGAGCATTAATAACGATTTGGACAACGGTTGGATTCTCGAAGTGTACGAAGACCGATTTGAAGAGTCAGGACGTGTTCGTGCTGTACTGCTACGAGTAGTCAAATTCCAGGGTGATGCCCATGAACGCAACTGATAACCTTTGCTCTAATTGCAAAATACTTCTCCCCGGTTCTGCCTCCCGTTATTACACGGAAGACGGTACTGCAATCGATGCTGAGAAATTGCTTGAAGGCATACGGGAGTTGGGAGCTGATACTACAGAGATCGAAGCATATTTGAACAGCTTGGATACGGGAGAGGATTGTCATGGGAAGCTTTATTGATGCCTTGGCCGAACTGAACGGTCATAGCCGACAAGAAGTGCTGCACGTATTTCAATCCTGTGCTACCACAGATCCGGATCGTCCAGATGCTCGCCTAAGCATAGAACTGACTGATGTGGAGAAAGCATTGGGGATGCCTCCAGGGTGCTTTAGAATTGCAATTGGGAGAGCATAAGACGCTGTAGGTAGTATGACAGGGTTATCGCCTGTCAATAGGAAATTCCTATTAATGAAGTCACGTTTATTGGGAAAGGCGGTGAGAAAAATGCAAACTGAGAGTTATGGCGAAGTGGCCCGGCCGCCTCCCAATTATGGGAATTTAAATGCAGGTCAACTTCGTAGGTATCTCAATGAAATGAGAAAGGTGGATAACATGAGCAATCCGCAGGAAATTGAAAAAATGAAGATTGAAGCTCAACGTCTCACCGCTTTAGAGTTGCTTCGAACTTCCGAAAACAGTCACTTTATCGATGCCGGCATAGTTTCTGGTGAAGCTGCTGGTGATGTAGCTTTGAAAATTGTCAACGAAGCCATTGAAGAAGAAAAATCAATTGAAATGATGGTGGAAGAAGCTAAAAGAATTATTGCAAGCAGAGGGTAACCCTAATAGCTCAATTTCTCTGCCCATTGAAATAATAATTTATTAGGAGTGATATTCATGTTTGAGAAGAAAACTTTGCAGCAGCATATCAATGAATTTACACGCAAGGTAGATTCCAGGGAGTCGAAAATCCATTCAAAGATCAGAGAGCTTGGAGAGCAAGCCGCATCCATTCAATCTCAAATCAAATTGCAGGCTGATAAAATTGTAGAGCTCGAGTTGAACAGCGGAAGTCCGGAACAGATTGATGCAGCGAAGAAATCCAATCGTGAGTTGCGCCTTCAATTGGATGAGCTTCAAGATTCAATCGTTGGCTATCAGAATCAATTAGAACGTGACCCTTCCCTGTATGCCAAAGATTTAGAGGGCATTAGACAAGCTGCAAATAAGGCTGCTGCAGATCGAAAAAGGGAAATGGAAAAGCTTAGTTCAACGGTAGATGATAAGAAGGCTCAAATTCAAGCATTAGAAAAAGAGCTGGCGCAAGTTAGACATGAATGGAATGTCTTGTATCATCATGATGATTACTACACTTTCAGTTCGATGCTTTCTTACATCGATCCCCGCGTCACTAAATTAGATCATTCAAAAAAGGAGCAATTCCTTAAAGATTGGTTGTCTGGCTCATCTTCACTCGAAAGATACTTTAAAGAACAGCCACTGTCACATCAAGGTATTCAAAGAACAGTGATACCAAGGCAATAGAAATTGTTAAAGGCTTCATAGGGCCTGAGGTAAAGGAGGAAACAGCTAATGGCATCGACACGTGAGCAGAAAGATGTCTCTCGTAAGAGTTTTGCGCAATGGAAAGCCAGAAACATGAAACGGTTAGCTAGCGGACCGCGGCACCGTGGCTATCCCAGTAGGAAAGAGCTTGAGGATCAGCATCAGCCTGCATCGAAATTATCTTCCAAACGTTCTTTGGGTCCTTCTGGGAGTTAAAATTGACTGCGGGTGCGCGTGACCCCGAAATGGCGCTAGATTTTAATTAAAAAAACCACTTTCGCTTTCCTTTACAATTTTTTTGAAGAGATGGCCGGAAAAAATCACTTCGAATTAAGTCGTCAAGTGATTCCGGCCTTCTTCCATATCAAAAGCGAAAGTGAGTGTGTTTCAAAAATGAAAGTTGATAGGAGGGAAATAGATGGCATCAAAAAACAATATGAGATGTCCTTTGAACTAAATGGAGATATCGACCCCCGACTCACTTGGTTGTTTGACGATCTTTCCCAGATGTGATCACACGGAGCTACCAAGATGATGATGGAGAATATGATTTTATTAGTTGTTGAGAAATGGACTTGAAGTTACTATTGGCACTGACGGTGTGGTGTATAGCGTTTCCGGTTAATTACCGAGAAATTACCTTATCGTTGCCATGCGTTGGACTTTCTGGGTGGCATATTTGTATTGTAGAGAACAGGCGAGAATAACACGCACGGCTGCATGAATACGGCATTGAACCGGGGCGCAACTCTTCTCGCCTGATATTTACTGGATGAAAGGAAGTAAGTAGTCTACAAAATCATTGTATTTCTCATCTGAAGGCCTCTTTTTACCATCGTCCGGTTTGCCTCTTGAACTCAAGTTAAGCCTAATATGAGCTGTATCAATTTTTAGTTCTAGGTTGGCGTCAATGAATCCAGAAGGTATTACTGTACCAATTTTTAAAAACTCAATTTTTCTTTGTTCAAGTAATGTGGCTAGATTACTCCAATATAATTTATCCGTTGATATGCATTTAAAACCTTTATCTGAAATGGAGACCTCTGCAAAGCTAGAATTATCCTCAGTTCGTTGGTTTCGAAATTTTATGCCTACAACATCTCCTAACTGCTCCAAATTTAAGGAAGAGGATATAATAGCCAGCACAGTATTTGAAATGTAATCCGATGTAGTAACGTCATTTTCATGTTCGGTAGGAAATTTTGAATCAATAAGGTTAGAAAAATCATTAATATGAGGCTGAAAATGGACTAATTTGGAACGTGCCGTATCTCTTTTGGGTTGTAATACATGCTCCTCTAGATTAAATAAAGATGTCCTGAAATTTGATATTTTTTTATAGCTAACGGTTGGCTTTAAGCTATCAATAAATTTTAAGGTTCGTTCAATGCGTCCTTCTTGAGTTCTAACTTCTGTAGCACTACTTTCAATTTTATCAACATCTTTTATTCTGATATGGATTAAATCCCGCTTAAAGTCAAATTCAATCAGTGTTGCATATACAACATACTCAGGATCTTTGTTTTTTTCTTTTATGGTTATCAAATTTTTATCAAGTAGCAAAATTCTGAATGAATCAGATTCGTTAATTCTGTAACCTACAATCACAAAATTTTCAACAGTTGCTTTTTGTGCCAATCCCTCGAGTATAACGTTCTGTTCAGGAGCTCCCCATTTCTTCAGAGCATTCTTAATAGAACCAGGATCATTAGGTACTATACTTGTAGCGTCAAGCTTGTATAAGAAGGAGTCGAACAATCTGTCCTCAATTAAAAGGAACAGAAGCTCATCGAGATCTTTTCCATTTAATTTAGTGGTTTCTAACCCAGCTGCAAGTGTCATGCAAATATTTTCAACCACGTCTATATTTTCATTATCCTGTCTATTCTTAGAATAGTCGTTCTTAAAATCCGGATATTTGCCCATGATTCTCAAATGATCTTGAACTAAATTGTACTTTAGGAATGGTTTAAAATACATCAAGCTATCGAAAACGTCATTTTGATTCATTTTCACCCCACCTAACTATTTTTTATAAAGGAGAACGATACCATGAATTTTGAAATTTTTAAAAACAACCAATATGTAGGGACTATTGATGGTCAAATGATTTTTAACGAAAATACAAATATTATAGCTGTCGGTTCCTTGATCCACATCCACGAAAAAAAGCATGTTGTAAAAGATGTCGTTGTTAAAAAAGATGGAAATATAACATTAATCGTATAGTGTAGTATCCCCTCCTCTTTCAGGTCTTTCGACACACATAGAGGGAAATCCTTCCTTATCGACAATTATCTTGCTATCTTGCATACAGTTGTTTTTTCGAAGATTTATTTCTGTTCAATTGATTTAGTAAGGAATTTGAAGATAATAAGCAGGATGAAATAGCTTTTACATGAATTGTTTGATGGGGGGAGATTGATAGTTATTTGACCCCTCATTAAAATGCTTCTGATTACTAGAATAACAAAGTACGTATTCTTTTTAGCAAAGAGCAAGCGTTTTTGCTGCGACCGACACAGTCGCAATGCTCTGGACGGCCCTTTGTACACATGAATTCAATATATAAACTCAGGTCGTTCCTTTCTGGGAACGACCTTTTCTATTTCCATAAACGGAGCTGAGGATCGTGAAGGTCATTAAGTGGCTGGTCAGCATTGCATACGGACGCTCAGGAGATACGCTGAGAAATCGAGATGAACGGACGACATGGCAGGGAAACGTAATAATCTTCAAAAGTCACGTTCGAAACCCAAGCAGCGAGAGCGACGCAAATCTTGTTATTTGGGGAACTTGGACGGGCACGAAGCAATTTTGTATGTAAAGGAGGGGAATCCTTCCTGATGTCGAAATATGATGACAGGAGGGATATGTTTGAAAGAATGGATCGCATTGTATGCAGCGATTGTATCAACAGCAGCGCTTATCTGGAATATCACGTTATGGGCACTGAGTAAAAAAGTTCTACGTTTAAGGTGTAGTATAATAAATAGATTTGATATTCGAGATGATGAATGTCGCCCTAATAGTTGGAATGCTGTTGAATACCAAATTATAAACAGGGGTGACAAACCGATAAAGATTACTTACCTCGGTGGCACTTTTTTTACTCCGTATGGAGAAGGGAAATTTGCACTTTCACCTAATGATTTCCCTAAAAAAATTGAAGCTATGGATTCAATAACTATATTTAGGGAAGCACCAGACGTATTCGATGACCACTTGAAAGAAATATATGTTGAAGATTCGATAGGCAGAAGATACTCTCTATCTTCTAGAAAAATCAGAAAGATTAAAAATCACGTAAAAAGAATGGACGAATACCTAGAACATTAATTACTCCTCTATTTATGAACCAATAGGAGCTAATTTCAGACGTCAAGTTTCTGAACGTCCGAATACAAGCAAAAGCCCATGGGATAGGGCAGCAGCGTTGTTGCACGGCTCTATTTTTTGCATAGACGTATATTAAACTATCCAACTTAAATAAATTCCGCAAAATGACTTTAATGATTTAGAATTAGGTTATTAACCGTTAAGGGGAGATTGACTGGATGGATATTCAACTGAAACTTGAAGAACACTTGAAGAAATTTCACGCTGCTCCTTTTCTTTTTGTGGGATCTGGTTTTTCTCGAAGATACCTAAATTCTGAAGACTGGGAGGGACTTCTGAGAAGGTTTGTTGAGTATATTCGACCTGGTGGATTTGCTTATTATAAATCAACGGCTGAAGGAAGATTGGAACGGGCTGCTGGACTTATGGCCAAGGAGTTTCATCAAAAGTGGTGGGATGATGAACAATTCACAGATAGTCGTGAAGAGTTTGGTGAGAGAGCTACAGATACTTCTAGTCCTTTGAAAATTGAAATTTCAAAGTATTTGAAAGAAAAGAAATATGAATATGGTGAAAGTACACAAAATGATATAGAGATTGAAGCACTTAAAAAAGTTGTTATTGATGGCATAATAACAACCAACTGGGACACATTGCTTGAACAGATTTTCCCTGATGAATTCCATAAGTATGTTGGTCAAAAGGAACTGTTGTTTTCAGCAACACAAGAAGTTGGTGAAATTTATAAAATCCACGGTTGTTCTATGGATCCAGATTCGATTGTATTAACAGATAATGATTATGGAGATTTCCAAAAAAATAATCCATATTTAGCGGCTAAATTACTAACCATCTTTATTGAACATCCCGTGCTCTTTATTGGATATTCAATGTCGGATGAAAACATTCAAAATATACTTACATCAATTACTTCTTGTTTGAGTAAAGAACACTTGGACAAGCTTCAAGACCGGTTGATATTCCTTCAACGAAAAGACAAAGGAGAAGAGGATACTTTTTTTGCTGGACCATTAACTATTAATGGGAACTCAATAATTGTAACTACAATAAAAACAAATGATTTTTCTCTTGTGTATAAGGCACTATCCAAATATAAACGTAAATTTAGCGCAAAACAATTACGCCAGATAAAATCACAACTTTATGAAATTGTTAAGACTAGCGATCCTCAGAATCAAATATATGTAACAGATGTTGAGGGGAATATAAACTCTCCGGAAGTGCAATTTGTAATAGGTGTAGGTGTTGCTTCTAAACTTGGTGAAATTGGTTATGAGCCAATTCCAATCAAGCAGTTGTATGAAGATATTGTAAACGATAGTCCATCCTATGATTATGAAAAAGTGACACTAAATTTGAGTACCTTTTTGAGAATAGACCGTTACCTCCCTATGTTTAAATTTATCTTATTTAGTGGTGTGGCTGTGGAGGAGTTAGATGAGCGAGTAAAAAAAAGACTGAGTGAGATCACAGGTGATAGTTTTATTACGCTGACTAACAGAAAAAAAATAGGCCATATTCAAACTAATTGTAAAACTATTGAGGGTTTAATAGAACAATATGATGAAGTAGGTAAGGTTATTGAATATATTCCTCTCTTGGATAAAGAGTCAATTGACCAGGCGTTGTTAAGTGAGTTTATTCAGGAGAATATGGAGATATTGGAATATAAGTCTGGTTAACGTATAGTAACTTTCGAAAGTTAATTCGTTTTTATGACTGGTTAGTTTATGGTAAAGATGTCCAAAACAAATTAGTATAAACGAAATTTAAGAGACGACCTAGCGACAGGCTCGTCTCTTTTGTTGGTAATGATCAGAGAACGAGTCCCAAAAGGGATAAGAAAAACAAATGCAAAAGCATGGGTCCTTTCAGCACTTAAAATCGAGTGCGGGTGCGCGTGACCCCGAAATGGCGTCAGAATTATTTTCAAAAATTCACTTCCGTTTCCGCTTAAGGTCCTTTGGACTGAGGCATTTTGATTTTTCGCTTCGAATTTATACCCGGAAAATCAATCCTCTGATTTCTAATCAAAAAGCGGAAATGACATGCAGACTCTAAGCGGAAGGAAGGTGTAAAAATTACAGTGTCTGCAGCTGCTTGACAAGTGCGGCTAGTTGTAATCCCTCCACATCTGTCTTCTGCCGATTTATGTAAATGTAAAGTGAAAATTTTAATGTGTATCTATCCTTGTTCGGGGGGCGTTCGCACCCGCACCTCGATTTATTCTCCAGAAGAACCTATGAAGCCCAAATCCGCTGCATTAATCACTCAAAAACGAAATGTCTTCCACTTCAATGTTCTGTCGTTCCGAGATTGTTTTCCTTGCCTTCTCTCCTAGTTAAATATCCTCATATGCAAAAGCTGTTAATATAGACCTCTTAAAAGCCGATAAAAATATAAAATACTGGAGGTCAAGTATGAGTTATGAACAGGTGCAAGAAATTGAGAAATACCTAAAATCAAAGAAGAGCAAATCTCCTGAAGATATTAGTTTTGCTCGATCTCATTTGAAATGTATTAAGAAGGAAATTGGGAAAGAGGAGTTAATGAATATAAAAGTTCTCTATCAAAGTAAATTGTCTGCTTCTCCATTTGCAGCGAATTATTTAGCGATAATTGCTATTCTTGTATCTGTTATTATATTCATGCTTAGCACCCTTTCTCCGTCATCTATAGCTGACACAATCGTTGTTGGAATAGCTTCTCTCATAATAATTATACTGATGATTTATGTTAATCGGTCAAATGTGAAAAACATGCAACTAAATATCGTATATACAATACTTATCAATCTAATTGATGAGATATCAGTTAATAACTGATTGAGAAGTTCCGAGCTGAAGAACAATAAGAGGCCCGCTCTAATTTGATTAATTGGGGGGATTTATTATATTCATGATGCGGATCCAAAAGGAAAAGCACCGGTTAGGGTGCTCTATAAGCCTTCTCTATACGTTCATTTCCGCTTCTATTTCCTCATACAATTTTTGAATGCTCATTTTTCTGCGTTTTAAATATTCAATATGTTCAAGAGCTGATTGAACATCAAATTCCCTAGAATATCGCTCAGATATTTCTATTAACTGATATGATATTTAATAGCCTCATCTGATAATTTTTGATCCTTTTCTAAAATCCTCAGTTTTTCCTCTGCTTCCATGTTACCATCTCCCACCTTCAAACTTCGACACCCAGAGTCTACTTCCTCCTTCCATGGTGGATTGGAAAAGCTCATCAACTACAAGCAGATCGCGGGGCAGTTGGTATTTGAGATTGGGAAGAGGCTCAAGCATGTGAAGGAGAATGATCTGGCACATGGACAGTGGGAAGTATGGCTTCAACAAATTGACTTAGTACCAAGAACTGCGCAGCGAATGATTCAAGCTTATGATCAATTTTCAAATACGACGACGTCGTCGCTATTGGAAACAAGCAAATCTTCGAAATGCTCTCTCTTCCTGATTCTATTGATCGTAGCGAGTTCATCGAACAGGAACACGAGATACCCTCAACGGGCGAATCAAAGACGGTAGACGAGATGACGGTCAAGGAGCTGCGCGAGGTCAAGAAATCCCTCAAAGCCGCAGAACAAGCCGCCGCAGAATCCGAACATCGAGCCGAGCAAGCCGAGGCATCCAAACAATTTGCTATTCAGCAGCATACGGAACAGCAGGGCAAGTTTCTGGCACATACCTGGATTGATGCTTCAGCGTGTTTACAGCCGTTCACCTATCTACATGTCTGAAAGTTTGGTAAAGTGGCGATGTCGCAAATAAAAACAAGTGGGTGAACATAAACCGATGACAAGAAAAAAAGAAATTGACATTGAGGTTATCTATGCTGGTACTCCTGAAGAATCAGCGGCTATTTTCAGAGCGCTTATAAAAAACACCATTGAAGCCGTCTTGAAGAGGAATGGGGCTGTGGCCAATAATTTGGATAATGTTTTGGATAATTTCGTCCAAGAATTGATTCACAACTCTTCAAGTAAATATGGAGGATGAATAATTTATCTCAGGTCACTTTATTTATTATGAGTAGTTTGGTATTATCTTTTTTAAATGGATAGACTTACTGATTCTCCCTGGGAAATACGGAGTTGAATGCCCATGAATCAGGAATTTCGTGATAGTTTAGTTATAGCCATTGTTATCCTTGCTGTTATCATTTGGTGTTGGTGGTATAACAGAAATCGCAAGAAATAAATGAATCAACAAAAACAGTCTATCCAAGTATCCCCTCCCAGGGGGAACTTGGATAGGTGTGAAAAATATAAAATCCTGCAATTATTTGTGCAGGATTTTTGTTTCTCGTCTTCAGTATATATGCTAAAAAATCTGGTGCCGAAATTGGTGCCGAAAGTTAAATATCGGCACCAAAAAACAACAAACACGAACAACCATACGAACAAGAAAAACCCTTATACATCAAGGGATTCAGCATTCTGACAATATCCAACAACACAAAAAATTGGTCTTGACAGGGTAGGGGTCAGTGGTTCGAGCCCACTACAGATCATCATTTCTCATTACTTAAACCCTTAATTTATAAGGGTTTTTTGTTTGCTCTAATATCCATCTAGTCCCAAAATATTAATCAGGGGGCGGATTGGGGGGGCGAACAATGGAATGCAAAATACTTTCCTTAATGCAACACTCTATAGACGAATTAATAAACTTAATAAAATTGATTTGCTACAATGTTGAACAAAAAATCTTTTTTATTAATTTTATTTGTAATGTAAGTATTCATTTAATACAGAAATAAATAGTTTTTTTCATTCTATCAAATTATTGTTTATGGTAATATTATCCTAGATGCTTCTAATACCTTTAGATCAATTTTTGAGCAAAGGAGTGTTAATAATTTTCCCTTGGAAGAAGAAAAATGATGCTGTTTCATCGGGAATGCTTTTTATACATGCTTTAGAATTATCAGACAAATTCGAACAAGCCATTCAACTTAAATACCCAAGTCATCCTTATGTAAACGGAAAGTCAGAATATTGGTATCGCTTTGTTTCTGTAGCTGCTATGTTGACTGCAATTCTAGATTTAGATTCCAAGAATTTCAATAGTTATTATAAAGCATTATTGTTAAGGATTGATAATTGGTGGATTGATGGCCGTGGAGTTTCAGATAAGTTTGTAAAACAGTTTAAACCAAATGTATGGGTTAAAGATAGCACTAGTAATTTAAATGAGATTGTTTCATTATGGCTTATGGCAAATATAACTAGAACAAAAGATATTAAAGACATTGATCAAGAAGTTTTTATTGATGCGGGTAATTTTATCTTTGATTTTTTTCATCAGTGGTTTATCAAAAATGATATGCCAATATAAAGTATTGAGGTGACCACTTTTGATCAAAGTAATCGTTGATTACAGCACTAATCGGTTAATTGATCATGGTAAATTTTTATTTGAGCGTAAAGTAACAACTTTAGACATAGCAAACCACAACTGTACGAAGGAAGAATTACATACTATAGCAAAGCAAAGTGTAATAGGAATTGAACAGACTTGCTTCAGAGAATCAAATAAGAATAAATGGATGTATGACAATAAATGCCTAGGATGAGTGCTATAAATAATAAGGCGATTACTTATCAGGACGTTTGTGACTTTATTATGAGGTACTTCCCTATGCAAATTGAACCTTATTCAGCAATTCTACATTCTCTGTTGTATGATGTTTCTATATCATTTTTTACATAAAATCTTTAGAAGCTCACAATCATTCTTCGTGATCGGTTACGTTTTCAGAAATTTTTATATTGATTTTATATCCATAGTTATAATTTTTGATCCATCATCGATTTCTTTGAAACCGTATATACCAACACAAATAGAATATTCGATTCTTTAATCATCTCAATCATACAAATTATCTCATAATAGTATTCCGCACAGTAATAATACGCATTTAAAAAAAAGGAAGTGAGTATATGGTAGCCTCTCCTAATAATAATCCTCCTACAGTATTTATATCCTACAGTTGGACAAGTCCTGAACATGAGCAATGGCTGTATGACTTAGCTGAAAGGTTGATGGCAAGTGATGGGGTTAATGTTAAATTGGATAAATGGGGATTTAAAAGAAGGATATGATAAGTATGCACTCATGGAAAACATGGTTACTTCTTCAGATATAGATAAAGTTTTGATCATTTGCGATAAGGGATATAAAGAAAAGGCAAACGAGAATAAGGGAGGAGTAGGTACAGAAAAACTATTAATCACCCCAGAAGTTTTTGATAATGTAGAACAGTCGAAGTTTATTCCGATAGTAGCTGAAAGAGATGAAAATGGTAAGGAGCATATGCCTACATTTATTAAGTCAAGGATCTATATTGATTTGTCAGATGTTAATACTTTTGAAGAAAATTACGAGAAACTTGTAAGGACTCTGTATAATGCCCCACTTTATAGGAAGCCACCTTTAGGCAAGAGACCAGTTTTCCTCAACGAAGAAACAATAAATCAATATAAAACCACAAATATTATAAGGCAAATTAAAAGTGCTATAGATTCTAATCCACGCAGAATCAAAAGTTTAGCAAGAGCTTTTACAGAACTTTATTTGGAAGAGTTGGATCAACTAAAACTAGAACACAAAGACTTTGATCCGAATGAAATTGATGAAAAAATTGTAGAAAAAATTAATGCGTCCATACCATTAAGAGACAACTTTATTGAAGTTGCTAAATTATTGAGTGAAAACGATATAATTGAATCAGATTGGATAATTGATCTTTTTGAAAAATTATATGTGTTTACGGAATTTAATACCGATGGGACTTATTATGAGATTCAGTTTGATCATTATAAATTCTTAATACATGAAATGTTCTTATATACATGTGCAATTATGCTGAAATATGAACAGTACCAGCCGTTGTCTGAAATATTAACATCTAGGTATTATTTGGAAACTAAGCGTGGGAACAGGGAAGTTGATTTTGTGGTATTTAGATTTTATTTACGTTCTTTAGATAGTAGAAATGAAAGGTTAGGTTTAAGGAAAATTAGTTTGCAAGCCCAGATGCTTTTAGAACGGACTATTAATGAATGTGATATATTACTTCATTATTTCTCAAGTATTTTATTGAAAGATAGATATAGTTGGTTTCCTATAACTTATATATATCGGGAAAATGACTCTAATCCTATTAAATTTTTGGCTAAACTTAAATCAAAACGTAAGGCAACCCAAGTGCTGAAATTATTTAATGTTGCCAGTATAGAAGAATTGCAAGCATTGTTAGGTAGTTATTCGCAAGAAAATGGTTATGGATACAGGGGGGCGTTTTACAATGTACCTATCCTACAAACACATATAAAACCTGAAGAAATAGGAATTAATCCGTAATAAAGATATATAGTTTAACAGTTTAGTTCATATATATTAATTACTAGAGCCTCTCAATTTATGCATTGAGGGGCTTTTTATGTTGAAGATTTTAGATGAATAATAATTGAATTTATAGGAAATAATAAAAATTGTTAAGTATTAATGAATGGGGGATAGTACGATATGAAAACGAATAAAGAAGATAGAGTGGTGCGAGAAGAACGCATAGAATATATTAATGATGATCATATTATCACACACAGAACTGATGGCAGAACATTAATAATAAAAGGTACACCTTCGGTAGAAACTGTAAAAATTTATAGAAATATTATTGCTTGCAAAAAAAGCTAGAACAAAAAAACTCATTAAAATAATAGAAAAAACACCAAATTATAATAAGTAAAATGGCTTGAATTCATGTGCTATTATTTTGATAAAGATATAGTCTTTGTTTTTCTAGTAATAATATTTTCACAAATGTTTTACAATTATCTACTGAAGGCGATCCATTTATAATTAATATTCCACCATCTTTTCTATGTATAATAGTTTGATCATCGCT
Source organism: Fontibacillus panacisegetis (assembly GCF_900102215.1). Classification (GTDB taxonomy): domain Bacteria; phylum Bacillota; class Bacilli; order Paenibacillales; family Paenibacillaceae; genus Fontibacillus; species Fontibacillus panacisegetis. Next base: position 59,449 of record NZ_FNBG01000005.1, read on the forward strand.
TAGATACTCTATGTATTCTTCTTTCATTTTTAATTCTTCTATATATTTTTGAATTTGATTTTTCTTATTTTTCATATAATTTAATCGCTCCCTTAATTGCTTTAAGGTCATCTCGTCTAGCATTTTAGATTGACTAATAGAGGGGATTGTGTGAGGTTGCTGGATGATACAAGAGATTGAAGGAGAAGGATGAGATCGTTAAGTTTAATCAATCTTCTTGTTGTTCTTTCGTCTGAATTAATCATATCAGCAACATCTCTCATAGATTTCTGAGCGACCAATGGGCGAGCAGAAACATTGTTATTATAATTCTTATTCCCCGATATTCCTTCAAAAAAATCCATTCCTAATACTATCAATGTATTCATTAGAGAGCGCCTTAATCAGCCTATCTTCTGCATGAAAATCGGCTATACGACACATGTGGAATTACCTGAGAATATTAAAAAAATATTTAAAGTGATGTTATTTCCGATAGGCAACTTTCTAGCTGGAACTGTGAATATTTCTAATAATGGATTTGATATATTCACTTCCTTAAACGAAGGAAGCGATCTATCAATAGTCGGTGAAAATGGAAACATTATGTTTATGGTTAATTACAAGGGTGAGGATTATGAAATACCTTGGTTACACATGCTTCAATATGCTTTTGATCAATTAAGATCTGAAGAGTATTTAACCAGTATATTATTGAGTGAAGTAGCATTAGAAACTTATGTCGACTCAACGTTGACAAACGGATATTTAGAGAAGGGTTTAGATAAAGACAGTATCTCAAGGCTGCTAACATCTGCAGAAATTCCTACAAAAGTAAATCCGTTGATGAATAACTTATTTGAAGTAAAATTAGCAGCGGCATCATCCTGGCCAGTATGGGAGAGGAAAGTACTTAAATGGAGAAATGAGATTGTACACGGAACTAAAGTTACTGCAACTAAAGAAGAAGCAGTTGAAGCTTATGAAGTAGTAGTTGATTCCATCTTCCATTTCATTGAAGGTTTTGATAAATTTTTAAAGAAGAATGGTTCTTCACATGGAATGTTTTACAGGACATAAATTAAAGCTCTTTCGAGGGCTCTTTTTATTTCATTTTCGGACCATAATGCGACATAACGCCATAAGGCGTTTTTATTTTTCCCTCGGAGCTGATCTAGAGATGTAAATTCCATTAAAGACTATTATTTTACAACATTTAGGATAATAGTCACATCAATTGGTAGATTTTTGAGGGTATAATAAAGTAGAATCGGCCGATTCAATTATACTTAGAAGGGTGGAAGGGCATGAAACTTAAAAAGGTTTTAACGGTACTTTTTACAACTATGATGTTACTTACAATGTCGTCATCTGTATTTGCCGCTGATGTATCACCTAAAATTTCTGGAATAGGAGATACAAAGGAAACAGCAATAACTCTTATTCCCCATTCACAATATAATTTATTTTTATCGAACAGTACTGATCAAGATTGGTATTCATGGACAAATAATACTGGCGGAGACGTATCTTCTGCAGGCTATTTAAACCAAGGGAACGTCAATCATCGGGTTGGTTTTATGATTAAATATGCTAATGGTTATGAATCTGATATGCTCTATGCGATGAACAAACCAAATCATTCTGTAACTTGGCTAGGTTTTATTATTCCAAATGGTGCTACTGTTTATCTTGTCGTTGAACAAGTAGGAGAGTTTAAAAACGAAGGATATCACCTGTTATTTTTCGGTTTTCCAATGGATTAAATAAATAAAGCAAAAAGCACCCGAGGGTGCTTTTTCTTATGCCCTCAGAGCCGATCTGGGGGTTATTTATATTTAAAAAGGAAAGTTGTTGAAAAATGATTAGAATTTTTAAGTCTAAGAACGTGTTGAAGCAGTTGCCTTCTCTGATTCTAATAAGGATATCATTCAAGCAATCATTAAATTTACTGGACTATCTGTAACTGTAGAATATGCAACTGATGGTACAGTTAGAGCAGGGATAATAAAAAATGCGACAGATGTTTATATAGTAAATCTAGGTCAGTTTATTTACAAGGACAGCGAAGGTAATATTGGTGTTTGTGATTTAGATTATCTCAGGAATAATTTTGAGGAAATAATTGAATAGAGACCAAAGATCCGCACTGTAAAAGAAGCGGCGGTTTTTTATGCTCTTAGAGCTAATCCAAGGGCTATTTGAGTTGAGCAGTTAAATGAAATCTTAAAAACTTCTCAAAATATCACGGAGGTAAGCATGTTGTGAATATTAACGAAATATATCTTAAAATATCAAATTTCAAACTATTAGCAAATAAAGATTACTCATCTTTCTACGCGCTATCGGGAGTACTTGGGGGAATATTAACTTATGCGTTTGGAGGATGGTCGGGTTTGTTGGAACTGCTAATTATAGTCTTTGCAGTAGATTATATTACTGGGTGTCTTGCTGCTTTAAAAACAGGAAAAGGACTAATATGGTATACTTAGGTGGAGAAATGATGACTCCACCTTTTTTGTTTTAAAAAGGGAGGATTATCAATGCCAGTATATAGAGACGAAACAAAGAAGAAAAATCAGTTTTGGTACGAATTTGAAGCAGGGAAAAAGCTAGATGGTTCCAGAAGAAAGATCAGGAAAAAAGGGTTTCTAACAGAAAAGGAAGCAACTGTAGCTATGACTAAAGCAATGAATGATTTCTTCGAGGGGACTTATGTTGAACCTTCTAAGATTAAATTTATTGATTATCTGAATGACACATGGCTTCCTGCAAAAAAATCATTAAGTCAGCAAACAAGGGAAATGTATAACAGTTACATTAATCGTCATGTGAAAACTTCTTCATGTGGAAACATCGAACTAGGTAAACTCAATCCAACGCACATGCAAAAACTAATTGTTGAACTAAGAGAAAAAGGACTCGCAGAAAATACTGTAAAGAAAATTTATAGTATCGTCAATACTGCCTTGAACAATGCTACGTACCAACTGAGACTTATCAAAGAGAATCCAGCATTATATGTGATTGATAAACCTCAAAATGTAAAAACTGAAATTTTAGTTTGGGATGCTGAGGAATCAAGAAAGTTTGTGAAGGAATCTGAATGATACATTGATATAATCCATTCAGGTCTTGTCTTCTCATCACTTATTGGACGTGACAAATAAATTTACCTTGTTTTAAATGGTCATGATATGGTCTTTTATCAAAGTTAATGGCAGTTTCCTGCTGCATACTAGGAAGCAAAAGTATTCTTAATTCGACAAATTACGATATATTTTCGATGGTATATCTGATAAAATAGCACTAATTTATAAGAATAGATAAATACATAGGGATAATAGAAAAAAGTGCGATTCTTTTTAAAAATTTTCATAATTTTCAGAGTATTCACCAAAATGCCGAGCATGTCATTAGGCAATGAAAAACTTGATAAACAACCGCTAAACAAGGTGCGAACGCACTTGCTTACGATTGGAGAGTTACAGAATTGAAAAAGTGGATTTATGTAGTGCTTGCTGTTGCACTGGCTTTACGTGTTTATTACATCGTCACCACTACATTCCCACCGCTGGTTGGAGATGCGTTTGGTTACGACAAGATGGCTAAGCAGTTTCTTGAAACCGGTGTGCTCGGATACCTGGAATCAACAGCAAATTCTTTTGTTATGCCGGGTTTTCCTGTACTGCTATCCATGGTATACCTTGTATTTGGTACGAACTTGATCTGGTTTCAGCTTTTGCAAGTTATTTTCAGTGTCAGCACGATAGCTGTCATAAGGAGTTACCTTTACCGTTCATCAAGTGGATGTGAAGAAATACAAGTAGAGGTTTAGGAGTGTTTTCACAAAATTCCTACCAATCAGCATGTAAAAAATACAGAAATTTCTGTCAACTAGTAGAGGTGTATATGAAGAGAATCTTGTTATCTATCCTATTGAGTCTATTTTTTGTCATCGTTTTTCCTATTGAAAGCAATGCAGCGGCCGATAACTCCAAAATCATTCTGGATGGCCAAGAGTTGATCCTTCCTGATAAAGTACAAGTAGCTAATGTCAACAAGAGTGTTATGATTCCTATACGAGTTGTGGCAGAGAGCTTAAAGTTTAAGGTGGATTGGGATCAAAAATCCCGAAATGTCAAGATTCAACAGAATGCAAGAACGTTATCGTTAACAGTCGATCAAAAAGAAGCGTTAGTGGATAATAATATCGTTGAACTCAACAATACTCCTCTGATCATGAATAATACTGTAGTAGTTCCTATTCGTTTTGTGAGTGAACAAATGGGGCTTGAAGTAAGCTGGGACAATACGGATAAAATTGTGTATCTGACTAGAAAAAATAGTGAAGCTTCATCTGAAAATTCATCGACGGGTACTGTGCAAGATACTACGAGCTCTGTGAAACGTGTAAATGAAATCAATTTTTCGAGCAATCAATTGGTTATAGCTATGGATAGTTCAGTTACCCCGGTGATTTCTACATTAAATAATCCTGATCGTGTTGTAATCGATCTGCCTAATACTACTTTTGGTAATATGGCTCAATCAATAGATTCCAGTTCAAATGGTAAGCTTGATGTGAGTGCTTTTCCAGCTGTAGCTGATATTAGATATTCTTTGTTTAGTCGTGATCCCGATCAAGTCCGAATTGTTATTGAACTGGTAGACGTTCCAGCTATAGGTTTTAGTTATGAAACCAGTGCTGACAAAATATTAGTTAATTTGAATGTAACGGGTGATGGAGCAGCCCCAGCTCCTCAAAATCCTGCATCTTATTCAGAAACTAAAGTCGTTGTTATAGATCCGGGGCACGGGGGAAAAGACCCTGGGACAACGGGTATTAATAACTATAAAGAGAAGGATTTTACTCTAGCGGTCGCATTAAAGGTTCAAGCACTTTTGCTGCAAGAGCCTGAAATTGAAGTGATTATGACCCGAGAGACTGATGTTTATCCCACTCGACCTGAACGTGTGCAATTGGCTAATCAATTAAATGCCAACGTATTTGTCTCAATTCATGGCAATAGTGTTCTCTCATCCCCGCAAACGACTGGAACAGAGACATTTTATTATCAGAGAAGCGATAGTAAAGAATTAGCTGATGTTATTCACAAACACTTAGTAGCAGCTATGGGCTTAAAAGACCGCGGAGTTAAGAACGGCAATTATGAGGTAATTAGAGAAACAAAGATGGCTGCGGTTTTGTTGGAAGTAGGATTTTTGAGCAACATTTATGATGAAGAGATTATGCTGTCTGAAAGTGGGCAAAATGCGGCAGCGCAAGCGATAGTAGATGGAATCAAAGAATATTTGGGAGTAGTACAAGTCCCCTGAGTCATTCAGGGGACTTGTTGCATAAGTTGCTTTAGCCAATTTAAAGACGTGAGAAGGAGCTTTTGGAATCGCGGTTTACTACTCGAATGCGCCAATTACATACCATAGGGGCTGTCCCAAAATTAGGTTTACTGTCAAAACTAGAAATAGCGGTGCAAGGAAGACGATCCCTGCACCGCTTGATCCCGCCACATTCTATGACCGTATCTCATGTGTAATAGTGTCATAATGCGTAAATTCCTGAAATTCCTGCAAATGTGCAGGCTTTGGTCATGTAAAGTCTCCAAATGCCCTAAATTGCTGCAAATGTGCAGGCTTTCTCTAAGGATTCTCTTCAAACTAGTCTATTCTGAACCATATTCCTGCATTTTTGCACGCTTTTGTTCATCCTTTCATGGCTACTTTTAAAAAAGTGCATTTTTGCATTATTTTCCGGATATCTTGCCTTTCCACTGGCCTCATGTTAGGGAATGTTTTGCTGTATGCGGTTAAACATCGGGCTTTCTTTTTAATGGGATGAATCTGATGCTCTATTTCAATTTGTAAATATACAAATTGAAACAATTAGTGTAAAATTGCATCACTATGATTTACAATTTATTTGCAAGGAGATTACGCACTGGATTGTGAATTAATGCGCAAAATGGTTTTTACAACAGGAGATGGAGGATTAACGTTCATGAAAACAAAAAAAGCATCATCAAGAATTTTTACACTTATTGTATTATTGGCATTGATTAGTGTGGTGGGAACGGCATGTGGTTCAAGTGGTAACTCTGCTAAAAACACAGGTGCAGTATCTGAAGGTTCGAATGATAAAACAGTGGCAGCCAAAGAAATAGGAGAGCTTAACCTGGGTCTATTGACGTCAATTGACGCGATACCTTTTATAATAGCGCATGAGCAGGGGTTTGATGAGAAGCACGGGGTTAAATTGAACATTGAGTCGTTCAAAAGCGCGAAGGATCGTGACGTGGCATTTCATGCAGGCAAGATTGACGGAATCAGCGCTGATTTAATCGCTTTGGCGATCTATAATGAAGCTGGTTTGGATGTAAAGGCGACCAGTACGACGTTCGGTGAATTTGATTTGTTAACAGGTAATGCTGACATTATGGAAGTGAAGGATTTACAAGGAAAAACCGTTATTCTGTCTAAAAACACTTCTACGGAATATACAGTAGCTATGATGCTGAAACAAGCTGGTTTGAGTGAAAAGGATATTACTGTAACAGAGGTGCCGCAAATTCCAACGAGATTGGAGCTGCTCAAGAGCAACAAGTCTGATGCAGCTATTTTACCGGAGCCATTTGTAACGATGGGACAAGCGTCAGGACTACGCGTATTAAGCTCTACTATACAGGCGGGTGTGAATCCGTTTATTTTGGCGTTTCCACAGGAAGTTATCAGTCAGAAATCTCAAGAAATTGCTGCCATGTATGCAGCGTACGATGAAGCAGTAGCTTATATGAAGTCTCATGATCAATCAGACATTATTGACTTGATCATTGAAGAGGTGGGCTATCCGGAAGAAATGAAAAATGAGATTAAGATTCCTGAATACGTACCTGCTTATCAAGTGGATGGAGAACAAGTAAAGGCTGCATTTGAATGGGCGAAAGAAAAAGGCTTGCTAAGTAAAGATATTTCACCAGAAGAAGTGATATCAGATGTCGTATTTAAGAAATAGAGGACTCGATATTCGGAATCTAACCGTTGAGTATCAAGGGGGACAGGCGGCGTTAAAATCTGTTGATCTATTTTTGCCAGAACACAGTATTTACACCATACTAGGTCCTTCTGGATGCGGTAAATCAACGCTTTTACGTTCTATTGCAGGATTAGTAAAGACATACCACGGTGAGATCAGTTATAACGGCAAAGCTTTACCTGAACAGGATCAGGTATTGATCGGGCTCGTACCACAAAATTACGGGCTCCTCCCATGGAAGACGGTTCAATCTAATATCAGGACGGCGATGAGGATTAGCAATTCCGGCACGTTAACCAAACAGCAGCAGGAGCAGCGGATAACGAATTGGCTTGAATCCATGGGGATTGCTGATTTAGCCCATCGATATCCTTTGTCTCTTAGCGGAGGGCAGCAGCAGAGGGTGGCGATTGCCAGAGCTTTTGCTATATCACCGCAAATTATGCTGTTGGATGAGCCTTTTTCAGCATTGGATGCTATTACACGTGAAGAGATTCAGCGGATTTTTTTGGGAAACTGGAATTCACTCCCGACCACTACGTTGTTTGTGACGCATGACGTGGAGGAAGCCATTTTACTTGGAGAGAAAATCATCATGATGACCTCGAATAAAGAAGACCCCCTTATCGTAATGGACAATCCTTTATTTTCGATAAAGCCGGAGGAAAAGCGGGATAGCGAACAGTTCTTTCAATTGAGTAAAGAAATCAGAAAGGTAATGCAAGAGAAATGGTGACAAAAAAACGGTTTTCTCATCTGATCAGACTTATTGGTGTTCTTTTAGGTATGAATTTGATTTGGTATTTGCTCTATCTCTTGATTGATCATACCATTCTTCCGAGTCCGCTTGATGTGTATGTCTCGCTATTTCATTTAGAGGGTCAAGAGGTAGCAACGCATATAGGCTACAGCTTGTCTCGTGTATTCGTAGGGGTCATTTTGGCGCTAATTATCGGAATGCTGATAGGCATATTAATGGGTTGCTCTGCATTATGGAATAAGCTGCTTGACCCAGTAATTTACTTAACCTATCCAATTCCTAAAATTGCTTTATTGCCGGTTGTTATGCTGTTCTTTGGGCTTGGAGAGTCATCTAAAATACTAATGGTCATGCTGATTCTAGTGTTTCAGATTATTATATCTGTGCGGGATGGGGTAAAAGCAATTCCTCAAAACACCTACGATGTATTAAGCAGCATTGGGGCAGGAAGAGTACAGAAGTTTTGGCACGTTACCTTACCTGGTGCGTTGTCCGTGATTCTAAGTACGATTCGGATTTCGTTAGGTACGGCACTATCGGTCTTATTCTTTACTGAAATATACGGAACGGAATATGGAATGGGATATTTTATTATGGATGCCTGGTTAAGAATGGACTACAAAGAGATGTATGCAGGTATACTTTTGTTTAGCTTGGTTGGCTTTGTGTTGTTCCTGCTTGTAGATTTATGTGAGCATAAATTTATGAAATGGCGTAAGTCTGTTTAAAAAGAGAGCATAAGGCGCAGAATGTGATTAAAGCGGAGAAAAGCCAGAAAGGAATGGATCCGAGTGAATCACCGACTGAGCCAATACAATGATCATGAACCTAGTGATAACAAGTATCCACGATTTGGGTGCAGAACAGCAAGCTTGGTCATTAGTTTGACTACTATTTTTACTGTATGTATAAGTGGTTGCAGTTTATCAGCTGACAAGGCGACAATGGATCGGCAGGCCAAGGCTCCTTGGTGGTCAGGTTCATCCATTTCTGATGAAGTGTATCCTTCTGCAGTGCAGAAAGAAGTTTATTCTGAGTAACGCTTAACCTCAGTTGTCTCTTAATCCTCGTCCCAGTTTTTGGAGTATCCCTTTTTAATGGCAAAAAATACAGGTACGATGATCAGCACTGCGATGATTATAGCGGCAACGATGGTGACACCTAGAAGCATAGGTGGAATCCCTCCGTTCAAAATGATACCCCAACTATACAGGAAAAACATTATTTTGTATAATGTTCCGGTTTAGTATAATAAAATAGTGTCGCGAGATGAAGTCAACTTGGGGAGGAATTTGATGTGGCTGCAGTAATTGTACGCGTTCAAACACAGAATCAGCTTGAGGAATGCCTGAATATTCGTAAGGAAGTTTTTGTAGAGGAACAGCAGGTTCCGTTGGAGCTTGAAATAGATGAATACGACAGAATTGGACCGGACGTGCACCATGTGTTAGTAGATGTAGGGGATGAGTATGCTGCTACAGGACGTATGATCTATTATCATGACAATGCGGCAAAAATGCAGCGTATTGCTGTTCGCAAGTCCTATCGCTCTCACGGGATCGGTAAAATTTTGCTGATTGCGATGGAAGAGCTTGCAAGAGAGCTCGGACTTACCGAATCGGTGCTTGATGCACAATGTCAGGCGGAGCCTTTTTACCGTAAATTAGGCTATGAGACGATTTCCACGGAACCTTTTGATGACGCCGGGATTCCGCATGTCCGTATGGTGAAATCGCTAAGAAATGTTTAAATCATAGTTTGCAATTTGTGGGGCATGCTATACATATCGCTAACGTAGAGGAGATGTTGATAGCATATGAAGCCTGACACAAGAGAAAGATTTATCGCTGTCCAAAAAAATGGAGATGGTAATTTGACTGCTTTCCAAACTTCCAGCGGACGTGTGCTTGATTATGAACAGGCTCTTGAGGAAGTGAATGCTGGCGCCATCGCTGGTGTCAACCTATTTAAGGGCAGGGATGGAGAACTGCATATACGCGGTGATGCGGATGGTGATCCTACTAATAATCTTGATGCGTTGCCTATTTTTGAGTAAAAGAATTGGTTGATCAGAACAACAAACAGCCTGCACATGTGCAGGCTGTTTTGTGTGCAAGACATCAAAATAGGATCTACTTGTCCACTCGAATGCTCGTAATCACCCGATCCAGGAAGAAACTCGATTTAATAACAGCCTTACAACGTATACATTTCATGCTGACGCAGAAACTTCATTTCTCCAGCTTTTTTAATGAAATCTTCCATATTGTCGTTATAATGCATCAACCAGATCATGCTGCGAATGTCTACGGGCAGAGAGAGCAGTTCATCCAGAGTTGTATGGACTTCGCCAGGACCTACCAATTGCACCTCGTGGAATATTTTGCGGCAATGTCTCTCATAGACCAGTTCCTTAAGTAAATCAGGCTGAAAAGTCATATCCGCGCTATAAAAAATTTCATTGTTTAAATAAAGCGAATAGCTTGGCTTACCAGGAATATGAGAAGTCTGAATCATCTCAATTTGCAGGCTTGGAGAAATTTGATTTAACATTCCCTCCTTTAGTGCCCGAACCTCGAAAACATCCTCAAGTGAAGTGATGGTCTCCTGACTCATCCCACCCTTTAACGTATTTTCCCATAGCGGTGCTATTAATTTCTCAGAGATGTACAAGACAGGTTTACGACCAAACTCGTATTTCATGCGAAAGGCGAATTCTTCGAGTCCTCCAACATGATCAGCATGAATATGGGTAATGAGAATCGCATCAATCTCTGTGAGTGATACACCGAGTTGATGTAGTGAGGTCGGAGCTGTAATACCGCAGTCAATTAACAAGGTGAAGTCATCTGTGTACAGCAGACCGTTGTTATTGTAATATTTTTTGGCGAATGCACCGCCCGTTCCGAGCATTTGAAGGCGTAATGTCATGGGTAAGGCCTCCCTAAATCAATATTATTTCCTACATTAATGTACATGATTTTTCGAACGTATGAAAGCTTGAAACCTGCCCGTGAAATAACAAGACAAATAAACTTGTCAACTTTTAATAAAAAACCGCAACTTGGAGACTCTCGGAGAGTATACATTTACATCAACATGAATCTATTGGAGGGTCTTTGGAATGAAATGGAGAAGAGTTGCAATTCTTGTCACTGTTTTCTCCCTGATGGGAGGTTCACTATTATTTGCCGATTCATCGCAAAAGATGCGATTATTGTTTAACGGCCTGGAGGTTGAAGACGGCGGTTATGTAATAGAAGGGAAGACTTATATTCCAGCTCGTGATTTAAACGGTATGATTGAATATAATGAATCCACGAAGACAGTGAATTATAATAAACCGAATGTTCACATGTTCCTTTTTGCGGAAGAAACGGTATTTGGAGATATTAAAAAAACCGGCAAGCTGAAGTTCAATGTATTCTCCCAAATCGATAATTTAAAAACTGACATCTCTGCGGTGCGTGTATCCATAACTGCGCCGGATGGCTCTTCTAAAGTAATTCAGACAAGCGAAATCAAGGAGCAGCGTGATACCTTCTGGTTCCGTACAGAGGATTACACCTATGATTTCAAAACTGCAGGCAAATATATTGTCGGTTTTTATATGAAATCATCCAGTGGTACTGATTTCTCACTTGTTGCCGAGAAAGGAATTACTGTTCTTAAATAGTTACAACATGTTTTATAAATAGCCACATATTCTCAAATTGACCTGTCCCATCTAAAAGTGATACGATACGGGGGAGAATAGTAATATTAAATCAAACTTAAAGTGAGGTATTTTAATGAGCGACCACAATCACGAACACGGTGAAGCGTGCGGGTGCGGACATGACCACGAGCACGAAGAGTTTGTGTTGACGCTGACTGACGAACAAGGCAATGACGTGGAGATGGTTCTTGTCGAAACGTTCGATGTAGCTGAGAAGGTATATGCGCTTCTGCTGGAACGCAACAATCCGGGAGCGGATGGTATCATTCTTCGCATGGAAGAAGAAAACGAAGAAATGGTACTTTACAATATTGAAGATGAAGAAGAATGGCGTCAAGTAGAGGAAGCTTACAATCAGTTGGTTGCTCAACTGGACGACGAAGCATAACATCTATCATTCAATTTGTATGAATGTATCAAATAGCAATCAAAATCAAGGAGCTATCCTGTAAGCCGATGATGGCAACGGGATAGCTCCTTTTTTTGTTGCTATAGTCAGCTTCGTGATCCAAAGCTGATTTAGTAAACAGTCATTAAAAGATCGGATCGGCTTCCACGATTACTTTAACTTGATTAATGTAACGATCTTCAGGTCCTTTAACAGGAAGTCCAACCTCAACGTGATCAACAATGTAATCGATGTTGTCCTGGGAGATGACTTCGCCCGGAAGCAGGATTGGAATGCCTGGAGGATACACGTAGATAAATTCTGCAATGATCCGTCCTGCTGATTCCTTGAAGGGAATCACCTCCGTATCCGCATAAAAAGCGTTGCGCGGAATGAGGGATAATTGCGGAATTTCCGGTATTTTAACAATAAGCTCATTGGCGTTGTTTTCGATATAGTAAGTTTTCGATAGTTCAATCAACGCGGTGATCAGGGTATCGATCGTTTCCTGAGTATCTCCAAGTGTAATAATACAAAGGATATTGTACATATCACTAAGCTCAACTTCAATATTGTAGTGCTCACGAAGCCAGTTCTCAGTCTCGTACCCAGTAATGCCCAAATGTCTTACGTGGATGGTGAGCTTGGTCGGGTCCATATCATAAGCTGCCTCACTACCTAGAATTTCACGACCAAAGCTGTAAAGTCCATCGATTTCATTTATTTTCCATCTTGCGTAATTGGAAAGTTCAATCACATTGTCTATTAGCTCATGACCATTTAGCGCAAGGTTTCTGCGGGCAGTATCAAGTGATGCAAGCAACAGATACGAAGTGGACGTCGTTGTTAACATACTGATAATAGTTTGGACACGCTGTGGATTTACGAATCCGTTCTTTACGTTCAGATTCAGGATCGAGCTCTGAGTCATTGAACCGCCGAGCTTATGGACACTTGTGGCCGCCATATCTGCCCCTGCTTGCATTGCAGACATCGGGAGCTTCTCATGAAAATGAATATGGACACCGTGAGCTTCATCAACAAGAACGGGCACTTCAAAGCTATGAGCAAGCTCGACAATTTCTTGCAAATGTGCACTAACGCCAAAATAGGTCGGATTAATAACGAGTACTGCTTTGGCATCATGGTGCCGCTCCAGTGCTCTGCGGACTGAGGAAGTGGTGATTCCGTGATCAATACCAAGATTCTCATCCTGTGCAGGCGATACAAATATAGGCTTAGCTCCTGCAAATATTATAGCGGACATGACTGATTTATGAATATTTCTCGGGACGATAATTTTATCACCGGGAGAACAAATGGATAGTATCATAGTCATAATGGCTCCACTGGTGCCCTGGACTGAGAAAAAAGTATAGTCTGCCCCAAATGCGTCGGCAGCAAGCTTTTGAGCCTCCTCAATAACGCCAGTAGGTTGATGGAGGTCGTCCAGCGGTGCAATGTTGATCAAGTCGATGGAAAGGGCGTTATCGCCTACAAATTCGCGAAATTCTTGATCAGTTCCGAGACCCTTCTTATGTCCTGGAATGTGAAATTGTACGGGATTTTCGGCCGCATGCTGCTTAAGAGCTGTAAATAGCGGCGTACTTTTATGATTCATAGTGCCTTATCCCTTCCTTTCATTTTTGTAATAGGATGAGTATAGCAAAAAGGGACTGGATTGCAAGCAAAGTTTAGTGTTTATATATTTTGTTAAAAGGAGAGTAATTAACTCCTTGAAACAGGACAAACTGGTTAATAGACTATAAAACTGCTAAGGGAGAGAATGTCAAGTGGAGATGACGTCCAAGCTTATGAATAAAAGATTGCTCAATCCCACCTTTATTAGCCTGTGGATCATTATGTTTTTAGTGGAGTTTGTAAAAGGGGCATTAATCGTCGCTATTTTACCAGTATACATGGGTGATGTGCTGCATTTAAGCGCCTTTGCAATCGGACTATCTTTCTCATTACAGTACATAGGAGATAATCTGTTTCGAAGTCCGGCCGGTTGGTTAATTGAACGGATTGGATTTCGTTTTACGATGACTATAGGCTTGATCTTTACGTTTGCCGGAGTCTTGATTATCGCAATTACAAGCTCTGTAGGATTCATCGTTTTAGGCTGTGCCATGATCGGAATTGGATCAGCGCCGCTATGGCCATGTGTGCTTATGGGGATTTCTGCAGTTACAGAGGAGAGCAACAATTTCGGGACAGCTATGGGTGTGATTCAAATATCGAGTTTGGGCGGAACTGGACTTGGACCTGTAATTATTAATTTTATTGTCAGCACATCCTATCATTTAGTGTTCTGGATTCTACTCGGCTGTATGGGGCTAGTTATTTTCATTTCCTTGTTGCTTCCGGGGAAATCTTCAACGATGAACAGTGGTGCTGAAGCGCACCATTCTTCTAGCGGCAACGCACACACGCCAAACCAGCCAAAAGGTATTCTGGAAAATGTGAAACAGACCTTCAGGCATATTCGAAGCAACCTAAATGTCAGTCCATTGTTTTATCCAGCCCTGTTTCTTCAGACGTTTGCAATTGGGCTTCTGACACCTGTTATTACATTGTTTGTTCGTACTGAGCTGGGGCTTTCTCCCGAGGCATACAGTGCCATGTTAGTCGTTGGAGGCGGTATTACTGTTCTGGGCCTTGTTCCTGTTGGCAAGCTGGTTGACCGTTATGGAACCAAATGGTTTCTGCATACTGGCTTTCTGCTAGCGACCGTGGCGATCGGATTATTTTCTGTGATGAGGAATGTTCCTACCGTGTGGATCATGGTAGTGCTGATCGGCATCAGCTATTCTTGCATTCTTCCTACGTGGGACACGATGATTTCGCATCATCTTCCTAAAGGGGAGAAAGGGACGGTCTGGGGACTTTTTCTGACAATTCAGGGATCAGGTATGGTATTTGGGCCGATTGTGTCAGGTAAAATGTGGGACACCTTAGGTCCAACAGCTCCATTTTTGGCTAGCGCTGCATCAATGGGTTTGTTATTTGTTATTCATATTGTGTTATCACGGCAAAAACCGGATGCTCAGATAAATTGAATAGAGGCTGATATTCAGATAATAAAAGGCGGCTCTGATCTGTAATATGATCGTGCCGCCTTTTTTGATTAGAATGCAGCTTTATAGAGAGGCAGCAGTGCTGCAAAAGTACTCTCAATCGTCTCTACAAGCTTAACGCCGTCACTCAATAATGGGTCATCACGATCCAATCGCAGCCCGCACATGATTTCTGCTTTTTTGACCGTTTTAAGCTTCTCGGCCATCGCTTTCAGTGATGCGCTGTTTAGATCCTGATGCAGCTTTCCTTCCGGAGCCATGTGATCCATGGACCAATAGAACTCCCCAGGGATTTCCTTAACCGCCTTGCTGGCGTGTTTCTGCAAATAATTACTGAACACTGCTTTGTTGGGACTCTCATAAATAATGGCGAAAATAATAAACAGGTGGGTAGAGAACATGCCTACTTCGAAATGTGGCAATGCCTTGTAACCGCGTTTGCTCGTTGCCCATGCAATCCAGGTATCCTTTGGCGGATTTACTTTGCGACGGGCATGCTTGGCTACGTGAGGGTACATCTCTTCACCGCAAAGCGCCGACAAGTAAGGAGAGATTGTGCTGCCCAAAGTTTCCAGCTTAGGTCTGATTTGAGCTATGATTGATTCCATACGAGGCTCCAGGCCAGGTACAGTTAGCGCATCAAAATCTTGATTTGTAAAACCGTTAAACGTCATTTTTTTACCTCCAATACGTTCCTTCTGAGATTTCGGTGTTTTCAAGTATAGCATATTTCGAGTCGCGTTTTGTCGATCTTCGGAATGACCGCTCATTGAGGGTACAATTTCGTTATTGTGCCTTTTTTGCGTCATATCGGGACACTAACGGGTAAAAATAATCAATAAACCAAGTTCCGCAACATAAGATGTAGTATAAGATAAAGTAAGCCGCAATCGGGAGATGACTAAAGAGGAGGGAGTGCCGTGAATAAAAGTTATGAAGTGGAATACTGCAACCTGGAACTCCGATTCGACCGCCGGCACATACAGCAATTAATTAGAGATTTAATTCAAGACGGGTATTCCTTATATTGGAGCGAGAATGAGTCCATTTTTATTATTTCAGTACGTACCGGTCGCAAGCTGACCAAGCTGCGTTTTCAGCGTCTCGCTAAAGGATACAAGCTTGTTGGAGACTACGTGATAAAGGATGCCAAATTGGCGGAATGGCTAGAAAAGCTGATCGGAGATCTTCGCGGTCATGCAGTGGTGAAACGTTTTAAAGACAGACAAATTTTGATTGAAAATATTTTGTTTGGTGAAGTTATTCGTCTGGTTGAGATTACAGGAATGGAACATCGGGTGATCTATCAGAAGGGTCCAATCATTGATATCGGGAAAATGTCGGAGATGTATGCCTCGGAGTCAGCAGAGCAGAGACTGGATTTGCTGCAGCAGGAGCTTGATGAGGAGCTGGAGAAATTGTATGATGCCCTGCAAAAAGGCGAAAATGACTTAGTGGATTCCTGTAAAGAAAAGCTGAAGCTGATTAGAATCGAGCTGATTCGACTAGAATGGTAATTACGATTTTTAGATAAATTATGAGAATAATCATTGCAGCCCCCTACATTTTTTTGGGGGTTGTTTGCTGGTTAGCGCTCTCAAGGGGTTCACTTCTGTACTCAAAAGAGTTAAAATGATACTATTGAAAAAAATATAAGTGTGCAAAGGATGGAAACCATGTCAAAACAACAAATTGGCGTTATCGGCCTTGCCGTTATGGGCAAAAACTTAGCGCTGAATATTGAAAGCAGAGGTTTTACTGTTTCAGTATTTAACCGCTCCGCGCAAAAAACTCATGATCTTCTTGAGAACGAAGGCAAAGGCAAAAATCTTGTCGGTGCGTTCACAGTAGAAGAATTTGTTCAATCTTTGGAAACGCCTCGTAAAATTTTGATTATGGTACAAGCTGGTTCTGCTACTGACGCAACAATCGAAAGCTTGCTTCCATATTTGGATCAAGGCGACATCATCATCGATGGAGGTAACGCATACTTCCCTGATACTGTTCGTCGCAGCAAAGAACTTGAGGCTAAAGGCTTCCGCTTTATCGGAACTGGTGTGTCCGGTGGTGAAGAAGGGGCTCTGAATGGTCCGGCAATTATGCCTGGTGGTCAAGAAAGTGCCTACAAACTGGTTGAATCCATTTTCACAGCAATTTCTGCTAAAGTAAATGGTGATCCATGTTGTACATATATCGGACCAGACGGTGCCGGTCATTATGTAAAAATGGTACACAACGGTATCGAATACGGAGATATGCAGTTGATCTGTGAAGCTTACCAATTGCTCAAAGATGTTCTTGGCGTGGACGCCAAAGAATTGCATGAAATTTTCACAGAATGGAATAATGGTGAGCTTGACAGCTACCTGATCGAAATCACTGCAGATATCTTCTCACAATATGATGAGGAAACTGGTAAACCAATGGTAGATGTCATCCTTGACGCTGCTGGTCAAAAGGGTACTGGTAAATGGACAAGCCAAAGCGCACTTGACCTCGGAGTACCTTTGTCCATGATCACGGAATCAGTATTCTCCCGCTTCTTGTCCGCAATGAAGGAAGAACGCGTTGCTGCAAGCAAAATTCTTAGCGGCCCTGCTAAAAAAGAATTTTCTGGCGACAAAAAAGAGTTTGTCGAAAATGTTCGTAAAGCACTCTTCGCAAGTAAAATCGTGTCTTATGCTCAAGGCTTCGCTCAAATGCGCGCGGCTTCCGATGAGTACGGCTGGGATTTGAAATATGGTAACATCGCTATGATTTTCCGCGGTGGTTGCATCATCCGTTCGCAATTCCTGCAAAACATTAAGGATGCTTATGATCGTGATCCTGCGCTCAAAAATCTGCTTCTTGATTCTTATTTCAAGAATGTTGTTGAAAACTATCAGGATGCATGGCGTAAAGTGGTTGCGGCTGCCGTTGAGAACGGAATTCCGGTTCCAGGCTTCTCCAGCGCTCTGTCCTACTATGACAGCTACCGTTCGGAACGCTTGCCTGCTAACCTGCTTCAAGCTCAACGCGATTACTTCGGTGCTCACACCTTTAAACGTGTTGACAAGGAAGGCGTATTCCACCATCAATGGTTCTAAGATGATTTGACACGTTATCAGCGTGTTTTGGAATGACCGAATGAGACGTCGGAGGAGCGGATTAACGCTTTCTTCGACGTTTTTTTGTTAGCATTATAGGTTAATGTGAGGCTTAGAATTAGAAGTGCGTGTTCAAAAAGTGCCAGCCTGTGTTATGATATGGAAAAGTTAATTGCTAACGAAACCAATATGGATGTTCAAAAAGTAGGTGAAACATTGACCAGCAATAGGGACAATATTGTGCTTATCGGCATGATGGGAACCGGAAAATCTACCATTGGCTCACTGCTTGCAAGTGAACTTGGATATCAGCTGGTGGATTTGGACAGTGTTATTGTGGAGGAAGCGGGCTGTTCAATCCCTGAGCTATTTGAAGAGAAGGGTGAAGCTTATTTCCGCGATCTGGAGACAACTGTGCTGCGCAAAGTATTGCAAGAGTGCAATATCGTGCTGGCCACTGGTGGTGGTGCTGTGCTGCGGAATGAAAACTGCGGTTTAATGAAGAATAACGGCTGGGTGGTTGCACTGTCTGCGACAGTAGATGATATTATAAGCAGGGTAGGAGAAGACCCGAATCGGCCTCTGTTAGCAGGGGGAGCTAGAGAACGAGTGACTGCTCTGTTGGAAGAACGTAAGCATGCATATAGCTTTGCTGATGTAACGATTGCCACTTCGGGTAAAAGTACGGAGCAGGTATCATCTGAGATTTTAATACATTACCGCGGTTAACCAATAATATTAATGTAAAAGGGGAATGGATCGATGGACATTATCGTAAAGCCCACGCCAGAGTTGAAAGGTGAATTCGGGGCACTCTCATCCAAAAACTATACGACTCGCTACTTGCTCGTTGCTGCACTTGCGGAAGGAACAAGTACAATATATTATCCGGCTCATAGTGAGGATAGTGACGCCATGCGCCGCTGTATTGCTGATCTTGGAGCTGTACTTGAGGAAGATGATGAGAAGATCGTGATCAAGGGCTTTGGACGTCATCCAAGAGATGTGAAGGAACTAAATGTCGGGAATGCTGGCGCAGTTCTTCGTTTTTTGATGGCGGTAACTGCGCTTTGTCCAGACGTTACTTTTATTAATAAATATCCGGATTCCCTAGGCAAACGTCCGCATAGTGATTTGATTGAAGCGCTCGAAAGTATGGGTGTAGGGATCGAGCATCAGGACGGTCGTTTACCGATTACTATTCGTGGTGGAGCACCTAAAGGCGGGAAGATTAAAGTGTCGGGATCGGTCAGCTCCCAATATTTAAGCGCATTATTGTTCCTTACTCCGCTTCTTGAGGAAGATAGTGAAATTGAAGTGCTGGGTGACCTTAAATCTAAAGTAGTTGTGGGTCAAACGCTGGAAGTGCTGGAGCAGGCCGGAATCGTGATTCATGCCAGCCAAGATTATATGAAATTCACCGTGCCAGGCCGTCAGTCTTATCAGGCTCAAAGCTATACTGTTCAGGGAGACTATCCGGGCTCCGCTGCTATTCTTGCAGCAGCTGCAGTGACAAAATCCAACGTTAAGGTGCATCGGCTTATGGAGAACAGTAAACAGGGCGAACGGGCCATTGTAGATGTTTTGCAGATGATGGATGTTCCGCTGAGTCATAAGGACGGCATTGTACATGTTCTGGGCAACGGACGGCTTCGTCCTATAGAGTTCGATGGTGATGCAGCTACTGACGCAGTGCTGGCGATGGTAGCGGCTGCTGTGTTCGCGGATGGTACTTCAAGATTCTACAATGTGGAGAACCTTCGTTATAAAGAATGTGACCGGATCACAGATTACTTGAATGAGCTCCGCAAGGCAGGCGCAAATGTGGAAGAGACTCAGAGTGAAATCATCGTTCACGGACGTCCTAACGGTCTTGAAGGCGGTGCTACGATCAACGCACATTATGACCATCGGGTTATTATGGCGCTGACGGTTGTTGGTTTGCGTTGTGAGCAGCCGCTTCTGATTAAGGATGCTCATCATGTTGCCAAATCATATCCGCAATTTTTCGATCATATTGCCGCGCTTGGCGGGAATGTTGAATGGGTAAAATAAGTATATGAATTCTTAATGGAAGGTGGAGTATACAATGCCATTTGAAAATCCTGGTCGCGAGGAAATTAAAAATATTTTAGAAAACGCAGGGAATATCGCGGTAGTAGGGTTGTCAGACAAAACAGATCGCACATCCTACATGGTAGCACAGGCACTCCAAAACAACGGCTATCGCATCATTCCTGTCAATCCATCGGTCCAAGGTGAGATACTTGGGGAGAAGGTATTCAGCTCTCTGAAGGATATCCCAGAGCCGGTAGGCATCGTAAATGTATTCCGTCGTAGTGAATATACGCCAGAAGTAGCGCAGGAAGCTGTAGAAATAGGTGCTAAAGTGTTATGGCTCCAGCTTGGAATTACAAGCGAGGAGGCTTACAAGATCGCTGCCGATGGTGGACTTGCTGTCATTATGGATCGCTGTATTAAAGTGGAGGATAGCATTTTGATTGGAAAAAGGTAATAATTGTAATTTAAGGGAGGGACCTGCAGAAAAATGGCGGGTCTTTTTTCTATGAGTGAGACCAATGCAACCTCTGTGTGCAATTTCCTTTGACAAATTTATAAGGCTAGGCTTACCATAATGAATTAGAGAGAGGGTATCCTATAGTACAAATAGGGGACATAGGGGGTCGAAACATGATACAGGGTATCGGTGCAGCGGCTGGTGTTGCCATCGGCAAAGCATTTGTCCTGCCCGCCTGGGAATGGGATATGCCGGATCACCGGATGGAGAAGGTGGACCTGGCTCAGGAGTTTGAGAGACTTTACGAAGGAATTCGTACTTCCAAGACTGAGATTGAGTGCATGAAGAATGAGATTAAGGAAACGGTTGGAGTAGCTGAGTCAGGAATTTTCGATGCGCACATCGCTATTCTGGAAGATCCCGTATTCATGAGCGAAATTCAGGGTGTTATTGAACGTCAATATAAAGCTGCTGAAGTAGCTGTTAAAGAGGCAATAGATCATTTTGTTACGATGTTTGATTTGCTGGACGATGAATATATGAAAGAAAGAGCTCTGGATATCAAGGATGTTGGTAACCGCTTGCTCAAGCATCTGCTCGGCACTCCGGAAATCACATTGCCTTCAGATACGCAGCCGTATATTTTGGTTGCCAAGGAATTGTCGCCCTCCCAGCTTGTTCATATGAATCCTGAGCATGTGCTTGGTATGGTGACGATGGTTGGAGGCAAAACCTCACACTCGGCAATAATGGCACGGGCTCTAGGCATTCCACTTGTTTCAGGCCTTGAAAATAAATTGGTGGAACCGTTCCAAACGGGCGACTTGCTTGTCATTGATGGAGACGAAGGTACTATTTATCTTGATCCGTCTCAAGAAATTGTTGATCGTTATACGGAGGTTGCAGAACGACTTCGCCGCCGCAAGGAACAGCTTCAATTATTAGCTTCTGTGGAAGCCGTTACAAAAGACGGTTACCGCATGAAACTTGCAAGCAATATCAGCTCTGTCAGAGATTTGGAACAGGCGATCAAGTATGGAGCTGAAGGCGTAGGCTTGTTCAGGACAGAATTTTTATATATGAATCGAACTGATTTTCCGAGTGAAGAGGAGCAATATGAAGTTTATCGCCAGGTTGCTGAAAAAGCAGGAGATCATTCTGTAGTTATCAGAACGCTCGATATAGGCGGGGATAAGCAACTTGAGTATTTTGACCTTCCAGAAGAAGATAATCCTGTTCTGGGCTATCGTGCGATTCGTATCAGTCTCGATAGTAAACCATTGTTCAAAACTCAGTTGACCGCCATTCTACGAGCTAGCGTGCATGGCAATGTAAAGATTATGTATCCGATGATATCTTCATTGGAGGAAGTCAGAAATGCAAAAAGCCTGCTTGAAGAGGCCAAACGTGATCTTGATGAACGCGGCATCAGCTACTGTCATGACATACAGGTCGGGATTATGATTGAGGTTCCTGCGGCGGCGGCTATTGCCGATTTGCTGGCTCAAGAGGTTGATTTCTTCAGCATCGGTACAAATGATCTGGTGCAATATGTGCTTGCTGTAGACCGGATGAATGAGAAAATAGCGCACATGTATCATCCTTATCACCCTGCGGTGCTGCGAATGATCCGTCAGACTGTCATGGCTGCCAAAGAGGCGGGTATTCCTGTTAGCGTATGCGGAGAAATAGCTGGTGACGAAAAGGCAATTCCGATCTGGCTTCATTTAGGGGTAAGCGACCTCAGTATGTCTTCGGAGCTCCTCCTGCGGGTGAAGCATCGCATTTTGAACACGTTCGCTTCAGACGGTAAGGAAATAGGAGCTTCATGCTTCAGATTGTCAACAAATGATGAAATCGAATCAGTTTTGCTCCAGTTTTCAGAGAAGGACGTTGTGCTTGATCGGAAATGCTGATTTATTTGGGTTAAAAAAAGAGAGCCGTGTTTAGCTAAACAAAAAAGTTTAGAAGAACATGACTCTCTCTTAGCAACCCGTTATTGTATTAATTTGAAGCTAATGCATCGACAAAAGCTTTGCCGTATGGCGGGAGATCGGGTGGTCTTCTCGCCGATATGATGTGGCCGTCCACAACCACCGGTTCATCCTTCCAGATGGCCCCGGCATTCTCCATATCATCACGAATACCTGGAGTGGAAGTTACAGTGACACCTTTTAAAATACCTGCAGATATAAGTACCCAGCCAGCGTGGCAGATTTGACCGATCGGTTTCTTTGCTTCATTTAACTCACGAATAACATCGAGCACTTTACCGTAACGACGCAGCTTGTCCGGAGCCCAGCCTCCCGGAACCAGAATACCGTCATAATCGCTAGCATTAATTTCCTCAAAAGCATAATCGGTTTCGGCTGGAACCCCGTATTTACCAATGTATTTTTTGCCTTTCTGTTCACCAACCAGATGAACCTCTGCCCCTTCTTCACGAACCCGATAGATCGGGTACCAGAGCTCCAAATCCTCAAAATCTTCATCAACTAACGCGATGACCTTTTTACCAGTTAGTCTCAAAATACTCTCCTCCTGTCTAAAATCGGTCTTGACGAAAATCACTTTCAATATTTTAATTGTATCAAAATACAATCCATATTTGAAATCAGATGGTAGATTGTAAAAGGACAAAATGAGGTGATACTGTGCGCAGACTATGTGGTTGCGGACAAAAAATGGACCTCGGTTTTCGGTTGGTTATTTTCGAAAATAAGTTCCAAATCGACCGGGTGCCGATTCTCGAATGTGAGGATTGCGAGTACTATGAGGTGTTGCCCGCAATTAAATGTGATTTAACAAATCTCTTGGCTCAGCTTAAAGACGAGGGCAAAGGTGGACGGGTGCTCTTTACAGATGTTAATGAATTTGCGGATGTATTATATAGCAGTTACCTGACCTGGAAACGTACCGGAGACAATCAATCGTTTGAAGAGCTTCTAGAGCAGGGATGCGATGAACGGATCAACATGCTTTTGGATTTATACAGCTGTGCCAAAAAGGCGAGCGATTCCAAGTGGATGAATGAAATATCATCACGACTCGCGCCTTTGTCGAAATATGTGAAAGAACGTCAATGTTTGGAGACAAAATAAACAGAGAGTTCATTTTTTGATGAGTAAAAGTTGTTTTTAAGTTTAGCTTTTTGATAAGATAACAGAAGGTAAGAATTGTCGTTAAAGGGAAGGGGGCCAAATTATCGTGTCCAAATTGTCGAGAATCTCATCCGTTGAGGAGCTTCACCGTGTTATTGAAGGTTCGGCAGATCAGCCGCTTCTTTTATTTAAGCATAGTACGCGTTGTCCAATAAGCAGTGGAGCACATCATGAGATGGAGAACTATTTGCAGGATCAACCTAATGAAGAGATTACATACGGGCTCATATATGTTATCGAAGACCGTTCCGTGTCTAATGAAGCCGCAGAATTGCTCGGTGTCAAGCATGAATCTCCTCAGGTGCTTCTGGTTAAGAATGGACAAGCGGTATGGCATACCTCACACTCTAATATCACTTCAGTGAATTTACGAGGAAATCTTGTGTAAATGAAGCGTTATCATTGCACAAAGTATTATTTTGTCGTATCATAAATTTAATTGGAGTATTGGAATTACGTGACGATAGTTAAAATCTATGGCAATGGAGAGAAGAATGTGACGGTTACCATTTACGATGTGGCACGTGAAGCGGGCGTCTCGATGGCTACGGTTTCCCGGGTTGTGAATAACAATCCTAACGTGAAACCGCAGACCCGTAAGAAAGTATACGAAGCGATTGAACGTTTGGGATATCGTCCAAATGCGGTGGCAAGAGGTCTTGCCAGCAAAAAGACGACAACGGTCGGAGTGGTTATTCCTGACATTTCAAACTCAATTTTCGCGGAAATTGCACGGGGTATTGAAGATATCGCGAACATGTACCACTATAACATTATTTTGAGTAATGCAGACAAGAAGAAAGAGAAGGAGATTCGCGTCATTAATACACTGCTTGAGAAGCAAGTGGACGGGCTTCTTTTCATGGGTGGAACTATTACAGAAGAACATATTCAAGCGTTCCAGACCTCGGCAGTTCCTATTGTACTTTGTGCTACGAGCGACGAGAAGGGTGTTATGCCTTCTGTTGACATCGATCATGAGGCTGCTGCTTTTGATGCAGTAAGTACGTTAATTCGCCACGGGCATCGCAACATTGCGATGATTAGTGGTACACTGCAAGATCCGGCTAACGGATATGCACGCTTTCAGGGATATAAACGCGCTTTAGAAAAGGCGGGAATTGAGTATCAGGAAGATTTGGTGCGGATCGGCAATTACCGTTATGAGTCCGGTGTTGAAGCAATGAAGTATTTCCTGGGACTTAAGAAGCGTCCAACCGCTATTTTTGCGGCGACTGATGAAATGGCAATCGGTGCCATTCACAGTATTCAGGACGAAGGACTTAAAGTGCCGGATGATTTCTCGATCATTAGTGTCGACAACATCCGTATGGCATCTATGGTACGTCCGCAGTTGACTACAGTGGCTCAACCAATGTATGATCTTGGTGCGGTTGCGATGAGGCTTTTGACGAAGCTGATGAAGAAGGAAGCGGTTGACAACCCACGGGTTATTTTGCCGCATGAGACAATTCTTCGCTTGTCCGTTAGCCATATTTAAGTTTAGTATGGCTGACACTATATAGATATAAGATTTAACAGACAAATATATGAAAAAGGTTATACGGATAAAAAAAGCTCCTTTATGGGAGCTTTTTTTAGAGTTTAAATTTAAAATTTGATGTAAAGGGAAGAATGCCAGTGATCAAAACGATCGGACTTATGGGAGCGATGGATGAAGAGATCGCTTTGCTATTGCAAGTGATGGAAGGGAATGAAGAGATCAAGCATGCGGGGGTATCTTTTGTAACAGGTACGCTTCATAATAGTAAAGTTGTCGTATGTAGATCAGGTGTAGGAAAGGTTAATGCTGCTGCGACTACTCAAATCTTGATTGATCGGTTTAATGTAGATGCCATCTGGTTTACAGGTGTTGCTGGTGCAGTGCATCCTGATCTGAATATTGGAGACATCGTCATTTCTTCATCATGTCAGCAGCATGATATCGATGCGAGTCCGCTCGGTTACGAAAAAGGTGTAATTCCTTATCAGGAAGTGTCCGATTATCCGGCAGACCCACGTTTTGTAGCCTTGGCACAAGAAGCTTGTGCACTCAAATGTAGCGATCATCATTACATCGTCGGTAAAGTGTTATCTGGTGATCAATTCGTTGCAGATTATCATTATGTAGCCTTGCTGCGTGAGACGATGAATGGGGCATGCGTGGAAATGGAAGGGGCTGCTGTTGCCCAGGTTTGCTACATGAACCAAATTCCATACGTTGTACTGCGTTCTATGTCAGATAAGGCGGATGGAACCGCAGATGTGAACTTTGCCGAATTTACTGTAATGGCCTCCAATCGCTCTTATCAAATCATAAATGAAATGTTAGAGAGATTGCCTACTGTTCAGAATTAAATAGCAGGATAGTCCTGAAGAGCAACCGCGAGAGTCTCGCGGTTTTTTGACGTTATCTCTTCGCGTCTCGCAATTCCCTCCCAACGGCTCAGATCATCAAGCCAGTCTGTTGGGAGCGGCACATGTGTCTGGCTCTGCCATTTATCCAGCCATGTTGTCGGTAATTTGGATTGTGACAGCTGATTGATCGACAGCTTCAGAGGGTGATGGCTCATTTCCAGCCACAGCATACTCCAGGCGCGGGGAACTACGCGCCATATATCATAACCTCCGCCACCCACAGCTACCCAACGTCCGTTAGTATAGGCATGTGCAAGATCATGTAGAATGGACGGCATTTCGCTATATATTGCCATACTGCAATGCATATGGGATAGCGGGTCCAACGCATGCGCATCGCATCCGTGCAAGCTAATGATCAAATCCGGTTTAAAATAGTCCGTGACACGGTGAATTGATTCTTTGAAGCATTCCATCCACGATTCATCCTCAGTATAGGGCTGGAGAGGGATGTTAAGGCATGCTCCGTAGCCCTGATGTTCTCCTCTTTCTTGTACAGCACCTGTGCCGGGAAACAGATATTTTCCTGTCTCATGAATGGAGTAAGTACATACCTCGGGGTCGCTGTAAAAGCTCCACTGAACACCATCTCCATGATGAACGTCGGTATCTACATAAAGTACGCGTGCTCCGTAAATATGTCTGGCATAAGCGATTGCAACAGATACATCGTTATAGACGCAAAAGCCCGCAGCTTTCGCTGAGAGGGCATGATGAAGACCTCCACCTAAATGTAAGGCGTGAGTGCTTGCGCCCGACATTACGGCATCTACGGCGGCGATGGAGCCACCTGCAACGTAGGATGCTGCTTCGTGCATTCCGGCAAAATAAGGCGTATCGTCATCCATCAGTCCGTACTGTGCCGCACGGCTAATCCATACCGGATCTGGAGAGGGGCTGCTTAGCTGTTTTACGGCTTCTAAATAGGTTGGATGATGAACCCGTAATAATTGTTCTTCAGTGGCTGGAGCATAGCTTAGCATCTGTGAGGAGTCCAAGGCTCCCAGATCGTGGAGTAAGTCAAGCGTAAGCTGGAGTCGAATAGGATGAAAGGGATGTTGGTCATGAAATCGATAATTAAGAGCCTTGCCATGGTGCACAAATAAGCTGTTTCCCGACAATGGGTTCATGCTCCTCTCTTTACACTAGTACATGAAGCGCTGGTGGAAGCGGATTCGGTCAAATTGCTCCTCCGATTCGATCGGAACCTTCTTGCCGATTCTGACCATTAGACAGTTCGCAGGATGGGAGCAAATTTCTGGGTCATCCGTTGCATACCATACCATATCAACTGTTTTCATCAGTCGTTCCATCATTTTGCGGTAATCCCATACCGTTAGTTCGCTGCTTTTTAAATCCCAATGCCAATAATATTCCGTTGTAAAAACAATATAAGATTCCATCTGCTCGTCTTCAAACGCTGTACGGATCATTTTAGATCCAAGGCCTAATGAACGGTAATCGTTTGCAACTTCTACCGCGCCCAGCTCAATGAGGTCGGGCATATTTCCTTGTGACCATCGCTCCATTTCGTCAGGGTAATGAAAGGTTACGTAGCCGACGATGGTGTCGCTATCCCGAGCCACAATGATCCGACCTTCGGGAAGTCCCGCAATTTCGATAATAGCTTCCTGCTGATCCCTTGGTTTGCGAAATGCATCCAGCTCAGGATGCATCACAAGACTTTGGAGATGAGCGGGCGTGACAGGGCCTTCCACGATAATTTCGTTATTGCGATAGGGCAGGGTATGGCGGATATACGTTTTTTTATGTTCCATTACTGCCGCCTCCTTTGCTCATTCCACTCACTTATAACAAAAAAATGAAGAAATGAAAAGTATAGCAGCTCTCATTAGCGTGTGATATAATGATTTCCGACATAAAAATTTCATAATTATACCGTGTTTGTGTGATTGTTTGTCTTGATTTTACTTTGTGTGGTAATCCACAGCGACACTGTGTTGCTCTATGATGAAGTGCTTCTGAGTACCTGCAAATTATTTTATCATGTATCCGTTTTCGTGCTATTTGTATCGTTTAGCAGTATCGTACAGATTCAAGGGAGGATGGAACGATGAATCAATTGCAAGGAGAGACGATTGCAGCAGCAGCTTCCTCATCCAATCTGGGCAGCTATGATGAGGCCTACGCCAATT
This sequence comes from Fontibacillus panacisegetis, assembly GCF_900102215.1. GTDB lineage: Bacteria > Bacillota > Bacilli > Paenibacillales > Paenibacillaceae > Fontibacillus > Fontibacillus panacisegetis. The sequence continues at coordinate 87,764 of NZ_FNBG01000005.1, forward strand.
TTAATTGGGATGAGATTGAGAAACAGTTTTCGTGGTACGTAACGGGGAAGGTCAATTTGGCCTATGAGGCGATTGATCGTCACGTAGATGCTGGCAAGGGTGCAAAAATCGCGCTTCGGTTCACAGATCAGTCTAGGGATGAGGCTTATACGTTTGAAGATTTGCAAGCCTTGAGCAACCAGTTTGCCAATGTGCTCCGTAGTTATGGAATTACAAAAGGGGATCGGGTTTTTGTATTTATGCCGCGCAGCCCTGAATTATATGTTAGTCTGCTTGGCATTATTAAAGTGGGTGCTGTAGTAGGACCGCTGTTCGAGGCTTTTATGGAGACGGCTGTTAAGGATCGCCTCGAAGACAGCGGAGCAGTTGCTTTGGTTACGACGCCGACACTGTTGTCTCGGGTTAAACGAAATGAGCTTCCCTCACTTAAGACTATTTTTGTGGCAGGAGAAGAAATAGAGGTGTCAGAAGGAATTGTCGATTATCATGCTGAAATGGCTGAGGCATCCGCTGACTGTGAAATCGAATGGGTGAACCGTGAAGATGGACTGATTCTGCACTATACATCCGGTTCAACAGGCAAACCAAAAGGTGTGTACCATGTGCACAATGCCATGCTGCAACATTACTATACCGGCAAGGTAGTTCTTGATCTTCAAGAAGATGATATATATTGGTGTACCGCTGATCCTGGATGGGTAACGGGCACGTCCTATGGCATATTTGCTCCATGGCTTCATGGAGTGACTAATGTTATTCGTGGTGGGAGATTTACGCCGGGTGATTGGTATAATACGATACAAAATAATAAAGTTACGATCTGGTACAGCGCTCCAACCGCTTTTCGTATGTTTATGGGGGCTGGGGAAGATATCGTCAAGCAATATAATCTGTCGTCGCTAAGACATATTTTATCTGTAGGTGAACCGCTAAATCCAGAGGTGGTACGCTGGGGGAATAAAGTGTACGGTCGAAGAATACATGACACCTGGTGGATGACAGAGACAGGAGGTCAACTGATTTGTAATTACTCATCGATGCCGATTAAGCCTGGCTCGATGGGCAAGCCGGTTCCTGGAATTCAGGCTGCAATTATTGATGATAATGGAAAGATACTACCGCCTAACCGAATGGGGAATTTAGCGATTCGTACACCATGGCCTTCGATGATGAGGCTGATTTGGAACAATGCACCGAAGTATGAGGAATATTTCCGCATACCGGGATGGTACATTTCAGGTGATACGGCATTTATGGATGAAGACGGGTATTTCTGGTTTCAGGGCCGAATTGATGATGTGATCAACTCTTCAGGTGAGCGGATTGGACCGTTTGAGGTCGAGAGCAAGCTTGTGGAGCATCCTGCAGTAGCTGAGGCTGGTGTGATCGGTAAACCAGACCCGGTTCGAGGCGAAATCATCAAGGCGTTCATATCGTTGCGTGAGGGGTATTCTCCAAGTGCGGAACTTAAGGAAGAGATTGCAAAGTTCGTTAAAGAAGGATTGTCCGCCCATGCTGCACCAAGGGAAATCGAATTCAAAGATAAGCTTCCAAAGACTCGTTCCGGTAAAATCATGCGCCGGGTCCTGAAGGCTTGGGAGCTCAATCTTCCGGCAGGTGATTTGTCGACGATAGAGGATTAGAGAGTAATATTAATAAATCGACGCGACTTAAATGACAAAGAGGTCAGGGCAATTAGCCCTGACTTCTTTGCGTATAGTGCTTTATTTAGTAAAGGGAACTGCAGATGAAGCAGCAGATTCACCTGAAGCATTGACTGCTGTGACCTGAATATACCCACTGGCAGATTCCGGGGTGAAGGTGAACTGGTTAATTGAAGGTGAACCGATTCTTGAGAAAACACCGCCTGTTGATTCAAAGAAATAAACGTTGTAATTCAGAACCTGATCCGTGCTTGCGTTAGCGCTCCAAGTAACTGTGAGGCTTCCGTTGTCATTCTGAATGCTTACCTGTGAAGGAGCTGCAGGCAGAGTGACCTCGGCTCCCGGATTTGATGGATCCTCCCCTTCACCGGTATCTGAGCCGTCTGGAATCGAAGCATTAGATCCAACAGTTGCACTTGGAGAAGATTCTTTACCAGCGACGTCAACGGCTGTAACGTAGTAGGAGTTGCCGGAACCGGAATCGGAAAATGCGGTTGATTGTCCAATAAGAATTGATTTACCCGTGTATACAAAATCAGTACCATTTCCTGATTTGTACAGACGATATCCTACAACATCCTTTTCGCTATTGTTATTAAAGCTGATCGTTACAGATCCATCGGTCGCTGAAAGACTTACATTAGCTGGTGATGCCGGTGCATGACCATCATCAACCCGAGGATCGACCTTGGTTGGCGCATCCTCACCTGCATCCTTCGGAAGATAATAGCTGATTGATTTGTGGCCGCCTCTCATCGATGAGAATGCTTTATTAAGCTCTTCTATCAATTCCTTGATCGGCTTTTCACGCTTAACTACAACCTTCTCAAGCAGCATATCAGATGGTGTAGATTCCTTCGGAATGTAGTTGACATCCCCGTAAGGAATATATTTCATTCTGACAAGTACATCGTCCGCTTCTTTTGGTACATATTTGGAGTTGAAAATGTCAGTAACTAACTTGCCGGCCTGTCTGGTCAGATCCGTAGGCAACTTGCCGCTATATCCTGATACGGTTTTTGAAACGATGCCGTCAGGCTTTTCAAATGATGGAGTAACGAACAAATCTCCAACATTTTCAGTTACTTCATTCATCACGAGAGCCCAGATCGAACGAGCTCTTGATTTACCTTTATCCGATAGTGTATTTTTTGGCTCCTTGTAGCCGATCCATACACCAAGAGTTACGTCAGGAGAGTACCCCATAAACCAGACATCGGCATAATTTTGGGTCGTTCCTGTCTTGCCGACAACAGGTATTTTGCCGTAGTTTTTAAATGAGCTCTTGATAGATTTGGCTGTTCCGCTAGTTATAACAGTACGCAGCATATCTGTCATAAGGTATGCAGTTTGCTTGGAGAACACCCTCTGCGGCTTTGCTTCTTGCTTGTAAACCACATTTCCTTTTGAGTCCGTAATTTTTGCGATCATATAGGCATCGTTGAATTCGCCGCCGTTAGCAATTGAGCTGTAGGCATTTGTTAATTCTTCAACGGTTACGCCGTATTTGAGACCACCAAGCACCCCGGTTTGTGCTCCATAATCCTGCTCATCGATCGTCGTGATTCCAAGCTTTTTGGTGAAATCCCAAGCCTTCTCGATGCCAAGCGTCTGATTGAACACCTTGAGTGCAGGAATGTTGCGTGATTCGTTAAGAGCAGTACGTGCAGTCACAAGGCCCTTGTATCCACCGCTAGAATTGACTGGAATATGGTAGCCCTTTGAATAATCCCTCAAAATGAGAGGGGAATCGTCTATAATACTCGCTGGTTGAATAAGTCCCTCATCCATAGCCGGTAAATAGGCAGCGATAGGCTTCATAGTTGATCCGGGCTGTCTAACCATTTGAGTAGCGTAATTCATCTGCTCAGTGTAAAAATCCCGGCCTTCAATCATTCCGAGGATAGCTCCGGTATGATTGTCAATCATCATAGCGGCGACTTGTTCAAGTCCCTTGGTTTCGCTGTAAGGTGAGAAATTCTCCGCGTTATCTGACACTCTGTGCATTGCGTTGTACACTTTTTTGTCAATGGTTGTGTATACCCGATAACCTCCGGTTAAGAGCTCTTGACGAGCCTCCTCGATCATTGCGCTATTTTTGGCAAGTTCCTCTTTGGTCATGTCAGGATTGTTAATCATTGCAATAATGAGTGCGCCTTGTCGCTCTGTCTCAAGCATCAAATAAGGGAATGTTTCATAAGCCTTTTTTGTCTGAGGCGCCAGAGAACCTTTAATATCGAATGCGAGAGCTTCGTTGTATTGAGAGTTGTTGATTTTGTTCTCTTCGAGCATTCGCTTCAGTACGAGCTGTTGACGCTTAACGGCACGGTTAAATGCTCCCTCGTTAAACTCTCCCTTACCGTTAAAAGCTGAATATGAGGACGGAAGCTGAGGAAGACCAGCCAAATAAGCTGCTTGAGCGATATTTATTTCATCCAGATTTGACTGATTGAAAATTCCTTTGGCTGCAGCCTTGATTCCGTACACTTGATATCCGTTAGAGCCATTGCCAAATGGTACCTTATTTAAGTAGGCTGTAAGGATTTCGTCTTTGGTTAGAAAGCGTTCCAACCGCACGGCAAGTAAAATTTCTTTGACTTTACGGTTGTCCGTTTTATCCAGATTCAAAAATACACGGCGTGCCAGCTGCTGGGTTAGGGTGCTGCCGCCGGTCTGAATGTCTTCCTTAAGCAACCTTTGCTTAACCGCACGCATTGTCCCGGCAAAATCGATTCCGATATGTTCATTGAAATTGTTGTCCTCAATTGCGATGACAGCATCAATGACAGATGTGGGTATTTCTTCATAGCTGACAGGGCGTCTATCTTCTTCAGAACGAAGCTGTCCGATAGGCTGCCCATCACGGAAGTATGCAAATCCAGTAATTTCGTTATAATTGATTTTCTGTTCGATATCGGCACCCGAGCGTACCGGATCGTCCTTGACGATCGAGGAGACGTAGCCGAAAACGGCGCCCCCTACAAACAGGATTCCAGCAAAACCGAGCAGAACAAGCCAACCTAATGTCGCCCAAACCCAGCGTCCCTTTCTTTTCTTTGGAACCTTCTGAGCGTTCTGAGCCGGTTTTTTGCTCCGGGACATTCGTTGATTATCTCCGGAGTTGTTCTCGTTCTCATGAACCATTCGTTATCCTCCTTTATGACAGCAACATTATAGCACAAAATTAGTGTTTAGGATGCTTTTTCATCGTTTTTAGACAGGTACCGACGTTTGACTTACGAAAAGCGTCTATGATATAAAAGATCTAATTATAAATCGATAAAGGCTTAGAAAGACTTTAGTAGAAGGCGAAATCCCGCTGCGCAGAGAATCGGTGGTTGCTGTAAACCGAATGAGCGAATCGTTTTTGAATTACCGTCTGGAGCTGTCCGGGGGAAAGTGCAGATTTTTTCAGGCACAAGTAGCCCGGCACCGGGATAACCGTTATTGTAATGAAGTGAAAGCCGACTTTTGTCGTAAAATATGCTGATGCAGCATTGACGTTGAATGGCGGTTTTAATTAGGGTGGTAACGCGAGCAACTCCTTCCTCGTCCCTTTGGATGAGAAGGGGTTTTTTTGTGTATATCGATAATTATTATTTTAGGGAGGAATCTGATTTATGAAGTGGGATGAACTTACACAAGTCCAGCGTGAAGAAGTAGAGCGGCAGCTTAAGGTGATCTCTCGAGGAGTCGTAGAAATAGTTCCGGAAGATGAATTGAAACAAAAATTGATGAAATCGGTTTCAAAATTTTAGACCCTGAGAAAACTAAGGTACATTTCAACTCTGAATGGCTAGCGCCTATGACTTTTGCCGATGTAGTGAAGTTGTCAGCGAAGGTAACTGTGGCGCGTATGCTCGAAAGAGACGATTTTACAAAACGCTACCAAGGTGGATTGCCAATTAGTATTCATGAGTTTTTCTATCCGCTAATGCAAGGCATGGACTCTGTAGCGCTTGAGAGTGACATCGAGCTTGGCGGCACAGATCAGAAATTCAATCTATTGATGGGTAGAACGCTGCAGAAGGAGTACGGAAAAGATACTCAAATCGCGATCACGACACCGATTATCGAAGGTCTGGATGGCGTACAGAAGATGAGTAAGAGTCTTGGCAACTATATTGGTATCGATGAAGAGCCGAATGAAATTTACGGTAAAGCGATGTCTGTGCCTGATGAGCTTATGGTGAAATATTATGAGCTTGTAACTGATTTGTCTAATGAGGAGCTTGAGATTATAGCTCAAGGTATTAAGGAAGGAACGATGCATCCACGTGATGCAAAAATGAAGCTAGCATACACTTTGGTGCGTATGTTCCACGGAGTGGAAGCGGCTGAAGCGGCGCAAGAGTACTTCGTAACGGTATTTCAACAACGCGCTTTGCCTGATGATATTGCGGAGTTTGTACTTCCTGAAGAAGAGTTTGAGGGCGGCAAGATGCGTTTGATCAAATTGTTGACTCTTCTTGAATTTGCAGCCTCCAATGGTGAAGCGAGACGCAGCATCCAGCAGGGCGCAGTTAAGCTGAATGAAGAGAAGCTTACAGATCCAAATGCTGAAATCGAAATTGCCAGTGGGGACATTATTCAAGCAGGTAAACGTAAGTTTGCCAAGCTGCTGAGAAAATAGTGCATAAAAAAACCGACCCAAGTCGAGTAGACTGTGGGTCGGTTTTGGAAATATCCTGATCTTAACGGTTGTAGAATTCGACGATTTGTTTTTCGTCGATTTCTTGAGACAACTCAGCGCGTTCAGGAAGACGGATGAACTTGCCTTCAACTGCGTTATCGTTGAACTCAAGGTAAGCTGGAAGATGTGAGCGGTTTTCCAAAGCTTCTTTCACAGAAGAAAGACCGCGGCTTCTTTCACGAAGACCAATTACATCGCCAAGGCTTACACGGTAAGAAGCGATATCCACTTTCTTGCCGTTAACAGTTATGTGACCGTGAGCTACCAATTGACGCGCACCAGCACGGGAATTAGCAAAACCAAGACGGTATACGAGGTTGTCCAGACGGCTTTCAAGCAGGATCATGAAGTTTTCACCGGCAATACCTGCCATTTTTTGTGCTCTGTTAAACAATGTGCGGAATTGTTTTTCACCCAAACCGTACATATGGCGCAATTTTTGTTTTTCTTGAAGCTGCATACCATAGTTACTGATTTTTCTCCGTTGAGTTGGACCATGTTGTCCAGGAGGGAAAGGGCGTTTCAAATCTTTTCCAGTTCCGCTCAAAGAAATGCCAAGGCGGCGGCTGAGTTTAAATTTAGGACCAGTGTAACGTGCCATTGTATAGGTAGACTCCTTTGTAAATATAATTTTGTTGTAGGGTTCTACTTGCGCGGCTTTTGTTTAAATGAACGAAGGATAGATAATTATTCGTTCACTGACAAGAAAGTTCAGCCGCTGTCTTGTCAGCAACAAAAACCGAGAGGGTGCTCGCATGCTTTACGCCCCAAAGTTAAGACTCTATCCAGTCTTTATCAACAATAAATTTTAAATGATTTACATCAATAAAGTCAAGTAGAGTTTTTTGTTTGAAAAGAAAGAAAATTGTCGATAGGGCTTACGTCCTAAAAAAGCAGGCCAAAATAAATAATTTTTGATGCAAAACAGAAGCGATGATAGTAGAATGAACATATAATACAAGAACGGGACTAGCATTAACATACCTAAGAGTGCAATCTCAACCAGGCATAGTTAGAAGGCTTCGTTAACCATTTCTATCGCTGCATAATAGAAGCAGTGAAAAGGAGCTTTTCATGGTAAAACAATCAAGAGATGACCCATTTGTCATCAAGCAGAACAAGAGCTTATCCGAAAATGATGTGCATAGAAAGCTGGATGCTGCAGAAGGGATAAGCTGGTTGGAAGTAGTGGACATTACAACATATGATTTCCCATATATAAACCATCTTCTTCAGTTAGCTTATGATGATTGGTGCAGCGAGATGCCTTCGCTTCCCGAACCATACCATGCGGAATGGTTTATTACTGACCATAAAGGTGAGGTAATTAATCGGGAGCAGCAGCTATCATGGTCTGTAAATGAAGGGGAACGATCTTTTCTAACAGAAGCGGTTGAATCATGCCTGCTAGAAGGTGAGATTAGCGTTGTTCTGGGTTCTCATGCCGAAGTCTGTATTGCGACTCCGATCTTAACGCGTGAAAGTCGAGAAACATTTGCTGTATTGGTATGTGTTATTTCCGGAGTGGATGATAGCGTATTATCCTTTGCCAAATTTATGATTAGTTCAGCTGCGAACAGTTTTCGGACAAGCTTTTATAAACGCTTTGAAACTATATTTGTAACAGATTTGTTAGAGATGGGCAAACAAGCTGAGCGTGAAGAACAGAGGCGATCCATTCTTTTTCGTGTTGTACAGAGTCTGCATGACAAGATTGACGTTGATTCTGTTTTAACGGAAGTATTTGATATAATCGCAGGTCTTTACCCTGAAGCTCAAATTCAATTGCTGATGTCTCAGGATCATCATAGCCGTGACCCAAGAGTGAAATCGCTACAGCTTCACGGTCAGGATCACCTCTGCGTTCGAGCTTTTATGGAAGGACGTATGCTGCGGCTGGATACGGTCAGCATTCATAAGGAGCCTTCCATAGAGATGGCTGTTCCGCTGATTGGTAAGCAAGGGGTATACGGTGTATTCCATTTGATTATGAAGAGCACCGAAATCGAGGAAGTTGATTTAGAGCTCGTAAGTATGCTTGCAGGGACTGCCGGTTCAGCATTTGAGAATGCTAAATTGTACGAGCAATCCAACTTGCTTGTTACGGAGCTTAGGCTGATTAACGAATTGACTAAACGTCTCAATCAGAGTCTTAGACTCAAAGAGGTGTTTAAGTTTGCAACGGAAGAGCTGCTGACTATTTTTAAAGCGGAGTACTGCTGTATTACACAAATTGACAAAGAGAGCTCTCACTTTGAAATTATGTCTTGTAACGTTCCGGCGATGTCCAAAGAATATTATCCAAAAGATTACGGGTTTAGCGGACTTGTATATTCGACGAGAGAACCGATTATTTTGTCCGATTACAAGGCCTATGGTAAAGTAACCTCTCAACTGATGGAACTGACAGGCTCTCGCTCGCTGATCGTTGCTCCGTTGATTGTACGTGGAGAGGTTAACGGCTCCATTATGCTGGCGCATCGCAATGAAAGCTTTTTCTCATACGAGAACTATAAATTGCTGCAAATTTTGTCCCCGCATATCGGTCTTGCGATTGCCAATGCTTCATTGCACGCTGAGGTTCGCAGGATGGCTAATCGAGATATGCTTACCGAGCTGTACGCGCGTCATTATCTGGATGATTCCATTCAGGAATTCCAGAAGAAGGATGAGGGCGGAGCGCTCATTATTGTGGATATTGATAAATTCAAGCAGATCAATGATACATTCGGTCATCAGACTGGGGATAAAATATTAAAGCAAGTGTGCTCCATCATCAAAACCTCGGTTCGTAAAACGGATGTTGCGGCTCGCTGGGGCGGTGAAGAGCTAGCCGTGTATTTACCGGGAGCGAATGTACACAGCGGGTATCAGTTAGCTGAAATCATTCGCTTACGGGTTGCGATGGAGACAAATCCGTCGGTTACTGTATCATGCGGTATTGCAGAGTGGAATCGCGCTAGTGAGAAGATTAGCGTTGAATCTCTTTTTTATTCAGCAGATATGGCACTGTACAAGGCTAAGAACAACGGCCGGAATCAAGCCCAAATTAGTTTAAGCAGTTAATTTTCGAGTTGCAGAAGCAAGGGAAGGGCGTCCTGGAGTTTACAGGCGTCCTTTTTGCTATGGTGGTATCCAAAGGGTGGTGTGCGTGATTGCATAGATTCTGAATGGGGGGACAGCCTACAGCGTAACAGTCGCATTGTAGTTACGGAGGTGCTTTTTGTACATGAAAATGGGATCTTCTATAAAAATACAGAACATTGTACGTTGGATTCTGATCACATCATCTATTTTAGCGTTGATAACGGGCTGTTCTCGAATGGAGACCAGATCACCTGAGGATTGGTTTAATTTTTGTTGGGCAGGATTGGCGGGGAGTGATGGTCTGACCTTTCATGGTAATGCAGTACTTCTTCGAGGTGAAGAGTTAATTGCTGAAGGGAATGTAAGCTATTCTGGACAATTAAGAGATCATCATGAATTGGCAATGAAATCTTTATTACCTGGTACACGTATAAATAAAGTAAACGAAGCAGGTAACGAAATTAAGCTGCGTTGGGAGGACGGAAGCTGGAGCCTTAAGTCAAATGAGAATGATACCACTGCACAGGCGGCTGGGTTGGCTCGAATGAATCCGTTAGATCAATTAGAAGAAATTAAAAACGCGAGGAAAAATATTAAGCTAGAGAATGCTTCAGCCAGGGGGACCAAGGTGCTTCGTATTGAGATTGATCCGGCGGACGCCAAAGAACAGTTACAGAACAAGCTTGTAATGGAAATGGAGAATTTAAGAAACAAGTGGCAACGGAACATATCAAAATTACAGTCGGATCGCCGTTCACAGGTAAGTAAAGATGTAGAGGCACATTGGAGTACAGGAAAAGAGCAGCTTATCCGTATGCTGGATCAGGCTGATGCTAAAGTAACTTATCATTTAACAATTGATCGAAACAGCGGTTTGCCTATACGATTAACATCAGAAACACGGCTCGATTATCCCAATATACGAGGCATCAACGAACATGAGGTGCTATTAAGTGACAATAGATTTGTCGATTACCAGTAATTTCAAGGTGTAAGGCTGACTTCCGTTGAACAGCGTGATACAATAGGATATGAAAAAATTAACCATCGTTCAACTGCGAATGTTGCTTTATAAACATGATGGCAAGTTCGCAACTTTTTGAGGAGGCGTAATTGTTTATGCGGGACCCTAGAATACAAAAATTAGCGGAGAACCTGGTCGGTTATTCTGTAGATGTACAGCCTGGTGAAAATGTACTGGTCGAAATGATCGGTGATGAACGGGATTTACTTAAGGCTGTAGTGGAAGAGATCGGGAAAAAGGGTGGAAATGCTTTTGTTGAGCTTACGGATAAAGCCGTTCAACGCTCGCAATTGAAATATGCAACAGAAGAAGGAATTAAGGCTTGGGCAGAGTATGATCTCGTTCGAATGAAAATGATGGATTGCTATATTGGCATCCGTGCCGGGTCAAATGTTAATGATCTGTCTGATGTACCTGAAGATAAAATGAAAATGTACAACTCGTTATACTCTCATCCAGTTCACAGTGAGCAACGGGTTAAACGTACTAAATGGGTAGTGCTTCGTTATCCGAATCCAAGCATGGCACAACTTGCGAATGTGAGCACTGAGGCGTTCGAAGATTTTTATTTTGACGTGTGCAATCTGGATTATGCTAAGATGGACCGTGCACAGGATGCACTTGCTGACCTGATGAAGCGTACGGATAAAGTGCGTATCGCAGGACCAGGGACAGACCTGAACTTCTCTATCAAAGGTATTGGAGCAGAGAAATGCTCTGGCCAAAAAAACATTCCAGACGGTGAGGTATACAGCGCACCGGTTCGAGATTCTGTAAATGGTACTATTAGTTATAATGCAGCGACGCTGTACAACGGAGTAACATTTGAGAATATCAAATTTACTTTTGAGAATGGTAAAATTGTTGAAGCTACTAGCAATGATACGAAGCGTTTGAACGATATTTTGAACTCTGATGAAGGCGCTAGACATATCGGTGAATTTGCGATCGGCTTCAACCCGTACATTTTGCATCCAATGAAGGACATTCTGTTTGATGAGAAGATCGCAGGAAGCCTGCACTTTACACCAGGTCAAGCTTATGAAGAGACAGATAACGGCAACCGTTCCTCGATTCACTGGGATCTCGTTCTTATTCAACGTCCAGAATATGGCGGCGGGGAAATCTACTTTGATGATGTATTGATTCGCAAAGATGGTATTTTTGTGATCCCGGAATTAGAGGACTTAAATCCAGAAAACTTGAAATAAGCAGAAAATCCCTTGCTTGGAAAGCGGATTCAATGTATCATATTAGTATGGTTATTTCAATGTCAGACACGGAGGGATTCCTATGGCGACTAACAATGAAGCAGTAGTGGCAATTGCTCAAACGGCAGGTAAATTCACTTCTTCAATTGTCCTACAAGCAGACAACAAGTACATCGATGTCAAGAGTATTCTTGGTTTATTCACAACGCTTGTGAATACAAAAAGCTATGAATTGCATGTTCATGGGCCAGATGCGGATGAAGCTAAAGCTGCAGTTTCCGAAGTGTTCGCAAAATATGGCTTGGATGTAAAAGTAGTAGCCGAGTAAGATAGAAAACCGAATACCAAAAAGATACCGCGCAGGATTTCCTGAGCGGTATCTTTTTTTATATCAACATTGAATATTCAGTATCCCGCACACTTTTCGCAGCGTAAAACGGTAAACGCCGTACAACAGAGCAGATCCCGCAGCAATCAGCACGAGGCAATTCGCCATGCCCGCAAGTTCACTGCCACTCAAATTCCCGCCATCATTAAAGTACATAATCATGGCATAGAAGGCATAGATGATGACCGTTCCGGTAAAAATCGGGGTAAAATACACTTTGGAAATTTGCCCTTTTACAGTTTTAAGCAGATAGCTGTTGGATGCGCCCAAACGCCTTAAGTCGTCATAAACCTGCGCATTTGTTAATCCAATGGTCAGACTGCGGGTATAGGCAATGACAATCACAGCCGCAAAGCAGATGATGGCAATAAAGATAAACAGCATAAGAAATACAGCGGTGGTCTTTATAAAGTCGGCTTTGTCAAGCACCCTGAATTGGGGCATGTATTTCCAGAACATACGGAAATTTGAGGAATCCCGCTGCCGGTAGTCAATAGCATCGATTCCGTTTTCCGCCAGATATTCTTTGTCGTAAACATAGTCTTCTCCCGCTTGGTCAGCCAGCATTTTGGCCACCGGGTCCCATGAATCATACACCTCGACTTCAGGACTGGAACGATCTGTGGTGGTGTAAAATAGACGTTTGGCAAAATTGTAGGTATCGCTGACGTTATTCACATTAAAAAACACCTGCTCCTCAAGCCACTCATCAGTCAGTCCCTCAGTTATGCGCGCATAGTCCGTGTCATCCAATACACGGCGGCCAAACAGCATGGTGTTGCTGAGAACCTGTTCCGATGAAGCAACGTGCAGAACTTCACTGGTTACTGGGTTTGTGATCAGCGTTACATCGTTACTCATCCAGTAATTGCTGTTGCCCTCATCATCAAATACGGCCATAACCACGCCGGGAGCGATATTTAATGAATCGCCAGTCAGGGCGTTAAAGGCACTTTCGGACAAAAAAGGACCGCTGCTTAATAGCTCGGTGTACTCGTGCGTATAAGTTACGCCCAAGCTGCCCCTTGTTTCTATATATTTTTGTCCATCGATCCCTAGTATGGCTGCCGGTTGGCTGGCATAACTGGTGATAGTTACGTTTTCCTCTGCTGCCATACGCTCAATTTCGTCTTTCCCGGGCATATCCTGATCGGAGCGGTAATGGAAAGCATAATCCACCTTGCGGGAATCAAACCCCATCATAGCCCCCGTTCCCAGCATGGGGGTGTAAAATGAAGCGAAATAAGCCCCGGTTACTAACACAGTGATGACCAGCATATTGCGTACCGTTTGCCTGCCTTGAAATTTCATCATGCTGCTTATGATGATATGCTTATACCGGTTTTTACCCTGTCGCCAGCCGTTGACTACCGTATGAAGAAGAAGCAAATAAAGACCGATCAGGGCGGGGAGATAGGTAATGGAGGTAAGACCTTCCGGCGGGTACCAGTGCAACACATTGATAAAAAAGCTCGGGGTCAAGTAACCCAGCAACCCGCCTCCGACAAGAAGGGCAATACCCATCGGTCCATAGCGCCGGGGAACCTCCCGAATCGGCTCGGACTTTCGGGATTCGTTCACCACATCGATGATATTGGTGCGCCGGATAAACCGAGACAACATAATAAACAGCATGGCGATTACGAACACGGAAAAGGCCAAAGCAAACAGATATGCCTGCGGATCAAAGGAAAGGGGCATATCCTCGGTATCTACCAATAGCAGGCGAAACAACCGCCAAATAAGCCAGGCAAGCGGTGCACCCAACACTGCCCCCGCAGCGCAGGAGGCAAAAGAAAGCAGCGCTAATTCTCGGGTTAGCAGGCCCTTGAGCTGTCTGCGAGATGCGCCTAATGCCATAAAAATGCCGGTTTCCCGGGACTTGTGCCGGAAAAACAATCCCGATGCATAGGTGGTAAATATACCACAGCCCAAGACAGCGAGTACAAAAATCATCATCACCTGCTTACGGGAGTCACCTCCCTCAGGCAGTACGTTTAGAATGGTGGGTGAGCGCATCATGCACACATAGGCGGTAATCAGCAGAACTGAAAAGAAGCAGCATCCCGCCAGCAGAGCGTATTGCTTGATGTTCTTTTTTCGCAATGCGGCGTATACCTGAGAAAAGCTTGTCATTCCCCGTTGGCCTCCCCCATCAAGCGGATGGCTTCCAGTAGTTCATCATGAAAAGCACCCCGCATTTTATCCAGCCGCGAAAGCTCACGCCAAACCGTTCCGTCACGCAGAATAATTACCCGATCACAAAAAGAGGCCGCGAAAGAATCATGTGTCACCATAAAAATGGTTGCGCCGAGAGAGTCACGCGCTTGTACAAATGTGTTGATCACCTTGCGGGAGGACTTAGAGTCCAAATTTCCAGTCGGCTCATCCGCCAATATCAGCAGGGGATTATTAATGAGGGCGCGCGCAACGGCGGTACGCTGTTTCTCGCCACCGGAAATTTCAGCCGGAAACTTATCTTTTATGGGAGAAATGCCGAACACTTCACATAACCGGTCAGTAGCGTCCTCCATGCCTTTGTCTGTTTTGCCGCCAATAATGCGGGGAAGCATAATATTATCTCGAACGGTTAAGCCATCCAGCAATAAATAGTCCTGAAAAACAAAGCCCAGCCTGCGGATGCGCACCTCCGCAAGCTCGAATTCTTGCAGCGCAGCCAGTTCGATGTTGTCTAACCGTATACTGCCGGAATCAGCAGGGATATAGCAGGAAATACAGTTGAGCAAAGTCGTTTTCCCCGAACCCGACGGCCCCATAACGGCTACAAACTCCCCCTTGTCTACAGCGAGGGAAATCCCTTTTAGCACCTCATAGGTAGTTTTATTTGCATGATAGGATTTTTTAAGATTTTCCACAGCCAACATATCGGTCAGCCTCCTTCCAGAACCAACATAGCTAATCAAATGAATCCGCGTGGTCGGGAAAGTAACCTTTGGTGGTTATTTCGTCATTTTTGGAATTTGTTCCGCAAGCAATGTAAAAAGCAGCAGGCTTTTTGTCAAGTTTGGTTTTGAGGTTTGCAGTTCACATGCTAAAATAAACTTGCCTGGAACGAGGAGGCGATACTTTGCTGAGGATTGGAATATGTGATGATATGCAGGAGGCGCGCTATGCGCTGTGCTGTTCATTGGAGCGGATTTTGGAACTGCGTGCAATAGAAAATGCGATCTATGAGTTCAGTTCCGGAGACAGACTGCTGGACTGGATGTATAAGCACGCAGGTGAGCTGGATGTCATCTTTCTTGATATAGAGATGGGTGGCAGCAGCGGGTTGGAAACCGCCCACAAGCTGCGACATGCGGATGCAAATTTGCAAATCATCTTTGTAACCGGCTACTCCGATTTTGTTTTTGATGGATATTCTGTCGGTGCACTGAGCTATCTATTAAAGCCACCAACGGCAGATGCGTTGGATAATATTCTTACTCGCGCCATAGCCGCGCTTCATCTTGGCGCTAATGATGTATTTTTTTGCCGGAACAGCGAAGGGATGTACCGTATTCCGAAAGCGTCTATCCTATACTTTAGCTCTGAAAAGCGTCTGGTCACCTGTGTTGCCAAAACCCGAAACTACACCTTTTATGCTCGTTTGGATGAGGTGGAGGAGAATGTGGGAGCATCCTTTGTACGCATCCATCAGCGATATCTCGTAAACGTGTCCAAGATTGATTGCATCGGTGTTAGCACGGTACAAATCGGCGAGCAAACTTTGCCCATCAGCCGAGCATATCAGAAAAAGGCGATGCTTTCACTGACCCGCGCCATGCTAAATTAATGGGGGAGTTGTATGACAGGAATACAATACCTTTTACAGCAATTTTCGGGTTATGCCGTTTTGATTCCCGGCGGTATAATTATGGGGATGACGGTAAACCGTTTTATCCCGAACAAAGGCTACTGGTTATATCGACTGATCCCGGTTTTGTTTTTTTCTTTAGTGATTGGTATACCAAGCTGGATTGGGGATGAAAACCCGCTTATTATATTCCCGTTCTTTGCAGCTGTTTTTTTGATCTGTTACACGGGGCCATGGTATGCGCGACTGATTATCAGCACCATCTTTTACAGCCTGCTGCTCCCGATGAATATGATGATCGATTCCGCTGCCACAAGAACTCTGGATTCCTTTACATATATTTTGATTGCGATTAAGACATTGCTCTGGGGCATATTTTTGTTGCTTGCCCGGCGGCTCGTTACCAAAGAAAGAATGCTTATCCGATCCGTCAAGCTCTGGGCGTTGCTTGGTGGACTTTCCCTTGCGCCACTTTTTGCGACCTTATCCTTTACTTTCTGGAATGCCAGATGGTTTCCGGTAGAAGCTTATAATAGCATTCTGCGCTTTGGTTATACCATTCTTCCCTTTTCGGTTTTGTCGGCATTGGCACTGCTTGCAGCTTTGATATTGCTATCCCGCCATGAGGAGCTTGAGCTGCAGCAAAAGCTGGCGGAAATTCAGGCGGTCTATTATCAGGGGCTGCAACGAGAGCAGTCCGAGGTGCACACGCTGCGGCATGATTTGCGCAATCACGTCCTAGTAGCCCAAAGTTTGCTCAGACAAGGGGATGTTAGCGGCGCAGAGCAGTATTTAGAGGAACTGTCTGATTCCATTGCCTTAATCGGTTTCCGGCACATTTGCGACAACGACATTGCAAACGCCGTTCTTTCCAGTAAGCTATCCATTATGGAACTTGAGAATATGCAGGCGGATTGGCAAATCAGCCTGCCCAAGCAACTTGCGATTCCTGATATTGAGCTTTGCGCACTGTTAGGGAATGCGGTGGACAACGCTATTGAAGCTGTCAGGGATGCCCAGGACAAGCGCATTATTATACGCGCCCGAGCGGACAAGGGCTTCCTGATGCTGCGCGTGGAAAATGCGCTGGGCAAACGGCCGCATTGCGAAAACGGAGTTTTCAAAACAACAAAGGATCATGTCGCCATGCATGGATTTGGTTTGGCCAGCATGCAGGAGATTGTCCGAAAGTATAATGGATCACTGGATGCAATTGCATCAAATGGACGTTTTGAGCTGATAGTGTCTGTGCCTTTGGCTGAATCAAAGTAGTTAACCAGGTTCTGAATTTTTCAGAGGGTTCATTTTTTGTTCCTATAGTACCCCGCCTATTGAAACGGGAGTGTTTTTTGTGGCCTTTATTTGGTCAGGTTCTTGTATTGGTCAACGATTTCGTCTAATATTAGTAGTAGAGTAGATGAGTGGTGACTTTGGACATAGGGGGGAAGAAACATGACTTCATCTGATTTACAGGAGCAATTGAATCTCAAAGCGCTAAATCTTCTGAAGGAAGATGCAGATAAAATAGAAAAACTGATCGAAGTGCAGATGGAGAATCTGGCCATGCGTTACTGTCCTCTATATGAGGAAGTACTGGATACCCAGATGTATGGTTTCTCCAGACAAGTCGATTATGCAATTCGCGTCGGACTCATCCAAGAGCCTGTTGGTAAGCAAATCTTGAGCAAGCTGGAACGTAACCTGGCTGTGCTGTATGAAGCGCTGAACAATAAAAAAGAGTAGCCTGTTGTACAGACAGGCATACATACACGCTGAAATAACAGAGCGCATGACTCCGGATGTTCCGGACATCATGCGCTCTATCTTTTGCTTAGGATTAAACAAGGTAAAAGGATACGCCAAGAATACAATAGACAGCGATAAGGAGAAGTCCCTCGTACCAGTTGGTCTGTCCGTCCTGTGTAATTGATTTGGCGATAAACACGGACACACCGATGGCAGCAAGCTCAATAACTGTAAAGACAATGTCCATTGGCCTGCTGAACAGGTGACTGACGAAGACTAATACAGGGGCTACAAAAAGGGCGATTTGCAAGCTGCTGCCAACCGCAATCTCTACAGCAGCTCCAATTTTATTCTTCATCGCAAGCATAATTGCTGCGCTATGCTCTGCAGCATTACCAACGATTGCGACGACAAAGGCACCTACGAACAATTCGCTAAGGCCATATTTTGCTGTAAATGTATCGAGAGTATGTACAAGCCATTCGCTGACAAACGCAACCATCACGGTTGCTATTACGAGGTAGAGGATAGATCTGCCTTTGGACCAGATAGGTTCCTCGTGTTCGTGAGAATCCTTTTGATTGTTGGTCTCGGTAACGTCTGCTAAATAATCTTTATGTGTAATCATTGAGAAGACAAGCCATAACAGATAAGCAACGATTAGAATACCTGCTACAACCAGGCTGAGCGACGTGCGATCATTTTCCTGGAGAACATGGGTTTGCAAGAACACCGCAGGTACAAAAAGAGCGATGATGGCTACGATCATCAAGGAACCGTTCATTCCGGCGAGAGATACGTTATATCTCTGAACTTTATGTTTCAGGCCTCCAGCGAACAGACTTAAGCCGAGGACGAGCAGCAGGTTACCTATGATAGAGCCTGTGATACTCGCTTTAACCATGTCGAATAGTCCTTCTTTAACGAGTAAAATACCGATGATGAGCTCCGCTGCGTTACCAAAGGTAGCATTCAGGAACCCTCCCAGTCGCTGCCCGGCGTAGTGAGCAACGTTCTCTGTAGCTTTTCCAAGGAATCCGGCAACAAAAATGACGGCGATCGAGGAAAGAATAAATTGCAGGGTTGCGGACCAGTGGGCAAAATGTCCGATGGCGCTGAGAACGAAAAAAAGAACTAGCAACCCGGGAGATAAATACTTTTTCATAGATTTTTAACACCTCAGCATCATTTAATTTAGAGAATAACGGGTTCTAATTCAATATAACCAATAACGTGATGATTATAAACGAAAGACAGGAATCAGGTCTATATTTGCTTTAAAATAAATTACCATTTACAATGAAGAATAATGAGGTTGAAGGAGGAATTACCATGACCGAGCAACTGCAGTTGGATATGGGGCTTATTCGAATTTCAGATGACGTAGTTTCCAAAATCGCAGGAATGGCAGCTTTGGAAACGCCGGGGATTGCAGCGATGTCAGGCGGACTGTCCGAAGGATGGGCCAAACGATTAAGCGGTAAGAACGTGCAGAAGGGCGTCACCGTAGAAGTCGGTCAATTGGAAGCAGCGATAGATTTGCGAATTATCGTATTGTACGGAACTCCAATTCATGAAGTTTGTCGTATGCTGCAACAGAACGTACGGGAAGCTATTGAAAGCTTAACCGGACTGAAAATTGTTGAAGTGAATGTTAAAGTCGAAAATGTAGCATTTAAGGATGAGGAATTCTAATCCACACTAATTCAAAGAAAATGTAGAGGGCTGTACTGTGAGCGGATCATCCGTTCTCAGTACAGCCCTTCATTTTTTCATATAAAATTATAAATGACGGTTTCTTCGTTGATTTTTTGGGTGATGGGTAGCAGATTCTTTGATTACAACGGATTTCGTTCTCTCCTGTTTGACCGGAAGAGAGGAATCACGAGAAATGCTAAGCACGATACCCATAGCAACCATCATAACGAGCAGGGAAGATCCCCCGTAGCTGATAAACGGGAGAGTAACTCCGGTAATTGGAATCGTTCTGGTTACTCCGCCGATATTCACGAAGGCTTGAATGGCGATCAGTCCCATAATACCAACACCCATTAAAGTTCCGAATGGACTGGAGCATCGCAAGGAGACTAGCAATCCCCTCCATATGAAATACATATAGAAGAGCAGAAAAATGATCGTTCCAATAAATCCAAACTCTTCGCCGATTACTGAGAAAATAAAGTCATTATATGCATTTGGCAAATAGTGGAGTTTCTGAATACCTTGTCCGAAGCCTGTGCCTGTTACCCCTCCATGTCCAATAGCAGTTAGCGATTGAATAAGGTTGTAGCCAGTATGCTGCGGGTCTTCCCAAGGATCAATGAACGCTTTAAAACGGCCTATTTTATAATCGTTACTAGCAGCTGCAGTCTCGGATGGGTTTATTTTGTCCCATAGTGCTCCGGCTCCCATCACAATGCTCGCTCCTAGGACGAGGAGGGCGATTGATCCCAAAATATGCTTCAAATTTGCCCCTCCGGCAAAAATAATAAGCCCTGCTGTTGCAACAAGAATAAGGCAGGAGCCAAGGTCAGGTTGAAGCATAATAAGACCGGCGACAAAGCCGACGATGACCATTACTGGGATATAGCCTGTCCTTAGGTCACGGAAACGCTCGCCTTTTTTGGAGATGAGCGCGGACAAGTACATTATCGTAGTTATTTTTGCAAGCTCTGTTGGCTGAATACCAAGTGTTCCGATTTTGAACCAACTGGCAGCACCATTGATCTTGTCAGCTACAAAAGGGACGATTATCAGCATCAATATAGCCAAAAGAAATACAGGAACAAACAATTTCTTGAATTTCTCATAAGGAATATTCATGGTGATGAACATCCCTAGCAGACCGATCCCTCCGAAAATAACTTGGCGTCTGGTAAAATATAACGGATCATAATCAAAACCTTTGTTAACCAGGGCGATACTGGAGCTGGAGCTGAACACCATGATGATTCCGAAACCCACCATTAATAGGGTAAGGATGAGAAGCTGGAAATCGGGAGTTCCGCGTTTAGTCCCTTCTTTGCTGTCTTTCATGTAGATTCCTTCTTACGCCTCAAGTAATTGTTTCAATTCTAACAGCTTCTTGTTAGCAGTCTGCATAACAGATGCGGGAATTTCAGATTCATATTCTAATCCGTGAGGAAAAGTGGCCCGCCCCATATAGACCGCTTCAATAGCCAGAATGGTGTCTGGACGCTCCAGTTTGCCTTCAATGGCACGTGTGTTTATGCGAAGGAAGTATTCATCATTGTTGAATTCAATTTTATAATCGTATGTAGCACGGTAATATTCCCACTGCCAGCGAATAAAACCAACTTTCTCAGCTGTTTCGTCCAAGTAGGCCAAATCGCTCTTCAATTCATCTAAGCCCGTATTCTCAACAATCATTTATTGAATGCCTCCCTTAAAATTGTAATTCTAGGTTCGATGTTGATATGCTGTCAGTGTCAATTTGTGAACAAAGGATGACTTTTTGAATAAACTTAAAGTTCTCTTCCCATGATATTATGTTTCTATCACTTGTGCAAGCATGTGGAAACCTTGGAAGAGTAGGTTGTCATGCGATATTGCCGCTTTTTAATTCGTATTCGCTCTATCACATTTCTGATACAATGGAACAATAATGGAAATAAGGAAGTGGGATGGAATGGAACTGGAGTTACTCAAAACACTATTTCCTAATATGGTTGAATGCAGGCGATACTTACATCGCCATCCAGAGTTGTCGTTTAAGGAACAAGAGACCTCTAAAATGATAGCTTCTAAACTTGAACAACTGGGCGTGCAGAGCCTGACCGGAATCGGAGGGTATGGGGTTATCGGCAGAATTCGTGGAGCATTGCCGGGCAAGACGGTTGCGCTTCGTGCTGACATGGATGCATTACCGATTCAGGACGAGAAGAATGTGGACTATGCGTCGCAAGTTCCAGGAGTAATGCACGCTTGTGGTCATGATGGGCATACGGCAATCCTTCTGGCAGTAGCAGAATATTATAGTCACCGGAGAGAACAACTGCGCGGAGAAATTGTTTTTATTTTTCAGCCTGCTGAGGAGGTATTTCCTGGGGGAGCTATGTCTATGATCAAAAGTGGGGCTCTGCAGGATGTGGATGTGATTTATGGTATTCATTTATGGACTCCAATTCCTGTAGGAACATCGGCATGTTCACCTGGACCAATGATGGCATCTACGGATGAATTTATTATAGATATTCAAGGGCGGGGCGGTCATGGAGGAATGCCGCATACTGCCGTAGATAGCGTAGTAGCTGCATCATCTCTGGTTATGCAATTACAAAGTATTGTTAGCCGATCGGTAGACCCGCTAGATCCTGCTGTGGTAACAATAGGTTCCATACAAGGCGGGACAGCGCAGAATGTTATTGCAGACCGCTGCCGCATTGCTGGTACTGTAAGATGTTTTAACGAGGAGACAAGAAGTTTTATTCGAGACCGGATTTATGCATTGGCAGAAGGAACCGCAGCGGCTTACGGAGCTGAGGCGATAATCAACTATACGATGTCGTATCCGTGTCTAGTTAATGATAACGAAGAGTTCCATCGTTTTTATAACGTGGGAGCGAACAAAGCTGGCTTGGTTCCGGAAGTCACGCCTAAAATTATGCCTGCAGAAGATTTTGCTTATTACTTGCAGCATGTTCCCGGCTGCTTTATGCTTGTTGGTGCAGGCAATGAGAGTAAGGGAATCCTTCATCCACACCATCATCCTAAGTTTGATATCGATGAGGAAGCAATGCTTTATGGAGCGTGTCTGCTAATCTCGATGACAGAATCCTATCAGAGCAAATGATCTGTATAAAAGTTTCCTGCCTATGGAACTCTATGTTCCAAGGAGGGATTTAGAGATGAGAACTGTTAGTGAAATTATGACACATGAGGTTGTTACGGTTACACCTAAGGATAATGTATATGAAGTAGCTGTCAAAATGAAACAGCATGATACAGGCTTTATTCCAGTGGTAGAGGAAGGCAGCGACAGGCTTATCGGCGTTATTACGGACCGTGATTTAGTTGTTCGGGGTATTGCTGAGAAACGACCCAATTCTACTGCGGTTGAAAATGTAATGACAACAGGGATTAGAACAGCTTCCCTCGATACTTCAGTGGACGAGGCGGCTGAACTGATGGCTGATCAGCAAATACGCCGTTTGCCAGTAACTGATGGAGAGCGGTTGATCGGGATCGTATCGATTGGTGATTTGGCGACGCGGAATATTTATGCAGATAACGCAGGAGAAGCTCTATCGCAAATTTCAGAGCAGATCCATTAGTGTATAATAATTTAGATGGCAAGAAGTTCGCAGGCATATCTGGCGAACTTCTTTATTTTGATACGAAGGGGAGACGGGTTCATGAATACAGCTGGAGCTTGCATTGTGCAGCGTGACTTCACGGTGCTGCTGGAAAAGGATCATCCTGGCTTTCAGCTTGCCCGCGGATATTTAAACCTTTTTGCTGAAATGATCAAGACGCCTGCCCACTATCATACATATCGAATTACACCGCTATCGTTATGGAATGCTGCTGCAAAAGGAACGACGGCGGATGAGATTATAGAGTCGCTTCGCTTAATATCCAGGTGGGACCTCCCGAGCGGGGTTGTTGCTGATATAAAAATGTGGGTGAACAGGTACGGTGCATTAAAAGTGTATTCCTTACCATATGAATCGGATTCGTTATGCTTGGAGTGCTACACTCAAGATGCTAATGTACTACAACAGCTGGTGAGCGAAGGGAAATTGGATAGCAGCTTCAAATGGGAGTGGATGGATGAACGCCATATACGCTTTCCGATCCGATATAGAGGGTTACTAAAGCAAGGGTTAGCCCGCTCAGGGTATCCTGTTCAGGATGAAGTTGGTTATCATCGTGGACGGGAGATGTCTTTTGGTCTGCGTTCTGTGCTGCCCGAAGGACGTCTCTTTGCGCTACGTTCCTATCAGAGAGAGGGGGTCGAGGCATTTGCTGGAGAGCAAGGGCATGATGGGGGGAACGGCGTACTGGTATTGCCTTGCGGTGCAGGGAAAACCGTCATTGGCCTGGGCGTTATGGACAAATTTCAATGCGAGACCCTCATTTTGACCTCAAATGTAACTTCTGTGCGGCAGTGGATTTCAGAGATTTTGGACAAGACGACACTAACGTATCAGGATGTAGGCGAGTATTCTGGAGAGAAAAAAGAAGTACGGCCAGTAACAGTTTCTACGTATCAAATATTAACCCATCGAGGCAGAAAAGAAGAAGGCTTCAAGCACATGGGGCTTTTTAACGAGCGGGATTGGGGACTAATAATTTATGATGAAGTGCATCTTCTTCCTGCACCTGTATTCCGTGCTACCGCAGACATTCAGGCAACTCGCAGATTGGGGCTGACAGCAACCTTAGTGAGGGAGGATGGCTGTGAGCGAGACGTGTTCTCTTTAATTGGCCCTAAAAGGTATGAAGTTCCTTGGAGAAATCTAGAGGAGAGTGGATTCATTGCGCAGGTGGAGTGCCAGGAGGTTCGTATTCCTATGCCTTCCGAGTTGCAGGGATGCTACATTCAGGCTGAGGGTCGAGAGAAGTTCAGAATAGCAGCAGAAAATCCGTTGAAAATTAACGTTTTGCAGCGATTAATACAGCGTCATTCTGGACGTCAGATTTTAATAATTGGACAGTATTTGGATCAACTCCATCGTGTAGCAGAAAAATTAAATGTGCCGCTCATTACCGGCAGTCTGCCGCAACAGGAGAGAGCCAGACGTTATCAAGCCTTCAGAGAAGGGGAAATTCCAGTGCTGGTCGTATCCAAGGTAGCTAACTTCGCAGTAGATCTGCCTGATGCATCGGTGGCAATTCAAATATCGGGGAGCTTCGGCTCGCGTCAGGAAGAAGCACAGCGGCTTGGTAGAATATTACGCCCTAAAGCAGATGGCAGCGGTGCTTACTTCTATACATTGGTGTCAGAAGATACTCGAGAGCAAGATTTTGCGATGCGAAGACAGATGTTTCTGGTAGAGCAGGGTTATGATTACTCGGTAAAAATCGAAAGGGGAGAAGGTGCTTGATTCAGCATATATTTACTCGCTTTGCGGGGCTTCCCTTCAAGCTACAAAACCTTCAGGATTCCTCATTCGGAGCTATATGCGGAGCGGATCTGCTGGCTGAGGTTCCAGAGCTGCTTCGCAGCGGAAGGCTTGCTTCAATTAAAAAGGTGTGGGGAGAGCGTCTCTATTACATTCCGGCTGATGTGATTCCGCTAGTATGGAAAGAGCTTGAGCCCACAGAACAGGTTCAGCAAGATGAACATAGGGTTACATTGCATCGTGCAGCCAAGCTTGGTCTTGCATTTGATATTTTCAAGACATTGGCTTGGATAGGCCGTCATGGATTAAAGCTAACATCCAAGGGGACGATCCATCAGAGATCACTTGGTAAACTGAATGAGCTTTTATTTTTGAGTGATGACGACGTAAACGGACTAGCACTTCGATATCCCCATCAAGATGCCTATAGAGCACCGCTGGCAATTGTGCTGGATATGATCATGTCGCTAGGATTGATCAACAAGCAAAGAGCAGGCTGGAGTCTCAATACCGAGTCATTAACGGCATGGCTTGGATTGACTGCTCAAGAGATGAATGCAGTGTTGTTTAGGGAATTGCTGCTCAGATATGCGCCGGACAATGTTCCGATTCAACATTTTGTGCACAGATTGATTTTACCGGATTTAGAAGTAGGCAGTTGGTACAATTTGCCCGACCTACTGCTTTCTATGCATGAGCAAGGGATGATACCGGAAGTGCTGTCACAAGAACAGATAAGCTGGATGGAGAGCTGGCTGACAGCGTTGTCTGGTTTCGGATGGATTGATATGGGCACGACCATAGATGACAGGATCGTATTCAGATGGCAGACAAAACCCGATTTATCACTTGTTAATATTGCTGAAGAAATAAGCAGCTCAAAGGTGGAAGTGTCATCAGCATTCCAAGGGATGATTTTTGTTCAGCCTGATTTTGAACTATTGGTTCCACCGGATGTGTCTTTCTTGCTTCGTTGGGAGCTTGAAGCCTTTTGCGAGAATATAACGGTTGATACAATGTCACTCTATCGCCTGACTCGAAACAGTGTTGCTCTTGGAGCAGAATGTGGACGATCACCGGAGATGATATTGAATCTGCTTCAGAAGTGTTCCTCAGGTGTGCCGGATAATGTCAGGCTGGCTCTTGAGCAATGGGGCAGAGAGATGGGGCGAACCCTGCTGGAAGAGAAGCTGCTGCTTCGGTGCAGTGATTCTCAGGCTGCAGATACGATCTCATCAATTACTTCTTTGGTGGGCATAATTGAAAGGATTGGTCCGCTTGATTTCATTGTAAGTAACGATCATGAAGATAAGGCGAGGAAGGCGCTGGAAGAGATCAGGCTATCACCGCCGAAGCGAAGAACAGAGGGACTGGATGAATCGGAATATCCAATATTGGAACCGTCGCAATTAATAGAAGGGGTTACTGCTTTTACTAAGGCTTCGAATCAACATGGATGGATTTTTAACGGTAAAGATACCCACTTCTATGAACCGGATACTACGATCCCGGATTTTGAAGCTTTATTTCCGGGACTTCGTGACATTCCTCCGATGTGGGTCAAGGAAATGAGAAAGTATCATGATTCTACGGCTCGTAAAATTGTGGAGCAGGCGATTCAGTGGAGAGCCAAAATAAAGCTGTCCATCGGTGGAGAAATTATGCTGTGCATACCTGAAGGAATTCAAGGTGGAGAGAAATGGAGTTTGAGTGGCCGTTTATTTAGGGATACCGACGACTATAAAGAGGGAGAAGGGGTTGTTTTGTCACCAGATGATTGGGCCGAGCTGGGGCTTGTTTTACCGGAAATGTGAAAATAAGCTTCTAGTGCAAACCTCTTCTGCTTCAGAAGAGATTGTGGTATGATTGTTTCGTCTACCTAAGGGTAGAACATTTATAACAGAATCGAGTTGACATTCATGAGCGTAACGGAGACCAACACGGTAGATATGGCCGAGCTGTTGACATACGCCTATGAATTAGGCGATATGATAAACAATTCTACTGCAGTTACAGATTATTTATACTGGAAACGCCAGGTAGAATCAGATGATGAGGTTCAGGTCCTTGTTAAAAAGCTGGCAGCCAAGAAGGAACTGTTTGAAGAAACCGAACGCTTCGGACATTTTCATCCTAACTATCACGAAGCTAAGGATCAAGTGGCACAGGTTGAAAGCGAGCTTGAGCAGATTGAATCGGTAAGAAGATTCAAGGCTGCGGAGAAGGAGCTTGATGACATTTTGCATCAGATGTCGGAAACCATTGCATATGCAGTGTCCGATACGATCAAGGTTCCAAGCAATGATCCTAATCCAAGCGGTGGTTGCAGCAGCGGAGGCTGTGGAAGCGGTGGCCAATGCAGCTGCGGTTAAATTTTACCAGTGGCTCAACCGGATTGTAATGCTGCAGGTGTCGTCACCAGATGACATACAGAGAGGACAGAACGGAGGGAAAACATGTTTCCGGAACGTACAGGCTATATTATTTGGGTAAGTGATCTGAAAGCGGCAAGGAATTTGGAGAAGTACGGGAGCGTGCATTATTTGTCCCGTCGAATGCATTATGTCGTCATGTATGTTAATGCAGATCGTGCAGAAGATACGATAAAAAATATTCGCAAGCTCTCTTATGTTCGAAAGATAGAACGTTCATTCCGTAATGAGATTAAAACAGAGTACTCAAAGGATACTGAAGACAAGACAAGATACTACGGTCTGTGATACATCTTATCGGGAAAAAAGATTAATCGAATAATGCCATTATAGAAGCGGCTGATCCAGCCGCTTTTTTTTCTATTTTCATTTCACAAAGGTTTTACTTTATCATATAAAGGTTATCTTGTAGATTGAAAGGACATATTGTAATATAATAGGTAAAAATACTTAGTTAAAAAGACCTATAGAGTGTGAGGTGCGGCATGAGGGACAAGGTTACAGAGCGGTGTGGGACATACGATGATTCCCATGTCCTATTAGGCAACAAAAGAGTTGCTGATATCGTTATAACCAACCATGCCAAAATGAGATATAGTGATCGGATAGAACGGAATGATGTCGAAATAGGGCAAATTGCGAGCTGGGTATGGGAGTGTCTGAAGGAAGGACGAATTACGCCTTATTATCGGAATGGCGAGGACGTTTATCTTATTGATGATGATCTGGTAATGGTTGCCGAGTTTGCATCAATGAACTCAGAGCTAAATTCTGAAGGAATGCCTCTGGATCGGATGATCATCGTAACTTTTTTGGGCCGAATGTCGGAAACAATGGAGCTGCGTGATTTGAAATCATATTATTCATGGCTCCGTCATTCGAGACGTTCGACATTGCTGAAGAACAGTCGGAAACGAAGATAACGCAACAAGAGAGGCATGTTCTGCGTGGGACATGCTTTTTTTGTATGCTCTGACATGCTATTGTAGGTGTTAGAGAAGGGGAGAGTGATCAGGATGGCGTTAAATTTTCACCAGCTTCACATTTTTTATACCGTAGCAGAACGAGGCAGCTTCTCTTCGGCTGCACAGGCGTTGCATATGACTCAGCCTGCGGTAACGATGCAGATTCAATCTTTGGAAGAATATTTTGGCACCAAGCTGCTCGTAAGATCGACCAAAAAAATCGAGCTTACCGAATCAGGTAAAGCTTTGTTTCCATTCGCGCTTAAAAGTATTGAACTCATGCGGGAGACGGAGAGATCGATGTCCCGATTTACATATATGCTGGAAGGCAGATTGCAGTTAGGTGCCAGTTTGACTATTGGAGAGTATGTGCTGCCACGTATACTGGGTCCTTTTGGACAGCGGTATCCTCATATCTCTATTGCACTTAAAGTAATGAATACAACCCAAATTATCGAAGATATCGTAAATCATCAGCTAAACTTCGGTTTGGTTGAAGCGCCTGTTCATCATCCTGATTTGATATCGGACCCTGTCATGGAAGATGAGCTCAAGTTGATTGTTCCGGCTGGTCATCCTTTGTCTGGAAGAGGGCAAGTATCGCTGAATGAGGTTATCTCGTTTCCTTTTATTCTTCGTGAAAAGGGCTCGGGCACACGTCAGGTGATGGAGGACGAGCTTTTACGTAAGGGCATTGAGCCGCAAGAAATTGATACCATTATGGAGCTGGGCAGTACTGGAGCTGTGAAGTCTGCTGTGGAGGCTGGGCTAGGAATTACAATTATTTCCCCATCCTCAATTAAGCATGAGAAGGCACTTGGCTTGCTGGAAGTTGTCGATATCGAGGATACCTTTTTTAAACGGCAATTTTATTCTATTCATGAAAAATCGACGTTGCTGCCAGTATCTGCTGTTACGTTTTTGACGTTTTTACGAGAAATCAAAAATCCTCAATAAGGAAGTGGATTTAATGACATATTACGACTTACATACGCACACTCGGGCTTCTGACGGAATGAATCGTCCCGCTGAGAACGTGAAGCTAGCAAAGGAAAAAGGTTTGACAGGACTTGCGATTACGGATCACGATACAGTAGCAGGAATTAGGGAGGCTCAGCTTGCAGGCAATGAACTTGGGGTTGAAGTCGTTCCAGGCGTAGAGATCAGCACCAGAGTAGGGGATAAGGACATTCATGTACTTGGATATTTTCTAAATATAGATGATAAAAAGCTTCTCGCAAGATTAGTTTCTTTAAGACGTACAAGAGAGTTGCGAAATGAGCGGATTATCGAAAATTTGAACCAGCTAGGAATTGCAATTACGCTTGAGGACGTTAAGTATGGACTCGGGCGCGAGCTTCGGCCTGATGAAAGTCTTGGTCGTCCGCATATTGCGGATACGCTGGTGAGAATGGGAGCGGCTGCCGATTTTCGCGATGCATTTGATCGGTATTTGGCTGAGGGAAGACCCGGGTATGCGTCATTGCCGAGAATTTCTCCCGAAGAGGCTATCCTGTGGATTCGCGAAGCTGGCGGAGCACCTGTGCTTGCACATCCAGGCTTGTACGGTGATGATGATCTGGTGATCAGTATTGTAGAAAAAGGTAAGCCGGCAGGCATCGAAGTATATCATTCTGATCATGGACCAGAAGATGAACAACGTTATTTGCAAATTGCTCAGCAATATGATCTTATTCCTACCGCAGGTTCAGATTATCATGGCGTTCGTGGGGGTGTAGTATTTCATGGGGATCTTGGTACGCGTTCGGTGTCGTCAGATACGGTAGAGAAATTAAGACAAGCAGCGGGTACGGGCAGAGTTATTTAGGCCGATAAAAGGGCTTCATATGAAGCCAATGAACATGAGCGACCTTATTATTGCAATTTAGAGGACTAAACTCACTAGCGTTGCATCAACATGTTGCTCATTGTCAGAAATATGGTTGATTTCATCAAATCAGTTTTTTTGAAAAAATATTTACAGTTGTCTTTTGTACCAGTGAGCTAAAAAAACAATAACGCAGCAAGCGTAGCCAAGGTTTTATCACGTTCATCGCTTAGATTAAGCAAATCTAGACATTTACAAATGACCTGGTCTTTTGGTATGTTACCCATGGTGGTTCTCCTTTGTTTTTGAAGTGGGCAACATGTCTACTCTTTAACAATAGGAGAATTTTTTATTTTTGAACAGATAGAAAGTAATAAAATATTGTAAATATAGGAATTTATTCAAATTATTTCTTGCTGTATGATTGATGCAACGCTAGTGGACTAAACTAGCCAGTCTCCCTCGTCAGTGTACTTCTATGGTGCTTTTCCCGCAAATTCAGCTACTTACCACAGTATAAATCGAGACAAAAAACCACTAGAGATGTTCTGAACTGCAGCCTGATTGTTAGATATCCATCATCCAACAATTGGAATTCAGCCCATTCTCCAGTGGTTTTCTCTTGTGCAATGTTTTAACCGTTTTTTACGGTGTTAGGCATGCTTTTGATCAATTGCTCATTTGGTGTAACAAACAGGGTGCGCTGATGATCGTAGATAACGAAGCCTGGTTTGGCTCCGCTCGGTTTGCGAACATAGCGGATTAATGTACAGTCCACAGGAACACTGCTTGACTCTTTAGCTTGACTGAAATAAGCGGCTAATTGAGCGGCCTCATTCAGTGTATCATCTCCGAAGGAAGAGCTGCGAATAAGCACATGCGATCCCGGGATGTCTTTTGTATGCAGCCAGGTATCGTTGGGATTGCCTAATTTATTAGTAACATACTCGTTTTGCAGATTGTTTTTGCCGACATAGATTTCTATGCCTTCTGAAGAGGTGTAGATGTGCAATGTCGGGCGGTCGCTCTTTTTCTTCTTTTTGTTCTTCTTGCCGCGCTCCCTTAAATACCCTTGCTGAATCAGCTCTTCCCGAATTTCATCGATATCGCTTAACGTTGCAAAGGATAACTGCTGCAGCAAACCTTTCATGTAGCTGATTTCTTCTTTTGTTAACGTCATTTGCTCATCAATGACAGCAAGGCTGTTTTTGAATTTATTATATTTCTTGAAATATCGCTGAGCATTCTCTGATGGAGTAAGCAGTGGGTCAAGCGGAATCTTTTCAGTCTTCTGGTCCTCATCATAATAATTAATCAGCTCAACGAATTTATCGCCTTTACGAATGGTATGCAGGGATGGCAACAGCAATTCACCCCAGATTCGATAACGCTCCGCGTCTTCAGCCTCAGAGATATCCTCGTCCAATCTGGATAGTTTCTTTATGTTTTTATTAAGTTCATTGTGCAGGTAGCGGAGCAGATCGCTCGTTTTCTGTTTGACCGTGTCACGTAGTGCCTTATCTCCATAATAATCCTCAAGGCAATGACTAATAGTATCATACGTTTTCACTTCACCTTGCAGGGAGGTCAGCATAAGTGCCGAGAAGACGCTTTTACCTTTGTTGTTCTCTCCGCTGTTGGGACAATAACGGTGCTCACGAACATCTGACATCGCATTGTCGAAGGCTGACCATTGGTTGTTTGCTTCAGCTTCATGGTTCAGTTTGGATGCACGAAATTGAATTTCGTGAGCAATAAGGGGGCTTAATCCACTGAAATTTTCTACCAGCCAGCCATTAAGCTGATCATTGTCGCTCGCAGTTTGAAATGCATTCAGAAATTGATCCTTGGTAACCTCCAACGGATTTTGTTTATTCTGCTGAGGCGGTGTGGTATAGCTAAAGCCGGGCATGACAATACGATAGCTGCTAATCGACGGGGTAACATGGTGTATTCCGTCAAGCTGCGTACCCGTCGCACTATCCAGCAAAATAATATTGCTATGGCGGCCCATCAGCTCCACTACGATCCGCTTGAGTGATACATCTCCCAGCTCATCACGTTGACGTATATCGAAATGGATGATTCTCTCCATACCGACTTGGGAGACAGCTTCGATTGTTCCGCTTTCACAATGCTTGCGAAGCAGCATACAGAACATTGGAGCCTCAAGCGGGTTAGGGTAGGATTGCTCGGTAAAATGAACTCTTGGATAGGTAGGATTAGCCGAGAGCAGTAAACGATGATTGCCACCGTTTGATCTAAGCTGGATCACTAAATCGTTTGAAGTAGGCTGATGAATTTTATTTATGCGTCCACCAACGCAAATTTGCAGTTCGTGTACGATAGAACGTGTCACTATTCCGTCGAGCGCCATAATTATAATCTCCTGTCTTTAATCGTCTAAATGTGTTATTTCTCTATGATACATAACTTCAGGCAAAAACTTAAGAGCTATCCTGTGATAATTTGGGACTGGCTTGAATACATTTAGCCTAGTAGTGCGAGTTCAAAAAGAATTGCTTCGTGATCGAAAGCTGAACTTTTTGAACAACCTCTAGGTGGAAAAGCCTTCACGCTGAATACCGCACAATATACGGGAGGGGAATAGGGAGGATGGAACAAAAAAACTGGCACCAGTGGAGTGGGGAAGAGCTTCTGGAACGGTTCGACGTCACGCGTGAGCAGGGCCTGACCCATGGTGAAGCGGAACGACGACGGGAAGAGAATGGTTGGAATGAGTTGTCTGAAGGGGAACGGATTTCTCCGTGGCTGCTTTTTTTGAACCAGTTCAAAGATTTTATGATGCTCGTACTAATGGGCGCCACGTTGATTTCCGGTATTCTCGGCGAATATTTGGATGCCGTTACGATTATAGCGATCATTATTCTTAACGGAGTTCTTGGTTTTATTCAGGAATTTCGGGCCGAGCGTTCTTTGCACGCGCTCAAGGAATTGTCAGCTCCTCATGCTAATGTTCTGAGGGAAGGAACAATGCAGCATATACCAGCCAGAGAGCTTGTGCCTGGTGACATCGTTCTACTTGAGAGCGGTGACCGTATTCCTGCCGATATTCGGTGGCTGGTCGCAAATAGTCTGGATGTTGAGGAATCGGCATTAACTGGAGAGTCACATGCTGTAAACAAGCATGTCTCTGTGCTGCGAGAAGAAGATGTTCCTCTAGGTGACCAGAAAAATATCGGATTTATGGGCACGATGATAACACGAGGCAGTGGACGGGGTATCGTTATTCGAACGGGTATGAATACGGAAATGGGTAAAATCGCCGATTTGATTCAAAATACGGATACCCAGGAGACGCCACTTCAGCGTCGTTTAGAACAACTGGGCAAAATCTTGATTTATTTGGCGCTTGCACTTACGGTGCTGGTTGTATTAATCGGCATCATGCATGGACAACCGGCAGGGGCTATGTTCTTTGCTGGAGTTAGCTTGGCTGTAGCTGCAATTCCAGAGGGACTGCCGGCGATCGTCACCATCGCTCTTGCGCTTGGAGTTCAGCGAATGATCAAGCGCAAGGCGATCGTGCGCAAGCTACCATCCGTTGAGACACTGGGCTGCGCTTCTGTGATCTGTTCTGACAAGACCGGAACTTTGACCCAAAACAAAATGACGGTTACAAGACTGTGGGTGGAAGGACGTCCATTGAAAGTGACGGGAGAAGGTTATGCTCCTGTTGGAGATATCTTAGAGGAAAATAGTTCAGTTGATTTAAAAAATGACCAGAGCCTTAGACGTTTTCTGCAAATCAGCTCGCTTTGCAACAATGCAGTTATTTACGAGGAGGAGCTAAACAGTCCAACTCGGAAAAAAGGGAAAGATGAGCGTTCTGATATGGAATGGAGGCTTAAGGGCGATCCAACGGAAGGTGCTCTCGTTACCTTGTCTTCCAAAATGAGCATGTCTCCAGGCAAGCTCGACTCTTTGTATAAGCGTGAAAAGGAGCATCCGTTTGATTCTCAGCGAAAAAGAATGTCTGTGATCGTCTCCCATCAGGGTGGGCGAATAGCATTCGTAAAGGGCGCACCTGATATGCTGCTGGATAAATGTTCTTATATTTTGTGGGATGGCAAGGTTGTTCCTTTTACAGGTACTTTACGTCAACGTGTGCTCTCCGCAAATGAAGGAATGGCCCGCGATGCTTTGCGCGTTCTGGGCTTGGCATACCGAGACATTAAGCCTCATGAATCTATCGAAAATGAGGGTGCAGTTGAATCGCAGCTTGTTTTTGTTGGACTGGCCGGAATGATTGACCCGCCTCGAAAAGAAGCAAGAGAAGCGATAGCTGTTTGTCGCAAAGCTGGAATCAAGACTGTCATGATTACAGGTGATCATGGGCTTACAGCGGAAGCAATTGCCAATGATCTCGGAATTTTGCCGCGCGGTGGTTCCTCGATGTCAGGTCAGGAGCTTGCAATGCTAAGCGACGATGAGCTGGATCAGAAGGTGGATCAAATTTTTGTATATTCACGGGTATCGCCGGAGCATAAATTGCGGATCGTGAAGTCGCTACAGCGCAAGGGGCATGTCGTCGCGATGACGGGTGACGGGGTTAACGACGCGCCAGCTATTAAAGCAGCGGATATCGGGATCGCGATGGGGATTACAGGTACGGATGTGTCCAAAGAAGCCTCAGCTCTCATTCTAAGTGATGATAATTTCTCTTCCATCGTAGCTGCTATTGAAGAAGGTAGGAACATTTACGAGAACATCCGAAAATTTATCCGTTACCTGCTAGCATCTAATGTTGGTGAAATTTTGACGATGTTTTTCGCAATGCTTGCAGGTCTTCCTCTACCGCTCCTGCCCATACAAATATTGTGGGTTAACCTCGTGACCGACGGTTTGCCTGCAATGGCATTAGGAGTAGATCAGCCGGAAAAAGATTTGATGGAGCATAAGCCTAGAGGTGCTACCGAGAACATCTTTGCCAGAAGGCTGGGCTGGAAGATTCTAAGCCGCGGACTGCTCATCGGATTGTGTACGCTAGGTGCATTCTGGATCACGCTTCGCGTAGCGCCAAATGATGCGGGGCAGCTTGCCAAAGCACAGTCTGTCGCATTTGCGACACTTGTTATGGCACAGCTTATTCACGTCTTTGATTGCCGCAGCTCGCGTTCGATTTTTCACCGGAATATTTTGCAGAATAAATATTTAGTTGTGGCTGTGTTGTCCTCGATCCTGCTGCTTCTTGGAGTAATGTATATCGAAGCGCTGCAACCGATTTTCAAGACCATCCCATTAGGATATCGAGAGTGGGCTCTTACTCTTGTAGCTGCGGGTATCCCTACATTCCTTCTTGGGGCAGGGAGTGTATGGTCAGGCAGACGTCGCCGTAAATATACAGGCCCTAGAACGATGAGTGCGGTGAAAAGTACAAATATTCGTGCATAAAATCAATACCTTTTCCCTCCCGTAAAATATAGACTAAACTCCATGAAGCGAGTTGTGCTCCTCGGGCTGCGAATAGCTGAAATGCTTTTGAAAACACTCGCTGTACGGCTGATTTGAAGGGATGGAGATCGTATGGAATTCACAAAAATGCATGGACTCGGAAATGATTTTCTTGTCTTTTATGGAGAACAGGAATTGCCTCATAATGTATCGGAGCTAGCTATCAAATGGTGCAACCGTTACTTCGGTATCGGAGGAGATGGACTGGTATTCATTTTACCTTCGGAACGAGCGGACTTTAAAATGCGGATCATTAACTCGGATGGTACGGAAGCTGAACAATGCGGTAACGCAATCCGATGCGTATCTAAATATGTCTATGACAACGGGTATATCGACAAGGGGCAAATTACAATTGAGACGCTAGGGGCGGGTGTACAGCAAGTATCCTTGCAGATTGAAGAGGGAATTGTACAGAGAGTTCGTGTTGACATGGGAGAGCCTATTTTGGATGGACTTACAGTGCCGACTACGATTGCTGCGAATCCTGTACTTGCTCAGCCTATTGAAAGTGACGGTCAAGATTTTAGCTTTACGGCCGTATCTATGGGTAACCCGCATTGCGTAATTTATGTGGAGGATGCACCAAACTTTGATTTGGCAACATGGGGACCAAAGCTGGAAGTTCACCCCTATTTTCCACGCAAAATTAATGTAGAATTTGCAACGGTTACCCGTCGTGATCGGGTTGAGATGAGAGTCTGGGAACGCGGGGCTGGACCCACTCTGGCTTGCGGTACCGGAGCCTGTGCCACACTCGTTTCGTCCGTGCTGAATGGATTGACAGATCGCGCAGCATGGATTGGGCTAAAGGGTGGGGACTTATATATCGAATGGGATGAAAATGACAATCACGTCTACATGACGGGTCCTGCTGAAGCTGTGTTTAAAGGAAACATATTCTAATTGTTCTTGGCGAGGATCAATAACTTAGTGTATGGAGCTATCCTACAAGCAGTGTTTCTGTTTGTTAGGATAGCTTTTTTTGATTACAGCTTAATCACTTCCCTTATTATCAATCGCCTGAATTTATGATACAGTAGTATGAAATCAGATTGATTCGTATGTAATGCATTAACGAGGATCGAGATCCTCTTCCTGAATATAAATTTCCGTTTTTGCTTCTATTAGATAGGGAGGTATAGGTTTGAAACCTGATTTGAGAAAAAGATGGGAGAATGAGGTGCTGGTTGGAGATGGAGCGATGGGTACGTATTTGTACCAGCTCGGTTCTCCGGTAGGTATTTCTTGTGAAGAACTGAATTTGATTTCACCGGACGTTATTTCCGATGTTCATCGCCGTTATATAGAAGCAGGGTCACAGCTTTTGGAGACGAACAGCTTCTCTGCTAACTATTACAAGCTGTCCAAGTTTGGACTTGAATCACAGGTTGAAGAAATTAACCGCGCTGCAGTACGTATTGCTAGAGAAGCTGCAGGGTCGGAAGGGTATGTTGCCGGTGCAGTGGGCTCTATTCGTGGAGGAAAAAGAGTAAATGTGTCAGTTCAGGAGATGGGCACGTATTTCGAACAGCAAATCTCGGCTCTTTTGACGGAAGGTGTTGATGCGCTGCTGTTCGAAACCTATTATGATTTGGCAGAAATGCGCATTGCGGTCGGACGAGCACGGAAGCTGACGCAGGTTCCGATTATCGCCCAGTTTGCTGTTGATCAGGTTGGACGTACGATGGACGGGTACAAAATTTCAGAAGCCTTCAGCATTTTGCAGGACGAGGGCGTTGATGTGTTCGGATTCAACTGTCATTCTGGTCCCAAAGGAATTATGAGTGTGATGTCGGGATTAAAAGGACCTCTGAACGTTCCATTGTCAGTATTCCCTAATGCAGGATTGGCTGATTATGTAGATGGAGAATATGTTTATGGAGCGAGCCCTGAATATTTTGGTGAATGTGCATTGTCTTTTGCTAATTTGGGGGCACGATTGATTGGCGGCTGCTGCGGAACGACACCTGAGCATATAGCGGCTACCGCGTCTGCTCTTCAAGGATATAAGGCTGAATCTTTGTCACAAGGGAAGCCGCTGCCAGAAGTTAGAGAAGCAATCGTAGTCAACAGCGACATGGCTGTAAAAGAAGCCAACAACGCCTCTAACGGTGCAAGTTCTGCTTCAGGCATCACCGAGCTTGTCAAGGAACGTCATACGATTATCGTAGAACTTGATCCACCGCGGGATCTTGATATCAGCAAATTTATGGAAGGTGCGGCGGCGCTTAAGGCTGCAGGGGTAGACGCACTTACACTTGCGGATAATTCGCTCGCAGTTACCAGAATGAGCAATATGGCTCTTGGACATCTTGTATTGACTGAGCTCGGACTTCGTCCTCTAGTTCATATTGCCTGCCGGGATCGGAACCTTATCGGCACCCAATCTCATATGATGGGCTTTGATGCATTAGGGATAGATCATGTTCTAGCCGTGACAGGTGATCCTGCTCGTTTCGGAGACTTACCTGGGGCTAGCTCAGTATACGATCTGACCTCCTTTGAGATTATTCGAATGATCAAGCAATTGAATGAAGGGGTAGCCTTCTCTGGCAAGCCACTGAAGCAAAAAGCCAATTTTGTAGTTGGTGCTGCGTTTAATCCTAATGTGAAACATTTGAACAAAGCGGTTGAACGTCTGGAGAAGAAAATTGCTTCAGGAGCGGATTACATTATGACCCAGCCGGTATATGATCCAGAGCTTATAGTCGCGATCAAGGAGGCTACTGCCCATCTGGACATTCCGATTTTCATAGGCATCATGCCGCTCGCAAGTGGAAAAAATGCGGAATATCTCCATAATGAAGTGCCGGGAATCCAATTGTCAGAAACTGTTCGCAAACGAATGGAAGGATTGCAAGGACAACAAGGACGGGATATGGGGGTAGAAATCGCGAAGGAATTGCTGGATACAGCGATGGAGCATTTTAACGGGATTTATTTGATGACTCCGTTTATGTTCTATGATATGAATGTTACTCTTACGAATTATGTGCGAGAGAGATCAAAAGCGATGGCACCCCACTTGTCTCACTCTTCATAATCAATTACAATAGGATAACGGATGTGATGCCTTTGTCTCACAGTATGACTGGATACGGTAGTTCCGCCAAGCGTTACGGCGGTTATATCCTGCAGTTTGAAATTAAGTCCGTCAACCATCGATATTCCGAGATTGTTATTCGGATGCCGCGAGAATGGACATGCTATGAAGACGGATTGCGAAGATTGGTTCAGCGTCATGTCAAGCGGGGACGGATTGATGTATATATCAGCAAAGAGCGGGATGACGAAAGTTCCTTGCCATTTGTAGTAAACTCATCTGTTGTTGAAGCATATTTGCATGCGGCTGGGGAATTGAGTCAGAAATATGGCATTGAATCTTCATTAAGTGCCAAGGATTTGCTTTCTCTCCCCGATGCTCTCATTTCTCCCGATCCAATCTCTGATGGAGATGCAACCAGTGATGAATGGGAGAGCGTATTGAACGAAGGTTTAGGAGAAGCGCTTGAGGGGCTGCTACAGATGCGGAAACAGGAGGGACTTCATCTTGTTTCTGATTTGGAGCAGCGATTATTCAAACTTCAAGAAATTCATACTGAACTAGTATCGCATGCTCCGATGGTTGTAGAAGACTATCGCAATCGATTGAAGATTCGTCTTGCTGAACTGTTGGAGGGGGCTTTTGACGAGCAAAGATTCGCCATGGAGGTCGCCGTATTCGGGGATCGTTCTAACATTGACGAAGAGCTTATCAGGCTGAAAAGTCACTTCGAGCAGTGCCGTGGACTTATGAAGTCTTCTGAGCCTATCGGACGAAAGCTAGATTTTTTGATACAGGAAATGAACCGGGAGACGAATACGATTGGATCCAAAGCCAATCATTTAGCACTGGTTAATCGTGTAGTCGAAATGAAAGCAGAACTTGAAAAAATTCGTGAACAAGCGGCTAATCTTGAATAACGCCAATTTGGCACAGGTGAGTCAAGTAAATTAGGGGGAACTGCCTGAATATGGGGATTAAACTTATTAACATCGGCTTTGGTAATATTGTATCAGCTAACCGAATCATTTCTATTGTGAGTCCTGAATCTGCTCCAATTAAGCGAATTATTCAAGAGGCGAGAGATCGTCACATGCTAATCGATGCAACTTATGGACGTCGTACGCGTGCGGTGATCATTACTGACAGCGATCATGTTATTCTGTCGGCGGTACAGCCTGAGACGGTAGCTCATCGCCTGTCTACCAAAGATGACGACAACGACGAATAAAATGGAGAGAACTATGTCTAAAGGGTTACTTATTGTTTTATCAGGACCTTCCGGTGTAGGTAAAGGAACGGTCTGCAATCAACTCAGACAGCGCTTGCCAGAATTGGTATACTCTGTCTCAGCTACTACTCGTCAGCCTAGACTCGGTGAAGAGAACGGTGTGAACTATTTTTTCAAGAGCCGTGAACAGTTTCTTGAGATGATAGAGAATGATCAGTTGCTTGAGCACGCTGAATATGTAGGGAATTTTTACGGAACGCCTCGTGATTTTGTAGAACAGACCATTGAGAGCGGCAAAGATATTATTCTGGAAATTGAGGTTCAGGGAGCACTGAAGGTCAAGGAGAAATTTTCGGAAGGTATTTTTGTTTTTCTGCTTCCGCCTTCCCTCGATGAACTCAAAGGTCGAATTCAAGGGCGTGGAACTGAGAATCAGGCTACAATCGATCATAGAATGTCTGTTGCTGCCGATGAGATCAGTTTGCTTGAAAATTATGACTATGCGGTAGTTAACGACGAAATTGATTTAGCTTGTCAAAGAATACAATCCATCATTACTGCCGAACATTGTAAGGTTAGAAAGAAGCTATAGTGTTATATAAATGACGATTTAGTCCAAAGAAGAGGTGTTACTCATGCTGTACCCGTCCATTGATAAAATGCTTAGTAAAGTTGGTAGCAAATACTCCCTAGTAGTTGCAGCTTCTCGTAGAGCAAGACAACTGAGAGAAGGGGAAAATAGTGAGCTGAAAACTCCTAAATCCCATAAGCAAGTCGGTATTGCCCTGGAAGAAATTTACGGCGATTACGTAAAAATTAAGCAGGGTGTACCAGAAGAACCAGAAGTAATTAAATAATGGAACCAATAAACCTCGTGGTCGTTAGACAATTTTATGAACAATCTTTTTATGACAACCGCGAGGTTGTTATTTTTTTCTGTATACTATTAATTAAAATATGAAAGTGAGGGATACCGATGTTAACCGGCAAAAAAATTCTGCTTGGTATTACTGGAGGCATAGCTGCTTTTAAGGCGGCTTCGTTATGCAGCAAGCTGGTCCAGCAGGGAGCCGAGGTTCGGGTGATTATGACGAAGTCGGCAACTAAACTTATTACTGAGCTGACCTTACAGGCATTATCTAAAAATCCCGTATATACGGACACTTTCGATGAAAAAAATCCTGCTACAATAGCTCATATTAGTCTGGCGGATTGGGCAGATCTTGTATTGGTAGCTCCGGCTACAGCTAATATTATTGGTAAAATGGCAAACGGGATCGCTGATGATATGCTCTCCACCACGCTGCTTGCGACACAAGCACCAATCATGATAGCTCCGGCAATGAATGTGCATATGTACGTTCATCCTGCGGTGAGCCGGAATTTGGCAGAGCTTGCTTCTCGGGGGGTACTGATGGTTGAGCCGGGAGAAGGCTTGCTAGCCTGTGGTTACATTGGAAAAGGGCGTATGGAAGAACCGGAGACAATTGTCGCTGTAGTAAATTCCTTTTTTGATCGTCAGAATAAAATTGCTCTTCGCCCTCTTGCAGGTAAGAAGGTCGTTGTAACTGCTGGAGGGACGGTGGAACGCATTGACCCTGTCAGATACATATCTAACGATTCTTCTGGGAAAATGGGCTTTGCGATCGCGAAGGCAGCCTGTGAGCTCGGAGCTGACGTGGTGCTGATTGCGGCGAATACGAAGCTTGCCCCCCCTTCGGGTGTAAAAGTCATTTCACTGGAATCGGCTAAAGAGATGTATGATGCAGTTGCGGCTGAATGGAATGACACAGATATTTTGGTGAAATCGGCGGCTGTTGCTGACTATCGTCCAAAAGAGGTATCGGAGCAGAAAATTAAAAAATCAGGCGATACCATGACGCTGGAGCTGGTTAAAAATATCGACATCCTTGAAACGTTTGGACGATTAAAGACTTCGCAATTTTTAATCGGGTTTGCAGCTGAGACGACAAATGTCGAGCATTATGCAATGGACAAATTACATCGGAAAAACTGCGATCTGCTTGTTGCGAATGATGTAACCAAGGCAGGTGCTGGATTTGGTATAGATACGAATGTTGTTAGCATTTATGATGGTGACGGACTAGTTGAATCCTTGCCATTGCAATCAAAAGACGAGGTTGGACTTCGAATTATGGAGCTTGCTGCCCAGCGGTTGTCGGGGGCGAAGCTATGAATTTTAGATTGGCCCAGGTTATCGTAGATGTGCCGAGTCGGGAAACCGACCGGCCTTTTGATTATTCAATTCCGAAATCGATGCAAGGCTGGATCGAAGTGGGCAGTCGGGTAGGAGTTCCCTTTGGACATCGTACTGTGCAGGGCTTTGTAGTATCGCTAAAGAAAGATTCCGAGATGGATTCAGCTCGAATTAAGCCTATTGCAGAGCTTCTTGATCTCGTACCGCCACTTTCTCCCGATCTTGTGGAGCTTGCTGAATGGATGAGTCGCAAATATGCATGCAGTATGATTTCCTCGCTTCAGGCGATGATTCCGGCAGCATTGAAAGGAAAAGCCGAACGGTATATTTCTGTGGCAGAGCAAGAGAAAGAGAGCTATGGGGACAGCGCGGACTCTCTGTTTGTTATGCAGCCACTGCTGACTGGTGAAGAGGAGGAAATCGTCACCTACGTTAAGGCAAGCGGCAGCGTTACATTGGATCATTTAAATACCCGTTTTCCTGGACAAGCCGGGATCATCAAAGGGCTTATTAGTCAGGGCGTTTTGTCCGAGGTCCAGTTAATCAAGGATAAGGTTCGTAAAAAAATGGTGAAGACTGTAGCTGCAACAGTGAGCGGGAACGAGGCGGAGGCAGCCCTATCCTCATTTACAGCCCAGGCACGTCGTCAAAAGGAAGTGCTGCAATTTTTGCTAGAAGTAGGAATGCCTTTATCTCTTCAAGAAGTGTTGTCGACTCTTCGGGTTACTGCGGGTACAGTGAAAAAACTGGAGGAAAAAGGCTACGCGGTTATTGAAGAAGTAGAAGTGTTCCGAGATCCTTATCAGAATCGGCGGTTTAAAGGGACCGAACCTCTTCAGCGGACTCCTGAACAGGACGTTGTCTATTCCCGAATTTCGGCAGCACTGGATGACAGAACTTTTGGAACCTTTTTGCTGCATGGCGTCACGGGGAGTGGCAAAACTGAGGTATATCTACAAACGATAGAACGGTGTATTTCTTCGGAGCGGCAGGCTATTGTGCTGGTTCCAGAAATCTCGCTCACGCCGCAAATGGTAGAACGGTTTAAAGGTCGTTTTGGCAGCAAGGTGGCCCTTCTTCACAGTCGATTGTCGCATGGTGAACGTTATGATGAATGGCGTAAAATACGGGAGGGCAAGGTTCAGGTTGCTATTGGCGCTCGCTCAGCTATTTTTGCTCCTTTCCGTAATTTAGGGCTTATCGTTATGGATGAGGAGCATGAGACATCCTATAAGCAGGAAGAGACCCCCAAGTATCACGCCAGAGATGTGGCAGTCCACAGGGCGCGCCAGCATGGGGCGGTCGTCATTTTAGGTTCAGCGACCCCTTCGCTTGAAAGCTATTACGCGGCAAGATCTCAGGTTGATGATAAATTTGCACCAGTGCTGCTGGAGATGAAGCAGCGACCTTCAGGAAGCCATTTGCCAGCTGTACACATAGTAGATATGCGTGAGGAGCTTCGAGACGGAAATCGTTCGATGTTTAGCAGGGCGCTTCATGCTGGAATTGCCTCCAGGCTGGAGCGTGGTGAACAGACTGTTCTTTTCTTGAATCGGCGAGGATATTCAACGTTTGTGATGTGCCGAACATGCGGGTATGTTGCAGGTTGTCCGGATTGTGATATTTCGCTGACCTATCACCAAAAATCGAACAATTTACGATGTCACTACTGCGGTTATGCCACTCCTGCTCCGTCGGTGTGTCCGGAATGCGGAAGTGAGCATATCAGATATTTTGGTACAGGTACTCAGCGCGTTGAAGGCGAGCTAGCCAAGCTGTTTCCTGGTATTCGGGTCGTTCGCATGGATGTGGATACGACAAGTGAAAAGGGAGCACATGAGAAGCTGTTAAAAGCTTTCCGAGAGAAAAAAGGCGATGTTCTGCTCGGAACGCAAATGGTTGCTAAAGGACTTGATTTTCCAGATGTGACTTTGGTTGGTGTGATCGCTGCGGACACGGCGCTTAATTTGCCGGATTTCCGCGCCGCTGAGAAAACATTTCAATTATTGACGCAAGTAGCAGGCCGAGCTGGACGGCATCAATTGCCAGGTGAAGTGTTCATACAGACATATATGCCGGAGCATTATTCGGTTGTTCATGCCAGTGGTCATGACTATGATTCATTTGTTCGCGAGGAGCTTAAATACAGGAAGGGATTGCATTATCCGCCTTATAGCAAGCTGATTCTTGTTACGCTGTCGCATGAAAAGCTGCCCCTGTTACTACGTATGGCTGAAAATTTTGCCGGAGATATAAGGCTCAAAGCCCAGCGGTTGGGATGGTATGGCAATCTGGATCGTTTTTCTTCCGAAGCACTTGATATTATGGGGCCGGTTGCCTCTCCAATTCCGCGGATCAAGAATAGATATAGATTTCAATGTATGGTGAAGTACCGCGGTTCAATGGATGTTGTAGGTCTCGTTAGGGAAATAGCACTGACTACGCATCATAACTTGCGTGATTCTTCTTTACAGATTAGTATCGATGTGGACCCACAAATGTTGATGTAACATATAATTCAAAAGGATATTAAAAATGTATATATAGTTCAAAAATTAGTTTTTGAACAAACCTAGTGGATGGGATGGTGCTTTGAATGGCAATTCGTATCATAGTAAATGAACCTGACGAGGTATTGCATCAGATGGCCAAGGAAGTTAAAAAAATTACTCCGAACGTGCAGAAGCTGCTGACGGATATGGCGGATACAATGTACGATGCTGAAGGTGTTGGCCTGGCCGCTCCTCAAGTAGGCATTTTGAAACGTCTGATTGTAGTTGATGTGGGCGATGATAATGGCTTGATTGAACTGATTAATCCGGAAATTGTGTCAAGCGAAGGAGAGCAGTTTGGTCCTGAAGGATGTCTCAGTATTCCCGGGTACCGTGGTGATGTACGCCGTGCTCTGACTGTGACCGTAAAAGGTCTTGACCGCAATGGTAACGAAGTGACCTATACTGGTTCTGA
This sequence comes from Fontibacillus panacisegetis, assembly GCF_900102215.1. Lineage (GTDB taxonomy): Bacteria > Bacillota > Bacilli > Paenibacillales > Paenibacillaceae > Fontibacillus > Fontibacillus panacisegetis. Next base: position 132,644 of record NZ_FNBG01000005.1, read on the forward strand.
TCTGCTTGCAAGAGCGTTCCAGCATGAAATCGATCATTTAAATGGTGTTTTGTACACGGATGTAGCTGAAAGAGTGTATCAAATTACCTCCGAAGGTGAAGAGAAGGAGTGATGTTTCAAGTGAACATCGTATTTATGGGAACCCCGGATTTTGCAGTCCCTTCCCTGGAATCCCTGATCAAGGAAGGGTATAACGTGGTTGGGGTAGTGACCCAACCGGATCGTCCGCAAGGACGGAAAAAAATACTTACTCCAACTCCGGTTAAAGAAGCGGCATTAAAATATGGTTTACCTGTTTTGCAGCCGCAGCGTATGCGCTCCCCGGAAGCTGTGGAAGAGCTTGCTGCATTGTCTCCGGACCTAATTGTTACCGCTGCGTATGGTCAAATTTTACCGGCGGCGGTGCTTGAAATGCCGCAGTACGGATGTCTGAACGTGCATGGTTCTTTGCTTCCTAAATATAGAGGTGGCGCTCCTATTCAACGCTCCATCATCAATGGAGAGAAGGAAACGGGCATTACGTTGATGTATATGGCAGAAGGTTTGGACACGGGAGATATGATTGCGAAATCTGTTGTACCGATTGAAGATAAGGATACTTCGGGCACGATTTTTGAAAAATTGAGTATCGCCGGGGCCAAGCTGCTCATCGAGCAGCTTCCGCGTGTGTTGGATGGTACGGCTGATCGCATTCCTCAAAATGATGAGGAATCCACGTATGCTCGAAATTTATCACGTGAAGATGAACGCATTGATTGGAGTGCCTCCTCCCGTGAGGTTTTCAATAGAGTGAGGGGGCTTGTTCCGTTTTCTGGCGGTTTTACGTTGTGGAATGAGGAAGTTTTTAAAATATGGGAAATTGCCAAACCAACTCAAGCAGGAGTTGGCAGTTCTTCAGGAGAAGTTCCTGGTACAGTGCTTCATTTGTCGGGGGATGGAATTGAGGTTAAAACTGGAGATGGATCTGTTCTCCTTACTCGGGTACAGCCAGCAGGCAAAAAAACGATGGAAACATCTGAATTTATTCGCGGGGGCCTTATGAAGAAAGGTACGGTTCTGTCATGAGTGATCGCAGGGGTGCATCAAATAAAGGACCATCGGGACACGGAGCTGGAAAAAAGAAAGCACCCGCTTCTGCACGTGATACTGCGCTTCAGGTCCTGACAGCAGTTGAGCAGGAAGGAGCATACAGCAATTTGCTGCTTAACGGTGCCCTGCAAAAGTCTGGTTTGACACCTGCAGATGCTGGGCTAGCTACGGAATTGGTGTATGGTACGATTTCTCGGCAGAACACGATCGATTATTTTCTGGAACAGTTCGTTGCCAAAGGAATGGCCAAGCTTCAGCCATGGGTCCGCAATTTGCTCAGACTCAGTTTTTACCAGCTGTATTATCTGGATCGTATCCCGCCACATGCGGCTGTGAACGAAGCTGTTAACATCGCAAAGAAGCGTGGGCATCAGGGGATATCCGGCATGGTAAACGGGGTGCTGCGCAATGTACTTCGGAGGAAGGAAGAACTGCAAATACCGAAGGAGCTTACTTCGATCACCAGGATTGCATTAGAGCATTCTCATCCGGAATGGCTTGTAGCCAAATGGGTACAGCAGTTCGGCGAGGACACCGCCGAGGAGATTTGCAAGGCGAACAATGAACCTCCATCGGTAAGCGTCAGAGTGAATACTTCTCAAGTCAGCAGGGACAAGCTCATTGAATCCATGAAAGAACAAGGAATTGAAGCAATTCCATCCTTTGTCTCAGAAGATGGTATTATTGTCATGAGCGGTGGCAATATGGCGTTAACCTCTTGGTATAAAGAAGGGTTATTATCCATTCAGGATGAAAGCTCTATGCTGGTAGGTGAAGCGGTTGATCCACAGACTGGAATGTCTGTGCTGGATTGCTGCGCTGCTCCGGGCGGGAAGACTTGTCATATTGCTGAAAAGCTTGCTGGCAGCGGAACTGTCATTGCCAACGATATTCATCCCCATAAGGCGAAGCTGATTGAGGATCAAGCTAAGCGGCTGGGTCTTAACAATGTCCGCACTTTGTCTGGTGATGCAGTGAAGTTGGCCGAGCAATATCCGCCAGAATCTTTTGAACGAATATTACTGGATGCTCCATGCTCAGGCCTTGGCGTTATTCGTAGAAAGCCTGACCTGAAATGGACCAAGTCACCTAGTGATATCGAGGAGATCTCAGCAATTCAAAGTGAGCTCCTGGACGCAGTCTGTGGTTTGCTTAAGCCAGGTGGCATGCTCGTATATAGCACTTGTACGATTGAAAAAAGCGAGAACACGGAGATGGTGGAGCAATTTCTTGAACGTCATCCTGAATTTGAAGTATCTCCTGAGATGCCCGATAGCTGGACAGAGTTGAGCGAAGCTGCAACCAGAGAACCGATCGGTCTTCAAATTTTGCCGCAGGATTATCATTCCGATGGTTTCTATATTGCTCGACTGGTCAAGCGTACAAAATAGTAATGTAAAGATAACATTTACTAACAGGATGTTAATGGTATATACTGGAAATGGTGAAGCACACCTTTATTATCGCGAGTCGATAGATAAGGGTGTGCTTTTTATTTGTCAAATTTCCTAATTTTATCAAATTAGTAATTTTAAAGGAGGTAATCAGATCCATTTGATAGAAAGGAATAGGGGTGTAGGGGAACAGTACCTCTTTCTGTGGGGGAAATTCCTTGGTTTGAGAAAATAATGTGTAGGAGGTAGTCTTGTGAAAAAGTTGATGACAGCTTTTTTGACTGGTGCTTTGGGATTAGGTGTACTTGGTGTAGGAGGGTCGTCTATTAACGCAGCCGAAATTAAACCAGTCGCTGGCAGCAAAAAACTGGCTGTACTTGTTGACGCTCGTAAAGTGAAATTTGATGGCGGAGATCCGTTTGTTGAAGACAAACGGGTTCAAGTCCCGCTTCGGGGTATTGGTGAGGCTTTGGGTGCGAAGATTGGTTTTGACGCTCAGACAGTAACGTATGAGAAAAATAGAAAGTCTATTAAACTCACCTTGGGGAGTAAGGTTGCTATCGTTGATGGTAAGTCAGTGACGATGGATACCGTTGCGAAAGCGATTAATGGACGGACTTATGTACCACTTCGTTTTGTGAGTGAGAATCTGGGTGAGAAGGTGACCTGGGATCAAGTGGGGAATTGGGTTTGGATCGGGAGTCAAGAGGTTCCGGATATTGAGGAGGTTACGGAACTTCAGGATTTGACACCTTATGAGGAGTATTTTGAAGGAAAGGATAATTTTATTGCACCTTATGGGGAAGAGAAAAAAAGAACTAAAGCAAGGATGGTATCTTATGAAGATATGCCAGTCGTTATTGGAGACAAAACGCTTTTAGATATGTGGCTGGTGCGCGAAGGAATAGAAGAAATCATGTACATAAGATTCAAAGGACCTAAAAGATTGACTATGTACTTATTAATTGGAGATGGGGATATTCGACCAAGATCCGGTCATATTGTTGAGCAATCGGATGGAACCTTTATCATTCAAATTGTTATTAAGGATGCAAGAGATAAAGCTATATATAAAGATGAAAATTGGAAGAAATTCACCACCAAAAGTTTTGATTATTTCTTTTTAACAGGTTCCTTTGGTGATGACAGCGCCAGAATGATCTTGAACCCATTCAAATAGGGTGATTTAATTCTCAATTTGGCGGGAAAGGAGATACTTCGTGTTAAAAAAAATCCTTTTAGTACTACTACCTGTTCTATGTATGATTTCATTCTTGTTTCAAGGAATTGAGCTGCAAGCAGCTGCAGGAGTAAAAGGGCCGGTTGTCTTACTATGGACTAAAAGTGAGCAAAATGAAAATGTTTATTATTCCGTGGGAATGGGCTATGCTGATATTTGGACGAATTCAACAGGGGAATACATTGAAGACCCATATATCGGAGGGGTGCTTAAACCAGGATCAACAATGGATGAAGCGCACTATGATTGGGAATATCAGATGAAGTACCCAGGAAGAAAAATAAAAAGCATTACAGCGATGCCATTTAATGAGTTAAGGGTAGACGGTGAAAATCAAGAATGGACAGAAAAAATGTTCTCCTATGCAAGATACGGATTGAAGTGGGAAGAACTAGAGAAAACCTTTGCCTATGTGCATTCCGTTGCGATTAAAAATGACCAAATCGGGATAGGAACAGACAAAGCTTCGATTATTATTAATGAAACATTCACACTAACCGAAGGACAAACACCAGAACCATTAGATACAACAGGGTTGGCGGACAATGTATTGGGTTCTCGTTACTACTTCCCCATCCTCTTTAAAGCCGAACTAGAACCACTGGAAGGACAAGCCATTATCAAACATTTTACTACTAGCGGTGTATCTCTTAATGGAGTAGATGGTTTCAGGGACTACAAAGAAACACTTATTAAGAATAAGGATTACGAATACAAAAATCCCACTGGTACAGCAAAATATACGTATAAAGGTTATAAGAAGAGTACGAGGGAAGCACCGTCAGGGGGAGCCATACTGGTTGGGGAAGGACCGGGGAAATTTTACTATGATGGGTCTTATTCATACTATTATGTCTATTTTTACTATGATCCTGTTGGGACAGACCCTTGCATCGAAAATCCAGATAGCCCGGGATGTAAAGAGCCAGATCCAGGGGTTCAATGTACTGATCCATCAGCAGGCCAAACTATGAACGGTGAAGATCTTAATCCGAATGTGAGTGCAGTTATTAGAGCGGATAGTCGCGGCAGCGAGCGCTTTAATGTGTCCGATGGAATACCGACAACGGAAAGTCTATACGGAAATGTGTGGTCTAAGGAATATTTGCATAAGTATGATTATCAAGAAATGACAGGCTCCTGCACCTTTTCCGTAAATGTAACCATTCTGCCCCCTCCACCACCGCCAGAAGAGGAAGCAGGGGAACCATCTACGGTTCAAGTTCAGGTTGATAAAGATTATTCATTCTGGACGGTTAAAGAGGTGGAAGTCTACAAAATCAATGAATCTGCTTTATGGAATTATGCTTTTGATGGTGGTGGCATTCGAATACAACCTAGTGGCTATAGCCCACCTTCCTACGTTGTAGAACAAACCAGTGGTTATGAGCCGTCAGATGTTCCAAATGTTTCAGTTCCACATGATGGAGATCCGGAGGCAGCTGCCGAACGGGCTGTAAGCGTAACTGTTAATAATGATACATTTACTTTTAAAAATCAGGCGCTTATGAATGGATCATCAACAACTGGAGCTGGACCCGCACCTTCACCAATTCCAACGGCTCCTTTGACTCAAGATAACGTCCTTTATAGTCCTAATAATACGGTTCCAATGTCGAAGACGAATAGAGCGAATCAACCAAGCACAGGTACTATCTTTTACGGACAGGTTAACGGTTCAGCGACAAAAGACTATCCGATTTATTGGATTAATCCGGTTACCGTTCATACACCAGTCGTGATTTATCCAGACGTATCTGATGATAAAGCACATAATCAGAAGACGACACCAGCTGCAGGACGATCAGCCATTATTTTAGATCGACCTTTCACGGTAAAATTACCCAACAGCGGTCAGCACACGAATTATTTAGGATACGGGAATCGTAATTACTATAAATACATAGGCAGCAAGCAGGTGCGCTTTCCGTTCGACGTATATGATGGGACGAAGGCGTATTTTTATCCAAAAAATACCTGGATTGAAGTTGACAAGTCTAAAGAGTCATTCAGTTTTTTTCTGCCGGTGTGGGTAGATGAGGGCTTCTATGATGTTGAGTTTCGCACTATTGCACATAATGCACCAGCTGGTGCCGCTCAGCAGACTAACGCAAATCTTAGTTTAAGTAATCATATTGCTTACGACATTGTAGCTGTAGATGCTATCGGGCGAGTTTATGATTTTCGGATTACCGATATTGCAGATTACAATTGGGAGACGGTGTTCAGAAGCAAGCAGGGAAGTTCACTCCCTACAGGCGTGTCCTACTGGGTAGGGCTTAATGGCATCGATGGGGTGGCTAGAGGGAATTCTTCCAGATATACGCTGCCAATTAGACCAGGAAGCCATCCATTGTATAAGAATGCTGTGGTAAAAACGGGATACCACTTTAAATTTGATCTAAAAAGCAAGGGGAATATGTTTGGGGTTAGGGATCAGATACTTATTTCGCCAACGTTTTATTTTCAAAGCTCGCAAGGGGGCGAAAGAATACCGATTGATCTATATTACCATTCTAGCAATAGCAGTTATGTTCAAGTCGGGTCTTCTCGTGACAAGATATCCCGTTATGTAATTCTAAATGATCGGCTTAGAAATGTTCCGGTAGAGGAAATGACGGATACTGCGCTATACAAATACGATTATGACTATACATTTAGTCAGGTGGCCGGTATCGGGAGAAGCCAATTTGTGCAGCGATATATTTCTTATACAGCGAAGCAAAAGACTCCGGTTGGAAGCTTGAGTCTACTTACATTAACTGAGCAGGTACGAACCTTGATAGGACCAAAAACCGAAATTCCGTCCGGTGTAGATCAATCCAGAGTTAACGCTTCTGTACAGAAGTGGTACGGAGAATACAGTCTACCGTCAGATCTATATGCCGTGAAATCGGGGACGAATGTGGCGGAATATGGACGAACTCATGGTGGGCTTACTGATCGATCCCCTATTTTCCTGAAGAATGGTTATATTGTCGTGAATTTTAACATTCAGACTGTTCGGAATGGTGTGGTCGATAAACCATATCTTCAGTACATTCATGCGCCGCTTATGAATCAGTGGGTACAAATGGAAGGCTTTTTTCGCAACGTGAAGGGGCCTAATGGAATCAGCTATCAACTGATGGATGGAGATGTTGTATTCTATGATGCAAACACTTCAAGTCGGGATGATTTTAAGTCTATGGTAACTCACTAACCCTTATACTTTAGTGTAATCGTGATTTATGCTAAAATAGGAAGAATGAGTGAGGACAACATGTTGATAAATTTTCAGAATAGGTGCGTGAGTATGAAACCCTTTATATACGATTATACATTGGAAGAGTTGCAGCAATGGGCAGTGGAGCAAGGTGAGCCTGCATTTCGGGGTGGACAGATTTTTGATTGGTTATATGTAAAACGAGTTAATTCGTTTGACGAGATGACCAATTTGTCCAAGACGATGCGTGAGAAGCTGGATGAGCAATTTGCTTTTGTAACGTTAAAAGAAATTACCAAGTTTGAATCGAAGGATGGAACAGTTAAATTTCTGTTCGGCCTGCATGATGACCACGCAATTGAAACAGTTATCATGAAGCATAACTACGGCAACAGCATTTGCGTTACAACTCAGGTAGGTTGTAGAGTGGGCTGTACGTTCTGTGCGTCAACGCTTGGAGGCCTGAAACGGGATCTGACGGCGGGTGAAATTGTGGCTCAAGTTGTACAGGCTCAGAAAATTTTGGATACTCGTGATGAGCGTGTCAGCAGTATTGTCATCATGGGTACAGGGGAACCCTTCGAAAACTATGAAGAAACGATGAAATTTTTGCGAATTATGATCCATGAAAAGGGCTTGAACATTGGACAACGGCATATTACTGTATCAACGAGTGGAATTGTGCCGAACATTTATAAATTTGCAGATGAAAATACACAGATCAATCTGGCGATTTCCATTCATGCTCCTAACGATGCGCTTCGTTCAAAGCTTATGCCGGTAAACCGCCGTTTTCCGTTTGCTGATGTGATGGAGGCTCTTCGTTATTACATCGCTAAAACCGGCCGAAGAATTACTTTTGAATACGCCTTGATTGGCGGGGTCAACGATCAACCGGAACATGCTGAGGAATTGGCTGAAGTGCTGAAGGACATGTTGTGCCATGTTAACCTGATTCCGGTAAATCACGTACCAGAGCGCAAGTACGTTAGAACTTCCCGTAATGACATTTTCCAGTTTCAACGCATTTTGGCTGACAAGGGTATCAACGTAACGATCCGTCGAGAGCAAGGACATGATATTGCGGCAGCCTGCGGACAGTTGCGAGCGAAACACATGGAGTCTCAAGCGAGGTGATAAAGTTTGATTAAAACGGTTAGTATCAGTGATGTGGGACGTGTTCGCACGGTAAATGAAGACAGTACTTGGGTTGGTAAGCTGGAAAATGGTTATACGCTAGCTATTGTTGCCGACGGGATGGGTGGCCATCAAGCCGGAGATACTGCTAGCCGTTTAACTGTGGAGACGCTTGTAGAACAGTTATCTTCGCTTCCAGCGGGTCTGTCAGCAAGTGAATGTGGCGAGAAGTTGAGAGAAGCCATACTTCGATCCAATAAAATTGTGTTTAAGGAAGCCTCGGAACATGAAGAATACCGCAGCATGGGTACAACGGTAGTTGCCGTGCTGATTGGCGAACGAGAAGGAATGATCGGGCACATCGGTGACAGCCGTGTGTACAAGTTCTCCCAAGGAACGATGGCTCAATTGACCGATGACCATTCCCTGGTTAATGAGCTATTAAAAAACAAACAAATTAGTCAGCAGGAAGCGCATGTACATCCGCATCGAAACGTAGTAACACGTGCACTTGGCACAGATCCTGAAGTGGTTGTTGATATGTATCCTGTCACTTTGGAGGTTGGAGATATTTTGCTGCTGTGCAGTGATGGACTTAGTAATTATGTAACATTGGAACAAATGACCCACATGCTTGGATCGGACGCACTTACTTTGAATGACCGTGCCGACCGTATGCTTCAGTACGCCTTGAATGCAGGTGGAGACGACAATATCAGTGTCGTACTTCTGGAGGATTGCGAAGAAGCCGGGTTAAGCGCAAAGGAGTGGAATTCATGATCGGACATGAGCTTGGCGGTCGTTATCAAATTATTGAGCGTATCGGCGGAGGCGGGATGGCGCTTGTTTATAAAGCGCAGGACATTTTGCTGAATCGTTATGTAGCTATCAAGGTGCTGCGTCAACAATTTGTGAATGATGAGGAGTTTATTCGTCGTTTTCGCAGAGAAGCACAATCCGCTGCCTCATTATCGCATCCTAATGTCGTAAGTGTATATGATGTAGGCCAGGAGGATGAGGTCCATTACATTGTAATGGAGTATGTAGAGGGCCAAAACCTGAACGAAATTATTAAAGAGCGTGCCCCTTTGCAGGTGGAAGAATCCATTCGAATAGCATCGCAAATCGCGGACGCTCTGGATCACGCCCATCATAATCAAATCATACACCGTGATATCAAACCGCATAACATCCTAATCGGACGAAATGGACGCGTAAAGGTAACGGATTTTGGGATCGCTCGTGCTGTAACCTCAACAACGATAACACAAACAGGTTCAGTTGTAGGATCGGTTCATTATTTTTCTCCGGAGCATGCTAAGGGTGTAACAACTGGTGAAAAATCTGACTTGTATTCCTTAGGAATTGTGTTGTATCAAATGTTGACTGGACGATTGCCTTTTCTTGGAGAAAGTCCAATCAGCGTTGCACTGAAGCATTTGCAGGAAGAATTTGATGAACCTCGCAAGGTAAATCCGATGATCCCGCAAAGTGTGGAGAACATCATTCTGAAATCCATGCGTAAAAATCCGAATGAACGCTATCAATCTGCGAACGAGATGCTGAGAGATTTGGAGACATGTTTGCTGCCGGAAAGACGGTTGGAATCGAAATTGTCATTTATCGAAGATGATGATGAAGATAGCACGCGTATTGTACCAGCGATCAAACCTATGAACAAAGCTCAGAGCGGCGGTGGATCAAAGCTGTCGCGCGATAATCAGGCTAATGAAGAGCGTAGTGAGCAAAAGAAAAAGAAATCATCTAATAATGCTGTTCTTTGGATTAGCCTCACTGTTGTTTTGTTGCTTGCGATGCTTGGAGTTGCTTGGTACGTCAATAAAATGGTCACTGTTCCTGAGGTTACGGTTCCAAACGTACTCAATCTGAATGAGGCAGATGCAACAGCCAAACTTACAGAGATGAAGCTTGAAGTAGGTACCGTCAAACGCCTATACAAAGAAGGCATTAATGAAGGAATCGTATACGAGCAGAGCAAAAGTGAAGGTACTACGGTTAAGGAAGGCTCTTCTATTGACTTGACTGTCAGTGAGGCCAAACCGCCTTTAAAGATGCCACCGTTGACCGATTTAACCTATGCTCAGGCAGTTGAACAATTGAAACCTTTAGGTGTGGATGACACACGGATTAGGAAAATTGAAGAATTCAGTGGTGATAAGGAACCTGGTAAAGTTATAGGTCAGAGTCCTGATGCCAATTCGGAATTTGATCCCGCTGCCGATGACATTGTGCTGAAGGTGAGTAAGGGACCGGAAAATGTAAAGATGCCAAATTTGGTAGGAAAAACTCAGGCAGAAGCTGAAGCCTTAATTAAGGAGAAAAATCTGAAGTTAGCAAGCGACGGAATCAAGAGTGAATCGAGCTTTGAAGTAGAGGCTGGTTTGGTAATAAAACAGTGGCCTTATGCTGCAAATGAGGACATATCTCCAGGCTCTGATGTGACGATATTTGTCAGCTCAGGTTACCCACCTGAAGCAATCGAATATACTTATGATGTACCCGTAGCCCCTGCAGTTGAAGGGGGAAAGAGCAAGATTGAAATCGTGTATGAGGATGCACGTGGACAAGGTCGGAAATGGGGGACTAAAACCGTTGGTAAGGCGCAATATATATCGGTTACCCTGATTTTGGCTCCTAACAAAAATGGTGCAGTTTCAGTGCATCGTGATGGAGCGTTCCTAGAGACGTATCCTGTTTCTTATATCGATGCCAAACAGGGGACCGTACCTATTGTTCCGCTTCCCGACCAAGTAGTCGAAGAGAATACGGATATAAATACCGAGGAGACTATTCCTGATACAGGATCAATTAACTCGGGTACAAGCGGCAATGTCCATGCATCTTCAGCTGATTCTTCTGCGAAGGCTATAGCAAACGCAGGCAACAGCAAAGCAAAAAAAGAAAAGGAAAAGGCTGCTAAAAAATCAGAAAAAAATAATAAATAGGCAGTCGGATATGAAAGTGAGGAACGCATTGTATGCCTCAAGGTTTGATTGTTAAGGCATTAAGCGGATACTATTACGTAAAGCCTGATGACACGGCATTGGATGGCACTATCCAATGCCGCGGACGGGGCATATTCAAGAAAAAAGGAATTACGCCGCTTGTTGGAGATCGTGTAGTTTACACACCAACTACAAATGGCGAAGGCACGGTGGATGAGATTTTACCGCGGACTTCTGAGCTTATTCGTCCACCGATTGCAAACGCCAAGCTCGCTGTACTTCTTTTTTCTGTTAGGGAACCGGATTTGAACCTCCAGCTGCTGGACAAGTTTCTTGTTCATATAGAGCATGCCGGACTTGAGTGTCTCATTTGTCTGACAAAGGAAGATTTGTTGGATGAGGCAGAGAGGGAGCAGGAGGGCGAAATGACGAAACTGGTTAGTGAGATGTATGGAAAAATCGGTTATAAAGTCATTATAACAAGCTCGTTGACTGGTATGGGGACAGAGGAAGTTAAAGCTTGTCTTGCAGGAGAGATCAGCGTGTTCTCCGGTCAGTCCGGAGTTGGAAAATCATCCCTGTTGAATGCGATGCTGCCTGGCTTATCACTTGAGACTAGCGAGATCAGTATGAGACTTGGCCGTGGTCGTCATACTACTCGTCATGTTGAATTGATTGAACTGGAAAATGGAGGATATGTTGCCGATACACCGGGATTCAGTCAGCTTGATTTTCTGGAGCTGGGCGTAGAGGAGCTGTCACTTTGCTTTAGAGAGTTTCAGAATTTTGCCGAGGGATGCAAGTTCCGAGGATGCAGTCATTTACACGAACCAGGCTGTAAAGTCAGACAAGCGGTAGATGAAGGAGCAATAACGTCAAGCCGATATGAACACTATGTTCAATTTCACGAGGATATGAAGGAGAAGAAACGGAGGTATTGACTTCATGAATAGCATCTATATTGCACCGTCTATTTTATCTGCGGATTTCGCCAAGCTGGGCGAGGAGGTCGCTGAGGTGGAGCGCGGCGGAGCCGATTGGATACATGTTGATGTCATGGATGGACATTTTGTTCCGAATTTAACATTTGGCCCGCTTGTTATGGGAGCAATCGCTCCGCATACGAAGCTTCCGCTGGATGTTCATTTGATGATGGAAAATCCTGAACAGTATGTTCCTGCATTTGCGAAAGCAGGTGCTCATGTCATTACAGTACATGCAGAAGCTTGTGTTCATCTGCATCGCGTGATTCATCTGATTAAAGAGCATGGTGTAAAGGCGGGAGTTGCTATAAATCCAGCGACACCATTATCAGTTGTTCGCGAAATAGTGGTAGATGTGGATCTGGTTTTGATTATGACGGTGAACCCGGGATTTGGTGGTCAAGCTTTTATTCCCGCTACACTTCGCAAATTGCGTGAATTGAAACAATGGAAGCAGGAACTTGGTCTGGAACAGCTTAGAGTTGAAGTGGATGGAGGAATTACGGCAGCTACTGCACCACTTGTTGTCGAAGCGGGAGCTGATGTGCTGGTTGCCGGGAACGCGGTATTTGGTCAAGCTGACCGAAAACAAGCTATTGCCGATATTCGTGATAGCGTGAGATTGGAATAGGGATTCATTATGTTGCATACAATGGGTTACATGAGCAGGGTTCTCATGTAGCCTTTTTTTTGCGGTGAGAATACACGAGTAAAAGGCTCGGAACATAGACTATGGGTGAAGCATGAGAATGATGGGGAGGGTGAACGATGAAATTTTACACATTCAAGCTTCCTAAGTTTCTGGGAGGATTCGTGAAGGCTGTTCTCAACACTTTTCACAAAAATTAAAAGAGCGGAGTAAATGATTGCCGGGACTTCGAGATCTGCAGGGGTGACAGGCATCAAAAAAGCACCTCTTTTTAAGAAAAGGTGCTTTTTGTCTATATGCTGATTCCGACCAATTACACGCGGGTCAATTTACCGGATTTCAAAGCCCGTGTGCTGACGTATACGCGTTTTGGTTTGCCGTCTACCAAGATCCGAACTTTTTGTACGTTTACGCCCCAACTGCGTCGGTTGCGATTGTTTGCGTGAGATACATGGTTACCGCTGCTTGGCTTTTTGCCTGTCACATAACATTTGCGAGACATTCATTACACCTCCTGTTCCAATGCACCTGTTCCTGAAATAACCATTCATGATCAAGTTCACAGTTATTGCTCAATCCGACTTATGTCGGTCGGTTTCCATTGTTAGTGCCCGAAAGGCAAGGGGAACCCAATAAAACAATACTTAAATATAATATCATAGTGAAAAAAGCGGCGTCAACAGATCGAGAAACTTTATTTCAATATCAGTAATCTTCTTTTATTTATTTATCGTTGTTCTTATAGTACAATATTGATTAGTCCATAATAATTTCAGGGGGGGAGTGAGTGCAGGCGTGGCTATACAATTAAGTACTGAGTATGGGCAGATTAATATATCGAATGAGACTATTGCGATGATCGCCGGATCGGCTGCCATGGAATGTTATGGACTGGTAGGAATGGCAAGCCGAAAGCAATTTAAAGACGGTATCGCCGAATTGCTCGGGAGAGAGAATCTAACCCGGGGTGTGGAAGTGAACCTGGATAATAACCGATTGGCCGTTTATCTTTATATTATAGTCAGTTATGGTACGAAAATTTCAGAGGTCGCTCACAATATACAACAAAAAGTGAAGTACGTATTAAGTGACGTAGTTGGGCTCGAGGTTTCCGAGGTCAACATCGTTGTTCAGGGCGTACGTGTATCTAGCTAGGAAGGGGAATTTTCATTGAGTAAGCGTTCTTTAAATGGAACAGATTTTACCGCTATGGTTCTTGCTGGGGCGCAGCGTTTATCAGAGCAAGCCGAACACGTCAATTCTCTGAATGTGTTCCCGGTTCCCGACGGGGACACTGGAACAAATATGAATTTGACGATGACAGCAGGTGTAACAGAGCTTAAGAACAATGGAGCAGGAGGACTTGGTAACCGGGCAGGGATTTTATCGAAAGGCCTGCTTATGGGTGCTCGAGGAAACTCCGGTGTTATTTTGTCCCAATTATTCCGAGGATTTGGCCGCTATGCAGCTTCATATGATGAATTGAATACGGTTCAATTTGCGGCTGCTCTGCAAAGTGGTGTAGACACTGCATATAAAGCAGTAGTTAAGCCTGTAGAGGGGACAATACTTACTGTAGCTAAAGAATCTGCAAAGCATGCTGTGTACTATGCTAGACGTACAACGGATATTGTTGAGCTGATGACTGAGGTGCTGGCAAAGGCCAAAGAAGCTCTTGCAAGCACTCCTGATTTGTTACCTGTGCTTAAGCAGGTAGGTGTTGTTGATTCCGGTGGACAGGGTCTGGTCTATATATATGAAGGATTTTTAGAGCAATTGACCGGTAAGGTGCTGCCAAGTGTATCAGAACAAGCACCATCCAGCGCACCAAATGTCGTAAATCAGCACACTTCTTATGGAGCAGGTCATTTTACAGGACATATTGAAGCTTCCGCGCAGGCCAAGCTTGATACGGAAGATATTGAATTTTTATATGATATGGAGTTTTTTATCAACCGGAAACTGGGCGATGTGCAAAATGTCCATTTTGACGAGGATCACTTCAGGAAAGCGCTATCACAAAATGGGGATTCCATTATCGTTATTGCTGATGACGAAATCATTAAAGTACATGTGCATTCCAAAGCTCCAGGCGAGGTGCTGAATCTTGCTCTCCGCTACGGGGAAATTACACAAATTCATATTCTGAATATGCGGGAACAGCATCGTGATTTGCTTACCGCTGGAATGGATGCAGCTCCAATGCCGGAATTGTTCGCTGAAATCCCGGCAGAGCAGGCCCGTCCTGTTGAATCAGCGTTGCTGCCGGCAGATGAGCTTGCGCCTTATGGATTTATCGCTGTAGCTTCTGGCCAAGGTATTTCTGAAATCTTTACAAGCCTTGGGGTAGATGTCGTTCTCCCCGGTGGACAGACAATGAATCCAAGCACAGAGGATTTTGTTAAAGCAATACATTCTATTTCAGCTCAGCACATTTTCATATTGCCAAATAACTCTAATATCATACTTGCTGCACAGCAAGCACGTGACCTTCTTGAAAGTGAACGCAGCATAACCGTTATTCCGAGCAAGAGTATTCCTCAAGGTATCTCGGCAGCATTTGCTTTCCAGGAAGAGGAGAGTGTAGAAGTAAATGCAGACAATATGGTGAATGCTGTTCAGCATGTCAAAACCGGACAAGTCACTTATGCCGTTCGAGATACAGTATTTGACGATCTAAAAATTACAGAAGGTCATTACATTGGAATTGCAGACTCCAAAATCGTATCTACCGAAGAAGGGTTGATCGAAACAAGTCAGGGACTCCTCTCGAAGATGCTGTCTGGTGGAGATGAAATCGTTACTATTTTGGTTGGTGAAGAAGCTTCCAAAGAAGTGACTGAATTTCTCGTAGCTTGGATTCAAGAGGCTTATCCTGATGTTGAGGTAGAAGTTCATGAGGGTGGACAGCCAATTTATTATTATCTGTTCTCTGTTGAATCTTAAGTATCTTAGCGTCCTTGGAACAAGATAATTGAATGAAAGGACGGGTTATCTATGACTCAGGCTGTTATCGTAGCTGATAGCACGGCAGATGTACCTCAGGAAATGGTTAAGGAATATGGGATTCATATTGTGCCGATGCGGTTGAGCTTTGGCGATCAATCTTATGTTGAAGGTGTCGATATTACTGTAGAGGAGTTTTACGATAAGTTGACGAAGTCACGGGACTTACCGACGACTTCGCAGACATCCCCTTCTCAATATGTAGATATATACCGTGATTTGATGCAGAAATACCCGGGCTCACCGATTATCTCCATTCATATTTCTTCTGGTATGAGTGGTACCTATCAATCAGCACTTCTCGCCAAGACGATGCTTGAGGAAGATCTTGGAGTAGACGTTGATATTACGGTTATTGACTCTTTATGCGCCACATATGGTTTTGGACTGCAGGTTGTTCTTGCTGCAAGACTAGCAAGAGATGGGGCTTCCGCTGAAGAAATTCGTAACGAAGTTGAGCGTGTAGGCCAAAGTCGTAGATTATACTTCCTTGTTGATACGTTAGAGTATTTACAAAAGGGTGGAAGAATCCGGAATGCGGCGGCTATTATTGGGACTTTGCTTAACATTAAGCCAATTTTATCAGTCGATGAGGAAGGCGTTATATATCCGGTTGATAAAATGAGAGGTCGAAAAAAAGCAGTGTCTCGTGTTATCGAATTGTTCAAGAATGACTTCGGTGATCATAAGGATATTAATGTAGCTGTGTGTGATGCTGTTAATCCGGAAGGCGCGGAAGAAATTATACAATTGCTGTCCCAGCATTTCACCTTGCATGAGGTGGTTCGTACCAGCATCGGTGCTGTTGTTGGTACCCATGTAGGACCGGGAACGGTTGCTACATTTGTGTGGCCGGCCTAAAAGTCTGAATGTCGGACTTCTAGAAATGAGGGGTTAGTATGGATTTGAATGAAATCCCGGTAAGACATGTCAGCGGCGTGAGTGCTCCCAAAGCAGGGGAGCTTCACGCCTTTGGTATCTCTACGGTAAATGAATTAATTGAATATTATCCTTATCGATATGAAGATTACCGACTTCGCAGCCTCACAGAAGTGAAGAATGGAGATAAGGTGACCGTTCAGGCGAAAATTATGGGTATTCCCGTACTACAGCGATATGGACGTAAGTCAAGAATGACCTGCAAAATGGTAGCTGATGATTGGATGTTTACGGCGACCTGGTTCAATCGTCATTTTTTACGTGAGCAGTTAATAGCAGGACGCGATATCATTGTAACCGGCAAGTGGGATATGCGGAGAAGTCAACTCACTGTATCGGAATCAGAGTTTCCTGATAAAGGAACACTCCGTAGCGGCAGTCTTCAGCCCGTCTATTCGGTTGGCGGGAATATAACCCAGGCATGGATGCGCAAGACGATTGGACAAGCCCTCTTACAGTATGGTGAGATGATTCCAGAAATTTTGCCGGGATATTTACTGCGTCAGTATGATCTCATGCCGAGACGATTCGCGATTCAGCGTATTCATCAGCCACAGGATAATGAGGAAGGACAACAAGCGCGCAAGCGTATGGTATATGAGGAACTGTTTTTGTTCCAGCTAAAGCTGCAAGCGTACCGGGCGATGAATCATGAACGGCAGGACGGTGTGCAGCATGAGGTGGAAAATAAGACGGTCAGAGAATTTGTGCGAAGTCTGCCTTTTGAATTGACAGATGCGCAGAAAAAGGTAGAGCTGGAAATATTGCAGGATATGCGTTCACCGTACTGTATGAACCGTCTGCTGCAAGGCGATGTAGGGTCAGGTAAAACAGTGATTGCTGCGGTTGCTCTGTTTGCGGCAGTAAAGTCTGGGCATCAGGGAGCCTTTATGGTTCCAACAGAAATTTTGGCAGAGCAGCATGTACGTTCTTTAACTAAGCTGTTTGAACCGTTTGATATTAGTGTCGGGCTGCTAACCGGGAGTGTTAACGGACGTAAGCGTAAGGATTTGCTGGCTTCATTGCAGATGGGATTGACGGATATTGTTGTCGGTACACATGCACTGATTCAAGAGGATGTATTTTTCCGTTCGCTTAGTCTTGTTATTACGGATGAGCAGCATCGGTTCGGGGTAAATCAGCGCAGCATTTTGCGGCGAAAAGGATTTAATCCCGATGTTCTGACGATGACCGCTACGCCGATTCCGCGTACACTTGCTATTACCGCTTTTGGTGATATGGATGTCTCAACCCTATCTGAGCGGCCTAAAGGGCGGAAGCCAATTTCTACGTATTGGGTAAAACACGATATGATGGACCGCGTACTTGGTTTCATCTCACGTGAAATATCACAAGGAAGACAAGCTTATGTGATATGCCCGTTAATCGAAGAGTCGGAAAAATTAGATGTACAGAATGCAATCGATTTGTTTGTTTCAATGTCGCAGGCTTTTCCTGATTTTCAAGTTGGGCTGCTCCATGGCAGAATGACAGCTGCCGAAAAGGACGAGGTTATGCGTGCTTTTTATGAGAACGAAGTGCAACTGCTGGTATCCACGACAGTAGTTGAGGTTGGTGTGGATGTACCAAACGCTACGCTAATGATCATAATGGATGCGGATCGCTTTGGTTTATCTCAGCTGCATCAGCTGCGCGGGCGTGTAGGACGGGGAGAGCATGCATCCTTCTGTGTGCTCATTGCAGATCCGAAGTCGGAGATCGGTCAGGAACGAATGAAGGTCATGACGGATACGGATGACGGCTTTGAAGTGTCCCGGCGGGATCTTGAGCTTAGAGGTCCCGGCGACTTCTTCGGTACGAAGCAGAGCGGTGTACCGGAGTTTCGAATCGCCGATATGGTCAGCGATTTTGCTGTTCTGGAGGCGGCACGCGATGATGCGACACGTCTCGTTGGCGATCCGTCTTTCTGGACTTCACCTGAGTGTGAGCCTCTGCGCAGGTATTTGAAGCGTGAAGAAGTGCTGCAAGGCGAATTGATTGATTAATGGTGACGAATAACTAAATTTTGGTACGGTGTACAGCCTATCCGTCATATATTAGAAAGAATTCGGAATGACGGTAACGGGAGGTGTACACTCTGCCAACTTATCATCAGTATGGAATCAGTCCACAGCTTGTGGAACGGGTCAAGCTTAAGATGAAAAACCCGGCAGTGAAGGAGCGGATCAAGAAGCTTGTTGACGGATTGACTAAATCTGATTTGCAGGATCGAAGTAAAGTTCGAAGACTTGTTAAATCGTCAGCGAGTATTCTAAATGAGAATTTGAGCGGTGCTCAGGAGGAGCAACTCGTACAGTTCGTTATTGCTCAGAAAATTGATCCCCGTAACACGTTGCATCTCATTAAGCTTTGGAGTATGTTTCGCTAAGTAAAGGTTAGAAAAATGGGTGATCAGCTGTAAAAGAAGCCAGAATGTGTTTAATGGATGGAAGGGTTGCAGTAATGCAATCTTCCTCTTTTTATTTTGTAGTGTGTTTATGGCTTGCTTTTTAAGTATAATTGGAGTATTTTTATATTGACATGACAGTAGGTCGAAAAAAAGGAGGCATATGATGACTCCGCGTACAAAAGAGCAAAATGAGATCATTCGCATTCGTCGGATAGCTCAAATTGTAAAGGCCGCGGCCGATGTATATTTAGATAAAGGCGTGCTAATGGAAATTCGAGATGTGGCTGCTTCTGCCGAGTTAGGCTATGGGACGGTATATCATTACTACAAAAACAAGACTGATTTGTTGCATGATGTTTTGTGGCAGGCGATGGAGAGAGCGGCAGTAGAGATGGCCGAGCTTGTTAACTCGGACATCGCAGCAAGTGCTAATCAAAGAAGCTACACTGGCTGGGGATCACGGCTGTTGAAGCTATGGGCTAGAGATCACGGCTTATATTTATTATGTCAGCTGGGTGGAGATCATTTTCGATCGCTTCCTGAACAGTTCGCGGGTGCGCTCACAGTAGCTTATCATGAAAATGTGCTGCGTCCTGTTTCGGCCATGATCGAATATAGACAAGAACGAGAGGTAAAGGAGGCAGGAGTTTCACCGCCTCGGCAAGCTGAGCTTCTGCTTGCTGCTTTGACCGGCTGTGCATTACTACCTCTCAGGAGAGGAACACTTCATACTGAGGCCGAACAAATTGCTCATTTTTTGTTTGAGGGTCGAGATATTTCATAACATTTGTATTATATTTGTTTGAGTTAATAACAAGGAGTGGACTTAATGATAATTCTTAAATCGCCTAGAGAAATTGAAGAGATGAAGACGGCGAACCAAATCGTTGCGGATTGTCACCGTGAAGTTGCAAAAATAATTAAGCCAGGGATCAGCACAAAGGAAATTAATGATTTTGTCGCCAGACATATTATCAAGCTCGGAGGAAAACAATTTACTAAAGGGTACAATGGGTTTCCTGCTGAGACTTGTGCATCGGTAAATGATGTTGTAGCACATGGGTTTCCATCAGCTAAACCGCTAAAAGACGGCGATTTGCTAAAGCTTGATATTGTTGTCGAATATGATGGATGGTTCGGCGATTCCTGCTGGTGTTATACAATTGGAGAGGTTAGTCCGGAAGCGGAGAGATTGATGAGAATCACGAAGGAGTGTCTGGATATTGGTATTACCAAGGCGTTGCCTGGTAATCGACTCGGAGATATCACTTCAGCAATTCAGCAGCATGCGGAATCGAATGGTTATTCTGTTGTGCGGGATCTGCTGGGTCACGGTATAGGACGTACTCTTCATGAGGAACCAAGTTATGAGCATATTGGTGTCGCGGGAAAAGGTATTCGTCTGAGAGAAGGAATGGTGTTTACTATTGAGCCAATGATTAACGAAGGCACTTTCCGCATTACGATTGACGATGATGATTGGACCGCAAGAACAGCTGATGGCAAGCTGTCAGCACAGTTTGAACATACCATTGCCTTGACAGCAGATGGACCTCTTATTCTGACGGCGCAGTAATCGCAAAATAAATAAACTCGTATGCTATCTCGAACAAATGGGTGCATACGAGTTTATTTTTTTAGTTTACCAAATACGACAACTCCGCTTGAGCGACTTTATGCTCCCCTACAAACATTTCGCAATATACTTTGGATAATGTCCCCAGATTCACGATGTTTTGAGCAATGCTTTTAATGGTATCTCCAGGCTCGACACGCTTCAGAAATTTAGTTTTGTTCACGCCGACGAGGAGTCCGTCTTTGCCCTCCAGAGAATTTTTATTGCTGGAAAAATCGTGATAAATGATGCCGCCGGTCTGTGCCATCGTCTCGATCATGAGTACGCCTGGATATATCGGCTTGTAATCAAAATGTCCAACACTCCAAAATTCGTTGAAGGTAACATTTTTAATCGTTGTTGCCGAAAGCATGTATTCATGCTCAATCACTCGGTCGATCAATAGAAATGGATAACGCTGAGGCAGAGCTTCTTTTATTTTATTAATGTCATACATAGTCTATTTCCTTTCACAATAAGTAACTACAATGATGTTGGAGCCGCGGTATTCCACGTATACATGTACAGTTTGCTGCGTATTTGCGATGTGCCAGCCTCCGTCATGGCTTTTAAGTGTTCTTGCTGCAAGGAATTCATGTAAAGGCATCTTAAGCAGCTTGGATAAGGATTCTTTGAGCCCCCATATTGCGGTGAGGAGAACATGGCTTTCGGACCGTCTAATTTGTCTCTGCATGTTATGGATCTCAGATTCTGTTGTAAAAAAAGTACTCATATTTATGAATCTGTCTACACTTTCAAAATCACAGCCGAGATTATATGTAGAACTTGTTATCTGAATAGCTTCGTTACCACAGTAGGATCTGGAGTGCTGAACGTGATCAGTTCTGGCATAATCAAGATCCAAAACATTGCGGAATTGATCTCTGAATTTTGATTTTTTGATCCCTTTAGACGTATCCTGAACTGAAAAATGGTAATGCTGCAATTCGATAGTGTCTGGTAGTTGTTCCACAAATGTTAATGAAGATGTTCCTACTAACATTAACTCGATAGACCGCCATCAATCGTAATGGTTGTTCCCGTAACATAACTAGACATCCGAGAAGCAAGGAATAACACGACGTCTGCAACTTCCTCTCGTCTGCCAATACGTTTGAGCGGAATGCGACTGACCATTTCTTTTCTACCTTTGTCCTTGAGATCCTCGATCATATCTGTTTCGATATAGCCGGGAGCAATCGCATTAACACGAATATTGTATTTGCCTAATTCTTTGGCTAATGAGCGGGTAAAACCGATCAAGCCGGCTTTAGCTGCAGAGTAATTCGTCTGACCCATCGTGCCAACAATCCCGGATACGGAGGACATGTTGATGATGGAGCCTGCTTTTTCATTCAATAGCATCTTGTAGGCAACAGATTTAGTGATGTGAAAAATACTATTCAGATTAGTGTTGATAACCTCGAACCAGTCAGTGTATGACATCTGTACCATCAGCTTGTCCCGGGTAATACCTGCATTGTTGACGAGGACATCAGGCACGCCGAATTGATTGTATATGCTCTCAAGGGTAGAAGTAACCTCTTCGATATTTGTGACATCCAGTTTAAGACAATGCACTTCGTTTCCTCTGGCCTTGATTCGCTCACAGAGGGCTTCTGCTTTCTCTTGATTGCTGTTATAGGTGAATATTACATTTGCCCCTGAGCAAGACAATTTGTCAACGATGGCTTCACCAATACCTCTGCTGCCTCCTGTAACGAAAACCAGCTTGTCCTTTAACATGCGGCAGCCTCCTTCGCAGCAGTGCTCCTCAGCAACGCTGCTGAAATTTTAGACTCCTCAAAATCAGCATCTAAAACGAGGATATTTCCGTTAGAGTCGGCTTTGCCAGATTGAAGTCCAAACAGGATCGAATTCTGGAACGAGGAGGCAAAGGATTCACCAAAAAAGTCCCTCGGAGACAACATGCTGATTACCTCAGGTAGATGATTCTGAACGAAATTACGTTCTAGCCTCCACTGCGGTGTGCCTTCTTTTGCTGACAATAGGACGGTGTGAATATCGCTAGGAGAAAGGTTGGATTGCACTAGCCACTTATCTAACATGCGATTCAGACAATCCTCGTAATCAGCTTTCAAAAATAATTTATCGCTTTCTTTTTTTACGGCGAACGATTGCGCTCCATACAAATAACCAAGTACGTTGGCATTCCTGCTCTGGGCATGCTCTTCAGTTTCCATAGCGAGCAGGTTGCAAACCTCAGAGAAACGTTCCGGCTCCTGTTTTGCTGCCAGTACAGTGAGGGCCTCTGTAACTTCATCAACAGCAATGGAGTATGCAATTTTTGATTTGTCTGATTGTAGCATACGAATTGCACTAATGATTCCGTCGCTTCCTCTTTCCGAGATCATGGGTCCATGGAGCTGAAGTGCTCTGCATATGTAACCAATGCCTGCATTAGGGACTGTCGCCGAGAATAGAGTAGGGCTTCCCATATCATAGCCTTCGTTCTTTACTTGCTCGATGTAATCTTTGCATACTTTATATGGACCGTATTTTGAAGATAGGACGATTCCTGTCTCCTCTAAAAAATCCTGAAATTTGGCGTCTTTACGATGCAGACTCATAGTCGTGTATAGACAGATGCGGGACAGTCGATCTGTTCTTCTTACTTTAGGCAAAGATTTGAAATCACGCTCAATCGTCTTAATCCCATAGTCCTCAGTTGCTTGATAATCCTCCAAGTGATCTCCGTATCCCGAACAGAGTACACTACCTGTAATGCAAATGTTCATGCTATAACACCTCTTCGGCTAATTTCTTAACGACGACACTGACGCAGTTCCCTCCAAAGGCAAAGGAGTTGCTAAGTGCATAGCTGTATTCCATCGGTACGGCTTCTGTAGGTAGAACAATAAATTCACTATGCTCCATAGGATGATCTAGTTCAAAATTCGGTATCATATACTGCTCGTGCAATGCTGAGATAGTAGCAGCCAGTTCAATGACTCCTGCGGCCGATAAAGTATGGCCTGTCAAAGATTTGATTGAAGAGACGTATACCGGAGACTGGGAGCCATTGAATGTCTCCTCAATCGCGAGCAATTCCATGGAATCATTAGTTGAGGTACCTGTTCCATGACCATTGATATATGAGATTTGCTCTGAGGTTACTCCGGCCTCTTTCATCGCTCTTTGCATCGCAAGCTTTGCTCCAAGTCCTTCTGGATGCGGTGCAGTAATATGGTAAGCATCATTGCTTATGCCATAACCGAGCAGTTCGCCTAGAATAGTAGCGCCCCGGTTGATTGCGTATTCGTATTCTTCAACGATCAGAAATACGGAGGCATTTCCAAGTCCTACACCATCGCGATTATTAGAGAAAGGCTGAGAACCAATACTTCCTAAAGCACCCAGACTGCTGAATCCGGAATGCTGCATCAGAGTAATCGTCTCGATTCCCCCGAGCAGTACGACCTTATGGTCGTTATACTTGATCAGATCGAGCGCTGTTCCTGCAGCGATCCCTCCGGCAGAGCAAGAGGAGTCGCATACGGTAATTTTGCCGTTAAGTGGAATCGATTGCTGAACATAATGTGAGAATTTTTCCCCAAACAAGCTGTCTTCTCCTGAAAACGTTCTATAAAGAAAAGTGTTCGTGTCTTCAGTGGATGTGGCGTATACGAGTCCAACCTGATGTTTGATTTCAGCTAAGTGCTCCACTGAGATCGATGCATTCTTCATTGCTTCTTTTAAAGAATCCAATCCATATTCATTAAAATCAATTAATGTTTTCGTTCTGATTTTGTCGTGATCCATTTGCGTGGTTCGTTCGAGCGACTCTACGGAAATAACTCGCAGCTGCTGTCTTGTCTGAGTAGTCTGTTGCAGCTCAGTTTTAAATTGTTCATAGTTGTTGGCGAAGGCACATTGCACACCAATGCCTGTAACAACAGCTCTAGGCATATGTTGATGATTAAGGTTCGAATTAGACATTTTTAACCCCATCCTTTTTGACGACGAGATAGACCAGAAGGATTCCAAGACATAAAAATGTAGTAAAGTAGGCGGAATACTTCAGGAACTCACCGGATGATAGACCAAACAAAACTTCCGATTTATTGAACATAACGATCCAACTTGTCGGAAAAAAGGAAGATATCTGCTGTAAAATGGTCGGCATAATTTCGCGAGGCCAGAGCTGCCCGCTAAGCATACCGAGCGGCAATACCACTACGGGAAGCAAGCTGAACCCGATCTTTGAATTTTTGGAGACAGCTACAATGATTTGGCCAATGATCGCAAGACACGCTACATAGAGAATGATTCCGATGTTGATATGTAGAAAATGCGGCGCAGTTATTTTTGTTCCGATTAAGAAATTGATAAAGCCATGACCGATAAAAAACTGTACCATTCCAATCAGAACGAACAGGATCGTAGACTGGATGTAATAAACAATAGAAGCGACTGGGCTAACCAAAATTCTTTCGTAAATTCCACGTTCTTTATCCTTCAGGAAAATGAGAGAAATTGAAACGAGAAGAAAGAAAATGTCAAAAGCAAGGACGTTGACGAGCCCAACATAAGTATCTTTAGCTTTATTGCCCTCGTATTGCTCAGCGATGGTAAAGCTGCTCTGCTTCAATCGTTCAAGTGCTGCGCTAAAATCGTTAATATCCTCGAATGATATGCCTGCGATTGTTTTGGTAGCGGAAAGGAAGCTGTTCAACTTCAACTTAAGGGGGATGGAAGTACCGTCATCCGTTAATGAGAAGCCGCGAATTTTGGCATAGCTCATATTGTCCATTACGTCCTGCTGAAGACCTTGCTCAATGACGATAGCATATTGCACCTCGTTTTTGATCAGCTTATCCTCGAGTTCCTTGATCCCGCTTGTTTGTTCGACAAGCACATTGTTTTTACTAAGCTGTTCGATCAGCAGCTTGGATAATTCATCTTTGGACTGGTCTACCACACCAATACGATATTGAAAATTACTCTGATACTGTTGATAGGTGGTGTAGATGTGAACGACAGGTAGACAAAGTACGAGAAGGAACATGATCCAGTTGCGGCTGATGCGATAAAGATAGAAGTTAAATATCTTCATTCACTTGAACTCCTTTGTATTTGCTCAGCATCGTCAGGGATACCAGAATGCCCGCAGTGATCACGAGCAGAATAGTAAAGGTGTAAGGCAGTAAAAGTTCATTCTGATAAATGTAAGTAAAATACAGCGTCTGAATATAAGTTACCGGCGATATGAAGCTGAACAAACCAAGATCGATACGATAGTATCCTCCAGCTATAAAGATCATGACCGGTATCCCGATGTTGGTGATTAAATTAAGGAGTTTTCGGTTGTTAATATACACACCAAGCAGCAGTCCGAGTACGTTAAAGAACATAGAGCCAAGTAAAGTAATCAGGAAAATAATGTACATATGCTCCCCAAAGTACACATTGAATACAAATTTGGAGAACAGGATTACAATTGAAGCTTGAGCAAAGGAAACCAGCACACCCGCAGTAAATAAGCTGATGATCGTAATGATCGGTGGAATCGGTGATATGCGCAGCTTAACTCCAAGATTGCCTTTGAAATCCTGATGAATATTGTTAATTGAAAAAGAGAGGCCGTAGAACAACACAAGTACAGTCATTGTAACGCCGTAGTAATTCATGGCTGTCGTTTTAGGCTGCCCGGAGATGTCGGAGTCAGTAATAAGCTGCTCAAATACGAACTGATGACCGTTTTCCTTCTGCGGCATAATTTCATAAGCAATACGGAGTGAATTCGTTGCGTCCGTTAATGTTGATAGGGTAACCGCAATAATGCTCTGCTCGATGGTATCCTTTTCTTTGTATAGAACCGTAAGCTCCACGTCTTCACCGTTGCTCATTAGCAGATCCGTGTCCTCGGGTACGATCAGTACAGCTTTATAAGCGCCTTCCCCAAGCTTGTGACGTGCTTCAGATACACTGGCAATTTCCGTTGCTATTAGCAGCTCTTTAACCTCATCATCTGCAAAAAAACCTTCAAGACTAGGCTTGTATTGTTGACTACCAGATTCGTAGACTACACCGATCGGGACATGCTTGACAGGCTTGGGATTGTAAATGGAAGAAAGCGACGTTCCTAAAATACCGATCAGCAAAATCGGAAGTACAATCAGATTCACTAGAACAACTTTCTCCATGAACATTTTTTGAAAAAAGTTAGCTATTAAGATTCCGAAGCTTCTCATCATAAAACTCCTAATCCATAAATTTGCTGTAATCTAACCTGTCTGTACAATATCGCTAGCCAAATTATTTCCGGTCAACTCAAGAAATGCGCTCTCCAGTGTGACATCTGACAGCTGAATCCGTTTAATTCGATGATTGAAATTCGTTTTTAGAGAAATGAGCTGGTTGAAAGAGTCCTCCGCTTCAGTCGGAACCTTGATCTCGACCTCTGTGTCCGAACGGAAAATTGCCCGTTCCTTAAATTCGGATAATAGCTGTCTTTTTTCCTCATCCTCAAGAGGCTCATGAAATATTACGTTTAGTAGTTCGTTGCCGTTCTGACGTTTGAGTTCCTCCATGTCACCTGAATAGAGGACTTCTCCGTTGTTAATAATGACGACCTGGTTGCAGATCGCTTCAATTTCTTCCATGTAATGAGACACGTATATAACAGTTTTTCCTTGCTGCTTCAGCTCTTGAATGGACTCCAGAATGTAATTTCGGGATTGCGGATCTACACCTACAGTGGGCTCGTCCATAATAATGAGCTTGGGATTGTGCACGATGCCGCACGCAATATTAAGGCGTCTCTTCAAACCGCCCGAAAATTTCGATGGCTTGTCCTTCGCTCTGTCTGACAGCTGAACGAATTCGAGCGCCCGATCAACATGCTCCCTGAGTTCTTTTCCTTTAAGTCCGTAGATTGAGCCAAAAAACTTCACGTTTTGATATGCTGTTAAATTTTCGATAATAGCAAGATCCTGAGGGACATACCCGATCATTTTCTTAATTTCTTTATGATGGCTCTTCGTATTCAGAGAAGCGATCTCGATCGTGCCCTCAGATAGCTTGAGCAAGCCTATAATGAGCTGAATCAGGGTTGATTTACCGGCTCCATTCAAGCCGAGAAATCCAGCAACATTATTTTCTTTAATGCTGAAGTTGATGTTGTTCAACACTTGACGAGATTTGTCATAAGCAAACTGAACATTTTTGATATTTAACATATCCATGTCGCAAGGCTCCTTACGATCTTAATTATGTGTTATGAAGTAAGCTCTTAGTTGCCACTATTGATCAATTGTTTCTCCTTGATCTTGTCAGCGAGCGCTCTGATCGTTACGAATGCTCCGGAATCACCTTCTGACAATTCAATGTTGAAATGGCGTTTTACCAATACAGCCAGCTCTACGGCATCTACAGAGTCCAGACCGTAATTCTCAACATCCTCTTGATCGAAGAGCGGGTCATCAATTCCCAAGTGGCCGATATCGTCCAAATCGAGCTCCAGTTCCTCAATAATTAGATCACGCAGTTTAGCTTGTAATTCGTTCATCTTCAAAACTTCCCTTCAAATGGATTTTATGGTTATAGACTATAAAGTCTGTAAACATTGTGGTGTGGTCGATATGTTCCCACGTTCTTGAGAACACACCGATTTCAGTAAAGTTTGGAGATAAGGATTCATCTGTAAATAATACATATTCCTCGTCTTCAGGACCCTTGTAATAAAGCAGCAGTCCATTGTCCGAGTCGCGGCGAACCTTAAGCCTGACAGAGCGCTGCAGGTACTGTATTTCCTTTAACGAATAATCCGACAGCCTCTGCGGGACAAATAGTGACATCTTTATATTTTGAAGTGGACCGAACAGTACGGTCTCATGAGGATAAACAATAATAATGCCGCTCTGAAAAGGTAAACCCGGTTCATTGTCATTCTCGATGGCGATCTCCAGGACATCAAGATCATCACTTTCATCGTCATTTTTCCATAGGAGTTGAAAAGCTTCATTTTCTGAGATCCATGTATCCGTTTTGCGGAGTGAACTATGAGTAATGCTCATCACTTCTTCGTCAAGCTGCCAGCTGACGTTGGTTTCGTTCAGCATTTGTGAATCATCCAAGAGCAGTTGCTCAGACCGTTTTAGGCCAATCTCTAATTGGGTCTCTGCATCCTTTTGAAGATATTGAAGTATTAATTCCCGCATATGGAGCAGCAGACTTTTTTCCAGTTCGGTATACTGCTCAAAAATAGATACGGAGCCTTCAGAGCCAGCGAGACTGATCGGGATTTTCATCTTTAATTCGCGAAATGCGGATATTAGCTCCTCGAAATAAGTGGTATCGATATCCAGGGATTTAAAGACATTATGTAATATTTTGAAATAGGTATTCTTGTGATTGAACTTCATGAAAAATTGATGGATTTGTTCTGCTTTGCTTTCATGCTGAGAGATCATTTGTTCGAACTCGTGATCTTTATAGGAATCTATATATTTGGTAAGAATATGAAGATTAGCTTGGAAGATGAGCTTAGTGTTGTTGGTATGCACAGACGATAGCTGCTGAATAGACCAGAAGTAAGGTGCAGATGAAGTTTGAAAGTGCGAGAAAAACAACTGATTTGATTCATAAAGCGTGTTCCAGGGAATAACGAAATCTTCATAGAGGGTGCTGGAGCCACTTTTTAAATGTAGATTGTCAAGAATGTAGTAGCGCCGGGTTGCCTCGTCGTAGCCTTTCATGATGAAATAATGGTCATTGTGCTTCGTTTGATACGATGCATTGTAGTAGATGTTGAATATATCCCCCGGAATGATGAGACGCGCCTTCTCACTGATTCTGGTATTAATTTCTGAGTAAAATTGATCCTCGCCAGAATAGTAAACTTTCTCTGCAACTACATTAAACAGAGGCGAGAGAACGTTTCCATTACTCTCCAGCACAAAGTCATCATTCTCTGTTGCAGAGATGCTTTCAGGGAAAAAAGTCCAATTCAGAAACATAGCCTGTAAAAAATTGTTGAAATATGAGCTGTGATAAGACTTTAAAGCTATAGACCATGCTCGGAAAAAACAGTTTACTTCATGCCACGAGTAATCATCATCATAATTGGGCTTAAGTTCTTTTATCATGAATTTTCAGGCACTCCTCATATTGTGCAATCGTTTGTCTATAATCTATCATTTAGAAATCATATTATCAATATTTTTCTTTAGATGAATAATACTTCAAATTACCCATAATTAACCTGTTGAATTTAAGAATATTAGTTCGTATTGTGAATATGATAAGAACAAGCGTTCCTATTATATTATGGATTTTGGCTCTAGGAGTGAGATGCATGAAGCCTATTCCTCGACAAACAACGGAAGAGGCGGATTTTGTAAAAGAGTACATGCTGCTTCCCTTGATGCTGGATGTACTTGAAAGAGACAGATCTGCTATGGATTTGGCAAATTTGAAAATGTCGGAGGTATACGGTGGTCTCATTGGTCTGCTGCAGAAGGCGGCGACAGATGATTTGTCTCGAGTGCGCAAAAGCATGCGAGAACACGGAATGAAAGTTTATGAAGAACGGCGAACCAGTATCGGAATTGAGGCGCGCTATTTGTGTCGGGGATACCACTATGAGTTTTCTATGCTGTGGGGTCTCATTAGAGCAGAAATCATGCAGCGGCTCTGTTGCTATTTAGGTATCGATATAGCAGAAAAGGGGATATTCTCATGAAGTCAAAAGAACGGGTGGTTATGCTTGGAGATTGTCAGTCGTTCTATGCGAGTGTGGAGAAAGCGGATCATCCACAGTACAAGAATCGACCGCTTGTAGTGGCAGGCGACCCGGAGCGGCGCTCGGGAATCGTGCTGGCAGCGTGTCCTGTTGCGAAGCGATCCGGGATTACGACAGCAGAGACGTTAGGAACGGCGCTGGCGAAATGTCCTGAGGTAGTAGTGATGCGTCCGAGAATGGAGAAATACATTCAGGTCTCTATGCAAATTACTGACATTATGAAGCAATACACGGATTTGGTAGAGCCGTACAGCATTGATGAGCAGCATCTGGATGTAACGGGAAGTTTGTCCCTGTTTGGAGACCCTGTTACACTTGCTGGAATGATTCAGGAAGAAATTATGCGGAAGACGGGGGTCTACAGCCGATTCGGCATCAGCTATAACAAGGCGGTCAGCAAAATGGCATGCGATAACTTTGCCAAAAAAAATGCGGACGGCATTTTTTGTCTTCCCAAAGAACGATTGCAGGACATATTATGGCCGCTCCCGATCCGGCAGATGTTTATGGTGGGTTCCCGCATGGAGCAGCATTTCCTGCGGATGGGCATCCGTACGATCGGTCATTTGGCGAATGCACCATTGTCACGCATAAGAGATCGCTTTGGGGTGAACGGAGAAATGCTGTGGCGGCTTGCGAACGGGATTGATCATACACTGGTGAACCCGAACAGTCATCAGGGAGAAAAGTCAATTGGTCACGAAATGACGCTGCCGAGGGACTATTATACGGTGTCGGAAATTGCGGTTCCTCTGCTGGAATTGACGGAGCTGGTTTGTAAGCGATGCAGAACCAAAGGATACATGGGCAGCGTTATTAGTGTATCTTGTCGGGGAGCCGATTTTAATCAGCCTACAGGATTTTCCCATCAGATGAAGCTGCCGGATCCGACAAATGTGACCAATCAGGTATATCGCGTTGTAATGAGCTTGTTCCAACGGCATTGGGACGGTCAGCCTGTTCGTAAAGTTGGCGTTACGGTATCGACGCTTGTACAGGATGATGAGTATCAGCTGATGTTATTTGATGAACGGCCAAAGTATCAGGCATTGGAAAAAGCTACAGATGAAATTAAACGGAAATACGGAGAAACAGCAATTCTTCGAGCAGTGTCTCTAACAGATTCAGGTCAGGCACGTGATCGGTCTGGTAAAATTGGCGGTCATTATCGATAGAAGACAATAGGAGAAAAGTCATCCAACAGGGTGCGATGTCCTGAATAACGGGAGAGGCGTCTAAGTTGTGCAAAAAGTTACAAGACCTAATCGGGACCAAAGTATTTTTTTTTGTTATATCCAGCGTAGCTTAAGGTCGAATAACGGCGTTTCATCAGGAGAAATCGATATCTGACATCCCGTGAAAATAATAACTGCAAATCAATCATAATACTGAAACTATTCCAATATTCTTTTCAATGTGGAACAAATTCAGAATTACTTTCTGGGAAAGAGGAGCCAATTATTATTAGTCCATCGTGAAAAGGGCCCAGTCGCAAAACAAGTCCATCAGCCTAGTTAGGATACCTGATCACTTGGTTAAATATAGGAGTAATAATTTTTGAGAGTATAACAGTGGAGGTGTAGAGGGCCGTGCTGTGTATAGTCGCCTGCATATAAATAGATAGCGAGGTGGGGAGAGGTAATAATCGATGACTACTTTAGCGAAGAAGAGATTAGCGATTTGGATTGTGTTCGGTGCCATATTGATTGGCGGAGGAGTGTTTCTTGTCTCCTTGCTTTTACCGACTTCTATTACCAGCTTTGCAAGTCCTAGTGGCGCCAAGGTGAAATTTCAGACTTCCGGTGACCGGATTATGGAATACGAGGGTGAAGACAGCTGGAAGGAAATTTTTGTGAAGGGCGTCAATTTAGGAGCCACAGTGCCCGGTCATTTTCCAGGGGAATTTCCGTTAACGGAAGATGATTACTTGCGCTGGTTCAAGCAGATGGATGATATGGGAGTGAACGTATTCAGAATCTACACTGTCCATAATCCGGTATTTTACAAGGCATTGGTTGATTACAACAGAGATAAGGGTGATGACCCTCTATATTTTATTCAAGGAATTTGGTCTCCCGAAGAGCAGCTAATTGAGTTGAAGGATGCTTATAACGAGGAGATCAAGAACAAATTCCATAGTGAAATCGAGAAGGCAGTCAAGGCTGTATATGGCGATCTTAAAATTGACGTACAGTCGGGGGAATCCGGCGGGAAATACACAGCAAATGCAGGACAATACTTGATGGCATGGCATATCGGAACTGAATGGGACCCCGAAATGGTGGATAACACGAACAAGGTACACGCAGGAACGGAGCCATACCAAGGCAAACATTTTGCTGCAACAGAGGCTGCCAGTCCATTTGAGAGCTGGCTAGCGGAATTGATCGACCAGACGGCGGAGCTGGAACGCGGCTACGGCTGGGAACATCCGATGACATTTACTAACTGGGTGACAACTGACGTACTAGAGCATCCAGGAGAGCCTTTGTTTGAGGAAGATTTGGCATCTGTAGATGCTACACATATTAAGCCAACCGACTGGAATGCCGGATATTTTGCAGCATATCACATATACCCTTACTATCCGGATTTCTTCCACCTTGATAAAACACTGGAGACGATCCCGGACGGCAAAGGTGACTATAACACCTACAAGGCTTATTTACAAAAATTAAAGACTCACTATAAGGATATTCCTATCATGGTAACGGAGTATGGAGTTCCATCGTCGCTGGGAATTTCCCATTTGGGGAAAGGCGGGAGAGACCAGGGGGGGCATAGTGAGGAGGAACAGGCTGAGATCAACGTATCTCTTACACAGGATATTTATGACGAAGGATATGCTGGTGCAATTTTGTTCATGTGGCAGGATGAATGGTTCAAAAAAACATGGAACACGATGCGCTTCGAAATTCCTGAAGACCGTCGTTCCTACTGGCTCAATGTGCTGACAAACGAGAAATTGTTTGGGGTTCTGTCCATGAGTCCGGGCAAAGAGGACGCTCTGAAAATCGACGGTAATTTAGGAGACTGGGATTTGTTGCCTGAAGGAGAGGTACAGTCCTGGGATACACCATCCTCTGGAATTGAGCGTCTTCGCGTAGCACATGATGAGGCATATGTGTATATCGGTCTGAATTTGAGCGAAGATTTTGATCCGAATGAGCGGGAAATATATCTTGGTACAGACATCTTGCCAGGTGGAGACCAACCAAAGAAGGAACTGCCTGGGGTCACGCTTAGCGATGGACTCGAGAATATGATTGTTATTGGAAAAGATGAAGATACGCAGGTCAAGGCTGCGCCATCTTATGATTTCCATCGTCGTCTCTATGGAGAATACGGATATTGGATGCTCCAAGAGCAGACGAAGGAAGAGAAGATTGAATTTCAGCCATGGAAGCTGGCAGTTAGTTTGCTGATGACACCGCCAGATACCAGGCTGCCAGGACCGTTTCAAGACATGATTGTCGGGCAGCTTCAGAGGGGGACATCTGATCGCAGTGCTGCAGAATTCAACTCTCTTACTTCATGGCAATACAGCGGTAACGAGATAGAATTGCGAATCCCATGGATGCTACTCGGGTTTGCTGATCCAAGCTCATTGCAAGTGATTGATTACGGCCCACTGAAGAAAAATCGCACGTTTACGCCAACGACTACGCAGGGAATTACTTTTGTGCCTTGGATAGTGGAGCGCAATAACGAAGCGTCCTGGCCGGGGGGCGGTGCGACCGTGGATATAGGGAATCTACCCAAATATACTTGGTCTCCGTGGGAGACTGTGAAATACAGCGAACATTTGAAAGAGAGCTATTATGTTCTGAAAAACTTCTTTGAGAATTTACCGGAACGCAGCTCTGAGTAAAAGGAGGAATTAACGTTCATGGAAGCCCACTTAACGATAGCAATCTATTTCATTTACGTTTGCCTCGTATTAATTGGAATAGGTATTGCGCTATTGTTCTTTATGAAAATCAGGCATATTCGAATACAGCGAAAAAAAGAGTTCTATCTTCAGAAGCATCAAGACTATTTTAAGTTTATACAATTGCATTTGAATGGGGTTAGCGCCCTTCCCTTGCCTCCAGGTTCATTGACGAAGTTGGAGAGAAGGGTGATTCAGGAGAAATCAATTGAATGGATTGAGCAGCTAAAAGGCGATTTACGCGAAAAACTGATTACGCTCTGTCAAGATGCAGGATTTGTACAGGACGACATCAAGCTGCTCGACAGTTTGTTCTATGGACGCAGAATTGCGGCGGCATACCGACTTGGTGGCATGAGGTCGGCTGAGGCAGTGCCAAGACTTCTGTCTATGATGGAGCAAGAAAAATACAGTGCGCTGACGATTGTGCTGGCTCGCGCCATATCCAAAAGCGCAGAGCGTGGAGATCAGCTCAAGGAAATGCTTCATCATCTTCTTCGTCATGGAAAGCCGATTCATAATATGGCTGCCGACATCATTATGGAGACTCGGCTTGACGCGAGCCGCATTCTGGTGAAGCTGCTGGAAGATGAAAATTCAGATTTTGTAAAAGTGGCTCTAGCTGCGATGTGGGGTCAGGCAATTCCGGAAGTTGTTCCTGCGCTCGACCGCCTGGTTGTAGCAGAGGAGAAAGATGTCCGTGCGGAAGCAGTCAAGTTATATTTGAGCTCTAATCCGGTGTTGAAGGATGAGACAATTAGAGACTTGATGTCAGATAGTGATTGGGAGGTTAGAGCAACAGTAGCCAAATCACTGGGAACGATGCATGCGGCAGGGAGCATTCCACTTCTTCGTACAGCATTGCAGGATGCCAACTGGTGGGTGCGGAACAATAGCGCCGAGAGTCTTGCGTTGCTGGGAGAGACAGGTTTTGAGGTGTTATGCCAAATCGCCAAGCATGGCTCGGGAGTAGAGCGAGAAATTGCGCTCTATCATATTGAGCGGACGATGCTTCAGGATGGCGATCATCAGAAACTCGACCAAATGGTAGCCTACAACAAAAAAAAGCTGCTGTACGAACGGTATTTCGGTGTTTCCGAGAGTACGAAAGTTCGTCAGGTAGCAGCGGTCGGAGGGGATTATACTGCTTAGAGATATACTGCTGATCTATGGGTTGTTCGCTACTTATTATGTAATGACAGTAAATATTATTTACTTTTCAATTATGGCCTTTTCTTTTCGTAACATTATGACCATCTTCCGAAGAGCGGCATTTTCAAAGTTTAATACGCTCTCCGGTTCAGAGCTGGTACCATCCATTTCTTTGCTGGTTCCAGCTTATAACGAAGAGCTGACCGTCATCGAGAACGTGAAATGTCTAATGACCTTGAATTATCCAACCTATGAAGTCATCGTTATTAATGATGGATCTAGTGATGACACGCTGGAAGTGCTTCGTAACGAGTTTGGACTTGAACCTCTGCCGAATCCGGAGATGAGGAACTCGATTGATTGTCAGCCGGTTAATGCTGTCTACTATAATCCTCAGTATCCGCATCTCTATGTAATAGATAAACCGAATGGCGGTAAAGCGGATTCTCTCAATGCAGGCATTAATTTATCACACTATCCGCTTATTTCTTCAATCGATGCCGATTCATTGCTAGAAAAGGATGCTTTGATTCGTATGGCCAGAATGTATATGGAGAACCCTGAGGAAACCGTCGCTATTGGTGGGGATGTACGTATTGCTAACGGTTGTCATATCGAGAACGGTGCGGTAAAGGAAGTTTCTCTGCCGCGTAAAATGTGGCCGATGTTTCAGGCTGTGGAATATTTGAAAGCTTTCCTTGGCGGGCGGATTGGCTGGAGCTCAATCAACGGTTTGATTATTGTCTCTGGAGCCTTCGGGTTGTTCCGTAAAGATTACGTCATCGCCGTGGGCGGATACCGGGGAGGTTACCCGGGCGAAGACATGAACATTATTATCAAGCTTCATCGCTACATGCTGGAGAACAAGCTTAAATACCGGATCGCCTTCTGTCCTGAGGCTGTATGCTGGACTCAAGCTCCGGATTCGTACCGAATTTTGTCCAATCAGCGTAAGCGCTGGGGACGTGGTAATTTAAAAAACATGATCGAGAACTACGACATGGCGTTCAAACCGAAATACAAGGTTATGGGGCTTCTAACGATGCCTTACAATATTATTTTTGAAGCATTGAATCCTTATTTCAAAATAACAGGACTGCTGGCATTGATCGGTTACACGGTGATCGATATGACGCACTGGAGAATTTTGCTGGTGTTCGGGCTAGTGAATATTCTTAGTGGATATTTGCTCAGCATCGGTGCGTTGCTACTGGAGGAGCTTGCATTCAAGCGATTTAACAAAGTGTCTGATTTAGCCCGCATGATGCTTTATTCAGCACTTAAGTTTTTTGGGTATGCCCAGCTTGGAGGACTATGGCGTATTCAAGGGCATATTCAATATTTGCGTAACAATAACTCATGGGGAACCATGACGAGACAGAGTTGGAAAAGTGATAACGGGAATACCAAATCCGCGTAGTCATCCTGCTTTATATGGAAAGGGGATGATAACGGAATCAACGAGCCAACACCATGGCTAAATATTAAATTTAAGGAAGGCGGGATGAATGGTGCCAAACACAGCATTGCAAAGTGAAAAGGAGCAATACAGCACCTATTTAGATATTGAGCAAAGCGTTAGTGGTACTGCATTTGAGACGAACGGTATTGTGTTCATTTCATGCGCAGGAGGACCTTCTTATATGGAGAAGCAAGTACGCGGCATTTTGGAGTCCCAGCCGGGATTGTCCTTTGAAATTTGGAACGGACAGGAGAACGGAGATATGTTCATTCTTTTGCCCGGGCAATCGTTAGATGCTGTACATTTCCAAGGATTGCTGCTGAAGCAGCGTTTGGGAGAAATTGTAACGGTTTTCGTGCCAAGTATGACGCTTGCAGGCTTTTCCCAACGGGAAGAAATTACTCAACAAGTGTTGAAACAAATGGAAGAGTCTGTGAAGCAAAATCCTACAGGTGATATTCAC
The DNA here is from genome assembly GCF_900102215.1 of Fontibacillus panacisegetis. Lineage (GTDB taxonomy): Bacteria > Bacillota > Bacilli > Paenibacillales > Paenibacillaceae > Fontibacillus > Fontibacillus panacisegetis. The sequence goes on from NZ_FNBG01000005.1 coordinate 170,051, forward strand.
ATTTTTTCGAAAGAGGAAATGCGTTCCGTACGCAGTCGTGTTTTGATCGTTGAAGGTGATGCAACAGTACGTGAGTTTCTGCAAATTCGCCTGCGGATGCAAGGCTATGAGACCATTGTTGCGGATAACGGATTAACTGCTCTTGAGTTAATTGGAAAATGGGAGCCTGATCTCGTGCTGACCGAACTGAATTTATATGGCATTGACGGGCTTCCTTATATTCATCATATTCAGCAGTTAAATGTTTCTGTAGTACCTAAAATTGTTGTGTTGACTGAACAGCGTGTGGAGCAGACCATTAGCCTTTGCTTCCAAAATGGAGTGGATGACTATATTACGAAGCCGTTTTCTCCTGTTGAACTGGATGCGCGAATCCGTCGTTGCATTCAATAACAATCAGAAAAGACAAACAGATAACTGGAGGTAGGAGCCTGTGAATAAACATTATCGAACTTTATTGGATGCAATAGAAACAAAAAACGCCGTACTGGGTGTAGTTGGCCTAGGATATGTTGGTTTGCCGCTGGCAGTAGAAATGGTGAAGCAAGGCTTTCGCGTAATCGGGATCGATCTTGATCCAGTGAAAATAAACAAAATAAATAAAGGTGAATCGTACATTCACGATATTTCATCCGATACTTTAGCTCAAGCAGTGCAATCTGGACGGTTCAAGGCAACCGATGATTATTCGTCAATTCGGGATATTGATGCCATCAGCATTTGCGTGCCAACCCCACTTAGTGAGAATCAGGATCCGGATACCTCTTATATCGTAATGGTTGTAGATCAAATCAAGCGTTATATGAAAAAAGGTGTGCTTATTACTCTGGAAAGCACGACATATCCCGGGACGACCGAAGAGCTTATCCAGAATGAGCTGGAGAAACTAGGTTATGTTGTTGGGGAAGACTTCTTTTTATGCTTCTCGCCAGAGCGGGTTGATCCATCTAATATACGATTTAATACATTTAACACGCCTAAAGTGATCGGTGGCACAACAGAGGCTTGCCTTTCTCTTGGAATGGCAGTTTATAGTAAATATGTTGAGACTGTAGTTCCGGTTTCTACACCGAAAGTAGCGGAAATGTCCAAATTGCTTGAGAATACGTTCCGAAGTGTCAACATTGCATTCATTAACGAAATGGCAATGATGTGCGACCGGATGGGAATAGATATTTGGGAGGTTATCGATGCAGCGAAGACAAAACCATTTGGCTTCATGCCGTTTTATCCGGGTCCGGGAATTGGTGGACATTGCATTCCATTAGATCCGATGTACCTGTCATGGAAAGCCAAAGGTTTTAGATTCTACAGCCAATTCATTGAGCTGGCTCAATCTACAAACGATAACATGCCTTATTATGTTGTGAACAAAACTTCCAAAATTTTGAATGAGTATGCAAAATCGATCAAGAAATCTAATATTCTCGTGCTTGGAATGGCGTATAAACCAGATATTAGTGATCTGCGTGAATCACCAGGCCTTGAAGTCTATGAGCTTTACAAAGATAGCGGTGCAAATGTCGAATACTACGATCCTTACGCGACGAGTTTCCGTGACAAAAATGGAGTTACAGTGTACAGCGTTGAATATGATCTGGAGAAATTCGGTTCGTATGACTGCATTGTGCTTGTAACAAATCATAGCGATTTGGATTACGGAGCGATTGCAAGTCTTGGAGTGCCGATTGTGGATACGCGCAATGCATTCAAAGAATTCAAGCTTCCGCACATATACAAAATTGGGCATTCGGTGCAACAAGTTATCGAGCAAGAAGCTCTCACTGTCGGATAAGGTTCGGAGTATAAAGTTGGGGGAGGAAATGAAAATCAAACTATTTAACTTAAAATACAGGGGAAGGCTTTTAATAATGATTGGGGTGATTCCTCTAGTATCTCTTCTTTTCTTGTTTCGTCCTCCCTCTGCTTCTGAGCCAAAAGCAACCTGGCTATGGAATACGGAATTGATTGAAGATCATGCAGAAGACATCATTTCTTTTGCTAAATCTCAAGGAGCCAAGGTCATCTTTCTGCATATTTCGCAGAAGATAGACAATGAAGCTTACCGTCAATTCATCAGCCTGGCCAGTTCTTCTAAAATTGAGGTTCATGCATTAAATGGTAAACCCGAATGGGCTTTAAGGGAATTTCGCCATGAGGGCGATGCGTTTCTGTTATGGGTGAAAACATACAACGAAGCAGTCGACCCGAAAGAGAGATTCACTGGTGTTCAATATGATGTAGAGCCGTATTTGCTTAAAAATTGGAAAAAGGATCAGGCGAGTATTGTAGAACAGTGGATGGAGAGCGTTCGCGTCTGGATTGAGTACAGCCAGAGTGTTGATTTACCGATCGGAGCTGCAGTACCTTTCTGGTTGCACGAAATTAGCCATCCAGCAATGGGAGTCGACATTCCTCTTAGTGAATGGATGGTTGATAAATTCGATTATTTAGCCATTATGGCGTATCGAAATGATGCTGAGCGGGTGTATGACATATCCAGATTGATACTAGCTGAAAGTGATCGCAAGAAAAAGAATGTCTGGGTGGGTATAGAGCTTGGAAAGAGCAATGAAGGACCGGGTGTGTCATTCCATGATAAATCGGTCATATCATTTGTGAATGAAACGAATAAATTGGAAAAATTAGCAGGACGGCACACCTCGTTCTCAGGTATTGCCATCCATAGCTATGATACGTGGTACAACAAACTGATGCTGACGAAAACAGCGTTAAATAAAGAAAATAAGTAGGGAGAAAACAATCTGTTGCTGTTATGGCTTCGGGTTGTTTCTTTTTATGGATATAATCAGATAGAGGAAAGTACTTAATTTTTGATATAATTATTGTAATTATGTGAAAACGTTCGTGAATGGAGAGAATAGTATGATACTGCACAAAGGAGAAATTTTGTTTCGTCAGGGAGATGAGGGACAATTTCTGTACCATGTCAAAAGCGGATTGTTTAAAGTGACGAGATTGCATGAGAACGGCAACATGGTGTTATTTAACATTTTATATCCAGGAGAGACGGTTCCGCATCATTCCCTCATTTCACCAAAAGAGACGCATGGTACGGCTATCGCACTAATGAGAAGTGAAGTTGAGGTTATACCTGCTCAAGAATGGTATAAAGACCTGCAGACTAATCCGGAAAAGCCATTACAGGTGGCAGCGCTGTTGCAGGAAAAGGTACGGTTTATGCAGGAACGGCTTGATCATTTGACAGTAGGAACACCTGCGGAACGGCTTCAGCTACTGACAAAGTGGTTAGGACAACATGCCCATGGAATACCGTTAACTGATTATTTGACCCAGGAGGAGATCGGTCAGTTAATTGGTGTACGCCGTGAGACGGTTAACCGGTTATTACGTGGACAATAAACGTTTATACGAAAATTGAGCATGCTACTAAGTGCATGCTTTACAGCTTAACCGGCAAGTTTAGAGTCAAATATAGTAAAAAACCTGCATATTATTTGCAGGTTTTTTGTTAAATGTTAATTAAGACTGCCAGCAGGGCCAAAAAACTCGAAGTGGGTACGGTCCTTAGGAATGCTCCATTCTTTCAGAGCAAGGTTAACGGCACGCATGAAAGGCGTCGGACCGCAGAAGTAGAAATCTGCTCCAGAATCGACAACCGTTTTGAGCCAAGGTAAATCGATGAATCCGGTTTTATCACATGGTTCACCTGCTGCAGGAGACTCATATATAACATACGAGCGTAGTTGATCATATTTGCGATCAAGATCAGTAATATGTTCCTTCAAGGCATGATATTTTCCCGAACGGGCAGCGTGGATAAAAGTAATATCCTGTTTGGTTTCATTCTCTAGAAGCGTCTCCAGCATACTGACCATAGGAGTGAGACCAACACCGCCGCTTATGAGTACGACCGGATTTTCTTTGGATTGATCAAGAGTGAACTCACCTGCTGGAGCACTGATTTCAAGAATGTCACCCTCATTAACTTCTTGATGAAGGTAACTGGATACTATACCTGCGGGCTGATCGTTTATCGCATCTTCGCGTTTTACAGTGATACGATAGTAGGGATGACCGGGAGAAGCAGACAGACTATAGTGCCGGAGATGAGTAAATTCTTGATGATCCGGCTTCACCCGAACCGTAATATACTGACCAGGCAGATACGTGGATATTTCACCGCCGTCTTCAGGTATTAAGTAGAATGAAGAGATAACTTCACTTTCCTGTACCTTACGATCCACAACGAAGCGGCGAAAGCCTCTCCAGCCCCCTTGTTTCTCTTCAGCTTGATTATACATGTCTGCTTCAACACTAATAAATACGTCGGCGATTACACCGTAGGCCTTTGCCCATGCATCAATGATCTCATCGGTTGCCGCATCACCTAATACCGTTTTGATAGCTGCTAGCAAATTTTGTCCTACAATCGGATAGTGCTCCGGTTGTATGCCAAGTGCACGGTGCTTCTGTGCGATTCCTTTTACGACAGGAAGGATCTCTTCCAGACGGTCAATATGAGCTGCGGCTGCGTATACTGCATTCGCTAGGGCTGTAGGCTGTTTTCCTTGACGTTGGTTCGCGTGATTAAAAACATTAAGCAGTTCAGGATGATTTTTAAACATCGTTTGATAGAAAGTTTTAGTAATCGTTTCTCCATGAATTTCAAGTACAGGAACAGTTGCTTTGATGATCTCTATTGTTTTGGAGTCCAGCATTATGGCTACCTTCTTTCATAAGAATTATCGCTTGCGTAACAAGTATGGCATCAGGCTAATACGTCTATTGTGACCCTCGTCACACTAAAGATTTCTGAAATGTGAACTTGTATTATTTTGCAATGAAAAAGATCACATCATTCATACGATTTATTCAAAAACGAAATTTAAGTAGTGACAAGCGGTTTAGTCATAAACGAATTTGTGTTATAATATGAATAGACAAAAACAGAAAGGATCAGGATACCATGTGTTCCCGAAGGACGAATTCCCCAAGGACGATTTGGAAACGTTGTGATCTCTCTTACACATAGCTTTTTTCGTGGAGCGTCGGTTTATGGCCAACAACCCAACGAAAGAAGAGTGTGAAGATGCGAAGGATTGAGTCTTCCAGGACCTTCTTCGTAGGGAGTTGCCGTAAGGTCAACCAAACTACGATAAGAGGGATTCCTAATGAGGAAGAAAGAATGGAAAATTGATGTTAGACAGTTAGTTACTATGGTGTTCGGATCTTTTTTACTGGCTTTTACGTACTACCACATTAACTTTCAGAATGGATTGTCAGAAGGCGGATTTGTTGGTTTGGCACTTATAGGCAAATATTTGTTTGATTTGCCACCAGCATTGACGACGGTTTTGATGGATGTTCCGATTATTATTGTTGCTTTATTCCTGAAAGGCCGGAAATTTATCATTAATACCGTTATTGCTTCTACGTCATTCTCATTATTTTATGAATTGTGTGAACAGTTCTCGCCACTGACTATGAATCTGCATAACAATTTGCCGTTGGCAGCACTGCTGTCGGGCTTATTTACCGGAATCGGAGCAGGTCTTGTATTGCGTGTGGGTGGAGCAACTGGCGGGGATGATATTTTGTCAACCTTGATTAGTGAGTGGTCTCGCATTAAGATTGGAACAGTGTTCATTATGATGGACGCGCTCGTATTGATGGTATCGTTGTTTTTCTTACCCTTTAAAGAGACGATGTTTACGATTCTGGCTGTGTTGATCTCCGGTAAAATGATTACCTGGACGGTTCAATACGGACACAGAGATATAGCACCAGTACCTGCACCACGCCATGTTACCTATGGCATGAAGAAGAAAACGGCTTAAGCCCAGAGGCTTAGCCGTTTTCTTTTGTTATGGAGTTCTATTACTCGAACAACTGCAAATACTCACCGTACCCTTCATTCTCCAGGTCTTCCTTGGCGACGAAGCGAAGGGCGGCAGAATTAATGCAGTAGCGAAGTCCTGTAGGCTGTGGGCCGTCATCGAAAACATGTCCGAGATGGGAGTTGGCTTCGCGGCTTCGGACCTCCGTTCGTACCATAAAGTGGCTGGTATCGATTTTTTCTTTAATGCTATATTCGCGCAAGGGACGAGTGAAGCTCGGCCAACCGCAGCCGGCATCGTATTTATCGCGGGAGCTGAACAATGGTTCGCCTGAGACGATATCCACGTAGATTCCCTCACCCGTATGATCCCAGTATTGACCGGTAAAAGGTCGTTCAGTACCGCTATTTTGCGTCACTTCGTATTGGATTTTGTTCAAGCGCTGCTTTATCTCTTCGGGATTTTCAGGCTTTGACCAATGATGCGAAATAAAATCTTCCCGTCCTGAGCCTATACGGTAGCGTTTGTAATGAGCAGGTTTCTTTTTGTGATATTCCTGATGATAGTCCTCAGCGGGGTGGAAACGGGCTGCAGGTAAAATTTGAGTGACGATCGATTTATCAAACCGCCCGCTCTCTTCCAGGGCAGTCTTTGATTGCTCTGCTTCCTTTTGCTGGCCTTCATTATGGTAAAAGATAGCTGTACGATATGATTCGCCCCGGTCGTGGAATTGGCCGCCTGCATCTGTAGGATCGATTTGCTGCCAGAACAGATCAAGCAGCTTTCGGTAAGGGAAAATGACCGGATCAAATGTAATTTGGACTGCTTCATAGTGTCCGGTTCCTCCATAGCAGACTTGTTCGTAAGTTGGATTCTCAGTATGTCCTCCGGTATAACCGGAGATAATTCCATGAATGCCAGGCAGTTGTTCAAAAGGTGACACCATACACCAGAAACAGCCGCCTGCAAAGGTAGCCAGTTCCAGTTCTGTAGATGGCGTTCGATTCATATTTCTCCCTCCGTTTCGATATGGCGTAATTTTATAGTAGGGTTTTACGGTTTCATTATATCGTTTTTTTGGAAGAAACCCAAAAAACTGTTCAGAAAAAATCTAGCGTTATTGAATAGCGCATGCTATAATGATTCCAATAAAACATGCATGGTTCCCACAAAGGGGAGTAGCTTATAACAATAAAGTCGTCACTACGGGACGTTCATCCCCGGCTTTATTGGCAACATTAATGTTGTTAGCGAGACCTTTGCCCGGTGTCAGTATTGGGTGAAGGTCTTTTTTGATGCAAAAATGCGTCGTGCCCAATACAGACACGGCGCTTTTTATATTTGCGCGGATACCAGAAGTATGGATAAGAAACAATAAAGGAGAGGTGAGAGGCAATGGATTTTATGACACTGGATTTTTGGATGGCGTTATTATCAATTATTTTGATTGATCTGGTGTTAGCGGGCGATAATGCGATCGTTATTGGATTGGCTGCTCGCAATGTGCCTAAGCAAGATCAGAAGAAAGTAATTATGTGGGGCACAGTAGGTGCTATTATCGTACGTGTCATTATGACGATGCTGGTAGTAGTGTTGCTGGATATCCCTGGATTAAGACTGGTTGGCGGGCTCGCCCTCTTATGGATTGCTTACAAGCTATTGGTCGATGAAAAGAGCCATGAAATTAGTGCCGGAAATCAGATGTGGGCTGCTATTCGCACAATAATTATCGCGGATACGATGATGGGCCTTGATAACGTTTTGGCTGTAGCAGGCGCTGCTCACGGGGACCTCTTGCTTGTCATTATTGGACTGGCAGTATCCGTTCCAATTATGGTATGGGGCAGCACGATTATCTTGAAGCTGACCGAGCGTTATCCGGTTGTGATTACGATTGGTGCTGCAGTATTGGCTTGGACAGCAGCAAAAATGCTCGTTGCCGAACCGCTTATTGATCAGTACTTCGTAAATGGCTGGATCAAATATGGCTTCGAAATTATTGCAATTATTGTAGTAGTTGGTATAGGAATCAAAGTGAAAAAGCAAAAAGAGCATCTTCGTTTAGTACAACAAGGATTGAAATAACAATGTATGAAATAAGCAAGAAGTCGAACAAGAGTAGTGAACTTGTTCGACTTTTTGTTTATTTATATCTGCTTGTTATGTCATTCGTTTGTACGTGCATTTTGCCGATACTGCTTGGGCGACATGCCAAAGCGTTTGCGAAATACTTTATGGAAGTAATTGTAGCTCGGAAATCCTGAGCTCTCAGCAACATGCTCTAAAGAGAGCGGACTGAAAATAATTCGTTCTCTGGCCATGTTGATTCTTACTTCCAAAGTGTACTGAATCATACTGGTGTTAAATGTATCTTTAAACAAATGTACCGCACGCGATACGCTGATCCCGACATGCGAAGCTGCATCCTCAAGCTTAAATGGGAAGGCAGCATTTTCTTCTATATAATTTTTTAGACGATGGGCAAGATAAGTTGGATAGGCATGAAGCGGCTGCTGTAATAAATTACGGTCGATATCCATGCACAGTATTTTTAAATAATATTCTGCGATTTCAGGAGAGGGATTCGAGATACGCTGCTGTTCCAGCATAATTTGGCGGAACGCACCAACGATTCCTTCGGATAGCGGAACTTTGATTTTGTTAGGTCTTTTTTGCTTTTTCCACCAGCTATCTATCCAGGCACCAATGAGGAAAATATAATAATCACCACTGGAGACCGTAGTTTCTCCAAGCTGATTCTCTTCAGCGTCAATGATTAATTCGTATGGTTCCTTAGGTGCAAACAATAATAAATCACCGGGCTCCAGCAGCTCTATTTTTCCATTCAGCCGTGTACGGCATTTGCCTGAAGTTTGCAACCGAATTAAATAATGATCAAGACCATCCGTGTGAATCACATGGAATGGCTTGCGATGCACAGAGTAGCCTGCTGTTAGTATATTCAAGTTCTGGTTATTCACAAACGTTATCCTCCAATGACTTGTAAAAAATAATGACCAGATTGTTCATGTTGTAATCATATTATTCATTTTACAATAGCTCAATTTGAAATACCATGAGTAAGAGTTAACTCACATCAGTATCGCTTCCTGGGAGTAATGAGAATGACAAAAATGAAAATAGGAATTATTGGGTGCGGCAATATCAGTCCGGCATACTTGAACTATTTGGACAATAGCGATGTTGTTGAGGTTTATGCCCTTGCTGATTTGCTGCCAGAAAAAGCCCATAAAAGAGCAAAGGAATATGGTATTGCAAACGTATGCACAGTAGAAGAGATGCTGGAGCATAAAGAAATCGGGCTTATTCTGAATTTGACAATTCCATCGTCCCATGCAGCAGTGAATTATGCTGTGCTTGATCATGGTCTTATTGGGAAACCTGTTGCGGCTACAGCGTTTATGATGGGAGCTGGACCTGAAGGCTGGCATCCTAATCCGGAATTTTTTTACACTGCCGGTGGTGGACCTATGTTTGATATGGGACCGTATTATTTAACAACACTCGTACAATTGGTAGGTCCTATTAGACGGATTAGTGGCTCTGCCGGAAGTAATGTTCCTGAACGAATAGTGCAATCAGGTTTAAGGGCGGGAACGGTAATTCCAGTAAGTACACCAACACATTACAGCGGAACTCTTGATTTTGTCAGTGGTGTTATTGGAACTTTGGTGACAAGCTTTGATATACCTGGCGGCAGCACCTTGCCATGGATAGAAATCTACGGAACCGCGGGCACTCTTCTGGTGCCAGATCCTAACACCTTTGATGGTGATGTCAAAATACGGCGCTATGACTCAGAGGAATGGGAGATCGTTCCTCCGGTATTTAATGGAGGGCCAAATGACCGAGGTCGTGGAATTGAAGATATGGTAAGAGCTATATCTGAGGAGCGCGATCACCGTGCAAGTGGACTTGTCGCTTATCATGTACTTGAGGCAATGCACGCTTTTGAGACTTCTTCCCGCGAAGGACGTCATGTCGAATTAACTAGTGCAGAAATGCTTGTTAAGAAATCACAAAATCTTGTATTAACTACTAATTAAATGAGGTGAATTATATGGCACAAGTAGGCTTGCAGCTATATACAGTTCGGGATCAATTGGATAAGGATTTTGAAGGAACACTTCGTAAAATAGCTGAATTAGGATATCAGGGTGTTGAATTTGCGAATTTTTATGATCGTACAGCTGAAGAAGTTAAAGCCATCCTAGATGAGACTGGACTTTCAGTTGTAGGAGCACATAGACCTTACACACAGCTTCGTGATGCGCTGGAAGAAGAAATCGCTTTCAACAAAGCTATAGGTAACCGTTATATCGTATTGCCTTATTTAATAGAGGAAGATCGGAACAAGTGGGATGAAGTGATCGCGGATTTGAGAAAAATCGGTAAGCGTTGTGCTGAAGAAGACATGGTGTTGTGCTACCATAACCATGAATTTGAACTGGAAATTCAATATGGAGATCAACCGGTATTGGATGCGATCTATGCGCAGGTTCCAGCTGAATTACTGCAGGTTGAACTGGATTCTTGCTGGGTATCTTATGCAGGACTTGATCCAGTGAAATATATTACTAAATATAGCGGAAGACTCCCTTTGCTTCATCTGAAAGATATGATTACTAAAGAGGATGGCTCAGCAGAAACGGTTGAACTGGGTAAAGGTGAAATTGCCGTAGAAGCTATCGCAAATGCAGCGATAGATAATAAGGTGGCATGGTTGATCGTTGAGCAGGATTATTGCGCTGGCAATTCGATGGATAGCATTGCTGTAAGTATGGAATGGATTAAACAATACGCTAATAATGGAGGAAAGATTCATGTCTAGAACTTTAAAAGTTGCCGTTATCGGATGCGGAGGAATTGCAAACGGCAAGCATTTGCCAAGCTTGGCAAAACAATCTGAGGTAGAGATGGTTGCTTTCTGTGATATTGTGGAAGAACGTGCCCTGAAAGCTGCAGCAGAGTATGGTGTAGAGGGAGCCAAAGTATATACTGATTTCCGCAAGCTGCTTGCTGAGACTGACATAGAAGTAATTCATGTATGTACACCAAATGATTCCCATGCCGAAATTACAGTTGCTTCGCTTGAATCAGGCCGTCATGTCATGTGCGAAAAACCGATGGCGAAAACCTCGGAGCAAGCTCGTCAAATGCTGGATGCGGCAAAAAGAACAGGTAAAAAATTAAGCATTGCGTATCAAAACCGTTTTCGCAGTGACAGCTTGTATCTAAAGGAAATGTGCGCAGCTGGCGAGCTCGGCGATATTTATTTTGGTAAAGCGATCGCATTAAGACGTCGTGCAGTTCCAACCTGGGGCGTATTCCTTGATGAGGAGAAGCAAGGTGGTGGACCGCTCATTGATATCGGTACTCACGCGCTTGACCTGACTCTGTGGCTCATGGACAACTACGAGCCCAAAAGTGTAACAGGATCGGTATTTCATAAACTGGGCAATCGTGAAAATGCTGCAAACGCATTTGGACCTTGGGACCCTGAACAATTTAAAGTAGAAGATTCCGCATTTGGTTTCATTACAATGAAGAACGGCGCTACGATTATGCTGGAGTCCAGCTGGGCGCTTAATGTACTTGATTTTTCCGAGGCTAAAACGATGCTTTGCGGTACAGAAGCGGGAGCTGATATGAAAGACGGGCTGCGGATTAATGGCGAAAAACAAAGCCGTCTATATGAGACTAAAGTAGACCTTGGTACAGGTGGAGTAGCGTTCTACCAAGGAGAAGAGGAATCGGACTCGACTCGTGAGGCAAAGGCTTGGGTTGAAGCGATTCTTGAAGATAAAGAGCCGGTCGTAAAACCGGAGCAAGCTCTTGTAGTTACAGAAATTCTGGAAGCTATTTATGAGTCAGCGAAAACAGGCAAAACGGTCTACTTCGACTAATATCGGATTTTATTAAATACTGGAGGAATTAAAAATGAAATTAGGCGTGTTTCTCGTTCTGTTTGGCGGACGACCTTTTGAAGAAGCGCTTGATTTGGTGGCGGCACAAGGATTAAAGGCAGTGGAAATCGGAACGGGGGCGTACCCTGGTAACGCACACTGTAATCCTGATGTTTTGCTTGAGAACAAGGCTGCAAGGGAGGAATTCAAAAAAGCAGTTGAGTCCCGCGGCTTGATCATCAGCGCACTAAGCTGTCATGGTAATCCGCTTCATCCGCAAAAAGCGATTGCTAAAGAGTTCCATGATACTTATGTGAAGACAGTTCAGCTTGCTGAGCTTCTGGACGTTCCGGTTGTAAATACGTTTTCCGGATGCCCGGGTGATCATGAGGATGCGAAATATCCTAACTGGCCGGTCGCTCCTTGGCCTAATGATTACCAGGAAATACTTGCTTGGCAGTGGGAAAATAAAATCATTCCATATTGGACCGAGTGGGGAAAATACGCCGCTGATCGCAACGTGAAAATTGGACTTGAGCTTCATGGTGGTTTTTCGGTACACACTCCGGCAACATTGCTTCGTTTGCGTGAAGCAGCAGGTGAAGTCATTGGGGCAAACTTGGACCCAAGCCATATGTGGTGGCAAGGAATCGATCCGGTTCAATCTATAAATATTCTCGGTCGTGCTGGAGCAATTCATCACTTCCACGCAAAGGATACGACGATTGATCCGGTGAACGTGAACCGTTATGGGATCACTGATATGCAGCCGTATACTCAGATGCTCGATCGGGCTTGGCAGTTCCGCACGGTAGGATATGGACATGATATGAAGACATGGGCTGATATTATTAGCGCTTTAAGACTTCATGGCTACGATTATGCGGTCAGCATCGAGCATGAGGATGGTTTGATGTCCATAGAAGAGGGCTTTACTAAGGCGGTTCGTAATTTGCAGCAAATTCTTTTTGAGGATTCCGCAGCTGATATGTGGTGGGTATAAATCATAACGATAGAAATATACTAATAGCGACTGCCATAGGTGGTCGCTTTTTCATATTGGAGAGTTGTTGTATAATCATATATAATCAGAGTGTAAAAATGTGCAAAAGTATGGTAAACTGAAATATACTAACTAATTGTAAGTTGAAACTATCATTATTTTTTTGCTTAAGATATGATGAGGATTATGCTTGATACAAAGAGGTGATAAAAGATGGATAATAAGGGTTTTGCTATGTGTCCGAGGTTTGAATCGGCATTTTCTCTTCTGGGGAAACGCTGGAACGGCCTGATTATTCATACATTAATGAGCGGTCCTAAGCGATTTAAGGATATATCTCATGACATTCCTTCAATGAGTGACAAGATGCTGTCTGAACGAATGAAAGATTTGGAGAACGAAGGTATACTCATTCGGCATGTATATCCTGAAACTCCAGTCAGAATCGAATATGAGCTTACAGATAAAGGCCGTGCGCTTCGTCCGGTTATGCAGCAGGTGCAATGTTGGGCTGAGGATTGGATCGAATAGTAGCGTGCCGTATCCTGTGACGGAGCGGCACGAATAATAAAGGAAGTAGGTGTATTTGTGGCTGAGGTAATAGTGATCGGAGCGGGACCAGCAGGATCCAGTGCAGCTTTATTTTTGGCAAAAGCGGGAAAAGAGACGCTTGTTCTTGATAGCAATGCCAGTATGACGAAACGGGCATGGATTGAGAACCATTACGGAGCGAAGGACATCACCGGTCCGGATTTGTTAAAAATCGGACGGGAGCAGGCCGAGAAATTCGGTGCCAAATTTATTGAAGAAAAAGTGACGGTCGTAGACACTAACGGCGGAGAGAGAGTTACCGTGAAAACGGAATCCGGCCGAAGCTATGAAGCTTCCCATGTTATTTTAGCGACAGGTGCGGTTACTGAGTTAGCAAGTTCGATTGGTCTTACGCTACAAGAGGGCAGAGAACCTCGCATTAAAACCGTCATAGAGACGGATGGAGCTGGTCGTACCAGCAATCCGAGAATATGGGCTGCAGGAACGATTGCAGGTGTAAGTGTACACACGATAATAACAGCAGGTGACGGCGCTAAGGTCGCGATCGAATTGATCAGCGAGCTGAATGGCGAGCGCTATGTTGACCATGATATTCTAAAATCATAAACAGTAAGTCCAATAAAACATTATTAAGAATATAGAGGAGGCCTCCCATAATGGGAAGGCCTTTTTTTCACTATTGCTTCTTATCTTAAGTGAGTGTAATCACTAATGTAATACCCCGGTAAGAGTAGGATAGTCTTACAAAGAGTTATATAGATTATTTACGTAACTGGAGGAATTATTATGGCAGAATTACAGCAGCATTTTGATAAAGAGATGATGGTCCGAGATATCGTTTTGCGTTTTCCAAAATCAGCGGATTATTTCCGCAGTCGTAAGATTGACTTTTGCTGTGGTGGAAATCGTCCATTACAAGAAGCTGCAGAGGAAGGTAAATTATCCATTGAACTGTTATTAAGCGATTTAAAAGAGCTGGCAGCGAATCATCCGCAAATAGAAGAAAGTGAAGACTGGACTAATGTAAGGTCTGAACTATTAATTGAACATATCGTCAGAAAACACCATCAATATTTACGTGATGAGTTACCAGAAATCCAAAAAGGAGTAACAAAAGTTGCACGTGTTCATGGCGACTCGGAAGAGCATCTTATTGAAATGGAACGTCTATTTGGATTGCTGCGCAAAGAACTTCTCGAGCATATTGAAAAGGAAGAAGCGCAGGTGTTTCCTAAAATGATCAACTGGGAGCTTGGTCAAGAGCAAATAGTGCTGGAGAAGCTGCGATCCGCTATTCATGAATTGGAGGACGAGCATACTACTGCGGGCGATATTTTGAAAAGCTTGCGGGAGCTGACGAATGATTATCAACCACCTGCCCATGCTTGTACAACATATCGAACAACTTATGCACGTTTGGAAGAGCTGGAAGGGATGACGTTTATGCATGTGCATCTGGAGAATAACATCCTATTCCCACGTTACCTTTAGTGGTAATTCAAATAGTCAGCTTTTGATCACGAAGTGGTTCAGGGAAGAATAATCGGCATCGAATCTTGAATTCAACCGGGACCTGTGGTGCTCACGTACACAAAACGTACGCT
>NZ_FNBG01000002.1:0-188488 GCF_900102215.1 Fontibacillus panacisegetis
CGACGTGATAGACTACAATGAACGTTTTAGCGAACGTGTCATTCGTGGCTTCGGTGATCTGGAGGTAAAGAAGAAACTAAATGAGATGTTTGAAGTACGATATCCAGTGCGGGAGACAGAAGAAAAGTAGCCTAATTCCCTTGTTCTTTGGGGCGGGGTTCCCCCGCCCCAAAGAACATCCACACCGACTAACGAACACCCGAGAAGTTACTGTCTACTCATTTACATAAACTTCTTGACGCTACCCACTCAGAACATACGTGCCTGTGTTCGGCAAAAGAAAAAGCGCCGTTTAGGGCGCTTTGACTACTAAATCGAATATTACATCAATGTATCCAGAAAAAGTTTCAACCCAATCTTCATTTGGAGCATCTTCTTTGCTGTAGAATTCCAGAGTTTCGTCGTTCCGAAGTGAGATGCTGAGTTCACTACCTTCATAACGGTTTCTAGTATGAAACTGTTTGTTCACTGTTTCCACCTGAAAGTTTTTGTGGACTGTGATCTTAACTACCTGATTGCTCTGCAATCCAAATATCCCTTTCAGTAAACAAGAACAAGGTTAAGTCCTGTTTCCCGGAATAAAGATTCAAGGGATAAAAAGCATTCACACTCTCTGAAGGAACAACTTGATCAATAATGTGTAGAATTTCCCAATAGGCACGATTTTCTGGACTGCTAAGTTCCTTCTTAAACTCCTCGAACGTTGACATCATACTCCTCCCTTCAAACATCACAACTCGACATCAGGAAGGATTTCCCTCTAATCATCAGAATTTCGAAATTTAAAAACTGCCACAAAATTAGATACAGCTTCGAAAGCTCCTAAAAAAATTAAAAAACATTGAGATAAGGAAAGTGACTGTGGCCATGCTGCAACTAAACCTCCATTCTCATAAGTCAAAAAATAAGCTCCAGCTGCTAAAAGGGCATAACCAGTAGCTTTTAGCGCACTTATGGCTCTTTCAAATAAATCAGAATTAAATTTGAAATGTTTAAGAATTAAACTACCAACTAAGAATACCGCCAAAAATACCATACTATCAACTATTATTTTGTTGAAATATTCAATCGGTATCAACTTATCATCCATCATCTCTACCCCCTAATCCCACAATTCGACATTAGGAAATATTTCCCTGCTTTACACATCTCTGTTTACTACAAAACTGCTTTGTCCCTGTCCAGGTTCCCCAAATACACGTTTTGCATCGCTCTGGCTGCTTTGGTTGCAAACGTGGCTTTTGAAGCCTATTACGTTTCCCTGCCATGTCTTCGCTCACCTCTATTCCTGGGTGGCCCCGCTCTCCCGAAAGTCACTTTTACCAACCATTTGATGATCTTCACACCATCACGCTCCGTTCAACAAATAAAAAAAGCCGCTCCGGATCAGGAACGGCTTTGGCTGTACTATGTACGGTATTTACGGAATAAATAACGCATTTTGAAGGAAAAACACTAATTATGGCTGCTACTATAACGCTTATTAAAATCTGGCGAACATAGTGTCCGCCGCAAAAACGCTACGCTCTTTGCTTTAAAGAATACGTACTCAGTTACTAGAGAGGAATGACAAGACCATTTTATCGAGCAGACTATAATCGGGTCAAAATATGTTTACTTCGAATTCGTTTAAAAACCACGTATTGTCCGCCTAAATCTGAAAAAACCTCACTATTTCGCATTTACCTAACTTTACTGGTCTTCATGTACCTACATTTTGGGAAGCTGCTGCAACCATAGAATTGCCCTTTTGCACTCTTCCGGAGCACCAACTTATTCCCGCATTTTGGACAAGTCATTTCGTCAACTGATGTTGTAGCCATAACCGCCTTTGGTTTCGGAGTAGTTCCCGGGTTCATTGCAAGAATCATTTCAACCAATTCCTCACGGTTTACCAAGCGGACTCGATTCGACTTCGCTAAGTCATAAGTTGCAGCAGTGAAATCGCTATTTGTGACGACCCATGCCTCAGAAGCCCCATAATGAGCAATAGCTGCCTGCGCTTCTTGTACTGCTTTGATTCCGACATTCTTACTATATCGTTTCGCCTGAACAACGATTTTCTTACCATCCTTCTGGATGATCAGATCGGCGCCAAAGTCGCCAGCAGCTTTGGTCACCTGTGCTTTGTATCCCTAAGCTTGGAATAAATGGCCTAGATATTGCTCGAACTGAACGCCTTCCATCTTGTCTATATCAGCGATTCCGGACCGTTTAAGTCGCTCAGTTCTTTTTATGCTAATCATTGTAGAAATAGCTATAAAAGTAGCCAAGGCTATGACTGTAACAATAATAGCCGCATTAAATGACTTGGTTAGACCATACGTACCAAAAATAGAAGCGAACAACAGAAGCCCGAATAACCCCTGAATAAATTCCTCTTACTGCTTTGCCTTACTCTTTCTTCTTGCCATAATAATCCCCCATCGAATTTTATCTTTACACAATCATTCGACAATTGGGACTATATTCCTGCAATGCATAGAAAAGGCGAGAAGAGGTACGCTCCGGTGCAATGCCGCATTCATGCAGCCGTGCGTGTCATTCTCGCCTTTTTCTATGCTCCTAATGTATCATGGAAAAACTGTCATGTAGTGTTCAAGTTAGCGTCAAAATGGAAAGTAATTCTTTCAAAATTAATTAGGCAAATTATTAGTAATATCTATAATGTCATTTCTTATATCGATGTTAAAAACAAATATTGTTAATAGACACAATAAAATTAGGACCACTAAAATTATGCAAATTATAAGTAAGTTTCGCTTCATAGATGTTTTTTCCCTTCCTGCACTTAAAGGTTATACATACCACCGTCAGCTTCTTTAGCCTTACTAACCGAAATCCACTGATGTTTTGTCCCTATAACTATACCAGTCGTAGCTTCTTTAAATTCCCAGTTACAGGTGAAATAGGCATAGTATCCATCAGATGTAATATGAGGAGTATCAGGGTTTTTATTGATTTGTGCCATAGGTACCCAGTTTTGAATGACATCTGCCGAGTGTCTTAAAATTCTAGATATTTTACTGGTGTCTTTAGCAACTACTTTGATTTCTACTTCAAAACTTAATCTCAATTTATACCAGTCTATACCCAAAAGGGTAGCAGTTGCTTCAATGCCTTTACTAAAAATTTCTGTATCTCCTATAGCCAGTGTTGATACCCCATAACTATTTATAGAAGGTTCGGAAGTAGTTTCTATTGTTTGTGTACTTATGATTAAATCCCCGTTAAAAAAAGATTGTTCCTCTGTATTATTTAATGATGAAGTAGTAGCTGTGAACAAAGTTTTAAGAAAATTAGGATCATTTAAATATTTGACAATCTTCTCTTGTTTTTCCCTTGGAAGACTTTTGTACTTATTAATAAAAGATTTTGAATCTTGGAAAGAATTTGTAGAAAGGCTTGCAGTAGATTCGTAATAACTTATTAGCTGCTCAGGAGTCAGTATTTTAAAGGGTTTTACAGAATCTGCACTAACGCTTGGAACCAACACCAACAATAAAATAAAAGACATTAATACTGCACCAATTTCCTCATCTCTTAATCCTCCTAATTGGATTTTTTGTCCAGTTAATTTGAATAACTGGGATAATTAACCATTACTATCATATGTCAACAAAAATATTTATCAATGTATACAATGTGAATATTTAACTATAATTATATAAATATACTTTTTCGTTTTATTTTTTTGTCTCGTTTTCGAAAAAAACCATCAGTTTTAGGGTATTTGAGATACATTCGACTCCTTCTAAGATCTTTCGTCGTATAGTGCTTTCTGACAAGCCCCGTCGGAAGAATAGCAACGTCTCTTTGTAAGAAAATCCCTGAATGTACCGATATTCGATCACTCGCTTCACATCTTCATCTAGGATGAGCGACCAGGCACGCCGCATCTGGTGCGTATATAAATGATACTGTTTATATACCCAACGCTGCTTTTCAATAAGGATAGCCGCATTCGCAGTCTTGTCAGCATACAAATCTTCCTGATCGATACGGCGCGTAACCTCCCCATCAACGGCCACCTGTTTCAGATCCTCTTCGAACCTTTCAAAATCCTGCATAAGCATTGTCATCTCTTTATATTTACCGAGCATGAATTTTGTACGCTGGATCTCTTCTTCTGTTGCTTTCGGAAATAGTTCTCCTTGTTCCCAAGCCATCGCCATTCCCCTCATTCCCCTTTATGGTATAATTTCAAGAGGAATAGTTTACTGATTGACCCCCTCTCCCGGCCAGGTTATGGGGGGCATTGTATAAAATATTTGGCACGCTTAATTTGGAGGGCTTGATTTGAACGAAATTTTGTCTGCCTGGTACCTAGACCTCACTACGATGTTTATAGGCATTTTAGGAATAGGTATAAGCTATGGGTTTGAAAAACTATTTAAATGGAAACATCAAAAAAATGGAACAAGTCCCAGATCGAGATTCGATGATCCCAGTGTCTATAGGATAACGATTTATTTCTATATTGGGCTTATCATTTATATTATAGTCGAACCTATTTTCAAGTTTTTCTTTTAATGAAGGCGAAAGTTAAATGCTTCTCGGCCTGATACTGGTCCAATTCCACAGTCCTTGCTGGCCCTTGGCCGGAATCGGTTCTGGCAGCATCCGAACATTATCCAATTCCCAAGCGTAACGCCCTAACGAATAATCGCTAAATTTACATTCTTTAGCACTTACATCCTTGGTAGCTCCGTTTTCACCATTGAACAATACTGTTGCTCCGCTGACGTAATCTTCTCCGATCGCCCAACATTCTAATAAATAGGCAATTGCCACAATACCACCGGTTGGCAGATTATCCGCCGTACAACCATGTTTTTCGAGCGTGGATTTGATCGGTCCCCATTCGCATGCTTGCCGATCAACTTTCTTGCCCGCATGAATCGCCAGTTGCCCTCGGTAGTTGGTACGCCACCCTCTGGTTTCATTATGTTTTTCATTAATGGCTATCAATGTCGCATACGGTTGATGAATCGTTATGGCTTTCACGAAATCGCCTCCCTTGGATAAGCAAGTGGCTGTTGGTTGGAAGCAATATACAGCGGGTGCTTTGGATGTCCGCCTGCTGTAATATCAAGACTTACTGGTTTATATTTTGCGATCAAATCAATAACTTCTCGATCACGTCCTTTATAACTGCCTTTCGTCCCCCACGCGACCACGATTTTATGTGCAACTTCCGCTGACTCAAGTATGTGCCGATTATTCTCCGGACCAACTGGATCGGAACAGAATTTAAGTTCTCTCGGGTCCGTCGCACGGTAAGCAAATAAGTTTCTGACTTCTAACGCACCATATCCCCATTTCTTTGCAAATCCAACGCATCGACGGATAGTAGGATCGTCCTCATGCGTATCAGCTGTACTCGGATTAATCATGATGAATAAGATGACTGGCAATTTTACATCCCATATTCGCCATAAAGAGTATCTATAAATTCCGGTTGGATCAATTACTGCTCCTTTGTTATAGATTGCTTTATCACTCATAGATTTCACCGTCTTTCTAATAAATTGGAAACACTGCATTCAACTTCTCAATTTCATGGGATTTAATAATTCGAAAATACCCCGTTAAAGCAGCATTATGCTGCTCCTTTAGACCCTCAGCGAACAGTCCGCAAAGGTGGAGCATTATCTCAAGATCGGCTCGGTTGTTTGCTATTAGGTAGAGTCTCAATTTCCCATCGCGACCAGCATTCCAGGTTATCTGAGGTACCTCTGGAATATAACTTTTACTTACCATTGCTCAGTTGCAAGGTTTTGATAGCTATATTCTTCATCGTGATCGCTGAACTTCCGATAATGTCCATGCCGGCAATGCGCTCCAATGCCTCTTGAAGTCTGGTGATCTTTGCATCCTTATCCGCTATCGATTCGTGCCCAACGATCTGCAGCTCACGAGGTCCGTTTCCCTTCTTGATAAATCCCTTCCGTACAAGGTTCTCAAGTATGTTAAATGCCGTTGAGGATGAGTTATGACCCATGTACTCTGCTATCTCCCGCACTGTAGGAGGATAACCTTTACTGGATACGAATGATTTTATGAATTCAAGCGCCTGCGCTTGGCGCCGGGATAATGGTTTGGTACTCAATGTAATCTCTCCTTTTAAAACAATTCCATTTGTCCGAACTCTAAATCTTTTAACTGAACAAAATTCGGAGCTTGTTCCCAAGCATCTCCGCCATAACCAATAAATTCACGCTCTCGGCGGATTTCGTAGGGTTTCCTTAGTACCCTGTAATGATAAAGGCGGCCTGCAGTATACCCCGACAATGCCCGACCGATGATGTTCCATTTATAATATTTGTTAACTGCGATCAGTTCGATGTTGGCACCCACAGCAGCAAGGATTTCATTAATCCCCTCAGCATGTTGAATCATCTCTGGCTTGCTGGCTTCCACTGCACGAGAAGATCCTCTATAAAAGAAATCAAGCATGATCATTCTCCTTAGAACAATGTCAATTGAATCGGATCGGGTTCCTTCAATACAGCTAAGCGATCCCAATTTGTTGCTGGCCAATCTCCAGCATAGTTCTCCCCTCTAAAGAAAACTCGTTCATATCCAGAAGGAACAATCACACGTTTTTCAAAACGAGCCTGGCCTTCAGGAATGATATGTGTCCAATTGCCGGGAGGAGAAAACAAAATCTCCCGGCTCAAGTCCACACATTCTTGCCATGTGATATGATTTTCCATTTCATCACCTCAAATAATCCCTAACTAATTCAGCGCCAACTGATTCCTTTGTGCCAACTTGGCTGCTGCAGTATTTCCAATGCTTTATGCAGCATTTCCTTATCAAACCACCCGAAGTGGCATTCAGCGTGAGGAATACCAAGTACATTCGCGAGTCTTCCATACGCCTGCTCACGCTTGATATTCTGGTTAAGTTTCCATATCGGATCAAACAAGGCGTGGCATTTTTTCTTGAGCTCTCGCAGCTCACGATTGGCTAATCGCCCGAGTGGAATATCAGTCCCAGTATGAACGCCAACATACGCGTCACAACTTGTACATTTATAGCACCGACCATTGCCATACTCTTTGCCATATATCGCAGCATTGCTAGTAAAAACGACGCTACTACTGCAATATGGGCAACTTGTTGGAATCGGGTATATATTTATCATATTTATCATTTTTCTCATTTCACAGTTCACACCGCTTCTTGTTTACTAAATGCCTGGCGGTTATGCTCCGAAAAGAACCTTTGAACATGCTCTGTCACATCTTGACCAGGAAGCAGCTCCGAGAGATCCGTTGCCACGAAACGGACAACCAACTGCATCAGGTCAAACAGTTCGCGCATAATACGCTCCCGATCCAAACCGAGTGATTCGAATGTGCCTCCCAGGGCTTCCAGCCCACTATATACGTTCTGCCTCTCCTGGAGGGGATCAGTGCCGGCGGTGATTGGAACGAACAGCGAAACGGCTGAACCAAACACTGGCGTTACAACTTTACTGGTCTGACCTGCAGTTGCAAGTTCTTGCTTCAGTCGAGTGTTCTCTTCCTCTAACTCCGAGATGCGAGTACCAGCTTGATCAGCAATGACAGCAGCTCCGGACATAGCATCCTTCAGCCGTGAGATCTCTGCAGCTTGTTTTTGAGCAGCGTGAGCTGAAGGTCATCCAAACCGCCAACTGGACACGATCGGGGCTCGTTATACAGCGTCAAAGACGAATGACTCCATACGCCGAGTAAAGTTATTCCAGGCTGTTATAGACGATCTGCAGGAGCGTTACAAGCAAATCCAAGCTATAAAGGATGAGTATGGGGATGCATACGAGGATAATGACCTTGTCTGCTGCTATCCCACCGGAGGATATATTAAGCCAAAACGTATTACAGAGGGCATGGATGTACTTGTGCGAAAAAGGCTGATGTTAAGAAGATTCGCTTCCATGATCTCCGCCACACACACGCTTCGTTTCTTCTTAAGATTGGTATCAATCCTAAGGTAGCTGCCGAACGCCTCGGGATGACTCCGGCCATGTTTAACGAGCGATATTCTCACCTGCTCCCTACAATGCAAGATGAAGCTGTAGATCGGATCGAAGCTGAACTGAAAAAGCATGCCGAAAAATCGATTGATTCTTCTGATAATTGAGCCACCGTTAGCAAATCCGTTAGCAAATCATCATTTCTGGCCTTTTTTCATCCTACTATTCACCTTCAAACACATTCTATACACAGCAAAAAACCCTTGCTACGCAAGGGTTTCTCTTCTTATGGGCCCTGAGGGACTCGAACCCCCGACCAATCGGTTATGAGCCGACCGCTCTAACCAACTGAGCTAAGGGCCCATGTTACTATTATTGCGGGGGCAGGATTTGAACCTGCGGCCTTCGGGTTATGAGCCCGACGAGCTACCGGGCTGCTCCACCCCGCGTCAGTAAACAGCGACAATATTTAATATACACGAATATGTCGGGATATGCAAGTCTTTTAAGGAATAAATCTTACTCCATATTTTCCTCTGCGGGAACGGAAAATTTCAATTTCCCTCATTTCATCAAAGCCGTATATCCAGCCATCCTGCTCCAATCTCTTCGCAAGACAACCCGCTTGAAATTTAGTTCTGTACAGTTTATTAAAATATATCCAACGCATTAAATGTGATTCCCCTTCCGTTAATGTAATTTATGTCTCTGACTATAGAGTACCCAATTAAGCTCAAAAAAAGTAATGATAATGAAAAAAAGACCACCAGATTATTGGTGGCCTCACTAATCCCTTTTTTATTTTATCAAGCTTGATTAACCCCTTACTTCTCCCTCTGGAATAAATGGAGTTCCGTCATCCTGAAATTGGGTTTTAGGGTTCAGCTTAATTTCCTGAAGCATTCCATTGCCCTTTTCCGACCATTCCTTCAAGGCTTCTTCAGGAGTTTTCTTGTTCTCCAATACCTCATTAAAATAGGTTCGACCTACATTCGTTATGCTGTAAAGGCCTGGCTTATCAGCCATCAGCTTATCAGCCTTTGGATCAGTTGGTGGGAATGGCTTCAACGTATAGAACGCCTGAATGTTATACGAAAGACCTTGTCTAGGCTGAATATAGGACTTGCGCGACACCATTTCATACGTATTGCTCCGGGATTTCAGCTTCGCGTACTCCTCCCCATTCACAAACTGAATGAATTCCCAAGCTGTCTCAGGATTTGCCGCACTGCTGTTAATTGAGAAAGTATAGTTATACCAAATGTTTCCCCCTATTCCAGGGTTCTCTGGATGCACAGGAACCGTTACAACATCCCAATCAATTGGTGTAAAGTTTTTAATTTTTGCAGCATTGTTGTTTGCATCCGCGATTTCATTGACGAAATTGCTCTCAGAAACGGTCATTGCTACTTTTCCAGAGAGGAACAAATCACTCGAAACAGCACTCCACGTCTCATTTGGATCGTTAAGGTTAGCTCCAGGAATAATCTTATCTTTAGACAGCTTGCTAATCGTCTCCCATACCTTCACCCATTGAGGGGAACTCACGGTCATGTTTTCGGCTTTGTCATCGTAAACCTTAAGCTGTAAACTGTTAACATAGTTATACTGCATATCCCAGAAAGGGTCATTACCTTTATAACGATTGAAGGAGAAGCCGTATACTCGATCCTTACCTTCTCCATTAGCCACCAGGCGAGCTTTGTTAAACATATCGTCCCATGTCATATTGTCAGTTGGGGGCTCCACACCAGCATCCGTGAAGATTTTCTTATTGAAATACAACGCTGATGAAGAGAAGGATGGTGTCAATGCATACAATTTGCCCTCACCAATATCCTTAAGGCCATTAATAACAGAAGGGACAAAATCCGTTGTGTCAAATTTATCCTCCTGAATCAAAGGATCGAGCTCTTTCACCATGTTTTCCTGAATTAATTGCTTCAAAATAGAAGTATCCCCCATAACAACATCTACAGGGTTGCTTCCAGTCATAATTTTCTTCATGCTTTCCATGTTATCGGGTTGTTCAATCGGTGTGGTTCCATCATTATAACGATATTGGTTTTGATCCACCGCCGGAACGATTTCGATCTTTACATTATTGTGTGTAAACTCAAAAATATCCGTATATTGTTGACGAAGCCACGAATCATCCGATCCACCGTACAATACGCCTATACGAAGAACTTTTTCTTCATTGGTATTCGACTTTTTTGTTCCATTGCAACCGGACAATAGCCCTACAGCAAGCGTAACTGCCAAAGATACTGTCAATACCTTTCCCATTTTCTTCAACCTGTTCGTCATCATCATTTATCCCCCTCTAATGATTTCGGTGCCATAATTACGATACGTTCGCCATCAAATTCCATACTGGCACGTCCGTCGATGCCAACAGCCTCTAGATACTCTTTAGGGACTTGAAGTCTACCGACCCGATCTACTACTACAAAAGCTTCGTGTATCTCCTGTAAACCGCCGTTCAAAGCACCTTCTACAGTTGCCAGATCCAGATTAGGATTACGCTTCACAAACTCGGTGCTTGTTAACCCATCCCGGATTGCTACAACCCGATCTACCTTACTGGCTAGTGTCAGATCGTGTGTAACGATAACAATCGTAATTCCTAGCTCACGGTTTACCTCGCGGAATATTTTCATAATTTGATCCGAAGTAGAAGTATCAACTGAACCTGTAGGTTCATCAGCAAGAAGCATCTTAGGACGATTAGACAAAGAGATGGCGATTGCGACCCGCTGCTGCTCACCGCCCGAAAGCTGATGCAGCTTATTGTGCATACGGTCCTTCAGACCAACCCATTCCAGCAATTGCTTAGCGTAAGCCCGGTCAAGCTTGCCAGTTAACAGCATTGGCATTTCTACATTCTCGAGCGCTGTCAAATAGGGGAGCAAATTTCGCGCATTATTTTGCCAGACAAATCCAACCGTATTCCGCTTGTACTCTACCAGCTGATCATCACTAATTTTAAGCAAATCCCATCCTCCGACATTGACCTGACCAGCCGAAGGCCGATCAAGTCCACCGAGGATGTTGAGCAATGTTGATTTACCACTACCACTGTTACCGATAATCGCCATCATTTCGCCTTGCTCAACCGTTAAATTTAATCCTTGAAGAGCAACTACTTCGATGTCATCGGATTTAAAAATTTTTACTAGTCCTTCACAATGAATCATATTACCGCTCCTCTCCCATCTTGACCGCCTGATGGACACGGAGACGACGAATTTGCCAGAACAGAAGTCCCGCCCCAAGCATCAGCATGATGAATACGACAGCGTATAGTTGTAAAGTGTCCGAGGAATTAAAGACAATCCTGAACGGAGGTACTTGTGTTGTTACGTTATCAGCCGTCTGCAAGAATGGAAGATAGAGTTTCCCGACAAGCTTGCCGATTACGATCCCTAGTACAATAGATAATCCCGCGGTCAAAATCTGCTCGGTCAGCAGCATAAACGTTAACTGTCTGCGAGATAAGCCCATCGCACGCAAAATACCAAATTGCACTACTCGACCTGATAAATTAAAGAACCAGTACAGTACATAACCGATCAATGATACAATGACTGACACGAGGAACCCTAGGCTTAAAATACCAAATACGCCACCACGGGTAGGATGCTTACTTTGTGCAGTCAACTCACTCCGCACATCCTTAACTGAATACAGCTCTACCCCTTGATCACTCAATTTCTTCATTAATGGCCCTACCAAAGCACCCGGTTTCATTTTAAGCCATACTTCATAAGGTATTAGAGGCGATTGGTCATAAATATAATCCAGATTTGCCACGATAAATGGTGCTTGATCAGGATATTGGCTAGGCCAATATGGTATGATTCCATACACCGCGAAATCAATCGCTTGATCTCCAATAGAAACGGTAATTACGTCCCCTGTCTTCAGCTTGAATTTCTCAGCCAAATTTGAAGGGACTAGAGCCGCACTCTCATTCATCCCTAATAAATTCAAATATTGATACGGATGCGAAGGAAATAGATCGTTACGGAACCAAGCAACCTGTGCAAAATCCACATTATCAACACCCATCACATTGCCTTGCCCGGCAGAACGGCCAGAA
Organism: Fontibacillus panacisegetis; assembly: GCF_900102215.1. Classification (GTDB taxonomy): domain Bacteria; phylum Bacillota; class Bacilli; order Paenibacillales; family Paenibacillaceae; genus Fontibacillus; species Fontibacillus panacisegetis. The sequence continues at coordinate 12,072 of NZ_FNBG01000002.1, forward strand.
ATGATAATATTCCCTTTAGTCTGCAAAACTCTAGCAACGTGCTCAACCCCATCCAATTCATGAAATACTTGGAACGGCGGCTCTGAAAAAATTTGTTTTTCCGGCTGACCGTTTTGGCCGCCTTGACCGCCACCTTGACCTCCTTGGCCACCCTGACCTCCGTTTTGCCCCTGACCGGAACCACTCTGAGTTTTTTTCATTTCAGGCGTAGCTTCCCACACAGTTTTCATAATAACGTCTGCACCATATTTATAGAGCGTTCGTTCTGTAGAATTCAGATCGATCGTTCTCGCAGCTGAAGCATTATATACTCCCAGTCCTAAAGTTAGAACAAGCAAAATCATTAGCGGATAATAGGACGAAGCCGATCTTGACAATTGAGTCAAGCTCAAATAATAAGGTACCGGCAGCCATTTCTTCCCAAGCCAGCCAATCAGTTTGAGCAGCCACGGGAAAACACGGAGAAAGAATAGTCCTATCGAAAAAATAGCAAGAGCAGGCACAAAGAACAGGAATGGCTGAACCTGCAGCTCATCTGTCGTCATTCCAGTCTGAAACGTCAATATTTGACGCTCTTGGAACAAATAAAATCCATATCCCGCGATTCCTACCAGGATAATATCAATGAACCAGCGCTGCCAAAATGGAAGTCGATCTGAGCGCGCTTGTTTCTGCTTTGCATTCACAATTGAAGCGCGAGCATAGGATATCGCCGGTAATAGCGTTGCAAGAATAGCAATTATGACAGCGGCAGCTCCCAGCGCAATTGCATCCAGATTGAATCCCACCGGAATCGACTTTCGATTTACAAAGGTCAAAAATCCGTTAGCAGAGCCGATGCTTTTGGACATAAACCAGCCTAATAAAGGTCCTAGTATCATAGCTACAGCACCGAGAATAAGACCTTCAAGAAGATAGATCATAATGATTTGCTTCGTAGATGCGCCACGACTTCGAAGCACTGCAATATCACTTTGCTGTTTATCTAACGACTGACGGGCATTCATCACAATATAATAGAAAACCATAGCAATCATCGGTGCCGCCAGTGTAAATAATAACGTCTGCATTTGCAGGCTTTGCTTGCGGAACTCACTCAAAAGACTGCCAAAGGAAATATCAACCTTTGTATCCTTCAGCTTCTGGTACAATTCCACGTTTAGACGGTCCAAAGTACTTGATAGTGGTGTCAACTGGCTTGTTGTGATCTCTCTGAGATCAAACGCATAATACCAGCTAGAATTATGTAATGGAATGGACAAGTTCTTTAGCAGACCGTCATTAAATACCTTTTCACTAACAAAAAGGTTGTTCATCATGCCTTCGAAACCTTGGTACCAATAAGGATCGGTTTCTTCTGTCGCTTGGAACGTACCTACGATTTTTACTTTGAGCGTAACATCCACACCACTGGATATCGGATACTCCATTACATCTCCGACATGCAGATCTTGTCGGTACATCGCTTCTTCCAGCATCAAGGCTTCCAGCATATTTCCGTCCATTTGGTCGGAGTACATTTGCCCTCCGGTTACAGAGACTTGATCACCTAATTCACTCATAGAGACGATCGTCATTGTTCGTGTTCGGCTGGCATCGACCTTGGATGGATCTTCCGGATACACTTCCGTACTCCGAATCGAACGGGAATTCATGTAAGTCTCAAACGGAAAGCCTATTTCCTTGGGTACTTCATCCTTAATATATTGACTTACAGCCTCAAGACCTGCTAAATCGGTTTTGGTGCCTCCCGGGGCCTGATAGCCCATGATTAACGATCCAGCTGGAAGTCCTTTACTCTCTTCTTTTAATGAACTGGATACAACGCGCTTAAGAGAGCCGTCAGAATACATCGGTATACTGACCGTAAATGAAACCGCAACGACCAATCCAAGCAAGGTGCTAAGCGTCAGCCATTTCGTGTTCCACATTTTGCGGAACATCAGACGTATAAGAGGTACTCCCATTAACGACCCACTACTTTCTGTCCAGGTGTTAATCCTTTAAGGATTTCCATTTCGGTCGCTGTTTGAAGGCCTACTTCCACATCAACCTCACGCTTCGAGCCGTCATCTTCAATGACCTGTACATAAGTACGCGATCCTACCGTGCGCAGTGCTGCAATCGGAATCAACGTTGCGTTCTCTTTCCGCTGGGTTACAATGCTGGCACTCAGCGGTCGACCGCGTTCCACATCACTAGGCCATTTATCCAGCTCAATGATCAGGTATTTATCAATAGAATCCTTATTGGCATTATTTCCGCCGTCGTTGTTATTGTTATCATTTGTGGAAGCCGTGTTAACTGGCATTACTTTAACCTTGCCAGCGAACTCGCCAGCTGCATTAATATCAACCTTCGCTTTCATGCCTACAGACAATTTCGCCAAATCCTCTTTGGCAAAAGATGCTGCAACCACCAAAGACGAAGTGTCTGAAATTATGCCGAGCGAATCATATGACTTCACCGTTGCGCCTTTTTCTGCTTTTATCGAAACTATCGTGCCCGCGAACGGTGCCTTCAGCGTTCCATCAGCAATTTTTTGTTCAAGGTCAGCCAATTCCTGACGTTGTTCCTCGAATACGATCGCTGCTTTTTCGAATTCAATTTCATCCATTTCTTCTTTCGTCCGAAGCGTCTCTTTCATAGAAATCTCCTGTTGTCGGAAATCAAGCCGCTTCTTTCGAAGATCTTTCTGCAGACTCTTAACGTCCAGCTGGATCAATGTGTCACCTTTTTTGACCTTATCTCCAGCCTTTACCAGGACACTTTGGATATGAAGTCCATCTTCAGTAAAATACAATGCTTCTTCACGCTGACTCATGAGCTTGCCTACAGCGCTTACTTTTAGCTCAATCGGTCCTGAAGTAACTTCATATTCAGGTTTTTTGGAAACAGTCGGCGGTGTAATAACCGGCAACACTTCTTCTTCGTCTTCATTCGGGAGCAAGGAACAACCCGTCGCGGCAACTAAAATAAAGCATAATGACAACAAAGTCAGCGTACGTGCCAAAGCCCCTTTTTTTCTACTAGATAAATACTCCATCCACCATTTCGTAAACATGGTCCGCTACCTCCAAGATTGTAGGATCGTGTGTAGTCATACAAATTGTCACTTGTTCTGTATGTATTATATTTTTGAACACAGCCATTATCTGAGCACCCATCTGCGAATCCAGATTCGCGGTAGGTTCGTCTGCCAGAAGCAGCTTCGGTCTATGAGCGATAGCCTTAGCGATCGCAACACGTTGCTGTTCCCCACCAGACAATTCAAACGGGCGATGAAACATTCGTTTTCCAAGACCGACTAGTTCAAGGCAATGCTTCACCCGTGCTTTCCACTCTTGAGGTGGAACGCCCGCCATACGAAGGGAAAGCTCGACGTTTTCCCAAGCAGAGAGCAAGGGCAACAGTGCATAGGCCTGAAAAATAAAACCGATCTGGTCACGGCGAAGAACAGTCCGTTTATCGTCGCTTAATTCATGCAGTGGCTGCCCACGAAACAGTATCTCCCCCGTTGTGGGTTGATCCAGGCCACCTAACATGTTGAGCAGTGTCGTTTTCCCCGATCCTGATCTTCCTTTCAACATGACCAGTTGGCCGTGGAGCACCTCCATATTTATTCCTTTAAGGACGTGAATTTCCCCCCCTCCCACCGGAAAAGTACGATGCACTTCCTTTACAGACAAAATAGACCCTTGCTCTTTGACATGTTCCGGAACTGCGTATGCTTCCTCAGTAACAGATAGCTCTTGATCAGCCATTCCAAGCTCGGTTTGAAGTTCAACATCCATCTGATTTAATTCATCAGGTTGTTGTTCTTCAACCCCCTCCTGAAGCTGCTGGTTAACTCCATCATCCACTATTGCCCTATCAGTCAATTTGTCGGAATCTGCAAGTTTTACCTCTTTGCGAAACCATCGCATCATCGTGTATCGATCTCCTAAATCGTATTTTCACTCTGTTACCTAACCGTTTAACCCTTATAGAAATTAACCAATATTATCTACTAACGATCAGGTCCCTTGCATTATAAACGAAAAACAGTTCCAAAAAGTTACAATGTTTTTTACGATATTGAAATTAATTTTCCATATTTTTATTACTGAATATATTTGTCATTTCTGATAGGATAGCTACGATTGCCTATGAAGACTTGTATCATAAATTCTTCTCTGCACTTCTAATAGAGTTACTAAAATTGGTGGAAAGAGGCCTTTATTGTTATGAAACCTATCAAATATGTCCTTCTGCTAGCCACCTTGGTATTTACTACTTCAATCCAATCATTGACACAGGTAGCCAGTAAGGGTTTTCCCTATAGCGATATTGCTAACAGCTATGCGAAAGATGCAATTATGAGCTTGTACAATCAAAATATTATGAAAGGCACATCTGCAACTTTATTTTCTCCGAAACAATCCATTACCCGGGCTCAGTTCATGACCACCCTTATTCGACTTCTAGATATGGAAGCTGTTAATTCTTCGATTCCTGCATATAGTGACGTTAAAAAGAGCGCGTGGTACTACGGAGCAGTTCAAGCTTCCACAGATTTAGGCTTAACGGATGGAACCGGTAACGGCACATTTAATCCTAATCAATCCGTGACCCGTCAGGAAGCAGCCACTTGGATCGTTCGGGCATTGCAGAAAACTTCATCCAGTGCCTACCCGGATACAGGTTACAAAGACGATACATCTATTTCAGATTGGGCTCGTCCCTATGTATCTATCATTTCACAGCTTGGACTAATGCAAGGTAATCAAGGAGCTTTTCATCCGAAGCAGCCATTGACTCGGCAGGAAACCGCGATGATCATAGATCGTTTGCTGCAAAATGATGATTTTACTGACAAGCTGGATCAAGATTACAGTCTCGGAATTCAATTAGGCTGGCAATATGGGCAGACGGATGAGGAATATAAGAAGTCCATTCTACAATCCAATGTGAATACATTATCACCAAGATGGTATTTTCTGGATTCTTATGGAGCTTTATCAGATCATACAGAACCTTCTCTAGTAAAATGGGCAAATAATAATGGTAAAAACGTGTGGGCCATGTTCGGCAATCGTTCAGATCAAACCATTACACATCAGCTTTTATCCTCTTCTGAACGGTCATCAGCCCTCATCAAGGAAATAAAAAGTGGTGTTACTCAATACGGAATTCAAGGCATTAATTTGGATTTTGAAAATGTCGCTCCAGCAGATCGGGCAAACCTCACGAAATTTGTTAAAAATCTGGCGAGCGAGCTGCATTCCGTCAACGCAGTCTTGTCTGTTGATGTATCGCCGAACTTAAATTCGGACTGGACAGCGGCTTTTGATTATGCGGCATTAGGAAAAATCGCGGATTATATCGTTTTGATGGGATACGATGAGCATTGGACAGGAGGAGCTTATCCTGGCTCTGTGGCATCTTTGACATGGGTTGAAAATGGATTGGATAAATTGCTTGCAGATGTCCCACACTCGAAGATTATTTTAGCCCTCCCTTTCTATAACAGAGATTGGGTCGTCAATTCCAAAGGGCTCTCAGCAAGCTCTGAAGATATTTCTTTATCTGAGCAAGCTTCGAGAGTAGCTAACAAAAAACTAACCGTGAAATGGGATGCTGCCTTAGGACAATACACAACTACTTACTGGCAGTCCAAGACACAGCACAAAATTTGGCTTGAGGAATCTCGTTCATTATCGCTCAAATACAAAATGGCACTGGATCATGGCATCGCAGGATTCGCCTATTGGTCCATCGGTGGAGAAACCACGGATGTTTGGACAAGCCTGAGAAATGCAGCCAAATATAACGCAATGAGAGATTAGTCCGTAAAGTGACAGCTTGAGATTAAAAAGCAGCAGCTTGAGAGAATTTTACCTCATAGCTGCTGCTTTTTTATTTATTTTTTAATTACCAAACGCGCTTGGGTCTTCTCTCCAAGACTTCAGTAACTCCAGATCCTCTGACTTAATTACGCCTCGCTCTACAGCAACATCAATCAGAGCAGAATAATTGGATAACGTTTGAAGAGGCACACCCGCTTCAGCAAAGGCGTTAACTGCCTTGTCCAGTTGGTAGCTAAAAATAGCAAGCACTGCTTGAGGATCAGCCCCTGCTTCACGAACGGCTTGAGCAGCCTTAATCGAGCTTCCTCCAGTAGAGATCAAATCCTCGATGACGATCACTTTTTGTCCGGCTTTGATTAAGCCTTCGATTTGGTTCTCCTTGCCATGACCTTTTGCTTTGTCGCGAATGTAAGCCATCGGCAAGCCCAACTTCTGAGCCACAAATGCCGCATGAGGAATGCCTGCTGTTGCAGTCCCTGCAATCACTTCGGTGTCTGGATAAGATTCACGAATAACTGTTGCAAAAGACTCCGCAATCAAATCGCGAATTTCTGGATAAGACATCGTCAGGCGATTGTCACAGTAAATCGGTGATTTAATACCTGAGGTCCAGATGAAAGGCTGATGCGGACGAAGTGCCACCGCTCCGATTTCCAGCAAGCTTTCTGCAACCTGCTTAGCAATTGAATTTATGTTTACCATGCCTTTTTCATCTCCTCAATAATTTGTTCTGCAGCACTGCGTGGATCAGGGGCTGCCGTTATGGGACGGCCTACCACAATGTAGTTAGTGCCTTGGCGAATGGCCTCTTCTGGCGTCAAAGTACGAGATTGATCACCTTTCTCGCTGCCTGCCGGTCTAATTCCTGGTGTTACAGTAACGAAATTTTGTCCACATCGCCCCTTGATAGCTTGTACCTCCAAAGGAGATGCGACTACTCCATCAAGGCCAGCTTCTTTCGTTACTGAAGCATAAGACAACACCGCCTGCTCTACAGTTCCCGGAATACCAATCTCCTCATTAAGTGTCTCCTGATTGGTACTTGTTAACTGGGTTACACCGATCACGATAGGCATTGTAAGTGAGGAATCCTCCTGGAGAGCATCAAGTACACCTTCCTTCGCTGCTACCATCATTTTTTTGCCCCCTGCAGCGTGTACATTAAACATATCTACGCCAAGACGGGTTATGCTGTGGGCTCCGCCCTTTACAGTATTCGGAATATCGTGCATTTTCAAATCCAGAAAAACCGAGTATCCACGAGATTTAAGTTCTTTTACAAAATCCGGACCCGCGCTATAAAAAAGCTGCATTCCTACCTTCATGTAGCAAGGTATTCCCTCCAGCCTTTCAATCAATTGTCTAGCTTGCTCTGCGGATGGATAGTCCAGCGCAACCATTAATTTTCCGGCAGTTTGCTCAAAAAGACTCAACGAATACTCCTCCTTCTCATAATCACGGCCCCGAATCAAAATCACTCGGAGCCGCATGGTTTTTTATTATTTCATTAGAGTGACGGCATCGCTTGAGATGAGAAGTTAATTGTCTCGAGCATATTCAGCAAGGCGCGAACTGTATCAAGGGAAGTCATACATACAACACCGTTCTCTACTGCTTCACGACGAATTCGGAAGCCATCACGCTCAGGTTCCTTGCCTTTAGTCAAGGTATTGATCACAAAGTGTGCTTCACCGTTACGGATCAGATCAACAATGTTCGGTACTCCCTCAGTCAGCTTATGGACTGTCGTTACATGGATACCTGCAGCAATCAGTGCCGCGGCAGTGCCTTCTGTAGCGATAATTTTGTAGCCGAGATTAGAGAATCCACGCAGAAGCTCAACTGCTTCTTCTTTATCTTTATCTGCTACAGTTGCGATAATTGCTCCAGTTGTAGGAATTTTCATTCCTGCACCGATCAGACCTTTGTACAGAGCTTTCGCATATTGTGGATCGCGTCCCATAACTTCACCAGTAGATTTCATTTCTGGCCCAAGCGTTGGCTCAACGCGGCGCAGCTTGGCGAAGGAGAACACTGGCACTTTAACCGATACTTGATCGCTTTCAGGCCACAAGCCATCGTGATATCCGAGATCCTTCAGCTTCGTACCCAAAATACATTGCGTAGCTACATTCGCCATCGGAATGTTCGTAACTTTGCTGAGGAACGGTACTGTCCGTGAAGAACGCGGATTCACTTCAATAACATACACTTCGTTTTTATAGATGACGAACTGAATGTTCACAAGCCCTACCGTCTTGAGTTCTTTCGCAATTTTAATTGTGATGTCTACGATTTTTTCCTTTAGCTCATCGCTAAGATACTGTGGTGGATATACCGCGATGGAGTCACCGGAGTGAACACCTGCACGTTCTACATGTTCCATAATTCCCGGAATCAGTACTGTCTCACCGTCGCAAATGGCGTCAACCTCAACCTCTTTACCAAGCATGTATCGGTCGATCAGTACCGGATGCTCAGGATTGATATTCACAGCCTCTTCCATATATTTCAATAACTCTTGGTCAGAGTAGACAATTTCCATTGCACGTCCGCCAAGTACATAGGATGGACGTACAAGCACCGGATATCCGAGCGATTGAGCAGTTCCGACAGCTTCATCGACAGATGTTACTGTGCTGCCTTTTGGCTGAGCGATGTGAAGCTTGGACAGGAGCGCTTCGAATTTTTTGCGATCTTCCGCTTCGTCGATGCTTTCAAGCGATGTTCCGATAATTTTAACGCCAGCCGCTTGAAGTGGAGCAGCCAGGTTGATGGCCGTCTGTCCACCAAATTGTACGATTACGCCTACCGGTTGCTCTTCTTCAATGACGTTCATGACATCCTCGAAAAACAGCGGCTCGAAGTAGAGACGATCCGACGTATTAAAATCTGTTGATACGGTCTCAGGGTTGTTATTGATTATAACTGCCTCGTATCCTGCTTTTTGAATAGCCCATACAGCGTGTACTGTCGAGTAGTCAAATTCAATCCCTTGACCGATCCGGATTGGACCGGAGCCGAGTACGACGATTTTTTCCTTGCCTGTGCGAATAACCTCATTCTCAGTCTCGTAAGTCGAGTAGTAGTAAGGTGTAGATGCTTCGAATTCGGCTGCGCACGTATCAACCATTTTGTATACCGGACGAAGTCCATGTTCCTTACGGAAGTTTTTAACGCTGGACTCAGTAGTATGACTACCGGACTGCTGTCCGATGGAGCGAAGCTCTGCAATTGCACGATCTGTGAAGCCAAGGCGTTTAGCTTCGTACAATGTTTCATAAGACAGTGTAGGTTCAGCAACAATTTGAGCCTCAAATTGTACCAGATGCTCAATCTTATCAAGGAACCACCAGTCAATTTGAGTCAAGTCATGAATCTCTTGCAGTTGGTAACCGCGGCGGAACGCTTCAGCGACCAGGAACAATCTCTCGTCATCCGCTTTAACCAGACGTTTGTTCAGCGTCTCAGTATCGATTTCATCTGCACCTTTTAAGTAAAGACGATGTGTGCCGATTTCCAAGGAACGAACCGCTTTGTGAATAGATTCCTCAAAAGTACGGCCGATGGCCATAACCTCGCCAGTAGCTTTCATTTGCGTTCCGAGCTTGCGGTTGGCATGCACAAATTTATCGAACGGCCAGCGCGGTATTTTGCTTACGATGTAATCCAGTGTAGGTTCGAAACAAGCGTAAGTTTGTCCTGTTACCGGGTTCACGATTTCATCTAGTGTATATCCCATAGCGATCTTTGCTGCCATCTTAGCGATTGGATAGCCTGTCGCTTTAGATGCAAGTGCCGAGGAGCGGCTAACCCGTGGGTTTACTTCGATTACATAGTATTGGAAGCTTTGTGGATCAAGCGCAAACTGTACGTTACATCCGCCCTCAATGTTCAGCGCACGGATGATTTTGAGCGATGCCGAGCGAAGCATTTGATATTCGCGGTCAGACAGCGTTTGGCTTGGTGCTACTACGATACTGTCACCTGTGTGCACGCCTACCGGGTCAAAGTTCTCCATGTTACAAACAACGATACAGTTGTCGTTGGCATCACGCATAACTTCATATTCAACTTCCTTAAGGCCCGCGATCGATTTCTCGATCAAGCACTGTCCAATCGGACTGTAGCGGATTCCGGAAGCAACGGTCTCTTTCAACTCTTCTTCTGTAGCACAGATCCCGCCGCCTGTACCGCCAAGCGTATATGCTGGACGAACGATGACCGGATAACCGATTTCGGCAGCGAACTGTAGAGCTTCTTCTACTGTAGTGATGATCGTGCTTTCTGGAACAGGCTGTTCCAACTCGCGCATCAAATCGCGGAACAGATCACGATCCTCCGCTTTTTCAATCGAGGTCAATTGTGTTCCGAGCAATTTCACGTTCTCACGCTCAAGAACTCCTGCACGAGCAAGCTCAACTGCCATATTCAGACCAGTCTGTCCCCCGAGTGTTGGAAGCAAACCGTCAGGACGTTCCTGGCGAATAATTTGCGTAACAAAATCCAGAGTGATTGGCTCGATATATACTTTATCCGCCATATTAGTATCTGTCATGATCGTTGCAGGGTTGCTGTTAATCAGTACGACTTCAACGCCTTCTTCTTTAAGCGCTTGACAAGCTTGGGTTCCGGCATAGTCAAACTCTGCTGCCTGCCCGATTACAATTGGACCAGATCCGATAACGAGTATTTTTTTAAGTTCTTTATTGATCGGCATTTTTTACAGTTCTCCTTTCGCTGCTGCCATCAGTACGGCCTGACGAGGCTTTTGCGGATGCTGCCGTTTATGTTCTTGAATCATTTCGATGAAGCGATCAAATAAGTAGCTGTTGTCATAGGGTCCCGGTGCTGCTTCAGGATGGTATTGTACCGAGAAGGCCGGGTATTTAAGGTGTTTTACACCTTCGATGGTTTTGTCATTGTTGTTGATATGAGTTACTTCCAGATCCGTTCCGGCAATCGAAGATTCAGTTACGGTGTAGCCATGGTTCTGCGAAGTGATGTAGCAACGGCTTGTTGCAAGATCTTTCACTGGGTGGTTACCGCCGCGATGACCAAATTTCAGCTTTTCAGTATCTGCTCCGCATGCAAGAGCCAACAGCTGATGACCAAGGCAAATTCCGAAGATCGGATACTCTCCAAGCAGCTCGGAGATCATTTTAACAGCGTGCGGAACATCTTTAGGGTCCCCGGGGCCATTAGATAATTGGATTCCATCCGGGCACAGACGGCGGATTTCGTCAGCCGTTGTATCATGAGGTACGATTACGACGTCGCAATCTCTTTTATTCAGCTCACGAAGAATACCGCTCTTCGCTCCAAAATCTACGAGGACGATCCGTTCTTTGGAACCTGGACTGCTGTATACATGACGAGTAGATGTACGTGCTACCTGATTGCGAAGTTCGTCAATGCTAGTAGAAGCCATCATTTCTTGCAGCTCCTGAACAGATTTAGTGGAGGTAGTAATGATCCCCTTCATTGTTCCGTGGTGACGAATGATGCGAGTCAACATGCGAGTATCGATATCAGAAATAGCTGGGATCTCATATTCCTTCAGAAGGTCACCCAGATTGTATTGCGCTCTCCAGTTACTTGGCGTTGGTTCATATCTGCGCACAACAAATCCGTGAATCGAAGGTGCGATCGACTCGAAATCATCTCTTGAGATTCCGTAGTTTCCAATCAGCGGATAGGTCATCGTAACGATTTGGCCGCAATAAGATGGATCTGACAAAACCTCTTGGTAACCCGTAATTCCTGTATTAAAAACGACCTCGCCTGTTTTTTCGACTTCAGCACCGAAAGATTTTCCGGTAAACAGTGTGCCGTCCTCCAACAACAATCTTGCTTGCATCCTGTAGCACTCCTTTGCACTTGTCTATTTATCTAGCGGTATGTGAACTTTCTATCTATAAAAGCCTAAGCCTCTTGTTCGCTCCAAACAACTTTCCCTTGAACAACCGTTGCAACCGGCCACCCCTTAAGCTGCCAGCCCGTAAATGGGGTGTTGCGGCCTTTTGAAGCAAATTGTTCAGGATCAACTTCTTTTTCATTCTCCAGATCGACGATGGTAATATCAGCAGGAGCGCCAACCTTCAACGACCCACTGTTTAATCCGAATACTTTTGCCGGATCAGAGGTCATCCGGTTGACCAGCATATTTAGACTCCAGCGGCCTGTCGCAACAAACTTGGTGTAGAGCAGCGGGAACGCTGTCTCAAATCCTACGATGCCAAAAGGTGCAAGCTGCATCCCTTTTGCTTTCTCCTCAGCACTGTGAGGAGCATGATCGGTAACCACGATATCAATCGTTCCGTCCTCCAGCGCTTGTATACAAGCCTCAACATCTCTCTTGGATCGAAGTGGAGGGTTCATTTTCCAGTTTGCATCAAGCCCCGGAATATCCTCCTCAGACAAAATCAGGTGATGTGGACAAACCTCGGCAGTTACGTTGATTCCGATTTCCTTAGCCTGGCGAATCAAACGGATCGACTGCTCTGTACTTACATGGCATACGTGATAGTGAACTCCGGTTGCCTCAGCCAGCAAAATATCCCGACCTACATGAATCGCTTCAGACTCATTTGGAATTCCTTTGAAACCATGGCGTTTAGCAAATTCACCTTCTGCTACCGGAGCACCCTCAACGAGCGAGTTATCTTCGCAGTGCGCGATCACCGGCATATTCATTGAAGCTGCAAGTGCCATAGCGTCCTTCATCATCTGGGCGCTTTGAACACCTACACCGTCATCCGTAAATCCGATGGCTCCTGCTTCTTTTAGTGCCTTGAAATCGGTCAACTCACGACCGAGCTCGCTTTTTGTAATCGCCGCGTATGGCAGCACATTCACGAGGCCGGCAGCTTTAGCTTTTTCCTTAACGAGCTGCACTGTCTCAGAGTTATCTGTAACAGGACGTGTATTTGGCATACAAGCAATGGTAGTAAATCCACCCTTGGCAGCCGAACGCGAGCCTGTCTCAATCGTTTCTTTATGTTCAAAACCAGGTTCTCTCAGATGGACATGCATGTCGATAAAACCCGGTGTAACCAATTTGCCTTCAGCGTCCAAGATTTGAACTCCTGATTCCGAGCTATCCAAAGCGGTCCCAGCATTCTCTATACTCTCAATAATTCCGTCAACAATGCTGATATGTTTTAATTCAAGGTTACCATTTTCGTCCAGTACATTTGCATTGCGTATTATAAGCCTCATGAATGAATGATCCTCCGCTCTTGTTCTATTTTACTGCTCTTTCTATTACTGCCATCCGAATTGGAACCCCATTTTGCATTTGCTTGAAAATACGGGATTGTGGATGTTCAACGATAGCATCATCTATTTCTACGTTTCGGTTCACTGGAGCCGGATGCATGATGATCACATGCGGGTCAAGCTTCGCAACCCGGTCTTCAGTCAATCCATACTCGAGTCGGTATTGCTCAGCAGATTTAAGAATTCCCTCTGCATGTCGCTCTAGCTGAACACGCAGCATCATAATGACGTCAGAGCTCAGCGCTTCTTCCATTGATACATATGAAGCGAAGGCTCCAAGCTCCGGTGCTTGCATGCTGGTTGGGGCACATAGCTTAACTTTTGCACCAAACTTTTGCAATGCCCACAGATTTGATCTGGCTACCCGACTATGCTTGATATCCCCGATAATGGATACGGTCAAACCTTTTAGCTCTCCAAAGTGTTTCTTCATCGTGTAGAGATCAAGCAGCGCCTGCGTTGGATGCTCGTTGTTGCCGTCTCCTGCGTTAACCAGTGGAATCGATACCTTAGTGGCCAGATCAGCAAGCAGCCCGACGGGTTTAAGGCGAATCACTCCGGCGTCAATGCCCATCGATTCCAGCGTACGAACGGTATCGTAGATCGATTCGCCTTTTTCCACGCTTGAGACAGCAGCGGCAAAGTTCAACACCTGTGCTCCAAGTCGTTTCTCGGCCATTTCAAAAGAAAAGCGAGTTCTTGTGCTGTTCTCAAAAAACATGTTTGATACAAAATGGTTCTTCAAAACCGGAATGACTTTCTCTGTTTGACTTTCCCAATAAGCGGCACGATCCAGAATCGAGCCTATTTCATCAGCGCTAAGTTCTCTAAGCCCTAGTAAAGAGCGTTCCTTCAAAGTAGATGCGGTCATGGTCATGTCACTGCTCCCCCCGTTGTTGAAAAATTCTGACCAAATCACTGCCATCAACCTCTTCCAGAAGCACTTCAATTTCTTCGGCTTTTGAGGTTGGTACATTTTTACCAATATAATCAGGTCTGATCGGTAGTTCCCGATGCCCTCGATCAGCTAGCACTGCAAGCTGTATGGATTGCGGTCGCCCGCAGTCCATAATGGCATCCATTGCCGCCCGAATCGTTCGGCCTGTATACAAAACGTCGTCGAAAAGTATTACTTTTTTGTCGTGAATCGGGACAGGGAAGGAGATTTTATCGGCTCCCCGTTCTCTTTCAGAACGATCATCGCGATATGAGGTCACATCCAATTCGAACCAAGGAATAGATTTTCCTTCAATGTTCTCCAATCGTTCCGCAAGACGTTTAGCAAGAAACACACCTCGTGTTTTGATTCCTGCCAATACACAGCCTTCAATACCTTTGTTCCTCTCCAGGATTTCATGAGCAATTCTAGTTAGTGCACGGCGGATCGCCGTTTCATCCATAATGACATGACTCTCCAAGCTCATTCCATCTGCCTCCTCAGGACTAATGATTTCCAGATACCGTGATAGGCCATAAAAAAACTCCTTGCCTGATCCAGGCAAGGAGTCTTTAGCCACAGTTTAAAACCATGACTGTCATGTGGCCCAGGAAAATACCACGCAGATATATGCGTAATGTTCCCCAAAACCACATTCACGTTACCTTGCCAGCCTCACGGGACTGAATTAAAGGTTCTATTGATCTACGTGAATTATGACAGAATGAGGTCAAACTGTCAAGACAACGCTACCGGAAAAAATAGCTAGCCTATAAAGGTCTTATATCTACATCGTCCATATTGGAATAATGACATTGAATGAAACTTATACACACTAATAAATATACATTATTATTAATATTTATTCAATGTCGTTTTTTTCAATAGTCACCTCATTCCAAACAACAAACATAACAAAAACAAGCCTGCCAACACGGCAGACCTGTCAAACTCCAATATTACTTTAAAATTCGAATTTCACTTCACCCAAACGGTGCTTGATTTCCGAGATAACTCTTTCTTCTTCCTCTAAACCCTTTGCTTCAAAAGTTACCGAGAAACGAACAAAATGTCCTGCATCATCCCAAGGTACCGTAGAAATCAGCTTTTCACGAATTAAATATTGAGAGAAATCTTCTGCAGTGGCGAACTTCGGACCACCTGCAACGCCTTTTGGAGCTGCAACATACAGGAAGAAGGAGCCCTTTGGTTTCTTGGCATTAAAGCCCAGTTCATTTAAAACTTGAACGAGCATGTTATGACGGCGTGAATATTTATCTGCAATTTTCTCCGTAATTTCTGGACGGGAAAGTCCGTAAGCAGCCGCCTTCTGAATCGCAATAAACTGACCGGAGTCATTGTTATCTTTTACATCGCTAAATGCCTTAACGATCAGCGGATTACCTGCGACAAACCCTATTCTCCATCCTGTCATGTTGTATGATTTCGATAACGAGTGAAGCTCTACCCCTACGTCTTTGGCTCCCGGAATAGACAGGAAGCTTAGCGGCTTCAATCCATCATAGGTTAAAGCTGAATATGGAGCGTCATGTACTACGATTACATTATATCTGCGAGCCCATTCCACAACTTTGACAAAAAACTCTCTCGTTGCGCTGGCGCCCGTTGGATTGTTCGGATAGTTCAAATAAATCAGTTTTGCCCGAAGTGCAATATCCTCTGGAATGGAGGACAAGTCTGGCAAAAAGTCATTCTCTTCAGTCAATTGTACTGTATACACTTCTCCGCCCAAGTATTTGGTATGTGTCCCGATTATCGGATAACCTGGCACTGTCATAATCGTTACATCACCAGGATTTATAAAGCATGATGGCAGCATCGCCAACGCTGGCTTGGAACCAATCGAATGGACGATTTCAGTTATAGGATCGATGCCCTGAACCTGAAATACTTCCTCCAGATAACGAGCTGCCGCTTCTTTGAATTCGGCTATCCCATTGTCGGCATATCCACGGTTTTCCGGCTTAGCCGCTTCTTCCGCAAGCTTGGCGACGATTCCTGCATCCGCCATTTCGTCAGGCTCACCAACACCCATATCGATCAATTCAATGTTAGGAAAATCCTTTTTAGCCGCTGCTTTCGCACGTTTGATTTTTTCAAATTTATAAATGGCAGTATCTTTGCCGTAATTTGCCCCACCTATACGATCCGCAAACTGCTGTTGAATGTAAGTATCCTGATAAACTTCTATGCTCATTTTTAATCATCTCCTTAATCATACTAGACATTCTTAAATATGATGGAATCAAGGATATTAGAGAATGGATTAATTACCAGAACGTTTGTACTTTTTAACCTTTGGCTGGTTTCGCTGAACTCTGTTTGATTTAATTAAGATCACATCGTTTTCCGGAACAAAATTCCTGCTCAAACAACTATGACACCCAGGCGTCATCACCTAGAATGAAAATAACAACCTCCAAATTTCCAAATTGCGCTTTAGCGAAATAGTACAGCTAGCTTATTCGTGAGAAGCCAGAGGATTGCAGATCGAACACAGTAGAGGAAAAAATATCCTTTATTTTCGAAAATGAGATGATTTTAAAGAAAATAAAGGAAGTATTTTCCTCTATCCTTACTGAAATTGCCCTAAAATACCAAAAACAAGCGTGTAGCACCAAAATAGAGGAATTAAGTTCCTTTATTTTATGATCTTGAGCGAATCCTGATGGAATAGGGGAACTTTTTTCCTTTATTGCTACCGAAGTGCTGAGATAGGCTGACAACGCCCAACTGTAGCTCGTGATGCTTCTGTTTAACACGAGCCTAATCACGATTACTTGTGGCATACTCTTTATTTTCGTATAAAATGCAGACTTTTCCAATAAATTTCCTGTTTTGATTAAAAAACTGCAGAAATGCATTTTTTCATCAGAGCGAAACGAAAATAAAAACACCTGTAACACAAAATCCTTCTAAGAAGGAATTCGCATTACAGGTGCATCATTTACCAATAAATTAACGGTTACGAAGTGCATGAAGCACATGCTCCATGTCTTCCGGAATCGGAGCAGCAAACTCCATATATTCACCAGTGCTCGGATGAATGAATCCCAGTACTGCGGCATGAAGTGCTTGTCCATCCATTTTAATACCTTTGCTGCGACCGTACATAGGATCGCCTACAAGCGGGTGTCCAATAAATTTCATATGCACTCGAATCTGATGAGTACGACCTGTCTCCAGCTTAAGCTCTAGCAAGGTGTAATCGCCAAACCGTTCCACAACATGAAAATGTGTTACAGCATGCTTGCTGTTGCGTTCCTGCACTGTGTACATTTTGCGGTCATGTGGATCGCGTCCAATCGGAGCATCAACCGTTCCTTGATCATGGTTCACATTACCATGGACGAGTGCAAAATATTTGCGAGTCACCGAATGCTCCTTAAGCTGAGCCGCCAATGAAGCATGTGCCTTGTCATTTTTGGCTGCCATCAGGAGTCCTGATGTATCCTTATCGATACGATGTACGATACCGGGACGCAGTTCTCCATTAATCCCTGACAGATCCTTGCAATGATGCATCAGCGCATTCACAAGCGTTCCAGATGAGTGGCCTGGAGCCGGATGAACAACTATCCCCCGCGACTTGTTTACGACAATAACATCCGCGTCTTCATAATATACATCCAAAGGAATATCCTCTGGTTCGATTTCAACAGCTTCCGCCTCAGGTACGAGCAATGTAATGCGGTCTCCCTCGGCAATTTTATAATTAGCCTTGACAACATCTCCATTAACCGTAATGTCTCCACTTTCTATCCAAAGCTGAATCTGATTGCGCGAAATATTTTCACCAAGCTGGGCTTTAACATATTTGTCAATGCGATCCTTCTTAGATGCAGCATCGGCTACCCATTTAAAGGTATCCTCTTCCAGCTCAGATTTGTCCAAATTTGAATTCATACTTGCTCCTTTTGTTCATGTCCTGCTCCTGATGATTGTTTCTCTCTGCGAACCTCAAGAAGCGAATCCAGTACGATTAGAGCTACACCGATAACGATACAGGAATCAGCTACATTGAAAATAGGAAATGTGTAGGAGCCAAAATTAAACTGTAAAAAGTCGACAACCTCACCTGCAACAGCACGATCTAAGAAATTGCCAACAGCTCCGCCGAGAACGAGCGATAATGCTGTAGGCAGCAGCTTATTTCCGTGTTTTATGACCTTTAGCAAATACCAAACGATCCCGATTAGAACAATCACTGTTACAACAATGAAGAACACACGCTGACCCTCTAAAATCCCAAAGGCCGCACCACGGTTGCGATGTGAAGTAATCAGGAAGAAATCGCCGATAACCGGTATTTGTTCACCAATCGTTAATTTCGTGGCAATTAAATATTTGGTTCCTTGGTCGATCAGAAACATAATCAATGCGATCAAAAAGTATACCACGCGGTAAGTCACCTCGTTTTTTCGTCTGATATAACCATTTGTGAAGACCTGTATATTGTAGCATAGCGGGAATTGAACCGTCCATGAGCGATAGGATTTTCCTTAGGTAAATTGTCGTATTCCTGCACAAAATACTTCTAAGACTAATGACTTATTACATCATTATATAAAAACAAATTTTGAAGTACGCCCTAGAGAAGGAGTCGATACGTATGCCACATCTAACTAATGAGCAACGGGCAGAGCTGAAGGCTAAGCTTGAAGCAGCACGCAAGGATCTGAACTCCAGGTTGTCCCAAAATGATCATTACGGAATGGAGGAATCTTTGCGAGACAATACAGGTGAATTATCTAACATTGACAACCATCCCGCTGATTTAGGCAGCGAAATGTACGAACGGGGTAAAGATATCGCTCTAATCGAACAAAACGAACTCATGCTTACCCGTATCGAAGGTGCGCTTCAAGCCATGGAAGATGGCAGCTACGGAGTCTGCCTCACCTGTGGCAAGCCGATCAGCTACGAACGTCTTAGCGTTATTCCGGAGACTCTCTACTGTAAGGATCACAGTCCTCAGTCATTTGTCTCGGCAGCAAGACCCGTCGAGGAACAATTTCTTGCGCCCCCATTTGGTCGTACCAGTCTGGACGAGCATGATGACGAGACAGAATTTGACGGAGAGGACAGCTGGCAAATCGTTGAAAGCTACGGAACTTCAAACTCCCCGGCATTTGCCGAGGAGTCAGAAGTTGACGATTACAACGATATGGAGATCGAAGCGTCAAGTGAGCTTGACGGATTCGTTGAACCATTCGAAAGCTTCATCGCTACAGACATCTATGGTGAAAAAGTTTTCTTTTATCGAAATGGGGTATATCGCAAAATGATGTCTGCGACGGAAGATCTGGATAGTGAAGATTCCCTTGGAACCGGCTCTAATACGTATTAAGCTCCAACTGGCGCTGAACAATCCTAACAATATCCGCGATGTAGTCTCCGATGATCGGTAAATTCAGTGCGCCTAATAGCTGTAAAATGTAAATGATCGTAGCCGCAAAAAAAGTAAACCCGATAGCGATTCCTACGCCTCTTGCTGTACCAGCTAATAAATTGGTCCAAATAAGACGCCATGGTCGATTAAGCAGCTCCGTGTACTCAACGATTTTGGATTTCTCCAGCTGTCTTGACCAATTCAATGTTAAGCGATACATGGCGTTCATTTGTTCTTCTGGCGTAGAAAACGTCTCGTCAACAGAACTTCCCTTAGATTTGCGATGGTCCATTTTAGCACCTCCGAAAACCATGAAACGAGCCTGTTAATCCAATGATCATTACTGTCATTATGGATTACCAAAGCTCGTTTCTTTTGGTTAATCCTTATTATAGCCTCTGGTTGTCACTGCCATACAGAACTGGATTTTTAGGCAATATGCACACCGATCTTCTTCGAACCGAGATCTATAACCTCTATATCACCCTCTGGTTTACCGAATGAAACATCCGTCATCAGCACATTCTCGCGCAAAACGTTCTCGAACGCAGTGATCGCAGCCTTCAATTCATCATCAACATCCAGCGTCAAATGAACTCTCTTCTCAATCGGTAGATCAAGTTTTTTACGTGTATCCTGAACAGCGCGAACCACTTCGCGAACCCATCCCTCTTGTTCAAGTTCAGGAGTGATATCCGTGTTCAATGCTACTGTAATTCCATAGCCTGAAGCTGAAGCAAAGCCTGGTTTAGCTTGTTTCTCAACAAGAAGCTCCTCCGAAGTAATAACCAATTCTTCACCTTCAGGAGAAGTCACTTGAACTTGACCGTTTTCTACCACTTTACGAGTCTCTTCTGCAGGCAGTGATTTCAGGTAACCTTGAAGGAAGCCAACATTTTTACCGTACTTTTTACCGGCTACTTTAAGGTTCAGCTTCAAGAGGAAGTCGACAAATCCGCTATCACTAGTCTCAATGTCGATTACCTTCACATTGATTTCTTCCTTAATGATCTCCTCATAATCAGCAACTGCAAAATCGCGGTTCATTGACACAATCAGATCAGACAACGGTTGACGTGTCTTGATTCCTGTCTCGTTACGAACGTTACGTGCCAATTCAACGATTTGACGTGCACTTTCCATATCCTGCTCAAGCTCTAAATCAATCAATGTTTCATCAGCTACAGGATAGTCCGCCAAATGAACACTTTCCCCACCGTCAAGGTTCGTGAAAATATCCTCAGAGAGCATTGGAGTGAACGGAGCGATTAACTTGGACACAGTAAGCAGAACATTTGTCAAAGTCTGATAAGCGGACAATTTATCCTCACCAAGACCACTTCCCCAGAAACGGTCACGGGAACGTCGAATGTACCAGTTGCTAAGCTCGTCAATAAATTCTTCAATCGCTTTGGATGTGTTGACGAAATCGTTCACAGCCAGTCCTTTATCCATCACCTTTATCAGGCTGTTAAGTCTCGATAAAATCCAGCGGTCAAGCTTGTTGCTCGAAGGACGATATTTATGCTCCTCTGGTTTGTATCCGTCGATTCCGGCATACAATGTCAAGAAAGCGTGAGTATTTACGAGCGTATCGATGACTTTGGATTTTGCTTCAGCTACTATGCCTTTGGAGAAACGTTTGCTGTTCCAAGGTGCACTATCTGATAGTAAAGCCCAACGGAAAGCGTCCGTTCCGAATTCGTTAATAATTTCCCAAGGATCAATGACGTTGCCTTTCGATTTGGACATTTTCTGTCCATTTTCATCCAATACGTGACCCGTAGCAATTACTGCCTTATAAGGAGCTTTTCCTGTAAACAATGTTGATACTGCAAGCAAGCTGTAGAACCAGCCGCGAGTTTGGTCAATACCCTCACAGATCATATCAGCCGGGAATTGCTCTTCAAATGTGTCGACATTTTCAAACGGATAGTGATGTTGAGCAAATGGCATCGAACCGCTATCAAACCATACGTCAATCACTTCAGAAGTACGTTCCATAACGCCGCCTTTACAATGAGGACATTTCACTTTCACTTCATCCACATAAGGTTTGTGAAGCTCAAGATTCTCGCTTACATGACCAACAGCATGCTCACGCAGCTCAGCAGAACTATGTGGTGCAAATTGTCCTCCGCAATCCGGACATACCCAAACGTTGAGCGGAGTTCCCCAGTAACGATTACGGCTAATATTCCAGTCAACAAGCTCCTCCAGAAATTTACCAAATCGTCCTTCACGAACATGGCCTGGATACCAATCCACTGTATTATTGTTAGCAATCAGTTGATCTTTAACTGCAGTTGTCTCAATGAACCAACTCTCCATCGCATAGTAGAGAAGTGGTGATTTACAACGCCAGCAGAAAGGATAGCTGTGCTCATATTTTTCTTTGCTGTACAGCAGCCCTTTTTCAGAAAGTGTCTTCACGATATCAAGATCACAGTCTTTTACGAAACGACCTGCAAAATCGCTAACATCGTCTGTATAACGTCCTTGACCATTAACGACACTTACGAAGCTGATTCCATTCTCACGGCATACACGATAGTCATCCTCACCATGTGCAGGAGCCATGTGTACAATCCCTGTACCACTTGCATTCGTAACGAATGGAGCGCCTACGATCACGTTGATTTTATCTGCTTTGATATAGCTGAATGGCGGAGTATACGTTCTGCCAACCAATTCCGAGCCTTTATGAGCAGAGAGAATCTTATAGTCGCCTTTCATTACTTTTTCTACAAGATTGTTCGCTACAAAATACACGCCATCCTCTTGCTCTACCTTGGCATAATCCATATCAGGATTAACTGCAAGAGCAACGTGTGCTGGCAAAGTCCAAGGCGTAGTCGTCCAAGCAAGTACGTACTCACCCGTATCGTTCAATTTAAATTTAGCAGTAGCGCTAAGGTCCTTCACATCCTCATAACCTTGAGCTACTTCATGAGAGCTAAGTGAAGTCTGACAGCAAGGGCAGTATGGACTAACCCGATGTCCGCGATACAATAGTCCTTTGTCATGAACTGTCGCCAGAATGTTCCACACACTCTCAATGTAATTGTTATCCAGAGTGATGTATGGATCATCAAGATCTGTCCAATATGCAATAGCTTCAGTAAATTCACGCCATTGCTTTTCATAGCCGAAGACACTTGCTTTACACTTCTTAACGAATTCCTCGATACCATATTTCTCGATCTCTTGCTTACCCGAAATACCAAGTTCTTTTTCAACACCAAGCTCAACAGGAAGTCCATGTGTATCCCAGCCAGCTTTACGTACGACACGGTAACCTCTCATCGTCTGGTAACGACCGATAAAGTCCTTGATTACACGGCCAAGAACGTGCCCGATATGCGGCAAACCGTTAGCTGTAGGAGGCCCCTCGTAAAATACATAGTTTGGTTTTCCTTCACGATTCTCAATACTGCGTTTAAAAGTATTCTCTTTACTCCATTTGTCCAGAATACGCAAATCACGATTACGCGCATGCTCTTTGACATCTACCTTTTTCATGGTACGTTTCTCTTCCTTTCCATTTGCATTTGATTCGATCAGGTCACATTGCCCCGAAAAAAAACAAAAAAGCCCCGTCCCAAAAGGGACGAGACTGTACTCGCGTTACCACCCTTGTTTCACACCATCAGCAGATAACTTCTGCATCAGTGTGACACTTTGATCCCATACGCTTCATATGGGGTCGGTATAACGGCCGACAGCCGGCACAGCCTAAAGGTAATTTAAAAAGTCATCTTTTGATCACGAAGTATCACGAGACGCCTATTCGACTTCGAATCTTGAATTCAGTTGAGCCTTCCGGTGCTCACGTACACAAAACGTACGCTCCGCTCCTCAGTCACAACTTCATCCAACCTTCTCGATGCTAAAAACCTGACTTTTTAAATAGTATCCATACCTAAAATTCAGCTATGCTTCTCCGGGATGATATTCCGTCTGCGCATTGAACATTGGCTTGCAGCTTGTTACCGCCAACTCTCTGAGGAACAAAATCGCAACGTACTGGTTCCCATCATCAAATCACTATAATATATATTTATAACTTATTTAATCATTGAATGTCAATCCACGGTGAATGGAGCAGCTCACTGAATTAGTAAATTTCTTTTATTTCCCGATCACGATCGCGACCATGGTCCAAAGAAGGCTCCCGACTGTCTAAGGAATCCCATCCATCCTGACTAAGCAAATCCAGCTGAGCCTCGACCAAAGTACGGAATCTAGCGCGATAAATAGAAGCCTGCTTCTTGAGCTCTTCGACCTCCATCGCAATTTTGCGCGATTTGGAGAGCGATTCATTAACTATTCGATCAGCGTTTTTCTCCGCTTCCTTCACAATTAGCTGTGCTTCCTTCTTAGCATTATTCTTCACTTCGTCAGCCGCTTCTTGTGCAACAATGATGGTCTTGCTGAGGGTCTCTTCAATATTGGAAAAATGGTCCAACTTCTCCTGCATGGACAGCAGTTGATTTTGAAGCTCCTTGTTCTCCCGGATCACGATTTCATAGTCTTTAATTACTTGATCGAGAAATTCATTTACTTCATCTTCATCATAGCCGCGAATGCGCCTTGAGAACTCCTTGTTATGTATGTCCAGCGGCGTTAATGGCATGATCCGCACCTCCTATAGAATTGACACCTCCGCAAAGTGAGAAGTTACTTCATTTCACGGAAGTTGTCACACTGAATCGAAAAAAATAATGACCTTGGGTAGTTATTTTCGACAGCAAATTCGTATTTCCTGCAAGGAATTATACAAATTTGCCGATTGTTACTCGAAGTCTTCCTTTTTTGGTTACCCCATCCATCTCTAACACTTTAAACCGACCAAATCCCTGCAGTGCGACTACATCACCAGCCTTTAACGGCTTTGACGGGTCCTCTTCTGTTTTCCAATTAATCCGGCAGCGGCCGGCTTTAATGGGAATAAGGGCCTTACTCCGGCTTAACCGAAATACGTCGCTAACAACTCCATCCAATCGCAAAGAAGCCACCGTTAATTCTAGTGGCTCAAGTTCTGCTTCCGTCGTTCTTAGCGACTCAAGATCCACGATGTCTGTAAACACGCTTATTCGGTGCACTTGTCGCAAATTCACATCCAGAAACGGAGCTATTTCATCGGTCACAATGACGTGACAACCATCATCGCGTACATGAATATCACCGATCTTGTCCCTTTTAAGTCCCAGACCAAGAATCGCACCCATATAATCTCCATGCTGCAATGTTATAAACTTCTGATCACCTGAAGTAATGCTGAGCACCTTCATTCTCATCGGCTCATTATCCACATCCATATAATCAGGAGCAATTAATGCACGTCTCCGTTCAGCTCCCTGATATCCACCATCAAGCCGGACGACAACATCCGGATGGCGATTAGCAAGGGATTCTACAATGGAGCACTGGCGCGGGTCGAGAAAATCACTCAACTTCACTTCATGATATTGTCCTGCATTCACAATCCATTCCCAGGCCCTGTCCACAAACGGGCGTTCTTCCGGTCTGAAATGATCATAAACATCTAATTTCATATCCTGATTCTACCCACCGATAATGTAAAACAATATGGATTTTAATCCAACTATAGCCCAGTTCAACACAAACAACGCAATAATCGGGGAAATATCAATCATTCCCATAATCGGCGGTATGAACTTCCGAAATGGAGCCAAATAAGGCTCTACAAGCTTTCCAAGCAGTTCACCAATAAAGCTGTCGCGGACATTAGGCACCCAAGACATTAGAATATACGCAAATATCATGTAAAAATAAATATTATATAGCAAATCTACAATAGCAATGATATTACCTAGCAAGATGTCTTCACCTCATTCTGTTGTAGTCTAAATCCTCTGTTAGTATTTCAGTGATCGATCCCTGTATCTCCACTGTATCAGGCGTACATAAGAAGATGTTGCCACCAATTTTTGATATACTTCCGCTCAAGGCGTAAATGGTCCCACTCAAAAAATCGATAATACGCATCGCCTGATCATTACGAACACGTTGAAGATTCACAACTACCGTCCGATGTGAACGCAAGTGATCAGCAATCTCTTGAGCTTCATCATATGAACGTGGTTCATACAGAATCACTTTTACATTTTTCTGTGAATGAATGCTAACGACATTGTTACCTCTGTGATTTTTCCGTGTCTCGAAGTTTGGCGCTTCAAACTCCTGCTCTTCCTGTGCAGCAAATCTTTCGCGTTCTACAATTTCCTCTTCTTCCTGAAGCCCCAGAAAATTCATGAATTTATTCATTACTCCCATTATTTCTCCTCCCCTTTCCCCACTAGAATAGTACCCAGGCGTACCCAGGTCGCACCTTCTTCAATTGCCACTTCAAAATCATCCGACATTCCCATAGAAAGCTCGGTAAGCGGTTCCTTTGTTACACCTTTAGCATTAAGCTCATCGCGCAGTCTTCTAAGTTCACGAAAAAACGGTCTTGTAGCTTCCGGATCATCTTCAATCGGGGCCATTGTCATAAGACCAATAATCTTTACATGAGTTAGATCTGCGGCTTCGGTTAAGAATTGCTCCGCTTCTTCTGGAGTGATACCCTGTTTGGATTCTTCTCCAGACACGTTGACCTGTAAAAAAGCTGATACTTCTGTATCTGCATCCGCAGCTCGCTTTTCCAGTTCTTTTGCAAGGGAAAGACGGTCGAGTGAGTGAATATATTGAAATTTGCCTACGATGTCTTTAACTTTTCTACTCTGAATATGACCGATAAAGTGCCATATACCTTGATCACCTAGTGCTTCCCACTTTGGCCCTGCTATCTGAGGACGATTCTCTCCAAGATGAATGATTCCTTCCTCTAATACCATATGTGTCATCTCTACTGATACATATTTGGTAACTGCGACGATATGAACGTCTTCGCGAGCCCGTCCACTACGATCGCATGCCGCTTGTATGCGCTCTTCCACCTGACCAATCCGTTCCTTTAGCGACAACGAAAGGATCACCTCTCCTTCATGCCGATCCAGCTCGCCATTCTACCTGTGACTCCGCCTTCTTTGCGATATGAGAAGAACTTGTCATTATGACAGCTTGTACACAATAATGTACATTCGATATGAGTCGGCAATATTCCTGCTTTAATCATAATGATTCGATTCAATTCTTTCAAGTTCAGCATTGTTTTTCCTTCATTTTGGGACGATTTTTCGATGAATGAACGATCAAGCTCCACTGAATTTTGTCCAATAATTGCTCTTACCTTGTCCATGACCACGTCATCAACCTCATAACAACAATCTCCGATACTTGGACCGATGGCTCCATAAATATCGCTTCTTTGACTGCCGAATGCGTCCTCCATTGTATAAACAACCTCTTCAGCTATGGCTTGAACGGTCCCTTTCCATCCAGCATGAGCAAGTCCTACAACTCTCTTCACAGGGTCCATAAAATATAAAGGAACACAATCCGCGTAAAAAGATGTAAGTAATATGCCCGGTACATTAGTTACTAAAGCATCTGTATTTTGAAAAGCACTATCACGATCAAGATACCCCTTACCCTTATGCTCTTCCCTGACAACCGCGACATTACTGCCATGCACCTGTTCTCCGCAGGTCCATGACCCATGTTCAAAACCAAGCGAATCCATAAGGCGTTTACGATTCTCAAGCACATCCAGGGAATTATCACCTACATGATAAGCCAAATTCAAGCTGCTGTATGGCGGCTGGCTGATTCCGCCAACCCGTCCAGTAAAGCCAGCGCTTACTTCAGGCAACAACCGCTGGAAAGACTCCAATTCAAATCTTTGCGGCGACTGGTCTATAGAATTCCAAACAAAAGGCTCCATCATCCATCTCCTCGTAGTAGTCCAAAAATACCCATTCTACCTGTAATTCATTATTCAGTGTACCACAACAGCCGCCATAGTGTTTAGTTACGGCGGCTGGCCAGACCATCACGATCGATATACACAGTAGTTTCATTTTGAGGTTGTATTTGCAATTCACGCTGCTCTTCCATTTTAACAAGCACAACATCCGAGCCGATTTTCACTATATTTTTCCACGGTATAATAAGATCAGTACCACCCCCAAAAAGACCCAGAAACTTCGTATTCACCGGCACCACAATAGCCTCAATAATTCCTTGCCTTAAATCCAGCTCCAGATCACTAATGTGACCAAGCCTTTTACCGTCGACCACGTTAATGACGTCTTTGGTTTGAAAGTCCGATATTTTCATACTTGCTCTCACCACACTGTCCATGATTTCGCGATCCCCCGTTCCGTGCAAGCCATTCTCTTTTAACTATATGACGGTCGTATGCAAATAATTAATTCACCATATCAAATTAGAGAAACACCTTCCTAATTCTAGAGCATTTTTTAAGAACTCCATTGATTTAGTTGGCATAAGATTCAAATTTTGTGTTCAGGAGCTCATATTGCGGCTTAAAAAATAAGACCGACCCAACGGATACCAATACGTGGGCAGGTCCTATTGTATTCTACTCCATTCTGGAGACTAGCCTTCTCTTGATTCACCCGCACGTTACCTGAAATATTACCAAGCTCAGTTTTCACACAATATGACCGATATCTTATTTCCTTCAACATATCAGCATCAAGTGATTGGATGTCCGAAAAAGGTAGTCTATCGGTATCAGTCGCTTGCAATGCAAACAGCCTATTCAGTTAGCGTTTACACGAATATATTAATTTTCTTTTATTGGTAAGTCAATCCACTATTTTAATTTTTATTTAATAAAATATTTTTTATTTTTATAAATTCTCTTCTCGATCTGATAGTACGATAACTTTTGCTCACAAATAAAAGACCCCAATAAGGGGCCTTTAACAATTGGCAAAGCAGTTTAAGACTTCACATGCTTCTGCATTTGTAAAATAGCAGATTTCTCCAACCGGGATACCTGAGCCTGAGAGATGCCGATTTCATCAGCAACCTCCATCTGGGTTTTCCCTTCAAAGAAGCGCATCGACAAGATCATTTTCTCACGTCTCCCAAGACGCTGCATCGCTTCACGCAGTGCAATTTCCTCGATCCATGATACGTCCTTATTTTTATCGTCGCTAATCTGATCCATTACATAAATGGGATCTCCTCCATCATGATAGATCGGCTCAAACAAGGATACGGGATCTTGAATGCTATCCAATGCAAAAACAACATCTTCTTTCGGCAGTCCAAGCGCTTCGGAAATTTCAAAAATGGTAGGTTCACGCGAATTTTGATTCGTCAAGCTGTCACGCATCTGCAGCGCTTTGTATGCTATATCGCGCAGGCTACGGGAGACGCGAATCGGATTGTTATCACGTAGATATCGCCTAATTTCCCCGATAATCATTGGAACTGCGTAGGTAGAAAATTTGACATTTTGCGACAGATCAAAATTATCGATAGCTTTCATGAGTCCGATGCAGCCGACTTGAAACAGATCGTCTACATACTCCCCCCGATTGTTGAACCGCTGGATGACACTAAGCACTAGCCTGAGGTTGCCATTCACTAATTTCTCTCTGGCTGATCTTACGTGATCCTGCTGCAAAGAATGAAACAATTCACGCATTTCCGCATTGGTTAGAACGGGCAATTTTGCGGTATCTACGCCGCAAATCTCGACTTTGTTACGGGTCATCGTGTCTTACCTCCCAAGGAGAAACATTAATGATCATTATCTCCTTGGACTGTATTTTTATTCCTGAAAATGATGGCCCTTCTCTACCGGCTATTACACCATTTTGTTGAATTCCTTGCGCAATCGTTTAATAATCCTCTTTTCTAGACGAGAAATATAGGATTGAGAAATACCTAAGAGGTCAGCAACATCCTTTTGTGTCTTCTCATCTCCATCCACTAATCCAAAACGAAGCTCCATGATCATTCTTTCGCGATCACTCAGTTTATCTAGCGCCTTATGAAGCAGCTTACGATCTACTTGTTCTTCAATATTCCGGTAAATCGTGTCATTCTCCGTCCCCAGAACATCGGACAATAACAACTCGTTGCCATCCCAATCGATATTCAGCGGCTCATCAAACGATACCTCTGTCCTGATTTTGCTATTCCGCCTCAAATACATGAGAATCTCATTCTCGATGCAGCGGGAAGCATATGTCGCTAGCTTGATTTTTTTCTCCGGATCAAACGTATTTACCGCTTTTATGAGTCCTATTGCACCAATGGATACAAGATCCTCTATATTAATTCCAGTATTTTCAAATTTTCTTGCAATGTATACAACCAGTCTTAAATTCCTCTCGATCAGCATAGACCGGATCGCCGAATCGCCGCTTGGAAGCCGTTGCAATAAATATTCCTCTTCTTCACGTGTCAATGGAGGCGGCAGTGCTTCACTTCCGCCGATATAATAGATTTCTTCACTTTTTAATCCAAAAATGAACAACAATCGATAGTACTGCAATTGCAGCATAAGTTTCCACTTTACACGCATGTCTCTTTTCCTCCCATTTCATCGCCAGTCATTTGAGCATCGCCAAGTGCCATCACCACGTCTGTCGAATGTATGTTCCTCTCTTTCGATCCTTCCGTTAACTGCGGATGAATAATTGCTCTGTACGCATTATCCGAAGAGAGAGAACCACCATCCAATCCGACAAGCACACGTGTTGTTCTCACTTCCTGACCATCCATGATCACCTTAACTTCATCAGGCTTTAATGCAATCATAAATTGTGTTCCCCTATTTAATCCTCGATAAGGTACTAAACGCAATCGATCTCGCCACCTGAAAGACTCATCCTCAGTCCACTCCATAATAAGGTTGTCCGCACGTTCTGTTGTCCAATTAGTCCCTACGGACTCCGGCAAGTAATCACGCCAAAGCGAAGCCTCCATAACCATGACGGGCATACGGCTCAATGGATCAGTAAGCTGGTTACCCGTATCGATTAACCCTGTACAGCGAATTTCCGTATTCTGAATTGTAACGATTACTTCTGCATAGAATGAAGACATCTTCTCCTGTTTGCGACGTGAAGCCACAACTACCTTGAACCATAGCAATACAATAAAAAACACAACAAACGTGAACAAAGCTCCGATTTTTATCGAAAACCCTAGCCCTCCTGATGCTGAATACCAAATTCCGCTCCAGACCTCACCCGAGTTTTGCAGCAAATAATGAATACCAAGTATACCGCCGGCTGCTGCAAAGTTAACAATATAAAATGCCCCCATATTTCGCAGATAGGTTTGCATACTTCCAAATCCAAACGCAATCCACAACATGGCAACAGAAAAGAGGAATTTTACTAGAAAGGTAAACAGAAAAGACAATTCAGGCAAAAACATCATCAATACATAAGTCGCCCCTAACGAGGCTGATACAACAAGTCGCCATATGACTACCTTTTGCTTACGCATCCATGCTGTGACCAATAAAAGGCTACCATCGATCAGCAGGTTCATTAAAAAGATCAGATCGATATAAACGACCAAGTTTCTTCACCTGCCAGCCCCTCAATGATCTATCCCCTATGAAAATGAGAAAAAAGAGTACACTCATCTATAGGAGTTGGTTTCAAGTATATAGACTCCTATACGTAAAGTCTGTCTAAAATTGAAAGTAGAAGGGCACTATTTTTTCACTATTTTGTCGAGCTGTTGATCTACTGCAAAAAAACCTGAAGCTTTGCCTCAGGCATTTAATCTCGATATGTTAATCCATACAGATAATGTGTATAAATTCATTCTATTTATCTGCTCAAAAAATAAAAGGGTGGCACAGAGCTATTTCTAGCTTGTGTGCCACCCCTTGGGGGAAGACTGAATCTAGTTATTATTATTCGTTGTTGCGACGATTACGAAGGAATGTCGGAATATCAAGTTGATCCCCGCTTGGCTGGTTTCCAAACGGTCTCAAAGCTGAACCCGATTTGTTATCCTGTGGCTCTGAAACTCCAGCCGTTGGTTTACGAGCTGAGGATGCCATAGGTTTATTCTCAAAGCCGGTCGCAATAACCGTAACTTTAATTTCCTCTTTCAAGTTTTCGTCAATAATTGCACCAAAGATCATATTCACTTCCGGATCGGAAGCAGCAATGACAATTTCAGCGGCTTCATTTACTTCGTACAGGGACAGGTTAGCACCACCTGTAATGTTCATGATTACCCCGCGAGCCCCCTCAATTGAAGTCTCAAGCAAAGGACTCATAATTGCTTTGCGAGCAGCCTCAGCAGCACGATTCTCCCCTGTAGCAAGGCCAATACCCATCAAGGCAGATCCACGTTCAGTCATAATCGTCTTAACGTCTGCAAAGTCGAGATTGATTAGACCAGGAACCGCGATCAAATCAGAAATACCTTGAACCGCTTGGCGCAATACATTATCTGCTTCACGGAATGCTTCCAGCATAGGCGTCTTCTTGTCTACGATTTCCAAAAGTCTATCGTTCGGAATAACGATCAGTGTATCCACTTTTTCTTTTAATGCTTCTATACCAAGCTCAGCCTGGGATGAACGTTTACGTCCTTCAAATGTAAACGGCCGTGTTACTACCCCAACTGTAAGAGCGCCACATTCTCTAGCGATCTCCGCAATAACTGGAGCAGCACCAGTACCCGTACCACCGCCCATACCAGCAGTTACGAATACCATATCGGCCCCTTTTAAAGTGTTTGCGATCAAATCACGGGACTCCTCGGCAGCCTTCTTACCGACATCCGGATTGGCACCAGCACCAAGTCCGCGAGTCAATTTATCCCCAATTTGTAGTTTATGCTCGGATTTAGCAAGATGCAGTGCCTGAGCATCCGTATTTACGGTAATAAACTCAACGCCCTGCACTCCATTTTCTATCATTCGGTTAACAGCGTTACTACCTCCTCCGCCTACACCGATGACTTTAATTTGAGCCAAGCTCTCCATTTCGAAATCAAATTCCAACATACTCTTCCATCTCCCCCTCATTGTGCATGGATGGCCCGTCCATCATCCTAGTAATCAATTATATAAATTCGCTAAATAAGTTCTTAATGCGTTCCATGAACCCCGTCTTGCTGTTCGTCTCTTGCGACCCTGAAGATTTCGGACGGTTCACCGTCTTTTTGGGGCTTGTATTCCGGATACGAATATTTCTTATCACTTTGTACAGAACGCCTACGCCTCCTGTAAATCCTGGATCGCGTACCCCAATATAATCAGGAACAGCAATACGTACGGATGCGGATAACTCCTGCTGCGCTATCTTCAAGAGACCTGGCATCGTTACAGTTCCGCCAGTAAGAATGTAACCTCCAGGCAACTCATTGTATCCAAGTCGCTTCACTTCCTGACGAATCAACTGAAAAATCTCTTGAACTCGCGGTTCTGCGATAGCTGCTAGGTCCTCTTGCGTGAACTCTTTGTCCACATTACTGCCGATTCTAGTAACTTTGAAAGTAACATCTGCTGCAGCATCCTCAATCGATGCACAGCCGTATTTAAGCTTCACTTTCTCCGCCTGATCAGTCAGCGTGCGAAGTCCATAAGCAATATCGTTTGTTATAAATTCTCCCCCAATCGGAAGCGTGGATGTTGCAACAATCGTGCCGCTCTCAAATACCGCGATTGTTGAGGAGCCTGCACCGATATCTACCAGCACAGATCCCATCGTTTTCTCATCTTTGGACAGTGACAGCTGACCAGCTCCCAACGACAGAAGAACTAAATCCCGAACTTTTAAACCAGATTTCTCAACACAACGAAGCAAATTATGAATCGCTGTCTTGGCACCGGTAATGATAATCGCTTCTACCTCCAGCCGAACACCGATCATTCCGCGCGGGTCCTGAATACCTTCAAGTCCGTCAACTACATATTGTTTGGCAACTACATCAATAATCTCACGTTCTGGAGGAAGTGCGATCACTTCAGCTGCTTTTAACACACGTTCAATATCTTCTTCACCGATTTCCCGGTCTTCATTTTGTACGGCTACAACTCCGTGGCTCGTTTGGAGTCCGATATGATTTCCCGAAATGCCGACATAAACTTCAGATATTTGAATATCAACCATTCGCTCAGCATGATCCACAGCACTGCGGATTGATTGAACAGTCTGATCGATATCTACAATCGCACCTTTGCGAATTCCTTCCGAGTCGGCAGATCCAACCCCAATAATATTAAAGGTTCCATTATTAATTTCCCCAATAATAGCACGAACTTTGGATGTACCGATGTCCAAACTAACAATGATGTCATTGTTGCTCAAGCCCTTGGCACCTCCCATTTCTACCTAGAAAATATAATAGCAATGTAAAATGTTCACTGTACTTATTCAACGCCGCTTGACCTTTCCCTCTTTTTTCTACAAATTTTTTAGCTTCCAACTTTTACATGTTGATAACAAGAGATACTACCGGACATTTCCCCTTAAAATCTAAAGATATTGCAAAAATCAGAAGAAAAAAGAGGGAGACAGGAACATGCCCATAAAATGTATTTTATCATTATTTCCCACGCATGAGTAGTCTCATTTTATCCACCATCTTCACTGTCTGACGAGCTGTAAGGTACATACGTATCAGCATCCAGTAAAGTTAACATACCAGGATCCTGAGATTCCATAATCATATTCATATATTCGGCTTTTCCCGCCAATAATGAAATAGCAGAAATCACTTCAAAACGTGATCTTGTGTACATTTTGATTCGGTCAGGATAAGATAACGTCGGTGAAGGCGTAATTTCGGAAATATCCGATACTAGCGAATCAGGAATATTGGCAAGCGTACTGCACAGCTTGGACAAATTTGGATCACTCTCTTCCCATCCCGTCAAAATCGGTTTATCCATCGGCATCGAACCGTTCACCAGATCTATCTTTGTTCCATTTGCCAGCAAACCTTTAAGCAATCCATCCGGAGTAAGTTCATAAGCTGCGAGAGCATGCTCCGTAACAATAATTTCTACAGACCCCGGAAAAGATTTGTTCACAACAACCTCATCAATAGAAGGCACTGTTAGCAATTTGTTGCGGATTTTATCAGCGCTTGTCCCAAAAAAGGGTGCCCCAGTCTTCAGACCGCTGATTTCAAGAAGCTCAGTGTTAGTAGAGTAGGTGTTCCCCTTAAACGTGATCTCCGAAATTTTACTTAAGGAAGATCGAAAGAACAATATGCATAACAGGGTCAGAAATAACAGAAAAAGAATGACTGCAACTTTCCTGCTGCCTTTCTTTTTCGGTATAGGGTCTTTTAGGATGGGCATACTCTCTTTTGGCATAACATTTCTCCGATACTATAAAGGTAGTTCAAAAAGCAAGTTTTTGATCACGATGAATTCCTTGAAGCATATTCGACTTCGAATCTTGAATTCAGCTTGGCCCTCCGGTGCTCGCGTACTCTTAAAGTACGCTCCGCTCCTCGGTCCTTCACTTCATTCAACCTTCTCGGTGCTGAAAACTTCACTTTTTGAACACTCATTTACTGGTAGTTCAAAAAGCAAGCTTTTGATCACGATGAATTACTATGAAGCATATTCGACTTCGAATCTTGAATTCAGCTTGGCCCTCCGGTGCTCGCGTACTCTTAAAGTACGCTCCGCTCCTCGGTCCTTCACTTCATTCAACCTTCTCGGTGCTGAAAACCTCACTTTTTGAACACTCATTTTACTGGTAGTTCAAAAAGCAAGCTTTTGATCATACATTAATTAATAGAAATAAAGCCCATATCCCCTCCTGAGGAGGGGATCGTCCGGGCGTTCATATTCACGCTAGATCCAATTGCCTTAGTATAGGAGCTTCCCGATGCATTACACCTCCAAGACGCTGAAACAGCAATTCAATACGGTCGTAACCCCGATCAATATGATGAATCTGCTCCACAACTGTCTTGCCCTGAGCCGCTAATCCGGCTATTACCAGTGCAGCACCTGCCCTAAGATCCGTCGCCTCTACCGTAGCACCGTATAATCTAGGTACGCCGCGAATAAAGGCCGAATTCATGTCAACTGTAATATCCGCACCCATGCGCACCAATTCGTCTACGTGCTTGAATCTTCCTTCGAACACTGTCTCTTTCATCAGACTTAGTCCATCAGCAAGAGATAACAATACCATAATTTGGGATTGTAAATCCGTTGGAAAAGAAGGATATGGCGAGGTTACTATACGTTCAATAGCCTTCGGACGTCCTATGCTACTTATGGTTATTATATCATTGTAAGCCCCGATTTGAACACCAGCCCGGCGCAATACATGAAAGAGCGATGTTAAATGAGACGGATACGTATGAGTAAGTGTAACTGTCCCCCTGGTTGCAGCAGCGGCGATTAGTACGGTTCCGGCTACAATTCGATCAGGGATAATTTCGTAATCACAAGGTTCAAGCCTTGACACCCCCTGAATGGTAATCGTATCCGTTCCTGCTCCCATAATACGCGCACCCATAGCATTCAAAAAATGCTGAAGATCTTGAATTTCCGGCTCCCGCGCCGCATTTGATATAATGGTGGTTCCTTCGGCCAGCGCCGCCGCCATCATAATATTCTCGGTCGCACCAACGCTAGGAAAATCCAGATGAATGTCATTTCCTTTAAGCTTGCTGGCTCTGCACCAAATTTGATGATCGTTCTCCTCAATCTTTGCACCGAGAGCAGAAAGTCCTCTCAGATGCAGGTCAATCTTTCGTTCTCCAATCGCACATCCTCCGGGCTGATAAATGCACACTTCACCAAATCTGGCCAATAGCGGCCCCATTAGAAAAATAGATGAACGCATCTGCTTCATCAAATCTTCCGGCACATGACAAGTATTCGCCCCGCTGGTTTCAACGATCACGGTATCGCCCTTATGAATCGCTGAGCAGCCCAGTCGATTCAATATGCCCAGCATGACGTCAATATCGAGCAATCGGGGAACATTTTGAAGTTGCACCTTACCTTCACATAGCAGACTTGCCGCCATAATCGGTAGTGCTGCATTTTTCGCTCCATGGATACGAATGGATCCTGATAGGGGTCTCCCGCCTTCGATCACCAATTTGTCCAATGTATCACCTCCGAGTTTACCGTTCACCCACGAAGAAGACTTCTGGCACCAGAGCGATTTCATATTTCGAAGCGATGGTGTCCTTTATTTGCTCCATGAGCGTAAGAACGTCCTCTGCTGTCGCTTGCCCGGTATTGACGATGAAATTGGCATGCAGCGTAGATACTTCGGCTCCACCTACTCTCAGGCCCTTCAGGCCAGCAGCTTCAATTAATCTAGCTGCATGATCACCTTGCGGATTACGGAACACACTTCCCGCGCATGGCTGCTGGAGGGGCTGAGTTTTACGACGACGGTCCTTATAAGCTGCCATCGCCGCTGCAATCTCAAGACGATCTCCCTCCTTCAAGGAAAATTGAGCCTCGACCACAATGCCACGCTGATCATGAAGAATGGAATGTCGATAAGCAAACGCCATATCCTCTGCAGTATAGGTTACCAATTCACCTGTCTCCAGAACAATTTCAGCTGATTTGAATATGTGTGACACATCGGACCCATGAGCACCGGCATTCATATATACGGCCCCCCCAACCGTACCAGGGATTCCGCCAGCAAATTCCAGCCCGGTCATACCCTGCTTTCCAGCCATAATACTCAATCTGACGAAGGAAGCACCGCCTCCGGCATTGACTTCCGTTCCAGAAAACTTAATCTGCTCCAGCTCTTGCCCCAGCTTGATCACAGCGCCGCGAATGCCTTGATCCGAGACAAGCATATTGGAGCCCTTGCCGACCATCATCCAAGGAATCTGCTCTTCGTGGAGCAATCTGATGAGGTTGCTGAGCTGTAGTTTGTTCTCAGGAACGATTAAGGCGTCAGCGGGACCACCGATTTTCCAAGTTGTATATTTAGACATCGGTTCGTTTAACAATACCGTACCGACTTCATGTTGTGATAATTTCGAAATCCACTGCTGCATCGCAAAATCCCTCCCTGATTAACTAACGGAAATACCCTGAAAAACACACTAATAAATGATAAGTGTCCCTCCGGTATTACCGTTTGGCTGCGCCGGCACCTGGGTCCGTAGAGACAAGAGAAGGAACACATCCTGCCTCCTGCTCTCCACAAAAATATGTCACCTTGTATACGGTATACTATGCCTTCTTAACGAAGAGTGTGACACTCGCCCAGAGCAGGGTTTAGCCCGGTTTATCTTAACTGCGTTTCGTCTGCTTCACCAGCTCACGCATCTCTTTAACAATAAGATGAGCGGAATCTGGTTTGCCTAGTTTACGTGAAGCTGATGACATGGATAAATGAAGACGATGATCATTCATAATACGCTCAATGGACTGATAGAGAGAATTGCCAGTTAGCTCAGGCTCCAAAATCACTTCCGCCGCTCCCGCCTTTTCCAACGTACGGGCATTTTTCTCCTGATGATTATTCGTTACGTTAGGCGAAGGAATTAGAATTGAAGGAATGCCAAGAGACGTAATTTCTGCCAGAAAGCTTGCACCTGCCCGATTAACGATAAGAGAAGTAGAGGCAAGAACCTCAGGCATATTATGAACATACGGCAATACCTTTAGATTGCCTGGCAGTGATCCATACTTAGACACGATAGTATCTATGGCTGATTGATAGTAATTGTCGCCAGTAACAAATATGAACTGAATATGACCTAGCTTTTTCAATTCGGGAATCATGTCGATCATGGCATCATTGATTGCTCTGGCACCTCGGCTGCCTGACGTAATTAATACAATGGAGCTGTCTTGTGGCAATCCCAACGATTCATATCCTTTGTTTTTATCAGCCTCATACACTGTTGTAGCCCGTGGATTACCGGTGTATAGAATCTTTTTAGCCTGCGGAAAAGATACACCCGATCCTTCGAAGCTGACAGCGACTGTCGACACGTATTTGCTTAGAAACCGGTTAGTAAGACCTGGCACTGCATTCTGTTCGTGAATAACGGTCGGAATGCCAAGCTTGGCCGCTGCATAAACAACTGGTCCGCACACATAGCCGCCGGTACCAATCACTACATCCGGTTTAAAATCTTTAATGAGCTTTTTAGATGAACCTATTCCTCTGAGAAATCGCACGATCGTTTTGACATTTTCAAAGGATACTTTTCTACGAAAACCTGAAATATTAATAGCTTCAAATGGAATATTTGCTTTAGTTACCAAAGAGCCTTCCAGCCCTCGTTCCCCGCCGATATACAAAAATTCCGTATCAGGATGCTCTGCGGCGAATTGGCTGGCAACGGCTAGAGCAGGATAGATATGTCCCCCTGTTCCACCGCCACTTAGAACGACGCGCATAATTTCACCTCGCATAACGTGATAAATTAAGTAAAATACCTAGTGCTGTCAGCATAAGCGTCAAAGATGATCCTCCATAGCTGATCAGCGGCAGAGTAATACCTGTGACAGGCATGAGGCCGATGACAACCCCAATATTGATGACGACTTGAACGCCAACCATACCGACGATACCGACCGCAAGCAAACTTCCAAACATGTCATCTACGGTCATCGCCACCCTCATCCCCCGCCACACCAAAATCAAAAAGAGAATCAGTACAAGCAATCCTCCTATGAATCCTGTCTCTTCAGCCAAAATGGAAAAAATAAAATCCGTCTGTGGTTCAGGCACGTAGCTGTATTTTTGTCTGCTCATACCGAGTCCGAGTCCTGCCAATCCGCCAGGTCCGATCGCATAAAGCGATTGAATGATCTGATATCCCGCGCCTAGTGGGTCTGACCAAGGATCAAGAAAAGCAGTAATCCGCTGAAGACGATACGGTGCAGCAAGAATCAAGCCAACAAACCCGAGTGCTCCAAACGCGGCAAGTCCGGCCAAATGTCTGATGCGTGCTCCCGCAGTAAAGACAATAAGGAGTGAAGCTCCCAGCATAACTGTACCGGTGCCGAGGTCAGGCTGAAGCATAATAAGTCCAAAAGCTAACCCTGTCACTCCCAATGGAGGAAGGAGACCTCTCGTAAACAAATTAATTCTATAATCTTCCTTACTTAGCCAAAACGATAGAAACAGAATCATACCCAGCTTCATAAATTCCGATGGCTGAATGCCAAACGAACTGATTCCAAGCCAGCTTCTAGCTCCTCCACGCACTTCGCCAATACCTGGTATAAGAACGATAACGAGCAGAGCAAAACAAAGAATCAGTCCGATCTTAGCATACTTTTTCAAAATACGATAATCCAGATTCATTGTAAAAAACATCGCAACGAGACCAAGAACAGCGAACAGGATTTGGCGCTTTACAAAATAGAATGAATCCCCGTAGTCATGAAAAGCGAGTACTGAGCCCGCACTATAAACCATAACCATTCCGATTGCCAGCAATCCTAAGACGCTAGCCAGCAGCCAATAATCCGGTGCCAAGCGACTTTTGCCCATCGTGGAAGCCACCTCTTAACAGAAAGTAGGGGCTTTTCCACCCCCCTACTTAAAGGGTATGCACCGCCTCTTTAAAAATGCGTCCACGCTCTTCATAGGAGTCAAACATATCCCAGCTGGCGCATGCCGGTGACAAGAGCACGACATCTCCTGGGTCAGTCAGGCTGGAAGCCTCCTTCAGCGCAGTTTGCAATGTTTGAGCGGCGCTGTCACCAGTATCGACAACCACGATATGAGATAGACCCGCCAGCTTCGCAACATTTGCTATTTTTTCTTTTGTCTGGCCTAAAACTACGATCGCTTTGATTTTTTTCTCGAAGGAAGGAAGCAATTCCATATAATCGGAACCACGGTCAAGTCCTCCAGCAATAAGGACGATCGGAGCATTTAATGCACCTAAAGCCATTATGGTAGCTTTGGAATTCGTCGCTTTGGAATTGTTGTAATAAGTAACTCCATGTTTATTCTCAACAAATTCAAGACGATGCTCAACCCCTCTAAATGTTGATAGAGGCTGTGCAAGTGATTCTGGTGTTGCGCCTGCTGCCAATGAAGCGGCAATCGCTGCTAATGCATTTTCAACATTGAATCTACCTGGCAGAGCAATCTCGCTAACTTTGACAATGTGATGTAACTCTAATTTCTGATCACGATAAACTATGGAACGGTCAATATCATCCTCGACTCCAGGCAAATAGGACGGCTGCACGAATACACCACTAACCTGCAATTCTTCTGTCATTGAAAATGGTAAAAGAGTGGCTTCGATATGTGGAACAAGCTCACGACACACAGGGTCGTCCCAATTGATAACAGCCGTGTCGGTTTTCTGTTGGTTAGCAAAAAGCTTGGCTTTGGAACCAACATAATCCTCCATCGTCCCATGATAATCCAGATGCGTCTCCGCAACGTTAAGGAGCACAGCCACTCTTGGAGCAAAATCCTCAGTTCCTTTGAGCTGGAAGCTGCTTAATTCCGCTACCATCCAATGATCGGCTTGGGCCGACTCGGCAGCATCGCACAGTGGTGTACCAATATTTCCCGCAACAATAGGATGAAGCCCTGCTGCTTCCAACATTTTACCAATCCATGTGGTCGTCGTCGTTTTTCCGTTCGAGCCCGTAATACCGATGATCGGAGCCTTGCACAAGTGATAGGCAACCTCTACTTCAGTCACAACATCAATACCAAGCTCCAATGCCTTAGCGACGGGCGGTGCAGAATAAGGAATACCTGGGTTCTTGACGACAAGTTTAACACCAGAATGAATCAGGCCTTCTGGATGTCCCCCGCATACAACAGAAATTCCCAAAGCCTCCAACTCGGATGCTTCGGGACATTGCTCTCTGTCCTTCTTATCATTTACAGTTACGACCGCGCCAAGATGATGCAAGGTTTTGGCGACTCCCACACCGCTTTTTGCTAAACCGAGGACAACTATTTGCTGTCCAAGGTATTGTTCTGGATGATTCATCTCTACAGCCCCTTGTTCAAATAAAGTCCGATACTTGCCAGCAGCAGGCCAACAGCCCAAAAAGTGACGACTACCCGCCATTCCGACCAACCTGACAATTCAAAATGATGGTGAATCGGACTCATCTTAAATATTCTCTTGCCACGCGTTTTGAAGGATACAACCTGCAATACGACAGACAGCATTTCAATAACAAAAATCCCACCGATCACAAGAAACAATAACTCACTTTTCGTCACAATAGCTATGGCCGCAATCGCTCCGCCGATTCCGAGTGAACCTGTATCACCCATAAACACTTTAGCAGGGTGCGCATTAAATACAAGAAACCCTAGTACAGCCCCGATCATGGCAGCAGCACAAACCGCAGCAGGAATCGATGTAGCCTGCATTGCTATCACAGCATATGCGCCGAAAGCAATTGCACTAACCCCCGACAGCAATCCATCTAGACCGTCCGTAAAGTTAACTGCATTGCTAATAGCGAGCATCATGATGATGATAAAAGGATAATAAAACCAAGCTCCCCAGTCAAAGGAAATATTTGTACCCGGGATACCAATAGCCGTACTATGTCCTTCGGAAATTAGCAGCGCACATACAATACCAGCAAACAGAAGCTGTCCGAACAATTTTTGTCTAGGTGTAAGTCCCAGGGATCGTTTAAAAACGATTTTGATATAATCATCTAAAAATCCAATAAGCCCGAATCCGAGAGTAGCGACTAACAATACATAGAAGTCCGTATTTACTACAGAAAACTTAAGAAAAGCCAATGTAAACGCCAGTACAATGACGATCCCGCCCATTGTCGGTGTACCTGCTTTTTTGAGATGGCTTTTCGGCCCCTCATCACGAATTTGTTGTCCAAATTTCATGCGCCGCAAAAGTGGAATTAATAATGGAGCCAAAATAACTGCAAGAATAAAAGAAACACCTATCGTTAACAAAATTAATCCAAAATCCATGGGTTCACCCCCTTTTTGCTGATATTATTTATGAAGACTGCTAGCTTTGATGGCTTCGACAACTTCCTCAAGCTTCATTCCGCGTGAGCCCTTCACCAGAACGATATCCTTCGGGTTCACAATGGACTCCAGC
Source organism: Fontibacillus panacisegetis (assembly GCF_900102215.1). Classification (GTDB taxonomy): domain Bacteria; phylum Bacillota; class Bacilli; order Paenibacillales; family Paenibacillaceae; genus Fontibacillus; species Fontibacillus panacisegetis. The sequence continues at coordinate 54,526 of NZ_FNBG01000002.1, forward strand.
TTGTGGATCAATTCGCTTTTATCATGATATGCAAAAATGTGATTCGCGTCCAATGCATCTCCGGCACCTTCAGCGATAAGCTCACCAAGCTTGCCATAAGTAAATAGATAGTCAAGCTTGCTGGTGCTTACAAATGCACCAACTTCTCTATGATACTCTTCCTCGGAATCTCCAAGCTCAAGCATATCTCCAAGCACCGCTATTTTATTCCGGTAGCCTTTCATTCGCTCAAGCACAAGAATTGCCGCCTTCATCGAAGTCGGACTGGCGTTATAGGCATCGTTCAGAACCGTAATTCCGCTGGTACCGGTTATCATCTCAATCCGCATCCCTGTAAGCTCTACATTCCGCAGTCCTTCCTGTATCCCTTGCACAGACACGCCATAATGACGAGCTACCGTCAGGGCAGCGAGACAATTAATCACATTATGCTCACCAAGAAGCGGCAGTTCCAGAGTCATATTTCCTATGAGATGTGAAGTAAACAATGTTTTACCGTCCGCAAACATGATCCCGCTTGGATAATCATCATTATCCCCGCTTAAACCAAATGTAGACTTTCGAAGACCCTCAGGCTTCGCTGTAGACTCTTCAGATAACACTATATTCAGCAATGGTTCGTCCCCATTATAAACAAGAAGTCCACCTTGCTTCATCCCACTCAAAATTTCGAGCTTCGCTCTTGCAATTTCGAGTCTGGAACCAAGCTGGAGCAAGTGGGATTCTCCAATATTCGTCACGATCGCCGTCTCTGGCTTAGCCAATTTAGATAACAGCTCAATTTCATGGCGACCGCTCATACCCATTTCCAGAACAGCAATATCACAATCTTCCGGCATCAACAAGATCGTTAGTGGAAGTCCGATATGGTTATTAAAATTACCTTGTGTCTTGTGCACTTTATAGGTGGTTGACAGCAAAGAAAAAACTATATCCTTCGTCGTCGTCTTTCCGTTGCTTCCCGTAATGCCAATGACTTTAGCGCCGCTTTGTGCTAAATAGCTTGCAGCCAGTTGCTGCAAAGCCTCAAGTGTATTCTCTACCAAAACGCCAGGACCAGGCGGCATACCGTTAGCCTTCTCCCACAATATCGCGCTGGCACCAGCTGCCAGGCAATCTCCTGCGAAATTATGCCCGTCAAATTTCTCTCCTACGAGAGGAACGAACAGACAGCCTGAATCAATATTACGAGAGTCCGTCACGACTCCCTGTATAGCAATCTCGGAATCATCAACGTTTGCGAGCTCTCCGCCACACATCGCGGCGATTTCCGCTAGTTTTCTATTTATCACTGTACTAAACCCCTTATCGCTTCTTTGGCAACAATACGATCATCGAAATCAAGCACTTTGTTACCGATCAGTTGGTAGGTTTCATGGCCTTTCCCCGCAATCAATACTACATCTTCATGGCTTGCCATTTCAATAGCCTTTTGAATGGCTTCGTGACGATCTACAATCAACTCATAAGTATCAGTAGGCACATTTATCTCAACTAGACCCTGCTTAATATCTTCAAGTATTGCTTCAGGATTTTCAGTACGTGGATTATCTGATGTTACAATCACATAGTGGGACAGCCTGGCTGCGATTTTCCCCATAATCGGTCTTTTAGTGCGGTCACGATCTCCACCACATCCAAATACGCAAATAACCCGACCTTTCGCAAATTCGTTAACTGTACGAAGTACATTCTCAAGTCCGTCAGGTGTATGTGCATAGTCAACAATTACTGCAAAATCCTGCCCTTCGTCTACAGCTTCAACACGCCCCTCAACACCTTTGATTGACTCAAGGCTTTTCTTGATATCTTTCAATGAAATACCTTCAATCAATGCGGCTGCGATAGCAGCAAGAGCGTTATATACGTTAAATTTACCAACCATTCGAAGAGAAATATCGATGCTGCCTGCAAACGAATCCACGTGGAAAGAGGTTCCTTTTGCTGTAATAGAGATGTTGGAGGCTCGCAGATCGGCATCATGCTCTACACCATATGTGATGACCTCTGCAGCTGTCTGCTTGGCAAAATAATAAGAAGCCTCATCATCTGCATTCAGTACCGCATAACTACGCTCCGAGTAATCATTCTGATACACATTGCCAAGACGAGAGAACATCAATCCCTTGGCCGCTCTGTATTCATCCATCGTTTTGTGATAATCCAAATGATCTTGCGTCAGATTAGTAAAAATAGCGGTACGGAAATGCGTTCCTTTTACTCGTCCCTGTTCAAGAGCGTGAGACGATACTTCCATAACACAATACTGAGTATCAGCTTCAACCATCTCATGCAAATAGCGCTGTAAATCAAGGGACTCTGGAGTAGTTCCCGACATCGGGAATACCTGACCAGCACATTTGCGCTGAATCGTTCCGATCAATCCAGTAGTTTTATGTTGGTCTTCAAGAATACGTTCAATCAAATAAGTTGTCGTCGTCTTACCGTTCGTTCCCGTAACCCCGATGACCTTCATTTGTGAACTTGGAGATTCAAAAAAAGCATTACTCAGCACAGCCATCGCAAGGCGGCAATCTTTTACTTTCAGCTGAGGCAGCGGCACTTCTTCCAGCCAACGTTCCACAACAAGCGCTACTGCTCCTTGAGCCATGGCTTGCGCTCCATAATCATGTCCATCTACCGTATGACCGGGAAGACACAAAAACAAATCTCCAGCCTGAACCTTACGGGAATCTATCGCTATTCCATTACAATGGACCTCATCATCACCATTAATTTCTGAAGCTATTAAGTAAGTTGCTAGATCTTTAAGCAGCATAGGCTACCCCTCCGTCACATTCTAAAAAATCATATTTATATTATCACCCAAAATTTGTTAATCATGTTCATGATCGGCATGCTCCTCTTCAGCATCACCTTCACTACCCATATAAATACGAATTGTTGAACCACGTTCCACCCTTGCTCCAGCTTTAGGCGATTGATTAATTACTACATTACCTGCACCTGATTTTGCAAGGTTAAAATTCATATTCAAATCCTCATAAATTTCCTGTACACTTTGCCCCATGAGATCAGGCACAGTAACAATAGGAACCTCACCGTATTTGTACTTCTTTGCTACCTGATCGTCTCGGCGTGGAACCTTCATGTATTCCAGAGCGTCAGCAAGAATGCTGCGTACGATCGGAGCAGCAACAACTCCGCCAAACTGAATACCTTGCGGATTGTCCACCGCGGTGTAAACGACGATTTGCGGATCATCCGCAGGAGCAAAACCAATGAAAGAAACGATGTGCTCATTCTGTGAATAGCGACCATTGATAACCTTCTGGGCTGTCCCTGTCTTTCCGCCAACGCGATAACCATCAATAAATGCGTTACCGCCCGTTCCATTAGCTACGACACTCTCAAGCGCTTCTCTCACCTGTTTGGACGTTTCTTCAGAGATTACCTGACGAACCAACTGTGGCGAATTCTCGCTAACGATATCTCCACTTTCCGGATTAGTCCATGCTTTGGCAACATAGGGTTTAAAAAGCTTGCCCCCATTAATCGCCGCAGATACTGCTGTAATCTGTTGAATTGGAGTAACGGATACACCCTGACCAAAGGAAGTCGTCGCAAGTTCAACCGGACCTACCTGAGACAATTTAAAAAGGATACCATTCTCTTCACCAGCCAGATCAATCCCTGTCTTGCTCCCGAACCCAAAATTTTTAATATATTTGAACAATGTCTCTTTGCCAAGACGTTGTCCCAATGCGACAAACCCCGGGTTACAAGAATTCTCGACAACCTGCAGAAAAGTCTGGCTGCCGTGTCCTCCTCTTTTCCAACAGCGAAGTGTAGCTCCCCCTACCTTTACAAACCCCGGATCAAAAAAACGCTCATTTTTCAAGCTGACCTTTTTCTCTTCCAAAGCCGCTGCAAGTGTAATGATCTTGAATGTCGAGCCCGGCTCGTAAGTCATCCAGATCGGCAAATTACGATTATAGACCGCTGGATCAACGTCCTGGTAAGCATCTGGCTCATACCCCGGTCTCGCCGCCATAGCAAGTATTTCGCCTGTTTTCGGATTCATAGCGATAGATAACGCAGAATTAGCCTGAAGCCTTGCCATAGCCTGATCCAGCTCACGCTCCATAATACTCTGAATCGATTTGTCGATAGTAAGCTCAAGATTAAGTCCGTCCTTCGGCTTTACATACTTCTCCGAGGAGCCGGGCATTAATCTTCCGCCTGCATCCGACAAATAAGAAACGCTGCCATTCATACCGCTTAGCTCACTGTCATATTTTCTTTCTACGCCTGTTAGTCCCTGATTATAGCCCCCGGTAAAGCCAAGTATATGTGCAGCTAACCCTCCATAAGGATAATACCTTTTGTTATCCTCAGCAACAACAATACCCGGAAGAGCCAAATCACGAATTTTTTGCGCCTTCTCCATCGTAATTTTGCGTCCGCCGGGTTGTAGTCTGACTATAGATTGTCTCTTCGTTATCGCCTTATAGAGTGCCTCTTCACTCATGCCCAGCAATGGAGCCAAACTCTTCGCCGTAGTCTCTGGCGATTTAACCTGAACAGGAATCGCCATCACGGTTGGCGTAGTTATATTATAAGCTAAAACATTACCATTCCGGTCACTAACTTCACCACGCTTCGCCGAATACGGTATGTTGCGGCGCCAGGATTCCTCAGCCTTCTCTGACAATTCGGCACCTTTTCCGAGCTGTACATATGCAAGCCGCGCAGCAAGCGCCACAAACAACAGACATAACATGACTAATAACAGCAGCAATCTCCGCCTAACGGTAACTTTGGAAATTCTCATAAGTAGCCCCCTGTTCATTCCTGACATAAGATGATCTCATCTCATGAATATTCAGGACAAACAGGGGTTAGAACAAGCTATGGAGACGATCCGGAGGCCTCACCTTCGTTAACTTCTTCCTCTTGAGCGTTATCATCCGTGACTTCATCATCATGACCATCCGTTGGCATTAACGGCTCAAGAGTAAGAACTACCCTTCTCACACCATTTTCTTCTGTTGCTGACTGCGATACGACGTAACCCTGCCCTTTCGCTGTAACAGGAATCCCTAGAACCGATAGCAGCTCCATAGCATCCCGAAGCGATTCCCCCTTCAGGTTAGGAATTGACATATTGTTTCCGTCCTCTGTCAATAGATACATATGCTGTCCTGTCTTCAGGGTGGCTCCTGCCTTAGGAAATTGGGACACTACTTTAGAGCCTTTCCCAAGCGTTGCATAGGATATCTCCAAGTTAGCAAGTGTGCTCTTCGCATTTTCAATCGTCTGGTTTTTGAGATCAGGCACTTTTGTACCACTGACCATTGAATTAGCACCCTTTTGCTCGGAATCGCTGAATTTTTTAGCTACGCCCATGTATTGGAGGGTTTGATTCACGATCTTTTTAAATATCGGAGCCGCGGCTGTACCACCGCCGAGCTCAGAGTCTCTTGGCTCATCAATCAATACGATCATCGCAATTTTTGGGTCATCGACTGGTGCATAACCGATAAAGGATACCACCTGTTTTGTGTAATCATATTTACCGTTAACAGGCTTAACCGCTGTACCCGTCTTACCGGCAATGCGATATCCTTCGATGTAAGCGTGACGCCCTGTACCAATTTTCTGATCAGAAACGACCTGCTCCAAATAACCTCCAACTTCTTTTGCTTTGTCAGGCGATAGAATTTGGCGTACTGCTTTCTTTTGCGACTTCACGGTGTCCCCGGATTGAGGGTCGGTTATGGACTTGACGATATGCGGCTCAAGCAGTGTTCCACCGTTTGCAACGGCCGAAACTGCAGTAAGCTGCTGCAAAGGGGTAACGAGCAACTGGCCGTGGCCATAAGCCATAGCGGCAAAGTCTGCTTGTTGTACTGGTGTAACTCTACCGGCAGCTTCACCAGGCAATTCAATGCCCGTTTTTTGTCCAAATCCGAATTTGTCTACATACTCCTTTAACCGCTCCGGACCTAATATTTCATAGCCCAGCTTTACAAATGCAACGTTACTGGAACGCTTAACACCCTCGAGATAGGAGATAGTCCCCCAACCTGATCTTTTAAGGTCATGGATCGTCTGTCCCGGAACTCGAATGCTACCTGACAAGTAAGATGCGTTCGGATCAAACAAACCCTCCTGCACCGCACCGGCCAATGTCACAATTTTAAAGGTTGAACCCGGTTCGTATACCGATTTTATTGCATGGTTATAAAAGTTCTTCTGATCGACGTCCATCCAATATTCATTAGGGTTGTAAGTTGGATAGTTCGCCATCCCCAATATTTCCATCGTATTCGGATCTGCCGCTATGACCGTCATACTAATCGGATTCAGCTCTGCATACGCTTCTTTCATAGCTTCTTCGATATAATACTGTATTGTATAGTCAATTGTCAGTTGGAGGTTTTTACCATGCTTCACAGGGTTATAAATTTCACTGGCTTTTGGAATCTCAATTCCTCTGCCGTCGCTTTTATATTCAATGTAGCCATCTTCGCCTTTTAGTTCTTCATCATAATAGGCTTCAAGTCCGGAAACGGCATTACCTTCACGGTCTGTATACCCCAGTATATGTGCTGCCAAACTATTTTCAGGATAATAGCGTTTTTGTTCCTTGATCAAATAAATGCCCACATCTTTGAGCTCGTGCTCATTCATGAGCTTATTCTTAAACCCTTCTACCTGATCACGAAGCGATTGATCAATCTTCCAGCCCTCATTGCGAACCTCTCGCTGTGAATACAGCTCGCCATTCTCTTTCTTGGCGTTCATCAATTCCTTGAGCTCATTTTTATCCTTGTTCAAAAGTTGATGAAGACCATCGATAACCTCATCCTCAAGCTTATACTGATTAATAATTTTAGGATTAATAGCTACTGTGTATGCAGGAGCATCTACAGCCAGAACATCTCCATTCCGATCCGTAATAGTCCCGCGAGTCGCTGGCAAAATCTTTTTCTTAGACCAAAGTTCTTCCGCATGCTCCTGCCAGAAATCAGCCTGAACAACCTGTATCCAAAACACTTTCCCCATTAATACAGCAAAAAAGAGGGTAATACATCCCCCTATCAGCAGCGTCCGAAGCTTTATTCTCTTAAACATATCAGTACCTCTTTAAACTTTATTTCTGTGCCGTCGTTACTTGATCTTGATTGCTTGAACCGTTCTCTCCATTGGAAGAAACATCGTAGTGGAATCCCTCTTCAGCTGGTTGAACATAACCGAGCTCAGCCGCTTTCTCAGGAATTTTCATCTCTAGCATCTCTTTTTGAATGGCAAGCTCTTTTACTTCAACATTTACAGACTGAATTTCTTTATCAAGATTGTACATTTGACGTTTGATATCGTAGAGCTCAGCGTTCTGCATCATAAGGCCGCCCATAACAGCAACACAAAATACAACAGTCATCATATACAGCAGCTTCTCCCGTACAGGAAGAGGAGCGCGACGAGTAACAACTTTAGTTGTCTCGCGATATTTCGGAGATTGTTGCTCGCGTCTCGCGGTTTGATCTTTTACTGCTAAATTCCCCCGTGTATAGGCCATTTACTTTTCCTCCGCTATTGATTGCAGTTTCTCCGCAACACGCAATTTTGCCGAACGTGCTCTCGGATTTTCAGCCAGCTCCTCTTCCGATGGAACCAACGGTTTACGATTTACTAGCTTAAGCTGTCCTTTCCCTCCGCATACACACATCGGAAAATCAGGCGGACATGTACACTTCTCTACATAACTTGCAAAAATCTGCTTGCAGATGCGATCCTCCAGCGAGTGAAAGGTGATAACAGATGCTCTGCCGCCGGGAGCAAGACAACGTATCGCTTCATGCAATCCCTCTTCAAAAGCACCCAATTCATCGTTAACAGCGATCCTAAGCGCCTGAAAGCTGCGTTTGGCAGGATGTCCTCCAGTCCGTCTGGCAGCAGCTGGTATACCCTCTTTAATCAGCTCTACAAGCTGTCCAGTCGTTTCTATCGGATTCTCCTTACGAGTCTCCACTATGACTTTAGCAATCCGTCTGGAAAACTTCTCTTCTCCGTATTGAAACAGGATGCGAGCAATTTCCTTTTCCGGCCATTCATTTACGATTTCACGAGCCGTCAAGTCAGCCGACTGATCCATCCTCATATCCAGCGGAGCGTCGGAATTGTAGCTAAAACCACGTTCTCCCTCATCAAATTGAGGAGAGGAGACACCAAGATCAAACAATATTCCATCTACTTGGGGAACACCCTCATTCTGCGGTATCCCTTCAAGTTCCAGCAGTTTGCTCTGTAAATGACGAAAATTACTTTTAACTAAAGTTAATCTATCGGCGTATGGAGCTAGTCGTACTTTAGCATTGTCCAGTGCCCAATCGTCCTGATCAAATGCAATCAGCCTTCCCTTGCCGCTGAGCTGAGACAATATTACCGAGCTGTGTCCTCCGCCGCCTAAAGTGCAATCTACATAAATTCCGTCCGGCTTAATGCGCAGCCCTTCTGTCGCTTCCTGCTTAAGTACCGTGATGTGATGAAACAAGACTGCAGCCCCCCAGACTAAATTGGTCTATAAATCAAAATTAAAATCAACTAGCTTTTCAGCAATCTCATTGAAGCTATCTTCTGATTGCTCAAAATATTGCTCCCACGTATCTTTACTCCATATTTCCACCCGGTTCGACACCCCTATGACAACACAATCCTTCTCAAGCTTTGCATATTGTCGTAAATTGCCGGGTAAGTTTACCCTTCCCTGTTTATCCCATTCACATTCTGTTGCACCAGAGAAAAAAAAGCGGGTAAATGCACGTGCATCAGACTTCATAAGCGGCAGAGCCTTCAGCTTCTGTTCCATAACTCCCCATTCTTCCATCGGGTAGACGAACAGACACTGATCCAGACCGCGGGTAACTACAAAAGAGGTCCCAAGGAGGTCGCGAAACTTGGCCGGAATAATAATTCGGCCCTTTTCATCAATGCTATGTTGGAACTCCCCCATAAACATTGGCTAACTCACCCCTTACCTCTTTCCCCCACTTTACACCACTTTCCACCACTTTGAATAGTATTTATTCTGCAAATAGGCCAAAATTCCTGCTTTAGTTCATAATTTTTTTTACAAATACCAAAAAACCTCCCTTTTAATTACAAGGGAGGTCTTTCCTATCCATCAATTTATCTCATTGTTAGATTAATGCTCTTGCCAGCTATCAAGATAAACACGCTGTTCATCAGACAAAGCATCAATCCCGAAGCCAAGACTTTCAAGCTTGAATTGAGCAACCTGCTGGTCTAATTCATATGGAACGTTAACGACCGTTTTACCGATTTTTTCATAACGTTCATTAACATATTTCAGCGACAATGCTTGAAGCGCAAATGTCATATCCATAATTTCCGCAGGATGTCCGTCACCTGCTGCCAGATTTACCAATCTGCCTTCTGCGAGCAGATAAATTTTGCGACCATCGTTTAGTTGATATTCTTCAATGTTACGACGAACAGTACGAACTGAGCTTGAACGTTCTTTCAATTCCGGCTTGTTCACCTCAACATCGAAGTGACCCGCATTAGACAAAATTGCTCCGTCCTTCATAACATCGTAGTGTTCTCCACGAATTACATCACGATTACCGGTTACTGTTACGAAGAAATCGCCCAGTTTAGCTGCTTCAACCATCGGCATAATGTGGAAGCCGTCCATGTATGCTTCAACTGCCTTAATTGCATCCACTTCAGTAACGATCACATTAGCACCGAGCCCTTTAGCGCGCATTGCTACCCCTTTACCACACCAGCCATAACCAACAACAACAACGGTTTTGCCAGCAACAACGAGGTTTGTTGTACGGTTAATTCCATCCCACACCGATTGACCGGTACCGTAACGATTATCAAACAAATACTTGCAATAAGCATCATTAACAGCGACCATAGGGAATTTTAATTGACCTTCCTTATCCATTGCCTTAAGCCGCAATATTCCTGTAGTTGTCTCTTCGGCTCCACCACGAACATTTTTAAGGAGGTCTGGGCGTTCAGAATGCAAAATGGAGACAAGATCTCCGCCATCATCGATAATCAAATCAGGCTTGTTTTCAAGGGCGCGAATCATAAGCTCTTTATATTCAGCTGGTTCGGGATTGTATTTAGCGAATACAGTTACACCATCTTCAACGAGTGCAGCGCACACATCATCCTGTGTCGATAATGGATTACTACCTGTAATTGTAACCTCAGCGCCCCCTGCTTGTACTACTTTGGCAAGGTAAGCGGTCTTCGCCTCAAGATGTAAAGAAATAGCTACCTTCAGTCCTTTGAACGGCTGCTCTGCTTCAAATTGCTTGCGGATTCTGCCAAGAACCGGCATATGAGCCTCTACCCAATCAATTTTCAAATGTCCTTCCGGAGCCAATTTCAAATCTTTGACAATGCTATTCTGAATTGCTGCTGAACTCATTATTCTTCCTCCTATATAGTTAATGTGTGTAGTGTACTACAAATAAATAACTCGGTGTGTTCCCGTTACATCATAAGGAATATTCACCAGACCGTCAATCCAATCTTCTCCATAACGATTTAAATAATAGAAAACATTATAAACACGTTCTTGCAGCTTGTTCTGCGGGAACAGGCTTAGCTCGATCCGGTCAAAATGTCTCAAGCCGGCTTCATTCGTTTTTGCCAGAGCATCCTTCGCCTTGCCTCTTAAATACTCGATTTGATCGACAATTTTATCGCGGTTTGCATTTCCTAACTTGACAAGCCCATTCTGAATTCCACCAAGTTGATCAATCAATGGGTTGTACATTCCTGTAAAGGCTGCCTTAATCTCATCGAACTGTTCATCCAGATGCAACGCATCCTGTTCTGACAGCCAGCTGTCACGCTTGTTGTTCAAATGATCCCGATCCTTCACATCATCCCAGCTTAACCCGTATTTCTCCATGTGCTTCTGCAGCGTACCTTCCATAACCGTGAAGGATTCCCTCGGCAGCAAAATTGGCATCTCAAGTCCAAGTGTATGAAAAGCACGTCCTGTCAATGCCCAGTAGGCAATCTCTCCATTTCCCAGAACCGTACCCAATACTGGCAGCATACATTCCTGCATGATCGGACGGGTTAATACATTGTTGCTAAATCGGTCAGGATGGCTCATTAATTCCGCAAGCAGCTCTTCTCGAGTAAAAGCTACCTTGCCCTTGCGATCACAAAATTTTCCATTTTGCTTGAATAGCAGGAGCCGCTCGCCATCATTTATGTAGAACAAGTTAGCTCCATCTCTTGCAACATCAGCCTGAGGCGCATAACCCAAACCAACAACTTCATCCGCAGAGATGTGATAAGCCTGTTCCATCTCATCATTACGATTGATTATATCTTCAAAAACATCTACTTCAAGTGCCCTCAGTCCCGGGTCAGCGGAATCAAGCAAAATGAGGCCATATCGACCAAACCAGCTACCCATTAATCTAGCAAAACATTCCGTTAGTGTAGCTGATTCCATTGCTGCTTGTTTGAAGACATCCATCATGCTCTCTTTAAATTCGCTACCTGGCAGCAGCTGTTCCAGCTCTTGTGCTGCCTCCTCCCACTCCTCATGACTTACTTCTGTCCAGCTCACCGGACGACGATGGTCAGAATCGCGTGGGATTCGAATACGGCTTACGTGCAGATCAGAGGATAATACATAAGTATGATTCACTTCATCCCAGTCATGATCCTCGCCAGCTATCCAAAACACAGGAACAACGTGCTGTCCCAATTTTGCTGCCGCATGCTGAGCAGCCTTGATAATCGTTACCGCCTTGTATATAACAAGGAGCGGCCCTGTAAACAAACCGCTTTGCTGTCCACCTACAATTACGGCAGTCTCTTTAAGAGCAAGCTTATCTAAAGCTTTATCCACAGCTTCATGAGAATTATATCGATGGTTGAATTCACGGAGTACTTTGACTAGCTTCGACCGATCTGCTCTTTTACTATCAGATGAGTGCAGGTAGTCCAATCTATTACTCCAACTCTCATCAAAGCGCGGATTATATCCGTATAAGTGTTCTACAGAGGAGTAATTATTTATGAGTGCCTCTGCCAGTGGCTGGCCTGATGGCCATGGCTCTTCTACAATTTTCATCAGGTGTAATCCTCCTGTATTTGTCACAAACATCATTTTGATTGTACCGAAAAAAGAGGCTGTATGACAAATTAATTTGTACTAATTTGTGCTTATTTGTTAGAAACGTATCATCTACAAAAAGAGCTACCGCTTATGGGACTAGCCCATTACGATAGCTCCTTATCAAAACTCTTTATTTCTTCGGCATGGATACCCAGTGTCCTTTAGATACTTCAACAAGCTCAGAATTATCCAGATCGAACAACCCGCTGCCAGAAGCAGTTCCTTTAGACGAGCTAATTGGACCATCACCGTGATCTTCAAGCAATATCCTTTTCTTGTTGGCTTCGATTTCAGGGTCTGGAATCGGAATTGCAGACAACAAAGTTTTGGTGTAGGGATGCAGCGGATTTGCATATAATTCTTCACTTTCTGCAAGCTCTACAATTCTACCCAAATACATAACAGCTACACGATCACTAATATGCTTAACCATTGACAAATCATGCGCAATGAACAGATAAGTTAGGCCGAGACGATCCTGCAGATCCTTCAGCAAGTTGACAACTTGGGCCTGAATGGATACGTCAAGAGCAGAGATAGGTTCATCACATATAATGAATTTCGGATTTACAGCCAGCGCTCTTGCAATTCCGATACGTTGACGTTGACCACCGGAGAACTCATGCGGATAACGAGTTGCATGATCCGGATTAAGTCCAACCATATCCAACAGCTCTTCAACGCGTTTCTTGCGTTCCGCACGTGATCCAGCCATACCATGAATATCAAGTGCTTCACCAATGATATCTGTTACGGTAAACCGAGGATTCAGCGATGCATACGGATCTTGGAAAATCATTTGCATATCCCGGCGCATAGCTTTCATCTTTTTGGGAGACAGCTTTGTAATATCCGTTCCGTTGAACATGACACTACCCGCTGTAGGCTCATACAAACGGAGGATCGTCCGTCCAGCCGTAGATTTACCACAACCGGATTCACCAACGAGACCCAATGTTTCGCCTTCAGCAATAGAGAAGCTGATATCATTTACAGCTTTAAGAACTTTGCCGCTACCAACATTAAAGTATTTTTTAAGCCCATTAACCTCTATCAGATTCTTGCTCATTGTGAATTGCCCTCCTTGGCCATCGGATGCAGCTCCCAGCAACGCGCAGTGTGCGTATCACTGAATTCAGTTGCGCCCGGATCAATACGTTCACAAATCTTCATCGCATGATCACAGCGGGCTGCAAACGGACAACCAACTGGAGGTTTAATCAAATCCGGTGGCGTACCGATGATTGGAATAAGCGGCTCGCCTTTCTTTTGATCCAGACGTGGCATCGATCTAAGAAGACCTTTAGTGTAAGGATGCTGTGGATTTTTGAAAATCTCCCACTTCGTACCAGTCTCAACAACTTCACCTGCATACATAACGATAACTCTGTCACACATGCCCGCAACGACACCAAGATCATGCGTAATAAGAATGATAGATGTTCCAAGTCTCTCTTGCATATCCTTCATAACATCCATAATTTGAGCCTGAATCGTAACGTCGAGCGCTGTTGTAGGTTCATCCGCAATAAGCAAAGCAGGACGACAGGCAAGTGCAATAGCTATCATTACACGTTGACGCATACCGCCCGAAAATTCATGTGGATATTGGTTAAAGCGGGCTTCTGCATTTTTAATTCCAACAAGCTTGAGCATTTCTAGAGCCTGCTTGTTCGCTTCAGCCGCTGACATTTTCTGATGTTTAATTAATACTTCAGTAATTTGTTTACCTACCTTGATTGTAGGATTCAAAGAAGTCATCGGATCCTGAAAAATCATGCCAATATCCTTACCGCGAATGGCTTCCATTTGTTTCTCGGTTTTCTTCAAAAGGTCTTCGCCTTTAAAGATAATTTCACCTTGCTTAATGATTGACGGAGGGGAAGGAATCAGGCGCATGATCGTTTGGGCCGTCACGCTTTTACCACTGCCGGATTCACCAACGATTGCGATCGTTTCCCCTTTACCTACTTCAAAGTTCATACCGCGAACGGCCTTTACCTCGCCGCCTTTGACTTGAAAGGAGACTTGCAAATCTTTGACTTGTAAAATCGGCTCCATCATTCCACCTCCTATTTCTTCAGTTTAGGATCAAGCGCGTCACGAAGACCATCGCCAAAAATATTAAAGCATAGCATGGTTAAACTGATTACTGCTGCCGGGAACAACATCCGCCAAGGATAGTACAACCAACCTGTAAGGGCATCGTTGATCATCGAACCTAGCGAAGCAATCGGAGCTTGTACACCAAGACCAAGGAAACTTAGAAATGCTTCAGAGAAAATAGCGTTCGGTACAGACAATGTAACTGTAACAATAATCGGACCTACTGCATTCGGCAGCAAATGACGGAAGAGCAAACGTCCTGATCCGGCACCCATTGAACGGGAAGCTAAAACAAATTCTCGATTCTTAAGCTGCATGATCTCACCGCGAACAATCCAGGACATGTTAATCCACCCTGTAATGGTCAGGGCGAGAATAATCGTACCAAGACTTGGCTCCATAACGACAAGCAAAAGAATAGTTACAAGCAAATAAGGAATGGAATACAAAATCTCAGAAAATTTGTTCATGATTTCGTCTACACGACCACCAAAGTAACCCATTGTGCCACCGTAAATAACGCCAATCAAAAGGTCGATACACGCTGCAGCAAGACCAACGATCAATGAAATCTGAGCACCTCTCCATGTACGTACAAACATATCACGTCCAAGATCATCTGTGCCAAACCAGTGTTCAGCTGATGGCGGTTGATTCGTATTAAGCAAATCATTGGAATAATAGTTATAACCATGTACCCATTCGGAAATCACGGGACCAAATATCGCTGCTAAAACGATAATTCCTAAAATAATAAGTGCAGTCATTGCCATTTTGTTCGCACATAATCTTTGCCATGCATCACGCCACGCAGAGATACTTTCGCGGGCAATAACCTCCGCTTCCTTCTCATCAGTACCTATTTTTCTAAAATCATCGGGCATCAGATCAGAAGGGGAAGGCATTACTTTGATTTGATTTGTGTCCACCCTTACCCCTCCTTCTTGCCACTCAATTTAATTCTTGGATCAACAAATACATATGCGATATCCGTAATAAATCTTGCTAACATAAGAAGAATACCGTAAAAGATCGTAATCCCCATAATAATCGGATAATCGCGAGTGCTAATAGCTTCAACAAATTGTTTACCAATACCACCGATACCGAAAATTTGCTCGATAACAACGGAACCGGTAACGATGTTAGCAGTCATTGGACCTAAATACGTTACTACTGGCATAATACCGTTACGAATAACGTGACGGAACAGAATAGCCATCCAGCCAAGGCCTTTGGCTTTTGCTGTCTTGATGTAGTCAGCGTTTAAAACCTCAAGCATGCTGGAACGAGTCAGACGAGCAATAAAGGCAATAGGCTGCGCCGTTAGTGCTGCTACCGGCAATACATAATAGATTGGCCCCTTAAAGCCCATTGTAGGAAGCCAATGAAGCTTCGATGCAAATACATATTGCAACAGCGACGCTATAACAAAGCTTGGAACCGCGATTCCCAGAACTGCAACGACCATTGCTATGTTATCAATCAGCTTACGATGATAAAGCGCTGCAACCATACCAAGCAGAACGCCAACAATAACGGCAACAACAATGGCTACCAAACCTAACTTCAAGGATGCTGAGAAGGTTTGACCAATTATGTCAGATACGTCCTGATTGATTTTCTTCATTGAAATCCCAAAATCACCTTGTACAACATCACCTAAATATTTAATATACTGCTGATAAACGGGCTTATCCAAACCGTATTGTTCATATAAACGTTCCTGAATCGCAGGTGGTACCTTTTTCTCTGAAGTAAAAGGATCGCCTGGAATAGCCTTCATTAAAAAGAAGGTGGCCGAAATTAGGATGAACAACGAAACTAACATGTAGAAAAACTTGTTGGCAATATAACGAACCATGCCCGTTAGCACCTCCTTTTATTTTTATTCGACACTATTCGATTTTAGGAGAATTATTATACTTTGTCCATTCCATTTATTCGTATATATGCATAAACTTTGGAATCAAGTCATATTCGTACAAAAAAAAGGGGATATATATGGAATACCCACATATATATCCCGAGAAAACTATTTAATTTAAAATCAGCTGGCCAAAGTTACAATTAATGCTCCAGCAAATAAGCGCGTGTATAGTCGATACCACCACTGAAGTCAAGACTTACGCCTTTTAGATATGGTTTTTCAAGCGCAATATTAGTGTAGTAATAAATTGGCATGATCCCCATAGTATCTTTCACAAGAATCTCTTCGGCTTTTTTGAAGTTTTCATTACGTTTTGCGTTATCTTCAGTTGTTTTTGCTTCGTTAATTAATTTGTCATACTCTGCATCTTTGAGACCGATATCGTTGTTACCACTGTTAGAAGTCCACATGTCAAGGAAAGTCATTGGATCGTTATAATCCGCAGTCCAACCAGCGCGTGCTACTTGATAGTTCAAGTTTTGGCGATTTTCAATAAATACGCCCCATTCTTGGTTTTCCGTTTTCACATCAACACCAAGATTTTTCTTCCACATATCAGCTACAGCCAAAGCGATTTTCTTATGCGCTTCACTGGAGTTGTATGTCAAAGTAATTTCAGGCAATTGAGTGTAGCCTTCTTCTTTCATACCTTCTTCAAGAAGTTTTTTAGCTTCCTCAGTGTTTTCTGTAAAGAAATCATCTTTCACTTCGTTGCGGAACTCATCGTTTACACCTTTAATACCTGGAGGAACAAACCCAAATGCAGGAAGTTGTCCACCCAATGTTACTTTATCAACGATAGCTTGACGATCAATAGTCATTGCAAATGCTTTACGAATCTTTTCATTATCAAATGGTTTAGCTGTCAAGTTAAATTGGTAGTAGTACGTACTTGCAATACCTTTAACTTTAAATTCGTCTTTAAGCTCTTGTTTGACAATTGGAATTTGATCTGTTGGAACTTCACCGTTAGGATGACCCGTGCGATCAAGTTCACCATTTTTGTAAGATGCAAGCTCAGTTGCACCACTATTTACAAGGGACATGGAAATCTTGCTCAACTTAATGTTGTCTTTGCCCCAGTAGTTTTCGTTTTTAGTAACTTCAATTGTTTGACCTTTAGTCCAGTTTGTCAAAGTAAATGGACCATTAACAATCATCTTGCTTGCATCTACTGCCCATTTAGCATCATCTTTAACAGATTGATGTACTGGGTAGTAAGTATAGAAGGAAGTCAGACCTAAGAAATAAGGAGTTGGTGAGACCAATTCAACTTCCAAGGTGTAGTCGTCAACTACTTTAACGCCTACTTGATTGAAATCCGTAATTTTTCCTTCATTATATTCTTGTGCATTTTTGATGTAATACAATTGGTATGCATATGGTGGAGCCGGATCTGTATTAGGGCTAAGAACACGTTCCCATGCAAATGCGAAATCTTTTGCAGTTACAGGATCACCGTTGCTCCATTTAGCGTCTTTACGAAGATGGAAAGTATATTTTGTACCATCAACATCCCATTTTTCTGCTGCTGCTGGTTCAGGTTCGCCGTTATCGTTCATACGAGCAAGACCTTCATACATTGTTTTAAGGACCGTGTTAGCTTGGCTGTCCTGAGCTTGCGCAGGATCGAATGTTGGTGGTTCAGCACTCAAGTTAATTTTAAGTGTTTGGTCTGCGGCCAGTTTTTCTTCACCACTATTGGTACCACTGTTAGATGTGTTGTTACCGCCATTTGAAGCACTGTTCTTGTCATTGTTAGATCCACATGCCGAGAGCAGAGTACCTACCGCAAGAACGAGAGTCAAAAGAAGCAATAGACTTTTGTTCTTCTTCATTCTTTGCATCCCCCTTAAAAGTTTATCGTATATGTTTTTAGATTATACAACCAGTGGTCAAAAAAATCCAACATAAATTTTACGAAATTGAACATATGTTAAAAAAAATAGACCATTTTATTAACAAAATAGTCCTTTATACAATATTGACTTTTTAGTTTGTTTACAATTAACCAACGATGTTAATTTTTAATGTTCCATTATTATGTGTTTGAAAGTGGTCTCCACTTAGGTTGTATTAAGCTGCAGAAATGTATGTAATGATGCTAATCAGAAACAATACCACATAAGCTATTCCAGTACCGGCAAACGTCAATCGCCATACCGCTCTAAACATTCGTCTGATATCGACCTTTCCTTTGAGACGGTTCTGCGCACCACCGATTAACCCGCAAGCAATCAGCAGAATAAGCAGGATAAGATAAAAACCGAAACCAGAACCAAATACATTATTAAAGAGAGCGGAAACAGACAAGATCAAAAATAAGGTCGTCACATCCATTGCTAACGCGAAGGCTCTTTTTTTATCTTTCTTCATATAGTAAGTGATAAAGTAGGCCAAAAGAAAAGGTACGACTGGAACAATGGAGAGAACGATAACAAGGGTGCTGATGTATCCCATAGCTACACCTCCTATACTTATTGTTCAGTAGAATTATTATATTATTCCTGCGGCTGCAGGCCTTTAATTAACGACGTTATCAACTCATGCCCCGGTGCTGTCAGACCGGAACGGTGTGCCATTTCTATCAGGCGACCGTTAATGGAGTCTATTTCAGTGGGAGAGCCTTGAAGAACATCCTTTAACATTGAAGATATGTTACGGGATGTCGATTGGCATACCGAAACAATTTGCTCAAACATGTTGTTATCACAAGCTATTTGGTTAGCGCGATATATTTCTACAGCTTCATCACACAACTGTCGTAAAATTTTTCTACGCTCTGACACAACCAGAAGATCGCCATTTGGAACTCGCCAGATTGCTGTTAATGGATTAATTACAGAATTAATGAGTAGTTTTCTATAAATATCCCTATCGATGTCTTTCGACATTAACGCCGGAAATCCTGCTAGGATCAGTTTTTTCGTCAAATATTCTGCTGTTTGATCTGCAAAACCTTCTCTATACTTACCCTCTGTAAGCAGTTCTACTCCATGAGGGCTATGGCGAGCGGGAATTCCGATCATGGTAGTACCCGGCTTGGATCGAACTACGCTTCTGGCATCCTTACGTCTGCTTCCTTCAGTTGTGATAGCTGCATATACAGGAATATCCTTAACGATAGCTTGAAACGCTTCGACATGCCCAGTCCCATTCTGAAAACAGACAACCCTAGTCTCTTGCCCACACAAATGCTGTACTGCCTCAAATAAATGATCATCAACATGCCACTGCTTTGTCGTAATGATCAACCAATCAGGCTGGCGTACGGATCTATTAATAATTGAATCTACACAGTAAGCCTCAAAATTATCAGGTTGAATTACCCTATAATTTCCTGCTTCTTCCCCCAATTCGATACCTTCAGCAGTTAATATTCTGGCCTGCTCTTCACTTCTTGTCCAAAAAACAACATCTTCTCCTGATGCTGCCAGCTCACCACCAAATAACAGCCCGAGAGCCCCAGCACCTACAATATCGAATTTCATATAATACTCCTTCTTTTAAACGCTAACTTATGCATTATCAACAAAGTCTATTTCATTTATACCAAACTTTACATACAAAACACAAAATAATAACATGTACTGTTTCTATAAAAAACAAAAAACCTCCCTATATAATGGAAGGTTCTTTGTTTAGTGAATTACTCTATTCTTTCTAAATTACCATTCGCATCCATTTTAAATCTTTTTTTCGAATCTTCTTCCTCTTCATTTAAAAAAGCAAGGCGTCTTGCTCTGTCCATGATTTGGATTAAAGCCTTATAATCGTCATTTACTACTCTATAATCACTCTGTACCTCGTTCACTTGAGCTGAAAGCCTTTCATTTATAGAACGCAATTCAGCAAGCTCCTCTTCTTTGTCACGCAATTCTCTTTCAAGCGTTTTGATATGGCGAGAACTATCATGAACTGTAGACTTCCAGCCACGTAAAAACCGGATTACTGCATCGATTGAGATGGTCTCTTCAGTGAATGTCTCATTTCTGTATACCCCTTCTTCCAAGTCAACGGAAGCTAATGAGGCTATAGCCGAATTTCCTGATAGAGAGCTCTGCTTCTTAAGATAACTTCTCTTCTGTCGCTGTGCCTTTGCAATTCCAATTGCCGCATCATACTTCTTGCGTACGCAGCTGTTCCAACGAAAGCCACATGCTGCCGCTGTTCTTCCAATTCTTTCCCCAACCTCTTCAAAAGCAGTTAACTGCGTGCTGCCTTCACGGATATGGCGTAAAGTTACCTCTGCCAATATCAAATCATCTTCTGCACTCCATGCATCTTGTCTCACTGCTGTCATGCTATAAAAACCCTCCTAACGACATCCTAATATAACCGTCTTTTAATGGACTCTCGCCCGTTAGACGTCTTAATAAATTGCTTCTTACTTCATTTCTATGCTTCTCATAGAGTTCATAGAATCTATTTGATACTAAAATGTATTGCCAAAATAATGCACCTCCATACCTCCTTTTTCAAAATGCTAAATTAAGTCCGAGGATAGATATAAAGATGCAGTAACAACAATCACATTTTTTCTTGCAAATGCCAACCTTTTATTGACTTTTCGTTTACATGGTAAGGGGTTACAGGTATAATGTAGTATAGAAATTGGAAATCGTGTATACATAAGAAAGGGGGATTTACCCTTGGCACGCATGTTTCGCGTCCTCGGCTTCTTCACATTAGCCATTGGACTAATGGCCTTTGCCGGCGACTTGACCGAGATGGCCCTTCTGTTTTTCCTGCAGACAGCATTTTTCGTTCTTTTTGGTTACCTGAAGTTTACTGAGAGAACGTATATCCTGCTTTTCTGGGGATACATGATTGTAGCGATCACTGGCTTTAGCTATTGGACGATTTTCCAAATGGGTCTGCCACTCTAAATCCCAATCCTTTGAATTGAGTAAAGAAGACGATTCGGCAATGAGCCGGAACGTCTTCTTTTTTATTGTTCCTCTATAGGAATAAATTTGACATGCTGATATTTGATTTCCTGTTATCATATATATATGTATGAATACCACAATTAGGGGGAGGATCACTCTTGAGATTAAACAAGCAATACAAGCATCTATTCATTACACTATCGCTTCTATTCATCATAACAATTCCTGTGAAAACATCCGCGGCCCCCTTAACGGACGAGGAATTAAAAATATTGAACGATAGCCTGTCGATCATTGAAATAGACCGGGAAGTCTCCAGAATAGAGAACAGGCAGAAGGAGACACAGCAATCAGTATCCCAATTAAGTGAGCAACTTGGCTATAAGAATGAGCAAATCAAGACGAGCCGCGACGCAGCCGGCAAACGATTAGCGGCATACTATATGGGAGAGCGCGAGACCTTGCTTGGTGCCCTGCTGTCTGCCAACAGCTTGCATGATTTTTTTACGATACTTGATTACTACCAGATCATCGCTGAACGGGATCATTACGTTCTAGATACTTATCAGAATGAATATGCGAGCTTAAAGCAAACGAAGGATAAACTTGAGAAAATGACTTCTGACTTAGAGACCATAAAAGATAATTTACTGAAGCAGCGGGAGCGTGTAGCTGCTCTGCAACAAAGTGTTGATGGCTCACTTAGCTCCAGTGTAGATCCAGAGAAATTACAAGCTATGATTGAGGAAATGACTCTATACTGGGAGAATGTAGGTTTATATGAGGTAAGACGTTATTTCCGCGCATTAGCTGCGGCGATGTCTGATTTTCCCGACTTTATGCAAGAACATGAATCCAGTCTGACCTCTGATAAAAACGGATATACTATAGTAGTTCAGGAGAGTGATTTGAACGATTTTCTTCATTCCAAAAACGAGCTTCTTACAAATATGTCTTTCCAGTTTGATGAAGGTATAATCACAGCACAGGGAAGCCGAGAAGGTATTAATCTAAAAGTAGAAGGCCACTATACTGTAGAAAATGAACCGCAAAATTGTATCGTTTTTCACGTTGATCGTTTGTTGTTTAATGGTCTTGATTTGCCTGACACTACAAGAAAAGAACTAGAGACTGATTTTGACCTTGGCTTTTATCCCAAAAAAATAGTTCCCTTTGTAGAAGCCACCGAAGCGACAATTCACAAGGGAACTTTAATTATAAAATTAAAGATTGCTCTTTAATCTCAGTTCTTTGCTTCATTGATATTGTATATCTCACTTAAAAACTGGTTGGAACTAAAACCGCCATTATAAAATGTATTGGATAGCTCCGAAAAAAGTTTCATTTGTGAAGGCAGCGCTGCTCCTACAGGAATGGAACTTTTTTTGCCATTAATTAGCGAGACCGGGATATCATCAGGTAATCCGTTTCGTGATGCCTGATAATACATATTTTTGAATACGGGAAGATGATCTGTCACTTCAATCCATTGACGCTGCTTGATTTGAGTCGTCATCTCGGTAATCCACAATCCAGCTGCTTCTTTATTGCCAGACCGGGCAGAGACCACATAGCTGCGTCCCGAAACCCACATCGTCTCTTTAACATCGTCAGGACCAGCAAAAATAATTTTCATCCATGAGCTATAGTTTTTGCTAACTTCAGTATAGCGAACAAGTGCGGCTGCGATCTCTCCCTGATTCAGCTTGTCCCATATACCTCCGCTTGTCTCTGATTCTTCATTCAAATTTATAAGATGAGATCTCAGTTTGTCTAACTGCTGCACTGCATAATCTATGTTCTCATTTTGTTCAAAAGGTGAGGCACTACTGTTTTGCTTCACCTGCCCACCCAATTGCCAAATCAATGACATTGAAGCATAAGGATCGGTAAAATCAAATGCCAGAAAATCAGCAGGTAACGGTTCACTAGATTGCGTGTACTTCTCAATCAGATTGGCCCATTCATTTTTTGTAACCGGAAATTCGGAACCCATCACACTATTAAAACGGGATCGATTATAAACCCAAACGTAAGGATCTACATCAAATGGAACACCCCAAACATACCCGTTCCATTCATTTTGTGCCAGGGAAGCGCTTAATACTTCACCGGCAAGTGCACCTGAATAATAGTTCTCTGCCGGCATTAAATATCCATCTACAGCAAAATTCCGTACCCACGTATTATCTAGCAGCAGCACATCTGGAGATTCTCCAAGCTCTAGCTGCCGCATTAATTCATGATAATCTTCATTAGCCGGCATGTTCATAAGCTCTACCTCTACAGGGTGATCTTCCATGAACTGCTTAGTCATATGCTGTAAACGCACAAATTCATTATCCGGGAGCTGAACTGCTACCTTTATGTGCCCCCTATCCTGAACAGTTACTTGGTTGGGCAGCACTTCTGGCTCATTCTCTCTCGGATTATTTTGCCTGATCAAGGTTGAATTCTCACTTGGTGACAAGTTAATTAGAGCAAGCAAAAGGATGGCAAACAGCAGCCACTGGTTTTTTCGCTTCACACTCGTTCGTCCTCTCCACGTTTTCAAACCCTTGCTAGCTAGTTCTCATATCCTACATTGTATCAAATCCATTTGGCGCTTGTCCTGATAAATCTTAGCAAAAAAAAGAAACACGCCGGAACATTTCTCCAGCGTGCATTTATCTAAACTACTAAATGAATTACAGCAAGTCAGCAGCAACCTGAGCAAGCTTGGAACGCTCGCCTTTCTCCAGCGTAATATGCCCACTGATTCCTTGCTCTTTGAAACGTTCTACCAGATAGGTTAGCCCATTACTAGCTGAATCGAGGTAAGGATGATCGATTTGTTCCGGATCTCCCATAACGATAATTTTACTTCCCTCACCTACTCGAGACACAATGGTTTTGATTTCATGACGAGACAAGTTTTGTGCCTCATCTACAATGATAAACTGACCAGGAATCGAACGTCCGCGAATATAAGTCAGAGCTTCAACCTGAATGCTGCCAAGTCCCATCAATATTTTATCGATATCTCCGGATTTCTTCGTATCAAACAAATATTCCAGATTATCATAGATTGGTTGCATCCATGGCCGCAGCTTCTCTTCCTTCTCTCCTGGCAAATATCCGATATCTTTACCCATTGGCACGACTGGACGCGCTATAAGCAGCTTTTTGTACTTGTGCTCATCCTCTACTTTCAGGAGTCCTGCCGCTAGAGCCAGCAATGTTTTGCCAGTACCTGCTTTCCCTGTAATCGTAACAAGTGGGATTTCGTCATTAAGCAGTAACTCAAGAGCCATTCTCTGCTGAGCATTACGGGCGCTTATTCCCCACACTGACTCATTGCTAAGAAACAACGGTTCCAGCCTTGATGCATCAATATTTACTCTGAGAAGAGCTGATTTACCTGTGCCCATTTCGTCTTTCAGAATAACAAATTCATTAGGATATAGAGAATATGGCAATCTTAAGGGTTCAATTCTTAAATATCGATATGAATAAAATTCATCGATTACTGAAGGATGCACCTTTATAGAAGAATAACCGGCATACAATTCTCTCGGTCCTGCTGTTCGATCTGACAAATAATCCTGTGTTGTGAGTCCCAAAACATCTGCTTTAATTCGTACCAGTACATCTTTACTAACCAATATTACAGGACAAGGCTCATTTTTGTCCTGCTCTTCCAAAAAATAATTGAGTGCAACAGCCAGAATCCGATTGTCATTACTTACATCTCCAAACATTTCTTGTACCTTAACAAAACTTCGATGATTTAGCTCAACCTTTACACAGCCACCGCTTTCCAAAGGAACTCCATCATGTAAATGTCCCTTCTCACGTAGCCCATCCAGCAATCGCGATACACCGCGTGCATTACGACCTATCTCATCGGCATTGCGCTTCTTGGAATCGATTTCCTCCAGCACAACGGCCGGAATGACCACTTCATGCTCATCAAAAGCAAAAATCGAATTGGGATCGTGTAACAATACATTTGTATCCAATACAAAGATCTTCTTCACAAAAAATCCCCTCCACCAGTGGTCATTTCAGCCCATAATTCCTGTACATAATTTTCTCACGTCCAGTAAATCTTAAATGATATCATGAATAATCTTGAAAGGACGGATTCAACATGCGAATTTGGCTGTGTTTGTTCATTATGGCTTCCTTGCTAAGTAGTTGTGCTACGTCACCTAAGCAGGCATCACCCTCTCCAAATAATCAAACCCAAAGCATGACGAGAGCACAAAGCAGAAACTATACCGGAAATGGAAATATTACTGTCAGAGCTACAGATAATACCACCACCAATCAGGTGGATAAAAAAGCCCATCTTGAGAATCTGGCTAAACAGGTACAAGGTGTCAAGGGTGCTCATTGCGTCGTATTAGGTACCACAGCAATTGTTGGTATAGATGTCGATTCCAAACTCGAAAGAGCCAAAGTCGGTAGTATCAAATATAGCGTAGCCGAAGCGCTTCGTAAGGACCCCAACGGCGCTGGAGCAATCGTTACAGCAGATGTCGATCTTAATCAGCGTCTTACCGAAATCGGGAACAAAATAACACAGGGTCACCCTGTTTCTGGATTTGCTACAGAACTCGCGGATATCATAGGACGGATCGTGCCTCAACTTCCAAGTGATACGATTCCGCGCGAGAACGTCCCACAAACTAAGAGTGTTCCGAGCAAAAAATAATCAAAGCGTTCTTTAATAAGTCTGTCCCAATATAGAAAAAAGCCCAGCGAAAAATCGCTAGGCTTTTTTCATTGCAGCAAACACCTGATTATCGAGCGAATCAGCTGCACGCTGGTCATATACTTTCTCATAAGTTGGTGCAGAAGCAAGCTGCGCCCCATAGAACAAGGCGTTACGAACCGCCTCAATCCGCAGATCAAAGCAGCACATTTTAAAAGGAACCCCTTCAAGGTAATTTTGTACTACATCAGCTACACCGTTTATTGCATAGATTGTCTCCTTGCCAAAAACGGTAATTGTAATTTTAGGACAAGCCTTAATATTTGTAACCAGTCTGGAACGATGATCCAGAGCAAAACGCAGCACTTGTGAATTTACGGCATAGATCCATGAAATCGCACTGGAAGTAGGTCCCCCGGATTCGTGATCTACGGTGTTTAACAAAACAAACGTTTCTGACTGAAATTGTGAATACAACGACTCAGGCAACTGGGTAACGAGCTCGGACATTGTGCCAGACCTCCTGTTTCATACCATTCTTAACTAATTGTATTATAGCATGCCCTAAAACTTGACTTCAATTGTTACTCGCCTGTTTGCGATCCATTGACGGCTTCAGCAGTCGGTTTAGTACCCGCAAGTTCATTCCTGAGGGCTTGCTTCGATTTCTCCAGCTCATCATCGTTCAAATATACATAAGGACTTTTCCATGATCCGGTTACAGGAACAAAGTCAACATTTTGCTTGGAGATGTCCCAGTACGCAGCAATCATGTTTTTCATTTGCTGTGATTCCAGATCAGTTTCCATGTTTTTACCCACCGATTCAATCACTTTGCCCGCACCAAGCACACCATTCAGTGATTTAGCCTGATCAATCAGGGCATGCAGCACTTCATTTTGTCTCCGGTTGCGATCAAAATCATCCGAAGCTTTTGTTCTTGGAGAACAGTTTGATTTCCGGTATCGGACATAACCAAGGGCGTCTTCTCCATCAAGATGCTGCTGTCCGGCTTTCAGATTAATATCTGTACCGTCAGCTCTATCTCTATAGCACATATTGGCATCCACATTTATATTGACACCACCCAATGAATCAACAACATCCCTGAATGCCTGAAAATTCATCACAGTAACATAATCTATGGATAAATCGAAAAATTTGCCCATCATCGTCTTCATTTCCTGCTCTGCTGAAATTCCGGATTTCTTCTCGGCAACAAGAAAATTAGGGTAAAAAGCGTTAAGCTTGTTCGTTTTATAGCCGTCCATTGAAAATCTTGTGTCCCGGGGAAGGGATACAACGGTCGCTGATTTGGTCTCAGGATTCATCGCAATCAACATGATAACATCACTTAGATGAGTACCTGTCTCGGGACGATAATCCGTGCCAAGCAACAGCATAGTTAGCGGTTTAACCTTAGCCGATTTCTCTGGAGCTACTGTATCAGAAGAACCTGTATCCTCGATTACTTTATCTATTGTAGATAACATATAGCCAGCATATAATCCGATTCCGATAAATAATACGACGATTACAGTAAGCATAAATTTTGCGAATTTCTTACCAAAAGAAGATTTTTTCTTCGGTTTTGCTTTGGCAACTTTTGAAGCTCGTCTACTATGGCTCTGCTCACGAGGAGGCAGGCCGCTGCGATTAGAACTCATGAATGAATACACCTTATTTCATCTGGATTAAGACGCATAGAGAGGTTGTTATTAGACATAGAATCTTGAATATGTCTTTTTGAGCTCTTATTTTAAAAATAACGAATTATCGATCTGAAAAGTTACACTTCTAAACAAAGACAAGCAGGAATGCTATTCCTGCTTCTCTACTGCGCTTGGTGCAGCCCCTTTTTTCTTTTGGCGTCCTTCGACAAAATAACGGATACGCACCATCAGCATCAATGCAACTGCTACGAGTAGACATTGAATAATTGGCAATTTATCGATTTGAAAAACCAGCAGCATGAGAGAACCTATCGCAATCAGTAAATACAATACAATTTCTTTCAAAATCGGAAGCTTCTGCTGATTGCGAAACACTTTGTTGTACACGAAAATCACAAGAAACAAAATAATAAAATAAGATATGATCGGATTTTGCGCAAACCAGGCCTGCAAGTGCGATTCCCTCCTTCGCTAGCACATCATTTTAGATAAAGATTAAATTTCACTTCTTGATTTATTATAAATTAGCTTCTGCATTTTTGCGATGTTTTTCAGCGCGTTCCCGTTCACTCTTGTTCAGAATCTTCTTGCGAAGACGAACAGATTTTGGAGTTATTTCGCAATATTCATCGTCATTCAAATACTCCAGAGCTTGCTCCAATGAGAATAGACGCGGAGTCTTCATTTTTACAGTGTCATCCTTAGTTGCTGAACGTACGTTTGTAAGCTGTTTCTCCTTACAAATGTTAACGACAATATCGTTATCACGAGTATGCTCACCTACGATCATGCCTTCGTAAATCTCGGTAGCTGGTTCAAGGAACAGGATACCACGATCTTCAATAGACAAAATACCATACAACGTCGATACACCGTTCTCACTGGAAACAAGCACACCTTCATGGCGACCGCCAACTTGACCACCATGAAGCGGGCCATAGCTGTCAAATGCATGGTTCATAACCCCGTAACCACGAGTCAGCGTCAGGAAATGTGTACTGTATCCGATCAAACCACGAGCAGGAATAAGGAATTCAAGACGAACCTGACCAGTTCCATTGTTGATCATATTTACCATTTCTGCTTTACGTGAACCCAAGCTCTCCATTACCGAACCCATGCTTTCTTCAGGTACGTCAATTAGCAGACGTTCAACTGGTTCCATTCTAACTCCGTCAATTTCCTTGACGATAACTTCAGGCTTAGATACTTGAAGCTCATAACCTTCACGACGCATATTTTCAATCAGGATACCCAGATGGAGCTCACCACGGCCGGAAACGATAAAGGCATCCGGACTGTCAGTTTCATCAACACGAAGCGATACATCTGTTTCAAGTTCTTTGAAGAGACGTTCACGCAATTTGCGTGATGTTACCCATTTACCTTCACGTCCAGCAAAAGGGCTGTTGTTTACAAGGAACGTCATTTGTAGAGTAGGCTCGTCAATTTTAAGGACAGGAAGTGCTTCAGGTTGGTTCGGATCGGCAATAGTTTCACCGATATTAATATCCTTGATACCTGCAATCGCTACGATATCACCAGCGCCTGCTTCTTCAATTTCTACACGACGAAGTCCCTGAAATCCAAATAATTTCTCAATACGTGCTGATTTCTTGCCACCGTCACGAGTCATAACAGCTACTGGCTGGCCTTGACGAATGATACCACGGTTCACGCGACCGATTGCAATACGGCCTAGGTACTCGTTATAATCCATCAAAGTAACAAGGAATTGGAGAGGTTCATCTACTTTTTCAGTTGGTGCGGGGATGTGTTCAATAATGGTCTCATACATCGCTTGCATGTTATCATCTTGCTTCTCAGCATCCAGACTTGAAGTACCGTTCAATGCAGATGCATATACAACCGGGAACTCCAGCTGCTCATCATTTGCTTCCAGTTCAATAAACAGATCCAGCACTTCATCAATAACTTCAGCTGGTCTTGCTGCCGGACGGTCGATTTTATTTACGACAACAATCGGAGTCAAGTTGCTCTCAAGAGCTTTGCGAAGTACGAATTTGGTTTGAGGCATACAGCCTTCATAAGCATCAACTACAAGAAGCACACCGTCAACCATTTTCATAATACGTTCTACTTCACCGCCAAAGTCGGCATGTCCTGGTGTATCAACGATATTAATCAGATAATCTTTATACGTAATAGCTGTGTTCTTAGCCAGAATCGTAATCCCGCGCTCCCGTTCCAGATCATTAGAATCC
Organism: Fontibacillus panacisegetis; assembly: GCF_900102215.1. Taxonomy (GTDB): domain Bacteria; phylum Bacillota; class Bacilli; order Paenibacillales; family Paenibacillaceae; genus Fontibacillus; species Fontibacillus panacisegetis. The sequence goes on from NZ_FNBG01000002.1 coordinate 84,211, forward strand.
ATCGCACGTTCTTGTACGGCTTCATGTTCTCGGAAAATACCTGATTGCTGTAGCAATTTGTCTACAAGTGTTGTTTTACCGTGGTCTACGTGTGCAATAATCGCAATGTTGCGGATTTGTTTTCTTTCATGCATGGTATTCTCTCCATATCCTTTCGTCTCTATATTATGAGGCTATTCAGCATCATTCACCACAAAACAAGCGTCGGATCATAAAATGCCGACGCTTGACATATCCCTTATATTATACGCGAAATATGTTAGAATTCAAGAACTATCCAGAGATCACCATCCCCGGCGTCTGTTGCCTCTTGCTGCTATCAAATAAATTCCGCCAATAATAAGCAGAGTCGCCAGTAAATAAATCAACGACCAAGAAAACAACAGAATGCCTAATAAAATAATGGACAATGCCCCCAGGATGAAGGCTCCTGCCAGTATACCTTGCTGATGGCGATTTGAGAACGTGTCGTACTCATAAAGCCCAACTGCGATTCCCAGTATAAATGCGGGCCAAATGTATTTCAACGTATGCCATCCCCCGATAATTCCAATAAAGAAAATGATGCTGTAAACAACCAGAATACCGCCAGGAAGAAGCAGCTCTGCTGACCCTTTTCTAAAGAAATGCCACAGATGAAGAAGTATGCCCGGTATTAGCAGCAGCAATGGCCACAACGCACTCAAAATAAAACTGAAAACGCCCCATTTTCCAAGCAGGATAATTATTCCAGCGGCCAGAATGAAAATACCGGTCGTTAGCTTATTATTATCGGACATTTCATCACACACCTTCCAAATGACAATGGAGGACAGGCCGCAGCAAATTGCGACATTCCCTTATGACTTTAGTTTATATGAAATCAGAACAAAAAACCACTCTCCCTGTATCAGAAAAATGGATTTTTGTGGGATTATCCACGCTTGACGTAATATTTTTTTATTGCTCCGAACATAATAACGGTCACAGCTATTATAATAGGGATCATATTTGTGAAGGCAGGAAATGCCGTTTCAAGCCATACTCCAAATTCCGGATCGTGAAGCAGCATTTTACCTGCCGTGTAACCTAAAATTCCTGCTCCTGCATATACAAGTGCTGGTAAACGCTGCAACCAGTTCGCTATCAGATTACTCCCCCAGACAACAATTGGAATGCTGATGACGATACCTATTACTAATATAGCCACATCTCCATTAGCGAGTGCAGCGATCGCGAGTACATTATCAAGACTCATAATGAAATCTGCTGCCAAAATCGTTTGAATTGCCCGAAATAAAGTTGTAACTTCTTTTGTTCGTGATATCTCATCATGCGGAGTAAGAAGCTTAAAGGAAATGTAGGCCAGCATCACTCCGCCTGCGGCTTGAATAAATGGAATTTTGAGCAATATCACAGCTATCCAGGTAAGTATAAGGCGCAGCATTACTGCTCCTATGACCCCCCACCAGACAGCACGCTTACGCTGTTGGAGCGGTAAATCCTTACTAGCCATAGCTATGACCACCGCATTGTCACCGCTTAGAACAAGGTTTATAATTAATATCTCTAACAATAAAACTAAATGTTCCACGCTCATCCCTCCCTTACAACTTTTATGAGAAAATGAGCCAAGCTATTCCAATTTATAAAAACAACACTAGACAAATGAATACTTTTCGCAGTTTACTACGTATATACACCTTATAGAGGAAGTGACAGAAGTGGAATTATTCAGTGCTACTTTTTTTGTCTCCTTAATCAATATAATATTTATTGATTTAATACTAGCGGGGGACAACGCAATTGTAATTGGTATGGCAGCAAAGAGATTGCCGCTTACGGTTCAGAAGAAAGCGATTCTATACGGTACTGCTGGTGCAGTCATCCTGCGTATTGTAGCCACAATTATCGTCGTTTGGCTTCTGGGAATTCCGTGGCTGCATGCGATTGGCGGCGTTATGCTGATCTTTATCGCATACAAGGTTTTAGCTGATGACGATTCACATGATAATGTGGAAGCAAAGGATTCTCTGTGGCCAGCGGTTCGAACGATCATCATTGCGGATGCAGCTATGGGTCTCGATAACGTGCTTGCAGTTGCAGGTGCATCCGGACAGCACATTGTTCTTGTCATCATCGGTCTCTTGATCAGCGTTCCTATCGTCGTTTGGGGCAGCACCCTTTTCATCAAGCTCCTGAACCGTTATCCTTGGATCGCCTATGTCGGAGCCGCAGTACTAGCTTATACAGCAGCGCATATGATTACTCAAGAACCTAAATTCAGCGACTTTTTTGCGGACAAGCCAGTACTCCAATACCTATTGATTGCTGTAGTAGTCGTAGGTGTACTACTTGCAGGATTCTTAAAGAAGCGCAATCAAAAAAATGAAGGTGATAAAACAAAATCTCAACCTGCGACTCGTTGATCAGAAAGCTTATAAAGTTTATGTTTAAGTACGAAGGGAAAATCGCATAACAATTTGAATCATTTTGTGAAGAGGAGGGCGTAGTTAATTCTACAGCCCTCCTTCACTTTGGTATAAAATAATTATAGTTGAAATAGAAATACCTGTTTACACATATAGTATTGGATTACGTCCTTATGCAACATCTACTATATGGAGAAAAAATAGTAATTGGCAGGCTTTCCCCAGAATTAACTATCTTCATGGAAAAGCCTGCTTTTTTGTAGCAATTTAGGTTCAATCAAACTTTTTTAAAACCATTTATCCTGAATCATGTCTTCATCCTGTTTTCTTCGAACCTCATCATCCGGCTTGATCACCAGTGTCTCCGTACCTGTAACAGCCTTTTCGATCATATCCTCAAGCCCTGGCACTCCGGCTTCTATCTTCTCAACGATACCCAAATTAGGATTTGTAGATGGAGATTTAGGAACAAACAGTGTACAGCAATCCTCATATGGCAATATCGATAAATCATAGGTTCCAATGGTCTGAGCCAGCTGGATAATTTCATTCTTATCGCTCATAACAAGTGGTCTAAGCAGTGGAATGTCCGTTGCTCTGCCAATGACATTCATGCTGGATAAGGTTTGGCTGGCTACCTGGCCCAAGCTGTCGCCTGTTACTAATGCGAGGGCTTCATTGTGATCCGCTAGTATTGTAGCAATTCTCAACATAGCTCTTCGCATCAATGTAATAATCAGACTTTCCTGTCCCGTACCTGCCAATGCAGTTTGTATATCCGTAAAAGGAACAAGATGCAGCTTGATTTGACCACCGTATCGAGACAATATCTTGGCAAGCTCAATGACCTTCTCCTCTGCCTTTTTGCTCGTAAACGGGTAGCTGTGGAAGTGAATACATTCAATCTCCAGTCCTCTGCGCATTGCCGACCACCCCGCTACAGGACTATCGATTCCTCCTGAGAGTAACAGCATAGCCTTGCCGTTAGTCCCAAGTGGGAAACCTCCTGCTGCTGGAATCACCTCACAATATAAATAAGTTGCCTTCTCACGGATTTCCACTCGAAGATCAACGTCAGGGTTATGAACATCTACTTTCAAATGTTGGCAAGTATTCAGGATAGGTCCACTAACAAGCCGATTCATTTCATGCGAAGAATAAGGGAACAGCTTCCATACACGACGAGCGCTCACTTTAAAGGTCGTTTCCTTCTCAAGAGCCAGGCTCTGAATGAAGGTAGTCGCTGCCGATAATATACTTTCCAGGTTTGTATCCACCATTTTTACAGGGCTTATTGAAGTAATTCCAAATACATTTTTCAACCTATCGATCACCTGACTAGAAGGCTCGCCATTCAAGACTACGTAGATTCTCCCAAAGTCTTTTACCACCTGTACATTCGGAAAAGAACGAAGCAACGACTTCACATGTGACAATGCAGCTTTTTCAAAGCGCGGACGGTTTTTCCCTTTTATTGCAATTTCTCCAAAACGAAGCAGCAGCATATCGTATTGCAGCATTAGTTCTCTCTCCCTTTTAAATTCCGCAGTTTACGGACCGTTAAGTCCAGTACTGCCAGCAATTCCTCAACATCTTTCTCCGTATGATCTTCTCCAAGACTGATACGAATACCGGACAGCGCGACTTCCTGACCTTTACCCATAGCCAGAAGTATACGACTTGGCTCAGAATGCTTGGACGAGCATGCCGACTTGGTTGACACAATATAACCTGCTTCCTCAATCATGTGGAGCATCGCTTCGGCCTTCATTCCGGGAAAAGAAAAATTAACGATATGCGATGCACCTGTTTCAGTCGAATTCAGCTCCAGCTCCGGAATAGCTCTAATTCCATCCATTAGCTTGGTTTTTAATGTCGAAAGCTTAGTCTCACGCTCTCTTCTTCCTTCACTCGTCATTCTTACCGCTTTGGACATGCCAACGATCAGAGGAATGTTCTCCGTTCCGGATCTTCTGCCCCCCTCTTGACCTCCTCCCGCCAGTAGAGGAAATAAAGTAATGCCCTCTCTGACGAACAATAAACCAATCCCTTTGGGACCTCTCAGCTTGTGAGCCGATAGACTGTACAGATCAATGCCGCTTTCTTTCAGTGACAAAGGCAATGTCGTAAAGCCCTGCACACCATCAACGTGGAAAATAATCCGAGGATCGTGTTCCTTCAGCATTTTACCAATACGCTCCACGGGTTGAATCGATCCGGTCTCATTGTTGACATGCATGATCGACACCAGGAAAGTGTCCCTTCTGACAGCGGCCAACACCTCTTCAACAGAAACAAGGCCATCTGTATTTACGGGTAGATAGGTCACTTGCCATCCCAGCTGTTCAAGCTGTTTACAGCACTCATATACTGAAGGATGCTCGGTTTCTGTGGTAATTATATGTTGTCCACGGCTTCTATATTGGAATGCTGAACCTTTAATGGCAAAATTGTTGCTCTCAGTCGCACCCGAAGTGAAAATAATTTCTCCCGGATTCACATCCAGAGCCTTTGCGCACACCTCACGGGATTTACTCAGCAGCTTGCTGCTGGCTTCACCTAGCTTGTGTAACGAAGAAGGGTTGCCGTAATGCCGGGCCATGATTTCAGCGACCGTCGTTGTCACGTCTTCATATGGAAGCGTTGTAGCAGCATGGTCAAAATATTTCATCTTATCACCTTTGTTCTATCTTGTTTGTTCGTATTCATGATTTAAAAAAGACCAAAAGAAAAAACGCGAAAACCGGACTGCCGGGGCGTTTTCCCATTTGATCTTGAGTAGTCATAACATAAAATTAACTATACTTCATACTTGGATTGAGCATTCGAAATTTTGGTTATATAATTCTGCGTTTCAACAGGAAGCAAATGAAGCTTCTCCATCAGTTGCTGATCATTAGTAATTCCAAGCTTCTGAAGACGTCCTGGACCAGCATTATATGCAGCAAGGGCTGTGTTAATATCTCCGCCAAAACGTTTGATATTGTTAGCCAAATAACGTGTGCCACCGTCAATATTTTGTGCCGGATCAAATGAATTCGTTACTCCGAGACCTCGAGCCGTTCCGTCCATTAACTGCATTAATCCCTTGGCTCCAACCTTCGATGTCGCTTGTGGATTAAATGAGGACTCGGTCTCTATAACCGCTTTGATCAAACTTGCCGGAACGCCATATTTTTGACTTGCTTCAATAATTAACGCCTCCAGATCCTTACCAACCGACGTCGTTGTTACAGATGCAGAAGGCATATCCCCCATTTGCAGGGATAGCTCATCTTGAATGCTTTGCAGTAAGGGCAAAAAAGATTCATCTATTGAAAAATCGCCATACACATTAGCGTAGCCAAGGCTATTTAACGAAGTTGCAGGAAGACTTTCGATTGTGGCAGTCGATATTCCTGTTCCCCGTCCTTCCGAAATCATCATTTCCTGTAATAATATATCAAACAATGATCCGTCAGTGTCAACAGCAGATCCTTGAGCCGCTGAATTCCCCTGAAAATCAATGCTATTCATCGTTTGAAGCCCTACAAGCTGTCCCATCGTGCGTGGATCAATTTGCATATGCTTACCCCTCTTTACTTCAACTTAAATAAAAACTTATACACTAACTATTTTACACGTAAAAGCACAATATGACCACCCGTATATCACAAAAAGTCGAATTTCCCTGTAAACCTAAAAGGCTAACGTCGTAATTTGACGTTAGCCTGCTTAGTTACCGAGCCTTACCGTGTAAAGGGCATCAATACAAAGTAGCTTAAAGTAGCTACAATTCCAAGACCGATCGCCCATGCTCCTGCGGTTTTTCTGCCTTGGCTATACGCATAGAATCCCATAATGGCCGCGATTGGTCCAAGGACAATTGACCAGATGAATAGTGAAGCGATACCTAGGCCTACCCCAATGTATCCAACTGTTCGACCCGCTGTTCCTTCTTCAACGTCAGACTGGGCTCCCTCTGATCTCTCTAAAATTTCCCGATTTGTACGGTTAACTTCATCCCGGTCGCTTCTTATTCGTGCTCCGGTCATCGGCATAACCTCAGCGGCATATTCTTCCTGATGTGTTTTCCGCGGATAATCAATACGTTTTTTTTCAGATGCAGGATGATGCGGCTTGTGTTTGTTATAATCGCTCATGCATTGCACCTCCAAAGGTCGAGTATTATTGCATTAAGACTTCGGCTTAAACGTGTGGCAGCAAGTGGCTGAAGATGTAGCAGCAGTATCCTTGTGATCCGTTGTAAAAGTCTCTCCGGCAAATTCTGAATCATACTTGCGATTGGCATGCTGATCAATATCAATCATGATCAGGTCTGCCTTGCATACATTTTTTTCTCCCCAATAACTGCAATTAGACACACTGCATTTTACTATCGGTTTATCGCCTGTTGGCATTATAATCACCTCACACTTCATTTTCTCCATGAATCTTGGCACTATGCAGGGTAGTGTGTTGTTAAATCGATGCAAATTTGCAAAATAAAAACCCGGCCACATAAGCCAGGTTCAGTCAACCGTGATTGTTCTATTGTGCTTTATTACGATGAATTCGCAATTGTGTAAGATACTCACTTTCATAATATGTTAACTCGTCACGAAGCTCTTCGAACGCTCTGGTAATATTCATAACTACATCCCGTAAAGGACGTGTAGGTTTTTTACGAAAACGAATGGCATCTTGTCCAGTATATGCGTAACGACCATCTTCGGAATAGCTTTCATTTTTAGGATAGAAGAAACGATTCACGCAATCATGATATACTCGATACAACACTTTTTCAGCAGATTCCTCATCGAAAGTCCCCCGCCGCAGTACGATGCCGAGTTTCTCATAACATTCTTCAGAAAATACCAACAATTGACGAAGGTCACTCAAAAATCCGCGGTAAAACAATTCCATCTCTTCACCTTGACCTTCAACAAGCAGAGTCAATGAATAGTGATTCAAAAATGTCTCAATGATGCTAATGTTCTCCTTCAGCTTTCCCCATGCACTTTCGCATAACTGCTGGACATTACCTTGTGGCATATTTGTAATTCTCCTTCTCCGTCATACCGGGACAATCTCAATAAATACCGTCAAATGTCGGCAATTTCCGGCATAATTCGTATAGTTGGTATGTCTTTACACATCGTAACACAAATTAAATGTAAGCGCTAAATGAAATGGAATAAAAAATTAATCATCTCCTCAAGCTATACATATTCAGACATATAGTCAAGAGGAGGTACTTTAATGAAGTGGCAGAAATGGGCTGCGCTAGGTATTTCAGGTGTTGCAGCAATTGCTCTCTTTACTACCCTGTATCCCGCCTACAACGTTCCTGTTCGACAAAATGCAAGCAAGTCAGTGGTTCCTACTCCAGGGCAAGAACAAAAACTTAAACAAATGATGCTCCAAAGAGATATGACTGCTACAGAAAAGCTGGTGAGACTTGATGCTAATAAACATCTGAAGCTGCTTGCGAATTCCTTCTCCAAAGCACAGGCTGCTGATTTACAGAAGGACCATCGCCAATTCCAAAATATAGTCTGGTTCGATGGAGAGAGCAACAGGGAGCAGAAGCTGATTCATCCACTGTTTAAAGCAAATGCTTCAGAAAAGAAACAAATTAACAATTACTTGACGTTTGCCAAGAAAGCGATCAAAAAAGGCAACGCTTATGAATCTCCTCTTTTTCCACAGAGCAATCCAAAATATTATGTAACTGCGCAACCAGCCAAAGGAAAACGACAAGGTGTAATCGCATTAATGGATGCTGGCATACTTAATCGTGTCCAGGATCATCAAAACAAAAATTTACGTCTCATTCCTTACCCAAAAGAAGGGAAATATAAAGTAGAATCCATTCATGCCGACACTCATCGTGACATTACCGTCAAAACCGGACACGATAATGAAAAGGCGAGCCATTTTTATGAGAACGAGCTTGTTGTTACGTTTGAAAATGCGCCATCCGCCCGAGATATGAAGCAGATTGAATCTGAGCTTAGCTGTAAGCCTGCCAAAAAAATCGGTAACACTTATATTTTTCACTCGGATACAATGACAATGCAGCAGCTTAGATCCTATTTCGAGCGGCACTGGAAACCAAACTATGTAGAGCCTCATTATCTGTATATGACGAACGAGACAGACACTCCTGAAATTCCTAATGACCTGTTGTTCTCAGAGTACCAATGGAATTTACCCATAATAGAGACGAACCGTGGCTGGAAGCTATCAAAAGGAAGCAATGATGTCATCGTAGCGGTTGTAGATACAGGTGTAGATATTAATCACCCGGATCTGAAGGGGAAACTGCTCAAAGGCTACAATGTTATAAACCCGGATGAAGACCCATTAGATGATGTCGGACATGGTACTCATGTCGCTGGAATTATCTCCGCCAAGGTAAACAACAATGAGGGTATTGCTGGAATGATGTGGGGAGGTAAATTATTGCCTGTAAAAGCACTTGATAATACTGGCTCAGGTACTACTTATTCAGTAGCTCAGGGCATTATATGGGCAGTTGACCAAGGAGCTAAAGTTATCAACCTAAGTCTTGGCAACTACGCTGATGCACAGTTTTTGCACGATGCTATTAAATATGCTTACGACCGGGATGTCGTAATTATTGCGGCAACAGGCAACGACAATACAGAACGTCCGGGATATCCTGCAGCCTATCCTGAGGTTCTATCAGTATCCGCTACCGATTACAATTTGAACCGGGCTTCTTTCTCCAACTATGGTGATTATATCGATGTCATGGCTCCAGGAGAAAGCATTGCCAGCACTTACCCTGATAACCAGTATGCAGCCCTGTCCGGTACTTCAATGGCGAGTCCTCATGTCGCTGCTCTAGCTGCGTTAATACGTTCTATCAACCCTGATTTAAAAAACACGGAGGTCATGGACCTTATTCGCAAAAACGTCATCGATCTTGGAGATTCCGGGCGTGACAAGTACTTCGGCTACGGTCAAATCGATGTATACTCCGCTCTTCATGCGGCTGGTGGAAACAGTTCTTCTCTCCAATTCTGGCCCCAAGCCATTGAGCGTAAAATTCAAAACATAGTCGAAAACTCAAAATAATTTTTTTCTTATGAGGATACTAAAAGGACCTGTGGCATATAAGCCTCAGGTCCTTTTATGAGCATTCATTAGTCAATGATCATAACAATAATAAGCGTTGCAGTGATGAAAGTTTGCCGTAAGCCGGGTTCTGTACTACTTCGCGGTATTAACGGGAACTACCCTCCCGCCTTGAGTGACAATCATCTATCTAGGCCGCTCATTACTGAACGGCTCCAGCGACCAACCTGAACGCATCTCGGGCTAAGACTGCTTCCTTTAACAGAAGCTGCGTTCCTTTAGGTCTTGCTCCAAGTGGGGTTTACCAGGAACGAAGTCACCAGCGTTCCTCGGGGTCTCTTACACCTCGGTTCCATCCTTGCCTGTGCTGCTTTGCAGCAGCCATCGGCGGTCCATTTCTGTGGCACTATCCTTCGACTCGCGTCGACTGGACGTTATCCAGCACCCTGCCCTATGGAGCCCGGACTTTCCTCCCGCGGCCTATAGCCGCCGGCGATTGTCTGTCAAACTTTCGTAGGCAACACTAGTTAGTATACAGGCATACCATCATAATCACAAGTACGAATCTACGGCAGTTTTAACGCATTATGCCATTTCCGTCACGATTACATAAATACGAATGGTTCAGTATTTACCTTAGACACATGAACCTTCGTGTCATATTTATCATCACTCAATTTCTCAGCAAGCCAAGCAGCAACGCGAGGTTTCATTATTTTCTCTGCATTGTGACCTGGATCGATGATCGTAATTCCAGCCATTAAAGCATCCTGAGCTGTGTGATAGTCTACGTCCCCAGTTACAAGCACATCAGCACCGCGGAACATCGCCGTTTTCCAGTAACGTCCTCCAGAGCCTCCGATCACCGCTACCTTTTTGATCTGCCGATTTAAATCTCCCACTACGCGAACCGCAGGAACTTCTAATTTTTCCTTTACTCTCTGAACAAAAGAATTCAAACTGACCGGCTCAGCAAGCTTTCCAACGCGACCTAATCCGAGACTACGTCCCTTAAGGTCCACAGCATATAAATCATACGCAACCTCTTCATAAGGGTGACTCTTGAGCATGGCCTGAATTACTTTACTGCGAATACTTGCAGGAACAAGCGTCTCAATTCTAATTTCTTCAGCTTTTTCCATTTTCCCCTGCTGGCCTATATACGGATCGGTCCCTTCACCCGGAAGAAATGTGCCATAACCCTCAATATTGAAGCTGCAGTGACTGTAGTTGCCTATTTGTCCGGCTCCAGCATTCAAAATCGCATCCAGAACGCGCTGATGATGATCCTTAGGAACAAACACAACCAACTTATAAAGATCGTCTGTATGAATATCATCTATGGGAGAGCCATTTTCGATCCCTAACACTTCAGCCATCCAGTCATTCATCCCGCCATCTGTAACATCCAGATTGGTATGTGCCACATATACGGCAATATCGTTCTTGATCAGCTTCTCATACAATTTGCCCATCGGTGTGTCGCTTTGTAAATGAGCAAGTGGACGATAAATAATCGCATGATGGGCAATAATCAGATCTACACCCTTTTCGACAGCTTCTTCGACTACTTCCTCGTTTACATCCAAGGCCACTAGTACACCGCGGATTTCTTTCTGCAAGGAGCCTAATTGAAGACCAATCTTGTCTCCTTCCATTGCTACATGCTTCGGAGCCAATTGCTCCATATATTGAATTACGGTTTGACCTTTTGCAAACATGTCAGCACCTCCTTAAGCTGGTGGGATAAACCTGCGAGTTGTTGTTCCTTCTCACGGGAAGCTTCCTGATTGGACGATGCGACTGATTTACGAATTTTGTTCAGCTTGTCCAATTCAGACTCCCATTTCGTGATCAGCACATTCGTGGGTTGCTGGGTCAGCCTTGGTCCCATCATTAGCAAAAGTTCCTTCGTTAATACCGCTCCTCCAGGTAGCTTTCGCTCCTGATAGAGCAACTCATTCAAAGCAGCAGCTTCAGGCTCTGACACCGCCGTAATGATCTCATATATTTTACCGTCTTCCTCAAGAATAGACTCCTCCAGTAAAAACCAATTATGATCAAGAAGCCAGCGTCTAACAATATCTTCACCTACATTGGGCTGGAGCACTAGTCTGTTCACCCCGTCAAGCTTATCAGCTCCTGCCGATAAAATGGACGCAATGAGTGCACCGCCCATGCCAGCAATCGTAATTGTATCTACTTCGCCTTTCACAATAACGGCAAGACCGTCACCTTTGCGCACATGCACCTTGATATTTAACCCTGCTTCGGCAACCTGCCGTGAAGCAGCTTCATACGGACCTTCGTTCACTTCACCCGCTACTGCATAAAGAGCGACACCACTCTGAACCGCGTACACAGGTAACAGTGCATGATCTGAGCCAATATCCGCAAGCCGGCATCCGACTGGAAGTCGATCCGCAATTTGCTGTAGCCTTGCTGAAAGCTTGGTAAGCTTCATGATGAAATCCACACCACCCATTTTTTTCGTAAACTATATAATAATACAAATGCTACTACAATTTTCGCTAAAATGATAATTTCCATTCCTTGAGCCGACTGTTGTCTGAGCAACAGCCCGTCCATCTCAGGCATGAACCATAACGTAAGGGACGCTGCGAACATCACTCTGGTTAACCGCTTGATTCTGTAATGACACAACCAAGTTATCCAGAAGAAAATAATACTGAGCGGAAGCCAAAGCAGTTGGAGCATGCCCCATGAAGATTCGGGATGAATCCATCCGAAGAAAAATGCATATAACAGCATGCCGAATGCTAGGCCACAGTACAGCAAAATATTAAAACGCATAAAGACGCCTACAGTAAACCAGACTATTCCACATACGGAAATTAGTATCGACGTTGCCGTTTCTCCCTCCCACCCCTGCAAAGCTATCATCAGACTTCCCAGTCCTAGCAAGATCAAACTTCCCGCTCCCGCCAGAGCAAGCGAAAGCAGCTCGTGTCTATGTCTATGTATAGCTGAAAACAAATAACCAAGAGCAGATAATAATAACGTAATTGCCATTTGCAATGGCCAAGGAAAAAGGCTAAAATAAAAAACAATAAAGAAAATGAAGGAAATAATTCCAAAACCAAGAAACCATGACTTTAAATTCCCTTGTTGTATTGAGCCTAAAGAAATGATGCTTCTAGAGGATTTGATCTCCTCATCATGATAAAGTTTTTCAAGAAAATCACAATATTGCTCTGGTAGAAGTCGACCTTTTCTCCAGTGATTAATTTCCGCAAGTATAACTTCCCTTTTGTCACGATCCAAGCTAATACCTTCTTTCATCATTAGGATGAGTAGAATAGTCGTGAGAGAAAGAACTTAAATATATAACTGTGAAAAAAAAGACCTTGCTGCTAGCTGCAGAAGGTCAGAGTGCTACGCGCCTATTCAAGAAAATCCTTCAACCGCTTGCTTCGGCTTGGATGACGCAATTTGCGGAGTGCTTTCGCTTCAATCTGACGAATTCTCTCCCGCGTTACACCGAACACTTTACCGACTTCTTCAAGTGTTCTTGTTCGGCCATCATCCAATCCAAAACGCAGACGAAGTACATTCTCTTCGCGTTCTGTAAGCGTGTCGAGGACATCCTCCAACTGTTCCTTTAGAAGCTCATAAGCTGCAGCATCTGCTGGAGCCATTGCTTCATGATCTTCGATAAAATCTCCCAGATGTGAATCGTCCTCTTCACCAATTGGTGTTTCAAGTGAGACCGGTTCCTGGGCTATCTTCATAATTTCGCGAACTTTCTCAACACTAAGCTCCATTTCAGCTGCAATTTCTTCCGGTGCTGGTTCTCTACCGAGTTCCTGCAACAGCTGACGGGAGACACGGATCAACTTATTGATCGTCTCTACCATATGCACTGGGATACGAATTGTTCTTGCCTGATCGGCAATCGCACGAGTAATTGCCTGACGAATCCACCACGTAGCATACGTACTGAATTTAAAGCCCTTTTTGTGATCGAACTTCTCAACCGCTTTAATCAGGCCCATATTCCCTTCCTGAATGAGGTCGAGAAACAGCATACCACGACCTACGTATCGTTTAGCGATGCTGACCACAAGGCGAAGATTCGCTTCTGCGAGTCTTCGCTTAGCCTCTTCATCACCATTCTCGATACGCTTGGCCAATTCCATTTCATCATCTGCAGTCAGGAGCGGAACTCGGCCTATTTCCTTCAAATACATCCGTACCGGGTCATTAATTTTAATTCCGGGAGGAAGCGTTAAATCGTCATCGTAGGAATATTCACCGCCATCGTGATGTTCGCCCTCATCACCATTATTTCTATTGGTTGTTAACTCTTCATCACTGTCTCCAGTAACGTCAATTCCCAAATCCCCCAGCTGTTCAAAAAACTCGTCCATTTGTTCGGGTTCTTGATCGAAAGTAGAAAGTTTCTCCATGATCTCTTTATAAGTTAATGAAGATCTTTTTTTCCCTTGTTCAATGAGGCGATCTTTCACTTGCTCCAGTGTTAATTCAGTTTCTAGTTCAGTATGCTGATCATTCGTCATTTACTGGCTCCCTCCTCCCTAGAAACATCCCAACCTACATCGTTTCACTGTCTCTCTAGGGCAATAATCTCACTTGCAATATGTGCCGCACGCATAAAGTCTCCAGCTCGTTCAGCCGCAACCATTTCTTCCTTCTTTTGCTTAATTTCATCAGTAAGAGGAACTTTCTTGATCTCACGGATGCAATCGTCCAACTCCTGATCACTCCAAACCGGAGTATCCATCATTGCAATAGAAGTAACGGTCTGTTCTAACCGCTCATCCTGAAGCGATGAAATAAATCGGCTGGCGTCCGGAGTTTTTCCTTGTGCATAATAGGCGTATAGATAAGCAGCAATTGCTGCATGATCATCGATGTTAAAGTGATCTCCAAGTCTGTCACCCACATAACGGGCAACTTCTTCATCCTGTAGCATAAAGGAAAGCAATCTACGTTCAGCAACGTGATAAGCAGGCAATAAAGTCGGCATTGATGCCTGCCCCTTTTTATGCCTACCATTATTCCACCTTTTGTCCTTATTATCCCCTACAGGAGTCTTTTTTTGCATAGCTATCCGCTTTTCATTACATTCCTGTTTCAGGCTGTCAAATGACACCTGCAGTTCAGCGGCTAATTCCTTTAAATAGATCTCTCGTTCTGTAGGTGACGGTAAAGGTGCGATTACTTCCATTGCATCCTTGATATATGCTACCTTACCAGCTTCCTCTAGAAGTATATGGTTTTTTTTCAGATATATAAGCTTAAATTTGACAGATGAAACTGCACCATCCAAAACCTGCAGCTTAAACCGTTCAGCTCCGTATTTCTGAATAAATTCATCAGGATCCAGTCCTTCAGTCAGAATCGCAATTTTGACGGTAAATCCAACAGTTTCAAGTATCGGAATACTTTTTAACGCAGCAGCTTGTCCAGCTTGATCGCCATCATAACAGACTATAGCCTCATCTGCTAAACCCCTCATCATCGCGGCATGACTATCAGTCAGAGCCGTTCCCATCGTAGCAACTCCGTTATGAACTCCGGCCTCCCATGCACTGATTACATCACCGTAACCTTCAAATAATACAATTTGCCGTGTTTTACGGATTTCCGATTTGGCTTGATGAAGATTGTACAGTATTCGACTTTTGGTGAAGAGTCTGCTCTCGGGAGAATTCAAGTACTTGGGTTGACCTTCTCCGAGAATTCTTCCAGCAAATGCAATCACTTTACCATTTCGATTGTGAAGCGGAAATATGACGCGGTCACGAAAACGATCCACGTAACCAGTACCATCATGCTTTGAGGACAAAAGTCCACCCTTCTCCATGGCTCCCAGATCAAAAGACCGCTTGTCCAAAAATTGTACAAGAGTATCCCAACGTGCAGGCGCATAGCCGATCTGAAAAGTATCGATAGCCCTGTCCGTAAAACCTCTGGACTTTAAATAATCCATTGCAGGTTTGCCATGCTCCGTATTCTTAAGCAAAAAATGATACAGTTTCGCAGACCATTCATAAGCTTGCAGCAACTGTTCAAGCTCAGGGTTTCGTGAGGATTCTCCTCCCCCGCCCACTCCAAAATCAAAAGGAATATGGACTTCTTCAGCCATCATTTTTACGGCTTCCGGGAAAGTGAGTCCTTCAATTTCCATCCTAAACTTGATAGCATTTCCGCCCTTGCCACAGCCGTAACAGTGAAAAATTTGCCGTTCAGGTGTCACCGTGAAAGAAGGTGTCTTCTCCGAATGGAAAGGACATAACCCTTTCATATACTTCCCTTGTTTAGTCAGATGAACGTGCTTGCCGACTGTGTCAACGATATCATGCTGCCGCAAGACCGCCTCGATGACTTCTTCCGGAATATTACCTCGCCCGGTACTCATCCAAACCACCTTCATCTTTCGTTAGCACGTAAATAATAATTCGCTAAAATTGTACATTCTCCTGCAAATGTTGCAAAAGTTTTGTCAAGATATCTTTAAAATTTGAGCGATCCTCATCAGTAAAGGGTTTGGGGCCTTTAAAGTAACGCCCGCCGCGACGCGCCTTCGCATGATAATGGCGTCGCTCCAGCAAATAATCAATATTCCCCGGGTGGAATATTTCGCCCCGGGGAGACAATGTAGAACATGATTTAGCTATCGCCAAGGCAGCAAGGCCGTAATCCTGCGTTACGACAATGTCATTTTTGACGATATGATTAGCGATATACAGATCAGCACTTTGCTGACTTCGATCTACCTGAATCGTAGCTACACCCTCACTCTGCTTCAATAAATGATCATAGGATGAAACCATGAGCACCTGCACTCCGAATCGTCCTGCAATTTCTACAATTTCAGTCTTTACAGGACAGGAGTCTCCGTCAACGACTATACGTGTATTCATCGCCAATATCTTGATTATGCCCAGACAAGCTTGCTAAAATCAGCGAACTGTTTCAAATCGTTATCAATTGCAGCAAGCAGAGCGAGACGGTTTTTACGAATATCCTCATCTTCAGCCATAACCATTACAGCATCAAAAAATGATGTAATTTCGTTTTTGAGTCCACTAAGCAATTTCAGTGCATCTACTGCATTATCATCATTCAGCGTTGAGCTATACTTCTCATTAATAGAGCGCCAATCTTCGTATAGCTGTTTCTCTGCAGGATCGCTGAGCAGATCGGATCTTACAGTCAAGAAATCAGCTTTAGCTGCCAGATTGCTTACGCGATTCCATGATTCAACAGTCGTTTTGAAATCCTCTTGCCCATTTACAGCATCCATTAATGCAGCGCCGCGATCAACAACAGATACAACATCATCGTAGCCAGCGGCCATAACTGCATCAACGACATCATAACGAAGGCTATCGGACAGCGTTTTTCTTACACGTAAACCGAAGAAATCCATCAGGTCCTTCGAAATCTCTTCTTCAGAACGTTTCAAACCATGGAATTGTTCGTGAGTTTCGAGTGCGATTGTGAAAATATCCGATAAGGTAATGTCCAATTTATGATCCAACACAATTTGTACAATACCAGCCGCTTGACGTCGCAAGCCGTAAGGGTCCTGTGAGCCAGTTGGAATGATACCAATGGAGAAGCATCCTGTAATCGTATCTATTTTATCCGCAATGGAGACGATTGAACCCACTTCAGAGCTTGGTGCGCTTTCACCTGAGAAACGAGGTTGGTAATGCTCGAATACACCCTTAGCTACAGACTCGGATTCTCCAGCCTTACGAGCATAGTCTTCACCCATAACGCCTTGAAGCTCAGGGAATTCATATACCATCTGAGTAACCAGATCAAATTTACAAATCTCAGCAGTGCGATTCACAGCTTCAGAAGTTCCGGTATCTACTTTCAGCAGCGTGGACAGCTTCTCGGCATTGCGACGGATACGGCGAACCTTGTCTCCTACTGTTCCCATCTCTTCATGGAATACGATGCTTTCAAGCTTGGACAGAGCATCCTTGATTGCCAGCTTTTGATCTTCTTCATAGAAAAATTTCGCATCGGAAAGACGAGCGCGAAGCACTTTTTCATTACCTCTAGCAATAACATCAAGGGATGACGCATCACCATTACGAACTGTAACAAAAAACGGAAGCAAGGCTCCCTGCTTATCCAATACCGGGAAATAACGTTGATGCTCACGCATCGAAGTGATCAGTACTTCCTGTGGAATGTTCAAGAATGATTCTTCAAATTTACCGAATAGTACTGTTGGAGTTTCGACCAGGAACAGCACTTCCTCCAGCAAATCGTCCTTCACTGCAATATTCCAGTCTTTATCCTTGGCAAGAGCATTAATTTGATTTTGAATCAGCTCCTGACGTTCCTTAACATCAGCAATTACATGTTGTAAACGCAACGCCTCTACGTAAGTCGAAGGCTCTTGAATGGTAATATCCTGACCCAAGAAACGATGTCCTCGCGTCACATTGCCAGACTTAACGCCTGCAATTTCCAAATCAACAACGTCGCTACCAAACAACGCGATGATCCAACGAATTGGACGAACAAATTTGAAGTCGTAATTGCCCCAACGCATGTTTTTAGGGAAATTCATAGCATGCAAAATACCAAGTAATCCTTCAGCCAAAATTTGCGAGGTTTCCACTCCTGTAGTGCTTTTGTTTACATAAACGTATTCAGTGCCACCCACGTCCTTGAAAGTAAACTGCTCAGGGCTGGCGCCTTGACTGCGAGCAAATCCAAGCGCAGCTTTACTCCATTCGCCTTTGTCATCAAGAGCGATTTTGCGGGAAGGGCCTTTCACTTCTTCATGAACGTCCTCTTGCTTCTCTGCAACATCCTTGATGAGTACCGTAAGACGGCGTGGTGTTGCATAGCTCTCAACAGCTCCATGCTTAATGACAGATTCCTCTAGCCATTTCTCCGTACGTTCTTTCAATTGCTCCATAGCCGCGCGAATAAAACGGGCAGGCATTTCTTCCAAGCCGATTTCAAATAACAGATCCTTAGCCACGGACAGCGCCCCCTTTCTGAAGCATTGGGAATCCAAGCTTCTCACGTTCCTCCAAATATGTCGCAGCTACCTGACGAGCTAAGTTACGAACGCGGGTAATGTAACCTGTGCGCTCTGTTACACTAATTGCACCTCTTGCATCAAGCAAGTTAAATGTGTGAGAACATTTCAATACATAGTCATAAGCAGGGAACACCAAATGCTGTTCCATCGCTTTAGCTGCCTCTTGCTCATACATATTGAACAAAGTGAAGAGCATTTTGACATCAGATATTTCAAAAGTATATTTGGAATGCTCAAACTCGGCCTGATGGAATACATCACCATAGGTTGTGCCATCTACCCATTCCAGATCAAATACATTTTCTTTATCCTGAATATAGGAAGCAAGACGTTCCATACCGTAAGTTATTTCTACAGCAACTGGATTCGCTTCAATACCGCCAACCTGTTGGAAGTACGTAAATTGCGTAATTTCCATTCCGTCCAGCCATACTTCCCAGCCAAGACCCCAAGCACCGAGGCCCGGATGCTCCCAGTTATCCTCAACGAACCGGATATCATGCTCAAGCGGGTTAATACCGAGACGCTTCAAGCTCTCCAGGTAAATTTCTTGGATATTGTCTGGCGATGGCTTCAAAATAACTTGGAACTGGTGATGCTGATACAAACGGTTCGGGTTTTCTCCATAACGTCCATCCGCCGGACGACGGGAAGGTTCCACATAAGCTACGTTCCATGGTTCTGGCCCAATCGAACGCAGGAAAGTCATCGGATTCAGCGTACCTGCACCTTTTTCCACGTCATAAGGCTGTACCACGATACAATTTTGTTCCGACCAAAACTGTTGCAGGGTCAAAATCATTTGTTGGAAATTCATGATTTACACTCCTTCATCATAATTAGCCGACAGGAGGAACATACCAAAAAACTCTCGCCTCCTACGCCTGCTGTCAGACGTAGGGACGAGAGTTGTATTCCCGCGGTTCCACCCTACTTGATTTGCACATTTGCCTTAACGGCATTAGGACAAATCCTCTTTTCACGAACAATTGTTCACGCTCCCGGGTTGCCCTTTCATGAGTCTTTCCGACCGGGCTTTCACTACCCCCGATTCGCTAATACGGATCTAGCACCTCATTACTTTTCCCGTTCAATGCGCTACTCTCCAATAGGAGAAATTCTTATCTATAATAAATGATTTTATATCGTTCGTCAAATTTCGTATTTGTCTAATTGATCTAGAAAATTACGTGATTTCAACTTTAGCCCAAGCTGCATGTCCATAAAGGCTCGCATCACCGTTTTCAGTTCTGACTTCGTAGTATCTTTTACTTCGATATTGCCGAGTCTTCTTAAATCCATTTTCTCAAACAGAGATAACAATTTGTACGTTCCTGAAGATACATTAAATGCTGCTGGATCATGGTATCGACATCGACTGCACAATTTCCCACCTAATCTTGCACTTACAGTCATCGAGTCGTCCTCACGCCCACATGAGATACATGTATCGAAAGAAGGACCATACCCTGCAGCCTGCAGCACCTTCATCTCATACAAATGTGTGATTATCTGCGGGTCCTTCCCTGAAGAGAGACCTTCCAGGCAAGCCTTAAGCTGTGTGAACCAGAACTGACCCACTTCTTCATCCTGAAGCGTTCGATCTAGCAATTCACAAGCATATGATGCGTAGGCTGCAAGAAATAAATCCTCACGTAAAGAAAAGTGAGATTCAATAATCTCACCTTGATTTAAGGTTCCCAGCCCATTATTTTGACGGTAAAATACATATTCACCATAGGTAAAAAGCTGTGTCAGCGCCGCATGACGACTCTTAAGCTTTTTAGCTCCGCGTGCCAGCACTCCGATTTTCCCATGAGTCTCTGTGCACAGCGTAACAATTTTGTTGCCTTCACCATAATCCATGCTGCGGATGACTATACCCTCCACCCTGTATAACATGTCTCTTCCCCCAAACTTACTGGGCTCCCCGAATAAAAAACTAATCCTCCATCTCCTGCTGGTCGATCAGTTCCTCGGAGGCAGCAGACTCCTCCTGGGATTCGGTGCCGGCTTCTTTATAGAGCATATAAGCATCGACATCTCCAGTTATTGCAAAATACTTCCACGAAAAATCTCGCATACGTATTCACCCTTTCTTCGGAAATGACGCCTGCATCTTCAAAGATTAGGATGTACGATCGAGCGGGAAGTATGTGTTGCAATAACTCCCAGTTTGGATTTTGATAACGAAATGCTTCGACAAGGAGTTTTGCGTCATCAGATCATTCTATGCATCACGGTGGAAGCCGAGATCTTTAAGAACGCGTTCCTGATTGCGCCAATCTTTTTTCACCTTAACCCATAACTCCAGAAAAATTTTAGAGCCTAACAAGTTCTCAATATCATGTCTTGCCCGTTTGCCAACTTCTTTGAGCAAAGCCCCCTGCTTCCCGATAATGATCCCTTTCTGGGAATCACGCTCTACAAAAATGACAGCTGACAAATAAACAACACCATTCTCCTCAACCTTCATGTCTTCTATCGTGACAGCAATGGAATGTGGTACTTCCTCACGTGTCAAATGCAGTATTTTCTCACGAATCAATTCCGCACATACAAATTGCTCTGGATGGTCTGTAACCTGATCATCAGGATAATATTGAGGACCTTCCGGCAAATATTTCTCCACCTGATCAAGAAGTGTATTCACATTGTTCCCCAGCTTTGCAGAGATCGGAACAATTTCTGCGAATGCATACAGCTTCCGATACTCCTCGATAATAGGGAGCAAGGCTTCAGGCTCAATCCGATCAATTTTGTTCAACACTAGAATGACAGGAGTTCGTACATTTTTAAGCTGCTCAATAATGTAACGATCCCCCCCGCCGAGTCCCTCTGCAGTATCTACAAGGAAAAGCACGGCTTCAACCTCACCAAGCGTGTTCAGTGCAGTATTGTTCATAAAGTCACCGAGCTTGGATTGACGTTTATGGATGCCTGGAGTATCGAGGAAAACTACCTGCATGGTTTCAGTCGTATATACTCCGTGAATTTTATTTCGTGTCGTCTGCGGTTTGTCAGACATAATTGCAATTTTTTGACCAATAACTTGGTTCATCAGCGTTGATTTCCCAACGTTTGGTCGTCCAACAATTGCAACAAAGCCGGATTTGAATTTGGATTTAGCCATGTATAAAATAATCCTTTCTTAATAAAACAGTAATATTATAGCTGGTTTAAAATGTTAAGCTGCGACGATACCTGCAATAGTGCATCTTTTTCTCTTATTTTCCTTCATTACGAAACATTCCTGCAAAAATGCAGTCTTTTCATTGTAAAACTTGAGCTTTAAGTCAAAATCCTGTGAAATTCCTGCACATTTGCAGGCTTTTTCCCCACATCGGCTGTTCCATTTCAGATACCTGCATATTTGCAGCTTATTGTCGGTCTTTTGCAATATAGAAGCTGCTCGTACTAAGCAAGCTTACGTGCTTTACTTTGAAGCAAGCTGAGATGGACCAAATGAGTACGGAAGCAACTCGCTTACTGTCGTCTGACGAATGTCACCTTTTAGATTGCCCAGAATGACAGGCATTTCTCCATGACAAAGCTCAAGTAATACCTGTCGGCACACACCGCACGGTGCGATCGGCTCATCGGTATCGCCAACAACGGCGATTGCTTGAAATGTCCCAGGCTTCAAGCCATCGGCAATTGCCCGAAACATGGCGGTCCGCTCCGCACAATTCGTTGGACCATACGCAGCATTTTCCACATTACATCCATGATGAACATGTCCATTCTGATCAAGCAGCGCTGCCCCAACTCCAAAACCGGAATAAGGTATATACGCTTTGGTATGAGCTTTAATCGCTTCCTGAAGCAGCCAATTATAATCCATGCGGTTATCTCCTTTACGAAAATAATATTATGAAGATATAATTCCAAGCCAGGTGACTACTGGTTCATAAAAAAGCACAATACCTATCAGAACGGCAAAACAAGCTGCAATCAAGACGGCCCCGGCGGCGGCATCCTTAGCCATTTTGGCCAAGCTATGCCACTCCGGGGTCACGAGATCCACCACTGCTTCAATAGCGGTATTAAATAATTCCGCACTTATTACAAATCCAATAACTAATAATAACAATGCAATGTCTCTCAAGGAAAGACCAAAATACAGCGCAGCTAACATCACAATTACGGCTGCCACTAGATGAACTCTCATATTACGCTGAGTTTTGAGCGATACAACGATTCCTTCCAGCGCATATCGGAATGTGTCGCTCCATTTACAATTTGGTTTCATTTAGCGAACAAGACCAACCTGTGCAAGAACTGCTTCCTGCTTGCCCATCATTTCCGCTTCACTGGCCTCATCCTGATGGTCGTAGCCGAGCAAATGAAGAAATCCATGGACGAACAAAAAACCGATTTCACGTTCAATTGAATGTCCATATTCTTCACTCTGCGCCTGCGCCCGTTCTACAGAAATAATAATGTCACCGAACATATCTGTCAGGTCGTCGAGCTCTTCATCTTCCTCAACCTCATAAACGATGTCGAGTTCCTCATCCAACGATTCATTCATCGCAAAGGAGAGTACATCTGTCGGGCGGTCAATTCCCCGATATTCACGGTTCAGAACATGAATCTCTTCGTCATCCACAAAAGTAAGAGCAACCTCGCCCTCTTCGACGCCCTCTGATTCCGCTGCTTTTTGTAGTACTGTATTCAGAAGCTCTATCAGATCATCTCTGATTTCCAGCTTGTCCTGTTCATTGTTCCAATCCAGTTTAAGCGCCATGCGTCTTTTGCCCCCTGTCTGAATCCTCTGTCACTTTATCCTTCTTTATTTGCTCTGGATATTCGATTCGGGAATGGAATATTCCCATCACCGTCTCTTTCAACGTCTGAGCGATAATATCAAGCTCCCGCATCGTTAAATCACATTCATTGAACTGATGATCATCAAGCCGGCTCTTGATAATTTTCTCGATCATCGTTTCAACCTGTTCTACTGTTGGCTTACGCAACGAACGCACGGCAGCTTCGACGCTGTCTGCGATGCCGACAACCGCAGCTTCTTTGGATTGCGCTTTTGGCCCGGGATAACGGAAATCCGCTTCAGTAAAATCAGGCTCCATGCCTTGCTCTTCGGCAAGCTTTAATGCTTTGTGATAAAAATAGTGCAGAAAGGTAGTGCCATGATGCTGCTCCGCAATATCGCGAATCGGCTTGGGTAGCTTGTAATCCTTCTGCATTTCAGCTCCGTCACGTGCATGAGCGATAATAATGGACTTGCTCAATTTCGGATCGATAAAATCATGCGGGTTCTCTATATTGTTCTGATTCTCAATAAAATAGCTTGGTCGCTTTGTCTTCCCGATATCGTGGTAATACGAGCCAACCCGGCACAATAATCCATTAGCACCGATTGCCTCTGCGGCTGCCTCAGACAAATTACCGACCATCACGCTATGATGATAAGTACCTGGCGTTTCTATAAGCAGCTTCCGTAGCAGCGGATGATTGGGATTGGACAATTCAATCAGTTTTAATGCAGACAGAATACCAAAGGTAACTTCAAAAAACGGCATCAACCCGATAACAAGTATTGTAGTCAGCAATCCTCCTGCAATCGCGAAGCCGATCGCATAAAGTGTGCTTGATTGTGTCCACCCATTATTGTTAATCAGAATTACTGAAAATACGCTAAGCGAACCAAACAAGCAAATCATAATGCCTGCTTTTAACAAAGTAGATCGCTGGCTTGCCCGATGAATAGCAAATATAGATGCAAAGGAAATGACTAGTGTAAACAATCCAAACTGAAAATCAAAAATATCTCCCTGATGTACATTTAATATAATGCTGGCCAGAATACTAAATAAAATGGAGCAAATGTATGCCAACGACAGATCAATCAGAAGTGAAATCAGCATAGCACCTGTTGCTATTGGAGCCAGATAGCCGATGTACGGACGCTGCTCATTCTGAACAATACTAACAATATGCATAGATGCGATCGTTATAAGAATAATAAGCAATAGCATAACAAATTGAGAATTGTTGTACTTGAATCTGCTTACTCCTTCAGATTGACGAATATACATAATCAGTCCAATGCCGAGTAGGATAGACAACACTAAAAGCCCAAACTGAGGAGAATAGTTTACCTGATCTTTCAGCAGACCGTTCTTTTCCAACAGCGTGTACATTTCCTGGGTAATTTTTTCACCCTTCTCGACCAGTACATCACCCTGCTTAATGTACACTGTCGGCGTATTTTCACGGGCATCGACCTTCGCTGTCTTGGTTGCTTCCTCATCATAAAATTTATTCGCTGTAATAGCGAGACGAGCAAGCTCTTGAACGACCTCACGTGAAATACGTTTGCTAAGTGAACTAGTGCTGACCATTTCAGCCACTTTGGCGCGAGCCGTCTGTGCATCTATAATTTGGTCAGTGGTAAGACGTGCAACAATATCCGCTGCTACCGGCTTCATCTCATTGATATCATCCGATGTCAGACGAGGAATTTTAATGAACGTTTCCTCCGCAATTTGATAACGCTGCTCCACTATTTTTGAAGTTACCTCGTTAAACAGTGTCGTTGAATACGTTGCAGAGCTACGGTTGTTTTTAATAAAATTTTGAATATGATCATTAACCTTCTGAGGAAGTTCTTCACGGTAAATATTAATTTTATCCTCTACAGACACCTGATCATCCTGATTCAATCTAAAAATCCGATCCAGCATTTGCGAGACAAGCGCCTCATTGCGCAACGGAAGAATCGTGTAGACTTGTCCGACCTTCTCCGCCGCTTCTTCCTGCGCTTTCAAGGTTTCCTTCGTATTTGGAATTTCCATTGGCGCCAAAATCTCTTTGTCACTTGGAAGACCTACAGCGATATCGTAAGTTTCAGGCAACAGCTTTGAAGCCATACTGAAATAGAGCATAGCAATCAACAGCACAAATAGTGAATAACGCACTGTTTTGCTATGTTTCCAGCCTGATGTTTTGGAATGTAGCGTGTCCTTTTTTTGCTGTTCGTTTGTAGTCATAGAGACAGCCCTCCCGTAATATTACAGCCTCCAAACTTTAACTCTGAGAGTCCGCAGCACGGTCATAAGCAACAATAATTTTCTGAACCAAGGAATGTCTCACGACATCGGATTCTGCAAATTGAACAAATCCAATTTCCTCAATGCCTTGAAGAATTTTTTTAGCCTCGATTAATCCTGATTTTTTGCCCTTCGGCAAATCGATTTGCGTTACATCGCCTGTAATGACCATTTTTGATCCAAAGCCAAGACGCGTAAGGAACATCTTCATTTGTTCTGGTGTCGTGTTCTGTGCTTCATCTAAAATAATAAACGAATCGTCAAGAGTACGTCCCCGCATATAGGCAAGCGGTGCGATCTCGATCAACCCGCGCTCCAGAGCTTTCGCCGTCTGTTCAGGCCCCATAACATCATACAACGCATCATACAATGGCCGCAGATAAGGATCGACCTTCTCCTGTAAATCACCCGGGAGAAATCCGAGGCTTTCGCCAGCTTCAACCGCAGGACGTGTCAAAATAATTCTTTTGACCGAACCTTCCTTAAGCGCCGAAATAGCAAGAACGACTGCAAGGTATGTTTTCCCTGTACCAGCAGGTCCAATCCCGAATACGATATCCCTTTTTTTGATCGTCGTAACATAATGCTTCTGCCCAATGGTCTTGACCCGGATCGGCTTACCTCGAAAAGTAACCGCAATCTCACCCTTATATAAATCAAGTAGCTGGTCAGCCCGAAAATCTTTAGCCAGATCTATCGCGTACAGGACATCTCTTTCAGTAAGTATGTAGCCGTTACGGATCAGCTCCAGCAGCACCTCAAATAATTGCTGAACCTTCTCCACTTCCCTGTGCTCTCCACGAATCGAGATTTCAGATTCTCTCAGAGCAATTCCGGTCTCTAAATTTTCTTCAATCAATTTTAAAAAAATGTCCTGGGGCCCAAACAACGCCAGACCCTCAGACGCATTTTGAAGACTTATTTTAATCGTGACAAGTTGTTGTGACAAATGTCCTCATTCTCCTTGATTGTGTACTATTGGAAGTTCTTCCGCTATGTTTTGTTCTACTTCAAAAAGCACTTTCATATAAACTTTACCATTGTCTGTCTTCTCATGCAAAATTTTTTGTTCCAGAATTACACTTGTACGTCCATTTTTAGCTATAATATCACGTTTTGCTCGCTCCAGCCCGGATTTCATCGCTTCATCCTCTGATAATTTCAGCTCGATCTCTGTCGTCTCCAGCACTTTTTCACTCATCCAGCCGATCGGAAGCTTCATGCTTCTCCATGTTAACGGATCTATCTCCGTCAAGGTTTGTGATTTTTCAAAAGTGACTTTACCATAGCCTGTCAACTGAATAGCTGTATTTCCAAAAAACAAATATCCTCTTTGCTTCTTTTCCCCGGTATATATTTTTTGCTTTCGAACGAGTGGAACCTCAATATTGTACTCATGCCATACATTACCACGAACTTCACCTTTAGATACTACGATTTTGTTACCCTGAATACCTGAAATCAGAATTTGTCCTTTTCTCACCCGATCATTTTTTTTGACCTCAGGTTGACCTCTTTCAGCATAAATATATGAGACGATGCCATCCGATTTGCTTACAAGGTGACGAGGATTCATCAGTTTTTTTACTGGTTCAGCCGCTTCCACAACTTGTATTGTAATTTGTGTGCCAGTTCGAGAGACGCCTACCCATGACGTTCCGGGCAAATTACGAGTTAAATTGGCAGACAGCTTGTCTTGCTCAGGAAGACGAAAAATCCACTGAAAAGGATATATCCCTTCTTGCCGTGCGGCGCTTAATACATCCTCAGAGGCAATTTTTTCGTTGCCAACTACCTTAACATCCCATACCAAAGAAGATAAACAAAAAATAATGACGATAAACACAGTAAAGCCAAAAACAAACCATTTTCTGCCCCATAATCTCATCATTACAAAAGGCATTCCATACCGTTTTTTCACCTTGACTCTGCAGCCTGTCCGCTTTAATAACGGACGCAACTGAAGAAAGTCCGTTACTCGAATATTCATTTCCATTTTCCCATCAGTCAATGGTTTCAGGTCCCATATCTCAACACCTTGCCTCGCCAGTTCATTAATAAGACGTTTAATACCTTCTCCTCTAACGACGATGGTGACAACACCACGCATCTGGGACAACGACGGTAATTTCACACTTATTCCTCCGTTCCTCGATATTTGATGCCATCAATGCGTCCTTCTATGACAACCTCTTCAGGCATAATCTCCTTGATCACCAGTCCACTTCCTTCTACTTCCAGATAGCCCTTATTGAGCTCCAGATGCAATGATTCAGGAGAGAAGTGGACCACACCCCGGTGGTTCTCTATGTAAAGCTGCTTACCTCCGATCAGGGTGAGCCTGGGCAAATCGAATACGAGGTCCTTCGGCAGGTCGAGTGCGTCGACCGTCCATT
The DNA here is from genome assembly GCF_900102215.1 of Fontibacillus panacisegetis. Taxonomy (GTDB): domain Bacteria; phylum Bacillota; class Bacilli; order Paenibacillales; family Paenibacillaceae; genus Fontibacillus; species Fontibacillus panacisegetis. Next base: position 112,244 of record NZ_FNBG01000002.1, read on the forward strand.
TCCGAAATTTACGGACAAATCGGCTCATAATGAGGCAATCCTCCTTCCTCTACTGTACAAATTATGCGTAAGGAATGGATTTTATGAGAAACAGAAAAAACACCCTCTACAAATGTAGAAGGTGTTAATCTGCTTGAGCTATTGCAGTTGCTGTTGCACTGCCTGATTTACAAGCTTACCGTCCGCCCGTCCTTTAACCTTGGGCATCAAGGCGCTCATCACTTTCCCGATATCGGCTTTCGAAGAAGCACCGGTTTCCTGGATGGTCTGCTGTACAATGACTTTAATTTCTTCTTCGGTCAGCTGTTCGGGTAAGTACCCGGCAATGATTTCCGCTTCCGCTTTAGCATTTGAGGCAAGATCTTCACGACCCGCTTTTTCAAATTCTTGGAGGGCATCTTTGCGCTGTTTGATTTCACGACTTAGGATATCAAGCACTTCATTATCGTTCAAAGTTCTTTTCAAATCTATCTCAAGATTCTTAATCGTAGCACGAATCATTCGAATGGTGGAGAGTTTGAACTTGTCTTGACTCTTCATCGCCTGCTTCATATCTTCGTTCAATCGCTCGCTAAGATTCATGGTAGCATAATCCTCCTAAAACTTTCTCTTACGAGCAGCCTCAGACTTTTTCTTGCGCTTTACGCTTGGCTTTTCATAATGCTTGCGTTTCTTCACCTCAGCCAATACGCCATCTTTTGCAATGGAACGTTTAAAGCGACGAAGTGCAGCATCAATTGTCTCGTTTTTGCGAACTTTAGTTTCAGACACCAGTTTTCCCTCCCTCCGACCAGACCGTCCAAGAGCATAACACGGTTCATCAATCTTCATTATAGGGGAAAAATAAATAGGGTGTCAACCTGACAACCCTTATTTATATATTCTGAATCATATATTATGCATGGGAATTGGAACCTTGTACCAATGCACCCAATTTAGCTCCTCCAAGAAGATGATAATGCAGATGATGCACAGTTTGTTCGCCGTCCTTACCGCAGTTATTGATCAAGCGGTATCCAGACTGGGCAATTCCAAGCTTTTCAGCTACTTCCTGAGCCACTTTGTGAAGCTCGCCGATCAATGCAAAATCCTCCATCTCAACCTCATTCATCGAAGAAATATGCTTCTTCGGAATAATCAGCACATGAACCGGAGCTGCAGGCTGAATATCATGAAAGACCAAAAAACGGTCATCTTCGTACACTTTATTCGATGGAATGGTTCCTTCGACAATTTTACAAAACAGACAGTTATCCAACTGTATCCCTCCTGGTACGTATATAGTCATTCTTCACAATCATACCGAAAAAATGCAAAAAAAAGAAGCACCCAGCTAGCTCAAGGAGCTTCACTGATCGCACGGACGTATTGTACCGAAACTTTTCTGTACCAATACGTCCGCCGGGGTGCTTGCAAGATTGATGTCGGCTAACTGTAGTATAACAGCAGGGTGATACTGTATCTGTGATATGCATCACTTAGTGAGAGGTTATTAAATATTTTCAACTATGACCCTAGAGCCCTCTCCTCCACTCTCCGCAGGAATAACGATGAGTTTACGCGCTAGACGAGAACGGAGCTCGGCTACATGGGAAATGATACCTACCGAAAGATGATCGTCATGCAGATGCTCCAGTGACGTGATCACGGTATCCAGAAGCTCTGGGTCCAATGTACCGAAACCTTCGTCCAGGAAAAAGAACTGAAGCGGATATTGTCCTCTTAACTGAATTTGGGCTGATAAAGCCAGTGCTAACGCCAGCGATGTAAGGAAGGTCTCCCCGCCTGATAATGTAGCTACAGGACGTTTCACACCCCCATTAGCATCGTCACAGATGACAAAACCTCCACCTGAATCAATTTCAAGCGAATAACGCTGCTTCGTCAAGTTACGCAAACGCTGTGAGGCCGCGTGACTGACGTGCAGAAGTTGTTCTTCTGCGACGTATTCAACAAAAGCATTGCCCCGCAATGAGGATTGAAGTTTTCCTAGCAAATCAAATTCACGTGCAAGATTAAGCCGCTGCTGTTCCAGATCTTTCCAACGAACATGTCTTGTCATCAGGTCCTCCAGATCACGTTCAGCACGTGCCTTAAATTGTAATGCTTCTTCGAGCATGGACTTCGCATTATTCAGAGCTAAAGTACCATCTTCCCACTCTTCTTCTGTTACGATTCTGCCTGCGAGCTTGTCGTCCAGCTCCCGCAGGTTGATCTCCAGCTCTCGTTCACGATCCCGGTGATTTTTAATCGTTAGGGCATATTCGTTCGCAAGTTCAGCAGCAACAAATGAATCCGTAGCTTCTGCCTCATTTTGAAAAGGTGAGACTTCCAGCTCTTCCAACCACCGCTTGTGCAGCTTTTCTTCCTGTTCCCTTGCAGAAGCATCAGCCTGCAAGGCAAGAGCGTTACTTTGAGCAGCATGATTACTGGATGCAGCAGCAATAGCTTGTCGGTTTTGGCATTCCTCAACCTGTTTCCTGAGCATTGCTAATCGTTGAGTGGCCTCAGGCAACAGCTTATCTACTGAATCCTCTCCAATCCAAGATGACAGGCGACTATGTTTTTCTTGATACAGAGACTGTTTACCTTGCTCCTGTCCTTCCCGCTGCAGCAATTCCTTATCGAGCTCAATTAAATCTTTTCCAAGCTGAGACAGCCTTAAATTCTTCTCCTCAATAAAAGGCACACTTAATGCTAAGCGTTGTTTAATATCCTCTGCCTTCCGATCCTTTTCAACGATTTGCTCTAGAAGTCCAGCCACAGCTTCAACAGAGATGCCCGAATGCTCGGCATTCCATTCTTTCTCTTTATCTCTTAGCTCCTCCCGGCAATTAGTAGACCTCTCTGCAGCTTGTTTAAAAAATTCTTCTGCTCCCGCTGCCTCTGTACGTACCGCAGCAAGTCGTGGCTGCAGCTCATTCAACCGGGCTATAAACGTTCTTGCTTCCTTCTGTAAACCTTCCAATTGCGGTCTAAGTAGGGCATGCTGCTCCGCAAGCGTCTGAACAGCACCATGAAGCTTAGATATTTCAAGCACTTCATAGCTCATGTCGATTTGTAAAGAAGCTGCAGACTCTTGATTAGAATGAAATGAAATTTTATCCAAGCTATCGTTCTTACAATTCAAAGCATTCGAATCATTAAGCTGTTCTATAACAGAGCGTGAAATTTCCATATCACGAGATACTGAAAAGTTCAGTTCTTTAACTGTCGCAAGTAATGCAGATAATTGCTCTAATTGCTTGAAACGATCACCGACATTAAGTATCTCCTGTCCTTGACCATGTGCTTCATGTATTGGATGATGCTCCGAGCCGCACACAGGACAAGGCTGCCCTTTCTGCAATTGCTCTGCCAAACGCGAGAGCCAGACACTTTGTTCACTCTCTTTCACCCATGTGCGCAGCTGAGACTCTGCATTAGCAATCGTATTCATATGATTGGCGAGGATAAAATCAAGTTCGTTCAATTGCAGTGCATTATCAAGTGCGAGCTTAGCTAAATCAACACATCTATCCTTGACGGTATTCTCTTCCAACGCGATCCCATGCAAAAGCTTCACGGAGCTCTCCATTTTTCCGCGCAGTTCTATTTCCTCTGCTTCAGCTTTAGCCAGTTGCTCTTGTGCTCTGATCAATTCTTTTCCAAGCCCGGCAGCGGCTTGAATACTTTGGCGTTCAGAAGCTTTAACCTCACAATCTTTCAACAGCTTTTCAAGCTCCCGCTGGCGCCCCTGAGCTTTGGCTAGCAGTTGCTCTTCCTTCTGTATTTCATCAGCAACCGATTGCCGTTTCACCCCAGAGGATTCCTGTGATGCCCGAAGCTGATTCAGTTCCTCCAACAGGCTATTGCATTCCGATTGAAGCAGAACCGCCTGCTCTAATTGATTGATCCTTATGAGTAAGCCCGGTTCTTCCAAGCTCAGTGCAGAAGTAGCAGCAGCCAATGCCTCTGTAGCACTTACCGCTTCCTCTGTGGCAGCTTCTGACGCTTTACGGGCATACACAGCCGCCTCTTGTCGCTGCATCGAAAGTTGACGCGCTTCCTTCCAAGAGGTCAAGGCAGGCCGGATAGCCTCCGCTGCGGCTGAATGAACCAGTTTTGCTTCAAGCTGTGCGATCGTTCCGTCCTGTTCTTTAAGTTCAGTCAGTTGTACTGAGCGCTGTCCACGCTCCATCGCAAGCTCACGTACCTTTGCAAGCCCCTCGACCTTCTTCTCAGCTTCACCCAGCTCATCTCGACGTGAATTAGCTAGTACAGCCGCCGTCTTCATTGCATGTTCAGCAGCTTGCAATGCCTCTTCAGAGGCATTTCCCAAACCCTGCTGCTCAGCCGCCAATTCCTTCAGCTTCTGATCCGATTCTTTCACTCTGCGAGATAGTTTCTGAGCTAGTAAATCACCGTATTTTTCAAGGTGGAATAAGCGCTGAAGCATCTGTCTCCGTTCCGCCCCCTTAAGAGAAAGGAACTCTGCGAATTTTCCTTGCGGGAGCACAACTGCCCGTGTGAAATCATCCATCTTAAGCCCAATTTTCTCTTCAACGCATCGCGTTACATCCGCCAGCTTATCCGCTAATACGATTTCTCGCTCCGAAGTAATCTCTATAAACCTGCTGATTGTATTGCTCACGGATAGCTCATTTTGCCTCTTGAAACGCCGTTCGACCCGATACCGCTCAGACCCATTTGCCGACGATAATTCAAATGTGAAAGAGACGAATAACGCATCTTCCGAATGATTCATTATACCTTGTGTACCGCCAAAAGCGCGTCCTACTTTCCCGTACATAGCTAATGTTATAGCATCCAGGATAGTGGATTTTCCGCTTCCCGTCGGTCCAAAAATCCCGAATAGTCCTGTATCGCACAATGCCGTAAAATCAATTTCCTGCATCTCCCGATAACTCTGCAGACCTGATAATTTCAAGGATATCGGCTTCAACTATTCCACCTCCTCTCCGTGTCCTTCTTCCTCGGCAACAAGTGACATAAACAGCTCAACCAATTCCCCTTCCGGTTCAGCCCCACCGCTCTGCTGCTGATAAAACCTGCGAAACAACTCATGTACCGGCATTTGCGCACGTGAAGCTGCTACTTCTTCTCGGGATTCACGACCCGGATATATCGGTCTGATGTGAACGATTCCTTCATGCGCTTTGCGCAGACTCTGGATATCTCCAAGAGACATAGCCTCATTCAGGCTAAGCTCCAAATCAATAAATGCATTCCGATCTCTACCTTCGTCCAGCCACCGTCTCGCTTCCTCAAGTCCGCCCCGACAGCTCCAACGAACCAATGGCCTGCCGCTCGACAAATAGAGCTCCTGCGTAAAGGGCTCTTTCCCAGGGGCTATGTCCAGAAGCATAACGGATTTGGTCTGTCCTGCTTCTGAGAAGCTGTAGGCAAGCGGAGAACCGCTATAGCGCATTAACCCCTTTCCTTTGACTGCTTGGGGACGATGCAAATGTCCCAGCGCCGTGTATTGCGCTCCGATGTCAAGAGCTGATGGATCAACAGTATATGCGCCGCCCACTTGGATAGGGCGCTCGGAATCGCTTTCTACTCCGCCCAGCACATAGATATGGCTCATTGCCAAATTAATAGAATCGGGCCCGAACGCACTTCCAAGCTGTCTCATCAGCTTACCAACTTTAGCACTGTACGCGAGGCGAAGCTCACTTTCATCACCGTCTCCTGCCAGCAGTTCCGCAAGCCGCGCTTCTGACGGATACGGCAAAGCGGCGATGACTGCCCTCTCATTGGTCCGGGGAGCATGAAGCTGGACTGCCTCAGGCAAAGGCAATCCTACAAGCGTTATCCCGCGTCTAGCAACCAACGGCGATACTGCTGCGATTCGTTCCGGCTGATCATGATTGCCGGAAATAACGACAAGCTGGCGTCCGTTTTCAGCAAGTCTCGCTGCCGCCTCATAGAACATCGATTCTGCCGCAGCCGGAGGATTGACGCTGTCATATACGTCCCCAGCCATCATAATAACGTCAACCTTCTCAGCATCCGCCATGACAACCAGCTCGTCCAAAAACTGTTCCTGCTCCGCCAGTCGGCTTCTCCCTTCAAGCGTACGCCCTAAATGCCAGTCGCCCGTATGCAAAATACGCATTGACCTACTCCCCCTATATCGTTCACCTAGCCGTTAGCCGTTATTTTTATTAACCTTTTTTTGTTACGAGTCCATTTCCAAGTGTTTTTACAGCTTCACAGCATCCCCGCTATCAATGAAATACAGCCATTTCTCTTCAACAGGCACACCTGTTATATCTTCCACTGCTGTAGCGTATAATTCCAACTGAAAACGGTATGTTTCCGTCAGTGCAGAAATACCGCCCATATGCGGATGAACCCGGTCGCTCTTATAATCCAGCAAATATTGCTTACCGTCCACAAAGAACAGACAATCCACGATCCCCTGAATAAGTACGGTTTCCTGATCAAGCTGCTCTGATTGCACGAGTTGCGGGTATGCATTCGTAGCAGGCAAACCGTAAGAGAACGGCATTTCTCTTTTGATCCAATCCGCTCGTCGCAACAAATCCCCAATAGGTCCACGCAAAAAATCGGCGATTCGATTAGCATTAATAGCTGCGGTCTGCTCCTCAGTCATAATATGAAGTTCTCTTAAACGCTGAAGCGTAATGTGAACTATATCTTCATCCGTACTTTCATTCAGCGGCAAATGCTGCATCAAGGTGTGATAAGCTGTCCCCCGCTCAGTAGGCGTCAATTTGGACTGCTCCATAAACCGTGGACGGCGCAAATGCAGCTTGAATTCGATCTCATCATCCGCTATCTCTTTTTCATATCTCAGCTCCTGCACTTCGAACAAATCGGCAGCTTGCTCATCCATTTGAGCCAACACTGACTTCATCTCCGTAACAGACGTTTTTGCCGAAATGCTGGTTGCTTCAGAATGTGGATATGACCAGCCCAGCTTGTCGTTAACCTGCTTTTCCAGTTCAAGAGCTGCTCCATTTGCTCCTGAATCCGTTACAATAGCTCCCCCTGAGATCATCGCTTTCAGCTTGGCAGCATCCACCATAGAGGACTCATTCGTCGCAGCCGCTTCCGCGGCCCCTGTCCCAGCCTGCACAATATCTCTAGCACTCACATAACGGATGCCCCAATCAGATGCTCGATCTGAAAGGACAGGTGAGGAAGTATCCGGTAGTCCACCAAAACGTCGAAGCTCACTAGCAGCAGGATGTCGAATCAAGGAAGGACCAATCCAGTCCAGATAACACCGACCTCTAGCTAAAATATAATCCGGCAGCTGCTCTTCTTTGATTTCAAGCGCTCCGCTCCAAGCTTCAACCGATTTGGCCAAATCTTTTACCGATGATATTAATATCAGCTTGTCTTTGGGTCGTGTTAATGCCACATAGAGCACACGCATTTCCTCGGCCAGCAGCTCCATTTGCGCACGGCGTCGAATAGCCAAATTCGGCAGTGTAGGATAACTGACACGGAGATCACCGTCCACAAATTTTGGCCCAAATCCCATCTCCTTGTGCATCAGGAAAGCTGCATTGAGGTCCTGACGATTGAACATTTTAGAGAGGCCTGCCACAAATACTACAGGGAACTCCAGCCCTTTACTCTTATGAATCGTCATAATTTTGACGGCATCCCCTTGTTCTCCAGCAGCTGGAGCCGCACCCAAGTCACCGCCGTTTTCCCGCAATCTTCCGATATATCTTAAAAAGCGAAACAGTCCCCTGGATGAAGTCGTCATTTCATATTGTCTCGCCCGATCATGCAGTGCTCTTAGATTTCCTTGACGCTGAGGCCCGCCAGGCAATCCGCCAACCCAATCCAGATATCCGGTTTCACGGTAAATGCTCCAAATCAAACTGCTTAGCTCTCCATCCCTGGCCATATTACGCCACGTATTCAATTGGGCCAGGAAGTGCTCTAATTTGAGCTTCAGATTCTCAGCAAGGTTAACAGCGTTAGCTGCAGCTTCAGCACTTGGAGCATCGGATTTATTGGCTTCAATAGCAAGCGCAGCTAATAACGCCTCATAGTAGCTTCCTCCACCAATGGACAGTCTGATCTCCGCGAGTTCCTCTTCAGTGAGACCGTAGAGCGGAGAGCGCAAAACTGCTGCCAGTGGGATATCCTGAAGCGGATTATCGATAATTTGCAGAAGGGATAACATGGTCTCTACTTCAGAAGCCTGAAAATAGCCCTGACTTAGTTCACCGAATGCCGGAACACCCTCAAGACGAAGCTCTTCAATAAAAATGGGAGCCCATGACAACGTGGAACGCAGCAAAATGACCATATCCTTGTACTCAACAGCTCGCATCACCTTCTCATGCTTGTCATAGATCATCAACGGCGGCTGATCGCCTCCGCCAGTCAATTCATTGATTCGAGCGGCGATCGCTCTCGCCTCTAACCGAACTGCTTCAAGCTCTACAACCTCTTCATCCGAGTCGCCCTCTTCGCCATTCACTTCGGAAGCAGTTGTATTCGTAATGTCACCATCTTCTGCAAAGGATAAGTTATCACCATTACGATCAATAAGCAGCAGTTCAGGACGATAATCCTGATGGGTCGTATTTTCCGGAAAGCCTTCTCCGTACACTAGCTCAGCACGAAGATCATAAGAAATTTCAGCTACGCCTTCATTCATAATTTGACGAAACAGCAAATTCACAGCATCCACAACTTCTCTTCTGCTGCGGAAATTGCGAGCCAGATCAATTCGAAGACCTATTCCGTCAAAATCCTCTCCGTAACTCCGATATTTGTCCAGGAACAATCCCGGCTCAGCCAATCGAAATCGATATATACTTTGCTTCACATCCCCTACCATAAAGCGGTTGCCTATGCTATTGCTATTGCCTGACATAGGAGCTCCGCGTGAGATCAAGCGGACAATATCCTCTTGTACTGTGTTGGTATCCTGATATTCATCCAGCAGAACCTCATCATACTGAGCCTGATACTCCATCGCCGCATCCGAAGGAATAATATGATCAGGACTAGAATCAGGATGACGCAATATTTGCAAACAATAATGCTCTAGATCGGAAAAATCCAACCAGCCTTTATTCATCTTTTCCTGCTGATAACGCTGACTGAACGCAGTAATAAGCTTAGACAATTCCTCCATGACAGGAGCCGCTTTATGAAGCTCCTCAAGAAATTCTTCGGCTTTACGTCCATATAACTGTGTGCGAAGCTCTGTCACCATTTTTTTGGCTTCATCCCGCAGTCCTTTTACCCGTTCCTGCAGCGCAGGATCAGTTTGATCCTTTTTGCATGGCTTCAATTTACCGAATGACACATTTTGGAAAATATCATACAGACCCGACCATGCCCCTGACCCTACTGCTGACCGCAGCGTATCAACAAGGCTCAAATCTTCCTCCAGCGTTACGACATATGGTCCCGGGCCACCCGGTGATCCAGCAATATCAATTCCTTGGCGCAGTAAATCTGCAACACCGTCCAGCGCTATCTTCGTATCTTTCAAGATGCTGATAACCCACTGACTTTTCTCTAGAGCATCAATATCTGGTGACAAAAATGCGGAGGCAGCCTGACTCAGCCAATGCTCTGGCCATGAATGACTTCGCGAAAAATCATACAGCTTCTGTACCAGCACAAAAACCGCATCATCGTTCCTCTCACCACCAAACCAATCAACTAATGCAACAAATCTTTTGCCATCTTCTTTACCTTCGGATTCGTCAGCATATTTCTCCTCGAACAATTGCTCCAGCACTTCCTGACGCAGCAGAGCCGTTTCACTCTCTGAAGCGATCCGAAATCCAGGATCTAACGGAATCAGAGTGTAATACCGCTGTATCACTTCCATGCAAAAAGAGTGCAGCGTCGTAATCGAAGCACGGCCAAGCATAGCGAGCTGACGTGCGAGGTGTTCACTGCTGGGATCACGCTCCAGTTCCTTCTCCAGTGCTTCGCGAATACGCTGTCTCATTTCAGAAGCTGCAGCTTTCGTGAAGGTTGCAACAAGCAGTCTATCTACACTAAGCGGAGTATCAGCAGATGACAGCTTACGAATAATGCGTTCTACCAGAACCGCTGTTTTGCCTGAACCTGCGGCGGCCGCTACAAGAATATCTCCTCCGGTAAGACTGATCGCTTTCCATTGGTCATCGCTCCAATAACTCCCCGGAGGTTTGGGTATCGTCGCTATTTTGGCTGTCACTTATGCTTCACTCCTTTCTTCCATGCCTTGCAGCAGCTCCCATACCTTGTCCTTACCCGGCTTACTGAGCACATGATAGCTGCTTCCATCCAACGTCTCATCAAAACGACAGACCGGTCTATAAACGCAATGAGTACATGCGGTTTCTGTTCCGAGACGGTATGGCGCTATATCTACATCCCCATCAGTAATTCGTGTTCCAATCTCCGTTATGACATGACGAACCGAGGATAGCAGTGTATCCCATTGCTCTGATGTCGCCACTGATGCGCTGCTATAAAACCCGCCATCTGCCTTTACGGCTACCGGTAAAATGTCAGAGTATCCCCGTTCGAGCTGCCCATCCATTTTTGCAATCACATCACGATCCGCCAAGAGCAAACCTTTCATTTTGAAGCGTTTCAGCATCTCCAGCTGAGCTTGCTCCAAAGTCATTCCGTTACTGCTCTGAAGCAGTGGGTAATGCACATGAAAATATAGAGTACCCGCTGGTAGTGCAGGCTGACCCAGCCACTTCTCGGCAGACGAAATCAGCACATCCAGGTAAGTCAGCATTTGCAGCGATAATCCATAATACACTTCATGCAGCTTCAGATCGGTCTGGCTGGATTTGTAATCAATCACACGCAGCAATAGACCATCTTCACCCTGTGCCATATCCACTCTATCAATCCGTCCGACAATTTCCATGACGCAGCCGTTAGGCAGCTCAAAGGTAAGAGATGGCAGCAGACGACCGGGACCAAAATCCAGCTCTAATCCTACTGGTTCAAAGCTCCCCCGCCGTGACTGTTCCCCCAGAATTACGGAAGCTCGTCCAACGATATTTTTTAATTTACGAGAAATATATCCATAACGATGTGAACTAAGTAAAATTTCCCCCTGAAGCTTAGGAGCGAGCTTGTCTACCGCTTCGCTAGCTTCCAGAAGACATTCCTCTGTGGTCAGGCTGCCCCAGCTTCGATTCTGCTCTTTGAAGGTCATTGCCATCTGACTGAGTGCAGCATGGAATAGCTGTCCAATATCAGGTGCTTTCAGACGGTACATTTGACGCTCCTTCAACTTGAGACCATGTGAAGCAAAATGGGAGAACGGACATGCTGAGAATCGTTCCATTCTAGAGACGCTTGTCCGAAGTCTGGAGCCATATAGTTTCCGACTCGTTATCGGACTCAGTCCATGAACCCGATTGCGATAGTCCAGCGATCCGAGAAGCGATGATAGAATACCAGACCATTCCGGCTGATTTCTGTACCAATTCAACGCACTCCACCAGATCGGTGATATTTCTTGACCCGTTTTCCAGAGGCGAAGCTGAGAAATCAGACGGGACAGAGTCGGTACAGGACTGTTCACATAATCAAGCTGAACCTCAGTCCCTTCATCAATCCTGGGTTCATCGTTAATGCGAACCTCAGGCAAATGTCCGGTAAAAATAGTTCTCATATGTCGAATAACTTCTGAAGGGAGCAGAGTCTTCCCCTCATCATCAGCTACGGGATAACTTAGCCATAAGGAGTCGCTAGCAGCGGATAGCGCTCGGTATATTAAAAATCTCTCGTCAAGCAGCCTTCTAGTCATTCCCGGAGCCAGCTCCAGGCCAATTTCACTAAGACGCATGCGCTCCTGATCACTAAGCACACCTTCTTCCTGCAGGTTAGCCGGCATGATGCCTTCGTTAATTCCTAGCAGGAATAGATGTTTTACATCACGAATGCGTGTCCGATCAATACTTCCGACAAGCACCTGATCTATCGCGGGAGGAACAAGAGCTAGTTTTAAATCCTTGAGTCCGGTTTCCAATATACCTGTAAACACTTCTTTTGATAACATCTCTTCGCCCATCATTTCGACGATTTGATCCAGCAGACTTAGAATGGCGTTCCATAGCTGGCGATGCTCCATCGCTTGCTCCGGATCGCCTTGCTGTACTGCACGATGAGCCAACAGATCCAATTGCTGCGGCGCCTCAATATCTACAAGCAAATAATATACCGCTTCACACATCTCGCGTGCAGTCTTTGATTTTTTCAGACGATCCTCAAATGCACCAAGTGGCCCTGTCACAACGTCACGACACTTTTCTAAGGATTGGAGCACCTCGAGCCTTTTAGCCGGACGTTTGTCATCATCTACTTCAAGGGATAGGCTCGGAATATGGCTCCAAGCCCGTTCATCCCGCCAACGATAACCCTGTATCCCACACGCCAGCACATAATTTTCAAGCATGTCCATATCATCACGTGTCAAATTACCGTTCACCGGAAGCAAAAATCCACTCTTCACACAGCGAAATACATCGTCATATCTCCAAAACTTCGCAACGACATCCAATGCGCCACGAATCAGTTCAATCAATGGATGATGTAGAACATCCCTTTTTTGGTCCATGAAAAAAGGAATGCCGTAGTCTTGAAAAATCGGAGTAATTACATGTTCATAGTCATCTAAATTTCTTACAAACAAAGCCAAATCGCGCCATCGCGAACCATTATCGCGTACAAGCTTGACCATCTCGCGAGCGACACCTTCTACCTCAGTCCTCCTGCTTCCTGCAGCATGTAAGGATAATGACTGACTGATATCCGCCGGGGGTGTGCTTTGCTTCCACGGTGTACGGCGCTCATATGCAGACTCCAAATAGGACAGGGTCTCACTTCTTTGAAATCTGGGAAATGGGCGTTCATTAAGCCATTTGGATGGCTCCACTTCAATGCTAAGGGACTCTGCGAGTTCTTTAAGCTTGAGATAGGTCATTGCAGTAGGGTGGAACAGATTCAGCTCATGTGGAGCAATCCCGTCATCATAAGGACGATCCAGTGTAAGGGACACAGTTATTTTAGATACAGTCTGAAGAAGTGCACCGAGAGCGGAATACTCCTGAGGTGTAAAGGAATGAAATCCATCGATCCACATTTCGGCTCCCTGCAAATAATTACAATGAGGCGCTCCTTCAGCAAGCTTAATGACATGATCCTCAGCATCTATGTACAGCCTAGAAAGCTCATCATCAAATTCACGGTAAATTACATTCAAATCGTGCAGCTTGTCCTTCAGAAGAGGGGATTCACCAGAGGAGCTTTCCAGCAAACGAAGATGGCCGTCCAGCTCATTGAAATCAGCATTATATTTTTTCATTTCCGTATACAATGTGTTAATCCGGTCTATGAGTCCAAGTTGTTCACTGGCAGTCCCATACAGCTTCAATTCACCCTTGCGGCGTCTAATAATTTTGTACAGCAGCATTTTCTTGCCTTCTTCACTTATAGGCACAAGAGCTGAGCCTCCAGTCTCCTGCATAACCCGAAGCGCTAAACGCCGAAAACCCAGCACCTGAGCTCGAACAGTTCCACGAATCCCGGACGTCTGGACGATGCCCCTCTCAAGCTGGAAAGTTCCCTGTTCAGGCGCAAGTAAAATAAGCGGGGAGCCTGTAGGGTCCTCTTTTAATTTTGCCTTGATTTCTTCTAATATTAAGCTGCTCTTGCCGCTGCCAGAACGGCCAATGATGAACTGAAGTGACATTACAGCTGCCTCCTAACGCATATACGATGTGTCCTCTTGAACAAATTCATTATTACCCAGTATATCATATGCAATAAGAATACACGTTCCCAATATTTATTAGGTTGCTATAATCTACATAATAGAAAAAGTCTGCCCACAACACCCTCAGGTGACTATTAGGACAGACCTTCGAACCATGACCAAGTAAAACTGCAAAAGTGCAGTTTTTAACAGAAAAATTTGCTAATCTTAATGAAATCCTGCAAAAATACAGTTTTTCTGAGCTGATCGGTCCAACAGTGGAGCGAGGACAAGAAAAAGATGTACTTTTGCAGGTAATTTATTCAACGAACACACAAAAGCATAAAAAGATGTATTTTTGCAGCTATTTCCTACAAGAGATTAGTAATGTGCAAATACACTCATCACTACCACAGTCTTTTCAAACAAACAGAGTCATGTGTGTGCTTAGTGAATTTAGAAGTTTTTGCTTCGAACTTCAAACACTGCAAACTTCAAATAATGCCCCTCATCGACGCCAAGGATTTGCGGGTGATCCTTGCCCGCTGCTCTCCATTCCACCAGACGAAGCACTTTGCCTGCATCAGCGGCAGCATCTTGAATCGTCTCAAGAAACAGATCAGGACGCATATGGTAAGAGCAGCTCGCCGTAACTAGATATCCACCCTCATTAACGAGCTTCATCCCGTGTAAATTGATATCCTTATATCCGCGAACAGCGCCTTTTACAGCACCTTTCGTTTTCGCAAATGCTGGCGGATCAAGAATCACGACATCCCAGGTACGCCCTCCTCCCGCCGTCATCGGTACTGAAGTGTCCACAGGCTTCGCATCCTTTGCTCCTCTTGCATCGCGCTCCGACAGACCTTTAACTTGATTGCGAAGATACTCGAAAGCATCGGCAACGACAAACTCTACTCGCTCCTCAAATCTATTTAGGCCAACATTGATCTTAGCACTCTCAATCGCATGTTCAGAAATGTCGAGACAGGTTACCTTCTTTGCTCCATATTTACATGCATGCAAAGTAAAGCTGCCCGTATGAGAGAAGCATTCCAGCACGGTTGCTCCATTCCAATAAGGGAATGTCACTTCCTTACCTTTGCGATTTACCGGAACGATTCTACTGTTACCCTCGTCATCAGCAAGCTCCTGGAGTATGATCCCGCTTCGCTCTCCCCATCCGGTCATCAGCGGCTCAATCGAGGCACGATTCTCGCGCTGATCAAAGAAATAACCTGTTTTTTGACCCTGCTCGATATCAACCTGAATCTTCAAGCCATTTTCGGTAACAGTGACAAAGCGCGAAGGATTACCATAGAGTATCCCCTTCACCTGCTCCAAGCCTTCCATTTCACGTATCGACACATCACTGCGCTCATATATTCCCGTTGGCTGGAGAACTTCTACAAGTGCCTCAACGATAGACTTTCTGCACCGATCCATTCCAAGGGTGAGCAGTTGAACAACTATAACGTCATCAAACCGATCCACGATAAGACCTGGCAAAAAATCAGCTTCGCCATATACAAGGCGGTACGCATTCTCATGAACAAATCGTGCTCTATGCTTCAAACATTCACGGAATCTCTGAACAAAGAAAGGCGTGTCCATTTCCTCAAGAGGTAGAAAGGATACAAGACGTACAGTAATTTGAGATGCCGGATTATAATAACCAGTCCCTAAAAACCGACGGCGATGATCCATAATTTGGACTAAACTTCCTGCGGCCGGATCTCCTTCCACACCCTCGATTTCATTCTTAAACACCCAAGGATGACTTTGCTCCAGACGCTTTTTTCTACTACGTTGTAAAATAACGGATGCCACTACTTCTCACTCCTCATTTTTTTTATCGAATATGATCTTGGCTCAAGTTTCCGGTCATGTCTGCATGGACCTGGTTGATACAGCATATATGTAAATTAACTTGTACACTTCCCGATCAAGGAGGGGTTTGCTTCATGTTACGAGACATTATAATTCCTGTAATCTTCGGATTCGCCCTCTTTTTGTTTGGCATGAAAGTGATGGAAGCTGCTCTTCATGCCTGGGCCGGACCACGTTTGATCAAAATATTAGAGGCATCCACCCGCACCCCTTGGACTGGACTATTATCAAGTGCATTTGTAACAGCCATTCTGCAAAGCAGCACTGCTATCACGGTAATGTCCATTGGACTTGTTAACGCGGGACTGCTAAGCTATTCCCGCACGTTGGGCATTATTCTCGGAGGAAATATTGGTACCACGCTCACAACCGAGCTGATTGCACTAAATATTTTAAAGTACGGTGCACCTTTATTAACTGTCTCGCTGACTCTCTGGGCAGCTTCCATAATGACTGGAGAAATATCTCCTCGTCGCTACTCCATGCGATGGGTCACCATGCTAAAAACGATACAATACAGCAGCCTTGCCGTTGCCGGATTCAGCATGATTATGATTGCAATAACGTGGATGCAGTCGATCGGGCCTTCCTTAGAATCTCACGGAATGATTAAGTGGCTGTTAGATCATGCAGGGTACAGCCTTTTTTGGGGAGCAATTGCCGGGGCCATCTTGACTGCCCTTATTCATAGCAGCGCCGCTGTTATAGCCATGACTATGGGACTCGTCGGAACAGGCCTATTGCCGATTGAATTAGGGATTGCCATGGTCATCGGTTCTAATGTTGGAACCTGTGTTACTGCTCTCATTGCCTCCGTAGGCGGATCAAAATCGGGCAAGTTTGTCGCATTGTCTCACATTACACTTAATCTAGGTGGAGCTTTGTTGTTTCTGCCCATGATCTCCCAGCTTGCAGCAGTCGTTTCGTGGATAAGCTCTGATCCGGCAGCTCAAATCGCCCATTCTCAGACTCTGTTTAACGTTATATGCTCACTAATTGCACTACCAATATGTTATTTACCGTTATGGACACGAATCGAACCTAAAGATTCCAAACTTTAGAGGAAGTTCAAAAAATCATCTTCCCATGACGAAGCAAATCATGAAGCAGACTCGACATCGAATCTTGAATTCAGCCGGGCCTTCCGGTGCTCACGTACTCAAACGTACGCTCCTCACGCCCTAGCTTCATCCAACCTTCTCGGTCCTGATAACCTGACTTTTTGAACTTGCACTATAATTCAAAACCAAGCTTGATCAAAGCCTTCTCCAAAATAAAATCATTATTATCATAACCGGATTTCTGCTGCTTTTCCCATGCTTCAAGCGGTTCATACCAAGCAACACTGCGAATCTCCTCGACCTGCGGACTTAAACTGCCGCCTACACTTTCCACAAGATAATAATGGACCTCTTTATCTACTTTCCCGCGTTCGGGATGATAATATGTGTAAGCAATAATATCGATAAGACAATCCACTTTGCCGATGATTCCTGTTTCCTCTAATATTTCACGCAGAGCGGTTTGGTCTATCGTCTCATTTCCTTCTCTTTTGCCTTTTGCAAATGATATTTTACCGTAACGATCGGTAATAAGCTGTACTTGAATCCGACCATTTTCTTGCTTACGGTATACGACTCCCCCTGCGGATATTTCCTTCATCGACATGTACTCAGCCTCCTCAAAACTGCATCTTCATTAGCAACAATATCTATTTCCGGATGAATAATTCCCTATATTCAACAACAAGGACTTCATCCCCAAACGGGGTGAAATCCTTGTCACAATAAGCTATAGTTATGCCAATGCCTGGCTCGTCTCTTCAAGCTCCTCAAGAACTCGTACCAATTGACCTTCGTTTGTATTGACACCGGCTTTAGTCAATTTAACACGGCACATTTTACCTGTTAAATCCTTAGCACCCTCAAAGCAAATTTGCAGATAATTATCGCTAAAACCTGCAACTCGGCCATCACCTAACAAGCCTTTTTCATCACGTTCAGGAATGACATCCAGCACCTGCCCTTCAAACATCTCGGCATATTGCAACTGCATGGCCTCGGACAATTCGATCAATTCATGAACACGAGCGTGCTTTACCTCTTCATCGACTTGGTCCTCCATCCGGGCAGCAGGTGTGCCCGTACGCTTGGAGTAAGGGAAGACATGCATTTCTGAAAATCCAATTCGCTTAATAGCTTCATATCCTTCACGATACAGTTCTTCTGTCTCGCCCGGGAACCCAACAATTAAGTCCGTAGTAATCCCCACGTCTGGCATAAAGTCGCGAATTTTCTTAATCTTTTCTTCGAACTCTTCAATCGTATATTTCCGTCTCATCCGTTTCAGCACTTCATTGCTGCCTGCCTGGAGAGGAATATGGAAGTGTCTGCACATCTTAGATGATGCTTTGAGCACTTCGAGCACACGATCATCAATTTGACTTGCTTCAATTGAACTAATACGGATTCTTCCCAATCCTTCAATCTTATCCAGATCCCATAGCAAATCAGCCAGATGATAATTATCGAGATCATCGCCATAGCCGCCGGTATGAATACCTGTTAGTACGATTTCCTTGTAACCAGCTGCAACGAGCTGTCTAGCCTGATTCACTACATTTTTAGGATCACGGCTGCGTGACAGTCCACGAGACCATGGAATAATACAGAAGGTACAGAAGTTGTTGCAGCCCTCTTGAATTTTTAGAAAAGCTCTTGTATGATCCGCAAAATCGGGAACGTCCAATTCCTCAAATTCGCGGGTTTTCATAATATTCCGAACCGCATTGATCGGCTCACGCTCACTTTGGAGTTGTTTCACGTAAGGAATAATTTTCTCACGATCCTGTGTACCAACAACAAGATCGACACCAGGAATATCCAAAATCTCCGCAGGAGATGTCTGGGCATAGCAGCCGGTAACCGCAATAATTGCATTTGGATTGCGGCGCACTGCCCGGCGAATAATTTGACGACTCTTCTTGTCTCCTGTATTCGTAACTGTACAAGTATTAATCAAATAAACGTCGGCTGTTTGTTCAAAATCAACCTGCTCATAGCCGTCGTTTTTAAACAGCTGCCAAATCGCTTCTGTGTCATAAAAATTCACTTTACAACCAACAGTATAAAATGCAACGGATGGCATACTCTAAATCCTCCCCATTTCTCCTGATTCATACATGATGCAAGTCAGGGCGGCCATCGCGGCCGTCTCCGTCCGTAAAATACGCCGTCCCAATCCAATAGAGACAGCTCTGGCAGCCTCAGCCTCAGTAACCTCCGCTTCGGCAAAACCGCCTTCCGGACCTACAACGACGAGTACCTTGTATTTTTGCCCGGAATTTAGCCCCGTGACAAAAGGCTGCAACACGTCCCGCAATTGCTGGCCGTGCTCCTTCTCATAACATAAGCAAACAAGATCATATTCTGGCAATGAACGAAGAAGCTGCTTCCATGATAATGGAAGCTCAACCGTTGGAACCCTGCTGCGGTGCGCCTGTTCAGCAGCTTCCTTGGCGATTTTGCGCCAACGTGCCGCTCGCTTCTCTTCTTTTTTGGGATCATACTGTACCACTGTTCGCTCAGATAAAAAGGGTACAAATCGAATGGCTCCAATCTCCGTACACTTCTGAATGACCGTTTCCATCTTATCGCCCTTGGGCAAGCTTTGAGCCACTATAACATCAAGCCAAGGCTCACCTTCCGGCTGTAGCATTTCAATGATCACTGCAGTCACTTCCTGCGGCTCAATTGTACGAATCTCTACAAGCGCCTCACGGGAAACACCGTCACTAACAATCAGCTTGTCACCCGTTTTGGATCTCATAACTCTGCCAATATGTCTAGCGTCTTCACCGCTAATAGTCACTATTGTTTCGCCGAACTGTTCAGGTTCAATAAAATAACGCTGCATCGCTTACCATCCTCGACCTAAAAAATCATCAAAATACATCATACAACTTTTAAGCTCCGAACAGCAAATGGAAAAAATACAAAAAATGAAGCATCATTGAATTTGCCATACTGTATAGTGGAGCTATCGTATAATTTCGAAGCACAGGCAGCATCAGAATCAACAGAAAAATCAACAATGACCACTGCTCGAATTTTTGCAACGTCCCCAGCATGGAGCGAGGAGCAAGATCCTCTACAATCCGGTATCCGTCAAGCGGAGGAAGCGGAATTAGATTAAATAAAAACAAGAAAAAGTTCATTAGAATAAACATAGTGAAGAAAATTCGGAGCGCCTCAGACAATTTATCCTCTGTAATGAGCGGAGTAGTCACTCCCATATGAATCAGCACTACAAAAATGATTGCCCCAAGTACCCCCAGCAGTAAGTTGCTTAGAGGTCCGGCGGCAGATACGATGATTCCCATTAAGCGCGGTTTGCTGAAATTGTCCCGATTCACAGGTACTGGACGCGCCCAGCCGAAGCCGGCGATGAGCAGCAGAATGATTCCAAGGAAATCAAAATGCACCGTAGGATTCAAGGTGACCCTACCAAGCAGCTTGGCGGTAGGATCTCCGAATTTATTAGCAAAATAAGCATGCGAAAACTCATGTACTGTAAACGCAATAATCAGTGTAATCAAATAGAAAGGAAGCTCCCTTAAAGGAACTCGCAATATTTGTTCCAAAAAATCCATCCAACGTTACCTCTTTCTGGCCACGAAAGCTACCCAATCTTCCTCACGGGCCGTATTCACAATCTCAAATCCCGCAGCAAGCAGCGCTTCTTTAACGGCTTGTTCTTTATTCTTATAAATACCAGAGGCAATGTAGTAGCCTCCTGCTTGTAATGCTTGGTACACATCCTCAATGAAGAGCAAAATAATTTCAGCTAGAATGTTAGCAACCACAACTCGAACCGGCAAAGTAACACTTACGCTTGAATCCCCGTTATTTTTCAGTACAGACAGCAGATCGCTTTCTACAACTTCAATCCGGTCTTCCAATCGATTCAGTTTTGTATTCTCTTTTGCACTGGATACTGCTACTGGATCAAGATCCAGGGCAAGTACGCGCGAAGCGCCAAGCTGACAGGCTCCAATCGCAAGAATACCCGAACCTGTCCCTACATCAATTACTTCGTCTCCCTCTTGAATAACGCCTTCAAGCGTTCGAAGGCATAAAGAAGTCGTTGGGTGTGTTCCTGTTCCAAACGCCATGCCTGGGTCCAATTCTATAATTTTTTCCTCTGCTGTTTCAGGAGTATACTCTTCCCAAGTTGGTTTGATGGTCAGACGCTTGGACACACGCAAAGGTTTAAAATATTGCTTCCAGTTATTTGCCCAGTCATCTTCATGTACATCTCTTACTGAAATAGTGGCATCCCCTGGATTAATATTAAATTCTTTTAGCTCCTCTGTACGTTCCTTTATTTCAGCGATGACAGCTTCTATATCTGTACCCTCAGGGAAATATCCACTAATCTTGGCTTCGCCCTCAGGAATATCATTTGGCGGGATTTCAAACCATTGCCCAAGTGAAGTATCTCTTGGCTTGCTATTGTCTACATGCTCTTCAATTGTAACTCCTCCGGCTCCTGCTTCGTGTAAAAAGTTCGAGATCATCTCCACGGCTTCTTCAGTCGTATGTATAGTAATTTCTTTCCATATCATAGTAAGTTTTCCTCCTTGGCCTTCATGAATAAGCTATATTGTACTATAGATTGTTTAGAGAGACAAAAAAAGCCGCATTACGCGACTTTTTATAATTTCAGTTTACAATTTGTATTGTCCTTGCTGGCGAGCATCTGCACGTTCGCTGCGCTCAAGTGCCTCCCAATCCTCCTGATCTGCTAGGTCCTCAGAAAACTCCACATCCTCAGCATGTCCTACCTGATATCGATCTGACTTCAACTGCTTCTTGTTTTTATTATCTTTGCTCATTCTAATTCTCCTTTAATAAAAAATTATATCTTTCCACCCGTTTCTTCCACTATACGCAATGCCTGATGATGGATACTCTCGTCAACAACAGCCGTAAGCAATATATCATGTCCCGTGGGTCCCCCTTGACCACCATGACTCATACCGCTGGCGGTTGGATCACTGGCAGCCAAAATGCCGATCGAGTTAGAAAAATCAAGTAGGCTGCTATTATCAATGCTGCCACTAAATCGTTCAATCGACACATCTATTGCTCGCAACGAATTCAATTTCCTCGCTACACCTTCCGCCTCTTCCGGGGTTTTAAAGTATGCGAGTATATTTTTCTCACCCATAATAGACCTGCCTTTCGCTTGAGTGTACAGTTCTAGGTTGCAATTTTAGATAGCACATTATTCAAATAAAAAAATTTGAAACTTTTTTTGATTTGTCCCGTATTACAAACAAGTCACAAAATAAAACGATATATAATCAAACAGGAGGGCTCCAGCTTAGATGAAGATGCTCAAAAAAATGACAATGATTGTGATGGCGTTTACACTGATTTTTGCCTTCACTTCTCCGGATTTGGCAGATGCCAAACGTAGCGGTGGATTCAAATCCGGTACTCGTTCGTATACGACAACGCCGAAAAAGTCGACAACGACCGATAGCAATGTTCAAAAATCAACAACGACTTCAAATAATAAATCCTCAGCTACTTCAACAGGATCAAATACAAAACGCGGCTTTTTTAGCGGTGGCGGCTTCATGAAGGGACTTATGATCGGTGGTCTTGCAGGCATGTTGTTCGGCGGATTGTTTAGTGGTATGGGTGCTTTCGGCAATTTACTCGGCCTTGCTGTAAACCTGCTCGCAATCTATATTGTTATCGTAGCAGTTATGGCACTGTACCGTCGCTTTAAAAATAAACCCGGTCAGCCGCGGAATGATAATTATGGGCGCGGAGGAAGATACTAAGCTATGGTTCTAAGCATGGATGAAATCATCAATGCTATCTGTCTCCATACAGCCGACCGCACAGGATTCCGTCCTACTGATGTTCAAGTTGAGCTTAGCTGGGATGAGGAAACTGGCTACACTGGGGAAGTCTGGGTTAACGGCAGAAGCAGGTATATTGTTGAATCGAACATTTTAGAAGCTATTATGCAGTATCTTTACAAGGAATATAACATTCGCGCTTTTCGTGACGATATTACACTCGATCTGGAGGATGAGATCATCGCAATCGTCTCAACCTAAACACATCTAGCGAAAACGATAGTTTTAAACAAATAAACAGGGTATCCCAAAAGTGATGTGCACTAACGGGATACCCTGTTTTTATCATTATCATTCTTTATACTTAATTCCTCCACCGCTGAATACAGTAGTATTGTCAGAATTATTATTAAGGTCACTGAACCTGTTCGTTTGAGCATCGAGACTAATTGCATTTAATTTACCAACTAGCATAGCTACACCAATCAAGAAAGGTAGTAGCAGAAGGAGTGAAAATTCTTCTATATTAAAAATTTTAAAAACAATAAACACAAGCAATGGATATCCAAGCAATAGGGAAGCTAAGACAATAAAATATTTTGAAGCAAACAACGATTCGTTGCTTTTCTTTATTAATTTGTTAATCTTCTTTTTACCGCCTAGTTTATCAAGGGTTATGGCAATAGCGTCTGAATATGATATTCCTTGTTTTGAGAGCTGCTTAATCGAAGACTGGAAATGATTCTCCAAATTCTTTTTGAGTCTAAGTGTTTTGCTATTTATATTTTCTGGAAAAAACTCCTGTAGTAATCTCTCGAGTTCATTCATTATGATGCCCTCCATTTCTTACAGATCAAAGTATCGGTCCGTTATGTTAAACGTTTTACCTAATTATAAACTACAGTTCCTTCATTTGGAAGTTGATCAAACAAAAAAACAGGCCGTTATATACGCCCTGTTTTCTCCTCATGCCTTTAATCTATTTAATGACTTATCAGTCCCCGCGAAATGCCCGCTTCATTCGATCAAAGAAGGATTGCTCATTCTCATGAGTCTGTTCACCATCAAGTGCAGCAAATTGCCGCAGCAAATCCTTCTGTTCGTCACTAAGCTTACTTGGAGTTACAACTACTACTTTGATATGTTGATCCCCTTGACCAATACCGCGAAGTTTAGGCACCCCTTTGCCCTTCAGACGGAAATAGGTTCCTGTCTGTGTGCCGGCTGGTATTTTCAGCTTCACTTTTTCTGTGAGCGTAGGAATCTCAATTTCATCACCAAGAGCTACTTGTGCAAATGTGAGCGGTATTTCACAGTAAATATCGTCACCTTCACGTTCAAAGAAATCATGCGGCTTCACACGAATCACAATGTATAAATCACCGGATGGTCCTCCGCGTAATCCACCTTCACCTTCACCAGTCATGCGCAGTTGTGCACCATCATCAACACCTGCAGGAATTTTCACATGAATTTTACGCTGCTTCTTTACTTTACCGCTACCGCTACAAGTTGAACATTTTTCCTTGATAATTTGTCCTTTACCACCGCATTGACTACATGCACGGCGGTTCACCATACGACCGAACGGCGTATTCTGAACAACTTCCTGCTGACCTGAACCATGGCACACGGAACAAGTTTCAGGCTTGGTTCCTGGCTTAGCACCTGATCCAAAGCAGGTATCGCAGTTTTCTGTTCTTGGAATTGTAATATCAGCCTCTTTACCAAAAACGGCTTCCTTGAATTCTACGGTCATTGTGTATTGTAAATCGTTCCCTCGTTGCGGTGCATTCGGGTCGCGACGTCCGCCGCCACCGCCGAAAAACATATCAAAAATGTCACCAAACCCGCCGAAATCACCGCCAGAAAATCCGCCGCCCATTCCTTGGTTCGGATCCACATGTCCATACTGATCATAACGGGCTCTCTGGCCCGAATCACTTAGAACATCGTATGCTTCCTTGACTTCCTTGAACTTAGCTTCCGCATCATCTGCTTTATTGACATCAGGGTGATATTGACGAGCCAGCTTGCGGTATGCCTTTTTGATTTCATCATCGGAAGCGTTCTTACCGAGGCCTAGCACCTCATAATAATCTCGTTTCTCAGCCATTCTCCCACCTCCGTAATCGATTATAGCATGCCGCTAAGGTGTTATTTCCTTATTATTCGGCAAAAGGAAAGTCAAAGGGCGGAAATAGCCCGCACTTTGACCTTCCCCGTTAATCAAATCTATTCACCTTATCCTAATCTGAAATCAGGTGATTAGTTCTGTTTCTTGTCTTCGTCTACAACTTCATAATCAGCGTCAACCACATTGTCCTTACCAGCAGTGCCAGCCGCTCCATCAGTAGCACCTTCAGCAGCTTGCTGAGCCTGTGCAGCCTGTTCATACAGCTTCACGGACAATTGTTGTACGATTTCAGTCAATTTTTCAGAAGCGGCGTTGATTTCTTCAAGATTTTCGCCTTCAAGCACTTTCTTCAGTTCTTCCTTAGCAGCATTTGCTTTTTCTGTTTCGGAAGCATCGACCTTATCGCCAAGTTCTTTAATCGTTTTATCAACGCTATAGATCAATTGGTCGCCGTTGTTCTTGGCTTCAACAAGTTCTTTACGCTTCTTGTCTTCTTCCGCATGAAGCTCGGCGTCCTTCATCATACGTTCTACTTCGTCATCGCTCAAGCCGCTTGAGGAAGTGATCGTAATTTTTTGGCTCTTGCCGGTTCCTTTATCGGTAGCCGATACGTTAACAATACCATTAGCATCGATATCAAAGGAAACTTCGATTTGTGGCACACCACGCGGAGCCAAAGGAATGTCACCAAGCATAAAGCGGCCAAGTGTCTTGTTACCTGCTGCCATTTCACGTTCACCTTGCAGAACATGAATTTCTACACTTGGTTGATTATCCGCATAGGTAGAGAATACTTGTGATTTACTTGTAGGAATCGTTGTGTTACGTTCAATCATCTTCGTGAATACGCCGCCCGCAGTTTCAATACCTAAGGAAAGAGGTGTTACGTCAAGCAATACTACGTCTTTAACGTCACCAGTCAATACACCAGCTTGAACTGCTGCACCCAGTGCAACAACTTCATCCGGGTTAACGCCTTTATGAGGCTCTTTACCAGTCAATTTCTTAATAGCTTCTTGTACTGCTGGAATACGAGTTGAACCACCAACAAGTACAATTTTATGAATATCGGCTGGAGTCATACCAGCATCGCTAAGCGCACGACGAGTTGGTCCCAAAGTACGTTCAACGAGATCGGCAGACAATTCTTCGAACTTCGCACGAGTCAGGTTAAGCTCCAAGTGCTGCGGTACTCCGTCAACTACTGTAATAAACGGCAGTGAGATTGTAGTTGTGAGAACACCGGATAGTTCTTTTTTCGCTTTTTCAGCAGCATCTTTCAAACGTTGTACAGCAGCTTTATCCTTACTGAGATCAATCCCTTGATCCTTCTTGAATTCTGCTACTAGATAATCGATGATTACTTGGTCAAAGTCGTCACCACCAAGACGATTGTCACCACTAGTAGCTTTAACTTCGAAGAAGCCATCGCCGAGTTCAAGAATGGATACGTCAAATGTACCACCACCAAGGTCATACACTAGGATCGTTTGATCCTCAGCTTTTTCCATACCATATGCAAGGGCTGCAGCCGTTGGTTCGTTAACGATACGCAAAACTTCAAGACCAGCAATTTTACCGGCATCTTTAGTAGCTTGACGTTGGCTGTCATTGAAATAAGCTGGAACAGTAATAACCGCTTGTGTTACAGTCTGACCCAGGTATGCTTCTGCGTCGGATTTCAGTTTTTGCAAAATGATTGCGGAAATTTCTTGAGCTGTGTATTCCTTGCCATCAATGTTTTCTTTATGGTTAGTACCCATATGTCTCTTGATCGACATAATCGTACGATCTGGATTCGTGATGGCTTGACGTTTTGCAGTTTCACCTACAATACGCTCGCCGTCTTTCTTAAAGCCTACAACAGAAGGGGTTGTACGAGCGCCTTCAGGGTTAGGAATAACGACTGCTTCGCCGCCCTCCATAACTGCAACGCAGGAGTTTGTTGTACCAAGGTCAATACCAATTACTTTACTCATGTGAATATATCCTCCTCAAAAATTAAGTATGTTTGAATTGCTTTCAAAATTAGAAGCCGAATATGCTTCTTTGAAAATACTACGTGATCAAAAGTCAGCTTTTCAGCACCGAGAAGTTTGGATGAAGCAGAGACTGAGGAGCAGAGCGTAGTGATAGCTACGTGAGCACCGGAAGTCGCTGCTGAATTCAAAATTCGATGTCGATTATGCTTCTTTGAAAATACTACGTGATCAAAAGCTGACTAGCTTAGCCGCTAACTTTGACCATTGCTGGGCGTAACACTTTATCCTTAAGCAGATAGCCCTTTTGAAGCTCCTCTACAATGATTCCTTCTTCATGGTCTTCAGATTCAACCTGCATTATAGCTTGATGGTATTCAGGATTAAATGGTTGTCCCACTGTTTCCATCGCAGTCAAACCCTCAGCTTGCAAAATTCCTTCAAATTGACGCAGTATCATTTCTACGCCCTTCGCATATGATGCCGCTTCAGTGGTATCGCTGGTAGTACTAAGAGCTCTCTCGAAATTATCAACTACTGGCAGCAATTCGGTAATAAGTTTGGCAGATGCATACTTTCCGAGTTCTTCCTTTTCTTTCTGTGTACGACGGCGGAAATTATCAAAATCAGCTTGTGTACGAAGTAAACGTTGTTTATGTTCCTCCACTTCCGCAAGAAGCTTCCCGGTCTCAGATGATGCATCTTCCGATACAACAACATCCTCATTAACTTGCCCTGTTTCCCCGGCTGAAAATGAAGCCTCCTCCTGCTGACTTTGATCTTGATTCACGTTATCGTTCAATGTGGATTCTTCCTCTTGATTCGTATTCATATAATCTTCTTGAACAGACTGTTTCTTCAAGATGTCACCTCCTTAACATGTTTACCATTCAAATGTTGGATTAAATCATTCATGCAATCTGGATAAAAAATTGGTCATATTTTTAGATAATATATCCAAAATCCGGATGACCCGGGCATATTCCATTCTAGTTGGTCCTAATATGCCGATTGTTCCTACAGCTTCGCCTTCAATTGCATAGGTCGCTGTAATAAGGCTGCAGTTCGCAAATGCCTCATGATCATTTTCGGTACCGATACGCACTTGTATGCCCAAGTTAGCAGAAGCCGAGGTCATCATTTTCATCAATGTCGGTGTCTCTTCCAAAAGGTCCAAAATACTCTTCACCTTATCGACATCGCGAAATTCTGGCTGTGTCAGCATATTTGTCGCTCCACTAAGAAACAACCGCTGTGCATCTTGCCCACCACCATCAAGCACATCATCAAGCACTTGAATCAGCTCTTCAAAATGATTAATGTGACGCTGCATTTCCTGTCCGATCTCACTATACAGTGCAGATTTCAGCTTATAAATCGGTACTCCTGCCAGCTTCCGATTAAGCAAATTAACTACTTTCTCCAAATCTGCTACAGAGACGCCCGCCGGAATGGCCACCGTCTTGTTCTCAACCTGTCCTGTGTTAGTAACGACAATGGCAACCGCCGTAGTATCATTCAACGGGAGCAGTTGAAAATGACGCAGAGATGTATGAAAAACTTCCGGCCCAAGTAGGATGGAAGTGTAGTTTGTCATATGGGACAAAATCGTTCCGGCATGCTGCACAACCTGTTCGATTGCATTTAATTTTTCAGCAAAAAAAGTTTTCAGTGTAGAAAGCTCTTCTGAAGGAAGTAGATTTAATGGAGACAAGTGATCCACATAGTATCGGTATCCTTTATGGGAAGGTATACGTCCCGCCGAAGTATGCGGCTGTTCCAAAAATCCCAGCTCTTCAAGATCTGCCATCTCATTGCGAATCGTTGCCGGGCTGTACCCGACATCTCCACGCTTGGAGATACTTCGGGACCCCACCGGCTCCGCCGAACGAATATAGTCATCTACAATAGCTGTCAAAATCATTCTCTGGCGCTCCGTCAACAATGGAAATCCCTCCTGATCACTGTTTTTTGTCGTTAGCACTCTAACTCGATGAGTGCTAAACTATAATACAAAAATACCAAACCAACCTGACAATTGTCAAGTCAGTCCAGTATCTTAAGTACAGCTATTTCATCACAGCAGTGTTGTTTCGAGCAATTTACGCAATCTGTCCATACTTTTTCAGGGAAAATCTCTTTTTCAACAACTGCAAAGCCATTTTTCAGAAAAAAAGAGACTTCGTAAGTTAAAGCCATTATTTTAGGAATCGAGAGGCGTCTTGCTTCCTTAACGAGTTGTTCCACCAGCATTGAGCCTAATCCTCGCCCTTTAAATCCTTCAGCTATGCCAAGTGACCGGACTTCAACCAACTCTTCACCTAATCTGCAGAGTGATCCGCAGCCTACAACGACTCCGTCCACTTCAGCCACTACGAAATCGCCAATTTGCCGTTGCAGCACAGCGCGGGAGCGTGGAAGCATAATCCCTTGACGGGCATAATTCTCTATCATTAAATACAATGGCTCAACATCTTCAAGCTGCGCTTGTCTGCATACCGCTACGGCCGGCATTCTCTCTCCTCCTTAAACAAAACCGAAACTAATACGAATAAATATACATTAATACGTATAAAAGTTCAAGAGAGAATGTGATATAAATCATTACTTGATTATGGCTTCGATGTGAGCTCTCCGATAAATTCTCCGAATACATCGTTTCCGAACAATATTCCTTTATCGCTCAGTCGATAACCTCCGCCGTCAGCGTGTCTTTCCAGCAAACCACTGTTCACCATTTTACTCAACGGTCTTTTGAAAATAATTTCCAAATCAGCCCCGAACTGTGTGGTAAAGTCCTGGTCACGAATTCCATCCAGCATGCGCAGACCCACCATCACAAAGTCCTCCATAGCTTCAGCTTGGCCCACTGTGTACTGTTCAAGTCGAGGAAGTTTCTCTTTAGCAACTTCTACATAAGGATTAACTCCCTTAATATTCATATGGCGCTGATGTCCAACATAACCGTGTGCGCCCGCACCCAATCCATAATAATCCTCATTACGCCAATACGTTATATTATGAAGGCTTTCAAATCCCGGCTTCGCAAAATTACTGATTTCATACTGCTTGTATCCTGATTTCTTCATCCGTTCCATCAATAGAAGATACATCTTCAATTCGTCCTCTTCATTTGGCAGTGGAAGCTGATTTCGTTGAAACAGCGTATGAAAAAGAGTATTCTCCTCAACCTTCAAGCTATAGATAGAGTAATGTGGGAGTCCCAGTTCAAGAGCCCGCGTAACACTCTGATCCAGCATCTCAACCGTCTGGTTAGGCAAACCAAACATTAAGTCGATTGACAGGTTATGCAGACCCGCTTTATGAGCATTGTCCAAACTACGATACACATCATCTGTATTATGGATTCGTCCGATACCAGAGAGCAGTTCATTTTGGAATGCCTGAACACCGAAGCTAACCCGATTCACTCCTCCAGCTTTCATAACGGATAGCTTTTCAAGATCGGTTGTACCCGGATTCGCCTCCATTGTGAACTCGATATTGGAATCCCAGTTTGGGAAATGTCTGCGAATGGAACCCAGAAAATACTCCATCTCTTGTGGATTTAATACCGTTGGTGTTCCTCCACCTACAAATATCGTTTTAATGACTCCGGGCGGAGTAGCTTGAACGGTTAGCTCCATCTCATGATCCAACGCACGAAGGTAGTCCATCACGGGCTGGTCCTTGAGCACATAGGAATTGAAATCACAATAGAAGCATTTATTCGTACAAAAAGGAATGTGTATATAGATAGCTTGTGGTGGATTCTGTATTTGGGTTGATGTTAAATCTGGCATTCCCAGATGTGAATTATTCAATTTGCTGTTCATGGCAATGCCTCCTTAATTGTTAGTTGCATTTCTTACATTTAAATTGCAAGATTTAACTCTTCAAACTGGATTAATTGCATATTGTGCACTTATTTCACTGAAAGAGAGGGGTATCTGAATCTATATTCGAAATTATGTGTACTTTATACACTAACCTTACATTCAATTTGACATCAAAGAGCTTGAATATTTAAAAGGGGCTTTCCCAAAAGTAGGGTTGCTGTTAAAACTAGAATTAGCGGTGCTAGGAAGATGATCCCTGCACCGCTTGATCCTACCACACATTCTATGGCCGTATCTCAAGTGTAATAGTGTCATGATGCGGAATTCCTGAAATTCCTGCAAATGTGCAGTTTTTGGTCATGTAAATCCTCTAAATGACCTAAATTGCTGCAAATGTACAGGCTTTCTCTAAGGATTCTCTTCGAACTAGCACTAGCGTTGCATTAACTTTTCAAGAAATGTTTTAAATCACTAATTTACTAATTCTTCAAATTATAGGCTGGTTTACATGTGCAAAAATAAAGAAATCTCCTATTGTTGAGTTATCCAAAAACGTTATCCATCAACGTCTCAACAAAAGGAGATTTCCATGGATAACAATACAAATTTAAGTGTCATATGTCAATGTCTACAAATGTTAAATATCAGTCCTTCCCGGGATGGCGATTTGGATTATCGTGCTCGCAAGCTTTTTGTCGGTTCTTCCCTACTGCTGTTCATTGAAGCCCAGTTACAGCAACGCGAATCCTACGCTGAAATGTCTGAGCATCTTGGAGCTAATGAAGATTTTCAAGCGATGCTTGGTGGGCTTGAAAGCATAAGCCCATCACAACTTTCGCGGAAAATGAAGAAGCTTCCCATAGAGAACCTTCACCTGGTATTCATGCAAGTAACGAGGCAAATCCAACAATTAGCAGCGAGCAAGCCAGGAATCACGACTAAAATCGGAAAGCTCAAGATCCTTGATTCTACTCAAATCACCTTGCCAGCGATTCTTTCCAAATGGGCTTACTGCTCTGCATCCAATCACGGCGTGAAAATGCACACTTCACTTCTAGTTGTTGATGCGAAGACGATGTATCCAGATCAAATCATCGCTTCGACCAAAGATGTCGCAGACCACGAAGTTGTGCAGAACTTTACTGTCGATAAAGAAGTAACCTATGTGATGGATCGAGGCTATCAGGTGCACAAGCATTTTCAAACCTGGGTCAAACAAGGGATTAAGTTTGTTGCTCGGGTTAAAGATAATACCCGACTTACGATCATCAAGGAACGAAATCTTCCTAAGCGAGGAGGTTTCATTCGGGATGCGGATGTGACTCTGCCCGGGCAACAGATTAAGTTGCGACTCATCGAGTTTCAAGATCAGCAAGGCCGTTTGTATCGCCTTGTCACAAGTCGCCTGGATTTATCCGCACACTAAATTGCAGATGTATACCGGCACCGGTGGCAGATTGAATTATTCTTTAAATGGATCAAGCAACACATCCGTTTAGTGAAGCCACATGGGTATACCGCAGAAGCCATCTGGAACCAGATGTATATCGCGTTGATATCCTATGCTCTGTGCCTGTTGCTACGATTAAAGCTGGAGTGCAAGCAAACCGTTTGGCAGTTACTTCGATTGATTCGGCTCTATGCAGATCGGTCATGGACAAGGCTATATGAAGCCCTATTCAAAAAGCCAACACGGAGCTCAAAAGGACGAACGAAGCGAAACGGTCGGCCACCCAAGCAGGCGAACAAATCGATGAAGCCGCGAATCATTGTAGACGTATCAAACTAAATACTTAAATTTCAAAAAAATGGATAATGTTTGGGTTTAATCTCCTCTGTACTTTTTTAAATTAAAACAAAATGCTCCCTGCTAAATATATACTAATCTAGATGTTTGTTACATCTCGTAGCTATCTGCATTTGCTTAAATCCAGCATAAGAAGATTAATGCAACGCTAGTGTCGAACTAGTCTATTCTGAACCATATTCCTGCATTTTTGCATGCTTTTCCTGATATTTTGCCTTTCCACTTCTAAACAAGAAGCGTCCCTCAAAATTATCTTAGATAACTTTTGGGACAGCCTCTTCACATTAAGATCATTCTTCTAATTATCGTCAATCTTAAGAACCGCCATAAACGCTTCCTGCGGAACCTCTACGTTTCCGACCTGCTTCATGCGCTTCTTACCTTCCTTCTGCTTCTCAAGAAGTTTACGTTTCCGTGAGATGTCACCGCCGTAACATTTAGCAAGTACGTTTTTACGCATCGCTTTAACAGTCTCCCGGGCAACAACCTTCGTACCAACCGACGCTTGAATAGGTACCTCAAACATTTGTCGTGGGATCAGCTCACGAAGCTTCTCACAAATAATCCGTCCACGTTGATAAGCACGTTCACGGTGAACGATAAAGGACAATGCATCCACCTGTTCTCCGTTAAGCAAAATATCCATTTTTACCAGATTAGACTTACGGTAACCAGACACTTCATAGTCAAAGGAAGCGTAACCCTTCGTACCTGATTTTAACTGATCAAAGAAGTCATATACAATTTCCGATAACGGAACCTGATAAATAATCGTAACCCGTGTCGTATCCAGATACTCCATATTGACGAATTCGCCACGTTTGCTCTGACACAGTTCCATTACCGTACCTACGTAATCGTTAGGCACTATAATGGAAGCTTTAACAAATGGTTCTTCAACATAATCGATCTTGCCAACCTCTGGATAATTAGACGGGTTGTCAATCGAAATGGTATCTCCATTCGTCAATGTGACATGATAAATTACGCTTGGAGCGGTAGTAATGAGTGGAATATTAAATTCGCGCTCGATACGTTCCTGAATAACATCCATATGCAAAAGACCCAAGAAACCACAGCGGAAGCCGAATCCTAGTGCACTCGATGTTTCTGGCTCAAAGCTGAGTGAAGCGTCATTAAGCTGCAGCTTCTCAAGAGCTTCGCGCAAATCGTTGTAGTCCGAGGTTTCGATAGGGTACAGACCGCAGAATACCATCGGGTTGATTTTACGATAGCCTGGAAGAGGTTCAACAGTAGGTGTCTTGGTATACGTGATCGTATCACCAACACGAGTGTCTCCCACATGCTTGATTCCGGCAACGATAAATCCAACATCACCGACATTTAATTCATCCACAATCGTCATACGAGGCATAAACGCACCAACCTCGATGACCTCAAAATCCTTGTTCGTAGCCATCATTTTGATTTTCGAGCCGGCTTTAATGCTGCCATTCACAACCCGTACATAAACAATAACACCTTTGTAAGGGTCATAATGAGAATCGAAAATAAGCGCTTTTAATGGTTCATCAGGATCTCCGGTAGGCGCAGGTACTTTCTGGACAACTTGCTCCAGGATTTCCTTGATACCGATACCCGCCTTGGCTGAAGCCAGCACTGCCTCGCTCGCATCAAGACCGATAACATCCTCGACCTCTTGCTTGACACGCTCAGGGTCAGCACTTGGCAAGTCAATTTTATTAATAACAGGCAAAATCTCCAGATTATTATCAAGTGCCAAATATACGTTAGCTAACGTCTGCGCTTCAATCCCTTGAGCAGCATCTACAACGAGCAGTGCGCCTTCACAAGCTGCAAGACTCCGCGATACTTCATACGTGAAATCGACGTGTCCCGGTGTATCTATAAGATTAAGGATATACTCCTCACCATCATCAGCACGATAGGTCAACCGCACGGCCTGTAGCTTGATCGTAATTCCACGTTCACGTTCCAGATCCATCGAATCAAGCACCTGCTCCTGCATTTCACGCGAGGATAATGCTCCTGTAAACTCCAGAATCCGGTCGGCTAAAGTCGATTTGCCATGGTCAATATGTGCAATAATACTGAAGTTACGAATCATTTTTTGTCTAGCTCTAATATCAGTCATTCTTACCCCCACCAAAATTCGTCGGTATAATCAATTTATTATATCAGTCAAAAGTGTTCAGAGCAATAAAAGTCAGCGATAGAGATGAATATGGTGAATGTAACAAAAAACTGTCCAACAGGTCGAAAAAACCTGTTGGACAGCTGTTGCTGCTATTTTTTTCAGAATAGTTACGGTAAGAATCAAACAAAAACTCAATCGGCTTAACCACAGGTGCAGTCAGAGTGACATCCATTACAACAATTGGGACTGCTGTCGCCTTGGATTTCTATACCAACGACCACCACCTCTTTGAGATTCACAGCAGCGGTTTACCTTTCCTAAGCATATTCATTCAATTCTCCAAGGCTCTTTCCAACTTTAATGTTTCTTGTTAATTCCGCGTGAGAATACTTCCCACGTTGCCTTTAACCTTATTTCACATTCTTCCCTCGATGAGTTCCCTATAGATAGTAATATTCCATCTAAAATGCAAAAGAATGATGAAATAATAGTATCTTCATTAATATATTTATCAAGTTCAGGCTTAATAATATCACGAATCAGCTTTTTAATTTCTTCATCAACTTCATTAAATCGCTGCAAGATAGCATCTTTAAATTGGTCAGGAGGATCCACGGAATATCTTATTACAAAATAAGCAAGATCTTTTTCATAAAGATATTCAATGATTTGCTCCGTAAATGTGTATAGTTTATCCACTTTAGAGAGACCTATTATGTCAGTGGCTTTTTGGCGTACAAAATTCAAATAATCACTCATCACATCATCCGCTACACTTTCGAACAATTCTTCCTTACTGGAGAAATAAGCATAAATAGAAGGAGCTTTAATTTTTACTTTTAATGCTATATCTCGAATAGAAGTCTGTGCGTAGCCCTGTTTAGAGAATAGAACAAGTGCATTTTGTAATATTTTTTGTTTTGTTTCTTCTCCCTTACTCATCTTAGCCACCTCGTAATAATTTTTTTAAGTGTTAATACTCTCAAGAGACTAACTTCAATCCAACGATACTCAATATAATTCCACTAACAAGAGCTAATTTTTTGGAGTCTTTAGGCTCCTTGAAAACATACATTCCTAATAAAACACTACCAGCCGCACCAATACCTGTCCATGCTCCATAACCTATGCTAATTGGGATTTCTTTTAAAGACAAGGAAAGTAGAAAAAAGCTTGCCCCTATGAGCAAAGTATAAATTAATGTATACTTTAATTTTGAAAATCCCTCGGATAATTTCAAAAATATTACGCCTCCAACTTCCAATAATCCTGCGATGATAAGTAAGAACCAGCTCATTTTTAAGCCCCCTTCACTTTCTCAGGTTGATTAGAAACGAATTTCAACCCAATAATACAGCTAATAAGAATGATTACCAGTACAATTTTCAATACACTCACTTGATCACCTAAAAACATCATTCCAACAAGAGCCGTGCCAAAAGAACCGATTCCAGTGAAAACTGCATAAGCCGTTGATACTGGAAGATATTTTGTCGCTTTAGCAAATAAATAGAAGCTAGCTACCATTAAAATGATAGTTGGTACCACGATTGCGATCTTTGTGAAGCCATCTGAATATGACAAGCCGATAGCCCACCCTACCTCCAAACCCCCTCCAAGAACAAGAAATAACCACGCCATATCAAATACCACCTTTCAAAATTTTCTGATGATAAATTCTAACTATCGTTAGTTAGAATTTATCATGAATTTAATTATTTTGCAAATACCGACAACTTGATCAGGACGTAACCTGGTTTGGACGTTCGGGTAACGGAATGCGCTTCCCATTCCAACAAAAAAATGCCATCCTTTCCTGTTCATTTACAGAAAGAATGGCATTTTTAACCCGTTAGAACCATTGTTATAAAATCAACCTGTAATGCATGCTTGCAACTTTTATGCTCAGACTCTACAAAATAGACCCGTTCATCAATACGACTTCCTTAGGCTAACTTTTGAAGCAAACTTACTCCGTAGGGCTGAAGTGTCATGAAATGACTTTCCCTTGTTTCCGAAAGTAAATCGTACACTGGCTGTTTTAATGAAATTGTGAACGACTCGCTTGAGTAATTGAGCAGAAACAAATAATTGTTAGCTCCATCGGTGCGGTAAACTGTTTCAACTGTAGAGGGAATCTCCCCCCATTCGCTGGAAGGGTGTACATAAATAGGGCGACCTCTTCCGGATAAAATTTCGGGAATCGATCGCCGCTACATTTAAAGTCTTTATTCATTTCTGCTATGAAAATTAATCTCTCGCTAGTTCAAGTGCTCTTGCCAGCACTTTCTCTCCGTTCATTCTACCGTAATCGACTGTATTGATTACATCTACTTTTATGCCTTTGGGAACATACGTCTTTTCATAATCTTTTCTCATATATGCAACTTGCGGGCCAAGCATCAGAACATCAATGTCATCAGCGATGTTCGACAAAGCCTCGCTGGCGGTTGCCTGAATGCTTACTTCCTGGCCGCTGGCTTGAGCCGCTTCCTGCATTTTTTTTACCATAAGGCTAGTGGACATGCCCGCGGAACATACAAGTACGATTCTGATCATCTGTGGAAATCCCCTTTCAGCTCGTTAATTTTTCTGAGTGTGCTCGTAAAGCTCGACAAATTCCTTGGCCATATCCTTGACCGTCATTGCATTCATCAGGTGGTCCTGGGCGTGAATCATCAGCAGCGTGATTTCCTGCTTGGTTCCTCCAGCCTCCTCCTGAATTAGACGAGTTTGCACTTTATGTGCATCCTTTAGTTCCTTCGATGCGGTTTCAAGCAATTCGGCAGCACCTTTAAAATCCTTTTGTTTAGACAGCATGATTGCTTCCATAGCTTTGCTTCGTGCAGCGCCGGACATTGCGATCAGTGCCATAACTTTCTCCAGATAGTCCACTTCTGTAACCCTCCAATTGCATTATTTTACACAGTATGATGATTAACAATTACATTCTTTTCAAACAAGTATATTTCACGTTTGACTTTAACTAAACCGATTCTTTTTCCGTTTACTTTAGGAAAAAAATATTAGATATATCCAGATAGGATTCCGCCTTGATCAATTGCTCCACAAGTTCAGGGCTCTCCGTTACATGAACCAGCACATCGTACATATGTGTCAGATTCTCCTTCTCCGTCTCCGAAACACAAAGCAGGCAAACAAACTGAACCTGCTTGTCCCCCCACATTACTGGCTTCGTCAGCGTACAAATCGCCCAGAAGGTCTCCTTCGTCTGCGGGACGATCGGATGTGGAATCGCCGTCAAATTGCCGAAGGAGGTAGGGGAGACGGCTTCCCTTTGCTTGACTGATTCCAGAAAGGCCTCCGTTACCAAATGCTTCGACCGCAGCTCCTTACAAAGAAATTCCAGAATTTCTTCCCTTGTGTCAAATCTTTGCCTTAGGAAGGTCAACTCCTCGCGAATGAATCTGAACGGTATGACGTCGAGGTCGGTCATCATGTTGTGAATCTGCTGCAAATCCTTTTCCTTCAAAAGGGTCGGCACTTTAATGACTGGAACAGGAAAATCCTGAGTAAGCGCTACAGTACTGATAATAAAATTAATTTGCTCAAGCGGCGCTTTGTCCAGATTGTAATAACCGAAGGTACCGACGACATCCAAACGAGGGCCGAAATGTTTGTTGATCATTTGATTTAGCAACCGTGCGCTGCCGAGGCCTGAACTGCAAATAATAATGCATTTTTTGGGAGCAGGCTTCCCCTTTAGACGTTCCATTGCGGCTCCGATATGAAGCGCAATATAGCCAATTTCGTTTTCGGATATGGGCAGCCTTGTTTGCTTCTGAATTACTGCCGCACCGATAATACCCGCCTGAAAAGCAAGCGGATAAGCGGATTTGACCGATTCCAGCATAGGGTTTGTCAGACTCATGCCGAAACGTATCCGATTCAGCGCGGGTTTAAGATGCAAGCCCAATCCCCATACAAGCTCGGAATCGTTGTGGATACCCAGCTTCAGCTTGATCTCAATTTCATCGACCATGGCGCGGGCATACATGTAATATTCCTCGTCCATCCAATCATTGGATTGCCTCAAGACTTCTTTCATTTCCGGAAGCAGTTCTGTCCCCAGCAAATGCATCGTCAAGTAAGCAATCTCTGCTTCTGGAGCCGAAATTCCGGTCGCTTCCACCGCCGCCGCGATTTCCCGCGCAGCGGCGGCTTCATTTGAGTTACGGGCCGGGGCAGATTCGCCTGGCAGGGATGAAATCTGATGCCCTTCCCGAATGCGCTTCATGGCAATCAGAATATGGATAACGAGATTGTCCAGCCCTGTGTCGGAAAAAAAGAGGTTATGCTTCCGCATACTCACGATAACAATATCCCGAACCAGCTTTAACTCGTTTTCAGTAAAAATTCCGGAAGGCTTCTCCCATAAAGTCAAACCTTTGCCGCTATTATGGTTCTGAAAATATTCCGACATACAGAAACGGACCTGAAACTCTGTACCACTGATTTTCATGCCATGATTTGGTCTTTTTAGTACCTGGATTCCGTATTTGCCCAGTTTCTCCTTGACTGCTTTCAAGTCGTTCTGAACGGTTGATTTGCTAACATATAAAATGTTCGCAATATCTTCGATCTTGACATAGTCTTCCGCCAACAGCAGCTTTCTGATCATGAAATCAGCCCGGTCTGCGGGAAGGATAAACGGACCAAGCATGGAATTCGAGAATTGCTCTTCCAGCCAGATTTGAAAGGAGGAAGGGTCCTTGATGCGCAGTTCATAACCTGCTCCCCGTACGGCATGAATCTCGGCGCCATGCCCGGATATAAGGTCATTCAGAAGCTTTATATCGCTCCGCACCGTTCTTGAGGTAACTTCGATTTCTCTGGCCAAAAATTCCCCCTTCACCGGAGCATCCACTTGGAGCAAGTAACGCAGGATTGTTGCAATTCTGGGATACATACGCTCTCCTCCTTAATCCTCCCCGCCAGTTCTTATTCAATGCTGTTCTGCATTGACGGCAGAATCATTTCTCTATTGATGGATCGAATCGATTGATTGTCCAAAAACCGTGTATCAACGATAACTTCCTTAGCGTCAAATTGCTTGGAATCTATCAACTGGATCAGCAAATCGGTTGCATTTGTTCCAATTTCCTTTTCGTTTTGAATCACCCGGGAGAATGAAGGGGAAAGAAAGTCTTGAAACGGGCCATCGAAGCCTAGCAGGCTGTAGTCCTCCGGAATTTTTTTGCCTAATTTGTTCAACGCATGCCATAGAATCTGTGCGCTAAGATAGTCCAGCGCGAAGAAACAAGTGATTCCTTCTTTCTCCGCAAGCTTCCTGTATATCTTCTGAAAATCTTTTTCCAGTATCTCCGTATCAGTAAGATTCCAGTAGGAAGTTTCCAAATCAAGCAACCAAAAATTTGCATCCAATAAAACCTGATTATCCATATAGGCCTCTTTAATTCCATCAATTCTGTCGTTTATTGATGAGTTATTGAGATCTTTATGAGAAACCACGCAGATTTTGCTGTGGCCTGACGATAAAAGCCTGCTGGTTATTTGGCTCGAGACATCTTTATTATTGCTGCCGACGTAAGGGACTGACAAACCGGCCAATTTCCGGTCCATTAATACAATCGGGAAATTGCTGAGGGTTATTTTCAGCAGAGCCGGATTATGGAACTCGGCCTGAACGGGTAAAATTAAAATTCCTCGAACACCCAACGAGACCAACTCGTTGAGATATTCGGTTTCCAACTCCTGAGATTCATTGGAAATCTTAAGAATGGTATGATACCCCCGTTGGTTCAACTCATTAACAATGGTTCGTAACAGTTCAGTGCCATAGCTATCTGAAAAGCCGGCAAGGATCAGTCCGATCAGCTTTGAATTTCCAGTATCGTCCCGGATGGTTTGATCGGCGGCAAGTTCGCTGACAAAACTCCCTTTGCCGGAAACACGGTTGATCCACCCTTCCTCGGCTATTAGATTCATGGCATTTTTGGCTGTTAGTCGGCTGACCTCAAAGATCTCCATCAATTCTTTTTCAGTTGGGATCTGTTCTCCTGGTTTATACTTTCCGTTTTGGATATCTTCTTTAATTTGTTGATAAATCTTCTGATATAACGGTTTTTTCTTCAAATCAAGTTTGGCTCCTTCCTTTAAATGATATATATATTATACCATTTTAATTTAGCATTGACAAAGATACTTTTGCAAATATATTATAAATGGCATAAAGATATTAAAAAAGGATATAAGAATGGGAAGGAGTGGAAAGGTTATTAAAGATCAAGCTATGAATGGAATTTCCGGGCTATTGGAGTTAGTTGACATGAAAACCCGCCAAATGAACAAAGAAGCCTGGGGTAATCAGTTTCGCAATTGTTTTTCAGACACTCTATTGAGAACGCTTAACATTTTGGAGGACGGGTCGGTATATCTTGTCACGGGGGACATTCCGGCAATGTGGCTTAGAGATTCTACCGCCCAGATTCAACCGTATCTGGTGCTAGCCAAAACGAATAAAGTGTTCCAGACGCTGATCGCCAAACTTGTGCAAAAGCAATGTGAGTACATTTTGATTGATCCTTATGCAAATGCTTTCAACGAGAGCCCCAACAGTCATGGACACCAAACAGATAAAACGAGGATGTCGCCATGGGTCTGGGAACGCAAGTATGAGGTTGATTCTTTATGTTATCCCGTAAGACTTGCCTATCTGTTATTTGAGCAATCCGGATATACAGAACATTTTAACGAAACCTTTTTGAAAGCGGTAAAAGAGATTGTAGCTGTCTTCAGAAAAGAACAGCGACATGAAACGTCAGACTATTCGTTTGAACGGTTCGATGAGCGCCCGGAAGATTCGCTGGTCAACGACGGCAGAGGGACGCCTGTAGGGTATACGGGAATGACCTGGTCGGGCTTCCGCCCAAGCGATGATGCGTGCCGGTATGGATATTTGATTCCAGCGAATATGTTTGCAGTGGTTATTCTTACTCATTTGACGGAGATTGTTTCAAGATTCTATCAAGAGGAAGCGCTTGTTGAAGACATCCGCCGATTACGTGATGAGATTCAGGCTGGTATTGAAAAATACGGGATTGTCGAAGATGATCAAAACGGTAAAAAAATGTTTGCTTATGAGGTGGACGGGCTGGGCAACTATTCACTGATGGATGATGCCAATGTTCCCAGCTTGCTGTCTGCACCTTACCTGGGATACTGCGATACACAAGAAGAGATTTATCTGAACACCCGGGCATTTTTGCTTAGCGACCGAAATCCTTACTATTTCTCCGGGGCTGTGGCGTCGGGAATCGGGAGTTCGCACACACCGGATCAGTATATCTGGCCAATTGCCCTGTCCATTCAAGGATTGACTACAACTTCAAAGGAGGAAAAGGCGCGGCTTCTGGACATTTTGGTTGGAACAACAGCCGGGACAATGCAATGCCATGAGAGCTTCGATGTAAACGATGAGAGCCTGTATACCCGTGAGTGGTTCTCATGGTCCAATATGATGTACTGCCAATTGTTGTTGGACTATCTGGAACTGGATAATTAAAATATGGGGGTTATGGAATGAGCAAAGTTCAAACATTTATGGAAGAAAAGATCGCTCCTTTCGCTGGAAGAATCGGACAAATCAAACAATTGGTGGCCATTCGTGACGGGATTTCCTTCATCATGCCGCTTATTATTATCGGGTCGGTCGCCCTTATTCTGAACAGCTTGCCTATTGAGGCTTCATGGTATCTAAATTTGATGAATGAGGGAGGCTGGGCGGAACGACTTGGACTGATCGTAAACGGGACATTTGGTCTAATTGGCTTGTTAGCTTCATTTACCATTGCTTATTCCCTGGCGAATCAATATTCATTAGACGGAATGTCCGTCGGGGTCCTGTCCTTATCCGCATATTTGCTCAGTACACCCAATATCATGTCAGCCGACAATGCCGCCGGGCTCCCTCTTGCTCTAATGGGGAGCAAAGGGTTGTTCGTCGCGATTGTCATCGGGATTGTCGCAACCGAAATTTTCCGGTTTGTCATCAAGAGGAATCTTGTCATCAAATTGCCGGACGGCGTTCCGCCAGCGGTCGGGAAATCCTTCACAGCCTTGATTCCCGGTTTTTTCATCATCGTCTTCTTTGCAGCCATCAGTTGGATACTGGATGCAACAGGTATCGGCAGTCTGCACGATCTGGTTCAGACCATTCTGGGCAAACCGCTGAGCTTGCTGGGGGGAACCATATTCGGTGCCATTATCTATGACCTGCTGATTAGTGTGTTCTGGTTGACCGGTATACATGGCGGGAATATTATGGGCGGAATCATGAACCCGATCTGGATGCAAAAAATGGATGAAAACCGATTGGCCCTTCAGGCGGGGCAGGAGCTGCCCAACATTTTCACGCAGCCGTTCTTCGATATCTTCGTGCATATGGGCGGCGCAGGTACAGTTTTCGCACTTGCGATCTGTCTTATCCTGTTCAGCAAGAGCCAGCAAAACAAATCCATCGGCCGTTTAAGCATAATGCCCTCGGCGTTCAACATCGGTGAGCCGCTTATGTTCGGGGTTCCGGTTGTCCTTAATCCGATCATGTTCATTCCGTTTATTCTGGCGCCGATTGCGATGGTTATCTTGACGTATTTTGCGATGGCGACTGGTCTGGTTCCGAAAACAAACGGTGTATCGGTACCATGGACGATGCCGCCATTAATCAGCGGCTACCTGGCAACGGGAAGCATAAGAGGCTCAATTATGCAGGTGGTCAATCTCGCAGTGTCAGTGCTTATTTATTATCCGTTCTTTAGAGCCATGGATAAACAATTTATTCGGGAAGAAAACAAAGGTGAGGTAGACCAATGACCAAACGCTTATTGAACTGCGATGCCAGTGACCTGCTCGCCATGAGCAGAGACGAGCTGAAATTGTCGATTTATGCCAGTGAGGGCAGAACGGTACTCGCTGAAACCGCCGTTGTAAAGGAACCGATTATCGATGGTTTGACCAACGGGGAGATCGCGAAGTTTGCGGGCGCAGATCTGCTGCTGCTTAATGCATTTGATGTAGAGAAGCCGGCGATTTCAGGTATTGATTCCGCCGACGAGCAGCCTGTCCGGACATTGAGAAAGCTGACCGGGCGCCCGGTCGGCGCTAATCTGGAGCCAGTGGACGATACCCGAAAGACCATGGATGAGAAAGAAGAAATCGGTGCGGGAAGGAAGGCTAACACTGCAACATTTGCCAAG
This sequence comes from Fontibacillus panacisegetis, assembly GCF_900102215.1. GTDB lineage: Bacteria > Bacillota > Bacilli > Paenibacillales > Paenibacillaceae > Fontibacillus > Fontibacillus panacisegetis. The sequence continues at coordinate 155,860 of NZ_FNBG01000002.1, forward strand.
GCCAATGAGTTGGGTCTCGACTTTATTTGCCTGACGGGCAATCCAGGCACCGGTGTAACGAATGAAGCGATCTGCCATTCGATCATTCAAGCCAGGAAGCACTTCAACGGTTTGATCATTGCCGGCAAAATGCACAGTTCGGGTATAGACGAACCGATTATCGATGAGGAGACCGTGCAGGCTTTCATAAAAGCAGGAGCCGACATTATCCTTTTTCCGGCCGTTTACACCGTACCCAAGTTCAGGGAAGAAGATTTGATGAAGCTGGTGGAAATTGTCCATGTGCACAACCGGTCCGTGGATGACCCGGCCAGGAAAGTGCTGACATTGTCAGCGATTGGCACTAGTCAGGAAAGCTCCAGCAAGGAAGTTGTGCAGAAGATTGCGCTGGCATGCAAAGCCTGTGGAGTGGATATCCAGCATATCGGCGACGCCGGTTTCTCCGGTCTCGCCTTGTATCAGAACATTGACGCGCTTGGAAACGCGATCCGCGGAGAGCGGCATCAACTTCGGATGAGAGCTAAGTCGATTCTAAGATAGTTTTTGCGAAAAAAACTATCTTATGACCTTCATCTTGATTTTCTGCAGGGTTGATGGTAGAAAACAACGTTATTCCATTTAAAACACAAAGCAAGCCTTGCGTAGAAGATTCTAGCTTGGCTTGCTTTCTGTTTTATCCGCCATGATGATTTTGCTATTTGATTAAATTTCGAACTTTTCCACTGACTTTTTCAAATGTTCTACCAAGTTTACTTGCCCTTCCACAGAATTTTTGGAACCATCCATAATCACATTAATTTCAGACAAGCTTGTATTGATTTTTTCTGTAGAATTTGACGTTTTTCCTGATACATCAACAACCTGATTTATTACTTTACTTATTGCTTCAATAGAATTACTAACTAGCTCGGCAGAATATGTAACCTCTTCCGTAACGCGAGAGATGATTTTAGCATCCTTCTGGTATTGATCGCCATTCTGAAGGAGTAGCTCGTAATCTTCCTTCACGATATGTTTAATATAATGCAGGAGATCCTGCGAACTCATAGTCAACTTATTAAATACTTCTCTCACCTGATTCACAAGATTGTCCACATTTGCTATGGTATCAGCTGATTGTCCAGCCAATTTTTTCACTTCTGATGCCACAACTGCAAAACCTTTGCCATGTTCTCCCGCCCTTGCGGCTTCAATCGAGGCATTTAATGAGAGCAGGTTTATTTGTTCTGAGATATTTTTTATTGAATCAGACATCAGTATTATTTCGTCTACAATTTCGCCTGCTTTTATTGCATTTTGAATTTTCTCCTGTATTTCACTGTTTGTTGCCTTCGCTTTTTCAAGAGAATTTGTAACTTTTAGTTTCATCTGGTAAGCACTGCTTTCCATCTCATTTGCGGACTCTGCACCTACCTTTACTCTTTGCAAAAGCTCATCCATTGCTTTCTTTATACTATTAATGGAAGAATCAGCTTGGTGCGCGGTATCAATTAACTGGAAAGCATCATGAGAAAGTATTGAGGAGGTTTCATTAATCGTACTAATACTCTCATGAGAGCTGCTCACTAATGCCAGGATATCTCCGCTTGATAAATTAATCTTATTGGAAGCCCCCATTATTTCCGATACTAATAATTTTATATTGGAAGCAGCCTTATCCAGACTGTTTCCCAATCTGCTAATATCATCATTTCCCTTAAAGTTCAGTTTTTCACTTAGAACCCCATTTCCCAGTTCTTTCGTAAACCTCAAAACTTTTCTCAGCCTTTTCAAAACTAAACGATCATATATGTATACAATAATAAAAATCGATATACAAATGCTGATTACAGTTGATATAAATATTCCTACGCTACCATCAAACAGGTAAGTGCTTATGCCTATGTCTTCAAATGTATGGCGTGCCCGCAGCATAGCCATATTTACCCCTTGACCGATATAGGAACTGAGGCACTGTACAATCACGACAGCAATAATCAGTTTAAACTTAATAGAATATATTGTTTTGTTGAGTATTTTTTCTTTTAAGTCCATATATTCCCCACCTTTATTTGTCTCCATAATATGTTCATTATTCTTTCTTTTGACTGTCATTTCTTTTAAAAATTCCATATAAAACGATATCATACATAGCTTTACTTCCGGAATCAAAGCTAATCTGGTTTTTAGCAACAAATTCATAGTCTAAAAGTTTTCTTAACGTTTCAGTTAAAATTAATCTGAGGATAACCGTATTAACTTTCTTTGTTTTATCCTTCTCGCTCTCAATGAGCTGTATGACACCGTCCCAAAGGCTATTTAGATAAACGTTTAATTTCCTCCAAGACTCAGGGTAATACTTCTGAAGATCATCACTATGGCGGATGATTGCACTAATATTATAGGTGTCAGGAAGATTATGAAAGAACATCTCTAGCTTCTCCTGAAAACTATACTCATTGCTTTCAAGAATCGAATTGTCGTATTTCATGATTTCACCGAAAACAAAATCAATTGTTTTATCAATCATTTCATTTTTACTGGAAAAGTGAGTATAAATAGTACGCTTACTGGTACCAAGCTCTCTCGCTAAATCTTCTGTCGTAAAGTGACGGCCTTTATTTCCGAACAATTCCAAAATCTTAAAATAAATGTTGTCTTCCATTCGTAGCTTATCACCTTTCAAAGGGTACTATTTTGGTTTTTTGAGTACCATTATACAGAGCCACTAACTTCTTTGTCAATAAATCCAAATTGTAAGTGAATGTCGTAACAGTTAAAAGAGATCAAGGAGATTTTAATGAAAGCGATTATCATGCTTGCTTATTTGCATGAGCTGTGTCCTCAGCTTCATCTAATGGCGTGTTTTTCAAGAGCTAACGAAAGAAGCGTGCAAATACAAAGTTAGTGTCAAAACTAGAAATAGTGGTGTAAGGAAGATGATCCCTGCACCGCTTGATCCTGCCACACATTCTATGACCGTATCTCATATGTAATAGTGTCATGATGCGGAATTCCTGAAATTCCTGCAAATATACAGGCTTTGTTTATGTAAAGCCTCTAAATGCCCTAAATTGCTGCAATAGTGCAGGCATTCTCTAAGGATTCTCTTCAAACTAGTCTATTCTGAACCTTATTCCTGCAGTATTGCAGGCTTTTGTTCATCCTTTCATGGCTACTTTAAAAAAACTGTATTTTTGCATCCTTTTCCTGATATCTTGCCTTTACACTGCTAAACAAGAAGCGTCCCTCAAAGTTATCTTAGATAACTTTTGGGACGATTCTGCAAAAAATCAGATAAATGTGATTCCATATGCCAATCTCCGGATAAGTAACACACTGGACTCCACATGTGCCGTATGAGTAACTTAATTGGCAATCGAGTCGAACAATCCTAAAATCGCTGAGCCAACGGCACGCGCTGTCGACAGGCGCTGTATCGATTACACCGAACTCACCGCAATAAAGTGGTCTACCTGTATACTGATGGAAACGTTCGGCAGCCTGCAGCCGCTTCTCCATATAGTTCTTTGTATTATGCTCCCAGACGTACATATGGTTTTTGTCCGCATGCTCCGGATAGCTGTTCAGAAATTGCTGCAATTCGGGAAAGCTTCCGGGATAGTGGATTTCCTGATTGTAAATAGACAAATCCTCGCAAAAGTAAGCCTTCTGATGTGTGAAAACAACGGGCTCGTAATAGTGAAAATTGTACATGACATAAGGGTCTTCGAACAGTTCGATCTCCTTTAGCGAATCAATGCTATTGAACAAATTACCGCCTACAATCACCCATCTTTGCTTGTCGGATTCCCTGATGGCGGCCAGGCCGTCTCGTATGAGAGCCTTGTACAAATATTGCGATGGATCGACGATTTCGTTCAATAGCTCAAATATGACTTTCTCGCCATAGCTGGCAAAGCGCTTAGCCAGCATGCGCCATACGGCTACATACCTTAACCAGTGTTCCCGTTCATGGAGCAGCATGTTTGGCTTCTCGCGATCATAGCCTTGTCCCGGGGCGCGATGGAAATCCAAGACGACTGATAACCCTCTCGATAGACACCAATCTACAGCCTGATCCAGCCATTTCAATCCCTCTTCTTCGTATAGGTAAGGCTTGTCATCATGCTCGAACAAGTCATAGTCGAACGGAAGACGCACATGATCAAAGCCCCAATCGGCTATGTCTCAATCTTCTTCAGCTTCCAGTAATCTACTGTACTCAATATTCTCTTTCACATCGGTACTATGGTCATCCAACCACGCCTGTGGCTCACGAGTATGAATGATTTCCTGCAATCGCTCAATGCGCTCGCGCAGAGCCAGACAAATCGCATTCGAGCGAGCTTCATCCACAAAGAGCGAACCACAGAAAATTTCCTGCACCTCTTCTTCAATCCCGTCCAGTGCGGACAAGTCCAGCCAATCGAAGGAGGTCACTAGTTTGATCTGCTCATTGTGATCCTGCTTGAAAGGCTTACAGGTCAGCCTGCCGTCTGCACGAATCAAGCCAAGCGGCTTGGAAAACCAGAGCGACGAGCCACTATCGTAAATCGGCTGGCCCTATCCACTCCAGCGTCTGTGCATGGCGAATCACGCCAAAATTGTTCTGGTACCGATCTTCATTTGCAATCAAATAATCCACCACCATCATCCGGTCAAGTGCCCGGGCAATATCGGGAATGCCCAACGCCTCGCAGCAGTTCACGTAATGCTGATACACCGAAACATGATTTGGCTTTTGCTGGGTATGCATCACATACCAGGCAGTGATGAGTTCCGTCTGCGGGGTAATGAATTTTTCACACACACTATAGGGGAAATCTTCCCGCTCTATCAACGTGTACGGAACATGAGGGATGCCCAGCCGCTTCATGATCTTGCTGGCAATCACTTCATTATACGGTTCCTGTTGGGTTGCCCCGCTTCTGACTATCAAGCGGTTCCGACAATCAGTCAATTGCAGGTTGCGTTTGGATTATTTGCCGTCAGGACTATCATTCTTATCCAGATCAGGAGGAATAAGGAATACAAGTCGGGGAATAATACATCATCATGCGGGGAGGTGACCGACGCACCATGAAACCTCTTTTTACCTTCAACAATAGTAAAAAAGCTCCGAAAAACGATCAACCCGATCGTGCCGTTCCTGTCTCGCGGCCATTATCCCATTCTCTGGAGGCCAACTTACTTGAATTGCAGCAAGGGGTAGGTAAAAGCTCCGACGTCGTCTTCCGGCGCATTGGTCAAATTACGGACAAGTTCCCCTTAGCTCTGGTGTACATCAATGGACTGGTGAATTCGGATAAGGTCAACCAGGCGATTCTGCAGCCGTTGACGGAAAGTACGGATTTAAAAGAAAAGGAAATGACGGCCGAGGCAGCCTTTAATCTGATTCAGGACCAGATCGTGAAGGTCAGCGATATGGCTGAACTTAAAACGTTTGAAACGCTGCAAGCTTCGTTGTTTGAAGGCAACACTGTCATTTTGACGGAGGGCATGAACCGCGCCCTTGCCGCAGATACCGCCGGCTGGGAAAAACGAAGCATCACCGAACCGAGTTCGCACGGAGTGATCCGTGGGCCCAAAGAATCCTTTACCGAGGATTTGCGGACCGGAACCGCCTTGCTGCGCAGAAGAATCAAATCTCCGGATCTGCGGGTGGAGGAATACAAAATCGGCCAGCGCACGCAAACTTCGATCGCTATTGTCTATTTGAAAGGGATCGCCGACGAAGAAGTGCTGGCGGAACTTCGCCGCAGGCTGAACGGGATCAATACGGACCGAGTTCTGGGAAGCAATTACATCGAAGAGTTGATTGGAGATGGCGGTCTCACTCCGTTTCCCACTATTCAGAATACAGAGCGGCCCGATGCTATCGCCGGAGGGGTCCTCGAAGGCCAGATAGGCATTTTAATCGACGGTACTCCGTTTTCATTGCTGGCACCCTCCGTCTTTTTCAATTTTTTTCAATCCGTCGAGGATTATAATCAGCGGTTTGATATTTCGTCGTTCCTGCGGATTATCCGCTACCTCTCGTTTTTTGTTTCTATGATGTTGCCGGCGCTTTACATCGCCATTACCACATTTCACCAGGAAATGGTACCTACCACGCTATTGGTCAGTTTGGCCGCCCAGCGGGAAGGCGTGCCTTTTCCCGCCCTGATCGAAGCGCTCATGATGGAGCTCACGTTTGACGTGCTTCGTGAAGCGGGAGTGCGAATGCCGCGCGCCATCGGTCCGGCGATCTCCATCGTCGGCGCGCTTGTGCTTGGTCAAGCAGCGGTGCAAGCCGGGCTAGTCTCGGCGGCTATGGTCATTGTCGTATCCTTTACGGCCATCTGCAACTTCGTTATCCCTGCGCAGACGATGGCCAACGTCATCCGGCTGCTGCGTTTTCTCATGATGCTGATCGCCGGCATACTCGGTCTTTTCGGCATAATGTCCTTTCTGATCGTTCTGCTGATCCATATGGCCGGGCTTCATTCCTTTGGCGTTCCGTATTTGAAGCCAGTCGCCCCGATGACCCCACGTTATTTGAAGGATATTTTTATCCGGGCACCTCATTGGATGATGAAAACACGACCGAAAATCGCCGCCGCGCAGGAAACGCAAAAACAATCCTCCGTACCGGAGGTAAAACCAGCCGACAGGTCATCACAACATAAGGAGGATGATTCGCCTTGATTCAAAAGATCAGCACAGCGCAAGCCGCGATGCTTGTTTTTAACGCCATCGCTCCGACGGCAACGGTCGTCCTTCCCATCATTCTCGGAACGTACCTGGAGCAGGACTCGCCGATTGGTATTCTGTTTTCCGCTTGCGTTGGCATGGCCATCGCCGCGCTAATCGGTTCGATCATCAAATACAACCAGGGCGCACCTTTCCTGGAATGGATCGGCAAGAGAAGCTCGCGCTGGCTGGCTGTCGTGCTTGGGATATTCCTCCTGCAGTATTACCTGGACGCCTCGGCAGCCATTATGCGGGAATTTGTCAACTTCCTTAAGGATAACGTGCTGCTCCAAACCCCGGTTTTCGTTCTTGTGGGAACCAGCCTATTAATCATCATCTATGCGGCACACAAGGGGATTGAGGCCATAGCCAGGGTCAATAGCATCCTCGTTTTGCTTTACCTCCTTTTCCTGCCTTCGTTCATGTTCGGATTGGGCGATTATTTGAATGTCCATCGGCTGCTGCCCATGTTCCAGCATTCTTTTGCCAGCGTTACGCTAGCCAGCCTGACGCCCGTTGCCTGGATGTCCGAAGTATCCATCCTGCTGTTTCTGGCCCCCTATTTGAAATCTCCGGATAAAGCCCGGCGGATCGGATGGATCGGTCTGCTGTTCGTAACGGTCATAATGCAGATTATTATGCTTACGACGCTGATGACCTTTGGCCCCGAATATCTCAAATCTTCGACTTATCCGGGTTTTGTCACCTTCGACATCATCCACTTCGGCAACTTTTGGGAGAACTTGAACATTGTATTCATCTCATACTGGATCTTGTCCGTATACATGAAGCTTGCCATGTTTTTATTCGCCACCTTGGAATGCTTCAAACAAACGTTCCGCGTGAGGGAAAATGGGCCGTACCTGATTGGGCTTGCTCTGATCATCGCGGCGGAATGCCTGTTTACGTGGAAACAGCCTGCCAAGCTAAACGAGTTTAATGCCCAGGGACGTTTTCCTGTATATATGTTGATCAACGTGTTGATCCCTTTGAGCATCTACTTATGCTGCCTGGTTAAACGTACTGTGGCTAAACGAAAGGGGCAAGCAGCATGAATAAGGGATCCAGGAAGCGGAGCCGCAGAGGTTTGCTTGCGATCTTAAGCTTCTCTCTGGCAACGGCGGGAATGACTGCGTGCTGGGATAATCGGGAATTGAACGAATTGGGCATCGTGTCGGGAAGCGCTTATGACCGGGAGGACGGGCAGTGGGTAACCACTTACCAGATCATCAATCCCAGCGCCACTTCGTCCCAGGGGGGAGGCGGCGGGGGACAGGGAGGTCCGTCTCCTCCATTCCTGACCTTCACCGAACGGGGATCGACGATCATGGAGGCGGTAGCGCGCAGCAATTTGACGAGCACGCGGCAGCTGTATTTTGCCCATTCCCGCATCACCGTCATCAACGAGAAGGTCGCCCGGGAAGGCATCGCCCAGCTGCTGGACCTGTTTCTGCGCAAGCCCGACGCCAGCGAGACGGTGAACGTATTCCTAAGCGAAAGAAGAGCCGGGGATATTTTAAACCAGCTCATGCAGATAACTAAAAACCAGGGTACCGGGATTCAACTGATGATCCAGCAAGAAAGCGAGTTAACCTCCTATTACCAAGGGATCAAAATGTTCGAATTATCCATGGCGTTATCCTCCGAATCCCACTGCGCCGCCATTCCGGAAATTAAACTGACCAACCGGGAAATTATAAACAAAATCCAGGAGGCGGAAAGCACGGACCTGCCGACCCGGATTGCTTTAGGACGGCTTGGCATACTGAAGAAAGACCGATTCATAGGCTGGATGAGCGATCGTGAAGCGTTCGGCCTGTCGTTCATGACCGACAAAATCAACTCGGCCATCATCCCGTTCACTTCCGACCCGGAACATAATGAGAAATTGGATGCCTCGGCAAACCTTATGGATTCCAAAACCATCGTCCGGCCAGTCTGGGAGGGGGATCATTTCGTTATGGACATAGACGTCAAGGGCAATGCCATGCTGTTGGAGCTGAAAGGCAAAGCGGATTTGAGCAAACCTGCGGAAGTCTCTAAATTCGAGCGCAACATCGAGCAGAACATTCTGGAATACATCAATAGGTCATGGAGAACCGTTAAGAAGCTGGGCGCCGACGTTACGATGTTTGCCCCTTTGATTCACCGCGCATTCCCCAAACGTTGGGAGCACATTGAGAAGGAAGGCAATTGGGACACCGTATTTCAGGAAATCGAGATACGCCCTCGCGTCTCCATCAGCATCGATCGCTTCGGATTGAGCAGCAAATCCTACAAATCTGTGGAACAGGATTGATGGAAAACGTATGATCGCCTTGATTCTCGTTTGTTACGCTGCCGTTTTCATTTGGAGCTGCCGGAGTGTTCGCGGAAAAAAACAAGTGCGCCAGTGGCTGCTGCTGGCTGTTTTGCTCGGCTGGAGCGCCTATGTTCTGATAAGCGGAGTTACCGGGACTCCGTATCCTAGCATATCATCCCCGTACATCGTATTTTTTCAGCCCATAGGCAAGGCGATCATTCACTGGTTAGGAGGCTAGCACATTGCGTTCCGATAAAGCTCGGCTTACTTCGCTGCAGATTTCTTTTATGGTGATCCTGTTTGAAATCGGAAGCACGCCTTTGTTTTTACTGGGCAGCAAGGCCAAGCAGGATTCCTGGCTGGCCATGACAGCGGGCTCAATCGTCGGTTTCCTGCTGCTCCTTGTATTCCTGTGGATTCAAAGTCGATTTCCGGAGAGTGCCTGGATGGAAATTCTGACAAAAAGCTTTGGCACTATAGCAGGCAGTGGCTTTGGCGGCATCTATTGTTTGTATTTCGCCTACCAATCGATGCGCAATGTTCGCGATTTCGGGGAACTATCCAAGCTCACACTGCTGCCCAAAAGCCCGATGTTTCTAACGATGCTGATTTTCGTAGCCACCGGAGCTTACGCCGTCTGGAAAGGCGCCGGGGTGTTTTTCCGACTTCCGGAGTTGCTCCTGCCAATCATGTTTGTTGTTTATTGCTCGCTGATCGCCTTGCTCCTCATTATGGGATCGGCCGATATCAACAATTTGACTCCGGTGCTGGAACACGGCATCGTTCCTGTCATTTCCACCGTGATTCCGGATATCGTTTCCTTTCCTTTTGGGCAAATGCTCGTTTTTCTCATGGTTTGGTCTTTATGGGAAAAGCGGGGGGTTCCCGTAAAAAGCACACTGACAGGCTATATCATCGTCAGTTTGTTCCTTATCTTCATGAATATTTTAAATATGGCGATTTTGGGCCCCGTCATAGCGTCAACCAGCCAGCTTCCTTTTTTGAGATCAATTCGAACCTTGTCGCATTTCCTATTAATCGAGAAGCTGGATATCTTCGTCACCATTTTGCTGTACCTCGGCCTGCTCGTAAAAATGACTCTATTTTTTTTCTGCGCCGTTCAGGGAGTAGCCTATCTGGCAAAAAGCTCTCATAAAGGTTGGGTGATTCCCGTCGGGGGACTGATCTATGCTGCCTCCTTTATTGAAAAAGATTACACCCGGCATTTGGCGATTGGTCTGGGCCCCAGCCTGAAGGTCGACGTTTTTTTTCAAGTTGTCGTCCCGTTGTTGGCCCTGCTCCTGCTGCTCGTTCGCGGCCGCAAACGGAGCCCGAGTCGCGGAAAAAGTTAAAGCCCGGTCAACGACCGGGCAGCTTGCGAAGCGCAGCAGAAGCAGCAACTTAAGTTATTATAAATACTTTTTCATATTCTCAAGTACGACTGAATATGCGTTTGGCCACATATGAACGCCTTCCACCGTAAATTCTGCTTTCAAATGTCCTTCTTCATCTGTCAAGCCTTCATTAACGTTTATAAAGTTAAGCCCTTGTTTCATGGCTAATTCTTTTACTTCTTCATTTACCATCGTAATATTGGTATTATTGCGTGAAGCAAACATGCTTTTCTGTCTTTCCGGCTCTAACCCAAAATCCCCCTTTGAATTTACTGGATAATAAGCCATTACGTACACTTCAGATTCAGGCAATCTTTCTTTAATTTGACTCAAAATTTCATTATAGTTTTCTAGAAGTATTTCTTTTTTACCGTCATCCAGACCACCACCAATATCATTTGATCCAATATTTATAAATATTTTTGTTGGTTCCAAATCAAAAATACACTCGTTCATTATAGTTAGCAGTTCATCTGTAGTAATGCCGCCAACTCCACGATTATAGATGACACGGTCCAGGCCTAAAACAGACTGCATTTCATCAATAGGAAAATGCTCCATTAAAGAGGAACCAACAAATAAAATCTGGCCCTTTCTAATATACTGATTACGCATCTTGTATTTCTTTAATAAACCTTTCTTGTATTCAAGGAAATTATTGTGATCCCTTTGTTCTATCGCTTCTTTAATTTCCGGATCTTGTAAAAGTTCCATCATTCTATTTGTTGTCATAATAAATCACTCCGATTTTTAGTTTTAATTAACTAACTGATTCTCTTATTTCCATCCATATACTGCTCAACTAAATATAAAAATACAGTAACACCAAGTAAATCTGCACTTCCGCCAGGGCTAATATTTTTCGCAATAAATTCCTGGCACATTTTTTCTATTTGAATCCTGCCTTGGGTACTTCTCATACCACCAATTTCAATAATGCATCTCGCCTTTTCCTTAACGCTTTCCAGTGTTTCTACATTGTGTCTATGAATGATGGTAGTATCATTGCATGTTGCCATAATACCAATCAACGTGTGAACTAACCTGTCATTTAGACTTAAATCTGCATTTTGTTTAAATAGCTCTAAAGAGTACTGAAAAACCGTCGGAATTCCTCTTTCTACCTCGCCTCTTATACCTTCATTTTTAAATTTCAGGTATATTTTTTCCCCATGAGATAATTCCGGCTTATTCACTAATGTTAATAGCTCGTTCTCTACCAAACCTTCAGTCATTTTTGTTATGATATTTCTTACTTCACCAAAAGCCTTTTTTTCATAAACAGCTTTACCTGCTGCAGCACAAGCTACACCCATCAAGAATAACATCCCCTTGTGGGTATTTATCCCTTTCGTTTTCTTAAACATGTCTTTTTCTGCTTCTATCCCGATGGCTCTAATATTATTGAAAATGTCTTGATATGCCTGATTACTATATCCTTGCTGCACAAATAAGGCTAGATACTTACTCAAAACCGCGGTGCTGTCCATAAAGGTAAAATAATTCATATCCTTATGTGCTCCATTAGATACCGGAGAAACCAACCCTGGGGATGGAAAACAAGAAACTTCATAAAGTATGGCCTGCAATGCAAGGCTGCTGATCGTAAATGAAACTTCATTTAGAAAAACTGTTTTTTCTTTTTCCATGATACCCCCATTAAATTGCAAACTTATCGGTTATTAGACATCTCTCTTTCTCTATTTATTAGTAACCTGGCAGAATCAAATCCACTGCTCACGGCAGATATGCAGCGGGTATCGGGAAAAGCTTTTTTTGCAAGATTAGTAAGCGTGTCTCCTGGTCCAAGCTCAACAAATAGTCGGGCGCCCCGTTCAAACATTAATGTAGTGGCTTCATGCCAACGGACGGGATTTGCTACCCCCTCTGATAAATCCTCCCTTATTTCCTCTGCTTTTCTTAGTACCCTTGCCCTGCAATTTCCAATATAAAGGGTATTTGAATCCTTCAGTATAAAACTTTTCATTTTCCTGGTGATCTCATCAGAAACTGAACGAAGAAGCCTGCAATGAGATGGTACACTTATATCAAGCAGCTTTGTTTTGTGCGCTCCTGCAGAACGGGCCAAAGTAAAAACTTGCTCTATCGCAGAAATAGTGCCTGCAATCGTAATTTGATCCTGTGCATTCAGGTTTGCAATAAAAACCGGTGTGTTTTGTGTATTTATTCCATCTGTCAGCAAAGTTACACGGCTTTCATCCAGTCCAATAATAACACCCATCCCAAACCCTGATGGATAAGCCTCTTGCATAAGTCTGCCTCTTAACTCCACCACAGCTACAGCATCTGAAAAACGGAGCGAACCAGATACAACAGCTGCTGCAAAAGCCCCAATGGAGTGCCCCGCAACTATGTCCGCAGTTGCTCCCTCAGACATTAACAGGCTGGCTGCAGCTACTTCGTGAATAAGTAAGGAAAGCTGAACCGCTCTTGTAGAAGAAAGGGCTTCACTTGTATCCAGAGCAAGTACATCCTCTCCTAAAACCACGCTTGCTTCCTCAAATTTTTCAGTTATTATAGGGTGCTTAGGTAGATCATGAAGCATGCCAGGCTTTTGCGAACCTTGACCTGGAAATAAATAGGCTACGCTCACTCTGCACCTCCAAACATGATCCTATAACCATGGATTCTTAACGAGACGAGGCCCGTCAGTCGTTCGAAGCATAATCAAACTTTCCCCTCTTGCATACTCAGCCAGTATTATACAGCCTTTAATTGTTTCAAGTTGTACATCAACTTTAACAGGGGCCTGGAGAAGCTTAGCCATCAGCTCTTTTGCAGTGTCAACAGTCAAAAACTTCGTAACTCGAATGGTAATATCCAAATCGCTGTTTTCTGTAGCCGTAAATATTCCACTCGCAAGTTCAAACCCTACGCTTCCGGTTGGTCCCCAATTCATTCTTTCCTGAGTTAAAAGGCTGTCTACAAATTCAAGGGCGTAAGAAATTCCGATTTCTTGAAGATGCTTGTTTGTTCTCCAGCTTTTACTCAAAGCAAGTTCTTCAGGAGCAACACGCTGAATGATATGATCAAGCTCTATAGTTGCAGCCAACCTCTGATTTCGACTACCTCCTCGTATCCCCACCGGAACCGCGCTCCCCAACATTGGAGCCCGGCGTACCACTACGAATGGCGCCCTCATCAGAGATTCAATAGCCCACCCGGGTTTTGGTGAATCAAAGATTATACTATCAGGATTTCTAAATCGTATTAAATCATGCGGATTTAATTCCATACTTTAGCAAGTCTTTCCCTTACCTTTATAGAAGCAGCTCTTCCTGTTGCGGCATTATTAGAAGTAAGTCGATTGCTCAAATCCTTTGGAGATTTACGGGCAATTTTTATAGCAGCTGCGAGACTATTCAATACCTGATCAACATCCTCTTTGCCTGGTTCATCCGCATGGATACCGGTCATTAATTCATGCACAGCTCCAAGGGTCGAATAGGATCGAATATCATAGGCTATTGACGGTACTTTTTGGGAAGCTGATTCCAATTCCTCAACGCTTCGTTTTGTAATTCTGGCTGCAGACTGTTTGGACATGGCATGCACTAAAACACCCGGATCGTCAAAAGCTATGATCCTGTTAGCCTGATATCCGTGTGCCAGGAATGCTCCGGATATGGCTTGCCCAACAAGTAATGCGATAACCGGGTGACCGGCATATCTTGCAGTTGCGTATGCATCTACTGAAGCTGCGCAGGATAAAAATATTCCTAGTAATTCTTCCTTATAGCCATAAGCTTGACTTGGTACATCCACCACTGCAACGATTGCTCGACGTTTTTCTTTATTTGCATCTTCTTCGATTGCTTCACGTACATATTTTGCAATGCTCCACCCTTCCTCCAAACCAACTTCCCCATGACGTGCTCTTGGAAACCGACTGTTTGGATTTGGAACCACTGCAATATAGCGTACAAGCTCACCATCTAATTCGTGATCAGCACATAATACTGCCGGCACATTGCCGTTTTCAGGATTTGATATGCCTGTTAGAGCCTTAAACCAGATTTTTCCGCGACTTATCACCTCTTCAGCATCATTTTCAATGTGCTCCTTAACTGTATTTTCAACTGAACCCATACTAGCCTCTGCCCCCCACATTTTGCGCAATTCCAATGGAGTTAAAGTTTTAGTCGGGTCGATAGCGGTAAGTCTGGAAAGATAAAAATCTACTTGGGAACTTCTGAATTCATTGGATTTTTCACTTCTGAAAGCAGCTTGAACCGCTTCCTTTATGGCAGCTACGTCATCTTCAACGAGAATATCCACTAAACCTGTAGCCTGACGTTGTATACCTCCGATCGTATTCCATATCAGCCCCCTGTCTGTAGAATCCCATTCAGCTATACCAGCCTCCTGTTCAATAACCTCGGGACCGTTTAATGTAAGCCTGCCTTCAGGAGTCATAATCAGTGTGCTGAATAAGCCTGCTGTCATGGACATTCCGCCGAAACAGCCTATCTTTCCCGGTATAACACCGACTACCGGCACAAGCTTGCGTAAAGCAACAATGGCGGATTGAATTTCCGAAATGGAAAGCAATCCATAGTTAGCTTCCTGAAGTCTCACACCACCACTATCCAGCACAACTACTGCACGAGTCCTCATGCCCTTCTCGTTATCACGAATCGCAAGCTCCAGTGCTCCGGCGATTTTCGAACCGGAAACTTCGCCAATACCACCTCCCTGAAAAGCTCCTTCAATAGCTATAACTACTGCGGATTCTCCATCAATCAAACCACGAGCCACTACTACACCGTCATCACTTTGCGGTACTATACCTTGCTGTGACAAATGTGGAGATTCCAGTCTTTCAAATGGCCCAAGCAATTCCCTGAATGTTCCTTTATCGAGCATAGCCTTTGCCCTTTCGCGGGCATTTAGCTCTACCAAACTATCGTTCAGTTTTTTCACTGCTGCACACCTCCAATGCCTGTAATAATCTCATTGAAACCATTCCTGGAGTTGCGCCGAAGTCATTTATTTCGATATTTGCCGCAATATCATGTACTGCAAAAAATCTGTCCAGAAGGTTTTTCCATGTTTCTCCGAAACCATCAGATGCGGTTCTTACAACGACATATGCTTTCTCTTCTTTTGATGGCTCCAGCAATATTTCCAAATCTCCGGAAGCAACCACCCCAACATAGGCATGCTTAGGCACAGACTTTGTTGCATTAAATTTAAAGGTCAATGTCTCCATAATCCTTATACCTCCAAATGTTAGCCCTATTACCAGTTACGGAACTTGGCCGGTGGTTCATATAACCCATCGGACCATTTCACCAGATCATCTATACTCTTTGCAGCAAGCAAGGAACGTTTGGCATCCGTTCGCTTTACATGAAGATCTTCAGGCAAAGCTACAATTCCATCCTGTCTTAATTGCTCAGTCATCTCTACACTGCATTGTTGTCCTATGGGAGTTACACCAGCTACTGCGGCTAATGCCATGCGCCGCTCTTCAAGGCTCCTTGCTTTGTACAAATAAGCAATTCCTTCTTCTGTTACAACATGTGTAACGTCATCACCGTAAATCATTACCGGTGCTACAGGCAATTTAGCATCATGCCCAACTTTAATGGCATCCAGGGACTCCACAAATACAGGTGCATGACCGTTTTGATAGGTCTCAACCATTTGAACAACGAGTTTCTGCCCCCGAGCTATTTGACTTTCCCCGGTAATCATATTTAACCAGGCATCCGTTGCATGTCTTCTTCCATGAGGATCAGCTCCCATATTAGGCGCTCCTCCAAAGCCGGCAAGTCTGCCCGAGGTAACTGTTGACGAATTTCCATCAGCATCTATTTGAAAGGTAGATCCTATAAACAAATCCACTGCATATTGACCAGCAACCTGGGACATCGCCCGATTAGAGCGGAGGCTGCCATCACGGCCGGTAAAAAATACATCCGGTCGTGCTGCCACATATTTTTCCATGCCCACTTCCCCGCCAAAGCAGTGCACACTTTCCACCCAGCCACTTTCTATAGCAGGAATAAGTGTAGGGTGAGGATTAAGAGCCCAATTCTTGCATATCTTCCCCTTTAATCCGAGGGATTCACCGTAAGTTGGAAGAATCAGCTCAATGGCTGCTGTATTAAAGCCTACTCCATGATTAAGTGAAGTTACGTTGTGACGTTCATATATTCCGCGAATGGTCATCATAGCCATCAGAATATGCATCTCACTGATCAGTCTGGGATCTCTCGTAAATAAAGCTTCCAACTGATAGGGCCGGTCAGCTACAACGATAAAGTCTACCCATGAACCTGGAATATCCACCCTTGGCAATTCATCTACCAATTCATTAACCTGAACAATAACAATGCCATCACGAAATGCTGTTGCTTCAACTATAGTAGGTGTCTCTTCCGTGTTCGGTCCGGTATAAAGATTCCCCTCTGCATCTGCCTTGTCTGCAGCAACCAAAGCTATATTTGGCGTTAGATCAATAAATAACCTTCCATATAACTCAAGATAAGTATGAATTGAACCTACTTTCACCACACCATCCTCAATCATTTGTGCCATACGAAGACTTTGGGCTCCGGAATATGAAAAATCCAGCTTCCTTGCAATACCCTTTTCAAAGATATCAAGATGCTCCGGTCTTGATACACTGGACATAATCATATGCAAATCATTAACCTTATCCGGATCTACATTATTAAGTGCTTTAGAAAGGAAAGACGCCTGCTTTTGATTATTGCCTTCCAGTGCTACACAGTCACCAGTCACTATAAGGTTCTCAAGAACTTCAACTATTCTGTCAGCAGGTATGATACGGCCCTTCACTAACTTCTCAACCTTAGCTAATTGACGTGCTTTTTTGTCACGGCGAGTGGTCCAAGATCGTCCTGAACTTATACCGAGCTCAGATTCATTCATCGTAAACTCTCCCCTTTTTAATAGCCTGAAAATCATTACTTTATTTTAATTATAAACTTGAAATACATATCGTCTAATATATAATTGTATATGAAATATATACATTGTAATGTATGAAAGGATTTATTATGGAACTATTACAACTTAAATATTTTCAAACCGTTGCTCGTTATGAGCACGTAACAAGAGCAGCAGAAGAACTCCATATCCCTCAACCGGCACTTAGTAAAACGATTTCACTTTTAGAAAAAGAACTTGGAGTTTTATTGTTTGACCGTCGCGGCAAGTATATACATCTAAATCAATACGGTAGAGCGTTCTTAAAAAGAGTAGAACAGGCATTGACTGCCATAGAAGATGGAAAAAATGAACTGAATGATTTAGCCGGAAAGACATCTGGAGGCGTGAAGCTGGCAGTATTAGCTGCTTCTAATCTATTGCCAGAACTTTTAAGTTCCTTTCGCAAGGAGTACCCACATATCAGTTTCAACCTTATACAGCATTTCCCCAGTTCAATAACGAAACCGGATTTTGACTTATGTATTTCTTCATCCACCATGAAGCTTGAAGGTACTAATAGTACTCCTATTGTAAAGGAAGAGATCTTTCTTGCAGTTCCTGTTGAACATCCTCTTGCCAAGCGGACGAGCATCCATCTAAGCGAGGTTGCAGGCGATGATTTCATAAGCCTGAAAGCGGGTCAGAGTCTTCGGGAAATCACGGATAGCTTTTGCCAGTATGCCGGATTTACCCCTCATATTATTTTTGAAAGCGACGATCCATCAACTGTTCGTGGTCTTATCAGGGCAGGGCAGGGTATCGCATTTATTCCTGCAATTACGTGGGGTGGGGCTACGGGATCTTCGATGAAGCTTTTGCATATTGATGAACCTGTTTGTGAAAGAACCCTGTCTCTCTCCTATACTGTAGAACGCTATCTACCACAGGCAGCGCGATTGTTTCGTCAGTTTGCTATTGACTACTTTGCCAAGCTAGGTTAAAGGCGCACAAAAACCGTGTCTGACGAAGAGAATTTCGTCAGGCACGGACACTTAGACAATAGCAATAAAAGCAAGTAACCATCTTCTAGCCTATTCCTTCACACCACCCAAAGTTAATCCGTGCACAAAATATCGTTGCAGGAACGGGTAGATCACGATGATGGGCACTGCAGCCACAATCGTAATGGCAGCTCGTATGGAGGTTGGTGTAACAATGTTCGCTTGCTGGTTATCGGAGTTTGAAAACAAGGTTTCTGCGTTTCCACTAACGCTCATGCTGGCGGATTGCAGCTTTTTCATCAATTCATATTGCAAGGTGCTCAGATCTTGCTTGGAAGAGTTGTACAAGAAGGTGTCAAACCAACTGTTCCACTGTCCCACAGCTACGAACAAAGCCACTGTCGCCAGAACCGGCATGCTGAGTGGAAAAACAATTTTAAGGAAAATCGTAAAATGATTGGCTCCATCTATTTGGGCAGATTCCACCACACTACCCGGCAGCCCTTCCATAAAAGAACGCATAACAATCAGATTAAAAGCCCCGATAAGCCCGGGAATAATATATACCCAGAAGGTGCCATTCATGTGAAGGTTTTTGATAAGCATATAGCCTGGAATCAGTCCACCGCTGAAATACATGGTAAAGATAAAGAGAAACGATATTTGGCGGCGCAGAAAATATTCTTTTCTGCTGATCGTATAAGCCAGCATAGCCGTGCAAAATAAACTGGTTATCGTTCCTATAACCGTCCGAGAAACGGAAATGAAAAAGGCATTATAAATCGTATTGTCCTCAAACAAATTCGTATAATTTAAAGTAGTAAATTTGCGCGGCCAAATGAAATTGCTGCCCAACACAGTGTCTGTAGCCTGGTTAAAGGATACGGCCAATGTATTGAGAAAAGGATATAATGTGACAACCAACAGCATCAGCATCAGCAACACATTGACACAATCAAATGCGGACAGCTTCCACTTTCTTCTCTGCCCGGCAACTATTCTTTTCATTCTCTTCCCTCCTAAAAAAGCCTTTCTTGCCCCATGCGCTTGGCGAACTGATTAGCGGCAACCAGCAGGATGACGCTGATCAGCGTTTTAAATATGCCGGAGGCGGTAGCAAACGAATACCTGGATAAGTTGATACCATATTTGAGTACGAACAGGTCAATCGTCTCCGCTTGATCCACAACCATTGGGGTCTGCAGCAAATACTGCTGTTCAAAACCGGCGTCCAAAATATGGCCAATGCTCATAATGAGCAGAATGACAATGATCGGTCTGATTCCGGGAAGCGTGATATGGAAAATCTTTCGAAAACGGCCTGCACCGTCAATACTTGCAGCTTCATATAAAGAAGGGTCGATCATCGTCATGGCCGCCAAATAAATGATCGCACCCCACCCAACACCCTTCCAGACATTGGATGCGCCTATGATCCACCAAAAATACTCGCCTTTAGACAACCACAAGATAGGCTCCTGTATCAAATGAAGATTTACTAAGATGTAATTCACAATTCCTTCAATGGAAAGCATATTCATGATTAGATTTGCTGCAACAACCCAAGATATAAAATGGGGAAGATAGCTTATGGTTTGCACAATACGCTTGAACATAATGCTGCGCAGTTCATTAAGCAAGAGGGCAAGCGTAATGGAGCTTAAAAAGCCGAATACCAGGTTGATGATGCTCATCGCCAATGTATTGCGAATGACACGAAGGAAAGAATCATCTCGGAACAGCTCTCGAAAATTGTCCAGGCCGACCCAGTGATTTTGCAGCATGGGAGTGCCCAGCTTGAAATCCTGGAATGCCATCAGCCATCCCCACAGGGGAACATAAGAAAACACGATAACGAACAGTACAAAAGGAATGGACATGGCCATGAGAGCTTTCTGTTGCTTGACCTTTTTCCATAATGAACGGGTTGGTTTGACCGATCTTGCCTTTGGATTTGCCTTTAATTCACTTGCCGCGTCCATGGTTCCCTCCTCATTTTCTATGATGATCGGCACAAGGTGACATCCTAGTCCCCCTTGTGCCGTCATTAACTATAATTACCAGTTTGCCTGACGATCCTTCACTCCTGCCGTAAGCTCCTCCATCCAGCTATTTACATCCAGCTTGTTGACATCAGCGACGTAATCCTTCCAGGACTTTTCAAAATCCGCCTTCGTCTTGGATAAGACCATTTGCGGAGGATATTTCTTATTCAGGTCGTCGAGCTTTTGATTGAAAATTTTTCCTTTATCGGAGAGTTCAATGCTCCACAACGGGAAATATTTTCTTTTGGTATTCGGCGGATTGAACATATCCTCATAGGTCTGAACCCCGTAACCCTTCAGGATTTCCTTATCCACCTCATCATAATCGGCAGCAATTATTTCCGGCTGCCTGTAAGACTCATAATGGTTTCCGTCCGGCATGGTGCCGGAAGCGCTTGGCCAGAACCAAACAACGTTGCCGCTCCAATTCAGAGCGTTCTTGGCATCGGACAAGTATTTGCGTTGCTCCTCTGTGCGGTAGAAGCGCCCATTGTCGCTGACCATGAAGTCTTCACCCTTCACTCCCCAGTTTCGGAGAATTTGGCCCTCATCGCTGGCCAAATAGTCCGCGTACTCGATTGCTCCGACCGGGTCCTTGCAATTCACGGATATGGACCAGCCGGTATTATAGTTCATGCCTGGAAGATCCAGATAATCGCCTTTGATGCTATCGTCAAAGGTAAGCTGAAGCGGAACGAACATGCGGCTATTCTTGCCCTGTTGCTTCAGGGAGGCCAAGGCCGTCTGGAACTGCCATTTTTGATCGAACATGCCCAGAACACGTCCACTTGACAGCTTTGCCAGATATTGTTCATAGTTCATAACGAATGCTTCTTTGTCAATCATACCCTCATTATACATATCGTTAAGTTTGGAATAATACCGTTTCGTTATGTTCTCATCGGTTTGGTAAAATGTCAGTCCGTTATTCTCAGGGTCCACCATGGCTCTGGAATCATTGGGACCACCCGCCAAAAACTGCATAGCTGTTGTGAGTGTGAAGTTGCGGGTATCGTATGTCAGAATTTCAAAAGGAATGGTATCTGCGCCATCAATCTGCGGATGCTTCTTCCAGTAATCCCGCAGCACATCAGCATATTGATCGAAGGTTGTGATTTTGGGATATCCCGCCTCCTTCAGAACCTCCTTCTGGATCCAGAAGGCAGCGCTGATTCCTTTGGTGGCATTGGTCACCGGAGCTCCCATCGGCAGCGAATAGATATGTCCGTCGGAGCTTTTTAAGCGGTTCCAATAAGGACCGTAAAGCTTCTTGATGTTGGGCGCATGCTCCTCAATCAGATCCTCCAACGGAATAAGCGCTTTCGCATCAACAAACTTTGTGGTTGCATCCGTAAAGATCATGTCCGGATAATCCCCGCCTGCTACCATAACCCCTATCTTCTGATCCTTCTCCCCGACAAGACGCTCATACTTGATGGTTACGCCTGTTTTCTGCTGAATAATATCTCCGAGCTTGGTGTGCTCCGGCACATTGTCGCCAGGAGTCATAATGAAATACGAAAAGCTAGCCGTCTTGACAGAATTCGGTGTGGCCTCTGGTGAGGATGAGGGCTGGGATTCATTTGAGCTGCATGCTCCAAGCACCGTTGTGACGAGCAGGGCTGTTACCGCCAACTTTGTAAGCGTTCTCTTTTTAAACAATACGTTAACCTCCTTTTGTTTTTGACATTACAAATCATATCAAGAATTCGGGAGATTCCGTACCCGCCACATCTTAGGAGTATACCTGACAAATTAAAGATTGTTCCTCATTTCTCCCGATAGTGGGAGGGGGTGCAGCCAACCAGTTTTTTAAACTGCTGGACGAAATAATCCGAATCGCTGTAACCCACAGATAACGCAATATCTGCTATTTTATTGGATGAGCCTTTCAATTTTTTTTTAGCTTCTTCCACTCTGATTTGATGAACGAAATTATTAAAATAGCTTCCGGTTTGCTTTTTAAAGAGCTGGCCCAAATAAATGGGATTCAGAAAAACCTTATCCGCTATCTCTTTTATCATTAACGGTTCCTTATAATGCTCCCTAATATACTGGATGACCTCTTCTACTGCTTCGCTGTTCTGCACCACGTTCTGCGGCAATTCTAGTGGCAATGAATCGTTAGCAAACGCAATACGACGCCGTGTGCGCTGAAGGGCTTCAATCAATTGTTCCTCATCGATGGGCTTCAAAATATAGTCGATAGCGCCATATTTTAGCGCCCTTTGGGCATAATCAAATTCGCCGTATCCAGATATCACGACAAATTGGCAATCAAATCGGCCCGAAACCTCCATCATCAAATCCAATCCACTCAGCACCGGCATTCGGATATCCGTAATCACTAAAGAGGGCCGTTCACGTTCAATCAGTATAAGGGCCTGCTTGCCGTTCTCTGCATCACCGCATATTGTAAAGCCATACGTCTCCCAATAGATGATCTTTTTCAGTCCTTCCCTCATTTTAGGCTCGTCATCGACAATAATGGTTTTTAGCATCATAACCCTCCTCATGAACAGGAACATAAATCTTGACGGATGTTCCCGCACCTGCTTTAGAATCAAAATTTAATACGGCTTCTGATCCGAAGTGCCATTTGAGTCGGTCATGGACATTTTTCAGACCGACATGGCGTCCCGTGTTAATACCTCTTTCCACAAAATCCCTTAGCTTCTCCATATCCTCTTCATCCATGCCTGGTCCATTATCGGTTACCTCAATCACAAGCATGCCATCATGAATATGCACGGACACCAGAATGAGACCCGGTTTATCGCTGTTCTCGATTCCATGAATGCAGGCATTCTCCACTAGCGGCAGGATGCT
Organism: Fontibacillus panacisegetis; assembly: GCF_900102215.1. GTDB lineage: Bacteria > Bacillota > Bacilli > Paenibacillales > Paenibacillaceae > Fontibacillus > Fontibacillus panacisegetis. The sequence continues at coordinate 179,069 of NZ_FNBG01000002.1, forward strand.
GAATTTAGGAATCAAAATGTTCTTTGCGGAATCATCCATGGACAACTGGTAGTTAATGCGCTGCTCGAAACGAAATTTCTGAATCTCCAGAAAATCGGAGACAAAATCCATCTCTTCCCTCAACGGAATCCGGTCATTCCCCCATTCGATGGATCTTCGTAACCCCTTTGCCAGCCTGCGGATGATTGAAGCCGTTTCCATTTCTCTGTTGCTTACGCAATTCATGCGAATAGATTCCAGCGTATTAAACAGATAATGTGGATTGATTTGGCTTTGCAGCGCATTAAACTGAGCCTGTTTGCGGTCAAGCTCCGCCAAGTACACATCCTGAATCAGCCTGCTGATTTGTACGGTCATCCGATTGAATTCTTCTGTTAATTGGCCGATTTCATCGGAAGAGGGCTTTATGAGGAGAGGCTCGAACCTTTGGTTTTTCACTCGTTTGATCTGCTTCAGCAAAAGTCCGATTCTCGTATTCAATGACCGGGAGAACAGCAAAATAACCACACTTGGAAACAAAAAATTTACTATCGTAAGATACAGGATAAACGTTTGGGACTTTAGTACAGATTGCAAAGCCTGATCATCAGGGTAAACTCCGACCATCTTCCAACCTTTCAAAAAGCTCACGTTATCAAAGCTCCCGTATAACACCATAGTGTGATCAGTCTTTTGTTCCCCTAACACTTCCCCAACAGCTTTGCCCCCCGACGAAAAAACCACGATTCCCTCCGGGTTCAACAAGTATACAGGCCCTGGACTTGAATTGTTTTGCAAGGTATTCTCCAAAAACTGCGGTATGATGTCAATTTTGAGTAGCTTATCGTAATTGTCATACCCATTATAAAAATCCAATTTGCGGATAATGCTAAGGTAAGGCTGTCCGCACGCGCCTTTTGTAGGGTATATGGTCTGGTTCTCACAAGTGGAGGGGGTTGTGTACACCTTCAGCCTGCCGGTATCTTGATCGTTCTTCAGTTCCTCGTACCATCCCTCCAGATCCTTGTCCTTCAACAGTGATTTCAACACCCCGGCTGAAATCAAGGTGGGATTATTCGTATACACATAAGCGTTATATAGCTGTTTTTCGATAGGCACGAAGCGGTTCATTGCAGGATTGATGACGGTGTTGTAAGCATGAAGCATGGCATCCTCATCGGTATATGAGGTGTCCAATGAATTGTACAAGGAAACATCGCTATACAGGGCAGAGGAGTAACCAATCAATCCTTCAATCATTTTTTGAAAGGTTTCCTTATTCTTTTCCAAGGACAAATGGTAATCAGCGACCTTTTGCCTCCTCACACTCTCGGCAGTTTTCCAATAGAAAGCGGAATTGGTCAGCATGACCGGGATAAAAACAACAGCAAAATATATAACCATTAATTTATGCCTTAATCTTAAGTCATTCCATCGAAAGAAACATGATTTCACTGAATGCCCCTCCTTCAATTGCTATCCAGCGCATACGTCACCAGGCACTTCAGCCGTCATTCAGAAGCGGTCGTCAAGGCCGGGAGCGGCCAAGTCCAACGGATTTTGCTGCTTCGGATTCAAGCCTGCAAGCCGCCAATTTTGTGAGATTTCCACTTTCTCCAGCTCCTTTACGAGTTATGCATCATTCCGTTTACATGGATCGTACCATGTCATCCTCCATTTATCAATTTTTTGTTAGCATTAAATTGCGTGTTTTTAATAACAAAAATAACTATAAATTACACATCAAAAAGAGGTTCCTGCTTCGTTGAAGCCGGGAGGACAGCAACGAAAGGAGACCTCTAAGGTTGAACTTTTCTTTTCCAAGCTGGAGTAAAGGAGATGACTAAATATATATTTAAAGATTAATCGTATTCATTGCAAAAAAGCCGGTCAAGGTTGAATTACTCTACCCTGACCGGCTCACATCTTTCCTATTCAATTTCAAATAGTTCCATGTTCTCACACGAGCATTTTAGCCATTCTGTATAACGAATAAGCCGGCTTGTTGATTTCGCCCGTAATTTGGTAGCCTAAACGGTTATATAATTTAAAGGCAAGTTCGTTCTCCTTCTTTACAGTCAGAGAACATTTGGTAAACCCTTGCATAATGGCTTGTTCCTCCGCAAACGCAAGGAGCCGCGAGCCTATTCCCAAACCTCTGCTTTCCGGTAAGGAGGCGATTGTGCCAATGTGGAACTCGTCATCCTCACCTTCTTTCATGGTGATCATGGAATATAACGACTTTACATGCCGAAGACTATATTCAATGAGCTCCCACTTTCGATGATTAAGCAGTTGTTTAAAGGTTGGCCATGCCAGGCGCTTCAACACCGTGACCGGATAACATGTGATCATACCCAATGTCTGCCCGTTGGCTCTGGCTTCAAAAGCATATTGATGACTGAAGCGATTCTCCCTCCCCTTCCACAGCTTGCGAAACGTGCCGGAAACGATACCCTTCTTCTCGGACCCAGCTAATGTGTAAGCCATATATTCTAAAGCCATTTCATTAAGTCTCGCTCCGACCGCCGATTTGGCGTCAGCTTTTAGGATGGTAATTGCATTTTCGGCCGAGTTCACTTGACGGATACCCCCACAATAGTGACATTGATAGAGCCGATGCTTAATCCGGTAAATTTCTCAACGGCTTCCCGAACATTAGATTGCAATACAGCACAGACCTCCGGCATTTTCATACGGTGTTGTATGGTTACGTTTAAGTGAATATCCAGACCTCTGTCTGTTTCTTTTAACTCGATTCCATTTTGTATACTGTTTCCACCTAACCAATTAGCGATGTTCTCTGCAACCCCGGCTGACATACATACGATACCTCTGGTAGCATTTGCGGATTTGCCAACGATTTTGGAGATTATCTGCTTTGAAATACTGATAGTTCCCATTGCATTTTGAATGAACATCAACATCCCCACTTTTCACGATTTAATTTTTGGATGACATAATGAGTTTTATGCTATTCGACAGAAAATGATAGTTCTAAATATCCTTTGATATTAAATTATATCATTATTAAGTGATAGTCAACTTTCTCCACAGTGATGATGAGACACTGATGGATAAAAAAAGAGCCTCTTGGACTATATTTTTGAAGGCTCAACCGCTTTTATAGATCACTAGATCCGTTTTTTATGTCGATTTTCACTTTTACCAAAACTAAGATTAAAAATAGGATTTTTTAATGATTCTTGTTAATCCCACGTGAGAATACGTCCCACGTTGCCTTTAACCTTATTTCACATTCCTCCCTTGATGAGTTCCCTATAGATAGTAATAGTCCATCTAAAATACAAAAGAATGATGAAATAATGGTTTCTACATTGATATAATTATCAAGTTCAGGCTTTATAATATCACGAATTAGCTTTTTAATTTCTTCATCAACTTCATTAAATCGCTGCAAGATAGCATCTTTAAATTGGTCAGGAGGATCCACGGAATATCTTATTACAAAATAAGCAAGATCTTTTTCATAAAGATATTCAATGATTTGCTCCGTAAATGTGTATAGTTTATCCACTTTGGAGAGACCTATTATGTCAGTGGCTTTTTGGCGTACAAAATTTAAATAATCACTCATTACATCATCCGCTACACTTTCGAACAATTCTTCCTTACTGGAGAAATAAGCATAAATAGAAGGAGCTTTAATTTTTACTTTTAATGCTATATCTCGAATAGAAGTCTGTGCGTAGCCCTGTTTAGAGAATAGAACAAGTGCATTTTGTAATATTTTTTGTTTTGTGTCTTCTCCCTTACTCATCTTAGCCACCTCGTAATCATTTTTTAAGTGTTAGTACTTTCAAGAGACTAACTTCAATCCCACAATACTCAATATAATTCCACTAACAAGAGCTAATTTTTTGGAGTCTTTAGGCTCCTTGAAAACATACATTCCTAATAAAACACTACCAGCCGCACCAATACCTGTCCATGCTCCATAACCTATGCTAATTGGGATTTCTTTTAAAGACAAGGAAAGTAGAAAAAAGCTTGCCCCTATAAGCAAAGTATAGATTAATGTATACTTTAATTTTGAAAAGCCCTCAGATAATTTCAAAAATATTACGCCTCCAACTTCCAATAATCCTGCGATGATAAGTAAGAACCAGCTCATTTTTAAGCCCCCTTCACTTTCTCAGGTTGACTAGAAACGAATTTCAACCCAATAATACAGCTAATAAGAACGATTACTAGTACAATTTTCAATACACTCACTTGATCACCTAAAAACATCATTCCAACAAGAGCCGTTCCAAAAGAACCGATTCCAGTGAAAACTGCATAAGCCGTTGATACTGGAAGATATTTTGTCGCTTTAGCAAATAAATAGAAGCTAGCTACCATTAAAATGATAGTTGGTATCACGATTGCGATCTTTGTGAAGCCATCTGAATATGACAAGCCGATTGCCCATCCTACCTCCAAAACTCCTCCAAGAACAAGAAATAACCACGCCATATCAAATCCCCCTTGCTAAAAGTTTTTGTTTGTACAAAATCTAACTATCGTTAGTTAGATATTATCATCGATTTAATTATTTTGCAAATACGACAACTTGATCAGAAAGTAACCTGGTTTTCTTTCGGGTAACGGCGCTAGCCATTTTCACCGCCCAGTTATCGCCCAGGCCGGGCGCACACAGAAAACCCTCGGGTTCAATTCCCCGAGGGTTTCGTGCTATTAGACTTACTGTATCGTTACTTCATCTACATAAATCGTCGCCTGACCGGTTGAACCGGAAGGTGTCCTAACCTGAATTCCAAATGTTTGTATGAAATTTTTAGTTGCAAGGCTTCCAATATCCAGCGTAATAGTCATAAAGCCGTTTTCATCTACCGCGGATAAAGTTGTTTCCGGATTCGAGATTGTCCAGCTCTCCCAAGCCTGGCCGCTTTGTGAGAACAAATAGACATTTACACCCTCCAAAGATGTTCCCTCATCAATCGGTACGATTTTCACTTTAGCCGTAATCGTCGAAGCGCCGGACAAATCCATTTGTCCCATGCGGCGGATCTGGAACGATCCTCCACCGTCAATCAGGCTGAAATTCGACGTGATTGAATAATTGCCCCCCGCATATACAGCGTCTGTGACCGTAAGATCAGTAGCTAAGGCGGTATTATACTGATTATTGTTGGTGCTGTTTACGGCAAAGCCTTGAAGTGTCTGATCTTCAAATCCGTAAACCAGGGAAGAGAACGATTCTTCAGCAACGGAAGGGGTCAGTCTGATGTAATCGATGTTGTAATAGCCCCAGCCGCTATTGATCAGAATCGTATTTGAACCTTGAACCAGATTGACTGGAACCGATTCTCTCTCTTTGAATGAGCTTGAAGAAGCAAGGTTTACATCTACTGCGGCTCCACTGTTGATGACCAGTTGGGTCTTCTTGTCGCCAGACGGTGAGCTGTATCCTAGTACCAAATCATAATTCCCTGCAGCTTTGGCATCATAGGTGAGAGTAATGGAACCGTCGCTTTTGAAGGCTACATACCCGTCCCCTGAATATCCGCCAACTGAAGTCGCAACCGCTGCTGTTCCGGTTAAGGAGCCGCTTTCGGCCTCTACCGTGTTGTTCGGAACTGTCTCGGTAACGGCAACGGCCTTCACATATTCAATTCCGTAATACCCCCAGCCCTTGGCGAAGCTAATAACATTAGCGCCAGCCGTTAGCTGTTGCTTGCCCAATGAATACTCGGCCACTTTGCCTTCGGTATTCGGAATCGTAATATCCGTGTACGCACCTCCATTCATGCTTACAGATGTTTTCTTGTTCGCAACGTATGGATTATAGTAGCCAAAACTCAGCTCATACTCACCTTCGCTCGGAACATTCAGTGTGAAATTGGCCGTTCCGTCTGTTCCGCCAAACCAGATATATCCATCTCCTGCATATTCGGTGTCCGGACTGGTAGGAACCTTTTTGAAAGTTGTTCCGGTCAAAACAGCATCCTTAGCATATGCCATTATGCTGTCCGTCTGGCCATCATCCTCTACGAACGTAGCTCCCACTTCCGTGAAATGCTCATTCGGCATGACAAGAGTCGTGCTGGAGGAAAGAGGGTCCGCAATCGCCCCGATGTCCCCGATCCATTTGTCGAATTTCTTGCCTGCCTTGGAAGGCGCCTTGATGGTTACCGCTTCGCCAGGTGTATGGAACCCGGAGCCACTTCCGCCAAATACGGACAAATACGACACATTGTCGGTTCTGAAAGGAGAGGCAGGCAAACCATCTTTATTATATAGATTTCCTATTGGCGAATCATTCCAGTTGTATTTCACTGTGACCGGGTCACTGACCTGCTCCGAAGAAACGACAACCGTATTGCCAACGATTTGTGCATCCGCCCAGTAATAGACGCCGTCTGCACCTGCAATCGCGAAGCCTTTAAGCCCGTTCGTATCTTCCGTTACCGGCACCAAATCCACCTTTACTCCTGCCATTAATCCCGATCCGGCATGATCAAAGGAAAGAATCAGTTTGTTTCCTGATTTCTCCATAGATTGATAGATAGGTCCGGAGTATTCTATAGGTTTATTATAGATTTTACCCAACGCACTAATTGCGGCGCGTTCGCCAACGTCTCGCTTATTGGTTGGATGAATATCTCCCGGCGTACCCACATCTGTCGTTACAACCAGACTCGTAAGCGGATCGTTCAGCACCGTCTGAAGCTGCGCATCCCGAACGATCGGCTGACCGGGGTTGGTATCGGGTTGTGCAGGATTGTCAACGCTTTGAAGTGTACCGAATGCCGCAAGCTGAACAATTGTAAACGGTAATTGATCATCACCAAAAGTTTGACGCCAATCCTTGATCAACGTAGGAAGCGCTTTGTAATAACGAAACTCGCCCCAATTGCTTGAGCCTTGATACCACAGTACGCCCTTCAACGTATAAGGGGCTACTGGCGCAATCATCCCGTTATAAAGTGCTGTTGGAGATGTTGCCGTTTCCACGTTTGCCGCTCCGCTCTTGATGTCCAGAGCAGCCTGAGCCAAAGAAGGCATGGATTCGAGCGTTTCATAGCTGGTCCAGTTCTCGATCTTTGTTCCGCCTACCGCAGAGAAAATAATTCCGACCGGAACACCTGTTTCCTCTGTCAGCTTCTTCGCGTAGAAATAACCCACTGCTGTAAGCCCAGGTACTGTTTCCGGCGAAGCCACCTGCCATTGCTTCTGGCTTGTAACCATGGAAACCGGGTACCTGCTGGTCAATTGCGGAACCGTAAAGAAACGGATGTTCGGGTTATTCGCATTGCTGATTTCCGTTGCCGCATTGGTAACCTGGGACATCGGAAATGCCATATTCGACTGCCCGGATGTCAGATACACATCGCCGAAGAGAATATCAGTGAGTGTAACGGTCTGCCCCGCACCCGTCACGGTGATCGTATGAGAATCGCCTGTTTGATTGACCCCTATCGGTACTTTCCAATTCCCGTTAGAATCGGTAGTTCCCGTGAAGGCAGTTTCATCAAGCTTGACACTTATCTCGGTTCCAGGCTGCGCCCAGCCCCAGATCGACACTTCCTTGTCTCGCTGCAAAACCATGTGGCTGCTGAATATCGGATTCACAAGTGGCTTGCCAGTGTAATCAGGCAGTGCGGTGTAATTCAGAATCGCACTCTCGGCATCGAATTCAGCTGTGGAGCCAATTTGCCGCGCATATGCTTTCAATTCGTATTCGCCTGAACCAGGCGCCGTCCATACATAGGAATAGTTTTTGCTGTAGTTGTTCACATACTCCCATTCGCCGCCTGCCTTTCTTGCCAGGAAGCGATATTCCGCAGAATTGTCTGCGAGCGCATAAAGCGTTACCGGGATGTCAACCGCACCCGAAGCTCCTGATGATTTCAGATTCACGGAGGTCACTGGTCCTTCCCCGCCAGTCAGTTGAATATAGTCGATATCCATATAGCCCCAGCTAGTCGCAATCTCGATTGTATTCGCGCCCGCTGTAAAGTCATATTGCCCTAATATGGCATCCTTCCAGACGCTCGTTTCGGCAAAGTTATAATTAGCAATTCTCGTACCGTTCAGGCTGACTGGATTTACTTTACTTCCGCCTATTGTTTTGTATCGGATAGCAAGCATATACGTCCCGGCACGCTCCAGATTGACCGGAATCTGCAAAGTATCCCCGGAAGTTTTGAAGCCTGTTACATAGCCAGTACCGGAAAACCCGCCACTTTCTGTGGACACAGTTACTCCTCCATTTAACGTACCGCTCTCCGCCTCAAATCTGATCATATTCGGATTCTCAGCAACAACGGAAGGGGTCAGTCTGATGTAATCGATGTTGTAATAGCCCCAGCCGCTATTGATCAGAATCGTATTTGAACCTTGAACCAGACTGACAGAAATCGCTTCACTCTCTGTGAAGAAGCCTGAAGAAGCAAGGTTTACATCTGCTGCAGCTCCATTGTTGATGACCAGTTGGGTGTTCTTGTCGCCATAAGGTGAGCTATATCCTAGTACCAAATCATAATTGCCTGCAGCTTTGGCATCATAGGTGAGAGTAATGGAACCGTCGTTTTTGAAGGCTACGTACCCGTCCCCTGAATATCCGCCGATTGAAGTCGCAACTGCTGTTGTCCCGGTTAAGATACCGCTTTCGGCCTCAATCGTGTCGTCCGGAGCTGTCTCGGTAACGGCAACGGCCTTGACATATTCAATACCGTAATAACCCCAGCCCTTGGCGAAACTGACAACATTTGCACCAGCCCCAAGCTGTTGCTTGCCCAATGAATACTCGGCCACTTTCCCTTGGGTATCCGGAATCGTAATATCCGAGTACGCACCTCCATTAATACTTACAGATGTATGTTTCGAACCATTTGGAATATAGTAGCCAAAACTCAATTCATACTCACCGTTGCTCGGAATATTTAGTGTGAAATCGGCCGTTCCGTCTTCTCCACTAAACCAGATATATCCATCTCCCGCATATTCGGTGTCAGGGCTGACAGGAGTCTTACTGAAACTTGCTCCGGCGCCCGTCAAGACTGCATCCTTAGCATATGCCATAATGCTGTCCGGCTGTTCCGAACTATCTGCATACGTAGATCCCACTTCCGTGAAATGCTCATTCGGCATGACAAGAGTCGTGCTGGAGGAAAGAAGGTTCGCAATCGCCCCGATATCCCCGATCCATTTGTCGAATTTCTTGCCTGCCTTAGAAGGTGCCTTGATGGTTACCTCCTCGCCAGGTGTATGGAACCCGGTGCCACTTCCGCCAAATACGGACAAATACGACACACTGTCGGTTCTGAAAGGAGAAGCAGGCAAACCATCTTTATTATATAGATTTCCTATTGGCGAGTCATTCCAGTTGTATTTCACTGTGACCGGGTCACTGACCTGCTCCGAAGAAACGACAACCGTATTGCCAACGATTTGTGCATCCGCCCAGTAATA
>NZ_FNBG01000002.1:189083-331952 GCF_900102215.1 Fontibacillus panacisegetis
TAACCCACTGCTGTAAGCCCAGGTACTGTTTCCGGCGAAGCCACCTGCCATTGCTTCTGGCTTGTAACCATGGAAACCGGGTACCTGCTGGTCAACTGCGGAACCGTAAAGAAACGGATGTTCGGGTTATTCGCATTGCTGATTTCCGTTGCCGCGTTGGTAACCTGGGACATCGGAAATGCCATATTCGACTGCCCGGATGTCAGATACACATCGCCGAAGAGAATATCAGTGAATGTAACGGTCTGCCCCGCACCCTTCACAGTTATCGTATGAGATTCACCTGTTTGATTGACTCCTATCGGTACTTTCCAATTCCCGTTAGAATCGGTAGTTCCTGTGAAGGTAGTTTCATCAAGCTTGACACTTATCTCGGTTCCAGGCTCCGCCCATCCCCAGATCGCCACTTCCTTGTCCCGCTGCAAAACCATGTGGCTGCTGAACATAGGATTCACTAGTGGCTTGCCAGTATAATCAGGCAGTGCGGTGTAATTCAGAATCGCACTCTCGGCATCGAATTCAGCGTTGGAGCCAATTTGCCGCGCATATGCTTTCAATTCGTATTCGCCTGAACCAGGGGCCGTCCATACATAGGAATAGGTTTTGCTGTAGTTGTTCACATACTCCCATTCGCCGCCTGCCTTTCTTGCCAGGAAGCGATATTCCGCCGAATTGTCTGCGAGCGCATAAAGCGTTACCGGGATGTCAACCGCACCCGAAGCTCCTGATGACTTCAGATTCACGGAGGTCACTGGTCCTTCCCCGCCAGTCAGTTGAATATAGTCGATATCCATCCAGCCCCAGCTAGTCGCAATCTCGATCGTATTGGCGCCCGCCTTAAAGTCATATTGCCCCAGTACAGCATCTTTCCAGACACCCGCTTCCGCGAAGGTGTAATTGGCAAGGGTTGTACCGTTCAGTTTGACCGTATTTACTTTACTTCCACCTATTGTTTTATAACGGATGGCAAGCATATACGTCCCGGCACGCTCCAGATTCACCGGAATCTGCAAAGTGTCCCCGGAAGTCTTAAAGCCTGTTACATAGCCTGAACCGGAAAACCCGCCACTTTCTGTGGACACAGCTACTCCACCGTTTAAAGTGCCGCTCTCCGCCTCAAATTTGATCGTATTCGGATTCTCGGGAATGACGCTATCACTCGAAATTCGCACCTCATCGAGATAAGCCGCAGCATTGCCCGATCCGCTAAAGCTGTCAAACTTCACGCCTATGACCCTAACCTGACTTAAATCGGAAATTCCAGCAAGAGGCAGCGACAAGGTCGTAAATGCAGTGGAATCCACATCGAACGGCCCGCTGTCTGTCCATGTCCAATTGGAAGTCTTGATATACAGACGAGCCTTCCCTGTTCCATTCGAGAGCTTTACCTTCGCGCTTAGCGTATCAACGGCGCTCAAATCCAAAGACACATTCTTCATCAATTCGAACTCAGTTCCAGCAAGAGAAAAGGCAACGCGAAGCGCCTGAGAGCCTTCTGTGGAGGCCTCGGAGGTTACAGTTACCGCCTCTGCACTTGCAGTGTTCGAATCAATGGTCCATCCCTGAGTATCCGTTTCAAATCCGTACAGAAGCTGAGGTCCGGCAGCCGTACTGCCACCTGGAACTCCGCCTGTTCCGTCATTGAACGCCTGAATGTCATCGAAGTACAGGGTGCCAGTTGTAGCATCCACCGATGAATTCTTGTTCACAAATATGGAGAACGTTTGGATATCCTTCAGGTACTGCTTTGTAATCACCTGACCCGCATTGGCGGTATCCCAAGGAGCAGGCTTGAACTCACTGAACGGAATCGCAATCTCACCTGCCGTCTTTCCGGCCAAGGATGGATAGGCTTCAAAGGAAATGCCGCTCATCTTGATTTGAATAACCATCTTTTGGTTACTTCCGTCCGGCTCATACCAGAATTTCAGCTGGTTTGCTTCGGACCAATCGACATTGTCCATATTTTTCGTTTGCCCGGTATATCCTTGAACTCCCACATTGTAAGCGAACTTCAGGCCGTACTGACCGCTGTTCTTGTGTTCCGAGTCGAGAGAAATTGTGCTCAAGTCACCTCCTGGACTGTATGCATTGTCAAGCAGTTCATTGTTGCCATTGTAATCCTCAAACGTATCCACTACCAAGGTATTTGAATTTGGCAGCGTATCATTAACATATACTTGAATCGTTTGCTTAATGACGCTGCCGTCCTTTGCATACGATTTGACTGTAATGGTCGTGCTCAGCCCTGAAAGTGCAGCTCCTGGCGTCCAGGAAGCCGTATAATAGAATCCACTGTTGTCAATCGTCATCGGATGTTCAACAGAATCACTGCCGATCAGGTAGACCACTTTCTCAGTATTCTGATGCAACACGCGAGTCCGAATGAGTGAAGCGCTTTCAGTAAGTACCGTTTCATTATTGGTTGGCGTTGCGATATGCAGGTAAGGCCTCTTATTGGATGCCTCCACATCCTTCGTGTAAATGTTGTCAGTCTTCACTTCTTTGTTAAAGGAAGTATACGGATCATTGTAGTAATCCACCAAATCCGGCAGCAGCTCATGATCCCCGAGTCCGTTCAGCCCGTTCTTGTAAGGAACGAAGAAGTTATTTGTACTGAAATTGGCCCAGGTCATCATATAAGCCATTTTCTTGGCATCCGGATCGGACTTTAAAGCATCCAGCAGTTTGGTAAAAAAGTGAAGATCGTTAGTACCGGACGGCCGCAGATTGGAGTAACCGAATTCCGTCAAGGCCGCTACCTTGCCTTTGGAATCAGCCAGTCTGGAGACCAGCTTGGCATCCTGTAAAGCGCCTTCGAACCAGCCTTCCGAACTACCGTTATAGTAAGAGTCAAAGCCCAGAACATCCACATATTCATCTCCTGGATAAGTCTCCATATAGGTGGCTTCTGAATTGTTGAACGAACTGTTCGGCGAGAAGGCGTACAGGAAGTTGTTGACGCCCTTGACATCACGCAGATACTCTACGGTGTATCGATATAGCTCAATGTACTGCTCCTTGGTTCTGTATGGGGCTCCCCACCAAAACCAGCCTCCGTTTTGCTCGTGGAACGGGCGGAAGATGACTGGAATCGGTTTGTTGTCATCATCCTTCAGGTTGTTGGCAAAATCAGCTATCATATCTAAAAACTGGTTATACTCCTCATTCTTTTCTCCACCTGGGAGAATGCTGGATACAACCTTGCCCTTAGTGTCATTGAAGTCGCCTCCGGTGACGAAATTCGGCATATGTGCGCTTAAGGTCAGCACGCCGCCTTCCTCATACGCCTTCTTCATCACAGCAATTAAATTATCCCTATTCTGCTGCTTGTTGTTCAGCCCTACACCCGGCTTTTCTTTCCCCTCCAGGCTCAGCGTGTCCCAGCCGAATACTCCTGGTAAATCGCCGACCGCATTCAGCACATCGGACTGGGTGCCGTCCTTCGCCGTAATAGATAGTCCCTCTGTCGTATCATGCTGATGACCAAACAATACCTGTGTTCCCCGAGCTTCATTCAGGTATTGGAACAACGATCTGGTCTCCGCTGTAGCATTCATATCTACCAGATCAATCGTTTTATCTACTGGATCTACTGGATCGACTGGGCTGCCAGAACCACCTGAACTGCCAGAACCACTTGAGCCGCTTGTTCCGGTTCCCGTCGTTCCTGTCGTATTTGTTGTAGTGCCTACAACCTCAAGTTTGCCTTGTTTAAGAACATAGCTGGTGTTTTTGGCGAGCAATTGTCCGTTAACCGTCACACCATCAGCTAAAACGGTAATTTCAGAAATCGTGCTTGTTCCCTCAATGATCGTTCCAGCGCCATCGCTGTTAATCGTCAAATGATTCAACACGGAATCACCATCGAAGACTAGAATCGCCGGAGAATTCACTGTAATATTCCCAGCGTTCGATTTCTTTGAGAACACGATACGTACCTTGCCGTCAGGACGCTGAACCACAAGATCCCCTACAGTGGTCTGATTTACATGAATGGAGTTCTCACCACCGCCAGCTACATAAGTCGTGCCCTTGATTTGCGAATTCTCCAGTGTTGCATCACCGTTTCCGATCCCGGCAGACAGATACAGATTGCCTGAGATATCTGAATCCTTAAGCGTTACTCCATCTGCATTGATAACGGCATGATTATTGATTTTCCCACCAATATAAGTACCTGCAGAAGTGTATAACTCGGAAACTAAAGAGTCAAAAACCTTAACTACCTCTGCTCTGGAAATGGATTTATCCGGTTTAAATGAACCGTCGGGATACCCCTTCACAACATCGCTAAGAGCAGCGATGGCTTCACGTGCATATGGGCGAATAGCATCATAGTCAGAATAAGCTTTGGATGCTCCGTCTCCCTGGGACTTCAGATAAAACGCTTTCACAATTAGCGTTACTGCATCCTGTCTGGACACAGATGTAGTTGCCTTGGCCAGATTGCCAGGGTAACCTTCATAGTATCCAGCTTCTTTGGCTATGGATAGCGCGTTGCTGTACCAGGCATCCTTGGGCACATCGGCAAATGATTGCCCGGAAGCCTGAGTATACCCGAAAATCCGATTGATCATCGTAGCGAGCTCTGCTCTTGTTACCTGCTGATTGGGATGAAAGGAGCCGTCCTCGTACCCCTTCACCACGCCAAGACGAGTCCACTTGTCGATGCTGGACTGTGCCCAATGCTGTGATTGCGACGTCTGATTAACAGAAACCGCGGAAGAAGTTCCCGTCAAGGAATCAGCACTCACTGTGCCTTGAACGATTGTTGTGAATAACAGAATCATGATCAAAAAAATAATTATACCCTTTCTTGCCGATCTCATTTTACCCCTCCGTAATCAAGATGTAAGTCATCCGGTTACCATCATGATGTATAATAATGACTGCCTGAACATCACCTCCCTTCAAGTGAAAAGCGGAACTCCTCACATTAGGTCGTGAACATACCTAGCTTCTCTTGCAATTTGGATGACGCGTTTTCCAGTTCGATAGACAGCTCAACAAGCTTGTTCGCGACTTCCTTCTGGTACTCACACACGGAGGCCACTTCCTGTGAGGTTGCGGATGACTGTTCAGCCACCGCACTGACTTGCCCCATCGCATCCGACATCGTAAATTGCGATTTGTTCAAGTTCTCGATCGAAGTTGTAACAGAAATCAACTGATCATTAAAATCACCCATCTGATCCTGCACAGACTGGAAAATTTGATTCGTGTCCTGCACAACCTTAATCTGATGCGCATACAAGGGACTCACTTCAGATAATGTATTGACCGTGTCGTTCATTTCATTTGTAATGCTATCTACGATTTGACCAACGACATCAATCGATTGTCTGGTTTCCTCGGCTAATCTGCGAATCTCTTCGGCTATTACCATAAAGCCTTTACCGGCTGAACCAGCTCTGGCCGCCTCTACCGATGCATTGAGAGACAAAATATTCGTCTGTCTCGTTACGTTCTGCATCACGTCCAACACCTTAATTACCGAAAAGGCTGTCTGCTGAAGACGGATCACCATATCTGTCAGCATATTCGTTTTCTGTTCAGTTAACAGCGTTGTATCCTTAAGCTCCTGTAAAGAAAGTATTCCTTTATGGCTGGATTCACTTACCTTAATGGATGACTCCCCCAGCGCCTGATTGGTGCCTACAACGTGCTCCATTTCCACAATAATGTCTTCCATAAGTGAATTTCCACGTTCAGCTTCCTGGGCCAGATCAACTGCACCCGAAGCAATTTGTTCTGTTGCATCAACAATCTCTGTAGCCGAATCAGCTGTTAGTCGAGAAGCGCGCCCAAGCTCTCCTGCTGTCTCAAGCACTGCACGTGCCGTATCGGTCGTCTGTTCAACCAATGAAGTAATTTGAGTCATCATTTCATTAAATGATGACGAGAGCTCTCCGATTTCATCCCGGCCCTTTTCCTTCATTCTTACTTGCAAATTACCTTGTGCCGCCTGTCGCATTAGATGCTTCATCAATTTCAAAGGAGAAGCTATGGTTTTGGCCATCCACAAACCGATGACAAGTGCCAGCACTGCCACAATGATACTGATGATAAAGGTAGATAACAGGATCACACGAGTATCCTTCACAAGATACGAAACTGGAACAGTGCTCATCAAAGTCCATCCGGAATCACCAAATGCACTATATGTATTTAGTACAGATTCACCATTTGCTCTCCGTCCGTTCTGACTTCCAGATTCGGCTCGATCCTCTTCACTCAGCACAGAAACGTCAAATTCAACAACTTTTCCGTCGCTGGATACTGCAACAGGAGTAAGCTGCTTGGAAATAATTCCGACTACTGCATTCTCACCAAGATCAATTTCTTTTAGTTGATCACCCAAAACAGAGGTTTTGATATCCGCTGCTACGACATAGGCTCTGCCTCCAGTAGAATGAAAACCCTTGGCGATACGAAATACGTAAGGGATTTCATCCTTATGATCCGTCGGCACGGACATCCACATCGTACCGCCGGATTTAACAAGGCTCGTGTACCATTCCTGCTCCTTGGCAGTCTCCAATAAACCGTAGGAGTCCATACCAGAAATCATATTCGGCATGACATCACTTTCAGGTATCAGGTACACAGCAACCACGCCTGAATTGGCATTAGCCCAATTCCCCAATGCAGCTACTACCTTTTGTTTGATAATGATTTGCTGCCTGCTGTCTGTATTTTTAAGCGATGCCTGCCTAACCATGTCCTGAATATCGCGATTGAACAATGACTGCTGGAGTGAATCCTCATAACGCTTCAGAACTAATTCAAGTTTGTCAGCTGTTTGATTGATAGTCTGTTGATTCGTGAGTCTAGCATTATTCTGAATAGTTGTTTTTGATATTTGATAGGAAAACAACCCTAGCGACAGCGTAAATAATAGAGTCCCTGCAAAAAAAACAATAAATAGACGCGCCCCTACAGAAGTTGCAGGATTCAGGTTCATGCTGCGAATCCAGTTCCTTTTCCCCTCAGTATCGTATTGCTCCCGATTCATAAATCTCACGTGTATCAACTCCTTTCCGACCCCTTAGCATTGTTGCTGCTATAGCTTCATAAACTCCTGAAGCGTTCTGTCGCTTAAATAAGGCAAATATTCATGCCCGTACTCGTGGTACACGAGAAGATCCTTCTCCGAGGTTATTTTGTTGTATACTGCAAACTGTGTTGAAGGTGGACATACGACATCACTCAGCCCTGTTACAAATACAACTCTCGCACGAATTCTATCCGCCAAATTCTGAACATCGATATAGCCCAGCCTGTTAAAAATCTCGTCCTCCCGCTGATGATGCGGATCAAAGAAACGGAAATAATACACCAGTTCCTCGTAAGCGGAGGAATTGATATCCAGCTCCCATGCACGCTTGTAATCACTCAGGAACGGATACACGGGTACAGCCAATTTCACTCTCGGCTCTAGTCCTGCACATGCGACAGCTAGTGCTCCACCTTGAGATAAGCCATGCACACCGACTCGCTCCGGATCGATATGGTCTAAAGACATCAAGATTCTAACCGTTTGAACGGTATCCAAAAAAACGTTGCGATAATAAAGCTTATCTTCATTGGGATCATCAATACCGCGGATAATATGTCCGCGGATCGTTGTTCCTTGAACAGTTAAATTATCCTCCGACCAACCGCCTTGTCCCCGGCAGTCGAGAGCGAGCACGGTAATACCATGCGCCGCATAGTTCACTTTATCCATCCAGTCTCCGCTATCACATGAATAGCCATGGAAATAAGCCATTCCTGCTCCCTTGCCGTTGAGTGCTTTTGGTTTCACATACTTGGCATGTATTTTCGCTCCGCCAACTCCGGTAAAATACATGTGGTAGCACTCTGCATGAGGACTTTGAAATGAAGCCGGAACTAATTCATATTCGAGCGACTGCTTATCCAGCTCCTTAAGCGCTCTACCCCAGTAGTCATTAAACTTCTCCGGTCTGGGACTTTTACCGTTATATGCTTTTAACTGATCCAATGTCATATCATTTCCCATGTTGATCTCCTCCTAAGCAATGAAAACGGATTACATCATATTTGATCTAATCCGTTCTCGTCCTCGTTCTTTTTTATATTGAAGAATTACATTCTTCCAATCTCGGCGTCATCCGCTACTTCTTCATGGGTCGCTTTCACGTAATCCACAATTTCCTGAACTGTGGTGTAGGCTACTCCAACATAAGTGTCAGCCGCTCCATAATAGATAGCGATTTTTCCGCTTTCGGCATCCTGCAATGTAGCGCAAGGGAATACTACATTCGCAACAAATCCACGTTCTTCGTACCATTCTTCCGGTGTCAGCACATAGGTGCTTGAACGGTATTTCACTTTGGAAGGCTCATCCCGATCCAGGATAACAGCTCCCATGCTGTACACAAGACCATTACAAGTACCTGTTACACCATGATAGAACATGAGCCAGCCTTCAGTTGTTTCAATCGGAGCAGGACCTCCGCCAATTTTGACTGCCTGCCACCAGCCTTGTCCGCCTTTGCTCATCACATGACGGTGTTTGCCCCAATACACGAGGTCCGGGCTTTCACTCAGAAACACATCACCAAATGGAGTGTGTCCACTATCACTTGGACGCGATAACATGACATAATTGCCGTTAATTTTTTTCGGGAACAACACGCCATTACGGTTAAATGGAAGGAACGGATTTTCAAGACGAACAAATGTCTTAAAGTCCGTCGTCTTCGCCATACCGATCGATGCGCCATAAAAATCAGTACACCAAATGATATAATAAGCATCCTCAACCTTTAGCAATCTTGGGTCATATGCATAATTAGGCTGGAATGGCTTTCCTTCTTCGTCAATAAACTCAATACGTTCTTCTTCAATGTTCCAATTGTATCCATCTTCACTTTTACCTAGATGCAAATGTGGGCGTCCATTGATTGTTTCAGCACGAAACACACCAATATAAGAACCTTCATAAGGTACAACAGCGCTATTAAAAATTCTTGCAATCCCTTTAGCCGGGTTTCTTTTAACAACCGGGTTTTCACTATGTCTCCAGACAGGACCTACAGCGCCCTCTGGTTTGTCTTGCCATGGAATATTTTTCAGGTTTTCTCCAATAATTTTGACTGTATTCATGAAGTCGACTCCTTCCAACTATCAAATGTTTTTTTATTTAACTGAACCTTGTGCAAAACCGTTGTAAATGTATTTTTGCAGTGAAAGAAACGCGATTAAAATCGGAACGATGGTGATCATAATTCCGGCGCAAATGACTTCCCATTGTGAGCCGTATGGACCTTTAAACTTGAACAGGGCAGTGGAGATGACCTGCAGATCCTCACTTGGCATATACAAGAATGGAGTATAGAAGTCGTTGTAGACGCCAACACCCTTAACGATAATAACCGTAACGATCGCCGGAGCCAGCAGCGGAAGAATGATCCTCCAGAAAATAGTGAAATAGGATGCTCCGTCCAGCATTGCCGATTCGTCCAGAGACTCTGATATGGAATTCAAAAATTGAATGAAAATGTAAACGGCAATAATATCCGTTCCCAAATAGAGCAAAATTGGTGCAAATCTGGTATCCACTAAATGGAAGAAGTTGATGATACGGAACGTAGCTACTTGCGTCGTAACACTTGGAATCAGGGTAGCCAGCAAAAATGCCCCCATTAAAAGCTTGTTGCCGCGAAATTTAAAGCGGTTCAGAACATAAGCGATCATCGAGCCGATCAAGGTAGCGCCAACAATTGAGACAACAAGGATGATGATGGTGTTCCCGAAGCCAAGCAGCATTTTGCCGTTAATAAATGCTTTGGAATAGTTGGCGAAATTCAGCCAATTTTCCGGTGGGGTCAAAGGGCTTGTGCCACTGTATTCCTTATTCGTTTTAAATGAAGCAAAAAACACGACCACGATAGGCACAAGAGCTACAAACGCTCCGAAAAGCAGGGATACATATTTAACCAGGCCGCCTGCGGCATACTTTAGTCTATACATGAATTATTTATCCTCCTTGATCAACAAGCGTTGCAGCATGGTGGCGATAATAACGATAAAGAGGAGAACGACTGCCATGGCAGAAGCCAGACCCAATTTGTTATACTTGAACGCTGTTGTTACAGTCTGGATAACGAATGTATTACTACCGTTAGAACCACCGGTCATAATATATGGAATGTCAAAGGCACTGATCGCACCACTTATCGCAAGAATCAGGTTCAATTGAACAATTTGCTTGATGCTCGGAAGAATAATATGTCTGAATTGATGCCATCGATTAGCACCGTCTATTTCTGCAGCTTCATAAATATCCTTGCCGATCGAGGAAATTGCCCCCAGGAAAATAATAAAGTTAAAGCCCATGTATCTCCATATAGCGGCACCTGCTAAAGAAACGTTGATGATTTTAGGATTAAGCAGCCATCCTTGAATAAAGTCTCCCAACCCTACAGCGCGCAAGATGGTATCAAGCGTTCCGTCAGGTCTGAAGAAGAACAGGAAGATAAAGCCGATGGCTACACCATTTAATAGGTAAGGAAAAAACAAAACACCCTTAAAGAAGTTTTTGAATTTCACATTAAAGCTGAGAATGGTTGCAAAATACAGGGCGATCGCCATCTGCACAAATGATGCAGCAAAGTAATACAAGCTGACTTTAAAAACGGAAAAATACTTAGGATCCGTAAATATAGTTTTATAATTATCAAAGCCCACATAATCAAAGCTTTTGCTATAGCCATTCCAGTTGGTAAAGCTGTACTTGAACATATTGAATACGGGCAAATAAGCAAGGGTGAACAATAAAACGACCGGAATCAGGGAAAAGGAAATAATAATAATTTTCCGCTGTGCTTTATAGCTTAAATTTTTAAACACCACTCATACCTCCAATAAATCTAGCTGTATACATTTTCACGTCAACGCGAATGAACAGTGTAAGGGAAACGCACTATGTCGTACGTTTCCCTATCCATATTCATCTAACCTCAACTAGATATAAACGGTCATCTATTATTGAGCTACTTTTGCACGCGCCTTCACCCATGCATCGTTCAAATCCTTCATAATATCATCATAGGATTCGTTTGTGTTACCAATTGCCGCTTCGATAATGCGTTTCTTGAACTCAGGCTGATTGAGACCAATTTCACCCTCTTTGTCGATCTTGTCAACCAGACCCTCTTGTCCTTCCTTGGCAGGACTTTTCAATTCAAACTTAATGTCAGTGCCTTCAAATTGCTTCAGAGAGCTAGGAAGCTCCGCACCGATAACCGGACTCATACCGCCAACTTGTTCGGTCGGGTAACCGGATTCCTTAACGAACCAATCGAGCCATGCTCTAGCCGCTTCTTTATTTTTACTTTGCTTGCTAATTGAAAGATTATAGTCACCAGACAAAGGCATAATGACTTCAGATGCGTTTGTAGGGAACGGCATATAGGCAATATCATCAGGATTTTCAGCTAGCCCTTGAATTTGCACGATTGCCCAGGAACCAAGCACCATAGCTCCGATTTTCCCATTAGCCAAATCAGCCTTGGAAGCTTCCCAGTTCGTTGTTGTCGGGTCAGCTTCGATCAAGCCTTCTTTGGCAGCGTCATACATTACTTTGTACAAATCATAATGCGGTTTGCCCGGAACAAAGTTTTCATCCGAATTTGGCTGCTCCACATTGACATAATCCACATTGCCTGCAACCGTCGTAAGCGACCCCTCCCACTGAGTCAAAGGCCAGGAATCAGCATAGTTGGTGTACAAAGGAACAATCGAGCTGTCTTTTGCTTTAATCGCTTTCAATGCGTTCAAGAATTCATCCGGTGTTCTAGGGGCAGTAGTCACACCTGCATTTTCAAACACTTTTTTGTTATACAAAATACCGGAGAAGTTAACAGCGGTAGGAATACCGTACGCCTTTCCATCTACCGTTTTTTCCTCAAGAGCGATGTATTCCTTGCTCAGATCGGAAAACTCGCCAAGCGGCTCAAAAAAGTCTGCAGCATCTTTAAGAGGAATGCTTGAAGGGAACAGCAAAACGTCACCATAGTCATTTGAGTTCATACGAACTGTGATTTGTCCTTCAAAGTCGGACAGAGCCTGGAAGTTTACCTTCACATCAGGATAAATCTTGTTGAATTCAGCAGCGTATTCTTTGAACACTGTATCCACAATATCTGTTCTTTGCGTGATTACAGTGATCTCCCCGCTAGGCTTTCCGGTTTGTTCTGTTGCTTCTCCATTGCTTCCGGTATTAGCACCCGTATTCGTGCTGCCCGTATTCTTGTTCGAAGAACAACCAGCCATCATTGCTACTACGAGAATTAACGCCATAAACCCAAAAAACACTTTGTTCTTTCTCATTTCTTAACCCCTCTCAACGTTGTGAATTAAGTTATCGATAAACTACAAACTTATTCTATATTGAATACGCTTTCTAGTCAATCCTTTAACAACAATTTTTTTAGTTTTTAATTTATATGTTAACTAATTATTACTTTATAATAACTTATGATTAATTTATCTTTTTATTTGGCAAGTATAATTGTATACTAAGTTTAGTAAACGCTCTTATAAGCTGATTCCGGAACAAAGTAAATCAGGATGGTGAATAAAGTAAATGAGAAGCAACATTACAATGAAAGATATCGCGGACAAATTGGGAGTCAGTAGTGTCACGGTATCTAAGGCGCTTAACGATAAAGAAGGAGTTAGCGACAACTTAAAAATCAAAATCAAAAAAGTCGCTGGTGAAATGGGTTATCGATTTAATTCTGCCGCCAAGTCAATTAAAGACGGGCTATCTTATAATATAGGCGTAATGATCCCCCACCGATTCACCGGAGTAAATGAGTCTTTCTATCTTCGTGTATATCAGGAAATTGCAATTCATCTGGATCACTATGGATACTTCGGTATTTTGAATATTTTAAGCAACGAAGATGAGGAGCAGCTAAATTTTCCCCGAGTCTACAGTGAGAACAAAGTCGATGGCATTATCATTCTTGGACAGGTTGGCAAAAAGTATATAGAGACAGTTCAAAACATGGAGCTTCCTAAACTTTTCCTGGATTTTTACGACGAACATGCTGATATAGACTCGATCATTACGGACAATTTCTATGGAGCCTATGAAATTACTAACTATCTGATACAATGCGGTCACAGGGAAATCGCTTACGTTGGCAACATTTATTCCACAAGCAGCATACAAGACCGGTTTCTGGGGTATTACAAATCCTTGCTTGAGCATGGACTTTCCTATGATGAGCAATTACTGCTGAACGATCGTGATGAACGAGGAACATACATCGATATTCAGCTGCCTGAGAAAATGCCTACTGCATTTGTCTGCAACTGTGATCAGGTTGCCTACAATTTATGTGAAAGACTGACCAGCTTGGGTTACAGTATTCCACAGGATTTCTCTGTCGTAGGGTTTGACAACGATATCTATGCAACCCTTGCCAATCCTCAGCTAACCACCGTAGAGGTTGATATTCAGGAGATGGCTCGTACAGCAGTGAAATCGATTATGGATAAAGTAGCAAACCCGAATCGCCGCAACGGACGTGTTCTCGTTCAAGGAAATATCATTTATCGAGACTCTGTTCGCAAAACAAACTAATACAGTGCTGATTCACCTCCATTTTAAAAACGTTTTATATAAAACGCTTAAGACAGAGCTTTTCCCCTTCTGTCTCAAGCGTTTTTTTATCTCTTGAATCTAACTGATCAATAACAGACACACTAACAGTATTGCCCTTATTATTCATTCCACTTCGCCTTTTTATACCTGTTTCGCCATTATATTTTTACTTTTAAGTATTGATATTCTGATTCATTCCGTTATATAGTATGCTTGTGATTTAAATTTTGTTATATTTTATGCTAACAAATACTAACAAAAGGAGATTGGATGATCATTTAACTCAATTTAACAACCGGGGTGAACACAATGAAACAAACAGAACACTACGTTGCCGGAATGACATGGGGCTTTATGGGCATTCGAGGAACTTGGGGCATCGAGGCAGCATCCTCTTCCATGGAGGTTATGGCAAAAACAACCGGAATCAATTGGACAACAATCGCCTTTTCAGCTCTTCAAGCAACCGCTTTTTCTACAGATATTCCCTACTGGGAAGAGCCGACTGTAACTGACGATGAGGTTAAATGGAGTATTTCAAAAGCTAAATCTCTTGGCTTAAAGGTTTGCCTGAAACCAATTGTCAATTGTGCTGACGGAACATGGCGGGCACACATTAATTTTTTCGACAAGGACGTACCTTGTGAGCCGAAATGGAGTGATTGGTTCACTTCATATAGCAATTACATTTTGCATTTTGCGCAAATCGCTGAGGACACCGGGTGTGAAATGCTCTGCATTGGCTGTGAAATGGTTCAAACCGATCGCCGTGAGAATGAGTGGCGGCAGTTGATATCACAAGTAAGAGAAGTCTATAGCGGAATTCTTACGTATAACTGTGATAAATATCAGGAGGATAACGTAACCTGGTGGGACGATCTTGATCTGATCAGTTCAAGCGGCTATTACCCCATTCATGATTGGGATACACAGCTTGATCGCATTGAAGCGGTAGTAAAGAAATTCAATAAGCCTTTCATCTTCATGGAAGCCGGGTGTCCGAGCAGAATCGGTTCAGCAGCTATTCCGAATGATTGGAACCTTCAAGGTGAAGCAAATGAAACCGAGCAGGCAAATTATTATCGTCAAATGCTAAGCAAGTGCAGTACAAGGGATTGGGTAGGCGGCTTTATGTTATGGGATTGGCCAGCTCAACTTTATGATCGAAGTCAGAGTTCTTCTGATGACGGTTACTGTGTTTACGGTAAAGAGGCTGAGAAAGTCATTAGAGAGTACTATGCTGCCAAACTACAGAGTGCAGACGCTCTCTCATAGAGGAGGATATTTTGATTATGGATGCAATTAAATGGAGCCAGCAGCTGGATCAGGAGCTAAAAGATAACATTCTCCAGTTTTGGATGGACAAAAGCGTGGATACAACACGCGGAGGCTTTTATGGCGAGATCGACCAGAAGCTCCAAGTAAATGAAAATGCTGAAAAAAGTTTAGTGCTGAATGCACGTATTTTATGGACTTTCTCAGCTGCTTACCGTCATTACAAAGACGCTAAGTATTTAGAAATCGCTAACGCGGCTTATGACTATCTGATTCAGCATTTTACGGATCAAACCTACGGGGGCTTCTACTGGATGGTGGACGCAGATGGAAATCCATCACAGGATAAGAAGCAAATTTATGGTCAAGCGTTTGTTATCTACGCACTTGTAGAGTATTACCTTGCCGATCAGTGTCAGGCGGCTCTTGATTTATCCATTGAACTATACCATCTCATTGAAAAACACAGCTACGACAAGCTCCATAAAGGCTATATCGAGGCCGTAGGATGCAACTGGAAGCAAACAGGGAACTTAAGTCTAAGCAGCAAAGATCTCAATGAGAAAAAATCAATGAATACCCATCTTCATGTACTGGAAGCGTACACCAACTTGTACCGTGTATGGAAATCGCCAGAGTTGACTCAAAGTCTTGCGGAGTTGATTGAGGTGACAATTGAACGGATCGTAGACCCTGCCACCGGACATTTCCTCCTCTTCTTCGATGAAGAATGGAATGTAAAGAGTTCTCATATTTCCTACGGCCATGATATTGAAGGCAGCTGGCTACTTTTCGAGGCAGCAGAGGTGCTTCAGGATGAGCAGATTTTAGAACACGTTAAGTCTGTTGCAATTACTATGGCAGAAGCAGTCTATACCAAAGGCATCGATCAAGATGGAGGCATATGGAACGAGGCCGGCCCAGGAGGACTTATCGATACGAATAAGGACTGGTGGCCACAAGCCGAGGCAATGGTCGGCTTCTATAATGCTTACGAATTAACTGGAGATGTCAAATTCAGAGACGCTGCCATCCGCTCCTGGGAATTCATTCAGCAATTTATTGTAGATCATGAATATGGAGAATGGCATTGGGGGGTTACGCAAAACGGTGTACCACTGCCTAACGAACCAAAAATCAGTGCTTGGAAATGCCCATATCATAACAGCAGAGCTTGTTTTGAGATGCTGACTCGTGTTCAAAGAGAAACACACTAATAATATTTATTTGGAGGGTAACAATATGAGTTTATTCGAACAAAGAAAACAACAACTAACAGAAAGTTATGAATCATTGACCAGTCGTAAAAATGAAAAAATGCCTTTGGGTAATGGAGTTTATGATCGTTATCGCTACCCTGTATTAACTGCAGATCATGCGCCGTTGATCTGGAAATATGATTTTAACCCTGCAACCAACCCTTACTTCTCAGAGAGACTTGGAGTTAACGGAGTATTTAACCCTGGAGCCATACAATTGAATGGTAAATTCTATTTGGTTGCCCGTGTCGAAGGAGTTGATCGCAAATCATTTTTTGCTGTAGCAGAAAGTGATAATGGTGTCGACGGATTCCGCTTCTGGGATCACCCTGTTGTATTGCCAGAAACGGATGTACCAGATACTAACGTATATGATATGCGTGTTGTCCAACATGAAGATGGATGGATCTATGGCCTGTTCTGTACAGAAAGAAAAGACCCTGACGCGCCTCGTGGAGATCTATCTAGTGCAGTCGCTCAATGTGGTATTGCTCGTACCAAGGACCTTATCACTTGGGAAAGACTTGATGATCTGAAAACAGGTTCAGCACAACAACGCAATGTAGTTCTCCACCCCGAATTTGTTGACGGCAAATACGCCTTCTACACTCGTCCACAGGATGGATTTATCGACACTGGATCAGGCGGCGGCATCGGCTGGGGACTATCTGATTCCATCGAGCATGCAGTAATTGATAAAGAAATTATTATTGATGAGCGCCATTACCACACCATTAAAGAAGTGAAAAACGGTCAAGGACCTGCACCGATCAAAACAGACCGCGGCTGGCTTCATATCGCGCACGGTGTGCGTAACACAGCAGCTGGACTCAGATACGTTCTGTATGCATTCCTTTCTGATCTTGACAAGCCGTATGAAGTGACTCACCGTCCAGGTGGACACTTTATTGCTCCAGATGGCGAAGAGCGTGTTGGTGATGTATCTAACGTAGTATTCTGTAATGGGGTTATTGCAACCGAAGATGGTAATGTGTACATCTACTATGCTTCTTCCGATACTCGTGTGCATGTTGCTGCCACTACTGTAGACAAATTGCTGGATTACGTCACCAATACACCGGAAGATGCTATGCGCTCCTACGCTTCTGTTGAACAAAGAATTAGCTTGGTTGATCGTAATCTTGCGTTTAACAAAGCATAATTGATATCTTTTTCACCTAGATCTATGTAATACAAAAGAGACGGCTGATCAGGAATTATCCTTGTCCAACCGTCTCTTTATTGTTTATATGTACATCTAGGCACTTGGCGCAGACGTAGATTCTCTATGCACAAGTTCTGCAGATACAAGTATCTTCTCTATCGCTAGCTCAGATGATTGAATTCTTTCCAGAAGCTTCTTCACCGCCCGCTGACCCATTGCTTCCTTTGGTACGTGTACTGTAGTCAAGGCAGGCTGACTTCGGTAGGAGTCGTCAATATTATCAAAGCCAGTCACCGAAATTCCCTCCGGAACACAAATTCCATGTTTGGAAAGAACAGCTGTAACACTTATCGCAATAAAATCATTTGCACATATCAAAGCTGTAGGGATATCTTCTTTATTCCGTTGTTCCACAATCCATGACTCAAACTCTTCTGTCAAAAATTCACCACTGTCTACCCCGTTTATGGCAAGCATTGGATTACGCGGCGGCGGCACTTGCAGACCGTTCTGCTCAAGTGCTTCACGAAACCCGCCCCATCTGTCGCGAAAGCTTCGGGAAAAATGAACATCTCCAATAAAATGAAGACGAGTATGACCCAGACCGATGAGATGATTACATAACCTTGCAGTTGTATCCATATTGTTAGCAAAAACCGTATCCGTCGGAATAAGATCATCCTCATGATCGACCAACACCATCGGTATACCAAGGCGATGAACTTCAAGCAGCAGCTGAGATTCAATCTGACCGACACCGATCATTCCAAGTATTCCTTCAGGATTTAACACATGTATAAAATGATCCGCTCGAGACTCCGATACTATGACCATCCCCAGCCCATTTTGCTCCAATTCTTGTGAGATGCCCTCCATAATTTTGCCCCAGTATAGAGAATCTTTTGTCTGAAAACGAATGTTAGGCATCAACACAATAACGGATTGCTTGCCTGCTGGAGAGAGAGTCATCTGCTGCTCTGCGGTTTTATTTTTGATATATGCATTTTTCTGGGTAAAATACCCCAGCTGGGAAGCCGCCTGAATAACTCTGGACTTCGTATGTTCATTTACTCCGCCTTTTCCTGATAGCGCTTTGGACACCACGAATTTCGACACGCCTAGATGATCAGCAATCTGCTGCATCGTTACCTTCTTCAACGTTATACTACCCCCGCTAACAATAACTGTTTGGATTACATTTATATTATTATAACAAAGACGCTTGCGGGGTTAAACCAATATTATCAATTGCCATGGTTTATTTGATTCATTCTGCTGAAGGTGTTGAAGGACCAAACAAGGAGGCAAACCAATGAATACCTTTGCGGGAAGCCTCCTGGAGCAAATGGGCCGTTTTATCAGCAAAGCGGTCTACTGCCGGCTCTACAGGAGCAGGCAGCAACAATTCAGCCGGAGTCGGGTTGGGTTGAGTGGCCTGCTGAATTCCTGTATTTTTCCCTCCGATCGGTGTGTTGTATGTCCCGCCAGGAAGATGGTTTGCATCATTTTCAATCACTGTATTGCTTTGGTTCCAGGCAGGCCCATATACAGTACCTATCCCTGTCTCTGCCAGCTGCATACCCAATGTCACTCCAACAACGAGCAGCACAACGTACCCTACACCTCGTTTAATCGATTTTGCCATTAGCAGTTCCCCCTACTCCCTCTTAAGACTTTTTATTGTCACTTCCTGCCTCTACGTTCGCTTTGACACCCGATTTCTGATTCACATCAGTATCGGTCTCATCATTTTTCGTTAGCGATCCTGCCTTCTGTGCATCCTGACCCTCCCAATAAATATCTGCAAGAATTCCGGCTAACACTTTAGCGGTGCGCCCTAATTCTTCCTCAGTGTTATCGATTCCACCAATTTCTATCAAAATACTGCCAGGCGAAAGCGACTGATTATATTCACCGTTACCTTGTGAAGAAGTTTTACCCCATATTCCACGGGATATTCCAGGATACGTTTTTTCCATACGTTCATGAATAGAACTTGCAAATTCCTCATTTTGACGCCAATTTTTGTTTGCATGTCCGATGATAAAATACACTTGTGCATAGGACATACCGTCAATCTCTGTCGTCGTTTTTTCATGTCGCTGTGAATCTCTATGAATGTCGATAAAATATTGCAGTTTCCCGTTCTCCGCCATCGCTTGCTTCAATGTCTCTCTCGTATATTTATATGAATAGTTATAGTTGTAATTACTAACTGTTGAAGCATAATTCTCATAGGAGTGCAATGTTGCTACCCCTTTCCGGACTAGCTCATTAGACAAAACATCCCCTACCAGACCGACGTTTTTGTTCTTATCGGTTGTGCTTGGATTATCTGAGCTGGTACCCAGAACAGGATTGAACGACTCCTGCGGATGAGAATGATAGATCATGACGATATTTTTATTACCTGGCTTAATAGCATCTTCATCATCATTCTCTTGGCCAGAGGGGTCACGATCTATCTCGTCCGGAGCCTGATCAGAATCTTCTGTATCATCTCCGATTGGCTCTGGATGATCCGGTGCCGTACCATCAGCACCTGTACCTGGACGATAATCCTCAGGAGCTTGTACCGTCGTGTTACCAGATCCTGTACGTAGCAAAATCGGACTGTTGGCTCCAAGTCCTGGAACCTCCCTGGCAACAAGACTTTTCGGATCTGACGGATTCACATCAGTCAACCATTGAAATACGAACTTGCCCATCTGTTTGCCTGAGATAGCGAATTGATCCTCTCCACTCGTTGAATGCGGTAGCTCCATGCCAACCATATCAATAAAAAACCGACTGGAGAGCGACGATGCCAGACCTTTCATTGAGGAGACCGGAGAAGTATTCAGGTTCTTCTCCGCCATTCCAAAGGTTCCTAGCAAAATAAAAAATACTCCCGACAACACCGACAGCAGCACAAAGGTTTGCCCCATCGCCAGCACATGCATCAAATTACGTTTCACTTTCCCAATGTTCAAAGCTCTAAATTTCATTTCTTCTAGTCCTCCTCCACCCGGTATACTACTTCAAATCTATGAACCTATCGTCCGGGATAGAACCTTTCATTCTCACAAAAAAAAGAAGTCCGCTAGATTGCGAACCTCATAGTGTTGTATTAGTGGTCTTAATTGGAGAATTAATGGGTATAGGAAGCTACATTGTCGGGATCAACTGCATCGTGAAGCGCCAGATTCAGACCGCTGGCAATGACGTTCGCGATATCTTCAATGAACTCGTCGATTTCCTTGGGCGTAACGATCAAATCATGGCCGAGAGGTTCCAGCACCTCTTTTACAAGTCCAAGCCGCTCACCTTCGCTAAGATCGTTGAGAAGACCCATGATCTGCTTGGTCTGGACATTCTCTTCACTACCGATCTCCTCATTAAAATGAGATTTCATTAAATCGAACACATTGTTTACGATCGTTGAGGCATAGCATACAGTCGGAACGCCGATGGCAATGCACGGAATACCCAAAATTTCCTTCGTGAGCCCGCGTCGCTTGTTCCCTATCCCAGAACCGGGATGAATGCCTATATCAGCAATTTGAATCGTCGTATTCACCCGCTCCAGCGAACGTGACGCCAGAGCATCTATAGCGATGATAAGATCCGGTTTCGTCCGTTCCACGATACCTTGAACGACTTCACTGGATTCAATGCCAGTAATGCCGAGTACGCCCGGAGCTATGGCACTCACTTCACGATATCCTGGGGACACCTGATCTGGCGCCAATTCAAAATAATGTCGGGTAACCAGTACATTTTCAACCACTAGAGGGCCAAGTGCATCCGGTGTTACATTCCAGTTGCCAAGTCCGACAATAAGCACCTTTGCTGCTGACTGGATGCCGATTTTTTGCAAAAACAAACCAAATTCCTTGGAGAACGCTGCAGACACTCTCTCTTGAAGGTCACTATCCTGTGTGCGAAGGCCTGGAACTTCAATTGTTATATAGTGTCCCATTATTTTGCCGATTTGCTCTGACACTGCGGGGGTCGTTACATCAAGACGAGTTATTTTAATGCCATCCTGTTCTTCAATTTGTTCATTTAAACCTGACAGCGGCTTACCGTGAACGTTCTCTGCGATTTCCTTGGATTCCACTGCCAAATCGGTTCGAACAGAATACTCGCGCAAATCCAAATTCATATTAAAATGACCTCCTATTTCTCAGTTGACTATATTGTGCGAGAGTGAGATTATGATTATGCAAAAAAATCTAGTTTCAAGGAATACATTGCATTTTGGGCTGTCACATGATAAACTATTTTAAGTTGTGAACCATCTGGGTTGATATATGCTTTACAGGAGGTGAATGCAATGCCTAACATTAAATCCGCTATCAAACGTGTGAAAACAAACGACAAACGTCGCGCTCTTAACGCTTCGCAAAAGTCTGCTCTCCGTACTGTAGTTAAAGCTGCTGACGCTGCTTTGGCTAACAACGAAGTGGAAACAGCTAAAACTGCTTTCGCCGCTGCAACACAAAAATTGGACAAAGCTGTAACTAAAGGTTTGATCCATAAGAATGCAGCTGCTCGTAAGAAATCCCGCTTGGCTAAAAAATTGAACGCCCTTACGTCCCAAGCGTAAGCGTCGCTTTTTATAAACTTAAGCTCAAAAAGACCTGAACGATATTCGTTCAGGTCTTTTTGAAGCTATCAGAAAGTATAAACTTCGAAGCCATTGCTCCCTGATATCGCAAGAAAACTTCCGTTAAACGCGGTCTGTCTTCTTTGAGTGTACGTCGATAGACGTTTTTCTTATATTCATTACGCTCCTAGCTTCAACAAGAACAGCTCCAACCCCAGTACTTTATCAATTCCTCCGGTCTTCATTTTGTAGTCAAGTTGAGCAAGATCATTAAGGATTGCCTTTAATTGGGCAGCTTCAAATTTACGAGCCTGTTCCCCAGCTACTTTAACAGCGTAAGGATGTAAGCCCAGCTGTGATGCAATCTGCTGCTGTGAATAGCTCTGACGAGCTAAATCCTTAACTTGAAGCATGATACGGAACTGACGCGCTATCAACGCAGCAATCTTGATCGGTTCCTCTCTCTGCTTAAGCAGCTCGTAAAAAATAGATAATGCCTTATCCAGCTTCAAGCCTGCAATATGTTCCACCATTACGAACACATTTTGTTCCGTGCTGCGAGCAACTAATTGCTCTACAACCGCAGAATCAATCAAGCCTCCCTCACCAGCGTACAAACAGAGCTTGTCCACTTCAACTGCCAGTGAAGTCATCTGTACCCCATTAGCTGCAATTAAAGTCTCAGCTGCCTCACGATCCATTCGACAGCCTCTTTTCTCTACCCCACGTATCACCCATTCAACCAGTTCATTTTGACCCAGCGGCATGAATGACAGCACCGTCCCTGCTGCCTTCATAGCTTTAACGATTTTCTTTCGTTCATCCAGCTTCTCACCATTAACGAGAAATAGCAGGACGCTATGATCAGCCGGATTGTTCAAATAAGATGCTAAAGCGTCAATCTTATGCTCAAGCTTGCCGCCTTCTTTGCCTGCCATGAACAGAGACGAATCTCGTACGATGATCAGCTTGCGTGGCACAAGAAACGGCAACGTCTCCGCTTCTTCAACGACAACCTCTACCGGCGTCTCTGTCAAATCATATGTCGCAACTGCAAAATCACGTTGGTCACGATCCACCAATTGATCCTGAAGCAGTTTAACAAATTCCTGAATCTGATGTTTCTCTGTGCCATAGCACAAATACAATGGTGATACTTTTCCTGCCTTAATATCTTTAATTGCTGATTTAATATCCATTAAGCCACCCCGGTTATTGTTGCTACTGTATTCCACCTTCTATATTCTACTACAAAGGCTAATACGCAACAAAGGGACCTCTGCCTCTTAGCGAAAGGTCCCTTTGTCCCAGAACATCTATATAAACGCGGGCTGAAAAGCTCTAGAAACTTTCCCGCCGGCGGTCATACGACGATCAGGGTTCTGTTCTCTGTCTGACTGTATTTATATAACCTATTCCATATCCCTTAAAAAGGTGACTATTATTCTCTGTAGATTCTCTTTTTTTCAGTAAAAATGCTTTTGGGCCTATCCTCATATGGCGTGATCGTATGGATAGTTGGAACTCCGTCCTTCACAATCTCATACAAAAATTCTTTTCCATCCTCTGACCACCCGCCGATAACCCATTCTCCATCAATAGGCACCTCGGAGATCAACATGCGCTCTGTTGATTCAGTGTTTTCATTGATTTGATACAGCGATAACAATTCCTTCTGCTTATCTACAATATATTTCCCGTCCGGAGAAGTCCATTCATGAATATCTGTAAATCTGGCAAATCCCATCATTAAAGTATCCTCAACAGGTCCTTCCAGCGGGTTATCAGAAGGAACGGCACCTGATTCAGTCGACTTATCTTGATTGTTCCCGGCATCTGCGTTAGTTCCCGTTCCTTTATTATTTACAGGAGGTAATTGCTGAGCATTGCTATCAGGGCCAGAATTCACATCAGGCGCAGCATCATATTGTTTAGCTGATTTATCGCCTGAGTTTACTGGAGACAATGAAGGCTCTGATGTTGCCGGTATTTTTTTGTCTCCGCCGTCAGTAGCTTTATCATTGTCAAACATGCTACCCCCACCACTATCACTCAATTCCTGATTAGTACCCTCTTGAGCTTCTTGAAGCTCCTGCGATCCAGCTTCTTCGGCTTTGTTGTTATCACCGACATTAGAACTATCAGTACTAGGTGTAGACGTATCTTGAGCTGCGGTTGTTGATTCTGCCTTATCAGCAGCTGCCGAGCCAGTATCATTGGAAGTACTTTCCTCGTTAGACGATATTGCTATTTCCGCATCTGACATTGTAAAAGGTTCATACTGATATATAAATACACCCAGAATCAATGCTGCAGCTAAACCTAACGCTCCACCGACATAAGTGCGTTTGCGCCGTGACGTCTGTGGACGACGAGATTTACGACTTAATTCATTATCGTTTGATGCAGCGGGTATCATTCCAGGTATCATTTCAACTGTGCTACCTTCTTCCCGACGGGCCCGGTCGATTGCATCCAACTGAGGAAGAATTGAGTCAACTAGGCTATAACTCGGAGTAACCTTAGGAAGATCTTCCAGCCTTGCAGAAAGCATCTTCAACATTTCGAATTCTTCAGCACAATCGCTGCAAGTACGAACATGTTGAAACAAAACGTTGCTTTCCTCCTCGTTAAGATCACCGTCTATATACCGATGCATCCATTCTATCACCTCCGGGCACTTCATCCTGATACACCACCTTTCTGATAATCTTGTAGTAAATGCTGAAGCTGCTGCCTAGCCCTGAATAAATAGGATTTCACCGTATTCAAAGGTAAATTCAAGCTGTCCGCAATTTCGTTATAGGAAAAATCCTGTAAATATCTGAGAACAACGACAGAACGATGATGATCCGGCAGCTGCTCAATCGCTTCGCGGATATCTTGCGCCATATAGCCTGACATCACTTCACGCTCAACGCTCTCTTTTCCCTGGAACACAAGCTCATGCTCTTCAATCGAAACCGTCGGTTTATTTCTCCGAAATTTATCGATACAGATGTTCGTGACAATCCGCTGAACCCAAGTCTTGAATTGCGCCTTTTCCTCATAGGAGTCAATTTTGGTATAAATGCGGATAAGTGCTTCCTGTGCAGCATCATGGGCATCCTGCTCATTGTTCAAAATATAAAAAGCTGTCCGATATACATGAGTCTCTATTTCTCGCAATAGGGTGATTAGAGCGTCGCGATCGCCCGTCTGAGCGGCTCTTATGAGTCCCGGCTCTACCACAAAGGCTCCCCCTTCCTTGCAACCTTACAGACGATATTGTCCTTCAATATGTTGCAATGTTGTTACTATTATTTTTTGAATTTTTAGGTAAAAAGTCTTGGTTAATTTTTCCGGTGTAATCTTCAACCTCAACTAAGAATACTAAATAAGAATACCAAATAAAAGAGAATGCGTCATCTGGTGAATTTAGTAGATTACTCTAAGGAATTTTGCACCTTACTAGAATCTTTCCTTCCTTAATATGCATTTGAACTTCTCCATGAAGATCACTTCGATACACTGAACTGCCTGCTTGCTCAAGACGTTCCAGTACTGTTGGATTCGGATGTCCGTAGGTGTTAGATGTTCCAACAGAAATGACGGAAACATTCGGTTTCCAGCGATTTATCCATTCGTAGGATGTCGAAGTCTTACTGCCATGATGTGCGACCTTCATTACATCAACACTACTTATATACTTTGAGAGCTCCGTGTTAGTCAACACGCTTTGCTCAGCCGATTCATCCATATCTCCAGTGAACAAAAATGTCGCCCCACTCAATTTTAGAAGAAATACGACTGACAAGTGGTTCTGTTCCTTGATCAAAGGTACTCCATCCTCACTTTCATTGGATTGTGGAGATATAAATTGCAGAAGAGTATCAGCATCTGGCTGAAGCTCCATGCCTTTGTATGGAGCATAGATAGGAATATTTTTCGTTATTGCGGTGTTCATTAGTTTCATCATTGTGTCAGAATCCGCCAAGCTCCCATTGATCAATAGCGAATCTACTGGAAATTGTTCCAATACGGCCTGCAAGCCGCCAATATGATCCTGATCGCCGTGAGTTGCGATCACGACATGTATCCTGTGAATGCCTCTTTGCTTAAGCAAAGGAACAAGACTTTTTGTACCTACCTCATAGGGTGATTTACGGTTACGCCACTCTTCTCCTTTTTTGCGGAATGTTACGGTTCCTCCCCCATCAATTAATATATTTTTTCCAGACGGTGTCGTAATGAGCGCACAATCTCCTTGACCTACATCAATAAACTGCACATGTCCAATGCCGGTTTCATTTGCAGGTTGATATCCCGTTATAAGTAAGCCAATTAACAATGTAATTAACAAAATAGTAACAAGATTTTTTTTCCATGCACCCGCTATATAGATCTGAGATAGATGACCCTGATAATCAAGCGGAGCCGTCTCATCATCAATCAAAGTGTTAGCCCCCTGTAGCCTTACTTCCTTATCCCTTTGCGATTCAAATGTTAATAGAACATACAAAACAGCAAAATAGAGAATTATCCAGATCAAGCCCGGAGATTTCCAATAGGTCATAAACCCGCTGCGATGATCCAGCCATTCAGTTATAAGAAACGTAGCAGCATTTAGCAATCGCACAGGGTATGCCATCCATTGACCCAGTGTGATCCATATACCACCAAGCAATAACGCAGCAGTGCCTAACGGAAGTACTATTAAACCGATAATGGGTACAAGGATCATATTAGCGGCGAGTGACAAAAGAGAGAATTGATTGAAGTAATAAATGGTGAGCGGAAAAGAAACAAGCTGCGCTGCAATGGTTATTGCTATGCCGCTGCGCAGCCTTTGGGGAAGCCAATTCAGGTAAGGCATTATCAAGGGCACAAACAAAATCAGACCAGCAGTAACGGAAAATGAGAGCTGAAAGCTAACATTTAGGAGCAAGTAGGGTTCCCATAACAGCATAAATAACGCTGCTGCAGACAGCACATTTAGCCCGTCCTTGAGAAGTCCACGCCGCATCAAATAAAGGCCGAGCATCGTCATGATTCCCGAGCGTATGACCGAAGGGGAGAAACCCGTTATCAATACATACACTGGAACACAGCATAATACGATTAAAAGCGAGGTCTGTTTGTTCACTCGGCACAGCCTCAACAATCCGAAAAGCAAACCTACATTGATCGCAACATGGCTTCCCGATATCGCCAGTATATGAGTCAGCCCAAGCCTCGTAAACTGATCGTATTTGTCAGGCTCCAAATCATCATCAAGGCCGATTAGAAGCCCTTTCATGTATCCACCCTGCCAGTTCGGGAATAACTGCTCGATCATTTTTCCGAGATGATTTCGCATTCCATCAATTTTTCCAAAAAAAGAATCCACGCTTATATACCCCTGCGCAGTCTGCAATCTATGTAATTTCCCGGCTCCAGACACTTTCATCAACCAGTGAATACGCTGGTTTCTCAAATAATTACGATAATCGAAGGCTCCGAAATTTCTCGGTGTTCCAGGCCTCTCCAAGCTGCCCTGCATCTCCATAACATCGCCTCGCCGCCAAGTGGCCGCGATTTCCTTCTCTTCGAAAGTAGCCAGCTTGACCTGTACGGATATCTTCTCCCCTTCATCCTTTAACCGGAGTATAAAATTTACTCGATCACCATCCATTTGAACCGGAGATTCCACTGTCCCTGTTACATACATGCTGGTTACATCATTTTGCAAATGAATGCTTTCTGATATGCTGCTGATATTTCTACTTTCGTTATAAGACCAATACGCCGCCCCGATCACAAAAACAAGCCATAGCAGAGCCATCCTTCTCCACGAAATACGTGCCAAAACGACTGCCAACGGGCAAAAAAGCGTCAACCCACACATGAATAGCCAAAAGGGGGTTCCATCGAATAGCACTGAAAACCCGCTTCCCGCTATCCAGCTAATAGCTGCCAACGTCAATGGTCTTTGCCTCATTTAAAACCTCCTACTTTTCATAATCGTATTTACAGCAAAAAAAGAACCCCACCTGCTTCAAGCAGATGAGGTTCTTCCCCATTCAATTTGCATATTTCATGATCAATTTTCAACTTTCATTACAGCTTCTTGCGGAGGTTGATAATGCTCCAGACGACGGAAAACTATGCCCTTCTGTCCCATCATCGCTGATACTTTGTCAGTATCCTTCGGATAGGGTCTATGGAATACCACTTCCGTTATTCCGCTGTTTGCGAGCATGTTGGAGCAAGTCCAACACGGCTCATCTGTAACATATACACTGGAGCCTTCGCGATCGATTCGATCTGTAAACAGCAATAAATTTTGTTCAGCATGGATAGTACGAATGCAGCGCTGTTTCTTTATCATCGTCTCTTTACCGTCTACACTCTTCATTTCATATTCCTCAGCAATCATACAGCCGGCTTCCGAACAGTCCGGTACTCCTGATGGAGCCCCATTGTACGCTGTCCCCAGCAGCTTTTTGCCTTGGACAAGCACAGCGCCCACATGACGGCGATTACACCGGGAGCGTGTGGACACCATATAAGCGATATCCATAAAATACGTATCCCAATCCTTACGTTCATCCGGATTCATCTCTAATATGTCTCCTATTCTTACAGCCCGATATGAGGCTTCATTTTTTGGAGCATTTTATCTCCGATTCCTTTGACCTTCGTCAGATCATTTATATTAGAGAATGCTCCATGTTGGTTACGATAATCCAAAATAGCCTGCGCTTTCTTCTCTCCGATTCCGGGGATATTTTGAAGCTCTTTGAGCCCCGCAGAATTAATGTGAATTAACCCATCGGAAGCATTAGCTCCTGCTGATGCTTTTTCGTTCGCACTGCCCTCGATGTCAGGAATGACAGCCGCGTCAGTAGCAATAGATTTATTTGCTTCATTACTAACCTCATTGTCTGCCCGGGCAGCTTTCTTGTCTGTCTTTGTTTCTTCACTTACACTCTCTGCCACGTTTTGAATAGATGCAGCTACTTTTTCAGTAATTGGTGTCCATCCCTCAATACCGGAAGAGCGAGCGCCTCCGATAGCAAACAACATCAATCCTGCCCCGATCATAGCTGAAACTACGGAAGTAATAACAAACTCCTTTTTCACCCTGTTCTCCCCTATCTCAAAAGAATCTATCCACAATAGGTCATGAAGATCCTGCCAAGATGCATACACTGATAAAGATAAAAATTTATTAGAGTTATTCAAGATTCGATGCCGATGCATTTCCAGTATCTCTTCGTGATCAAAAGATGACTTTTAAAAAAACCTTTTCTTCCATACAAGTTTAAAAAGTCAGGTTTTCAGCACCGAGAAGATTGAATGAAGCCAGGGACTGAGGAGCGGAGCGTACGTTGTTGGTACGTGAGCACCGGAAGGCCCGGCTGAATTCAAGATTCGATGCCGAATTTGCTTTCAGTATCTCTTCGTGATCAAAAGATGACTTTTTAAACAACCTTTTTTCTTCCATACAAGTTTAAAAAGTCAGGTTTTCAGCACCGAGAAGATTGAATGAAGCCAGGGGCTGAGGAGCGGAGCGTACGTTGTTGGTACGTGAGCACCGGAAGCCCGGCTGAATTCAAGATTCGATGCCGAATTTGCTTTCAGTATCTCTTCGTGATCAAAAGATGACTTTTTAAACAACCTTTAAGGAAGGGGAGAACGGGATGAAAGTTGCCTTTATTGGAACAGGATCAATGGGTAGCTTGCTCATTGAGGCTTTCCTGCGTTCCGGTGCTCTGCACCCGCATAACATCCATGTCAGCAACCGATCATCACATAAATCAGAGCTCCTGGCCCGGCGTCATCCCGGTATTAGTGTCTCTGGCAGTAATGCCGATGTCGCTCGTGGGAGCCATATTGTATTTCTGTGTGTTAAGCCGCTGGACTATCCGGTTGTCCTCTCTGAAATTCGAGAAGCAGTAAGTGAAAAAACTATCATAGTATCTATTACGAGTCCCGTCCAAATTGAAGTTCTGGAACAGCAATTACCCGCCAAAATTGCAAAAATAATTCCAAGCGTTACTCACTCGGTTCATAGCGGTGCCTCACTCTGTATTTACGGTGATCGAATTCAATCGGAAGACCGTCTTCTACTAGAGCAATTGATGTCCTCCATCAGCATTCCTACGATCATTTGGGAAACCCAGGTAAGGATTGCATCCGATATTTCGAGCTGTGGGCCGGCTTTCATATCTTTCATTCTCCAGCAATGGGCGAAATCCGCAGCAGAGCTTACCGATATTAGCGAGCAAAATGCCCTCCGCCTCGGAGCTGAAATGCTCCTTGGTACAGGAAAGCTCTTAACCGAAGGCGGATTTACGCCTGAAGAACTGCAGAGACGGGTTGCTGTCCCCGGTGGCGTTACAGCCGAAGGGATCACCGTATTGAGCAGCAGTCTTCAGGGCGTATTCTCCAGTCTAATTCGAGCAACACACGATAAATATGATGAGGATCTTAACAAACTGAGTCACTTATTTCCCGTAGACAGCTCCAATTAACCTACTACGATATTCACAAGTTTGCCAGGTACTGCAACGACTTTACGAATAGTTTTACCTTCAACAGCTTGCTTCACGTTTGGCAGATTCATGCTATGCTCCTGCATCGCTGCCTGATCAAGATCCTTAGAGATTTTCGTCCGATCAACAATCTTACCGTTGACTTGTACGACGATCTCTACTTCAGAATCAATTGTCCAAGCCTCTTCATAAGCTGGCCATGGCTCATAAGTCACACTGTCCTTGTGACCGAGACGCTCCCACAATTCTTCAGCAATATGAGGAGCAAGCGGGGACAGCATTTGAACAAAGTTTTCTGCAGCAGCTTTTGGTAAAACATCTGTTTTATAAGCTTCGTTAATGAAGATCATCAGCTGGCTAATCGCAGTGTTAAAGCGCAGTGCCTCAAAATCCTCGGTCACTTTCTTAATCGTCTTGTGCCATGTGCGTTTGAAATCATCACTGCCGCCTTGATCAGCGATTTTATCATTCAGCTTGCCATTTTCACCTACGAACAGACGCCATACACGGGACAAGAAACGGTGAGTTCCTTCTACACCGTTAGCATTCCAAGGTTTGGTTGCTTCAAGCGGCCCCATGAACATTTCGTATACACGAAGTGTATCGGCGCCATATTCATTAACAATTTCATCCGGATTAATGACATTGCCACGAGATTTACTCATTTTCTCGTTATTAGTACCGAGGATCATGCCTTGGTTAACCAGCTTATGGAACGGTTCCTTAGTTGACACAACACCAAGATCATACAGAACCTTATGCCAAAAACGTGCGTACAGCAAGTGCAATACCGCATGCTCTGCTCCACCAATATAGAGATCAACCGGAAGCCACTCCTGCTGCTTTTCTTTGGAGCACAGCTCTTGATCATTGTGTGGATCAATGTAACGTAGATAGTACCAGCAGCTTCCTGCCCATTGCGGCATGGTGTTTGTCTCACGACGTGCTGGAAGTCCGGTTTCCGGATCGGTCGTATTTACCCATTCAGTTACGTTTGCAAGTGGAGATTCACCCGTACCCGATGGCTTAATATGATCGACTTCTGGCAGCAAAAGTGGAAGCTGATCCTCAGGAACTGGCTTCATTGAGCCATCTTCCAGATGCAAAATCGGAATTGGCTCGCCCCAGTAGCGTTGACGACTGAACAGCCAGTCGCGCAGACGATAAGTGATTTTTCCTTGGCCTTTCCCGTTTTCTTCAAGCCATGCAATCATTTTCTTGATCGCTTCTTCATTACGAAGACCATTCAAAAACTCGGAATTTACGTGAGGGCCGTCTCCGGAATAGACTTCTTTGGAAAGATCGCCGCCTGCAACTACTTCAATAATCGGCAAATTAAATTGTTTGGCAAATTCATAGTCGCGCTCATCATGACCAGGAACCGCCATAATCGCCCCAGTACCATATCCAGCAAGTACATAATCAGCGATCCAGATTGGCACTTTAGCGCCGTTCACCGGGTTAATCGCGTATGCACCTGTAAAAACTCCTGTTTTTTCTTTTGCAAGATCCGTACGCTCCAAATCACTTTTGCGGGCAGCTTGATCCTGATATCCCTTCACAGCTTCACGTTGGGCTTCAGTTGTAATTTTCGCAACAAGTTCATGCTCAGGTGCAAGTACGGCATAGCTAGCGCCAAACAATGTGTCTGGACGCGTTGTAAACACCT
Source organism: Fontibacillus panacisegetis (assembly GCF_900102215.1). Taxonomy (GTDB): domain Bacteria; phylum Bacillota; class Bacilli; order Paenibacillales; family Paenibacillaceae; genus Fontibacillus; species Fontibacillus panacisegetis. The sequence goes on from NZ_FNBG01000002.1 coordinate 221,210, forward strand.
TAAGGCTATCTTCATGTCCTTCAATAGCAAAGACAACTTCAGCACCCTCAGACTTGCCAATCCAGTTGCGCTGCATATCTTTAATGCTCTCGGACCAGTCAAGCTCCTCCAAATCATCGAGCAAACGGTCAGCATATTCCGTTATTTTCAGAATCCATTGACGCATCGGCTTGCGAATAACCGGATGTCCTCCGCGTTCACTCAAGCCGTCAATAACTTCTTCATTGGCAAGCACTGTTCCCAGTGCAGGACACCAGTTAACAGGAACTTCAGCTACATAAGCCAGCCCCTTCTTATAGAGCTGAATGAAAATCCATTGTGTCCATTTATAATATTCCGGATCAGTCGTGCTGACTTCACGATCCCAATCATAGGAGAAGCCCAGTGATTTAATCTGACGGCGGAAATTGTTAATGTTCTTAACAGTGATGTCGCGTGGATGCTCCCCAGTATCAAGAGCGTGCTGTTCCGCAGGCAAACCAAAGGCATCCCAACCCATTGGATGGAGTACATTGTATCCGCGCATCCGTTTGTAGCGTGACACAATATCTGTCGCTGTGTACCCCTCCGGATGTCCTACGTGAAGACCTGCTCCTGATGGATATGGAAACATATCGAGGGCATAAAATTTTGGTGTTCCTGGTACTTCGCGAGTTTTAAAAGTTTGGTGTTCATCCCAATAAGCCTGCCATTTTGGTTCAATAGCTCCGGCTTGATAAAAATCATGATGCGCATTGTTTTTATCCGCCATAATGTTAAATCCTCCTCTTAACAACCTGTTATACTTTCTGATAATAAAAAAAACCTCTCGATCCATAGCGTATCATCGCTAGGGACGAGAGGAAGTTTCCCGTGGTACCACCCTAGTTAGCGTCAGACATGCTTTGCCTTCCGCTCCCTTTACACCTTTAACGCAGGTAAGACGATGATGTTACACATTCAGTCCGGTATGATCCGGTGCTGCGGCCAAAGGCCGGTTTGCATCATAACTCCGAGGCGAGTTCATTTGTCATCTCCAACCGGCTTGCAGCAACCGCCGGCTCTCTGAATGGTTGATTCCAAACTAATAATCCTCATCAAAGTTCAATATATTCATTTTAAATCACCAACCATTATATAAAACTGTGACTATAAAAGTCAATGGCGAGACCTAACCTAAACCATTGCAAATGAACCCGAGCACATGTTTGGATATGCTTAACTATCCTAAATGTGTTATAATTGCCGTAAATAAGAAGAAGAAGGAGCCATGCGCTAACATGACTCCCCAGTAATAGCCGCTCTTAAGGGCGGTGGCTGCAACAAAAGGATAATGGACAAAAAGTAGACCGAATACCTTAGTGAGAGGGCGGTCTACTTTTTATTATGGAAAGAAAGTATAAGAACAACTAAAGACGCAAATGAGATCATAAGCGTTAGTGTTTGAAATACTTCCATCAGGCATCACCTCCCTTCCGGGAGACTAGCCGACCGCCCTTGCAAGCCTATTCTATTACTCGATTAATTATATCATAATTTGAAATATATGGTAGTTAATTGAATTCCAATGCTCACATTATTTTACTGTTCAAAGATTAGCCTTTGCTAGATACCAACTCGGTATATGGGATCGAAAACCATTATATTCGTTGAAAATATCCTTTGCCTGATCCAGCATGATATCGATCTGCTCCTCTCCGAAAGGAATTGCCCAATGCACGGAGCTGATCTGGTTACTCGCGATATATAAGGCCATTAATCTGAAAAAAGCGTCAGGAACATCATCGTTAAAATAACCGTTAATCCGTCCCGATGCAAAATAACCGCTGATCTCGGAGCACCAAGTAATACGGTTAAACTCCTCCCACGGATCGCCAAAGTCCAGCCTGTTAAAATCAATGATTCCAAGCTCTTTTGTACCTGTTATGATCATATTACCGACATGATAGTCCCCATGCTGCAGCGACATTGGACGTCCCTCAAGCAAGTAGCGGTTCTCTTCAATATAACGGAGTATCGCTTCAGCTCCTTCTATATGAATTCCGCAAGCTTGATAGTTTTGTATGTATCTATCTATTTTTGAATTATAGTATTCTGCCCAAGAGGCATGAGAGCTGCCCCCGACGATTTCATGAATTGATCTCAGTGCTTTTCCAGCTTCAATTCCAAGAAGATATTGATCCTGTGAGCTTAACCTGGGAATTGCGTCTCTGGCATCCTCACCTTCTACCCAAGTAAACAAGGAATATACTGATCGGCCTTGATTGCAAACTCCAAAATCGATAGGGCGTGACATTAAAATGTCCATGTTATCAAGCTTTTTTACCGATTCAAATTCTAATTTACTGCGATCATAACGGGAAATGTCGGACATTCGCAGCAGCATCGCTCTACCATCAGCAGCTTCAATATAGTATTTTTTATCTCTTGACCAGCCCTGTCGAATCTCTTCCATCGTTCTCCACGTGCCGGCTCCCGGTATCTCGCTAACAAAGTGAATCACTAAAACAGCACCTTCCCTCTCTTATTGTTACATTGACTTAATTCCAATTTCTCTCTGGTCCATGTTTCATTTCTGGAACTAGGTGAATATCCTGCATAAGATAAAAGTACATGGAGGATTATTTAATGATTCCGAAATATCCTTATTACAGTGAAGAAGTACAATGCAAGCGGGTTCCTATTACTTTTCCGCCACAGCATCAGGATTTGCAGCCAGGACTTGAATATAAAATGAACCCTGTCCCGATCTCTGATAATCCGGAGTATAAGGGAAGCGGCAAGCTTGCCGGAAAAGTAGCTATTATTACTGGCGGCGACAGCGGTATCGGTCGTGCAGTTGCTATCGGATTCGCTAAAGAAGGGGCAGACGTAGCCATAGTATATTTGTACGAGCGAAAAGATGCAACTGATACCAAACGAATGGTAGAGTGCTACGGAGGACGTTGTCTTTTGATTGAAGGGGACCTTCGTCGGCCTGAATTTTCCACTGAAATTGTTAACAGAACACTGCAATGCTACGGCAAAATAAATGTTCTAGTCCTTAATCAAGGAGTTCAATTCCCTCAGCCAAGCATCATGGACATCAGCAATGAGCAGTTGGAGGATACTTACCGTACGAACATTTTCCCTCACTTCTACTTAACTAAAGCCGCGCTCCCTCATCTTTGTCCTGGCAGTACGATTATAAGCACAGCTTCCGTTACAGCCTATGCTGGGGCTCCTCTGCTAGTTGATTATTCATCAACTAAAGGGGCTGTTGTATCCTTTACCCGCTCCTTGGCATTACAGCTGGTAAGTAAGGAGATAAGAGTAAATGCCGTAGCTCCCGGTCCAATTTGGACACCGTTAACTGTATCCAGCTATCCAGCCGAATACGTAAAAACCTTTGGATCCGATACACCAATGAAAAGAGCGGGTCAGCCATTTGAGCTAGCCCCAACGTACATTTATTTGGCGTCCGACGATTCCTCCTTCGTGACAGGGCAGGTGCTTCATGTTAATGGTGGAATTCAGACGGAAACCTGATCAGACACGAAAGCAGCCCCGTCATGGTGAGCTGCTTTCATAGTTTAAAGTGAGAAGCTACTCTTTTTAAGCTCCTCTGTACTAAAAAGCGTATCGTAGATCTCAACAGCTTGCTCACGGACAAACCGATTCACGATTTGAAGCACTTCTGATTCCGAATGTCCATGAATCATAGCGTATAAATTATACGGCCAATCTCGATAAGCTAGTCGACGATAACAATGGCTGACTTCAGGATAACCAGCTAATGTAAGCCCAGCTTCCTCGATCTTCTCCTCTGCAAGTACGCAAACTAACAGACCATTCGCATTAAAACCGCTGTTTCTGTGCCTCAGAATAGCTCCAATTCTTTTGAGTGATCCGTCCGTCCGCATTCTTGTTAGCCGAAGCAGCAGTTCTTCAACCGTACAGCCTGCTTTACATGCCAGTTCCCCATAAGGATCGGGAGACAACGGCATTTCCCCCTGCAATTCACGAATAATCCTCAGGTCCGTATCGTCTGTCATTCCGTTCTGTCCCTCGTTCCTTTTCCATATTCATAAACACTTTGAGCTTAAATAATTTCTCGGCCGGAAATTCATAAATATGTATCCCGCCGGCTGCTTCCTGAATCGAGCTCAGAATTCCAATTCGTTCCTCTTCAGTCCTCGTTGATAACGTAAACCACATATTTAATCTGCATCGACGACGGTAATTATGTGTTACACCTTTATTACTATTCACTACTTCAGCAGTGGCATAAAATAGCTCCTCCTTCACTTCAAGGGCATATAATCTACCTGAGTATCCAAGACGAGATGGATTAAAAACTCCTCCAAGACGCCTGATCATCCCTTCCTGCTTGAGTCGTCCCAGTCTTAGCAGTACTTCCTCTGGCATCATCCCAAGTTCATTCGCAATCTCTTGCCAAGGCTGCTCCACAAAAGGAAGACCCTCCTGTAGACGGTTAATCAATGTCCGATCCTTCGCATCCAGTTCCACCCTTAACCCTCCCTCACATTTTGTTTCAGTGGTCTTTTGTGACACCACGGTTCTTCCGCTAAATAGTTGCCACCACTATAATAAAAAGATCGAGCCCTGCAGCCACCGCAAGTCTTAATATCGGAGCAAGAACCACAAGCCCCTTCGTATTTCTTGAAATTTCGCAAATCCTGAAAGACAGAACTATCTCGCCATATTTCATCAAAAGGCATATCTCGGACATTGCCGACTTTAACGGGCAAATACGGACAAATATGCACATCTCCATCCGGCAGCACCGAGCAATATGCAACGCCGGCCAGACATCCTCGTGTATAGCGCATTTCGATATTCATGCTTTTGGCAAGCGGCATAAACTGGGGAGCACAAGTGGGCTTGATCTCGATTTCTGTATCCCGCTGTTTCTTAAGCACACTTCGGAGCACCGAGAAATAATGCTCATGCTTCAAAGCATCTTCTTCAATATGAACTGCTCGACCTGTCGGAACGAGAAAAAACGGGTGCAGGGATGATACACTTAATTCCTCTGCAAGCTGCGCGACCTGTTCAAAATCGTCTACATTATCCTCTTTCAGTGTCATGTTGATTTGTACCTTCAGGCCCGCCTGCTGTGCATAACGGATACCCTCTACTGCTTTTTCCCATCCATCAGCCGCATTTCTGAACCTGTTGTGTGATGATGGATCTGCGCTGTCAATACTAATGGCAACACCGGACAGACCAGCATCCTTCAACTCACGGGCTTTATCGGCTGTAAGCAGCGTACCATTGCTTCCCATTGCCGAGCGTAGCCCTCTGTCAGAGGCATAGCGAATCAAATCGCTCAGATCATCTCGAATAAGCGGTTCTCCACCGCTAAAAATGAGAAGCCGAAATCCGGCGGTATGAATCTGGTCTATCAGACGGTAGCCCTCTTCTGTATTCAATTGCCCTTCAACCGAAGCATCGGGCCCGGAATCGCGGTAGCAGTGTTCACAATACAAGTTGCATCTTTTGGTCACATTCCAGGAAATAAGCATCATTTAGACCTCCCAAGATGATTTACAGGATACCGATCTCCTTATCGCTCAAATAACAAGAGGGATCTGATGCCCAGAAGTCACCAGAAGCTGCTGCTGCCCGCGCTCGAAAATTTCCGTTGCAAATATCGAGCCATCCACACTGCTGACACCGCCCCTTCAATAAGTCCCTCCTGTCACGTAGTCCAGCCATAACAGGATGAGCTGCCTCCCTCCAGATGTCGCTGAACTTTCGATCACGAATATTTCCAATTTCGATATCTCTAGTGAATTGGTCAGGATAGACGCGCCCATGCCAATCGACACATCCGATAGCTAATCCTGAGCGATTGCCACCGTTGCGCTGAAGTAAATCCAGCATGAGAGCCGCTCGTTCAGGATCGCGCTCCTTCATCCACTGATACAAATACACGCCATCTGCATGATTATCAACGGTCAGCAGTTCTACACGTTTTCCCCCATTATGAAGCTCCAAAGTTTTAGTAATGATTTTGTCAATCGCCCTTCGCGACTGTTCACGTGTTACATCCTCCTGCTGCAGGATGCTGCCACGCCCTGAATAGACCAGATGATAAAAACAAGCCCGTGTAATATTTTCGCGCTCTATCAAATCCAGAATCTCGTCAAGATCATCGTATGTATTCTTGCTTATTGTGAACCGCAGGCCTACCTTCAGGCCGACACTCTGACAATTGCGTATTCCTTTCAACGCCCGTTCATAAGCCCCGCTTCGTCCGCGAAAAAGATCATGTCGTGTTCCAAGTCCATCTAAGCTAACCCCTGCGTATTTCACCCCGGCCTGCTTCAGTTGCTTTGCCTTATCTAATGTAATCAAAGTGCCGTTAGTCGAAAGTACTGGTCGCAATCCTTTGCTGGCGGCGAAAGAGATTAGCTCAATAATATCGTCCCGCATAAGAGGCTCACCACCAGACAACAGCAATACAGGTACGTGAAAGCCTGCCAGATCTTCTATAAAACTCATAGCTTCCCGAGTCGATAACTCCCCAGAATCCTTTGAAGGACAAGCATCAGCATAGCAATGGCGACAGTTCAAATTGCAGGCCCTTGTCGCATTCCAGACGACGACAGGTCCTTGACCTACCGACACTCCGTGATGTTTCTCCCCGGCAGCCATACTATAACGCAGGTGATCTCCCTCACCTTCTATTCCTGTGAGCAACTTCGTGACGTTTATCATTCCATTTCCTCTTTTCACAGTTAATGTATACTATTCTTTTCATTATTTGTGAAAAAATACACAAAATAAAATACAGTCAGCTATTATGCTAACTGTATTTTTGTGTGTCAACCAAGGCTTAACTAATCCATCATAATTTTAATAATCCGGATGAATACAAGAAGATCAAAGCAATCAAAATTGGAGCTACATATCGCAGCATGAACAACCAAATCCGGAACCAGGCTGATTTCAAGCCCACCTCTTCTGCAACGTTTTTCCAGAAATACCCTACAAAGATCGTAACAATTAACCCTCCAAGTGGAAGCAGTATATTTGAAGCTACAAAATCCATAAAGTCGAAAAAGCCTTTGTTTGCAATCTTCAGCTCAGGTACTAAACCGAGTGACAGCAAGGACGGTATGCTAAGCACAAAAATCAGTGCAGCAAGTATGCAAGCAGCTTTTTTTCTCGACCATCCCCAACGTTCCATCGTAAAGGCTACCGGAACCTCAAGTAAGGATACAGTAGATGTTAGGGCAGCAATGGCCAGCAGCACAAAAAATAGTCCCCCGAACAAGGAACCAAACGGCATGGCAGAGAACGCAGCAGGTAGCGCCACAAATACGAGACCTGGCCCTTGTCCCGCATCAATCCCGAAGGAGAAGGTTGTCGGGAAAATAATGAGACCCGCTATAAATGCGTAGAGGAGATCTCCACCACCAATGGCAAAAGTGGCTGCCCCGAGAGACTGCTTACGTTCAACATACGAGCCATATGTAATCATTGTTCCCATACCTAGTGATAACGAGAAAAAAGCGTGACCCAGAGCAACAAGCGCAGCTTCAGCACTAAGCTTGGAAAAATCCGGACGCAAAAAGAAGGATGCACCTTCACCCGCACCAGGAAGAGTTAGCGCACGGATCATTAATACGATAAGCAGAATCAGCATGCCAGGAATTAATATTTTATTAAATTTCTCAATTCCTGATGATACCCCTTTAATGATAACTGCACACGTACAAACCATTACAACAAAGGTCCAAACAATGGACATATAGCCTGAGGTAAAGTCGTTGAACTGTTCACTAAAATCCCCTCCAGTAAACAGCTTTCCACTAAAAGTTTGCACTGCATAATGCAATGTCCAGCCGGCTACGATCGAATAGAAGGACAAAATCAAAGTCGGTGCAATGACAGATAATAGTCCAAGCCGTCCAAAGGTACGATTTCCACCTATTTTGAAAAAGGAAGTAGAAGCATTCCCTCGTCCCCCGCGACCAATGGCTAACTCTGCCATTAACACGGGCAGCCCTACTATAATTAAACAAATAATAAAAAGAAGAAAAAAGGCAGCACCTCCATTTTGTCCTGTAATATACGGGAACTTCCACATATTACCAAGACCTACAGCACTCCCTATTGCAGCTAGTATAAAGCCGGATGAAGAGAAACGCTCTCCTTTCCCTGAACCAGGATTTGCATTTTCTTTATTTTGTTTCAAAATAACCCCTCCACAGTTCACATAAATACGTATATTCCATATTATCTCTTTATATTATTTGTACTATGCATTTTGCTATAGAAAGCAAAAGCCGACCTATGCCAAGGAATTTCCCTTGCATAAATCGGCTTCCACGTGACTTAAAATATTATCCTCCAACTCCATTTGTGTAAGGAGTTATCACCTGCGCTCCTCCGGAGTAGCCTGCTAAGCCTGACCCCAAACTAACAATGAGCACAAATGCCAAGATCCACTTCTTCACCCTCCAACACCTCCTTCATCAAAAAATCGTACTCAAGCAACTGATCACTTGAAGCTAGGTACCTATGATGTTCGAACAAAGCAACATTTTTCATGAAATAGTCTTTGTTGTTTAGAGAAACAGCGAATCTAAGACTGGATAATATGTTCGATAAAGCTTTGGCATAATCCTTCTTTTTCATACAATAAATCCCTAAATAATAACATAATTCTAAATAGTGATTCTTATTAACTAGAGAAACGTAATAGTTATTGATTTGGTTAAATAATTGATGATCAATCTGAAATTCCTGCAAACAATCATCGACTGAAAAAGAATGAATATTCGCAGCCTTTACAATAGTTGTCATGCTGGGCAAAATTTCAAAGGGATAGTTTTTGAGAAACTCTATGTACTCAGGGAGCACATGCTTGTTTCCGCATAATAGTTCAATATTGTACCAGTTCGCCTTTGCCCATATATTAAATTTTCGCACCTCTTTATAACCGATTTCATCCAGTCCCTCAAACCAGCTCAAGTCGGAGTATCCCTTAATACATTGTTGGGCTTCAATATATTTTCCTTGAAACTCCAATGCTGCCCCTTTTAATAAGTAGCCTTGGCCATAATACACAACGAGATGTCTTTCCAGCGATAGCAGCTGGTCCTCATTAGTAACCTTCATATTGTTTTGAGAACGATACACCATCTGCGACAGACTTAGCAATTCATCTGCAAATACTTCAACTACATTCCATTTTTCATGTGTGTAATATACATTAGCCAAATTCAGCAAACCATCAAGATGGTAGCCTTCAGGCAGCCGATTTCTATATGGTTCAAAGCGTATAGCAGCTTGTATGTTCTTCTCTGTGTCTTCCCCAAGCGAAAGGCGGAACAGACGATATTGACTAATCGCCAGCCGTTCGGAATGCTGGTACTTCTCGCTTTCAATTACAGCCTTGTAAAAAGCAAGAGATGCCTCCCTGTATCCTTCCTCATAGAGCTGCTCCCCGATAGCAAAAATCGTTGGTACATAGTTCAGATCTTCCAGCATTTTTTCCAGTACTCTATTAATGCAATCCATTTCTCCGAGTTCTGCACAACGTAGTAAAAAGGACTTTAACCGTCGCCGATTCAGCTGATCCTTCTCTATACATTCATCCACAAACAACGGATACAAGGCTCCTGTATGTAATTCCAGTGCTTCTGTCATGAGATCCAGCTGGCCAATTGAAATCGGCTTGGGAGGATTGCCATTAAGAATCGAACTAAGCGTTCCACGATTTATTCCAGTCAAGTTAGACAGGCTATGTAAAGTGTATCCTCTTGCTTCAATCTCATGATGTAAAACTGAACGGATCGAAGATCGCTGATTGATCATATGCGGCTCCCCCTATCGATCTCCTATATTTTTACACATTATACGAAATTATGAACAAGTGGTCAATTAATTATTATACCTTTAATAATCACAATAAATAGGAACCTTCCCCTAAGGTAAGGTCCCTATTTAAATCAGACTTCCAGAATCGATGGCATAATATGAGGTGTGCGGCCAACTTCTTTAAGGAAATATCTACGCATCACTCTATGTGTAGCTCTGATCCAGGCAGCGTTGCTATACTCCTCTTTCTCTCCGAGCTTGGTCAGACTACGACGCAATACCATCTCTGCTCTTCTAAGGAGAGGTCTGGCATCCTGCATGTAAACAAAACCCCTCGTCACAATATCCGGTCCTGACAAAATTTGCCGCGTCTTCACATTAACCGTCATTACAACGATAACAATTCCTTCCTGTGCAAGCTCCACTCTTTCTTCCATTAACTGATCCTCGTTACTGCGCATTTCGCCGTTGCTGACGAGTACCTCTCCTGCAGGAATCGCTCTTCCTTTTTTTGCACGGCTGCGATAAACCGAGAGTGTATCCCCGATATTCATCATGAAAACATTTTCTTCACTAAGACCCGTCTGAACCGCAAGCTTCTTGTGACTTAGCAGCATACGGTATTCCCCGTGAATCGGAATAAAATATTTAGGCCGGATAAAGCTCAGCATCAGCTTTAAATCTTCACGACAGCCATGTCCAGATGCATGGATACCTACTGCAGGACCATAAAGCACATTAGCTCCTGCTCTCATTAGTGTATCGATGCTGCGATTCACATTCGGGCCATTTCCCGGAATAGGAGAGGATGAGAAAACAACGGTATCCCCGGGATAGATCTGTACAGAGCGATGGGCTCCTGAAGCAATGCGGCTAAGCGCTGCATTAGGCTCCCCTTGGCTGCCTGTGCACAGAATCAGTATCTGATGATCCTCGTATCGATCAATATGTTTTACGTCAATCAACATACCCTCAGGGATACGGATATAACCAAGCTCTTGACCAATTGTAAACACTCGCTCCATACTGCGGCCGATTACGACGATTTTGCGGCTACAGAGAATAGCTGCCTCTACCACCTGTTGGAGACGGTTAACGTTAGATGCAAATGTAGCAAATAAAATTCTTCCTTCACAATGCCGGAAGGTTTCATAAATAGAGTAGCCAACACGACTATCCGAAGGAGTGAATCCCTCTTTTTCACTATTAGTACTATCCGCCAGAAGGGCCAAAACTCCGTTGCCTCCAACTGCTGCCATTTTAAACAGATCAGCCGGTTTGTCTTCTGGTGTAAAATCGAACTTAAAATCCCCCGTATGCACTACAGCCCCGTATGGCGTGTCTACAACAATTCCAAATGCATCAGGAATGCTATGAGTTGTTCTAAAGAAATGGACAGCCAGATGATTAAAAGCATACCGATCATTCTCCTGGAATACATGAAGCTGAACTTCTCCAAGCATTCGGTACTCTTCCAGCTTAGCCCGAACTAAACCGATCGTTAGCGGACCTCCATATACAGGCACAGATAACTGGCGAAGTACAAATGGAAGAGCTCCGATATGATCCTCATGACCATGAGTCAGAAAAAGACCTTTAATTTTATGCTGATTTTGTATCAAATAGCTAATATCCGGAATAATGTAATCAATTCCCGACAATTTTGAATCAGGAAATTTAAGCCCTGCATCGATGATAACGATCTCATTTTTAAATTCAATACCATACATATTTTTGCCGATCTCTCCGATACCCCCGAGCGAAAAAATACGAACTGGCGGCTGAGATGATCTTGGACGGCGATAAGGTCTTGCTTGTTTAGTAACTACTTCATTCATTATGTGATATAATCCTCTCTCGAATAATACGGACTCCTCTATTTTCAATTATACTTAATATTAATCACAATAACTATTTTAATTTTTACGAGAATAGGACAAGAATACATTAAACATATTACACAAAAAAACGGCCACCTCAGGGCAACCGAATTCGCAGCCATATCGTAACAATTATTGAACTGTATTACTTCAAGGCAACGTAAAATAATCTAGTCGCACCCTCATCCGGCTCTTCCCATTTAAAATCAGCGTAACAGAATACTTCTTTAAATCCACTCTTCAGAAGTGCCTCTCTCATCCAAGCTGGATCGTAAGCCCGTTGAACATGGCTCTCCTCGAAACGCCGATATATATCAGGACCGTTCTCTTCCTCACGTGCAAAAATAGTTAAATCATGTTGTATTTCCGTTCTGTTTGGATCAAACTCACAGGTCCATATGTAAGATACCGAGTCATCATCCCAAATGAAAGGCTGTTCCTCTTCATAACGCTGCAGAGTTTTCGGATGATGAACATCAAACAAGAAAGTGCCTCCATCATTAAGCCCTTCATAGGTTCGTTTGAACGTACGAAGAATATCCTCTTCTTCCAGCAAATAGTTCAGACAATCGCAGAAGGAAATGACCGCATCAACTGGCTCCGGCATTCCCCATGCAGTCATATCCTGCTGAACCCAGCGAATGCCACCTTCTCTAAGCAGCCTTGTACCACTTGCGGTCATTTCCATTTTACGGTGAGCCACTGACAGCATATCCCCGGACAGGTCGATTCCGGTCACTTGAAATCCTTCATTCGCAAGCGGAATCGAGAGACTGCCTGTTCCACAGCCCAAGTCCACAACTGTATTCGGCATACCGTATTTCTCCCATGCTGTATGAGCGAATGTAAGCCATTCCGAATATGGCATTTCTTGCATCAGTTCATCGTATACATAGGCAAATTTACGATAGGAAGCCATGTTGTCACCGCTCTTTCTATTTGTCAGACTCCTCAGCCTTCGAGTTTGCCAAATACGTCCAGTTTTCTTTTTGCATAATCTTGCCTTCCTTCATAAGCTTGCCAAGAGCACGCTTGAAGGCTGCCTTGCTAATTCCAAAACGCTGCTTGATCAAATCAGGAGCCGTATGATCTGAATAAGGCATCCCGCCTCCAGGTCGGCTCTCAAGATAGGCGTAAATTTTGTCAGAATCTTCATTGCGACCGATTTCTTTACGCTGAGCCATAGACAGGTTGACTCTGCCATCCTCACGAATATGCGATACTCTAACCTTAACTCTCTCCCCCAATCGCAACAGATGGCTACGTTCCGAGGAATGAATTAGACCGATAGCGCCAAAGCCGAGTACTCCGCCTTCTACCACAACAAATGTACCCATTTGCAGCGGTTTATACACGATAGCTTCCAGCCATTCATTTTTCCATGTCGAAGGAGCATGGAATGCTAACGTAGCAAGCTCCTGCTCTCCAGCAAGCTTCGCTTTCAGCCGACCTTGCTTATCGTGCTCCATAATAACGAATACTTGATCTCCTACTTGCGGGTGAAGCTCTCTTAATTCAGGAAGCTCACGAATCGGAAGGAGCAACTGACGCCCAAGCCCCATCTCCAGAAAGCAGCCAAGACGCGGATGAACATCAGCAACTTCCAGAAGAGCGAGCTGACCCAGAGTCAAATACGGCTTCTTCATCGTTGCCGCAAGCCGGTCATCTGTATCAAAAAAAAGGAATACTTCAACCATATCACCAGGCTTCACCTCAGAAGTCAGCTCAGAGTAGTGAAGCAATATATCCTGTGTACCCCCGCTTAGAAAATATCCAAAGGGCGACACTTCTCTATCAATTGGAAGGGTTACGATCGTACCTGCTACAAGACTCATACGTTCTCCACAACTTTAGCGTCAGACCATAACCGCTCGATATTGTAATATTCACGCTCATCGCGATGGAATATATGAACAACAACATCTCCAAGATCCATAAGCACCCAGCGTGCAGAATTCATTCCTTCAATCCCGCGGATTTCGGTTCCTGCTTCCTGGGCACGCTTGCGAACTTCTGTTGCAATGGCCTGAACTTGGGTGTCGGAATTCCCGTGGCAAATGACGAAATAATCTGCTATTAATGATACTTCCTTAAGATCAAGAGCTACAATGTTCATTGCCTTTTTATCTTCCGCAGCGCTTACCGCAAGGTTCATCAATTCATTAGGTGATACTGGCATTCAATCAACCTCCGTTTAGTTAATCATTTTTATGTGTTTCACGTCCCGCCCAAGCTGTCTGATCAAATCATTACGAGAAAGTACCGTAGTCGGAAAAATTTGCTTTCGTTTCTCCAGCAAGAAGGTGATCGTCGAATCAAATCCGGCTATCAAAGCTTCTTCCAGATGATGTTCAGCCAGCTCACGAATTGTATCGACTCCAGGAAATGATCTCCCCGGTTCAATATAATCTGCCAAGCATACGATTTTGTCCAGCTTGGTCATACCCACACGCCCTGATGTATGATATCGCACAGCATCAAGAATCTCTTCATCCGCTACACCGTAATCTCGTTTGGCGATAAAAGCACCAACCTCAGCATGCAATAGCTGTTTATCATATTCCAGCAGTTCGGGATTCAATCCATTATCTATCATGACTGCTTCCTGCTTCTCAATCGGCCAGAACTTGGCCAAATCATGCAAAAGGGCGGCGAGATCTGCTTTTACCGGATCTCCCCCGAATCTTGTCGCTAAAATAACGGAAGTCTCCATAACACCTTTTACATGCTCCCAGCGTTTGGCTGGCATTTGGGCCGCAACAATGTCAAGCAGTTCCTCACGGCTGTATACCATACAATCCGCTCCTTATCATATATTCATACACTACTTCTGGCACCATATATCGAACAGACAATCCTCCTGAAATACGTCTGCGAATCAGACTGGACGATATATCAACCAGCGGCATCTCGGCGAGATTAACCGCTTCCTGAATAGATGTTGGCAGCAGATCAAGCTCCATAAAACTGCCAGGCCGTTGTAGACCGATGAACTTAAGCAGCGTAGTCAATTCCTCGATACCTTCCCATTTGGGCAAATAATTTACCATATCGGCCCCAATGATAAAGTATAAATCTACGTCAGGATACTGTTTACGCAGTTCCTTTACAGTATTGATCGTATATGAAACTCCGCCTCTTTGAAGCTCGATATCAATCGCTTTGAAAGCAGGGTGCTGATCAGTTGCAGCAGCTACCATTTCCAGTCTCTGCTGTCCACTTACTCCTGCCTGATGCTTGTGCGGAGGGATATGAGAAGGCATGAACCATACCTCTTCGAGCTGATATTGCTCCCGGGCAGCTTCAGCTGCAAGCAAATGACCAAGGTGGATCGGATCAAAAGCGCCTCCCATAATTCCGACTTTCTTCATTATATATTCCCTCCATCAAGCTAAGGAAGCTCAATCTCCTTATACTCGCGGGATTCTTTGTACAAAATAATCGTTCTTCCGATCAATTGAACAAGCTCAGCACGTGCACCCTTGGCGAGCTCTTCCGCGATTTCCTTCAGATCATCGAGATTGTTGTTAAGTACGGACACTTTGATCAGCTCTCTCCGCTCCAATGCTTCCGAAATCTGAGTAATCATATGCTCGTTAGTACCGCCTTTACCTACTTGAAAAATAGGTTGAAGGCTGTGAGCCATACTCCGTAAATATCTTTTCTGTTTACCGGTCAACATGTAAATTCATTACCCCTTATCATTTTTTCAGTCACTTCAATTTAAGCTTCCAGACACAGCTTCTCTCATCGCATCAATCGGCGCTGTAAGGCCTGTCCAATATTCAAATGCATATCCGCCTTGGTATACGAACATGCCCAGACCATTATGGATGACACAGCCCTTCATTTCCGCCTGCCGCAATAATTCTGTCTTAAGCGGATTATAGATTAGATCACTCACTACAATGCCATCAGGAATAAGGTCAGCCTTTATCGGAGAAGCCTCGATATCCGGATACATGCCAACAGATGTCGTATTGATCAACAAATCGACCCCTGCTACATAATCAGGCACTTTATCTATACTGCAGCCCTTAATATTTCCTAGCTGGCTCCATTCCTGAGCCAGCTTCTCAGCTTTACTTGAGGTACGATTTGCGACGATCACATTACCAGGTCCTTCTTTGAGGAGTGCGTATATAACGCCACGTGCGGCTCCTCCAGAGCCGAGTACGAGCACGTTTTTACCTCTTAGGTCAGAAATGGCTTCTTCCTTTAATGAACGGATATAACCGATACCATCCGTATTATATCCTGTCAAAACTCCTTCGTCATTGACAATCGTGTTAACGGCTCCTATATAACGAGCTCCTTCATCAATGACATCCACATATTTCATAACTTCCACCTTATGGGGAACCGTTACGTTAACCCCTCGAAATCCGAGCGCCCGAACGCCTTGAATGGCATCCTTTAGATTATTCCTGGTTACGTGCAGTGGGACATACGTTCCCGGAACTCCCGTCGCCTTAAGCGCCGCCATATGCATTGCCGGTGATTTTGAATGCAGAATAGGGTCTCCCATTACACCAAGCAGCAGATGAGTATCCTTCAGCTCTTTTTTCATAACATCCATAGTTTCTCCCCCTCAGACACTACGTAAACCATTAAATAATCGAAGGACGAACCATCACTTTAATCCCTTTAGGAACATGAACCGCTACGATTGCTCCCTGATCATTGTTAATTTTTATCCAGCCAAGGCCTGAAATGAACAAGTCGCATTTATTTCCCTTCGTAATTCTGAATTCATGCCTTGTCCATTCCGGAAGCTTGGCAATGTTCTCTTTGCTAGGTGGATTCAGCAGCTCACCAGCGTGGTTTGCGAATAGCTCATCAGCTTTTTCGAGCTTGGTCCGGTGAAGAGGAACTCGTCCGCTAACAAAACAAGTGAAGGATTGACGATTGCCCTGAATAAAATCAAACCTGCCAAATCCACCGAAAAAAATAGTCTGGCCTTCGTTTAATTGATAAACAGCCGGCTTCATTGGCTTGTCCGGCAGAATAACTCCCAGATCCTGAGGACTAACTAATTCGGAATAGCGGGATGGATACACGATTCCCGGAGTATCAATGATGTATTTGCCATCATCCAGCGGGATATGCACCATATCAAGCGTAGTTCCAGGATAACGCGACACCGTCAACTCTTGATCAAGATCGCTATAATCACGAATCAAACGATTAATAAGCGTAGATTTACCGACATTAGTCGCTCCAACTACATAAACATCACGATCCCCGCGATATTCATCGACCGCTTCAAGAAGGCGATCAAATCCACTGTTCTGTTTTGCACTGCAAAGTACAACATCCTCTACCTTGAGGCCAGCATCTTTCGCTTCCTTCTGCACCCAGTTACGGACTTTGTTCCAATTTGTTACTTTTGGAAGCAGATCAATTTTGTTTACAGCCAGCAGAACCGGATTGTTGCCGATAAATCTCTGCAAGCCAGAAATCACGCTGCCTTGAAAATCAAAAATATCAACGATATGAATTACGAGTGCCTGTTTCCCGCCAATTTGTCCAAGCAGGCGCAGAAATTCATCCTGCTCTACAGTAACACTCGATGATTCATTGTAGTTTTTGATCCGGAAGCAACGCTGGCAAATGATCGGTTCTCTTTCAAACGCCTGCTTCGGGGTATATCCCGGTTTGCCCTGATCCTCGCTTTGCAAGCTGATCCCGCAGCCACTGCAGCGAAGTGCTTCTTGCTCCATCTGACCTCGTACTTCTGTCATCGCTTCTTTTCCTCCTCAAGCCATAATCCTGATTTACCGAGACGCCGCTTGACGATTCTTTCCATAAGGCGATTGATACGAGTCCCGACCCCTTCGTCTCCCACAGAGATCGGTAAAACCAATACCGTAAACAATCCCTGACGATTGCCACCGAGTACGTCTGTCATGAGCTGGTCGCCGATCACAATCGTCTCCTGTGGCCTGATATCCATCAATTGCATAGCTTTATGAAATGCTGATCCTGACGGTTTTCTGGCCTTATGCACGAATTCAATATTTAAAGGAGCAGCGAAAATGGATACCCTGTCCAAATTATTGTTCGACACAATCACAAGTTTAAATCCGGCTTTTTTCACTTTCTCAAACCAAAGAATCAACTCTGGAGTCGCTAATGGAGCTTTGGCTCCAACAAGAGTGTTGTCCAGATCAGTAATAATTCCCCGATACCCTTTGGCATAGAGATCTTCCAAATCAATATCAAATACGCTGTCTACTCGCAGCTTTGGCAAAAATCTTTCAAACAAATACGTTCACCTCAGTTTCATACGACAAACTATACCATAATCTTTATCCAACTTCCTTATATTTTAAAAAAGAAAACACCCCCGTTGCAAGCAGCGGGGAATTAGAAAGGTTATTTTTTTTCGACTCTTTTTCGGGTGACTTTAAATATTTGCCTTGACAGTGTCTGAACATCTCTCCACTGTTGAGTGGTGAATGAGTAATGGCTGTAGCTCGCACGCTCAAACTGAGCAAGCAGAGAATCCAGCATAGCAGAAAGCTCCGGCTTTTCTATTCGCCAGCGATTAAAGGATTCTCGCAGAGTCTCACTGTCATTACGACTAAGTCCTCTACGCTTAAGACGATGAACAACTCGCATCGTCTCATAAACCGCTTTTTCCCCCGGAGTTAAAGAGCGTCCCTTTCGAAGCCTGAATATCCCAAAGTATATCGCGGATCGAAGCCAATAGGCTGCTGCCAGTACAACAATAATAATAGATATGATTGTAATAGTTCTCAGAACTGTGGAGTTGAGCCAGGCAAATTCCTGAAATTCCCCTGTCTCCAACTCATCAAGCTGTTGATCCGCACCTGAGGAGACTACACTTCCATCTTCATCCCAATAAAGCAGCGGTGCATCAAATCCTGGGGTCGCCTCAAAAGTTATCCATCCGTATTCGCCAAAATATAGCTCTGCCCACGAGTGTGAATCAGCATTGTTCACCCTATAAGACCCGGATTCACTAGTTGTCATTCTTTGCTGCATAAAATCAGAAGCCGGCAAAGTGCCTGGTGCATATCCTTTAACCCATCTAGCGGGTATTCCTAGCGACCTGGCCATCATAACCATAGCCGTGGAGTAATAATCGCAATACCCCTGCTTGATTTCAAATAAAAAGCCATCTACAAAATCTTCGCTTTGCTTTCTCGACAAATCCGGCTTATTAGTATATTCATAATTTTGCCTTAGATAAGACTGCAGCAATTCCATCTTTTTGTATGGCGTAGCGCCTGATGCTGTAACCTCTTCTGCCAAATCTTTAACCCGCTGTGGAAAGGTGTTTGGTATTTGTAAATAATCTGAATTTTGCGTATTTGAATAAAGATCCTCGTAGCTCGCCTTTTGTACTTCTTCCAAAGGAATAAGCGGGACATCTGAAACGACCTTGTAACGCTTCGGATAAATATTAGCCTCTGACGAGTCAAGAAGAGCTAAATCGCTATCACCAAAGTGAAGTTCTGCCTCCCTACTTGCCCAGCGCAGCTGTGGAGCCGGAATATCTTCATCCTCTTTCTTAATTATTTCTACACTTCTAATAGTATATGCCCCGAACAAAACCGGATACGGACGGTCAGTCTCCATCGTAACAATCTGTTCAACACGCTGGGTCTTGATTTTAGGAAACTCCTCTGTCACCATTTCTCCAGTTGAAGCTCCTGAATGCAGCATATATCCCCGCTTTTCCTGTTCCAGGCTGTCCCAGCCAGCTCCGGTATAAATACGACGTGTCTCGCCCCTCCAATATGATCGGATCGGCGTTTGAATAGACATCACTGGGCTATACAGAAATTCAAACCCTTCGCCCAATGTGGAATCATCGCGACTATAGCCTGACACTACATTTTCAGGGGCTATATATTGAATCCCCTCAGTATTTGATGCCGTTACCTTTGCGCTGGAACCGCCCTCCCCACCTCCTCTGTTCTTCCAGGCAGTATAAGGATCGGTTAACAGTGGAGTTACTGACGGAACACTTATGCCAATCAGAATGACGCATGCTACAATTACGCTCACATTCAATAAAACTTTAATAGGTTGCCGTCTCAAGGACTTCCAGCCAAGAGGATATTTAAGCTGATATTTTCGAAAATGGTGACTGCTGAGCCAACCCAATCCAGCAAATACAGTCCATGCTACATTGTGCCAGCACTTATATGGTGTAAAAGAGTCCAAGATTGTAAACGCAATCATAATCACGCCTAGAAGCATCAAAATATGAAGCCGCTCCCTCACAAGCCTCCAAATAAGCTCAAACAGCCCCCAGGTTACCAAAGAAAACCAAATATAGGGCGACAAATAAGCAGCCATTCCTATCAGTTGATCCGGAAAAAAATTCCCGGTGGGTACATACACTTCATAAGCAATCAGAACAATCCACCAGCTGATTACAACTGCCAAAAATTTAAGAGTCCAGCTCCAAACATTAGGAAGTGGCAGCGCTGAAATCGCAGCAATCGATATTAAGGTTACAGCTACCAGTGTCGTTGTCTGCATGAACCACATCGATTCTGTAAAGTTAACCCATTGAAGAGCGATAATGACAATCCATAATATTGAAATTACCCGATACCACGAATAAGTTTTATTTATTTCCTGTCCTCCCCATTTCATCACTTTTCACCTCCAAGAGCAGAAGGCAGATTAGTTAATGAAGATACCCTGATTCCAAATATATTCCGATCTTTTAAAAGACTACTCCAATGAGTATACTTACCGCCAATCGATGTTTCATCTTCAATCAGAATATGATAAGGGAGCATTCGCCTTGAGCCTGCCCATCGGAGCATGCCCATTGCTTGTTCATCGGCAAGCGGTGTAATCAGTATAAAAAATGCACCCTTTGGAAAATACTCGCGGTTGGCCTCAAGTTTCTCCTTATAGCCACCATAACCATCTGCAGTGATATCCACTAAGTGATGAAGCATCTGCTGGCGCTCCAGATAACTTTCGGCAGGAGCAAAGCCGCGGAATTTTTGTCCTAGTGTGCACAGTCCTATATTCATTTTTTGCCTGGCACCATACTCCAATAAAGAAGCTGCTGTTGATACAGCCAGTTCAAATTGGGATGTGGATTTATAGCTGATCGAATGTGTATCAAGCACAAGTACAGTCTTTTGCAGTGATTCATGCTCAAACTCTTTTGATTTCCACGCCCCCGTTTTAGCTGTAGCATTCCAGTGAATCCGCGAAAATCGATCACCGTATACATAATCGCGTACTCCGTTGATTTGAGTAGTCTCACGGCGTGATAAGGATAAGGTAGCTTCCGGTCCGGCCACCCGTGAGTTTTTGCTATGCAAATACCAATGCTGAATAAATACCGTACGCGGTAAAATGCTAAATTCGCCGGAGGTATGAAATACCCCCTTATGTTTCATTAGTCCGAAAATATCTTCCGCTGAACACACTGTTCCAGCAAAAGAGTATCTCCCCCGCTCCAGTGGCGGTGTCTGAAATATAAGCTCAGACTGATTGTGCTGATGTGGTACAATACTATCCTCAAATATCCATGACTCTCCGTTGTGTTTCTCAAGTCGCTCCTGCACAATGATGTAAGGGAGCGGCATAAATGCTGGAAGCTCAAGCGTCAGTTTAACGATAATCTGCTCGCCTGCTTTTAATAATCCCGTGCGCTCGCCTTCTAGTCCCAGTTGACGTTTTCCTTTGATTCGCCTGATTCCGCTGAAGCCCCCAATAGCCCAATATAGTGCAAGAATCGAAACCATGGTGAACAGCATAAAAGATGTTTTACCGCCTTGAAACAACACATAGAGCAAGCAAATGATCCACAAAATTGCTACTTTCCAGGTATTAATAGAATTTAGTCCCGATACTATTGTACCGAGCGTCTCCCGAATTTGAACTCGCATAATTATACACCCGCAGATACCGGCACATTAATCTGCCTTAAAATTTGCTGGAGCACCTGATTCGTTTTTACACTGTCCAGCCTGAATTCCGGTTTCAAAAGCACGCGATGTCCCAAAATAAACGGAGCCAGGGTCTTAATATCATCCGGAAGAACGTAGTCTCTTGACTGAACGTATGCATAAGCTTTGACAGCCATCATGAACGCCAACGACGCTCTCGGAGATGCTCCCAGAAGCACAGCCTCATGCTCCCTTGTACGACGCACAATATCTAGCAAATAATCGGTTAGTGCATCACTTATATGTACATCCCGGACTTCTCGCTGCATCGAAGCGATCTCTTCCATCGATGTAACAGGCTGCAAATCATCGACAGGTTGACCTAAATGATGACTGTGCAAAATCGCCTTCTCTGTTTTTGCATCGGGATATCCCATAGCAATCTTCATCATGAATCGATCAAGCTGAGCTTCAGGCAGCATATAAGTGCCTTCAAAATCAATAGGATTTTGCGTCGCACACAGCATAAAAGGATGGGGAAGGTCGTAGGTAAACCCGTCGGCTGTTACGCTTCTTTCCTCCATTACTTCCAGCAGTGCTGACTGAGTTTTGGTCGTAGCCCGATTAATTTCATCTGTCAATAAAATATTTGTTATGACTGGACCTGGTCTGAATACAAAACGTTCTTCATGCGGATGAAATACCGATACTCCGGTAATATCACTAGGAAGGATATCCGGGTTGCATTGAATGCGCCGATAATCTCCGCTCATAGATTTAGCCATCGCCTTGATCAGCTGAGTTTTTCCTGTACCGGGAACATCTTCAATTAACACATGTCCACTGGCCAGCAATGCAGTGAGCAATAAGTCAATTTCAAAATCTTTTCCTAAAATACATGATTTCAGATTGTTTTTTACTAGATTCAAAATCGAGATAGATTGCTCTTTTACGGGCATGTCATTTCCCTCCCAAGTATTTGATCCATGAAGTAATTTCAAATCTTTGGATGTATATATCTTCCTAATTGTACATGAAAGATGTATATAGGGAAACATGTTCATCATACCCAGTTTTTATAGGACAAAAAACTGCCGGAGAAAAAACTCCCCGGCAGCATTAACAGCTGTTGCATAAGCTTTATTGAAATCATCCTTTGGGTCTGACCACAAGTGCAGCCAGAAAAGAGAATATGATGGCTGCCGAAATACCGGCGCTTGTCACATCAAATATTCCCGTTATGACCCCGATCCACCCATCCCTCTGCAGTTCAGTGAGAGCCCCGTGTACCAATGAATTGCCAAAGCTTGTAATTGGAACCGAAGCTCCAGCACCCGCGAATTTCACAAGTGGGTCATACCATCCAACCGCATCCATTACGGCACCAATGACCACCAACGTACTCATCGTATGAGCGGGGGATAACTTGAATACGTCAAACATAATTTGTCCAACAACGCAAAACAATCCTCCGATAACAAACGCCCACAGAAAGATCATTTTTCAACCTTCCTCCCTTTCCAGAGTCATCGCTCTTGTTCTTCATATAAAATGAAATTCCGACTAATGTACGCCACCAAGGCCAAAAATCACGTGAATCATACCGACGATAAACGCCGCTACGACACCAAACACGATGACAGATCCCGCCAGCCTAAACATATTGGCACCTACGCCTAACACTAACCCCTCTGCCTGAGATTCCAACGCCGATGAACACATGGAATTTGCAAATCCGGTAACCGGGACTGCGGAGCCAGCACCTGCCCATTGAGATATTTTATCGTATATGCCTAGCGAGGTCAGAATGATCGACGCAATGATGAGCAATGCGACCGTTGGACTGCTCGCTTCTTTTGCCGTCATTCCGAAGGACGTCATCAATATCTGCTGAATACACTGACCTAGAAAGCAGATAAAGCCTCCTACAAGAAATGCCTTCACACAGTTACCCAGTACATTTGTTTTGGGCTCATGCTTCTTGGCGATCCCCTTGTAGTCCTGCTTGGTCAATGACAGTCCTTTCTGCTTACCTCCGTTCCCGGACTTCGTCTTCGTTGACAAATGTCATCCCTCCTTCCAAGATGCTTCAAGCTAATCCTGATGCTGTACATTCATTATTTACCATCCTGCTTCTAGTTATGTTTGGTAAATCATCCATAGTGTGAACCAAGCTTTTGCCCTATGTAAACAAAAGGCTCTTTTCGTAAATATTGTGCTTAGTCAACGATATTGAAGCACGATTTGAAGCGTGGGCTAACACCGACAAAGGCGGGATATCAAGATGGGTCAATGTTGGTACTTATCTTGAAATGGATAGTTTTCGGTTGATTAAAGATGAAATGATACATTTTGCTAAATCATTAAAATGACAGATAATTTTTAAAGAATACCAAACAAGAGGCTGTCCCAAAAGTTATCTAAAAGATAACTTTGAGGGGCACCTCTTAATAGATCAGGAAGTATAACTTTCACTGGAGAGTAGAAATGCAGAATGCCTTGCCATTAGCAGTGGATAGGCATGATATCTGGGAAAGCCTGCAAAAATGCATCTTTATTAAAAGTAGCCATGAAAGGATGAGCCAAAGCCTGCAAAAACAACTATGACGCTCAGGCGTCACCACCTAGAATGAAAATAAGATACTCCAAATTTCCAAAAATGCGCTTTAGCGAAATAGTACAGCTGGCTTATTTGTGAGAAGTCAGAGGATTGCAGATCGAACACAGTAGAGGAAAAAATATCCTTTATTTTCGAAAATGAGATGATTTTAAAGAAAATAAAGGAAGTATTTTCCTTTATCCTTACTTAAATTTCCCTAAAATGCCAAAAACAAGCGTTTATCACCAAAATAGAGGAATGAAGTTCCTTTATTTTATGATCTTGAGCGAATCCTGATGGAATAGGGGAACTTTTTTCCTTTATTGCTACCGAAGTGCTGAGATAAGCTGAAAACGCCCAATGGTAGCTCATGATGCTTCTGTTTAACACGACACGAGCCTAATCACGATTACTTGTGGTAAACTCTTTATTTTTGTATAAAATGCAGGAATATTTTCAGAATAGTCTGGTTATGGAATTAACATAATTTATTCTATCCCCTACGAGTATGTTACAAATACTGCAAAATAATAACCAGCAGAATAAAAAGAACACATATCAAAAGCCAATCTTTGGAGTAACGTTCCATGATGCTTTGCCTCCCTCGTCTCCCCAAGCAATCATTTTGATGCAGTATATGCGCAGCATAACTTATCGGTGCTGTTCATAATTACTTCTCTTGTCATGGACAATCTTTAAAAGGAGGTTCATACTAAATTAAGGTATTCAATTAAAGACGAAATTGAAGGAGAACAAGACAAATGGACAATAAAACTTTAGAGCTCTTTAAACATCTGACTGAGTTTCCCTCTGCTTCCGGGTTTGAAAGGGAGCTTCGGGTTTGGGTGAAAGATAAGCTATCTCAATATACAGAAGAATTTGTTCAAGACCGGATGGGCAGCCTGTTTGGCGTATTGCGCGGAGATGACCAAGGACCCCGGGTTATGGTAGCTGGTCATTTTGATGAAGTCGGGTTCATCACTACACGAATTAGCGACAACGGAATGGTCTACTTTCAGCCTCTCGGGGGCTGGTGGAGTCAGGCTGTTCTGGCACAGCGGCTGCAAATTGTTACGCCTCAGGGTAAAATTGTTGGCGTCGTCGGCTCTGTTCCTACGCATTTGCTTGATGAAGCACAGCGCAGCAAACCTGTAGATATTAAAACCATGTATCTGGACATCGGCGCGGACAGCCGTGCAGAGGCCGAAGCTGCTGGAGTTCGTCCAGGACAACAAATCGTACCGATCTGTGAATTTACGCCTATGGTCAATCCTAAAAAAATTATGGCTAAGGCTTGGGATAACCGTTATGGGGTAGGTCTCGCTATCGAGCTTATGGAGGCGCTCCATAAGGAGAAGCTTCCTAATACACTATACTGTGGAGCAACCGTTCAAGAGGAACTGGGGCTTCGCGGAGCCCGGACGGCTGCTAATCTGATTCAGCCTGACATCTTCTTTGGTCTCGATGCAAGTGCTGCCAATGATATGATGGGTGACAAGCAAGCCTTTGGACAGTTGGGTCAAGGTGCATTGCTGCGTATTTTTGATCCAACAATGCTTACTCATCGCGGCATGGTGGAGTACATTCAGGATACTGCCGATACCCATAAAATCAAATATCAATATTTCGTATCTCCTGGTGGAACGGACGCTGGACAAGTACATTTAAGTGGAATCGGTGTCCCTTCAACTGTAATCGGTATTTGTTCCCGTTATATTCACACTTCTTCATCCATCATCCATACGGATGATTATGATGCAGCGAAAGAGCTTCTGATCAAGCTCGTCAAAGGGCTCGACCGTACAACCTTAAACACTATACTGGATCGGTGTTAAATCATCCTTCTCTTCATTAAAAAAAGCAGGTCAGAGTTGTATCACTTTGACCTGCTTTTTTTAATATTCAATACATTATGTTCAGCTCATTCTCTGCCAGCACTGGGTCAGATTTTCTGATGCCCACTGGATATGGTTACGATCGGTATACTTGCGGTAGTAACACTCAATGTACATAATCAAAGCGAGATACAAATCATAAAGCTTGACACGCTCAAGTTCGGATTCATTCAGATTGTGGAGACCATACCCTTCCATAAATGCCGGTGGGCGTCCCGCCAAATCTCTGAAATAATATTCCATCAGAGGGTCACCCCAGATCGCCCTCTCACAATCAATTATTCCGGTTATATGTCCATTTTCTACAAACAAATTTCCGTCCCACAAATCCCAATGCACAAGGCGAGGAGTCGTGACTTCTTTCAGGGCAGCTCTATGTTTATCAAGAAGTCCCATTATCTCCTCATCTGCTGCAGGCAACGCCAACTTGGCATCTCTGGCATCTGCGAGCAAATCACTCATCATGTCTCTAAAAACTTCCCACCAGCAAGTACCGTGCTTATCCTGTATCGCATAATAACCAAAGATCTTTCCCGTGATATCGTTAATGAGCCGGTTATATCGGCCTAACTCCACCTCTATCTGCTCTCGTTCAAGATCCGTAAGCTGATCTTTTACCTTATTGTATGGCTGCCCTTCAAGATACCCCATAATAAAATACTCAGGCTCCACAGCAGAATTGTTGTAGTAGTATACTTCTGGAACCGGGATCACACCTGTGTTCTTCAGATGACGGAGTACATCGACCTCTGCCTCCATCATATTGCGTTCGTAACGAAGAGTTCCCCCTGCATTATGAGGTGCGACTTTAAGTACGGTCTTCATCCCGTCTTCCATCGTTAACACGTAAGCAGAATTGAACCATCCATCCTTCAGTTCAAGAGCAGAGTTCAATATTCTGGCTCCACCAAAGGCCCGTTGTACCAATTTTGCCAAATCTGAATCACTTAATTGACGTTTGATCCCGTTTTCCATTGTATCTACTCCTCTAAACCCTAATATAAAGTTTCTATTAAAGAGCACCCTCCAGAATAGATACTCCTTTAGCTGGAACAGTCAGAGAACCCGATACCTTCTTACCAGTAAGAATATCCGTCTTCTCTGAGTTAATTTCAACAGTAGCCGGATCTGCGTTGTGATTAAGCAAGAACAAGTAAGACACGCCATTTTTCACGCGACGTGCAACCTCTACTCCCTCAGGTGCTGCCATTAATGGTTTAACGCCTTGTTCCTCGCACAAATTGGACAAGAAACCTTCCATGAAGGAAGCCTCAGGACTGCTTGCAACATAATAAGCATGTCCTTTACCAAATTTGTTCACCGTAAGCACTGGCATACCTTTATAAAAGTCAGAACCATACTCGGCCAACACTTCGGCTCCTTCAGAGTGAATCAAATCGCACAGCAATCCGCATTCAAATTGTCCTTGAAGCTTGCCCCATGGCGCTTTCATCACCATCTGGTTCTTCTGATCCGGGAACAAAGCGTCAATTTCCTCAGCCCAAATACCAAGAACCGGACGCAGCTCTCCAGGATAACCTCCGACGGTGACAAGATCGTTCTCGTTCACAATGCCGCTGAAGAAGGTTGTCACAAATGTACCGCCTGCAGATACAAACTGCTCAATCTTTTGTGCAAAACCAGGTTTAACCATATACATCACCGGTGCAATTACAATGTCATACTTGCTTAAGTCTTCCTCAACTGATATCATATCAGTTTCGATATGAAGCTTAAAGAGAGCGTCATAATATTTATAAGCTTCATGTTCATAATTCAAGGCAACTGACGGGCCGCTTGTTAGATCGGTAGCCCAACGATTTTCCCAATCATAAACGATAGCCACTTTTGCCTCTGTACGAGCATCAAGCAATTTATCGGATAGCCCAGCAAGCTCACGACCCAACTCAGCACATTCACGGAATACGCGGGTATGCTCGTGACCCACATGCTCAATGACTGCCCCATGATACTTCTCACATGCCCCGATAGAACGACGCAGCTGGAAGAACATCACGGTATCCGCACCACGAGCTACCGCTTGATAACTCCATAGACGCATAACGCCTGGGCGTTTTAGGGAATTATATGCTTGCCAGTTCTGCTGACTAGGTGTTTGCTCCATAAGCATAAAGGGTTGGCCGCTCTTAAGGCCACGCATAAGATCATGTGCCATTGCTGTACGGCTTACAGGGGTATCCAGTGAAGGATAGTTATCCCACGAGACAACGTCCATATATTTTGCCCATTCAAAATAATCAAGCTCAGGGTAAAAGCCCATCAGGTTAGTAGTTACAGGAATGTCAGGAGTGTGCTTTTTAAGCTCTTCATATTCCAATTTGTAGGCTTCCAGCAGACTATAGGATTGAAAGCGACGATAATCTATGGAAATGCCTTGGAAATTGGTGCGATTGCCGTTCCATTCTTCACTCAGCTCATTAGGAACTACAACCTCATCCCAATCGTAGAAAGTATGACCCCAAAAACGTGTATTCCAAGCGCGATTAAGATTATCCAGAGTGCCGTAACGTTCCTTCAGCCACACCCGGAAAGCTTTGGCACAGTTGTCGCAATAGCAATAGCCGCCATATTCATTGGAAACATGCCAAATCAAAAGACCTGGGTGATCCTTATAACGTTCAGCCAGCTTACCTGCCAATTTAGCAGAATATTTCAAATAGGTTGGTGAGTTCGGACAAGAGTTGTGGCGCCCGCCAAATGTGCGTTTTCTGCCTTGAACGTCTACGCGAGTCACATCTGGATATTTTTTCGCCATCCATGCCGGATGAGCTCCTGTACTAGTTGCAAGACACACATAAACGCCACTCTTGTACAACCGATCCATCGTCTCATCCAATGCCGAGAAATCATAAGTAACCTCATCCGGCTGAATCAAAGCCCAAGAAAATACATTAATCGTCGCTACATCGATGCCGGCAAGCTTGAACATGCGTTCGTCCTCGCTCCACACCTCTGAATCCCATTGCTCAGGATTATAATCCCCACCGTACCATATTTTTGGCAGTTTATCATTTATCACTGTTAGCACATCCTTTAACAATATAATTATATTTCCATTGTAAAACGGATTTATCTCCCTATATATATAATATTCATGATAATATATATAATAATATGGAACTAAAAAGGAGAGGGATTATACAAGTGCAGGCATCCCGACGATTTGTCTTTTCACCTTCCGGAAATTCACACCTTCCTCTTATCGTTGAAAGTATCGGCTTTAACCCAAACCAAGAGCCCATAGATCGTCCAGAAGGATATCCATGGTATCATTGGATCGGAACGGCTGAAGGAGAGGGAAGACTCTCATATGGTAATGAGAATTTTATTTTATCAGCGTACAGCGGTGTGTTGCTTCCACCTGGCATGCCTCATTCATATAGAGCCTCAACCAACAAAACCTGGGAAACGTATTATATAACCTTTGGCGGTGATGCCGCCAATCATATTTTGGACGGATTTGCTATTCGCGACGTTACGTATTTCCGCTGGGAGCCTGATTCCCCTATCATTCCTTTGCTTAGCAGCATGCTGAAGCAGCTTGAACAAGGACTAGACCTGTTCGGATTGGAAACCTCTACA
Organism: Fontibacillus panacisegetis; assembly: GCF_900102215.1. Lineage (GTDB taxonomy): Bacteria > Bacillota > Bacilli > Paenibacillales > Paenibacillaceae > Fontibacillus > Fontibacillus panacisegetis. The sequence goes on from NZ_FNBG01000002.1 coordinate 250,899, forward strand.
GATACTTATCTTTTTCTCGGGTTGCTTAGCAAATACGGACAAATTAGCAACATATCCGTAACACGCACTACGGAGAAATTAGCACCGCTCATTCGCTGGATGGAGGATCACTACGGCAATCCAGACATCGGACTGCATGATCTTGCTCAAGTGCTTGACGTATCGTCAAGGCATTTAAGCAAGCTATTTCAGAGTACGTTTGGACTGTCTCCCTACGCATATCTTGTCCATTTACGCATGAACAAAGCCAAAGAACGACTAGCCAGCAATCCTGAGCTTACCGTGTCATCCATTGCCAGCGAAACGGGATTTCGCGATGCCAGTCATTTCGTGGCTACATTTCGTAGGCATACAGACATGACTCCACAGCAATTTCGCAGGCTGCATTAGATTATTACATCACGGTTTGGTTAGAAGTCGTACGTTACCCTCAGCGGTAATACATGTCACTTTCGGGAAACTGTTTGACTAGTTATCCAATGAAACGACATAAGTTGATCGGGTTAGCAGAGTGTTCACATAGCTGTAAGCTTTTTCTCCATCTCCCAATCGGGCATACATATTGATTAACCAGGCTCAGCCTCTGCAAAATTCTCGTTCCATTCCAGCAGTCGTCCATCTAACTACCTTACAAAGCGAAAATCCCCTTTTGACTAGAAAACTAGAAAAGGGGATCTCCGAACCTGTTGAATAAACAACACTAGGTTAGCATTAAATTATTCGGTTGCTGTGAGCAATGAAGTTATTTCAAAGTGATTTGCAGTTCAACCTGGCCACTGAATGCAGGAACCTCGATAATTCCGTTATTGTTCAAATTTCCTCCCTCAGCAGACTGAGTTTCCCCCATACCATGAAGGGATACTTTGAACGCTTTACCTGCTCCTTCAGCATTAAGGGACACTTTGGAGCCTTCACGAACCGCTGTAACAGTCAGATCTGTTTCACCGTTAACGTTACGAACTGTACGTGTTACTTGAACGCCCTCTTGTAAACTGTATAGACCAAGATCTACACCATCAGCAAAGTCATAGTCAGGACGAAGGTCATTTGCGCCAAGAGCCAGAATAGAGTTTTGACGAACGAACAATGGCAAGCTCATAAAATCATAGGTTTCTTTACGCCATTTACCACCTTCTACTGTTTCACCACTCAAGAGATGAGTCCATGTTCCTTCCGGCAAGTAGTAGGATACTTCGCCATCTTCACTAAATACAGGTGCAACAAGCAAGGAATCACCCAGCATATATTGACGATCAAGCATTTCACTAGCTGGATCGTTAGGGAATTCGAGCAGCATCGAACGCATGCCTGGAACACCCGCTTCAGAGGCTTCAACCGCTGTATCAAACAAATACGGCATCAATTGGCATTTCAGCTTAGTGAAATAGCGCGTAACATCAACAGCCTCATCATCATACAACCAAGGCACACGATAGGACGTACTGCCATGCAGACGGCTGTGACTGGACAGAAGACCAAATTGCAGCCAACGTTTGAATACATGGGCAGGAGCTGTGTTCTCGAAACCGCCGATATCATGACTCCAGAAGCCAAAGCCGGACATACCTAGTGACAAGCCTCCACGAAGGCTCTCCGACATGGACTCATAATCTGCGTAGCAATCTCCGCCCCAGTGTACAGGGAACTTCTGACCACCAACAGTAGCTGAACGTGCGAACAATGCAGCTTCGTTCTTGCCCAGTTTTTCTTCGAGCACCTCAAATACTACTTTGTTGTATAGATAAGTGTAGTAATTGTGCATTTTCACAGGGTCGGAACCGTCATAATAGACAACATCTGTAGGAATACGTTCGCCGAAATCAGTCTTAAAGCTGTCAACACCCATATCTACCAATTCACGAAGATAACCTGCGAACCATTCGCATGCTTCTGGATTAGTAAAGTCGACGAGCGCCATACCCGGCTGCCACAAATTCACTTGATATACATCACCATTTGGTTTTTTCATAAGGTAGCCATTTTGTTTACCTTCTTCAAACAGACGGGAGCGTTGACCAATATAAGGGTTGATCCATACGCAAATTTTCAGTCCTTTTTCTTTGAGACGTGTGAGCATACCTACTGGATCCGGGAATACTTCCTCATCCCATTTAAAGTCAGTCCAGTGGAATCCCTTCATCCAGAAGCAGTCAAAATGGAATACGTGCAGTGGTAAATCTCTTTCAGCCATTCCATCTACAAATGAATTTACAGTTGCTTCATCGTAGTTGGTTGTGAAAGAAGTTGTCAGCCACAGACCAAAAGTCCAAGCTGGTGGTAATGCTGGTTTACCTGTCAAATCAGTATATTTCTTTAATACATCCTTTGGCTCAGGTCCATCGATTACAAAATACTCGAGTGATTCGCCTGGTACGCTGAATTGTACTTTTTTAACTTTTTCAGAAGCTACTTCGTAAGAAACAGCACCCGGATCGTTTACGAATACACCATAGCCTTTATTTGTAATGTAGAAAGGAATGTTTTTGTAAGCTTGCTCGGAGCTTGTGCCTCCGTCTTTATTCCAAATATCAACAACTTGTCCATTCTTCACGAAGGATGTGAAGCGTTCACCCAGACCATATACCCATTCACCTACGCCAAGATCAAGCTCTTCACGCATATAGGTGCTTCCACCGGCTTCAGATACATGAGCCATCGATTTAGCTGTACTTCCGGTAATCCGTTTTGAACCGCGGAAGAAATCTACTGACCATTTTTCGCCTTTGTTAATGCGAACGCTCAGATCACCGCTTTTCAGTTCAGCGTATTCATCGTTTTCTGTAATGACCGCATGATCACCACTTGGTGCCAGTTCAAAAGAAGGACCATGATCTACAACACCATCAAAATGAATGAGCTTAACGCCAATAACTCCAGGCAATGGGGAATGAAATTTTACAGTCAACAAAGTCGTATTTATCATATCGCCACGACCACGAATTGGTGTAGTTGAAGCCGAAGCAATCAAAGCATTGTTGCTAGCTACAAAATCATAAGCTTGAACGGCGCCGGAAATCGTAAATCCTTCACGAACCAGCCAGTTGCCATCAGTAAATTTCATGGATTAATACCGCCTTTCGAAACCATTGTTTTGTGATAGAAAACGTTCTATACTTGCATTATACTGATATCAATAAAAACAAACTAACATAATTAAGCGATTTTATAACATAATTTTGATGAGGTGATGCCATATGGACCAGGCTCTTCGACGCTCTCTGAAAGAAATCAAAAATCATGGTGATGATCGTCTACCTTTTGGAACCTATTGGTACCGCTACGGACCAGGTGAGCATGTCGTGGACGCCCACTGGCATGATGAAGCAGAAATCTTCTATTGTATAGAAGGGGAGACCTTGTTTCAGGTTGATACAGATTATTATCCGCTTGCTGCGGGCGAAGCAGTGTTTATAGATGGCGGCGATTTACATGCTGGTCATGCTTACGGTACTGAAGGCTGTTCATTTTTCTCCTTTGTTTTTGATACTAATTTGCTCGCAAGTGCGCACTATGATGCGGTTCAGGAAAATTTAATTCTACCGCTGCAAGAAAGGAAGGCAACCTTTCCTCGTATTATGAGACAGAATGAAGATTATGAAATCGAACTTCTAAATCATATTACTTCTATTATGAAAAGCTGCAGCGACAAGCTTCCCGGATTTGAAGGAGCCGTAAAGGGTCATCTATTTCTTATGCTGTCTGAAATCACCGCCGCACAAAAAACATGTAATCGAATTTCAAACAACCGAAATGAGAACTCCAAAATAGAACGTCTTAAAACAGTAATTCAATACATTCAGCACAATTATCACAATCCGATCAGGCTATCTGAGCTTGCTGCACTAGTTCCAATGAGTGAAGGGCAGTTTTGCCGCTTCTTTAAATCAATGACTAGGCAGACGCCGATGGATTATATTAATTCCTATCGAATTCGCCAGGCCATCGAATTGCTTAGAGAACCTGATCGCAAAATATCAGGCATTGCTTTAGAAGTTGGCTATGATAACATCAGTTATTTCATAAGGGTATTCCGTAAAATAATGAGCTGCTCTCCTTCAGAATTCCGCAAAAGATTAAATGAGCAGATGAAAGCTTGACTCGTAACGACCAGACAACCCTGTAATCGTAGAAGATACCGTGTTAAAACTCTAATGAGCTTTCTCCACGCTATTATATCGCGCTATAAAAATATCGAATTCGACAAACCCGAGGTTCATGCCCGAGTTCTTCGAAAATTCATGCAAAAGTGCATCTTCTCGCTACGCTATAAGCTGGTCTAGCAAAATTCCAGCAAAAATGCAGGCTTTTATATCCCGATCAGATATTCCGTGGCTAGAACGATTAATTTCCTGCACTTTTGCAGTTTTTCGGCTGCACGGAGCAAATTTCATACAAAAAGCCTGCATATTTGCAGGCTTTCCCTAATACACACACTAACATATTGTGTAAACGTCGACTATTTAGTTCCTCTAAGCGTTACTGACCTTTTTGCAGTGATCAGACATTATTTCCTCATTAATTTGATTTTTAACTTTATGCAAATATTCTATAAGTTCATCCCCGTCAACAGGCTTGAGTAAATAACCGTCTGCCCGCTCAGTAATTGCTTTTTTGGCGTAATCAAAATTATTCTGTTCATTTATTGCACTATTTTAATGTTCAAGAAAAAATCGCCTGGCAACAAGCCAGACGACCCTTTTATAGAATTTATTCCCAGGCAACAACTCCGTCCTTAACCGGTACGTCAAAATTCGGAGTGCCATCTTCGTTCCATCCAAAAACCTGTGCTCTAGTATGACGATTAGGATCATATAGCGGGTCTCCGACGATCTCCTTGTAATTTCGAGCATGATATATAAGCACATCGTCCTGCCCATCTTCAGATACCGTAAAGCTGTTATGACCCGGCCCATATTGACCTGTCTCTTCGTTAGTTCCAAATACGGGTTGTGCAGATTTTATCCACGAATTTGCGTCCAGAAGATCCGCGTTCTCAGCAGCAGCCAGCAAGCCCATGCAATAGTTGAAGTCTGTAGCACTTGCCGAGAAGGTAATAAATATACGTCCATTACGTTTTAATACAGCAGGACCTTCATTTACTTTAAAACCGATAATCTCCCAATCATATTCCGGTGTAGTGATCATCACTTGCTCTCCTGTCAAAGTCCACGGATTGCTCATTTTGGAAATGTACAGGTTGGAATTGCCCGGAATGTCCGGATCTTTCTGTGCCCACACATAGTAAAGATCACCATTATGCTGAAACGTGGTTGCATCCAGTGCAAAAGATTCCCAGCGAGTTCGAACTTGTCCCTTCTCTACCCAAGTGCCCTCCAGTGGATTCTCTGACTCATTCTCAAGTACATACATCCGATGATCAAACAATCCATCCTGTGTCTCTGTCGTTCTAGCAGCAGCAAAGTAAATGTACCACTTACCATCGATATAGTGAATTTCAGGAGCCCAGATGTTGGCGCTAAGTGGGCCTGCCTCATATTTTCTCCACGCCACTGCTGGAACAGCATCCTTCAAGCCTTGAATGGTGGTCGATCTGCGCACTTCGATCCGGTCATATTCCGGTACCGATGCCGTGAAATAATAATAACCGTCATTATGCTTATATACCCATGGATCAGCTCTTTGCTCCACTACAGGATTGATATATCTTCTATTAACATCCATGTCAAAAATCCTCCTTCACTGCCTCCATTTTGAACCCGCCGGAAATGGACAAGTAGACTCTGCAAGCCTCGCTCTGACAGCGACAAAACAACCACAATGACGGCACGTTGTCTCATATTGCAAGGCATTGCAGCTTTGACACTGCTCCATCCGTGCCCTATAATCCTCATCCGAAGCAGTCTCTCTGCCTTGGATCGCAATTTCGATTAGACGTTCCAGCTTCTCTGGTGTCACTCTTACACTCTCCGTACAGCCTTTGCAACCGTCCAAACGTGTTAACATACTGTTATCCGAGCTTCAGTACAACAACAGTTGCTGGCGGCAAAACAAAATTCAGTTTCCCGTCCCTCAGTGTCATATCTGTAAATTTCACCGGAGCAACCTCTTCAGGACGATCAAACGTGTTATGAGCATTTAAAGAAGAGTGCGTAAGAATCTGACCTGACACTTCCTTGCCTTCAAATGCATCGATATGACAGCTCACTGACGCACTTATTGCATGATGCAGGTTACAAGCTGATATATGAATAATGCCGTCTACATTTTTGGATGCGGATACACTTAATTGCGGTATCGTCTGTGAACCATGCTTATACATCGGACTTTCAAAAGAAAGATCAAGAAGCTCTGCATCCTGATGTACTTTATACATATCGAACACATGATACGTTGGCGTCAACAGCATACGATCGCCCTCAGTCAGCACCATTGCCTGTAGTACGTTAACAACTTGAGCGATGTTTGCCATCTTCACCCGTTTACTGTAATTGTGGAAAATGTTCAGGTTTATGCCAGCAATCAATGCATCACGAAGCGTATTTTGCTGATAGAGGAATCCCGGGTTAGTTCCAGGCTCTACATCATACCAGCCGCCCCATTCATCTACAATGAGTCCAACTTTACATTCCGGATCGTATTTATCCATAATTTTAGAGTGCTTTACAATCAATTCTTCCATATACATAGTATTTTTCATCGTGGCGAACCACTCATCTGCTCCAAACTCTGTTGAGGAGCCTTTACTGCCAAACCAATTTCCCGTAGGCAATGTATAGTAATGCAAGCTGAGACCATTCATCAATCCTGCAGCCTCGCGCATAAGAACCTCTGTCCAGTGATAGTCATCTGTATTAGGTCCACACGCTATTTTGTATACCTTGTTGTCGCCGTAATTTCGAACATAAGTAGAGTAGTGACGATACAAATCAGCGTAATATTCAGGTCGCATGTTCCCGCCGCAGCCCCAGTTTTCGTTGCCCACTCCAAAAAATTGCAATTTCCAAGGATTTTCCTGCCCATTTTGCTTACGCAGGTTAGCCATCGGGGATTCCCCGTCAAATGTCATATATTCAACCCATTGCTGCATTTCTCGCACAGTCCCACTGCCCACGTTGCCACTAATATAGGGTTCAGTATCAAGCAACTCACACAATCTTAGAAACTCATGAGTACCGAAATGATTGTTTTCCTCCACTCCGCCCCAGTTGTTGTTGATCATTCTTGCGCGTTCTGATTTCGGACCTATGCCATCCTCCCAGTGATATTCATCTGCAAAACAGCCGCCCGGCCAACGAAGCACGGGTATGTTCAATTGTCTGAGTGCTTCCAGCACATCTTTGCGATAACCTTCCACATTCTCGATCAGGGAATCCTCCCCAACCCAAATCCCTTCGTATATACATCTGCCCAAATGCTCAGCAAATTGTCCGTACAAGTATCGACTGATCGTACCATTTGTTTTTGCTGCATTAAGAGTCATTTTTATCATATTAAATCCTCACTCTCCACTTTTTATATCTATCATTAAAATTACATATCAGCCTTTAACCGCACCAGCCGTCATGCCGTCGATGAAGTACTTCTGGAACGCAACGAACAGGATAAAGATGGGCAAAATCGAGAAAAACGAACCAACAATAAGCAAATCGTAGTTGTTTCCGTAGGGAGTAAGCAAAGTTTTGAGTCCAATTGGCAGTGTGTATTTATTGGCATTGCTCAGAACCATGAACGGCCAGAGGAAGTTGTTCCAGCTGTTCATCCCGTTCAAAATGGCCATGGCTGCAAAGGACGGCTTCATCACAGGCAAAATCAAACGAATGTAAATACCGTATTCAGAAGCGCCATCTACACGACCTGCAGAAATAATTTCCTTTGGAATTCCGCTGAGATACTGTCTAAAGAAGAAAATGGTAGCCGCACTCGCGATCCCTGGCAAAATAATTGCTGAATAGGAGTTCATGAGTCCAATGTTATAAGTCAGCGTGTAAAGCGGAAGCAGCAAAATTTCAAAAGGAACCATCATAATCAAGAGAACACATATAAAAAGGAAATTTTTTCCCTTAAATTCGTATGCAGAAAACCCATAGGCCACTGTAGCGCTTATAATCAAGGTCAGAGCGACCTGAACAACCGTAAGCAATACAGAGTTGAAGAACCATGAAAAGTAAGAGTGCTCGCCAGTAAACAAATAAGCAAAATTATCAAGACTCATTGCTGAAATGTCGAAGCGCAAATTCAGGCCATAACGGATGAGATCCTCACCAGGCTTAAACGAAGCAATTGTAACAGCGTAGAATGGAATGAGTACAAGAACACAGATGATCGCAAAAAATATGAAGAGGACTATTTTTATCGCTGTTTCTTTTTTCATGATTAATCCTCCTTCTTAAACATTCCGGAGAATGCCAGCTGCGTCAAATTGATAATCATCGTTATAGCAAGCAGCACAATACCGACAGCTGCCGCATAACCGAGATTGTTCTTCTCAATACCTTGGCGGTACAAGTAACCCACGATCGTAAGACCGATATTTTTAGGGGAGTTGTTACCATTCCACAGCATCATACTCTCGATAAACATCGCGAGCCCGGCATAGATACTGATAGTTAGAACATAGATCGTTGTTGGCTTAAGCAATGGCATCGTAATTCTCGTAAATTGCTGGAATTTGGATGCACCGTCAATCGAAGCAGCTTCGTAGTAATCCTCTGAAATATTTTTAAGTCCGGATAGGAAATACAGCATGTTAACCCCGGTCCATCTCCATGTTGCCAGTGCTACCAAAGCGATATATCCAGTAATCTGACCTTTCAGAAATTTAACCGGATCAATCCCGAACATTCCAAGAATGCTATTAATCAAAGATCCTTCCATTTCACCGAACATGAGACGGAAAATCGTACCTGCAACTACAACCGACGTAAGCGCCGGGAAAAAGAAGGAGGATTTAAAAAACTCTCTGCCCCACATGAATTTACTGTTAATCAAAACAGCGAACAGCATCGGGAACGGGATCAAAATCGCCAACGTAAGCACCATATATATTGCACTGTTAATAACCGCTTTTAGGAAAACTGTATCCCCCATCAGCTTCGTATAGTTATCAAAGCCAATCCACTGTGCTTCCTGTCCTAACGTCATTTTCTGAAAACTCATCGTGAGAGAGCTGCCTAATGGATACGCCCAGAAAATAAGAAAAACCAATATGAATGGCAGCACAAACACGTAAGGAGCGACCTTTTGTGAGTACAGAAATCTTTTTATCATTGTCTCCTACCCCTTTTTTAGAAAGGAGCTACCTTCTCTCCGAGGTTGTTTAAAAAGTCATCTTTTGATCATGAAACTGACTTTTTCAAACTAACATGTTAAAGAGTAGCCCCTTGGTTTTCGTACATGCGTACTTATTTCAATTCCTGTTCAATTTGTGCCTGAGCAGCATCGAGTGCTTTCTTAATGTCTTTGCCATCCTCAAAAATTTCGTTCAAGGTCACAGTACAGAACACGTTATTGATTGTAGGAGACGCTGAGGTTGATTTGATCATTTGAATCTCACTCTTAACTTCGTTCAACACATCAAACGGGTTATTAACAAAGTACTTAACGAATTGGTTATCCGGATTATGAGTTACTTCTTCCATATTCCAAACGTCCATATTTAACGGGTCAAAACCAAGGGTATTCCAGATTTCGATGTTAGCATCAACAGTTAATTTCGAAAAAGCAAGGAAATCCTTAGCCAATTGAATGTCTTTAGCAGTCTTAGTTACTACAGTACCTGTACCGCCGCCACCAACGGATCTTGGCATTCCCTTTTCGAACACAGGAATTGGTGCAATTGCGATTTTACCAGAGAGGTCACCCATGTAGTTCGTGTATCTGGACATTTGCCAAAGCGGCATGAAAGCAGTTACATAGTTACCTGCGTTAAATTCACCGTAAGCTTCTTCTGTATCCGGTTGTCCGCCAGCGATCGTAGCCATTACGTTGTTATCTTGAAGATCTTTAAGCATAGTAAGAGCTTTAACCATGGCTTCTGAGTTTACAATTGGGTTACCGTTATCATCTGTAAGGTCAGTACCTTGTTGTGCGAGCAATTGGGTAATTTGCCAAGTTGCACTTGTATCAGCTGTACCCATGTATTTGCCTGTTTTTTCATAGACCTTGATACCTGCTTGCTTGAAATCTTCCCAAGTTACAATGTCTTTATAGTCCACGCCAGCTTCTTCCAGGATTTCGGTATTGTAAAAAGCTACTGAAGCACCAACGTGATAATCAATTCCATACGTCGTACCATCTTTACTGTAAAGATTAACTCTTGATTGAACTAGAGTGTCTCTATAAGGGTCAACTACATCGTTAAGCGATTCTAGTTGCGGTTCACCTTTCAAGAAGTCAGGGAATTTACCAAGCTCGATATCTGCAATGTCAGGAGCCCCTACGCCGGTTTGAACAGCGATAGACAATTTGTTGTGCATATCGTCATATGGCATTACTGTAACGTTCAGCTTAATTTGACGATCGGGATTAGCTTCATTCCATTTTTTCAGCATCTTTTCAAAGTGCTGACCATGCAATTCTACAAATGTCCAGTAAGACAATTCTGTTGCACTTTCACCTGCTCCGCCATCGAGAACTGAAGTTTCTCCGCCTGCATTACCTGAGGATGATTTACCTCCACCGCAGCCCCACAAAACTGTTGCCATTGTAAGTACCAGTAACATGCTTAACCATTTTTTCATACTTGACCCTCCCACGTTTTTATTTGTTTTGATAAAACTTTTTCAAACGTATAACATTCCAGGAAGCTTTGGATAACCGGGCATTCACGAATCCATCCCGACATTGCGCCCCTCCTCTAGAATGAGGTTTGACCTTTTCCTCAGCCGCGGTGTTAACCGCTTTCAAGTCTTCATTTTCAAGTACGATATGTTCTACCAGTTGGTACCCTTCGAAGCTGCGAACATCACAATTCAGATCAAGTGCCTCGTTCAAATTGCGATTGACGGCGAAGATCGTTACCTCTTCCTCCGCTTCGTTATATACAACCGCACTGTCCAGATACGGAACATCCGTATAGTCCTGTGCGTCATAAACCGGTGAGTCGACGATCGGTTGAAGCGATATCCCCCGACCAAATACGGATGCATGGAGATAAGGATAAAAGATCGTCTGCTTCCAAGCTCTTCCCCCGTTCTCCGTCATGATCGGTGCAATGACATTGACCAGTTGTGCCAGACAAGCCATTTTTACGCGATCCGCGTGACGAATCAGCGTGATCAGCATGCTTCCGACAAGAAGCGCATCCTCAAAGTTGTAATTGTCTTCAAGCTGTGGTGGAGCAATACTCCAAGGCTCAATAGCTTGATCCGCTGCGTTGGAGTGAAACCATACATTCCATTCATCAAAGCTGAGATACATCGTTTTCTTGCTGCGCTTTTTCGCTTTTATATAGTCACAAGTTGCTGTAACTGTGCGGATAAAGTGCTCCATATCCATCGTTCTGGCCAAATAATTTGCTGAATCTCCATCTCTGTTGCCATAGTATTGATGCAAGGAAACATAGTCAGCAACTTCATAAGTATGATCGAGTGTAACCGCTTCCCATTCCGGGAAGGTAGGCATTGCTGTATTTGAGCTTCCGCAGGATACAAGCTCGATATCCGGATCTACCAGACGCATTGCTTTAGCGGTCTCATATGCTAATCTGCCGTATTCTACAGATGTCTTCTGTCCAACTTGCCAAGGTCCATCCATCTCATTGCCGAGACACCATGTCTTTACACGATGCGGCTGTTCATATCCATGACTCCGTCGTAAATCGCTCCAGTAACTTCCCTCAGGATGATTGCAGTATTCCAAAAGGTTTCTTGCTGCGTCCACTCCTCGGGTTCCTAAATTGACGGCCATCATCACTTCAGAGCCAACACCTTTGGCCCATTTCATAAACTCATTAGTCCCTACATAATTAGGTTCTATTGTTCTCCATGCCAGCTCCAACCGCTTAGGTCTTTCACTTAACGGACCTACCCCATCTTCCCAGTTGTATCCTGATACAAAGTTACCTCCCGGGTAACGTATTATCGGCACTTGGAGTTCTTGAATCAACTGCTTTACATCTTCTCTGAAACCTAAGCTGTCCGCAGTAGGATGGGTTGGCTCATAAATACCTCCATATACCGCTCGCCCTAAATGTTCGATAAACGAACCATATATCCGTCGATCCACTTCTGCGATTTTAAATGCTTTATCTACGACCATTCTTGCTCTAGTTGCCCCTGATGCCAAGATCATCACCATCCATTTCAAATATTTTTGATTTGAAATTATTTTAATGAATCCGTTTACATTTTTAAAATACCATATGTGATGATATTTTGTAAATAAAAATCTAAATCTTTTTATATTTATATAAAACAAATTTTTTTTTTCACAAAAGAACCTGATATTCCTTTAGATTATAACTATTATTAAAAATTTAAAGATGATTTAATTTCACATAATTTCAAAATAATTTGACTATTTTTACTTTCAACCTTTATAAAATGCATCATTTGGTTTATGATAATCTAAAATAAACATACGGAATAAAATGAAGGAGGTAAAATTCATGATATACATAAAAGATCTAATGAGCGGCATACACATCTTCAAAGCACTCAGCTCTGAAGTGAGAATTCGCATTATTGAATTGTTGGCTAAAAATCAGTCCCTGAACTTGAACGATCTTGCCAGTGAACTGAATTTAAGCAACGGTGCAATAACCATGCATATCAAAAAGCTTGAGGAAAGTGGACTTATCGATATCAATACCACAGTAGGAAAACACGGTATTCAAAAAATTTGTTATCTAAATAAAGATAAGCTCATGGTTGATTTAAAAAGCAGTACTGTTGAAAATCTGTATGAAGTAGAAATTCAGGTAGGCCATTACAGCAATTACCAGGCTTCACCAACCTGCGGGCTTGCAACTAAACAAAGTATCATTGGTGATTTTGATGATCCTCGTTATTTTGCTGACCCACAGCGGATCGATTCTGAAATCATCTGGCTTGCTGAAGGTTTTCTGGAATACCGGGTTCCTAACTACCTTAAACCTAATCAGTCCTTCCGCGAAATCCAATTCTCTATGGAATTAGGATCTGAGGCGCCGGGATATTGCGAGGTATATCCATCTGACATTTACTTCTATCTCAATGGAGTTGAAATCGGATATTGGACCAGCCCGGGTGATTTTGGAGATATCCGCGGCACGTTCAACCCGGACTGGTGGCCGCCTCACCTGAATCAATACGGAATGCTGAAACTCATTCGTATTAATCAAGAAGGCAGTTTTATTGATGGATGCCGCATTTCTGACGTAACTCTGGATCAAATCCAGCTTGATTACAAAAGTGAAATGACGCTCCGCATCGCAGTAACTGACAAATCAGCCAACAAACGTGGACTAACGATCTACGGCAAAAATTTTGGCAACTACAGTCAGGACCTATTGGCCCGCGTCCTTTATGACGTACATGAGGTTAAGAGTTAAGCTTCATTTAATAACCTGAGCAAAGTATGACGATTAAGTCTGACATTGTGAGCTTCTTTCAGACTTTGCTTAAATAAATTATCATCTATCCCGAGTTCCTCCAGACTGGAGGGTCCACCCGCTTGCTTCAGAAGCTCACGAATGTTCTCTTCAGAAGGCACGTTCGTGATCCAAGCCGATATCTGCTTATGATACTGATCCCATTGCTCTGGCTTAGCGTCCGGGAATTCTCGCCGATCTATCGCATCGTGATAGAGATGAGATATTTCTGCACACGCTACGCCTACTTTGGCTCCATGCAGCAACGCTCTGTGGCCACGCCGCAAATATTCCATTTCCCAATAATGGGATACATGATGTTCTGCTCCTGAAGCCGGATGTGATTGTCCGAACATCAGCATGGCTATGCCGGATTCAACCAGTGCCGTCATCAATACTCGTATGCCTTCTTCCGTGCGTTTGCCGATCACTTCTGCATGCTTCACACAGGATTGAAGCGCCTGTTCCGTAATAAGCGCGACCCGTTCGTTGTAAGGCTCTCCCGCTGCAAGATGCGAAAAATTCCAATCGAACAGGGAGGTATATTTGCCAAGCATATCTCCAAAACCTGCTGCTACGAGACGTTGTGGAGCCTTCTTCAAAATGTCCAGATCAGCGAAGATTGCTACAGGTGGAACAGCTGGTATCGTCTTCTTGATGCCGCGAATTATCAGAGGCGCTCCTGCTGAGGTAAAGCCATCCACTGAAGGAGCAGTTGGTACTGAGATAAAAGGAATGCCGCATTGATGACTTACGAAACGCACGATATCGTGAATCGTACCCGAGCCGACAGCTACAAGTGCATCGCTTATCCCCGGCTCCAGCTCAAGCATTAATTGCACCAATGTTGCCTCATCGGCTACGACATCACCCGTCTCATTCGGCGTCAGCTCACACAATGTAAACTCAATACCAGCTACCTTTAAAATAAATGCAAGTTCTTTTCCAGCTGCTTCATACGTGTTATCGTCAACAGCTACTACAAGTCTTTTAAATTGACGCTCCTGCACATAGGGCACTACTTGACGTATTGCACCGGGTTCTAATATAAGCCGCTCAAATAAAGATTCTGCCTCTAGACCAACACCCATACCGATCCCTCCTTTAGATTTTGACTGTGTGCTGCACCTAAAGTGAAGTTACTCGGTCGATTTTTTAATACTTTTAAGCCGTTTCATGACATCATTTTCGCCACGGCCGAAGTAATCGTGCAGCTTGCTGTATTCCTTATACAAGCGGTCATATAGCTCTACATTTTCTGGAATCGGCTTGAATGTCTCTTCCTTCACACGAGCCATTTTCTCTGCCGCATCGATGATCGTATCGTAACCACCAGCTGCTTCCCCTGCTGCTACCGCAGCAAACATTGCCGCACCAAGTGCAGGTGTCTGTTTGGAATCGGCAACAAAAATTTCGCGGTTGGTCACATCAGCGTAAATTTGCATCAATAGACGGTTCTTTTGCGGAAGGCCCCCACAAGCATAAAGCGCATCAACTGTCACTCCGTTGGAGTGGAGAGCATCTACGATTTTCCGTGTTCCGAATGCGGTAGCTTCAAGTAAAGTCCGATATACTTCCTGTGGTTTGGTCAACAATGTCATGCCAAGAATCATACCCGTCAAATCAGTATCAACCAGTACCGAGCGGTTGCCGTTCCACCAATCCAGCGCCAGAAGCCCAGTCTGACCCGGCTTAAATGCCGAAGCTTCTTTTTCCAGCCACTGGTGAACACCGATTCCTTCTTTTGCAGCCGCTTCTTTCACATAACCCGGAAGCGACTCCTCTACATACCATTCAAAAATATCACCTACTGCTGACTGACCTGCCTCATAACCATATAATCCTGGAATTATTCCGTCTTCCACGACACCGCACATACCTTCGACCTGCTTTTCCTCCGTGCCAAGCAGCATGTGACAAATCGAGGTTCCCATCGCCATAACCAGCTTGCCCGGAGTGACTACACCAACGGCCGGAACGGCAGCATGAGCGTCTACATTGCCGACAGCCACTGCAATGCCTGGCTTAAGTCCCATCATGTCGGCCATCTTATCGGTTAAACCGCCGGCATTGGAGCCCAGAGAAATAACATCTCCACGTAGCTTAGTCTCTGTCAAATCCTCCAACCTTGGATCTAACGCTTTAAAATATTCTTTGCTTGGATAACCTTCCTGCTTGTGCCAGATTGCTTTGTATCCCGCCGTACAGCTGTTGCGAACGATGGAGCCCGTCATTTGCGAGATCACCCAATCTGTTGCTTCCAGAAACATATCAGCCCGCTCATAGATTTCAGGAGCCTCGTCTAATATTTGCCATATTTTGGCTATCATCCACTCGGATGAAATCTTTCCCCCATATCGCGGTAAAAAGGCTTCCCCACGTTCAGCAGCTATTTTATTAATTTTATCTGCCTCAGGTTGTGCTGCATGGTGCTTCCAAAGTTTCACCCAGCTATGTGGATTGCGGATATACTCGCTGTTGAAGCATAGCGGCTCACCTTGCTCATCAATCGGCAGCATCGTGCAGGCCGTAAAATCGATCCCGATCCCAATCACATCCGCCGCATCGATTCCTGATTCAGCAACAACAGCCGGAACAGATCTTCTCAGCACTTCCAAATAATCATCCGGATGCTGCAAAGCCCAGTCGTGCTCAAGCTTAATACCGGAGTCAGGCAAACGCTCATCAATTACGTGGTGCGGGTAAGGAGTCACATGATCTGCAACCTCACGCCCGTTCGACAAATCTACGAGTACGGCTCGACCCGATTGTGTTCCATAGTCTACACCAATGGTATATTTTGTAGCCAAATGAGTCCCCTCCTTGATAAATTTATGCTTTGTGATCTAAAAGATATAGATGATTCATATATTGTACGTACAAGTTAGTGCAAAAAAGTACCTACTTTTGTCCGTAATATGCGTTAACCCCGTGCTTGCGTAAAAAGTGACGATCCAATAACGTCTGATCCATGGATGGTGTATCTGAATTAATTTGGAGCATTCGTGCGCTGATCTTGGCTACCTCTTCAAGTACTACAGCGTTATGCACGGCTTCATGTGCATCCTTGCCCCATACGAACGGTGCATGGGAATGAACGAGAACGCCTGGAACCTGATCCGGGTCCAAATCTGCAAACCGCTCAACAATCACATTCCCTGTCTCAAGCTCATAAGCGCCTTCAATTTCTTCTCTTGTCATCGCTCTAGTCACTGGTATTTCACCGTAAAAATAATCCGCATGTGTTGTTCCGTATGCAGGAATTCCGCGTCCTGCCTGCGCCCAGCTCGTACCCCAAGGAGAATGGGTATGCACTACTCCACCAATGTTCGGGAACGAACGATACAGGACCAGATGTGTTGGAGTGTCAGAGGATGGGCGCAAATCCCCTTCCATGACATTCCCTTCCAAATCTACAACGACCATGTGCTCCGCTCTCAATTCCTCATAAGGAACGCCGCTAGGCTTAATAACAAAAAGTCCGCTCTCCCGGTCAATTCCACTCACATTGCCCCAAGTAAAAGTAACTAGTCCGTGCTTGGGCAACTCCAGATTCGCTTCCAACACCTGCTGTTTAAGTGCTTCCAGCATTTGCGGTCACTACCTTCCTTAATAAAATATATTGTACGTACAAGTTACAATGTAGGAATCCAACGATTTGTGATGGATTCCTCTGTTTTGTCTGTGCTATTCTCGGTTCATCACTGAACCTCGTTCAACGAGCTCCGGTTGAAACACGGTATCTTTGTACAAGTTACCTTCTTCAATCATCCCGATTAATTGTCCTGCTGCCATCTCACCCATCAGCGTCTTCGGATGGGTCAACGTCGTCAACTTGGTTCCCAGCGCTACTGCAAGATTGGAATCGTCGAAGCCCACGATAGACAGATCCTCAGGTATGGACATTCCGCATTGAATCGCTGCTTCCATCAGAACTATCGCTAACTGATCGTTGTAGCAAATGAATCCGGTAGGCCGATCTTCCTGATTGGAGCTCAACAATTTTACCGCTTCTCTATACGGAAGTTCTCTCTTTTGTTCCGTTGTATAAGTAATGACACGATTCGAGGCAACGGCGATGCCATGATCACGATGTGCTGCTAAAAATCCTTTTAGTCGATTTACGCCCTGCATGTCATCCGTTTTAAAAAAACCGGCTATCGACTGGTGTCCATTTTCAAATAAATGAGCCGCCGCTTTGTATCCACCCAGTTCGTCATCTACCTTAAGACAAGTACATTCAAGCTCACGGTATCTCTCATTGATCATTAAATAAGGGATGCCCTTCTCCTGCAGCTCCAGGTAAAATCCAAGATTCGGATTGCCTTCTGCACTCTTGGTCGGTTCTATAATAAGTCCGCTAAGCGGTTGGCTCATCATGAGCTGAAGACTTTCCCTCTCTTTGTCTTTGTTGTTGTCTGTACTGGAAAGAAGGAGTCGATACCCGCGGCTTCTTAACTCCGCTTCTGCCCCGCGAACAATGTGAGGAAAAATGTAGTCCGATATATACGTTGTAATAATCCCGATCGTCTTGACTTGTTCACCTTCCCAGCGCTGCGGGTTTCTGGCGAATGTTCCTTTTCCTTGAATGCGTTCCAGCCAGCCTTCTTTCTCCAGTTCGCCAAAGGTTTGTCTTACTGTCTGCCGGCTTAAGCTGAATTGTTCTGCGATTTCATTCTCGGAAGGAAATTGTTTGCCGGGCGATAGCTTACCAGATTGGAGCCACGACAGTAGTTCATTTTTCAACTGTAAATATTTAGGTAATCTTTTTGTCTTCATTGTCCACCTCAGCCACCGAACATTTATTATATCCGCTATTGTATCACAGGCCGGGCGAAAGCGGAGGATTCCCTCTTTCTCTGCTAATCTGTTATTTTCCCAAACGATATGCAGCTTCACTCCAGCGTAATTCGTTCTTGAACCGGGCTACTGAGGTATCCTTGTCGATGATTACAGCTTCAATTCCAGCCATTTCAGCCCAATCCGTCAGGTTCTCTGCAGTAATTACATAAGAAAGAACTGTATGATGTGCGCCTCCTGCTAAAATCCATGCTTCTGCTGATTCCCGAAGGGAAGGCTGTGGTTTCCACAGTACACGCGCTACAGGCAGCTTCGGCATTGGCTTTTCAACCTTCACGCCGTCTACTACATTAACAAGAAGACGGAAGCGGTTGCCCATATCTATAAGTGATGCGTTGACCGCCGGGCCATCCTGTCCGTCAAACACGATCCGTGCAGGGTCCTCTTTGCCGCCGATACCTAGCGGATGAACCTCGATGGAAGGACGTGTAGCTGCAATAGTAGGACATACCTCCAGCATATGCGCTCCAAGAATCATATGATTACCTGGCTCAAAGTGATATGTGTAATCTTCCATAAAGGACGTACTCTTGTTGTTAGCGAGAATTTTCAGTACACGGGTGAGCGCTGCAGTTTTCCAGTCACCTTCTCCAGCAAAGCCATAACCTGCTTCCATCAATCGTTGTACTGCAAGCCCTGGAAGCTGCTTCAAGCCATGCAAATCTTCAAAGGTTGTAGTAAAGGCTCCAAAGCCGCCTTCCTCCAAGAAACGCTTCAGGGCTATTTCGATTCGTGCTTGATAAGCAATGGAATCCCGGACTTTTCCTTCGCTCAGTCCAGCTTGAGTAATCGTATATTTGTCTGCATATTCGTTAAGTAAAGCTTTTACTTCAGCATCGCTTACTTGATTGAGCAGGTGAACCAGATCGCCGATGCCGTATCCGTTCACCGACCACCCAAATTTAATTTGCGCTTCAACCTTATCGCCTTCAGTAACAGCAACTTCGCGCATATTGTCTCCGAAACGTGCTACCTTGAGGCAACGACTTTCCGCAAATGCAACTGCGGTTCTCGTCCAGCCTGCAATATCGCTTCTTACCTCGCCATCTTCCCAGTGTCCAACCACGATTTTACGGGCGATACCAAGCCGGGCGCCAATATGACCATACTCACGATCACCATGAGCCGATTGGTTTGTATTCATGAAATCCATGTCAATTGATTCCCAAGGAATGTCACGATTGAATTGCGTGTGGAAATGCAAAAGCGGCTTCTGTAATTGCGACAGTCCTCTAATCCACATTTTCGCCGGTGAAAAGGTATGCATCCAGGTAATAACACCGGCGCAGGACTCATCTCCGTTAGCTTCAAGCAACAGCTTATATATTTCATCCGTGGTCGTTACAATCGGTTTGAATACAATCGGATACGAGAAGACAGGATCTTTCGATAGCTGCTCTGCAATAATGCGTGAATGCCCTGCTACCTCATCCAATGTCTCCGGTCCATACAAATGTTGGCTACCGGTTACAAACCAAAATGAATACGGTTTCAATTTCATCACTCAAACGCCTCCCATTAATAATTGCTGTAGATAAATTGCGATGAATATTAGTTATTTGATTTTACTTGTATGTACATTCAATGATATATTACGTTATTTTTAAAAATGTACGTACAAGTTGAGATGACTTTATTGTATATCCAACATATTCAAATGACAATAGGAAAATGACCAAATATGCAAAAAAACTCCGACTGCTTTCGAAATCCGAAAGCAGTCGGAGGGAATTTTAGCTTCTAAAGGGCGGTATATTCTGGACTCAAGCTCCTACCTGTCACCCGTTAAGTTAACGGTCTCCAGAGACCTTATGATCAGAAAAATGGGTAATTTGCCCAGTTCAACGGACACAGCAAGCCTTAATTGGCTATTTTGACACTGATTTGGTGTGATATTAGCTCAATAGTGGCGCTTCTGTCCGTAAGATTGTTTTTCTATTCTATAGAAATGATACTTGTACGTGTCTCGCCATGTAACCTTACTAGAAATCAGTCGATAAAATACGATCCAGCGGAATCCATCTATAGTCTCCGTCCGGGAGATGCACCTTAATCTCTCTGCGATAAGTTTGCACCGCTGTAACGATACCGCAAACCTCTTCCTGCTCAAATTCGTCAAACAACTGCATTTTTACACTACGATGATCATGATAAGACTCCGCCAGCGTACGCTCAATCAGTTCAAGCTCCTGACCATCCAACGCTGGCATCGAACGCATTAATGGCTCGCGATTTTTTCGAAGAATCGCTTCCTTATGCTCAGGGAGCATCATCCGGGATGCCCACAATCCGTCACCATTTAATTTATCCCCCACGAAGAACACCTCTATTATTGTGCTGTATCTTGCTGCAATTCCAAGCTAAAATGCGATCCAAACGAAAAGCTCTCGGCTCCCCAGTCACCATACAGGTTGCCCTGACCAAATCTCCCCGTATCCCATGAATTTTAATATGACGCTGCGTAATTTTCCCGGCACGATCCATATAAATAATCTCCACAATCTGACCTGTATATTTACTCACAAGCGTCACCAGAATCACCTCTTCACAATTCAAAATAGGAACGGATGTTTCTATTATATGCGAACATTTGTTCTTTATTCAATGCAATCAATTTGGGCCATTTGAAAAATATAGGGAATTATTAGTGCGGCGAGGCTCCTGACACTGTTGCAGTTTTCGTATGATGGTCCCAACTGACTTTTGCGCCAAGAGCATCGCAGATTGTGCGAAGAGGAACATAGGTAACCTGATCCATCTGCTTCACATTCTCGATTAGCTTGCCGTTTATGATCACTTTAACCGTGGTTTCATTAATAGGAGCCAAGACGTCCTTTTTCCGCAATCCTAAATACTTGGCGATTCCAATGGCATGCCCGTTCACTAGTAGCTTGATTATGTCTGTCTGCTTCAGCTTGTCGGCATCATTTTTTACATCGATAAACAGATTTTCAGTCAGCACGGCAGGCATTCGGGATTCCCGGCACATGTGCAAATTTGCCGCCTTTTGTCCGCGGTCGTTCACACCGTATGACTTCAAGGCAGACATGATTTCGGTATGCAGCGCATGTTGAAGATCGGCTGTGGCAATGGAAGCCGAGGTGTAGCGGAAGGATTCGAATCCCCCAGCTCCTCCTCCAGCATTGCAATGGATCGATACGAGAATATCCGCTCCTGCAGCATTTGCCTTATTGGAGCGTTCTTTCAGCTCCAGGAATACATCCGTGCTTCGTGAGAGCCCGACCTGCACATCTTCATATTCGCTTTCAAGCTTGTCCTTAATGGCTAAGGATAAGACAAGAGCAATATCTTTTTCCTGAAGACCGTGGCCTGTCGCCCCCGGGTCCTTCCCGCCGTGCCCGGCGTCGAGCCAAACTCTTTTCATGGTTGATCAGCCCCCTTCCCTTTCAGCACTTCAACAGCCTTCCGCAATACAGGCGGAATCGGCGCCCCCATCCGGCCCGCATTTTCCAGAAAAGACAGCAGTTCATTTGCCAGAAAAAAGAAAATGGCCGCATCCCTGAACAAATGCGAATTCCCAAGTGCAGAATCGACCATATGCGATACCGCAACGATCGCGAAGATCGACACCTTTTTAGCGATGCCCCATACACCTGCTGTACTGTTCAGTCTGCCCTCTTTTGCCGCCGCCCCCACACCCGTCACATAGTCAATAATCACAAAAGCCAGCAAAATGTTCAGCAAGGAAGACCACCCCCCGAATAAAAATGATGCTGATGAGCCAATCACGGCTATAAATACCTTTGGTACACTATCCACGCTTATCATCCCCTAAATTTAATAGCCCTCGGACTAGCTCCGAGGGCATAAAAAAAAACGCCTTGCAGCGCGTTCTTGATTCTTATGCTTCTGTCAAAAACTCCATACCGCTGTCCGTCAAGATCTCTCTTACTCCTGCTTGAAGAGATGTAGGTACTTCAGCAAATTTAGTCTTACTTAGAATAACCCGCTGTGCAAAAAACATCGCCATCATAAGCTCACCCCCTCACACGCGAGACATAAACCAATAAAATATGCGAGTGATTAACTGTAAACCTGTACGGCCATTTCAGCTATACAATCCTCAATAAAATCCGCTCGGTCAGATAGGGCGGTATTCTGCGCTTTGAGCAAAGTGTTTTCTCGCTTAAGCTCGTCCACCTCTAAACTTAGCGGCTTCTGATATACTGGCTCCTGTGGCTCCGGATCGCTAGGATCGAGGTAGCTAAACTCTAATTCTAACGTGTCCGGATTTACACGGTATCCGTTACATTCTGCAAAGTCCTGAGCGTACTGGCCGGATTCTAGTGTTAATACACCTAATGATTCTCGATCATAATTCCGCAAATCAATTAACATGGCAAAGTCCTCGTCTATCGTTGTTTCCCTGACGTCTCCCCTAGACTCGTTTCTAGCGACAATCACAGCGCCATTTGCTTTTTGATAATAAATTTTTCTACCCAAAAACATGTATCCTGCCTCCTAACTTAATCATAAGCCCACCACGTAAAACTCGTACTTGTCATATTACTGGGTACTGGTAACCCGAACCCTGTAGCTGTAACGGCCAGTGGCCCATCCAGTTTATAATCGCCCAATGACCCACCTGAAAAAATCAAAATATCCGCTGCGGCGTTTCCCCCATAATTTAAATCCACTGAGTAAATGACGAGCGTGGTTCCACTGATCAAAAAAATAAATTTAGGCTTGAACGTTAGATTTGTATAGGTTACAACACTCACAGTGCTTTGAGTTGAATTTGGCCGTTGAACCGAAATAGTACCAGCGGAACTAATTATAGTTCCCTGGGCCGAATGCCCAAGCCCAACGCTTGCTATTTGTCCGATTTTTGACGCTAATAAAGACCAAGTATCGTTTGCGGATGCTAAAACTCCCTTGGCGTTAATCGCATCCGCAATGCTGTTTTTAGCATTAACGCCAGATTGAAAAAGATCTAGGGACCAGGGATACCACTGTCCAGCATATCTCATTCTCATATACATAGTGGGGACTGTATTTTCAAGCATTGTAGCCCTTTGCATACAAAAGTCAGTATTTGCGAATTGGAATACTTCAATGTACCACCAATGGGCCACTGAATTAGGAGTATTGAGTAGCGATGCTCCGAGATACTGTCCACTATTAAAAACTGTATCTAGGTCCGCGCCACTTATATCAATACCCACACCGCTATCTTGTGTAAGTCTATGTTTCTGCCAAGGCTTTTCATTAACATAAGTCTTGGAAGCTTTATCCGCCAATTGTGTAGTAACAGTGTTTGAAAAGTTGGTCAAATTAGTTTGTACTGTCGCTGCTGCATTGACCCCCTCAGTACCTCTGTCATATGCGGCTTTGACCGCCTTCTCCGAAGCCGCTACATCGCTTCTAGTTCCATTCGTCGCATTGGAGAGCGGGATATCTATATCCTGAAGCTCCTCCCGAACCTGGCCTACGGCCTCATCGATTTTATCCCAGTTGTCATTCAGCATCGTTTGAATGTTAAACGTATCATTTCCATCAGTCGCCGGGTCCTTCTTTAATAATTCAAGATTAGGTGTATTACTGGCCAACTGGATCACCTCCTGCAAAATTTAATAAAGGTTCTTGTTCAAGCTGATCAAGCGTCATCACTCCATCAATATCTCGAATCAATAAATAACTGAATTCGTACTCCACTTTCATATGCGCAGGCTTAATTTCCTCAATAACTTCTTTCAAATCATCGAGATTTGGAGGAATACCTACCGTATCCACAAAATGAATCGTAAAGCTCCACGCTTGCGGTTCAAAGGTGACATTTACAGTTCCGCCATCATAGGCCTCCGCTACATTTTTAACGAGTCGTCCGGAAAATTTCCCGCTGCCGCGCAGCTTCGATTCAACGACCGCACGGCGTTGCTCAATGGGCTTCAAATAGTCGCTTTTTATTCCCAACTCCTGCTCCCAACGCTCCAAGCCCCAGGTTGCTGTCTGAACAAAAAATTGCTTCAATAGCTCATCCAGTGTGTCAAACAACGAGTCCAGCTCACTCCCCTTGGCATTCATATCCGCATTCATAATACGGGAATTTTCATAATACGCCGGAAGAAAAGAGAACATTTCACGCCCTCGCTTGCTGGTCATCAGCGACTCATTCATTCACACTCACCGTCCCTAATACGGCGACCTGCCCCGTCCCAATTTCCAGATTTGTATCCTGATTGCTGTTTACGGTTAATTCGGAGTAATCAATAATCGGCGGAATGTCCAATAGAATCGCCGCAATACGTGTGTACCTGACTAGAGGGTCCTCAAAAGCAAGCTGCTTGAGATACCCCTTTACCCCAGTAGAAATCAGATTCTGAACATCAGCCAGTGAAGCTCCGCTAGCGAGTGTCAGCTTGACGCTGATATTAACGGGTACTTCCTGCGCAGGCATTACCGAAACAACGGCTCCAGCCGGGGCCATGCCCTCACCTTGACCATCCTTAGTCGGATCGATGTATTGCTGGACCGCTTGTACAATTTCCGAGCTTGCAGCACGCTTTTCAGTATCCAATAAATAAATCCCTACCGTTCCCGGCCCACTCCAGAGCGGAATAACCTGCACTCCGCCTACACCAGCGACCTCTCCGCCCCATTTCAAGTACTGCGCTTTATTGCCGCTGGTCCCTTGATTTCGTACCTGCAAATAATAGCGTTCAAGTAAAGATTCATCCGATTCAATGTCCGCTCCGCCAAGTATTTCGTGTTCATTGGTTACCGCCGAAATCCCCGATATCGGAGTCGACATAATCGTAACAACCCCTGCTGGCACGTTTCCATTCTTTCCGGGGATAACCGCACGAATCGCAATAGAACCCTCACCGTTATCATCCAACGTTACAGATGACAATGTCTCATATTCCATTGACGCTTCCCCTGTCACTTCATCTGCAGGAGTTGCAACAATAGAGCCTGCTGGTACCGTTTTTCCCGGCGTTCCTCTGAACGCAGCTTGTCCTGTCGCAGCGACCGCCGCTCGGCGCACAACCCCGTGCTCGGCTGTCCGAAGATCCAAATACGCCCCAAACGTTGTACTCGCAAACCCACGCTCCAAAACCTGCTGCGCCCAAGTCGCCGCTTCGGATAGCATAAAAGCCGCCGGAGCCTGGGAATCCCAAATAAAAGAGCCCTCGGCTTTATCGATATCCGCGGGCACCCGGTTCAGCATTCGCTGCATAATAAGTTCTTCCGTCTGCTCTTCCAAAAAGATCGGCAATTCCGACATTATACCGATACACCTCCTTCTAAAGTAATCGTTTCATCCCGTACATTTTTTACGTTGCACGTAAACTGGCAGGCATCTGAAGACCATTCGAAGGTGAAGCTGTCTACGCCTGCCGTTCTGGGATCTACCGTGAGCGCTTCCGTCATCATTCGTTCGATCTCTGATTCCAGGACAGCACGACTATAGCCCCTGCCAATCAAATCATCATATTCTTGACCGTAGTCCCGAGAATAGATCAAGTGACGATATCGGGGTGTTCGTACCGCTTTTTCACACCACATGACCCATGCCGCCGTATCTACTGCTGTTGATATTTTCCGAGTAGGGCTAAAAATAAAATCTCCAGCTTCAAAATCAAACAGCCAGCTTCTGCCAAAGGTTATATCCGCGCTATCCGAATCAACACCGTTCTCCGGCATCCATACGGTATCTTCAGGAAATAAACTAGCCACCACTGCTCACCACCCTGCACATCACGATGACATCCTTGCCACCGTTACAATTTAAAACTACCACTCGATCGCCGGGCTTAAGCCCCGCAGCCAGATTGATATTTACGTCCTCTATCTCCGACTCCTCAAAATCAAATCGCATTCGTTGCGAGGATTCCCCCAGAGGATTACCTTCCGCATCTATTAAAGATGTCGTTGTTCCTAAGAGGTGAAACGCAGGAAATTTCAACGTCACAGGAAAATCTGCAACCAAATAATCCTGAATTTCATGCTTAAACTGATCAAGCTTTACTCCAGTCGCGGTTATCGTTCCAAGCTCGCTTGTAATCCCGCTTACCGCATTACGGGTATATCCGGCTATCTGCTCTCTGAGCGAGCCAGCCAGCTCTTTATAAGGATCATCCATAATTCAGAAAATACCTCCTTTTCACAAGCTCAATAGAGCCCAGCTCTAATGACATGTGACCAGGATCGCCGAGCTGGTGAGTCACAGACATGACGATTAGCTTCAGCCCGCCCAGTTCAACCTTATCCCCTGCCCGAAGTGTATTGATATCCAGACCGCTCACCGAAAAAGTTTCCTGTATGCCGGTCAGCATGGCATTTCCTAATTTTTTTGCAGCAGCCTCTGTTTTAACATCCTCATCCTGAACCATCCGCTGAAGGGTACCGAGCTTAGGAATCAGGTCAGAGGAAACAACAGCTAGGACAGGAGAGGGGGCTTCATTTCCTGCTGTTTCCCTGCTGCCAAGGACCTTGACCTGCGTAACCGCACCTTCCAGCGTTCGACTCTGACTGACCTCCTCAATAGCCTGAAGCTTCCAAACCGTAGTGTTGCTACCGATTTTGAACAACTCCAGCCCTGCCGGAGTCATTCGGGGAATGTACATGTCCCCGCCGGATTTCACCGTTTCCTGTAAATCGGCAGTTATCATTTTGTACAGCGGCTGCGTACGATAGATGGCTTTGCTCAGCTTTTGCTTCGTATCGGGAACATTAGCCAGTTGAATGCCCCAATCCTTTGCATATTTTTTTAATCGTTGGCTTGCTGTACCTCCTGCTGCAAAAAGATATTCGTCTTCCGATTTAGCCAAGTAAATGGTACGATCATACACGTTAAGCTGCAGATGCTTCGTGCTGTTATTGCTGCTGTTACATTCCCAAATGACACCGGGGTTCAGTAAATAAACTTTGTTACTCCCTGCCGGAAAAGGGGTTCCGCTAATTCGAATAACCTGGCCGGGAGCAAACGAAATTCCCTCTTCGGGAACCTTTAGCTGAATGTTTGCGTTATAGGAAATTTGGTCCAGCGAATCCGTTAAAGAGATACTTTCAATCAATTCTCGCAAATAATATTTGTCCTGCAGTACCACCTCATAGCTCATGACGGAAGCACCAGCCTTTGTCCTGCTCTTATCAGATTAGGATCAGAGCCGATTGCGGCTTTGTTCAGATTGTAAATGTCCTTCCATTTGGTGCTGCTTCCCAGCTCCAGCTTGGCGATTTTGGATAAGGTATCACCCGACTTGACCGTATAAGTTTTGGATTTACTTTTCATATCAGATCGACTGGTAGAGGCTTTGCCCGCATTTTTTCCGGCCTGCGTGTGTATTTTCGGCTTTCGCCAAGTGCGCGCTGTAAAATCAAAATTAATATCCCCAAGCTCGCCACCTCGAAACGTGCTGTTATGTGCTGAAATCAAAACATAAGCATTGATGACTTTTCCAGTTGGTCCCGCAATAATTAAATGAACGGGTGTCTTGCTATTCATCATTTCTGTTAAACGATGCATCGCGTCCCTAGGATCGGGGATTTCAGTATAATTACAATACGAATCGTTATATACCGCAGGAAAAAAAGAAGAGAAGGTGATCTCCTTCACCTTCTCTCCATTGGAGAAATCGAATTCTCCTAGATTTACAATATTGACCGTCTCTATTCCCTTTCCTCGAGATATTGATATCTCTTCAGGATCAACGGGGAAGAAAAAATCATTGCCAACTGCATCAGTTAGTTGAATAGTCAATGCAACACCTCCTTATTTCACATTTTGCATAGCGAATCGAACCTGACTAGCAATTTTCTGACCCGCAAGCTCAGCTAAAAAATCATAATTAATTTCGTCTTTGTTGACTGTTAAATTGATGGAATCCTTATCAACAGACACATTAATTTGCTGAGGAGGTATATTTGTTCCCTGACCATAGGACTGACTTAAATTCAGATTACTAGGCTGAAATTCTTGATATCCCTCTGCTTTTCTTGAAAAAGTTGGACCTGATAATCCTGCTGCTGATGCACCAACCATAGAAAGGCTGCCAGTACTAGAAGGAATACCCTTCCTCTTATTCTTTTTCGATTTTTTAGAAAATTTATCATAAAAGAAGCCACCTAATTTATCACCAATAAAATCTCCAGCAATCGAACCAAGCGTAGCCCCTATTACCGTACCCGCTCCTGGAATAATCGAGCCAATAGCTCCTCCTATCGCTCCTCCAGCAATCGAAAGAGCTGCGGATCCTGCTGCTCTTGACTTGTCTCGTTTCGAATCAGCAGCAGCAATATTACCTACATCCATAAGTAATCCAGCCGGGCCGGGAAGAAGTTTACCAGCCTTACCCAACCATTTTGCTCCTTTTCCAAGCCATTTACCACTTTTCTTTAATACCTTCGATCCATTCTCTTTAAGCCATGAGCTGCCTTTTCCAAGTTGTTCTTTTCCTTTTTCGAGCAATTCAGGAGCATTGTTCATAAGTACCCCTGCGCCCATGCCAAGCAATGATCCTAATCCTGATTTTCCTTTAAAACCAAGAGCTGAGCCAGATCTAAAAGAAGCCCCTCCCATCCTTGAAGATCTACCTCTTCCTGCTCCTGCAGAATTGAATGTATCTGTGGATCTAGTTCTCCGTTCTGCTTTTTTTCGATTTGATGATTTACTAAAATCTTCATCATTCGAATCTAACTGACCACCAAATGATCTTATACCTCGTCTATTTCTTCTGTTTTTTTTCTTCTTTCCATCATTTTCCGACCCGGAACCATAACCATCTCCCATAAGTCCACCGCCAGAGCGACCTCGACCACAATTGCACTTACATATACATACACATTTGCCTTTTTCGTCGTCTTTCCCAGTAGCTTTACCAATTAAACTTTTGACCCCATCTTTTAAATAATCCTTAACTAAATCCCCACCAGCTTCTTCTACTAATTTGATTGATTTATCGAATAAACTCTGAAAAAAACCTTTATCCTTACCTGGATCGCCTTGATTGGTATCTGAACCTGAACTACTCGCTCCTCCTGCTCCACCTTGCGACCCTCCGGAAAGAATAAAGGCAATGTTCTGCGAATTAATTTTTGCAAGAAATGCATTAAAATAAGCTTGACCAGCTATTTTTCCAGCTTCTGTGTAGGTTTGCTCATTCTTCAACAATTCCAATAGTGGCTTGCCAACTACTGTATTCCAATCCACACCCTCGACTGAAATTCGCCAGGGAGTTTGAGTCAAGGACACTAGGGATGAACGAATCACTCCAACATCCGCGGACACATGATCAATGAGCGAAGCTATCGGTTTCACGATCGTTCGATCTAATCTGAACAGATTATCCCGTATTCTAGTGACTGCCGGAGTTAGCCGATCATCCAGCGTGATTTTTGGATTTATTCTGGTCTTACCCAATGCATCAAAACGTTTCTGTGTCTGCTGTAGCATTTTATCGAGACGACTTAGCTTTTTCTCAGTTTCATCGATATCCCGGCTATTAATCTCAATATCCAGTTCAAAATTTTCTTGACCTGACAATATCTTTACCTCCTTTCTCCACGAGGTACTCTACCAGAGCTAGAAGAAGCCGAAGATGCATTCATCTCCAGCTCCTTCTCCGCAAAAGCTCTCAATAACAGACGCTCTCCTTTGGGAAGAGACCAGAACACCCCGGGGCGAAGACTATGCCTTGTCCACAAATGAAACAACAGCGTTGTCATGCCACCGGAGTCGATTAGTTTTTTACGTCATCGATGTCCACTCCAAAGCCGGAAATTTCGAGCACTTTGTCACCTACGGCATCCAGTTCTCCAGCAAGAAGCATACGACGAACGGCCTCTTCACCGCCGGACAGCTTCAGTCTGCTAACAAGTCGATCATCTCCCCAGCCGCTTAGCTTCACACTTTGCTCGCTACCATCACCCAGCTTTTTAACAACCTCCAAAGCCGCAGTCGCTTCTTTAATCAACGCCGCATTAAACAGCTCACTGTCGATTTTTTCGCTGACCTGACCTTTTAGCGTCTTGCGAACCGTACAACGTTCACGAATCGAATCAACCTTACTAGAGGTTAAGCCCCGCAATGTAATGCGCAGGCTTAAGCGTCCAATAAAAACGGCCTCTTCCGGCAGGTTGGCTGCCGTCTCGAAGAGACCGTCCAAAATATCTTGCTCATTCAATGGTTCATGCTGATTCATACTCAAAAATCCTCCTCTTAATTAAGATGCCACAATAGGATCAAGTAAATTATAGGACTCAAAAGTAAATGCCGTTTCCTCTTGCACTTCTTCTCCTGCTGTCCAGTTAGCCAGTTGAATCTTATCTACCATGCAGTTAACTAATTCGACCCGTTCAAAGCCGTAAGCTTCAGGATCATCCAGCTTGTGAATAATGTTGAATTTCCCAAAACCTCGTAGAATCATTTCCGAAGTCACTTTGTAACCACTCATTGTGCCTGTGCCCTTTTTACGACCAAGCTTAAACACTGTATATTCCGTGCCGACAAGATTAAGCTCACGTTTATCAGCTTCTACGTTTGCCTCCAAATGATTCAAGTTCGATTGCCAGACTCCATCAATAAAAATCTGACCGAACGTTCCCATAATTACGCGACCTGGATCTAAGTATTGTGCCATTGACTATTCCCCCTATTTATTGCACATAAAATGTGCCGAAAATTTGTTCCATAACATCGCTCGAATCCGCCGTCCACGACAGGAATACCTGGTCATCTTCAGGTGTAAACTGCGCAGTACCACCATAGAATCGCGGATCCAATAGCACATCAAAGCCTGTTGCTTCAATGACACTTTCAGAAGCCAGTGTCTGCAAATATTGCTTTCCTGCAGCAATAAGCGCAAGACGACCTTCCGCAGTGTTATTCACTTTGCCGATGTAATGATCCTCAGCCAGCTTTTGCAGATCCGAATTAATTTGATCGATCACCCGAATTTTGCGAATTTTCTTCCAGCCCTTATTCAGACCATCCCGAACAGTAGTCAAAGTATTTACGCCACGAAGCACCTTCACTTTACGCCCATCATGAACGAGCAAAAACACACCATTTCGAACCCCTTCTTCTTGTTCTGAACGCGTCCAACGACGTGTAACGTCATCAAATGGCGTTGGTGCATAGGTAGTTGATTCCTTAAGGGCTTGCCCAGCAATCAGACCTGCAACCCAAGCAGCTACTTGAGCGGAAGAATACTCTTTATCATTCATTTTCACGCCTGTACCCACATTGACGATGCCTTCAAAATCAGCAGCAACACTGCGAGCAATGCTTTTGCTTACTGCATCGCTGCTTGTGTCATCAGCTTTGGCACCACCAAACACAGCCATAATCCCTCTGCCTTCTTCACGCACTCGCTTCACCCAAGCTACCACACTGGTACGAAGAGCAGCATCGCTAACACCATCAAGCGTAAGAACATGGAAATCCTGTGTTTCAAAAACTTCTGTAGCCGCAATATAATCCGCATTGGTGATACCTGAAATACCACTATTGCCTCCAGTGAAAGCTGCACCCGCAACATCTGCCAATGCACCATCACCGACTTTTTCTGCAACAATCCACTTATTAGCGGAGTCCTCATTAATAGCTGCAACAGCATCTTCAGCAGTTCCGGCTCCTATTGAAATAGTACGCAGCAGCTTGTTGGCCTCATACAATTTCAATTCCTTTTGGCCCGCCAGAGCAAGGCTAGATTGAATCGTAACCTTGAAATCATTACCGCGTTGACCAGTATATTTTGCTTGGAGTACTACAGCATCTTCAGGTACAGATAAGCTGTTTTTCAGTGTTACTTTCGCTTCTGCAGCCGAGCTATCCGCCAAACGATATGCAAGCAGCTTCTTAGGCCCGCCCAGCAGAGAAAGGTACAGCGTTGAAAATGCTGTCGCGCCGTCTGCTTCACTACTGGAGAAAAGCTCGTGAATAGCCGATTCACTTGATACTTCTACAAATTTCCCAATAGGACCCCAATGAGCTTTTACCGGAGCAATGACTACGCCACGCGCCCCTGATTCGATTGCCTTTTCAGCCGCACCTACAAAGTTCATGTACAGACCCGGAAGTACCGGTTGATTCGTTAAGCTCCAATTTCCTCCTGCCATGCTACTTCACCTTCTTCTTCATAAATTGTTGTACTAAATCCTGTGCTTCCTTTACTGTTAGCACTTCTTTATCCGTGCTATAGAAAGCGCCAGCCATCACTTCAGGCTTCACACCTGCTACAGCTTCTGAGTTATTAATTATCTCTGCAACCGAATAGGTTGGAGACGAAGTGACCGATCCTTTGGAAACTCCTTTTCGTTCTGCCAAATTTCTCACCTCATATTTGATTTGTAATGAACAGATTGCATTAAAGAAACCTCTTGAGCGGGATAACTTCCCGTTCGTCGGGTTAGAGTGACGGTTAACTGACCGTCCGTTGTTTCAGTAGTAGCGGCATTTTTTAAGCTAACCTTCGGATTACTGATACTCAGATACCGCCGATCTTCAGTGCTTAGCGGGATCTTGACCGCTGCTCCCAAGGCTTCAGCAAGCTTAAGCACCGCAGCAGCTTCTTGATTGCGGGTACTACCGACAGCAGTTGCTGACAGCTGCTTTTCCAGTTCATAAGAGGATAATCCAAGCTGCCGCAAATCCATCCCTGATACCCGCCACATGATTGCAGGAGTCGAATAACTGCCCGGCCATTCACTGAGGTATACAGACCATTCATTGCCTAAAATTTCTTGCGTCCATGCTCCGACTACAGCAAGCCATGAGTCATCGACGCTTGTCGGTTCGTTCAAGCTACTCATCGTATGGGCCACCTCTGCCTTTCCTAATATTCTCTGTTGTCAACAATGGTTTCACCTCCTCTCCAGCACTTCCAGCCCGAGTGCAACATGGACGACTGCAAAACTGCTTCGTACCTTCCCAGCGCCCCCAAATACATCCTTTACACAACTCGGACTGTTTCCATTCGAAAGTGGGTAAACGAATCACATTCTTTCTTTTCAAAAGAATCCCCCCAACAAAAAAAGCCACTGTACAATTCAGCGACTCGAAACAATATGTATAATGTTTTTCCCTCTATGAGTTAGGAAGCTCTCACCCTGTCCCCCATTTCCCACACTACAAATTTAACACGTAAAAAGTCTAATAGAGGGTCATGCCTTGGACAAAAAGCGGACATATGTTCGTATTTTTCAATACTACGTTGCCAGGTATATCATTTAGATCAGCGATAACCACTTGAGTATGTATTGCTGCAAAATAAAGGAATTTATTCCTTTATTTTGCGATAGTGAGGTGGAAATTTTGGTAGCGTAAAGAAGTTTGTGTAAGCTCGTAGAGTTCTTTCAAGGTGAATCAGTGTTCACCAGCGCCTTAATTATGTCTTTCTAATTCAGCTTGTCCGCATCATTTCTTACATCGATAAACAGCTTTTCAGTCAGCACGGTAGGGATTTTGGATCCCAGCGCATGTGCAAATTCGTAGCCTTTTGTCCGCGGTTGTCCACACCGTATGGTTTCAAGGCAGACTTGGTTTCGGTATGCAGATGTTAAAGGTCGGCTGTAGCGAAGGAAGCCGAGGTGTAGCGGAAGGATTCGAATCCCCCAGTGCATAATCGACCATATGCGATACCGCAACGATCACGAAGATCGTTACACCTGCCGTCTGTTCAGTCTGCTCTCTTTTGCCGCCGCCCCCATACCAATCACATAGTCATTAATCATAAAAACCAGCAAAATGTTCAGCAAGGAAGACCACCCACTAATAGAAATGATGCGGATGAGCTGGCGAGGGAACAATTACTCGTAATGCGTTGTCCATAGATTTCCCTCCTATAAATATGAATAGCCCTCGGAATGTCCCGAGGGCGGTACTAAAAATATAGACTTACTTCATTTTAAAGCTCTATTCTTCAGCAATCATATCTCCGTCACTATCATAAATTAACGTAACGTTCTACATTATATATAATATTTCCCTCCTGATTGTAATAAGTATCAGTTCTGGTTGTATATCTTGGAGAAGTTCCTCCACTTAACAAAGAACTTTTTAATAAAGTACCACCCTCTCTGAAATACTGTACTGATGTGAAGATTCCATGTTCATCTTTAAGTGATCTAACAATTCTAGCATAACGGGCTACAAGATCCATTAACATGCTGATCTGTGTCTCAAGTTCTTGCTGTTGACCAGCGAACCCACTAATTTCCTGCAATAAAGGTTCTATCTCTTTTTGTAACACATGCTTTGTATTGTAAGGCGTCATTAATTTGTGTAAAGCTTCTCCTTGTTCAGCCTCCAGGCTAGTGGCTATTGAATCATTAAAAAGATAACTTCTAAATCTAGCTGATGAAGTAGGGGTTAGTTGAATTACATTTCCGGATGCATTAGTTATCAACGTTCCCAATACGGCATCTCCTAAAAAATCAACATTGCTGTATGAAATATCCGTAATAACCTGTCCACTATACATTTGACCATCAGTAGTATCGCGTATAAATTGGATAACTCCTTTACTTCCATCGGCCTTAAAATAATGTATATCTTGCAAATAACTAAAATCGTTTAACTCGATTTTATGAATATTAATTGAGCTATTAGTGGACCCCGAAAAATTGTAAATAAGGAATTTTGAATCTGATGCCATATTATTTCTAATTTCCATATTCTTAACTGTTAGATTAGGCAGTTTCAACTTCGCTCTAGGAACATTATCACCTGCTACATAATTAAGCTTAATTAACGAAATGTCAGTATCTTCTTTAATAACATTAATATTCTCAAAATGCAGAGTACCTGAATAGATAAGTCCATACGTATTATTAAGATTAACCAGCGTCCTACCACCCAAATTTGGGTTCATATAATGAATAAAGGTCGTATCCTTCACTGAAACTTTGCCTGTTCCATACCCTAAATTGATTCCCCAATCATAAATAACACAGTTTTCAATATTAATATCTCTGAAATAATTATGGACATCAATTCGATTCAATGTGCTATTTTTTATACTCCATTCCTTAACAGAATTTGATCCAGTAGCTCCCCAGTACCCCTGAAGATTACAGTTAGCCATCCCAACCTTAAAGCTCTCCATAATCCGAATCGCATATCCGGATGAATTTTTTCCATCTGTTGTTGTTTTACCTGCAATATTATTTCCTGAGATATTATTAACCTGAACATTATAACTATCTTTCACCGTTATGACAGAGCCTTTAAAAGAGACATTTGTTAAGCTGTTCATTTTAGGATCGAGAACAAAATCCGTAATCAATGTATTATGTCGTCTGTTCCTTAAAAATCCCATCGTAATATTCGGAGTCGTTTCAATACTTAGCCGACAGCCTTTAAATGTCAGCTTTCGGCTATTATATTTTGTATACTTAAAATAATTCAGATTAGTATCCGCACCATCATATCCACTAATTAAAGGACCAAAGCACATCCCCATCATTGTATGGAACATCAGTTCACCACGAAACTCATCTGTAACCAAGGTGTCATCATATCTGATACACCACTTGTTTCCATCTTTTATATGAATTACTGAATTTGTAGGCAAGCTATTATCCTCCATAGGAAAATAACTTGTATCTTTCCGCAAATCCGATTTGTTAATTAGAGATTCATAGGAATACACATTTATATCATCATTTAAAATATCATACCATCCAATACAATTATCATTAGTAATCCGAATTGTAGATCCACTTAAGTCAACATCACTCTGAACCTCTAAAAAGATTGAATTGGTTTTAAAAATCGTGCCAAATGAATTTTTAAGCGTTACCTTATTTGAGTTACAATAAGAATGCGCTTTAAGCATATATGGATAATCATCCGATACACCGTCTAATTTAGCGCCAAGCATCCGATAATTAATACAGGATTCTTCCCTGATGTTTGCATATAACCCATCACCAAGGCTGATAGACCAAGGTTCTTCAGTATCTGAGACTACATAATGCGCCTCTCCCCTATCATTTACTTCGTAAAAACCTAATGTTTTTACAAACATGCCTGAAAATACCTGATTACTGGTCAAACTATTAAGCGAAGGAAAAACGAAATCAATCGGTGGTAATTGATAACTCGGCACTTTACCTTTGCTATCTAATGCAGCATATCCACTAGGAACACCTTTATTATGCGAGTCCTCTTTCAATTTAAATTCGTTAAAGTCTGCTGCAGACAAAATCCCGTCTTCTTGTGCCGAAGCATTCGGGATCGTATTAAACTTCGTGTCTATCTCTTGCTTCGTATACTTGTCGTTCCACAGAGTTTTTAGTTCATCTCTTATTGACAGGTCCGGTGCCGATGCCTCTCCTTGAATTAAAACATCCTGACTACTAGATATAACCTGAACAACTCTACCATCTTGCCCTTTTTGTGATAATACCTTCCAATTACTATAACTAGTGTCAGGAGCTTGGTTAATTGATTCGTTTATGCACATATAACTTGAACCATTATAGATGACTATATTATTAGGATAATAAGTCTTCGTATCACTGTACTCTCCTTGATGGGACGTGCGGGACATTACCTCTGAGACCTGCTGACTGGCATCTGTCGCCAAGGATAGAGCGCCATTTGCTGAAGCAAGAGCTGTTCTAACATCATCAATAGCAGCTTGAGCATGAGTAACGGATTCTTCTGCTGCCTGAGCAGATTCATTTGCCCGATCTCTGGCTAAATTTGTCTCCGTTGTTGCTGTATGGGCAGATGTAGCCGATTCATTCGCTAAACGACTTGAATTGTTGGCCTGTTCAATAGCTGATTCTGCTTCCTCTAATACTTCAGCCACGATTTGAGCCTGTTCTTTAGCATAATTACCTTGTGACTGGGCAAACTCACCCTGTTGTTCAGCATATTGTGCTTGAATCTTGGCAAAATCACCATGTGACTGGGCGTAATCTGCCGCATCATTTGCTCTCTGTTTAGCAGTATCTGCTGCAGCTATCGACTGATTAGTAGCCTGAATCACCTCGTCAGTTCGCGATATTGCTTGCAAACCTTGCTCTTTAGCATAGTCCCCTTGATTTTGAGCCCAGTTTCCTTGTTCGGTAACTGCTTGATGTGTAGTTTCAATGAGCTCAAGCTTAAGGTTAACATCATCAACCATACCAGAAACGGTATGCTCAACCTCTTCAATTTCATCCTTCAATTCAGCCAAAAACTTTAGATTGTCTATAGCATCACGTCCACTATCATAGAGATCTTTTAGCGTCTCTACAACTTCACCATCCTGCTCCTGAGTCCAAATGCGAGCCACGCTGATATAATGATTTCCTCTTCCCTTATATATAAGAGTTAATTCTTCACCTTCCGCATCGGAATGAAAATAAACAATACCTTCTATATAATCAACCCGATATTGATTCCGTTCCAATTCATCTAACGATGTACTTGGAACCTCTACGTAATTATCAATTTGTACCTTATTTAAGAAGACCGGGATTTCATTAAGCTGAATCGTATTGTTGATCACTTTTTTGGATTCCGTAATGTCAATGTAAGGATCATCAATTATACCTGATCTATATTTGGAAATTGTGCTTTTTTGATATTCAAAGGATGACATACATTTCCTCCTCACCACTATCATTTTATTTTCCAAAGCAAAAACACTCCCTAAGCATAGAGAGTGCCTGCTTCAAAGCTAAAGTATTGAATTTAATGACTCCTTCAATCTGTTAATGTCACTGGCATAAATAAAGTCACCTGCAACTCTATTATTAGGCACAGAGGTTGGCGGCGACATACCTTTAATCGCGTTTACCAGTTCATTATAGTAAGCAGCTTTAAACTCCATTCCCTTGCTCACCGTAGTAAAAGTTGAATTTAACAGCCCTTTATATGACCTGAATTCATTAATCCTTCCGCATAATCTGCTCCATTCATTAGCAGTAATATTAAAAGCATACCCGGAATACTTGCCATTGTCCCATTCGAAATTAGCCGGTCTATTTTTTTTGGTAGTTACGCTGTAGGAGGACATACTGGACTGCGCACCATCTCCATCGTATGCTTTTACACCTAATGAATAGCTCGTATTTGGCAGCAAGTTGTTAAAGGTATATCTTCCGTTACCTTCAGAAGTTGGGGAAACACTACTCCCATTTAAATAAAACCAA
The DNA here is from genome assembly GCF_900102215.1 of Fontibacillus panacisegetis. Taxonomy (GTDB): domain Bacteria; phylum Bacillota; class Bacilli; order Paenibacillales; family Paenibacillaceae; genus Fontibacillus; species Fontibacillus panacisegetis. The sequence continues at coordinate 289,405 of NZ_FNBG01000002.1, forward strand.
TAACCAGATACATATTCATCATCCGATGAGGCCACATACATCGTCACAGAATTTACTCCGATTTGTGTGGGGTACCAGGAACTAATTGTCGGTGCTGAATTTGGTATGGTTGTATCCCTGTAAGTCTCCATACCACTAGTATTATAATAAATATCAAAAGCCTTTACACCAAAGGAATATGCCGTTCCTGGGTTTAGTCCTGAGTAAACATAGCTCCCGCTTGAACCATACATATTGCCAACAGAAGTACCGTTTAGATAAAAGTAAAAGCCGCTTACACCTGAATTATCGCTTGCTGAAACATACATTTCCGCCGATCTTTTCTTAATTGAAATAGGCCTCCATGTATTTATAGATGGAGGTGTACGATCCGGTTCGCTCGGTGTTCGAATCGTAATAGAATCTGATCCCAGAGTATTCATGCTGGAATTATAAAAATGTACAGTCAATGAATAGGATGTATTTCCTTGCAAACCAGTATAGGTATAATATTTAGTAGCAGAAGAAACCGGACTCGAAAAAGATTCAAGAGAACCAGCCCCCACACCATTTCTAAAAAAACGATAGTAAGCAGCCAATCCTCCACCGCTTGTAAAGCTTGCTGATACAGGAATTCTGTTATACTCTACTGCCCCTGATACCTGAATAGATACTATGGCCAATACGTCCCCTCCAATCAAATGATTTATGGTAAATCGTAGGAAAAATCACTATAATAAACTCTATATAGAAAAGACACCCTTTATAGAAAGAAGTGACCTTATGAAAAAAATAGGCTATTTATTTATTGGTTTGATTCTAGGACTAGCCCTATCTGTAGCGAGTCCCGTGTTTGCACAAACTGTAAAGTCCATTACCGCCAAGATTAATAGTTCAGTCAGTGTTGTTGTGAACGGAGAAAAAGTCAAGCTTAATGCTCAACCTATCAATTATAATAATCTGAATTATTTACCTGTTGGAGAGATCAGTCGGGCACTGGGTATGAATGTTAGTTACGACAAGGCTAGTGATTCCATTAATATTGTTGATTCAGGTAGTGAAAATATTGATAGCAACCCTAACAAACAAACAACAACTGACGAATCTATTAAAAATGAACAGTCTCAAACTCAACAAAGTGAGATTTATTATTTAATTTCTGAAGTTGAAAACGAAATTAGTACTTACTTTGTTAGGTTTGAAAATAGTAAGGTAGTTATTAGGGTTGGTGGAAGCAGTGGAGAAGAACTAACAATAAATCGGATGAAAAGTGTACATGATAAAGAAGGTAATTCTTACTTCCCAGAGTCATTTTACCTACAATACCTTACCAAAGAGCAACTAAATAAATTCCAAAAATACACATATGACTCTAATACAAGTATAACAACACCTGTAAACTAAATACAGGTGTTGTTATTTAAACTTCGCAGAGCCTGCATTAGCTAAAACCCACGGTTGGGTTGCTATTTCTTCATATCCTATACCAGAATTGATTCCCACAGAACTAGAAACTATTTCTATCCCAGAAAATCCAGATATAACCAAACCATTGGTTTTAAACGTAATGCTCCCTCTCCCAGGAAATACGATAGTTTGTGGAGCACTACTTTGAGCATCCATAAAAATTATATTATTCCCAACCTTTAAATCAGTCGTCACATCAATAGTTGTGTTAGAGGTTATGCTGCCGCAATTTTCGTCTGCTGAATGTAACTGGGTAATACAGGAATATAAGGTTGATTTGATATCTGACCCCAGCTTATCGTCGCATTAGGCCCCATTCTCACATTTCCGCAGCTAATCTCCACCGATTCATTTACCCCGGCTACGATATCTCTTTTAACGGCATTCCAGGTATTATCAATAACCGAAGCAACTTCGTTCGCTGTCGTTGTGGCGTCATCCCATTTTGTTCTGCTCATATCGACTACATTGGATGAATGCACTGATTTATATAGATTCTGTAAAAAGCGATCCTCGTCAGTCAAACAAAATCATCTACGATGAATATATCGGAATATGAGAGCATAAAAAAATGGAAAATAAACGTATTATTGTGTAAGATATACTTGCAGGTAAAAATACCTAAATAAAACAATTGAAAGTGAGTGAATCTAATAAATATGAAGAAACTAGGCTATGTGTCTTTTGGTCTGATTCTAGGACTAGCCCTATCTGTAGCGAGTCCCGTGTTTGCACAAACTGTAAAGTCCATTACCGCCAAGATTAATAGTTCAGTCAATGTTGTTGTGAATGGAGAAAAAGTCAAACTTAATGCTCAACCTATCAATTATAATAATCTGAATTATTTACCTGTTGGAGAGATAGGTCGGGCACTAGGTATGAATGTTAGTTATGACAAGGCTAGTGATTCCATTAATATTGTTGATTCAGGTAGTGAAAATGTTGATAGCAACCCTAACAAACAAACAACAACTGGCGAAGCTGTTAAAAATGAACAGTCTCAAACTCAACAAAGTGAGATTTATTATCTGAGTACTGAAGTTGAAAAAGTGTTTAAAATACAATATGTCAGATTTGAAAATAATAAAATTGTTATTAGGGTTGGTGAAAGTGAAAAAGAACTTATAATAAATCAAAAGCCAAGTAACACTGATAACGATGGGAATTTCTATCGTCCAGAATCGTTTTATTTACAATATCTTACTAAAGAGCAATTAAGCCAATTCCAAAGATACATATTTGATCTCAGTGGAAGTAAAGCAACACCTGTAAATTAAAAAAACAGGTGTTGCTTTACTTCTATTTAAATTTAGCATATTCTACGTTGGCCAAAACCCAAGGTTGTGTTGCAACTTTTTGAGATCCTTCTCCTGAATCAATTACTACGGAACCCGCCACCAACTTAAGCTCTTGAAATCCAGATATCACCATTCCATTTGTATTAAACGTAATACTCCCTCTCCCCGGAAATACGATAGTTTGTGGAATGGTACTTTGACCGTCCATAAAAATTATATTATTCCCAATCTTCAAATCAGTCGTCACATCAATAGTTGTGTTAGAGGTTATGCTACCGCCTCTGATCTCTGCACCATTTATTTTTGTTGCGTTCATCGTCCCGGCGCTTATTGTCGGCGATTCAATATATGTGGAACCAATTTTTGTGTGCTGAATGTAACTGGGTAATACAGGGATATATGGTTGATTTGATACCTGCCCCCAGCTTATCGTCGCATTAGGCCCCATTCTCACATTTCCGCCTACTACCAGATCTTCAATGGCGGATACCTTTATTTTGTCATCGGTCGTGAGAACATCCTTGCCTTTGACTTTCAAGCCTTGGGCATCGATTTCTCCGCGTATGACAAGGTTTCCCTTGGATACATCATAGAATAACTCTTTAACCCATTGTCCTGATGTATATTTTTCAAAGGAAAAGCCTTCTGTAGCGTTTAATTTTGTTCGCACCAAATTGTTATTTGTAGTGATGACCAGGCCATTGGCTGTGTCAATGACTACCCCATTATACGCCCGTCCCATCTGAACCAAGCCATCTTTAAACTGTGGATCTAGCTGATTGGCTGGCAGCCCCCCTTCAATCGTAAGCGCAAGCCCCATGATTTTGACACCGGTCTGATTTACACTAAAGGTCTTGTTACCGGCCGCATCCGTTGCATCGATCTGCAGATTAACCCCGGCTAAAAGCTTTCCCATTACTCGCTCAGCTACGATCCGATCCGGTAAAATAGCTGTCTTCCAGCTGTTACCGCCATCCTGTGTAAGAGCAATTTGCCCGTGCTGCATCACAATGTATTTGTCAGGATCGTTAGGATCTTTAATCAGAATCCCTTTACGGCTGATCTCCACCGATTCATTTACCCCGGCTACGATATCCCTTTCAACAGCATTCCAGGTATTATCAATAACCGAAGCAACTTCGTTAGCTGTCGTTGTGGCGTCATCCCATTTTGTTCTGCTCATATCGACTACATTGGATGAATGCACTGATTTATATAGATTTTGTAAAAAGCGATCCTCGTCAGTCAATAGTTCCTTGGCATTGGATACCGTAACATCAATCGATGATTCCTCATAATCAAACTCTATTTCTGTGACATTTGCCCTCATGCTGATCCCGAGCTTCTCGTGCTCAACTGTAATCATATCGCCGACCACAAGCTTGTTCCACTGATGCTGTTCAGTCAATATTTCAAAAAAATTAATGAGCGATACCTTGGCTACAAGCTTGGGCTCTCTAAGCTTCTCAAATTCTCTTTTCCCATCCTCAAGGAGATCCATCGGATCATCATAGATGTCGCTGGAAAATTCCTTTTCAATAATAAATGCATTTAGCTCTTTTAATTCATCGGCCGTAAAATTGTTTTCCATGTTCAGTTGATCCTTCAAGGCCTTAATGGACTGTTCTGTAACACTGATTTCCTGACTTAATGAGTCTATTTGAGCCTGCTTTTGGGTCAGTTCACTTGACTTGTTCTTTTTCTGTTGAATAAGATCACTAGTTGATTGACCTGTTCCGTTAGCCGTATCCAGATTGTCTTCAATGACCAGAAGCTGTGTATACAACACTGCATACTCATTTTCTTTTACACTAAGATCTGCTTCCATATTACTCTTTTGAGTTAACAAAGCCTGGAATGAACTGGATTTAGAGTTCACTAACGTTTCGTATTGAATCAGCTTAATGCATAGATTATCGCTTAAATAATCACTATGTGAAATAATATGGCCTTGACTGTCCTGCTGAAAAGGATACATAAAATACGAAAAATCCTGAATAAAATTCGTTCCCAACGGGTTCACCGATTGTATGGAAAGTCCGTCTTTGCCAAATAGCTTCAAACGAGTACAAAACTCATCGAAATTTGCTTCTTGCGTCACATCCTCCATCAGCCTGCCAAATGAAGTGCGGAAGCCTTTATTTTGACCAAAATGCTCAGGATCATAGAAGCTGATTTGCCTGTTGTTCGTATCCCACACAATAAGAGAATGAAAGGTCGTCGCCAGCTTTTGAACACCTTCAAGAACGGAGCCGCTATGCTCAAAGGATCGATATTTTAAATCAAATTGCACATCAATGTAGCCAATGTTCCAAATACTTTGTTTCAATAGATCCCTGAGTATCGCAGTAATATTATATGATTCGACACTGTAATCCTTGATTAATTTTGAATTGAGCTCATAGCCTAAGCTAAAGCATTGCACAAATACGGAGTCTCTATCATTAGAAGACTTTTCAATTTTATCGATAATATAATATTCCTTGTAGCTCCCCTTCTCAAAACGAAGTAAAAAACGGGGCCTCACAGAATCAAGATGAGTATTTTTCTTCAAAATACCGCCCAAGCCTGTAATATATAAAGGAAGCTCAAAGGATAGTTCATTTATATTTCCTAAACTGACTGTTTGCTTGATATGAAATGCCTCCGCAAGCTTGTGGTACGTTGATCTTCGTAAATCCGGTTTACATAAAAACAGCTTTGGTTTAATTAATTCTGTATCCATAATAAGCTCTGTATTCATTAAGTCGATCACATTCTCACCTCTATCCTACATATCTAAACTGGTATTTCCATTTCAATTGGCAATCTCCATAGACTTTAAAATAATTAGCGCCCTCGACTAAACATGGAAAATCACCATATGCATCGTCAAAATGATAAGTAAGCGGAATATTGGAAACAATCTCCTCTTGCTCTGAATAAATGATAAGCTCCTCATCCGCCCGTAAATTTACTATTCGAAAGGTTTTTCCTTGATTCGACAAATTTACAATGGATAGCTCACCATCTCCGATCTTGCGAATCGACAAAACGGGCTTACATGTCATGTTCCCTTTATTTTCAATCATTAATTTGCTTCCCGAAGAAGAGTTTCTTGAAAAATCGTACAGATCGGACTCATAAACAGGAGAGTAAGTATATGGGCTCATGCTTCTCATTTGAATTTGTACAGTGCCTTGCTTCAAACAATTATGCAGCAGTTTGGCCTCCCCAGTATAAAGAGTGTAATACCACTTATCCAAATGATCTGAAAAATAAAGCGGTTTATAGTAAGGTTGATTACCTAACCAGTTAGCTACTTTGTTCAACTGTTCATTGTCAAAATGCTCTGTAAAAGCAAAATTCAGTGACAGAGTGAACGGTTTTCGTTCTGTTTCAATAAAATAAGGGGTGTCTCTGCCGCGAACAGTAATTTCTTTAAGATTCTGCTCAGGAAGAAAAGGTTGCTCCTGCATTCCTGTGCTCATATTGACATTAATTAAGCCCATTTCATCACTTCGAATTCCGTCATATACAAAATGTAAGCTTTCAGCAATTGTCATTGATTTCACCTCAAATAAAAGAGATAATTTTAAATCCCTGATTTTTTAAAATTTTTCTGAATAATGCTAAAGAATGTATTAGCTCCTTCTTCATTGCCCTGCAGCTTGTCTATCGTGATATACATATTCACATCTCCACCAGGCACAGCAGCTGCGGGAGCAGAAATATTCATGAATGAAGAAGTAATATTCTTGATTCCTTTGAATATGCTTCGTGTAACGTCCACAGCAGTAAGCAAATTTGCTGTATCTGTCTTGTTAAGTATTAATTCTTTCTCATGAGCAAGTAGGAACTTACCCTCTGTGTAAGCCGGCGTCATTCCACCAGACTCAGCCGAAAATGGTTTCATTTTTTGTAACTCATCAAAGCTACCATCAGGAAAATGATAAGTTTTACGATAAGCATCGTTTTCAGCCTGTAATTTTTTAAAACTCTTCTCCATCTGTTTGTACTCTGCTGAATTTTTATTATCCATAGTAGACATTTTCTTTCTAATCTTTTCAGCTTCATCTTTATTTTCCAAATAGGATTTCCATGCCGATTGTGCTGATGCACCAGTAGTTCCAGCATTCAAAGCTGGACTCTGATCTAATTTTAAGCTATCCTGCTGATATTCAAATTCCAAATTCTCTAACAGCCTCGTACCAAGAATTTCAGCAGATGTTCCTACATTTAGCATTTGATCTTGTAAAAACTGAAAAAACACTCCGTACTCACCTTTAATCTCATTAATACGACTTGCAACAATGATAGCATCATTACTAAGCAAGTCTTGCTTCATCTGATAAAACACCTTCTCATCTTCAAGCATACCTTTGTAGAGTTGTTCTTTTTCTTCCTTTTCTTTCTCCCATTTATCAATTAAACCATTATGATACTCGTCTTCAAGATCCTTCTGAACTCCTATTTGCTCTTTTTTATCTTCTAATTGGTCAGAGAGGTTTTCTTTTCTTAGCTCCCTTTCCCTATCCTGTCTAAAATTACTGATCTCTTCATCCTTATTAATCAACTGCTCATCCAGTGACTTTCTTTTTGCTTTGGCTTCATATGAATCGTCCAATGCTAAAGTATTGATTTGATTGACAATATCCTGCCGCTCTTTCAATTTCTTATTAAGATCTTTATCATAATCAACAGATGAAAATTCACGATCCATTTGTTTAAGCTGCGCATTGATGACTTTCTCGAACAACTCCAGCTCATCATCCAAGTTTTTCATTGACTCTTTATGCCGTTCATCTTCCAATTGTTTGCTCTTTTCGATTTCTGCAAGCTCAAGCTCCCGCTTCTTCTCAAGCATCTTCTTATAATTAGAAATAACCGAATCAGCATAAGATTCGTTAATATCACGAATGGATTGTGAATATTCGTAGTTATCCAGAGTCAATTGCTCCAGCTTATCTTGCAAATCAGCCTTAACTTTAACAGAAAGCTGTTCATCTTCTAATTGTTGTGAAATGTAAGCAATGGCTTCTTTATTTACTGCAATTTGATCTTTGGTAAGGGCCACCTGATTATAAAGCTCTTTAGAATATTCAGATGAGCCTTCACTGTACTCCAGCATTTTGTTACGTGATAACTGAAGCTGATATTCTCCATCTAATATTTTATTGGAAAATTTCTCAAGATCACTATTAACTAATTTGATTCGTTTAGACTGTATTTCTTGTGTAATCTCATCGGCACTTTGACCAAGTTCAAAAAGCATTGCATCCAAATCGTCGGATTCAATGTTAAATTCCTTCATGGATGCTTCGATTGCATCAGCCTTAGCACTAAGAAGTTCACGTTTATTTAATAAAATGTCGATTTGCTTACTCTCTTCAAATCGATACTTATCAGAATCTTCTGTGAATTTCATTTGCGTTGCCTTAGACTTTTCCAGCAATCCGTCCTGAGTTCGAATTTTCTTATCAAAGGTAGCATTATTACTGTTAATAGTATCCAAATTATTAAGATAAATTTGGTTATCGGTAGCAAGCCACTCTTGTGATTTATCTTTATAATTATTATCATTACTTCCAGTTTTCCCGGAAGATCCTTTATAATTCGGGGATACCGCCCCAACAATCCGTTTTGCGCTTAAGTATCTTGAAGACCAATAATTGCTGGTTAAGTCCGCCTCTTTAAGCCCATTATTAGTTCCCATCTGAATAAACTTATTATTTCCCATAGAAATTCCTACGTGTGAAACGTTTTTTTTCCCAGATCCATCGTTAAAAAACACCAAATCTCCAGGCTGTAAATCCTTTTTATCAATGGATTGGCCTACCTTAGCTTGCTGTGCTGAAGTTCGAGGAAGCTTGATATTCAGAAACTCCTTGAACATTTCCTGAACAAATTGAGAGCAATCAGAAATCGCACCATTAACAAACTGTTCATATGTTCCTTTATATTCACCAGAGACTTTCGCATATGCGAATTTACCTTGAAGACCAACCGCCTCATTAAGCATGGCTGAAACCCCAGAATTTGATACTGAAGCAGTTCCATTATTGACGGCATGAACTTGATCCGGGATATAAGTTGAATTACTATTATTTTTTGTATCTTGCTCAATCAGCTTCTTCTTTTGCTCGAGGAGCCTATTCTCCTCCAATAATGAATCCCGATACTTTTGTGATGATTTAGCATATCGTTCCCTCTTATGGGCATTCCTATTAATAGCATCATCAACGGCTAATAGCTTCTTTTGAAGTTCAGACAATTGCTCACTAACTGATTCCGCACTAGATCCTAAATCCTCTTCTAAGCTTTTCCCAACTGTTTTCAAGGATTCTTCTAATATTGCTGAATTTTTAAAGAGCTCAATAAAACTATCAATAAGCTCTTGCCCTTCCTTTTTATTAAATTGATTTATTTTGTAAAGCCATATGCTTCCTGGATCCGTACCCTCTAAACCTATATTAGTATCATCTAATTTTTCTCTGGCTTCTATTGCATCTTCAAGAGAATCTATCGCATTTAATTCAATTCCATAGGCCAGAAGCTTTTGAGTTAAAACTTGATTGGCTGCTATCAGATCATCTTTTCTTGCTCTTGTTAAATCTTTTAAAGCTTGTATTTGCTCTGTACGCTGCTTCTCAGCCAAATCAGTGTTTAGCTTGATAATTCCATTTTCAACGTAAAATAGATCAATCAATGATTGATCTTCTTTGATTAGTTTAGCTACTTTCTCTGCATTCAATCCTTTTTCAGAGGAATTCTCATTCAACAGGTGGTTATATATAGAAATTTTTTCTGCAGCCTTTTCATAGGAAGATTGGATGTCTTCAATCGCATCCTGCATAGAAAATGCTTTTTGATCTACATCAGGGAATTGGGCAAGAATCTTACCCATAAAATCATTAGAAACTGTCTTCCCATTTGTAACAGATTCAATTAACTCTTCTACCTGTAAACGGATGGCCTGAATTTTGGTATTATCTGTAGTCGATGGGTTTTGATCGAATTGATTAACTAAATCATGATATGAAGTAATCAATTCCTCTAGGTTACCTGAGACCATACCGTTAATTATTTCTTCAAGCTGATCCTCCTGTTCCATTACAGTGGATCCATTTCCTGAGATAGAGTTCACAATTTCCTGAATAAACGAACGCTGAGTGTCCGAAATTTGCGTTCCATTTTCTATCAAACTATTTACGTAGTTATTGGTGCTTGCGTTTAAGGTTTCTTTTCGATCAAATAAGCTTGTATTTAACTGAGTAGTGGACTCGTCCAATTTGACTTTCAGTTCAGCTAATTCTTGATTATAAGCCTCTAACAATTTTTGGGGAGTATAAGAATGCTCTGACAATAATTTTTGATCCCAGAATTTATCTGATCTTGATAAATTCCCATATTCAGATACTATTTCACCTGTGTACATAAGCTGGTCAGAGGATACTTTCCCTGATTTAATATCTTCTTCCAGCTTTTCAATTTGTTTTTTGGTGTTTCCAACACGTTCTGTATATTCACTAACATCTTCTTGTGCATTTTTGATTTCTTTGGTGTTCTTTGAATCTTTTGCAATTAATTTTGAACGATTGAGCTGTTCCTCCATTTGAATCTGTTTCTCTAAAGCTGCTGTCCTCTCATTTATGGAAGAAATGGAATCCGAATACGCTCTTCCTTCCGCATCTATTTTGTTGGCAGCAACCCCGTATTGTTCAACTAATTGTGTCTGAATATCCAGTAAACGCTGTTTTCCCTCAGTATTTAAATCCCCTCTATCATCCATTTGCAGAAGAGATTCCATTTCCGTTTTTAATTCAATAATGGATTGCTTTTGTTCCCGAAGAGATTCTATCTGACTATAGTTAATTTTAACTGCTTCAGCTGATTCTCTTCGAGATTTTGCAATAGCCTCAACCATTGCAGAAAGAGCCCAGGTGACTCCACTAATAGCAAGGGATAGTCCCATAGACATCGCACCTTGCAGAGCAATCGTAGCTAATCTTGCAGATGCAGCGGAACCTGTATATAAATTAGTAAACCATGATAATGATTCAAATCGCAATCCGGCTTGGGCGACCTTTAAGGATAATGATTGTATTATGTCCTCGTTCTTAACAATGCTGTCTGCTGTACCTCGAAACCCACCCTCGATATCTTTTCCTGCCTGATCAGCCAGACTCTTCAGAGATGAAGAATCCGTCTTGGTTGAGCTACTCGCTTTTGAGCCTGCAGCAGGCAAATCTTCTATACTTTTCTTTAAGGATTGAACAGATTTGATTTGCCTGTTGAGTTCAACCGTTCCTTCTGCTATAGCTTCATTCATTGACTTAATCACGTTAAGAAAATGGTTAGCGGAGCGAGTATAGCTATCATTCATCTTGATTTCAATTAGCAGCTTTTGCAGTGCAGGGTGCTTGGCGAGAGCTTTAAGATTTGAATTTATAGTCTTGATTGAATTTTCTGTATCTAGCCCTGCTGTAATCAACATTTTCAAATTATTAGACATCAGCATTCACTCCTTTTCATGAAATTTACAACAATAAAATGCTACTCTATTGTTTTCACAACCTGATCAAAATTACTTTGAACAGACTTCAACTTTTCTTCAATCTTAAGTAACTGCTGAGGAGAAATTGCATCATATACCTCTTTCATAATTCCTGTATCAAGCAAAGTGTTTGTAACGGTAATTAAGCGATTCAGATCATTCGATTTAGGAATAGGGAGATCTGTAAACTCTCTCAATACCAGAGTATTAAATATCCCCAATGATCCTCTAATTAAATCCTCATCGCCTTCTCCATGCTCTTGCAGCTCATTTAAAATTGACAAATAAGCTTTAAGTACATTTTCGATCATTGATTCACGAAAAACGACACTTATCGTTACAGCAAACTGACCGCCATAAACAAAAATCGTTTTACGTTCATTTAAATTGGATTCCAAACTTTTCAAGCCCGATGCAGTAAGTTTTTTATTCTGATTCTTTGTCATTTTCATTCACTCCTAAAAGGTTATTAGTATCTACAAATAGGCCACTCAGTACAGCATTCTTGAAAAAAGAAAGCTCTATAAAATGACCTATAAAAAAACGGGAATCAAGCAAGCTTAATTCCCGTTTCCAAATATTATTTAGGCAAGAAGCGATTCGTCATATACCGTCATCGTGTAAAGCTCTGTTCCATTAACCGGCTTTAGAATTTCCATAGGAATATCAAACACGGAAGGGTCACCTGTGGCAGCCATTGTAATGGACCAATTGTCTTCCATCTTCGCTTTATTGATTACAATTTGAGCGGCGTAATCCTTCTCATCGACAATGTTGCGGACAAGACAATCCAGAACTACCTTGTAAGTACCTGCAAATTTATCTGACGAAACTGTGATGGTTTTTGCAGAGGTATCTGTTGCGACTTGATAGTAAGCAACAATTTCAGTACCATTAGCCAGATCTCCAGATTTAAAGCTAATCTCCTTATTAGTCAGGGTATATTTATTTGAGGCTAAATCAGAAGCAAAACCGATTTCCTCATCATGTGTACCATCAGCATGTAGAGTGTACACACTGATCAATCCGTTAACTGCATTTACAGGAGTAAACTTAAGTGTAGCCTTGTCACCTTCCACCTTAAGAATTTCCTTCTGGTAAATGCTCTTGGCACCTGGTTTAATGTCATTTCCCGTCATCATCGCAATGACTTCGTTCGTGAACACCGCATCCTGAAGCGTTACACGTCCTCCTCGGTTACCAGAGAAACCAACAATTTTCGCATTGCCGCGCCCGCCGAGAGAATAAATCGTCTCTGCGGTATTTTCCAAACCGGAGGTTTTTAAGTTATTAAGTTGAATGCGTGCTTTATTGGTAGTCAAATCATAAAAAGTTGCAAGTGCTACTTCGCGTACTGCCCATACATTTGGTGTTGTCATAAAAAAATCACTCCTATAAATTAATTAGATTTTATTTGCCCAATGAATATCAGACATTTTTACACTTTTTCCATCCACTGTTCCGGCGTATATGCCAGTTAACGTATGATGGTAATGATCGATGCTGTTAGTAAAAAAGAAACCATTATATATCTGATAAATATTTAGTTCAAAAACTTCCTGCATGCTGATTCCATTCTGTTTCCACGCAAGTCCCGATACAATGCTCAACAGATCCATTTTCTCTCTAGGCTTATGCTGCTTCTTCCTGGCCTTTAGAATAAGGTTAATCATTTCCTGAGCCTTTGAATTCACCGGATTAAATTCCGGTTCATTCTCACTCTTTAAGTGATTAGCTAGATACAATACTCTCTGGAAGAAATTAAAATTGGTTGAGTCGAGAATACCGTCCTTCCCGAGTCGAATAAAATAGCGTTCCTTTTCCTCCACGATTTCCGGATCTGTGCAAAAAAAGAGACTTAATGCTTGAAATGCTAACTCCCTAAACGATTTATTATGCAAGCAATTTGCATACAGGATGTCGAATTCAGTAACATTTTCATCGATAGAATGAGCGATGCTTTTCCTATCAATAAGAAGAATGGAGAGCAATTGATTGTAGGTACTGAACCCTGTCTGAGCAATTTTTTTTAGACTTGGAAGATAGATTAAGCCTGCCCCTTCAAGCTCAATTGGAATATTAACCAGCATTTTAAGCTCAAGATCGATATCGCTCACCTAAATCACAACCTTTTCAGCATCCATCGATTCATCTCCACCTCCCCTGTAGCTCCAGGACACATCGCGGAAGACTACAAAATTGTCTGGTTCCCTCCAAACGCCCCCAAATGCAATCCCTGCAATGTTCAGGCTGAATCCATTCAATCTCCTCGAACGCAGGCGGATTTTTATTGTTATTTTTCAAACGATCTCCCTCCCCAAAAAGAAAAGCCACTGATCATTCAGCGACCTTAACTTGAATTATTTTTTTGGTATTCTGGCAGCCAGCTCATCCTGTCCCCCATTTCCCACACTACAAATTTAACACGTAAAAAGTCTAATAGAGGGTCATGCCTTGGACAAAAAGCGGACATATGTTCGTATTTTTCAAGCAAAAAAGCCGACTAGCAGCCGGCGTTTAGTGATATTGGGCAACAATCCCGGTTAGTACGGCAAAAAATTCCTCGGTTAATTCCTTCTGTCCGAGTCCATAGGTTCTGCCCAGGAAGTCATATTTTACCGAGCCGTATCTGTGATACTTCAGCAGCTCATGGCGGATGCCTCCCAGGCTGGCGACGAATTCGGCGAGCTCAGTAATCGCCTCCGCGGAGTCATTAAATCCGGGAATCACGGGTGTGCGCACGACCATTTTGCTTCGCTCGAACGATTGGCTGAGCCGTTTCAGATTTTCTTTGATGAGGTATGGAGTTACTCCTGTAAACCGGAGATGAGCCTGCTCGTTCAGTGATTTCAGATCGTAATGAATCATGTCCAGATGCGGGAGCAATCGGGCCAATTGGTTCCATGAAGTGTACCCGCAGGTTTCAATCGCGGTGTGGATTCTGCGACGCTTCGCCCTGGCTAGTAGCTCTTCAGCAAACTCGATTTGGGCAGTGACTTCGCCGCCACTCAGCGTTAACCCGCCTCCCGATCTTTGGTAGAATATGCTGTCCTGATCGGCAATCTTCAGCACTTCTTCCACAGACATAACCTTTCCGTATACATCGATGGCTCTGGACGGGCAGACAGCAGCGCAATCCAGACATCCGCGAGCACAATTCCTGCGGTCAATCTTTACCTTCCCGCTGTCATAATCCTTCGCTATGGCTCTGCTTTGACATGCCGAAAGGCAGAATCCGCAAGCTTCTGTACTGATACATTTGCTTGCATCATAGTACATTTCACTAGCGGTCACCCAGGATTCGGGATTACTGCACCATTTGCAGCGCAAGGGACATCCTTTCAAGAACACAACGGTACGGATGCCCGGTCCGTCATGCAGGGAATATCGCTGAATATTGAAGACATTACCTTGAACCTGTCGATGTTCCATTTCTATTCTCCATTTCCGTTCCCGCCTGTCCGCATTGCAACATTAAATTGCTGTATGCTCGGTTCTCCTGATTAAATCGTTCTGCAAATCTTCGGAAAGATCCGTGAAGTAAGCGCTGTAACCGGCGATTCGCACAAGCAAATTACGGTATTGCTCCGGCTCCCGCTGCGCATCCAGAAGCGTCTGTCGATTAATAATGTTGAACTGGAGATGCCATAAGCGTAAATCGCTCCATGTCCGGATAAAGGAGACCAGTTTCAGGGTTCCTTCTTCTCCGTCGACACAGGATGGCGTAAGTTTTATGTTGAGCAGTCTCGCCGCTCTTTCCCGATAGTTGTAGTTCTTGGAGTAGAAATTGGAGAGCAGGACCGCTGTCGGTCCGTTCTTATCTGCGCCGTGCGAAGCGGAGGAACCGTCTGCGAGCGGGGTGTAGGCCTTTCTGCCATTGGGCGTCGCTGCGACGACCTTGCCGAAAGGAACATGTGAAGTAAAAGGAACATACCGCAAATCCAGATTAACCCCAAGCTGCTTGGAATAATTCCGTGTAAATTTCAAGGCTTCTTCATCCAGCTCCTTGGCGATAGAATCAGCGTAATCATCGTTATTGCCGTAGCTTGGCGCATGTGCGAGCAGCTGGCGGATGGCTTCATATCCTTCAAAATCGCGGTCGAGCGCTTCAATCAGCTGCCCCATCGTAATCCGCTTATCCTCGTATACGACCTTTTTTATTGCAGCCAGAGAGTCAATAACTGTGCCATAACCGATAAATTCAAAATAGCCAAGGTCGATGCCGCCTTCGATATGTGGTTCATGTATGTCCTTAAAATTCTGTAGGCATAGTTTATGCATGGAGGAGCTTAACGGAGCAGCAAAATGCCTGCTGCGCAGCCGGATAATCGCATGCTGCTGGATAAAGGCATGCTTCAGGAAATGTTTCTGCTGGGCTTTATAGGCATCAAAGAACAGCTCCCAGGACCCGAAGCTCTGCGGATCGCCGGTCTCAAGACCAAGGATCTCTCCGGGATAGCGCTGCATCTGCCCGTTCCGCAGCGTCATCTCTATGGCAGCGGCAAAATTGATATAAGCGCAGGGGCTTGTGTACGTATCACGGTTAGGCATCCGGCATTCTGCACAGCCGGATACCGCATAGTCGTATGCTTCCTCGAAGGTTGCCCCCTTGGCCAGCAGCAAGGGCACCACTTCTTCATCATTGATCAGCTTGGGAAAGCCTGAACCTTCCTTGATCGTTTCCGCGACCTCATACAGGTAGCGTTCGGGCGATCTGGTGTGAATCCGGGCAGCCAGATCGGGATAATTCAAAGGAAATTCGCGCTTGGACTGAAGCATCAAATAAGTCAGTTCATTGGTTGCGTCCAGTCCGCCCGGGGTCTGTCCGCCGACCGTTACCGCCTCCCAGTGGGCATAACCTTCGTTAAATGCGCCGCCGGTTGGAGAAATGTACAGATCCAGGAACTGAGCCATCGCATTCCACACACACTCCAGCAGTTCGATCACTTCCTGATCGGTAATATGTCCAAGCTTGATATCCTGTTGGTAATATGGGTATAGATATTGGTCCATTCTTCCATTTGAAATAACAGTGCCCGTTTTCTGCTCCAGCCTGGAGAACATCTGCACGAACCACTGGGATTGCACGGCTTCATGGAAGCTGCGGGGCGGGTATTCCGGCACGCGCGCGCTGATCTCGGCAATTTTGCGCAGCTCGGCCTGACGCACGGGATTGCTTTCTTCATCGGCCTGCCTTGAAGCCAGTTCGGAATGGCGGTTGGCCCACAGGACAATGGCATCGGACACATTTACGATGGCCTGCAGGAAGGGTAGCTTCTCCATGTTATCAACCGGACTGTACGGATCAAGCTGATCTATCTCCCGCAGTGCTTCTTCTTTAATGCCTTTATAGCCGATGCGCAGCACCTTCTCATAATCGTGCACCCACTGGATGGAGGAACGGAAGGATGCGGTTTCATTGATGATGAATCTGGATTTCAACGGGTCTTCCGGATCATAGGTTACTTTCAGGGTATCGGCAGGAAGCGCGTCGGCAAGCGCTTCATGAAATGTTTTACCCTTCCAGTAAGGTGAAATCTCATTCACAATAACACGGGCATCCTCGTCGGTAAGATCGAAGGGCGATTGGCCGCGGCTGGGCAGCTCCCTGATCGCCGTGTCCAGGTAATCCCCGTCCAGTTCCGGATACAAAATGCCATAACGTCCTGTATATCCGCCCCTTCCCACAATCAGCTGATCCTCGTCTATATAGACGGTGATATGCTTGGCAATATGGAGCAGCGCCTTGGACCATCTGAGAATCAGAGCTTCGCCTTCCGACTGTCTGAAGGATTCGGTAAATAGCCGCGCACGTTCGACATCAATTTTGGGTCGTTGATTCTGAAATGAACGAAGAATGCGGCCCGCTCTTTCATGCCCAGGAATAGTAACGGTCTGCTCCCCGAGCGGAAGAAGAAGCCTTTGTTCTTGCACCGACAATACGGATTGAACTGTCATAATATCTCCCCTTACTAAATCCTAACTAATCCGGTAGGATTTATCGAATGATGTGCTTCATCGTAAGGCGGTCATGTTCATTTTGTCAATGATTTTGTTCAAATGTCTGGAAAAATTCACAAATTGCCCCTCGCTCTTTTGGACTTGATCTACTAACAGGATCATTTTACTGCTTTCTTCTCCGGGTCAAATGGATTCGAAATGCATAGTTATCTGCGCGGTAAATGCTTTTTTCATATTCCAGCGGATTTCCATCATGATCCAGCACCAGACGCTTGGACAGCAGTGCGCAGCTGGGATCGGCGGTCATGCCCAGCAATTTTTTTTCTTCCGCCGCCGGTATAATCGCCCCGATCGTTTGCCTCGCTTCCCACAGATTTAGTCCAAGCTCTGTTTCCAGCACATCGTAGGTCGACACATTGCTTAGGTCCAGCAGAGCCAGCTTCTCTCCAATTTCCAGCGGGTAATATTGGGTTTCCAGCACAACAGGTGTATCGTTCGCAAGGCGCAGCCGGATGGTTTCGTACAGATGGGTCACTCCGAAAATTTTGGCCGCATCCTGTGGTGCTTCCACGATTCCCTGTTTCAACACCTTGATATCAGGCGTAAGCCCACGTTCGCCAATGATATCGAAAAACGTGCTTAGATTGCCGAGCCACTCCTCAATGGGCCGTACCGCTACAAAAGTGCCCAAGCCTTGCCGTGATTCAAGCATTCCATCATCAATCAGTGTACGAATTGCACGGCGGATCGTCGCCCGGCTCACTGAATACTTGTCCATAAGCTCATGCTCCGGCGGGATTTTCTCGGTGTATGTGCCCTTAAAAATATCGTTACGCAGGATATTCCTTACTTGTAAATGCAAAGGGATCGAATTGCCTCTGTCGAGCACTATACATATCATCCTTTCTGTTATATGATAATTCCCAGTAAACATATGCGATTATAAATTATATCATCATCAGGATGTCCGGACAACCTGTTGACAGGCTCAATTTTTATGTGGTAATTTATGTAGCAACCAATCTTATACAGCTGATCAGATCACTGAAGGCTAAGCTGCGTCCTCCTATGGAGACGTATCTTAGCCTTTATTTTTTATTTGGAGGCCAATTATGAAACATACGTTAACCAGCACACCAAGTGCTGCTGAACTGGTGAAGCTCCACCGGGATCACCTGTGGCTGCACCTTACCAATCACAAAACTTTTGAGACACAGGAGCCTCCGATTATAGCCGAGGGAAAAGGATATCTGCTGAAGGATGTGAAGGGAAAAGAGTTTGTGGATGGTCTGTCCGGCGGCGTTTGGGTAGTCAACGTGGGACACGGCAGAGAAAGCATCGCGAATGCCGTAAGCGAGCAGATGAAAAAATTGCCCTATTACGCCGGTTCAATGGCCACTCCGCCTTATATCATGCTAGCAGCTAAACTTACCTCCCTGTTGCCGGAAATGCCGAAAGTATACCTCTCGAACAGCGGCTCCGAAGCCAATGAGAAATCGTTCAAGATGGTCAGACAGTACTTTTCCGCAAAGTTCCCCGGCAAGAAGAAATACAAAATTATATACAGGAACAGAGACTACCATGGCACTACGCTCGCAGCATTGGCCAGCAGCGGACAACAGGAGCGCAAGACGGATTTTGGTCCGCTGCCGGAAGGGTTCGCTGAAATCCCTCACGCCCTGTGTTACCGCTGTCCATTCGGCAAAAGCTATCCCGGCTGCAGCATCGATTGCGCCCGCGCACTTGAACAAGTGATTCAGCAAGAGGGTGAAGATACTGTTGCAGCAGTGATCGTCGAGCCCATTACCGCAGGAGGCGGCATCATTCCTCCGGTTCCAGAGTATTATCCGGTGCTGCAGGAAATCTGCCGCCGCTATGAGGTGCTGCTGATTATGGACGAGGTCGTTACAGGCTTCGGCAGAACGGGAATGCTGTTCGGACACCAGCATTACGATGTGAAGCCGGATATCATTACCTTGGCTAAAGGTCTGGCTAGTGGCTATATGCCAATTTCGGCTACGGTTACGAGGGAAGAAATATTCAACGGGTTTCTAGCCGGGCCAGACGATCCGAACGGATTTTTCCGGGACATCAGCACTTTCGGGGGCTGTGCAGGCAGTTCAGTAGCGGCACTGGAGAACATCCGGATTATTGAGGAAGAGCGGCTTGCGGACAACAGCGCTGCAATGGGTGTCTATTTGATGGAGCGTTTGAAGGAGCTTGAGGAATTACCCATTGTCGGTAATGTCCGGGGGCAGGGTCTGTTGGTCGGTGTGGAACTCGTGGAGGATAAAAAATCCAAGATGCCGCTCCAGGAGAACCGATTAGCCCAGGTTGTAGCCTTCGTCCGGGATGAGGGTGTAATTATCGGCAGGATGATGCGTAGTGTACCGGGCTATAACAATGTGCTGTATATGGCTCCTCCTCTCATCATTGATACGCAGGGAATCGACAGGATCGTCGATGCGCTGCGGAAAGCGCTCATTAGACAGCTATAGGACTGGATGGAGATTAGAGTGATCATTCCTTCCATGCTGGCCGTGAAAGGAGTCATGAGGTGACCAAACTCGCAAGATTCATACATTTGATTCGTAAGAAAATAACTTTAGAGCGGCTATTAGCAATAGGCACTATTCTTATTCTATTTCTATTCTGGTTCGCCGTAACAGAGTTGAAGCTCCTGTCCGACATTCTGGTCCCATCCCCCGGAAGGGTATTTGCAGCATTCATTCAAATCCTGCAGGAGGGCTACAAGGACAACAGCCTGCCGACACATCTCAAAGACAGCATGATACGTCTGTTAAGCTCATTTACACTTGTCATCCTTACTGCCGTCCCACTCGGATTGCTAAGCGGCTACAATTCTAAAATTCGCGCCATCCTGTATCCGTTAGTCGAATTTTACCGTCCCCTCCCCCCGCTTGCCTACTATACGCTGCTTGTGCTGTGGATGGGAATCGAGGATTCCTCGAAAACTGCTCTGCTATATTTAGCGGGCTTCGCCCCTGTCTTCATCGCCTGTGAATCAGGAGTGCGCAAGCTGAAGCAGGATTATATTGACGGAGCTTATACCCTTGGAGCTGATAGCCGGCAAATTTTCTTTCACGTCGTTTTCCCTGCCTGTCTGCCCGATATTTTCATGGGTCTGAGAACTGCGATAGGAGTCTCCTATACGACGTTAGTAGCGGCCGAAATGGTAGCTGCAGTAACGGGGATTGGCTGGATGGTTCTGGATGCCAGCAAATTTTTGCGCAGCGACATTATTTTTGTTGGCATCATTATTATGGGCATTACCGGTATGCTGATTGACGCCATACTGCGGTTGATTGAACGGAAAGTCGTACCGTGGAAGGGCAAAGAATAAATCGTAGGAGGAATCATAATGAAGAAAAAACTTAAGCTTTTGCTCGCTGGAGGTCTAGCTCTTGTACTCTCGGCGCAGCTTGCCGGATGTGGAGAAAGCAAGGAAGCTGGTGAGACATCCAAACCGGAATCAGTTACGATCGGATTTCAGGACATTCCCAACGACGAAATTGTCGCTAAAGCCAAAGATTGGTATGAGGATGAGCTGGGTGTACCGGTGAATTTCAAGAAATTCGATTCCGGACGGGATGTAAACAACGCCTTCGTATCAAAGAGCATTGATATCGGACTGATGGGCAGCACGCCGGCTTCCGTTGGCATTGCAACCGGTCTGGATTATGAAGTGTTCTGGATTCATGATGTCATTGGCGCCGCAGAATCTCTTGCGGTCAAGAACAGTGCTCAAGTGAATTCAATTCAGGAACTCGCAGGTAAAAAAGTTGCTGTTCCCTTCAGCTCCACGGCCCATTACAGTTTGCTGAACGCGCTGGAGCTTGCTGGTGTCAAACTTGCAGATGTACAAATTCTGGATATGCAGCCGAATGATATTTTTGCCGCCTGGCAAAGAGGTGATATTGATGCCGCTTATGTATGGAATCCTGTGCTGGGCGAGCTGCTGAAGGACGGAAAGGTTCTAACCGACAGCGGTGAATTAGCCAAGCAAGGCATTGTGACAGCGGATGTCGGTGTGGTCAGTAAAGAATTCGCCGGAAAATATCCGGACATTGTGGCGAAATACATCAAGATCCAGCAAAAGGCCTATGATCTGTATACAACCAAGCCTGACGAGGCGGCTGAAGCGCTCGCAAAAGGCCTGAACATTGATAAAGCCGAGGCGCTGAAGCAAACCAATGACCTCATTTGGCTCCCCGCCAGTGAACAAATATCCGTACAATACTTTGGAACCGGTGACAGCAAGGGAGATTTGGCAAACATTCTGAAATCAACGGCAGACTTTCTGGTGGAGCAAAAAGCACTGGAAAAAGCTCCGGAACTGGAGGCCTTTCAAAAGGGAATCAACTCCAGGTACATTGAGCTCTCAATTAAATAAGGAATGGAGGATTTGCGGCATGTCTATAGCGGAGAAGAAGGCTGCGGAGGAAAAAGCTACGAAGGATAATCCTGAGGTAATTATATCCGTGGAGAATGTATCCCTGGCTTATAGTGCTGGCAATAGTTCAAACGTGCTTGAGGATATTGGACTAAAGCTGCATCAAGGTGAATTTGTATGTCTTCTGGGTCCCTCGGGCTGCGGAAAAAGCACACTGCTTAAAATCATCGCCGGCTTAATCCCCCCGACAAAGGGCAACGCTGCAATGGATGGAGAAGTGATCAAGGGACCCGATTGGCATCGCGGAGTTGTTTTTCAACAGCCTCCTCTCTACTCATGGCTGAGCACCAGGGAGAATGTCCGATTTGGACTGAAGATGCGCAAAATTCCGAAGCAGGAAGGGTTGAAGCTTGCCGATGAGTATTTGCACAAGGTAGGTCTGCTGGAATATGCCGCACATAAACCGTATGAGCTGTCTGGAGGAATGAAGCAGCGCGTAGCGATTGCCCGGGCGCTCGTCAACAGTCCGCGCGTTCTGTTGATGGATGAGCCGTTTGGCGCACTGGATGCGTTGACCCGCGAAGAGATGGTGATGCTGCTGCGCAACATATGGCGGGAAACCGGATGCACCATTTTATTCATTACCCATGATGTTGATGAAGCCTTGTCACTGGGAACCCGTGTGCTTGTGATGTCGAGAAACCCCGGTCAAATTATCCGGGAATTCAAGACCTCATTTACTTGGGAATTTAGCGGGGAAAATCCCAGCCGAACCCGTTATTCTCAGAACTTTGTGGAGATGAGGGAGAAAATTCTTGATCTGATTCACAAGCAGAAGCTGTATTCCACCAGCAGCTTGGAGTGACAGCAAGGATCAAATCATTCAGACACACCTAAATACCTAGTATTCCAATGTGTACTAAATATAAGGAGGATTCAAAAATGAAATTAATCAAAAAAAGCACAGCGTGGATGATATTAACCGTTCTGATGCTTCTGGCGGCAGGCTGCGGCAGCAATGGAACAACCGCGCCAAACTCTGAGAATTCAACATCTGCTCCCAATGCAGCTCCCTCTCCGGCCGTTAAAGATTACGGCGGACTGACTTTAACGATTGGCATTCAGCCCGGACCGGGTTCCTACTCATTGGCCCGGAGCAAGGGATGGTTTGAGGAAGAATTCGATAAGGTCGGCGTTAAAGTGGAATGGGCTGAATTCCAGAGCGGGCCTCCAATGACAGAAGCCATTGCCGCTGGCCGACTGGATTTCGCAGGGCTTGGTAATCTGCCGGTTGTAACCGCGCAGGCTGCAGATATCGGCTTTACAGAGATCGCGCAAATTATTGACGGGAAAAGCAATGTGGCCATCATCGTACCCAAGGACAGCACGCTTACTACCATAGAAGAGCTTAAAGGCAAGAAAATAGCGGTTGCCAAGGGCAGCAACGCTTTTAACTTCCTGTATCGCGGTCTGGACAAAGCTGGACTCAAACCCTCCGATCTTGAAATTATCCAGCTGCAGCCGAATGAAGCGCAGCCCGCTTTTGAAACCGGCGGTGTCGATGCTTGGGCAACCTGGGACCCTTACATTACTACGAATGTTCTCACCGGCAAAGCAAAGGTTTTGACTGATGGTGAAGCGCTGGGCGTTCTGTCCCCGTCCTTCCTGATCGCCCGTACGAAGCTTGCTGAGGAGCATCCGGAATTAATAACCTCCTTCTTAAAAGTGTATGAACAAGCCCGTATCTGGGAGGAACAGCATCTGGATGAAGCTACCCAGACATATACCAAGCAATTTCAGGTGGACGCGGCAGTCATTAAAGCGCTGCGTGAGCGCGTTACACCTATAAACTTGCCCATCAGCAGCGAGGTTATTGCGCAGCAGCAGGAAACGGCAGATTTCCAGCTGAAGCAGAAAACTATCCGTAAATCCATTGATGTATCCAAAGTAGTGGACAACCAGTTTATTGAGCAGGCCATTAAGGATGCTGCCAACGAACCGAAGTCCTGAGGTGGATGATGCAGAACGTCCGATTGAAAGAATAT
The DNA here is from genome assembly GCF_900102215.1 of Fontibacillus panacisegetis. Taxonomy (GTDB): domain Bacteria; phylum Bacillota; class Bacilli; order Paenibacillales; family Paenibacillaceae; genus Fontibacillus; species Fontibacillus panacisegetis. Next base: position 313,105 of record NZ_FNBG01000002.1, read on the forward strand.
GCGGCTGCCTCATCCGCTACACCTCGAAAAGGGTTGTTCAGCCTCCGGAAAGGCAAATGGAAGAGCTCTGCCAAAGGGATTATATTGCCAGTGCTGACGCTTGTGGTATGGGAGATTGTCGGAACGGCGGGACAGATCAGTCCCACCGTTCTGCCTACTCCCCACGTGATTGCCCAAGAATTTTATCATCTTGCCAGATCGGGAGAGCTTTTCTTTCATCTGCGAGTCTCTTTATGGCGCTCCTTCCTTGGGTTTCTTCTGGGGAGCTCGGTCGGACTAGCGATCGGTCTTTGGTCTGGCTTCTCGCGGCTTGCGGAGAAACAGCTTGATCCTTCCATCCAGATGTTGCGGACGGTTCCCCATTTGGCCATTACGCCGCTTTTTATTCTCTGGTTCGGATTTGGAGAATGGTCGAAGATCCTGTTGATTGCGCTTGGCGCCTTCTTTCCGGTATATGTAAACACTTTTCTGGGAATCCGCTCGGTGGACTCCCAGCTGTTCGAGGTAGCGAAAGTACTCGAATATAACCGCAGGAGCCAAATTACCAAGCTGATCCTGCCAGCCTCTCTTCCAAATATTCTGCTCGGCATCCGTTTGTCGCTGGGGGCGGCTTGGCTTGGTCTGGTGGTGGCCGAAATGATGGGATCAAGCGAAGGGGTCGGCTTTCTGATCATGGATGCGCGGTACTTCTCCATCACTTCTCTCGTCTTCGTTGGCATCCTCATCTTCGCCATTGTCGGGAAATTGACCGATTCATTGGTCAAGCTGCTGGAGAAGCGGCTACTCCGCTGGCGTGACAGCTATCTGGGGGAACACTTATGAATCTGAATCGAAATACCAAGGAAAAAGCATCGCAGCGCAGCAGACTGCCGGATTCCCTGCAAGCTTGGTTCTTTCCTTTAACCGTTCTACTTCTGTGGCAGGTTGCCGGGTCATTACTTCTTCCGACTCCATGGGAGATCGGGAGACAATTCATAATACTTGTTGCAAACGGAACGCTATTCTCCCATCTGGAAGCCAGCGTGATCCGGGCCGCTGCCGGTTTTGTCCTCGGCAGCTCAATCGCGCTGATCATCGGGCTGGCTGCCGGACTTTCCAAACTACTGGAAGAGCTGCTGGACCCTTCCTTGCAGATGATGCGCACGGTTCCGCTGTTGTCCCTCATTCCGCTGTTTATTCTCTGGTTCGGAGTGGGACAGCTTTCGCAGGTGCTTCTGATCGCGTTGGGCTCCTTTTTCCCCTTATATGTCAATACATTCGCAGGTGTACGAGGGGTGGACCGCAAGCTATATGAGGTCGCGCAGATCCTTGAGTACTCTAAGATGCAGCGGATCTTTCAGCTAATCATACCAGCTGCACTGCCCAATATTCTGCTCGGATTCCGCCTGTCTCTCGGTATTGCCTGGCTCTGTCTGGTGGTAGCCGAGTTAATGGGCGCAAGCTCCGGAGTCGGCTACATGATTGGTGAAGCCCGCCAATATTCCCAGACCGCCGCAGTATTTGTAGGCATCGGTGTATTTGCGGCGGTCGGCAAGCTGTCCGACTCCCTCGTACGGATGCTCGAATCCAGGCTGCTCCGCTGGAGAGATGCTTATAAAGGTTGATTCTGCTAACACACAATATTAATAGAAGAAAGGCGGGTGCCCCAATGGCATATCCGGAACAAATTTATATCAACGGTACAGTACTTACCTTTGATTTCGAAGGAACAACTGCGGAAGCAGTAGCAGTGCAAGGAGAACGCATCGCTGCAGTAGGCAGTACTGAGCAGCTGCTGAAGCTGGCAGGACCGCAAACTGCTGTAATTGATCTTCAGGGAAAGACGATACTTCCCGGCTTTTATGAGGCTCACGGTCATTTTCCGTTAAGCGGAATATTGGAGGTGCAATCCGCTTCGCTATGGAGTCCTCCTCGCGGCTCTATCCGCAGCATATCCGGGCTGCTCGACGCCTTGAAGGACAAGGCAGCAAATCTTCCCGCCGGAAAATGGGTCACGGGGTTTGGATACGACCCTTCCAAGCTGGCGGAGAAACGGCATCCCAGCCGGTATGAGCTGGATCAGGCCTTTCCGGAGCATCCGGTCTGGCTGTCCCACAACTCGGGGCATATGGGCGTAGCGAACAGCAAGGCGCTGGCACTGGCCGGAATTACAAAAAACTCCCCTGCACCCTCGATCGGCGTGATCCAGCGTGACCCGGACGGTGAACCTACAGGATTGATTCAGGAGAACGGCGCATTAATTGAAGCCTATATCCCTCCTTTGTCAGCGGAGCAGCATGCAGAAGGTATTAGAATTGCCAACGCCGAGTACGTAGCTCAGGGGATCACCTCCGCCATAATCGCGGTAGGCATAGATCCAGAGCCGCTCGTGGATGCCTACAATCGCAAACTGCTGGATCTCAGGCTGATCAGTATTCCGCTCTTTCAGTCGGATTATGCTCCGAATCTTGTCGAATACGAACTCGGCCCGGTCAAATCGCAAGGAGCCAAGCTGTTTCAGGACGGCTCTATCCAGGGATACACCGGCTGGCTCTCGAATCCTTATCACCTGCCGTCCGAGGACGATCCGCTGTACAGAGGATTTCCTATGCTGGATCGGGAGAAACTGGCACAGGCTGTATTCGCTGTTCATTCGGCCGGACGCCAGGTGGTCATCCATGCCAACGGCGACGCGGCCATTGATGATGTGCTGTACGCCATCGGCGAAGCCCAGCGGCGGCTACCGCGTCCGGATGCCCGCCACCGTATCGAACATGCCCAGTCAGTACGAGAAGATCAATTGGACCGTATGAAGGAATTAGGAATCACACCCTCCTTCTTCAATGATCATGTCTATTATTTCGGTGATGACCACCGTGATATTTATCTGGGCGAAGACCGGGCACGCCGGATCAGTCCACTTCGCTCAGCAGTGGATCGGGGCATCCGGTTCTCGCTCCACAACGACACGCCGATCACTCCGCCTTCTCCCCTGCATTTGGTATCCGTTGCGGTCAATCGGCTTACAGCCAGCGGCCGGGAACTCGGACCCGAATACCGGATCACACCGTATCAGGCATTGCGCGCTGTCACTATAGATGCCGCATGGCAGGCGTTCGAGGAGAATGACAAGGGCTCTATTGAAGTCGGCAAGCTGGCCGATCTGGTAATACTCGCTGACAATCCACTGACCGCAGATCCGCTGAGTTTACATAACATCACCGTTCTGCAAACAATTATCGGCGGCCGCCAAGTATACGCACAGCAGGGAATCGATTTCAACATTACAACGGCAGGTGTGTAACGCAGTAGCAATCTATTAGGAAAGGCAGTGTTCACTATGGTACAACTTCAGTTTCCCACAACCGGCAAGGCGAAGAAAGAGATTCTGGACCAACTGCAAGATTTGCGTGGGCAGGATGCCAATTGGCGTGATGGCAGAACCTGGAGTCTGGTATATTACGGGGGCGAAGATATTTCTGATTTGACCAGACAGGCATACCAGCTATTCTCTCAAGAGAACGGACTCAACCCCGGGGCTTTCCCTTCCCTGCGGCAAATGGAGACAGAAGTGGTTTCAATGACAGCGGATTTGCTCGGCGGAGGAGGCGAAACGGTCGGAAACATGACCTCAGGGGGCACGGAAAGTATTCTGATGGCTGTCAAAACAGCAAGGGACTATGCCCGGGCCATTCGCCCGGAAATCCGCCAGCCGGAGATGGTTCTTCCGGTCACGGCTCATCCGGCATTCTCCAAAGCCGCGGCTTATTTCGATATCAAAGCCGTATACATTCCGTTAACGGAGGAGTATCTCGCAGATATATCCATGACAAAAGAGCTGATTAACGCCAATACGATTCTGCTTGTTGGTTCTGCTCCCGCCTATCCACATGGCGTCATGGATCCTATCGAAGAAATGGCAAGTATCGCTATTGACCATCAAATCCCTTTTCATGTGGATGCTTGTCTGGGAGGATTTATGCTGCCATTTCTCAAAAAAATCGGTGAGCCGGTGCCGGACTTCGATTTCCGTGTTCCTGGCGTAACCTCGATATCCGCCGATCTCCACAAATACGGATATGCTTCAAAAGGTGCATCTGTTGTCCTGTACCGTGAAGACGCGTACCGCCAGCACCAATTCTATGTCCGCAGCGACTGGCCGGGCGGCTTGTTTGCTTCCCCTACCATGGCAGGTACACGACCGGGAGGTGCGATCGCCGCCGCTTGGGCGGTGCTGAATTATCTTGGACAAGACGGCTACAGCCGTCTTGCGGATTCTACCCTGCAAATCACCCGCAGGCTCAAAGAGGCTCTAGCCGCAATACCCGGCCTGCATATCCTGGGGAATCCCCAAATGAGCGTTTTTGCTGTCGGTTCCGAAGAGTTGAACCTTTACGCTGTTGCCGATGAGTTGGAGAGCAAAGGGTGGCATATGGACCGCCAGCATCTGCCGCCGAGCCTGCACTTTATGGTAACGCAAGCACACAGGGAGAGCGTGGATGCATTCATTCACGATGTGCAGAAGGCAATTGAAGCGGTAACGGGTCATCCAGAAGCTTATTCGGAAGGTTCCACAGCGATGTATGGCATGGTTGGCAGCCTGCCGGACAAAAGCCTGGCTCATGGATTCATGCGGGATTACCTTAGTTCCATGACCCGTAAGCATTAACCAATATATCAAGGGAGTGTCCATGAACGATGCCTACTTTATCGGACGGCCAAGAACCTTTTTCCTCACATGAAGTCCGTTCTTCGGGACAGGCGAGCCCCACTCCGGCCGGGAAACTGCGCTGGAATACCAAGCTGTTATACGGTTCAGGTGAAATCGTAAATGTCATTACGATCACGGTGATTGGCATGTACTATCTGTTTTTTCTGACGGATTATATCGGATTATCACCTACACTCGCCGGAGGTATCTTTATGATTGGTCGAATCTGGGATGCGTTTATCGACCCTATTATGGGGATCGTAACGGATCGCACGCGCACGAAGTGGGGACGGAGAAGACCATTTTTGTTCCTTTCCGCAATTCCGATAGGCCTGTTGTTTTTCCTCATGTGGAGTTACCCTGGAGCTGGCACTGAAACTTTAAATGCCATTTATTTCACTGCCACCTACATGCTGTTTATGACCACATTAACGCTCTATTACGTGCCGTATCTTAGTCTTGTTGCGGAGCTGACGGAAGATTATAACGAGCGGACCAGTGTCAACAACTACCGGATCGCCGTTCAATTAATCATGGGGCTTGTTGCCGCGGTAATTCCCAAAATGATTGCAGATAGCTATACTGATGCTTTCCAGGGATATCGGATCATGGGGCTTGCTGTCGGGCTGTTTATCGTTCTAATTCCGCTGCTGCTGTTCTTTCGGACAAGGGAGCGCGAGGACATTCCAGTCCAGCTAAGGACTTCCCGCTTCGGGACTGAAATCCGGTTTGCCTTGGCAAGCCGGCCATTCCGCCTCCTCCTGCTGCTCTATGTCGGCTGCTATGCGGCATCCAACGTTATTGAAGGCTTCGTAATTTATTACATGAAATACTGGCTTAACCGTGAAGAGGAAATGTCGTACCTGCTGGTTACTGTCATCGTCGCAGGAGTGGTAACACTACCTCTGTGGACGAAGGTATCCCAGGCTATAGGCAAAAGAAAAACTATCATCTGGGGTCTTCTCCTCTGGGCGGTGAGCCAGATGGCCTGGATGCTGCTTACACCGGATTCGCCATCCTATCTTGTCTATCTGATAGGTGCAGTCGTTGGTATCGGTTATGGCGTCGCCCATGTGGTCCCTTGGTCCATGCTTCCTGACGTGCTGGATGGGGATGAGCTACGAACAGGCGTAAGGCTTGAAGGACTGTATTCCGGGATCATGACGTTTTTTATGAAAACATCCAATTCACTGGCCATTTTTCTGATCGGAATCCTACTGGAAGCCGCCGGGTATGTGCCCAATCAAATCCAGAGCGGCCCAGCGCAAATGACTATCCGAACCACGATGACATTGGCACCCGAGCTGTTCATTGTCGCAGGTTTAATCGCCGCATTCCTCTATCCGCTGGACAAGCAATATTTAGATAAGAAAACAGAACGAATCGGTTGAAGAACTTCAACGATAAGCTTTACCTATTAGCTTGTCCCACATTATTCTGCTCTTCATATATTTCTAACCTCATGGCTATCGCTAAATTGATGATGGCGCTAGCCTTAATTCGTCTATAGGTTCTGTCGCTGATACCCATCTCGCCGCAGCTGATAAAATCATACTCCCCTTCATCATCCAGATAGCTTCGTTCAATGACCTCTCGTTGATCTGCTGTCAATAGCTTCATGGCTTTATCCAGCAGCTCTGACTTTCTAATTAATTCTGTTTCCTTATCTACATTTCGAATAGCGAGATTCTCTGAAGGTTTATTAATTACAAAGGTACTGCCGTGGTATCTTGGCTCGTAGCTTGCTGTTATGCTGGCCTCCTGCCGGAAAAATCCAAGCTGCCGATACTGGCGTACTTCTTCCAATCTTTCTTCAACGGCTGCTCGGGTTGCGGATTGATTAATAGGCAATGTGTTATATGTCTTCAATAATATATTCGTACGTCTTCTTCCCATCAGGATTCCTCCTATACTAATAAAATGAAGCTTGATAATTTTCTGTTTACCAAATTGGTAATTTTCTGATTTATGAACTCCTGTCCCAAACTCTAATTTTTCCAATATTTAATATATTTTCGTGAGTATCTCGATTATAATTTACCAATTTGGCAATGTCAATCTCAAAAATTACCTTTTTGGTAATAAAATCTCCTCTCGCAACTTTACCAATTCGGTAATATCATGATATACTTTAATTAAACAGTAAAAAAATGAGGAGTAGCTATGGGAACGCTGGGTGATCGTATTAAAACCCTTAGGGAGCAGAAGAATTTAAATCAAAAGGATTTAGCTGCAATGGCAAGTCTCACGGTTGTACAGCTGTCGAGATATGAGACCAATGACCGTAAGCCAGACCCTGAATCCCTGAGACGGATTGTAGATGCTCTGGATACGAATGGAGATTATTTGCTTGGTCGTACACTGGATTCTTCACCACTGGATAAAGCGACTAATCTATCTTTTTACGGTGGGCCTGAATCTTATACAGACGATGAGATTGCTATGATGGAAGCCGCCCTCAAAGCATATCGAGAGCAGAAGAAAAAACTGCTGGACGAGGGATAAATAAAAAAAGGATTTGAACTCTATATGGCGAATCATTATTATTAAGCCCTTTGCTAAGGGCTCTTATTTTCAGTACATAATCGAACATATATTCTCTTTTTTGGGGTGAAATTATGTTAGTTTCTTATTATAAGGAGACTCCGCTTGAGCAATGGATTACTACAAAATACTTGGATCACGGGATTATTGATCCCCATCATAACGATATTGAGCGTATTGCGGACTCTTTTGGAGTGGATCTGCTGTATGAACGCTGTCCTTCTTTCTCTGACAATGAAGACCGAGTCATTTTTTTGAATAAGGATGCTGATGAGCTGACCGCCAGGATTATCTTTTTTCATGAATTATGTCATGTGCTTCGGCATGCAGGAGATCAAAGATTTATGTCCCAGCAGTTCAAGCGTGCCCAGGAGCAGGAAGCCGACCAATTTGTACTATACGCCGCAATTCCTTTTTTTATGTTCGCCAAGCTTCCGGTTCCCGACCATAGGCATGAGGCAATCAGTTACCTGTCAGACATATTTCGTGTTCCACTCGATTTAGCAGAGCAGCGATTGGATCAAATACAGCGTCGCATGCTGCATGGCAGTCTTGTGGCGGCCGCTAGGGAAGCGGACCGTCAGAAACGCAATCAGGAGACAGGATGGTCGAGCGAAACAAAACGAATTTTAGATCAACTGGATCGACAATTAGGTAAAAAAGAAAGGCATGTAACATGCGAATAGCCGCTTTTTGTGATTTTTATAGTGATGCGTTTCGACCCTTAAAACTTATTATTCTAGCTAGCTCCAATGAGCTTGACTGGTCACAGACCTTATATGTGCCTATTGCATCGCCGTTCGAGCCGTTTGAGACAGAGGATTTTGGAGACCTGCTTGCCGTCTCAGTGCTGATGGAAGATCTCATTCGATCCACTGATGCCAACGTAATGGGAATTAATCTACCCCAAATTGCTCAACGACATGGAACTGAAGCAGGTTTGCTGATCATTGAAATGGACGATGTCGAGGAGGTTCTTGGTTTAGAGCGAGGAATTTTTCGCAGGATCTAATTGTTGTAAGGATCGATTCACATTGGGTAGAAGCTAATCTACTATCAGGTGATCAAGAGACTATGGCCTATTTTCAACAATTACAAATATATAATGATGGAACTACCCTGAAAGACCATGTCTCCAAAGAAACGTATAAAAAATTGCAGAAGATCACGACCAAGCTGAATCTGCCAGCAAATACTTTTGACACGATTAAGCCTTGGGCGATCACTACTAGCTTATCTCTATTATCATTTTTGAAGTCTCCGGACGAGCTAAGCCAAGCTTCTACGCTTGGAGTGGATATGTACCTCATTACAAGTGCAATTTTATCCGGTAAGCCGGTTCATGAACTGGAAGGTATGAAGTTTCAGGGAGACCTCCTCAGCAATGTAGCTCCTGAACAACAGGAGAAAGAGCTTAACCAAATCCTAGATGCTCTATTAGATGAATCCTCCGATGATATAAACCTGCCTGAAGAATTTAGGAAAGCTCAGTTGCAATGGGCAAAAGGGGATTTGAATGCATTCAGCAAATCATTCCTGATTAGCGATTCTGTCAGCGATAACCCTGAGAGCCAACGTTTATTGGGAGATCGTGACAAGAACATGGCGAATAAATTAGCTGATCTGCTCGAGGCTGAAGGCAAGTCAACTCACTTTGTAGTTATCGGGGCCGCTCATTTTGTTACTAAAGATATGGTGCTCGACCAACTGAAGAAAAAAGGCTATACGGTTGAATTTATAAAATAACGCGCATAAAAAAGGGCTGCCTTGAAGTAGTTTTACTAATAGAGGCAGCCTTTGTTTAGTTGCATCATTATGTTAAGAGGATAACTGACTAAGCGCACGTTTCGCTAAATTAGCGAAGAAGTTAATGCTAACTGGCAGCGCTTCTTCATCCAATGTGAATGCTGGGTGATGCCATTCCTGAGTACCCGAGGTCCCCATGAACACAAATAGACCAGGAGTTGTCTGTTGATACACCGCGAAGTCTTCGCCAGCGGAAGAAAGGATTGGAACAATAGACTCATATCCCAGCTCTATCGCTGTAACGTCAGCGAGCTCTGCCAAAATGACATCATTGGCGATTGGAGGCGGACCCTCAATCCACCTTACGGAAGCAGTCGCACCAAATACAGCAGCTACACCTTCAACAACATGAACAAAACGCTCCATAACACACAACCGTACTTCGTTATCAAAGGTACGTATCGTTCCTTCCATGAATGCTTGCTTAGGAATGACATTCCAGACATTTCCGCTATGAATTTGAGTAACACTTATTACAGCGCTTTGTAGAGGGCTAACGTTGCGGCTAACAATAGATTGAAGCGCAGTAACGATATGCGAAGCCGTGACAATCGGATCTATGCCAGCATCAGGAACAGCCGCATGCGAACCCTTCCCTTCTATCTCTATCACGAAGCCATCGGCAGCAGCCATTAGAGGTCCCGATTTAATTCCAATCGTACCCACTGGCAGATCCGGTTTGTTATGCATACCGAACACAGCCTTCACACCTTCAAGCGCCCCGCTCTTTACTACCTGTTTGGCTCCTGTCGCATTTTCCTCTGCAGGTTGGAACAACAGACGAACCGTCCCTTGCAGCTCATGCTCCCATTCTTTGAGCAGCAGTGCTGTACCTATTAGAGCAGCAGTATGAAAATCATGTCCGCACGCATGCATTTTACCAGCGATTTGTGATTCAAACGGCAACCCCGTCTCTTCGTGAATGGGAAGTGCGTCGATATCAGCACGCAGTGCGATGATTGGTCCACCATTTATTCCGCCTATTTCGGCAACAACCCCGGTCTTGAGGTGATAATCCGCGATGCGTATTCCCGCCTCTTCTAACAAATTTTTAATGTACTCTGTAGTCGCAAATTCTTCATTTGACAGCTCGGGATGACGATGAAGATGTCGACGAACCTCTGTAATTTTCGCAGTAATAGACTCTATTAACTTGCTTTCCATTCCACTCTTCATCTATGTAATCCTCCTCGATCGTAACATCTGCCTTAAATTTTATACCTATGGTGCACGTTCAGCAAGCGTATGGAAATTTCAAAATAGCGATAGTAATCCCATTTATTCAACATACTTTTGAGTCATGATGCAGAATTCCTGCGAATGTGCAGGCTTTGTTTATGTAAAGTCTCTAAATACGCTGCATTACTGCGAATGTGCAGGCTTTTTCTAACATTCCTCTTCAATCTAGACCATTCCGATAATATTCCTGCACATTCGCAGGCTTTTGCTCATTCTTTCATGTCTACTTTAAATAAAACTGTATTTTGCATGCTTTTCCTGATTTTGTGCCGATCCACTGCTAAAGACACTCTGCACTCCATCGAAAGTTATGCTTTCTGATATTTTTAAAAAAACTCCGGTTGCCCGGAGCTTTTTATCGTTCAATTACAGCTTCTTGACATCCACAGTAACCTGAAGCTGATGCGCTGCATTGCCAAAATAGACACCCTTTACAGGAACGATATCGTGATAGTCTCGCCCGTGTCCCAGCTTAACATACCGCCAATTCACCATTCCGTTATTGGTCGGGTCAAAGCCGATCCATCCAATTCCCGGGATGTGCGCTTCTACCCATGCATGAGACGCTTGTTCAAAGTCGGCTGTCGGTGACTGTAAATCACCTACGAAATGGTAGCCGCTCACATACCTGGCCGGAATTCCTCTGGCGCGACATACAGCGATCATCAAATGAGCAAAATCCTGGCAGACTCCTTCTCCTATCCCCAAAAATTCAAGCACAGTTGTATTCACCTGCGTGGAATTAGGACTATACCTAAAATCCTTGCGAATACGGTCAGACAGCTCGATCACCCATTCCAGCATCCCTTTCTCCTCCGGTTCAATGCTGTTCATATAATCTACGACAGCGTGATCCGCAAGTGTATACGGAGTGTTCAGCAGAAATTCCATGTAGCGATTCTGAAAGGACTCATCATCCAGCATCATTTGTTCACTTTCGGAGTCCAGCCTTTCACGCAGCCAGCTCTCCTGATCCCTCGTAACAACTGTTGAACGAGTCCTGATAACCAGCTCCCGATGCTCCTGATTTACCGTGAAAGCATGCACGCGATTTCCGAAATAGTCTTCGTAAGTATACAGCGCGGCGTTTGGCTCAATAGCAATACTTTGGTGATAACAGGCTTGACGATAATTGGTGCGAGGAGTAAGCCTGATCTCATTGACACTGTCCGTCACCGGACCCTCGTACGTATACCTTGTTGTGTGCATAATTTCCAGCTTCAAGCGATGACCTCCCGTTCCTCCTGAAAAAATAGAGAGCTGATCGTCACTCCAATTTGCTCAGTAGAACGGCTCAGTCCTCGAAGGGCATCACCAAGGCGATCCGGCGCTAAATCACTGTCATCCAGCATTTCAAGATCTGAGCTCATTTTTCCGGCAAGCTTGAGCGGCTTATTCAACCGTGTATCTTTAATGCGGGAGCTGTTACCCCGCTGAATAGCTTCCAGCCGCTCCTTCAGCATACGAACGGAAAAATGAATCGAGCGAGGAAAATATCCGTCGGTAATCATAAAAGCCGCTACTGCTTCAGGATCGACATTATCACTATTTTGACGGCGAAATCCTTCATATCCGCCTGCTACTTGCAATACCGACTGAAGTCTCAAAGAGAAATGTTCAGCTACGTGGCTGACGGAACGATCATCGCAAATGGCTGTCAGCAAACGAAGTGTGTTCTCACATCGTTCCAGGTAACGACCGCATTCCGACCATTGATAATACTCATCGCGATACAAAATGGACTGACTCATTCCCTGATAAGTAGATAGTGACTCCTTGATCCTGCGAAAAAATAGATGTGGCGATTGCTGCAGCATTTGCTCGACGGTGGAATCCTTCAGCCACAGAAAGAAACCATTCATAACTTCCCATAGCTCAGATGGAATTTTCTCCCGAATATTTCTCAAATTCGTTCTTGCTTGAGAGATACAAGAAAACAACGAATTCGGCTGTTCCCTGTCAAAAATCACGTGATTCAAAGCCGCTATCTCTTCATATTCGCCATACTTTAGTTCATATGCCTCCGGATTCCCAACCGCGTTGACTAAGCGATGCCATACGCTACACTCATCGTCCTCTTCGTTCTCCCGTAAATGATACAAGACATCAATCAATCGGACATGATTCTCTGCGCGCTCGGTATATCGTCCGATCCATAAAAGTGCTTCAGCGGTCCGGTTCAACATAGAGTCATCCTCCTTATCTCTTTAGTCCTGTTATTTAGTCAGCACCCAAGTGTCCTTGCATCCGCCCCCTTGCGAGGAATTCACGACAAGCGAACCTTCCTGCATTGCTACACGCGTTAACCCTCCCGGAATAACATGTACATTGTCTCCATTGAGCACAAAGCCGCGCAGGTCGATATGACGAGGTTCCAGCTTACCATTTTGCAATACCGGAGAAGTCGATAGCTTAACCGTTGGTTGAGCGATATAGTTTCCAGGGCTCTGCAGTATTTTTTCACTAAACAGGCTCCGTTCTTCTTCTGTAGCAGCAGGTCCGATCAGCATGCCATACCCGCCCGACATGGACGTTTCTTTTACAACCATTTCATCCAGCCGCTCCAATACATATTCCCGTTCTTCTGGACGATCCAGCAAATAGGTCGGAACATTAGATAAAATCGGTTCCTCGTTCAAATAGTAACGAATCATCTGCGGAACATAGGAGTACATCGCCTTGTCGTCAGCTACCCCTGTTCCCGGTGCATTCGCAATCGCTATATGCCCCGCCCGATAAGCATTCATCAAGCCTGGACAGCCAAGCAGCGAATCCGGTCTAAAGGCTAACGGGTCCAAATATTCGTCGTCAATTCGCCGATAAAGCACATCTACCTTTTTATATCCATTCAAGGTTCGAATGTATATATATTGATCGCGACAAACAAGATCGCTGCCTTCTACTAATTCAATGCCCATCTGCTGGGCTAAAAAAGTGTGCTCGTAGTATGCCGAATTCATACATCCCGGCGTCATAAGAGCAATGACCGGCTTAGAGGCCCCTCCAGGCGCCAGACTGCGAAGCATCTTAAGAAAAGCTTCCAGACTTTGCTCCACTTCCTGTACTGGATGGGAGAACATAAGCTCAGGATACAGCCTGCTCATCAAGGATCGATTTTTAAACAAATAGGAAAAGCCGGAGGGGGATCGCAAATTATCTTCCAACACCAAATACTGGCCTTGATCATTACGAATCAAGTCGATTCCGGAAGCAGTAATATATACATTGTTTGGAATGTCCAGATGCATCATTTCATAGCGAAAATATTTATTCGTCATGACCAAACGTCGGGGGATGATGCCTTCTTTTACAATCTCTTGGCCATGATAAATATCGTACAGAAACAGATTCAATGCCTTGACGCGTTGAATCATTCCCCGCTCAATGACCAGCCATTCCTTTTTAGGAATGATTCGAGGCAGCAGATCAAACGGAATGGTTCTTTCGAGAGAATCAGTTGACGATTCTCCGTAAACCGTAAATGTAATACCTTCTTCCATAATCATACGGTCGAATGCTTGCTGCCGATCAGCTAGCTGCTGATAAGGAGATTTCTGAAACTGACGAAACACCTTACTATAATGTGGCCGTACCGTTCCGTTTTTTTCAAACATTTCATCATAGAACAAATGCGATTGATACGAATTCCAGCTTTTACTGCTGTCCGAAGGCTGCATATACCTCCCCCTCCCTTCCCTTTAAATGGAATTTTTCTTTCATCTTATTTCAAATCCAAGTTATATGTCAAGTTATTTAACATCAAACACTCAAATACACAAATATCATGTCATATTCATGTTATATAGTATCAATTATTTATTTTAATGGAATCAGATATAATAAGAATATACGTTTGGGCGGGAAGGTTTTGATAATAAAAAATGAAGACGAGGAGCGTATTGTTAAGAAGAATTGGAAAAGCATTTGGAATAAGATCGAGGTTTTCCATATATACACAACAAATCTGCCACTATAATAAATATGTTGAAAAAACCAGCGATTATACGCTGGCTTTTTTGTATTTTATGCTAACATGTTCATTTTGGAAATAAAGCGTCTCTGGCTGGGCAAGGCTCCTGATCAAGGAATTGCTGTAAAGCAGTCGGCATCTCCTTATATATATTGGCTAGCGACGTACCATCATATATATTGCCGATAATAACCGGGTGACAAAGCTCTGAAATAAGAATATCGCCATTGCCATGCAAATGCAGCTGGGTTTTCCCTTCGATACAATGAGCGAAGTACACGTTCTCCTGCTCCTGAAATCCAAGCTCCTCCATAAAACGATCCATGCAAGTGAAATATAACACCATATCTTCTTTTTTGTGGGCGATAAGATCATTTACTGCTTTCTTCAAGCTTTCCTGGGCAGCGATCGCGTTCCAACCACTATGATTCATAATGATGCTGTTCTGAATTTCGTGAGTTCGAACTCCCATTTCATAGACATGGTCATTAATTTCATTTAAGTGATGCTCCGTTTCTTTAAAAAGCAGCGTTTCCAGCACGGTATTTACACCTGAGTGAGCAAATATCGTAATATTCTCCCGAATTTTGTGATACACACTCTGAGGAAGGTGATAATAGTTTGAAAAGCCCTCAGCCGTAACAAAATTAAAGGAAATATGAATGGTAGTTAAGCCCGCATTTACTAATCTGTCGATTCGCTTTTGACTTAATAAACTTCCATTGGAATTAAGCTGCGTCAAAATCCCTCGAGACGTACAATAGCTTACTACTTCAAGGCAATCATCATACTTTAACGTAACCTCTCCACCGGACAAGCGCACTCTTTTAAGTGATGGGAGCTGATCTAGAACTCTAATAATTTCTTTGGCATCAATACTATTTCCGTCATTTCTCTCATATGCACAGCAATAATCACATCGAAAATTACAGCCAGAAGTAACCCCGACCTCCAGACCCTCAAGCTCATAAACCTGTGGCCTCACCAGCTCTAATGACTTATATTTCATCCTTTTTCCCCTTTATCATTAACCTTGAATAAATATCCTTTAAGAAGCTATAACAATTCTGTCTCTGAGGTCAATGATCTTTGTTACGAAGTTTGAATAAAAGAGGGCCAAAATTCCAAGTGACATCTCACCCTAACGGCAATCGATAATAAGGCAAGGTTACTGTAGGGCGAAAACCTAATTTTTGCGCAAGATAATAGGAACCCTGGTTTTCCAGACGACAAGCCCACACGGGCTCCAAATCATGTTCCAGGCAATGATCAATTAACGCGGAGCATACAGATAATGCATATCCTTTACCTCTGTGGGCTTCTGCAGTCTCAATTCCGATCTCCAATTGATTCCCCGTTCGGCATGACGAGAATGAAGTAGAAGCAATCTTTCCATCCCTCAGTAGAGAATAACCTACACCTTCCTTGGCAAAATGCTCTTCATCCCGCCAAAAGAAACTGGGAATGACAGAACCGGTTTGGGTCAAAAACTGTTCTTTAGTCACACAGATAATCGGCTCACCATGCTTCGGGAAGTTTTGTTTTGACTCAAGGTAGGCATCACGATGAAAGCTGAAATTAACTCTGGTGTTTCTTAGAATACTTTTCCGTTCAATTTCTTCAGGTAATAAACCGCTTTTCTCCAACTGACCGTTATATGTAAGTAACATAGAATCCATCACTTCACTCCACCGTCCCGCCGGATCAGTCTGCAGCCATTCTACCTGATGCCTTGTTGCCGACTGGTTAGTTACATAGTGATAAAGTTTATCCATAAAAGCTTCATTTCCCAAATCACCAAACAACAATGACATTCCATAGGAATGAACCACATAAAAAGTCCGTGGATTATCCAAGCAATCGACATAAACACTGCCTGAAATATCATGGTTTAACACTACTTCGGCGAACATTGTGTTAATTTCCACTTGGCGAAGCAGAGGCAGCGCCTTGTAGTAGTACTTATTCTCTAGCTCGATCATTCTTTTACCCTCTCTTTTCCTCGATAACCGTTTTATCTTTTGGGAGAATAGTTAAGATGAGTGGAATAAACAAGAGCATGCTTACCACAAATACTATATAAGGAGTTGTATAGCCAAATGAATCGAACAAAAATCCTCCAAGGCTGAAATGGTTAGAGCAGAAATAATAGTCGATAGAGTAATCGCCTTTCGATAACCCATATGATCTCCAAGTTTACCTAAAAAAGAACCTAAAAAAGCTGAAGCAAGCATAGGCAAAATAAATGTAATTGCAATTTCTTTAATCTCTGCATTAAATACAGCCTGTAAGTATGGTATTAATAAAACGACAATCATACTGGATATCAAACAAAAAAGCATATTAACCATCCAGATTTTGCGTTTCTCCGGGGATAAAACAACTCGATTTGAATTAATATTGCGTTGAGACTCCGATCGCTTAGGTAACGTTAAAGAGTAAATAAATGCAATCGCAGCAGTTGCTCCACAAACTACAAATAATACTTTCCACCCATTTAACAGCTCATAATTACTTAATATATAAAAACTCAATCCAACACCAATAAACCCACCGAGATTTCTATTGCTATCAAAACGCCCCAACTTTTGCGCAAAATTATCATTTGTATCTGTTATCATTCCGAATATTGAAATGGTAAGCAAAATGCTTGCGATACCGTAAACCACTCTGGCAATTACTAAGATCCATAAACTATCTGCTACAGAAAATGCCAGATATGCTGCGACAAAGAATAACAAAGAAACTATAAATACTGAGCGTCGACTATATTGATCTGACACCCTGCCAAGTAAAAGCCGCATAATTAATTGTGATATAGAAAACACAGAAACTAAAATTGTAAATTGAAATGTAGTATATCCTAACTCTTTTGTATATAAAGGCAATAAAACATCAAAAAATATGTATGGTAAAAATATGATAATGATAGGAAAAGTTAATTTTTTCAAAAACATGGTAACACTTCTTTCTTTACTCTTAGGTAGATTAAATATTTGTGAAAATTATTACATAGACTATAAATCGTTTTTTTTATAAAATCAATATTTGTTGAAATTTTCTCTCCATACATCAAAAAGAAGCCTATTAAGCTTGGCTTCTTTTTGATACTTCATTATGCAGTATAACATTGGACACTAGTGTAATGATTCCCGATCAGAACGTTATTTAAGAAACCAATCAATCCTTGCTACTTTTTCTTATAAAACTCATGATACAGCTTCATCAGCGCCCGTTTCTCAATCCGCGACACATAGCTGCGGCTAATCCCGAGCTCTTTTGCGATCTCTCTCTGCGTCCGTTCTTCTCCCCCATGCTCTAGCCCGAATCTTCCTTTAATGACTTCCTGCTCACGAGTGTCCAAAATATCTAGGTTCCGGTAAATTTTACTCTTCTCCATCTTAAGCTGAACACGATCGACTACATCGTCTGCCTCAGTTCCAAGGATATCGATAAGTGTGATCTCATTGCCTTCTTTGTCAGTTCCTATTGGGTCGTGGAGAGAGACGTCCTTGCGAGTTTTCTTAAGTGATCTCAAGTGCATGAGGATTTCGTTTTCTATACAACGGGCCGCGAAGGTAGCCAGCTTTGTCCCTTTACCCTGGCGAAAGCTCTCGATTGCCTTGATCAATCCAATCGTGCCGATGGAGATGAGATCCTCAAGGTCCTCGCCTGTGTTATCGAATTTCTTGACAATATGCGCCACCAAACGCAGGTTATGCTCGATTAATATATTGCGGCTAACCGGGTCACCTTCGGCCATTCGTTGAAGATGCTTCGTCTCCTCCTCTTCCGTTAACGGCTGAGGAAACGCATTGTTTTTTACATATGATACGAGTAACGTAAGCTGCTTAATAAACAGTGCAATCGTCGAAAACAATTCCATGTCAACAGGCACCCCCATGTCGATTAGCCGAAGGGGAATGCCCCGCTCCAGCCCACAGTGAAGTTCAGTTCTACATTGTATGTGGGCGGGGGCCTAGAAGTGCATGTACGGGGAAAGTAACTTAGGTTTTGATGAAAAAAAACGAAAACACTTTCATCGTTCTCGACCATCGCTGCACGTTCTGTTGTTATATAACATCTAACGATGGGGAGGCATTTCAATAGCTATAATTGATGAACAACAGATTAGATGTTGCCGTACAAGGTATTCCATTTATCTTCATTCCGCAAATCGTTGCTTTAACAAATGCCGAACGTCAGGGCATTAATCCTGATCAACCGGATGGACTTGTTGCTTGGGTCAAATTGTAGACTTATTAGAATAGAAAGAAGGGGCTGTCCGATAAATCCCCAAAATAAAAAGGTTGGGTGAAAAAACGTAAGGTTTTCCGTCCAGCCTTTTTGTGTGCCTGCTTTTGCAGGAATGCAGCGAGGCGGATGCCTGCCACTTTTAGTAGGTTGTGGGCCAAAGCCACGATCCCGAACTCCGTATGAACCTTGCCAAGCCCTCGCAAGGAGAAGCGACGGAACGACCTGTTGCCCTTGATGTGACCAAATACGCTCTCTACCTCGATTTTACGCCGAGCATAAATCGCAGATTTTTCATCATCCTCAAGGGTCTTTTTAGCCTTAGCCTTTAACTCTTCCCAGATT
>NZ_FNBG01000020.1 GCF_900102215.1 Fontibacillus panacisegetis
CAACGAACCGTACAACGCCACATTTGGGAGAGCGACAAGGAAAAAGTAGCAAAATACCGGCAAAGTGATGCAGGAAAAGCCGCTTACGCCATACGATGCCAAACTATAGAGCGAAGCTTCGCGGATGCCAAAGTGCTCCACGGGCTTCGCTATTGCCGGTTTCGGGGCAGAGAAAATGTACAGATTCAAGCGTTGCTAACCGCAACTGCACAGAACATTAAGAAGATAGCCCTCCACCTTTCCAGAAGGACTATCTCGAATATGCACAAGATTTCGTATAGTATTTTACATCTTCATTTTCATTTTTCTTTCGATACTAAGTTTAAAAGTAGGGGTATCTCAACAGCCTGAATTATGCAGTAATATTCAGCCGGATGGGTGAATTTGGAGCAAATGCCTGCGAAAGTGCAGCAATTTCTTTGTATTTTGCTTCATATTGAAGATTGAGTGGGATAAAGATGCATTTTTGCAGGAATTTTTTTGGACACGTAAGCTTTAGAGTAAATTCATGCACTTTTGCAGCAACTTTGCTCAAAATCCTATCAAAATAAATAGAAGAGGGGGGAGAGAGGCTTGGAGCAAATCTCGGACAATATGAAAATTATAACCCGCCAAATTCATAGTGTTATCCGACGGTTACAGTGGCTTAGGGTAATAGAAGGCTTTTGGTATGGTGTGCTCTCGGGTATTGTTGCAGCGATTCTATGGTTTTTTGCAGGACGTTTCTGGCCGATACATGGCCTTTGGGTTTATGCGTCAGCTAGTTTTGTGTTATTTCTGGCAGCAGGCTGCTTGTGGGGATATTTTCGCAAAATAACAGCGATCGAAGCTGCGAGAACGATGGATAGAGGCAGTTTTGAAGGGGAGCAGCTCGATGCCATGACAACCGCTCTGTCTTTTGCCAAGTCGGAATCTCTCCCAGCTCAGATGCAGCGCAATCAGGCGATCAGATATGGTGAAGAGTATCTAATTCAAATGAAGCGGAAGCTTCCAGCTCCCCGTAGGCGTAAGTGGTGGATTGCCGCTGCAACAGGAATTCTTTTGTTAGCTCTGCTTGTAATCCTCCCTAGTCCTATGGACGAAATATTGGCTCAGCAAAATAAGGAAAAGGAATGGGCCAATACGCAGAAGCAGGAAACGGAGCAGCGGATCAAGGAATTGGAGACTTACAAGCTGGACCCTATACAACGGGAACCGTTAAACCAGGAATTGATGAACTTAAGAAATTCGATATCGGAGAGCAAAGAGCCGGAAAAAATGCTAAGCGATGTTGAAACGGCCATGAAAAAGCTTAAGGAAATGTCGGATAAGCTGGAGCTTAAAGAACAAAACAGACAATCCTGGCTGGATGAATGGAAGAAAAATTCCTTAACTGAGGGGCTGTCAGAGAGTTTACAAAAGAAAAATTCGGAAGCCTTATCAGAAGAAATGAAATCGTTGCGAAATAAGCTGTCAAAGATGAATTCTCAGCAAAAACAGGAGCTGGTTGAGCAATTGAAGCAATTGGCTGATAAAGCTCCGAAAGATGATAAGGATGCACAGCAATTGGCGGAAGCTTTGAAGAAGGCCACAGAAGCTATTGGAAAAGGCAATCAAGAAGAAGTGGAGCAAGCTCTAAAACAGCTGGAAGAAGCTCTTCAAAAAAATATTGAAGCTAGTCAATCGCAATCAGAACAGTCTGAGGCAGCGGAAGCGTTGGCTATGGCTCTGGCGAAGCAGGGGATGGGCCTGGCAGATAACATGGCGGCATCAGGGCTTGCTGTATCTAATTCATGGAGCATGGGGGGGACCGCAGACCAACTAGCATCTAGCGGCAATGCCAGCTCAGGAGATTCTTCAGATTCATCGGAGGGCTTGGATGGAACAGGCTCGAATTCAGGTAATGGAACTAGCGGTACTGGAGGCAGTGGTCAACCTGGCGGAAGTGGATCAGGCGGGAACGGAAATGGGTCATCTGAAGGCAAAGGACAAGGGTCTGGTCAAGGGAGCGGAAAAGCCGCAGGAGCAGGACTTGGCAGCGGGGGAAGAACGCTGATTACTGCTCCCCGTGATTTGAAGGGCAGCGGCAATGTTCAGCAGGATGGAGGACCTTCTACAGGAGGAAATGTGCAAAAAGGCGGAAAATCCCCGATCCTGGATGGGGTAAGTCGTCCGTATGAAGAGGTTTATAGCGACTATGCGACAGAAGCTAAACGTTCCTTGGAACGAAGCGAGCTGCCGCAAAGCATGCAGAGTTTGGTGGAAAATTATTTTGTAGAGATAGATCCGGGACGTTAGTTGCTGAACAGAGAATGAAAATTAGAAGCTAATAGAAGCTTATCATGAACCAATTGAGCATCATGCAGAAAGGGGACAGAGTATGTTGGAGGCAAAGGAAGGGGTAGAATCACTGCAAAATACGATTACAGCCGTGCGTGAGGGGATCGAACGCGTGATCGTTGGTCAGCAGGATGTAGTAGAGCAAATACTTTGGTGCGTCTTCGCAGGAGGACATGCTCTACTTGAAGGTATACCAGGTCTTGGTAAAACGATGCTAGTGCGAACGATAGCAGATACGCTTGATTTATCTTTTTCACGTATTCAGTTCACGCCAGATTTGATGCCAAGTGACATTACGGGTACGAATGTCATTCGATTTGGACCTCAGGGAGCGACAGATGCAGTGTTCCAGCCAGGGCCTATCTTTAGCAGCATTGTGCTCGCGGATGAAATTAACCGCGCAACCCCCAAAACCCAAAGTGCCATGCTTGAGGCCATGCAAGAGCAGACGGTTACTGTAGGTGGGGAAACGCATGTTCTTCCGCAGCCCTTTTTTGTGCTGGCCACTCAGAATCCGTTGGAGAATGAAGGAACATATCCTCTGCCGGAGGCTCAGCTTGACCGGTTTTTGCTCAAAATAAATGTAAATTATCCTACTCCAGAGGAATTAAAAGAAATCGTTATTCGAACGACTTCAGCACATCCGGCAACGGCGGGCAAGCAGGCGTCAGCGAGTGAGCTGCTAGATTTACGCGCCGCATCTAAAGAAGTGCTTCTGGCTGATGAAGTGCTGGACTACGGAATCCGATTATTGATGATGACTCATCCGGAAGAGGCGGGGGCGCCTGAATCGGTTAAGAAATACGTTGGCTTTGGTTCTGGGCCTCGCGGTATTCAATCGATGGTGACGGTCGCTAAAGTACGTGCGCTCTCTAAAGGACGATGGCATGTATCAACCGGAGATCTAATGGCAGTAGCAGTACCGGCTCTGCGGCATCGGTTGTTTTTAAACTTTGAAGGTCAAGCAATGGGAATATCCACGGATCGATTAATTGAAGATATTATTGCATCATTAGAGGGCAACAGATGATGACTCATTTGCTTCCCCCGTCTTTGTTGCCGCAGTTGGAACGGCTGTCTATTATTTCAAACCGGAGAGTGCGAGGGATGACCCAGGGCAAACGGCGTTCTGGTCGTCTTGGCGCTTCTCTTGAATTTGCCGATTATCGAGAATATGCACCGGGAGATGATATCAGGCGTTTTGATTGGGGTGTCTATTCTCGGACAGGGCGACCATTTATCCGTCAATATTGGGATGAACAGGAGCTGTCGGTGAGCCTGTATGTTGACGTTTCAGCCTCGATGGATTTTGGCGAAGACGAGCAAAACAAGCTGCTGTATGCAAAGCAACTAGCAGCGTCAGTAGGATATATGGCACTAGCAAGTCATGATCGTATGCAAGCCTATTTATGTACTGATGAGGTAAAGAAGTATTTGCCATCGATTCGCGGGAAGGCATCGGCATCAAGATTGTTCTCCTTTTTTGAAGGTGACGTGAGTAGAGATGCTGAACAGGAAGGGAACAAGCATGTAGGCAATCTCGCGACAGCTCTACGAAAACCTGAAGCTATACCACGCCGCCCAGGTATGACATGGATATTTTCTGATTTTTGGCAGGAGGATGGATTCCGAGAATTAGCTGATGCTATCTCTTTGATTCAGGCGACAGGTCAGGATATTGTACTTGTGCACGTGATATCTGCCGAGGAGCTGAATCCTGCATTTAGCGGAGACTTGAGATTAATTGATAGTGAGCTGGGTACTGGTAAAGAGGTTGCGTTAACCGGTAAAATTTTGGAATCCTATAAGCAGGCCTTAAGGCAATATATATTGGAAATCTCGTCATTTTGCAGTGAACGGGGAATTCGTTATGTGCAGGCTCCAACTAATCTGCCTCTTGATAGAGGGATTTTCGATACGTTACGTACTGCAGGTGCTATAGGAACTTGAATAGAGAAGCTAGACAAACATGAAAGGAGGGAATGTCATGGGGATTATGTCCTGGGCAGGGTTATGGTTTGGTCTATCCATTCCGGTAATAGTTGCGCTGTATCTTTTTAAGCGAAAATACTTGGATACAGTCGTGCCCAGTCATTTTCTATGGAATAGGGTGCTGCGTAATATAGAGGCTAACCGTCCGTGGCAGAAACTCCAAAATCGTCTCTTGCTATGGCTTCAATTGCTTGTTGCGGCACTTCTGGTATTTGCGTTAATGGGGCCGTATATATTCGTACAGGGGGGAAGTAAACATACCGTCATTGTTGTAGATACCTCCGCCAGCATGGACGCAGTTTGGACTGAAAACGCAGAAGCCGGAGCTCATCAAGTCAATCGGCTGGATCAAGTAAAAGAGCAAATGAGGTCCATGGTTGACACGCTTGGCCGCGGAAGTGAAATCACACTGCTAAAGCTCAGTAGCCAGCCGGAAGTAATACTGTCCCGTGAGAGTGACCGAGATTCGTGGAATAAAGCTATCGATGGTCTGCAGGTTCAATTTGGACAAGCAGCCTACAGAGAGAGTCTCTCATTGGCGGCTGCACTTACGAAGGAAGACCCGGATGCAAGCGTCGTCATATTTTCTGATGAGCAGTGGAACGAACGTTCGGATGATATTCATTTTGATGTTCCGGTAAAGGTAGTTTCAACCTACCAGGAAAAGGTCAGCAACTTGGCTATAGAGCAATTTGGGGTTAAAAGCGGTCTGACGGACGGCTCACAAGGAGCGGTAACCGGTGTTGCAGTAGCAAGAAACTATGGCAATACCACAATGGAAACGACACTGGATCTATACGGCGATGGTCAATTGCTTGCCAGTAAAGGAATAACCATTGCTTCCGGGCAAAGCGCTACAGTGTCATTTGAGGGGCTGGCACAAGCAGAAGTATACCGTCTTGCGGTTGAAACGGAGGACGACTATGCCCCGGATAATATGGCGTTTGCATTTTTGGAACATGGTGGTGCGCCAAGTATTTTGCTGATTTCATCTGGAAATCTTTTTTTAGAAAAAGCGCTGCAGCTCACTGGCTCGGAGGTTACCCGCATGGATACCAGTGCTTCTGATGATGACATAAACAATGACGATATTCCTATCGTTCCAAAAACAAAGCCGGACATTATCGTTGTGGATGGCAAGCTTCCGTCTTATTTTGCTCAGGGAGAATGGGCTGACTTGCTAAAGAAAACCCCGCTCTGGAGCCTGGGCGGCGATGGAAAAGAAATTCAACTGACGAATGGCGATATCAAAACTTCCACACATCCAGTAACTCGTTACTTATCGATAAAAGATTCTCCGGTTGCTTCACTTATTGATGAGAAGATCCCTTCATGGGCCAGTCCAATTATGAGCATTGGCGGAATTCCTGCGATGTATGCCGGAATGGAGGAAGGCAACGCTCGGCTGACATTTTTGTTTGAGCTGACTGCGGGTGATTTGCCGCTTCGTCCTGAATTTCCAATATTGGTGAACAATGCGGTGGAGTGGTTGAATTCAGGCAAGGCAGCAGGGCTGGGCCGAATGAACGCTGGTGCACAGGTTGAAATTCCTGTGGATGCCGAGGCTGTGGAAGGTGCTTGGATTCCGGTAGATGGTTATGCGCTGGAGAACGGTGCGCCCAGTGTTGCTGCTGAAAACAATGGAGAGCAAATTTCTT
Organism: Fontibacillus panacisegetis; assembly: GCF_900102215.1. Taxonomy (GTDB): domain Bacteria; phylum Bacillota; class Bacilli; order Paenibacillales; family Paenibacillaceae; genus Fontibacillus; species Fontibacillus panacisegetis. Next base: position 5,970 of record NZ_FNBG01000020.1, read on the forward strand.
CTAAACAGAAGGCTCCTGAAATTCCGGGATTGTGGCGTTTTGAACTAAAAGGGATAGAGAAAGCCGTGCTTTCAGGTTATTATCTGGAGGTTTCTGCTAATCGACTGGAATCGAACATTAATGGAGAAAAATCGCTTCAAATTTCAGGGAATGGAGCAAATGAAGAAAATGCTGTCAGGACTCCATATTCCTTTGTTTATTGGATCGCACTACTGGTATTAATCGTGATTTTGGTGGAATGGGGGGTGTATCAGCGTGGGCGTTCAATTTGATCATCCCTGGCTGCTTCTGCTGCTCCTTCCGCTAGCAGGATGGGTTGTGTACACTTACCGTTCTGATTTCAGACTTAGCGGTGGACGAAAAAAATGGGTTCTTGGCATTCGGACGACAGTATTTGCACTGCTTATTCTGTTGCTGGCTGGATTTCATACTTACAGCATTGTAAAGGATAAGGAAATTGTCTTTTTGCTGGACCGTTCTGAAAGTATGTCGGGCAATATGTCAAAGCTCGGAAATGCTGAAAAGTGGATTGTAGAGGCTGGACAGGAAAAGAAGGAACAGGACAAGGTCGGTGTAGTGTCGACTGGGCTTGATGCAGTGGTCGGGAAAAATCTGGACGTATCACCTATTTCTGAAGGCAGTCTTGGTGGTGAGGTCAATTCTGAATTTACTAGATTGGAGCAAGGTCTCCAGTTGTCTGCAAGCTTGTTTGGAGGACAGGGAAACCGAAGGATCGTATTAGTATCGGACGGAGAAGAGAACGTTGGAGATTTGCGAAAAGCGGCCCTGTCGCTTAAGGAGCGAGGAATTGTCGTCGATGTACTGCCTGTAGCTAAAGCAGAGATCAAGGATGTGTCGATTGAATCATTTAAAGTGCCGGAGAAGCTGTATCACGCGGAATCTTTTTCTTTTGAAGTATCCATTAGAAGCACCTTTTCAGGTGAAGGCGAGCTGCGATTGTATGAGGACAACCGGGAAATTGGGCGTAAAACGGTGAGTCTTGAGAGAGGCGACAATCGGTTTGCATTACAGGGGTTAGCCAGTGAGACAGGGCTGCATCGTTATCGTGCAGAGGTGTTTGTGGATGGTGATGAGCAGTCCGGAAACAACGCTAATTATGCGTTTACCAGGGTGACCGGAAGCCCGAAGGTGCTCATTGTTGAAGGGAAAGCTGGAACATCTGCCAATCTGGAAAATGCTCTGAGCTCTGGTCTGGTTGACTATGAGGTTACTAAGCCGGAAATGCTGTCGCTCGAAATGGCGAAATACGCCAGATACGACAGTATTATTTTTAACAATGTATCCGGTGAGCAGGTAGGCGGCAAACAGATGGATCTTATTGAGCAGGCTGTCCGCTCCTACGGGATCGGTTTTATGATGGTAGGTGGTGAAGACAGCTACGGAATGGGCGGCTATTTCAAGACGCCGATTGAGAAATTGCTGCCTGTGTCTATGGAGCTTGAAGGGAAACGAGAGGTTCCTTCTCTCGGGTTGATTCTAGTAATTGATCGTTCTGGCAGTATGGATGGCGACAAAATAGCGCTTGCCAAAGAGTCCGCAATTCGGACGATTGAGCTGCTGAGACCGAAGGACACCGTCGGAGTTGTTGCTTTTGATGATAGTCCGTGGTGGGTTGTAGAGCCTCAAAAGCTGGATGACAAGGATTCAGTCATATCGCAGATTTCCAGTATTCCTAGTGGAGGCGGAACTGACATCTTTCCTGCGCTTGCTGACGCTACTAACAAGATGCTGGAAGTTACTGCGCAGCGTAAACATATTATTCTGTTAACAGATGGACAGTCAGCGGTAAATTCCAGCTACAACGATTTGATCGGTACGATGAAGGATTCGAAAATTACGATGTCTACTGTTGCAGTAGGGAATGATGCGGATTTTAATCTGCTGCAATGGCTCGCTGACGAGGCAAAAGGGAGATATTATCTCGTAAAGGATGCAACGACATTGCCTGCGATTTTTAGCCGGGAGGCTGCAATGATCGCGAGAACTTATATTGTAAACAAGCCTTTTGTGCCGTCTCTCGTAACACCCGGAGAATGGGGAGAGATACTCAGCGGAGGGCTGCCGAGTATTAACGGGTATGTAGCAACTACCGCGAAGTCTACGGCACAGACGATCCTGGCAAGCCCGGAGCCAGATCCGTTATTAGCTAGATGGCAGTACGGATCAGGTCGATCTGTAGCCTGGACCAGTGATTTGACGGGAAAGTGGTCAAAGGAATGGGTAAGCTGGTCTCAATTTCCGAATGTATTTACGGAGATGGTCAAGTGGACGTTTCCTCAGTTTACCGCTTCTCCTTATGAAGTGAATACTACGGTCATCGGCAATCAGGTTCAGTTTGAGGTAACGGCGAATGGAGCGAACCCATCGGAAAATCTCGAAGGGATTGTAAGCTCGGAGGCTTTACAGGAAAGCCGAGTAACACTAGTGCCTACATCTCCTGGAACTTATACGGGCGTGATGGAAGTAAGCCAGCCAGGATCGTTTTTGCTTCATTTGAAGGAAAAGTCGGAAGGAACATCAAACGATGATGGCTCCAGTCAGGAGACGGATACGGGGACCGAGAATGGCTTAGGTACGGGAACGGGCTTTGTGATTCCGTATTCTCCGGAATATCGAATTCAGGTTGATGATGCTAAGGAGAAGCTAACCGCGCTTGCGGATATGACGGGTGGTCGTGTACTGGAATGGGATCAAACGAAGGAGGTTTTCGGCTTCACTCCAAAAGCATTTCCAGTATATCGTGATCTGGAAAAGCTGTTGCTGGCAGCTGCGCTAATTCTTTGGGTCGTTGATATCGCGCTGCGCAGATTGGCGCTGCCTTGGGGACGTATGGCGGAGCGGCTGATGTTGTGGCGTCGCCGCAGCGGAGCTGCCGCGGCGACGGCAGGCCAGCCCGCGGCGTCCGCAGCGAAGCCGGACGCCGGGCTGGCGCGGCTGGCTGCGCGCAAGGATCGCGCAGCCGCCTTTTACGGCGCTGGCGGCGGAGGCGACACCGCCGCCGCGCCGAAGGCGCCGCCACCCCGTCCCGCCTCTGATGGCGGGACGGGAGCGGCGCCTGGGCCCGCACGCGAAGCGAAGCGGGCCGCGGAGCAGCCGCCGGCTCCCCCTCCTGGGGAGGGGGCCGGGCGGCCAGCCGGCGCGGGCGAAGCCGCGCCGGAGGATGCGCTTGGCCGACTGCTTGCGGCCAAGCGGCGAGGCAAAAGATAAACCAAAAGAGGTGGACGAGGATGTCCACCTCTTTTTATTGTCCACACCTGCCCATATTCGGAACAGGGCGATGCTGTTTGTAAAATAGGAGTTTTATACCATTTACTAATATTATATTTTATAAAAGAATAATGTATGTAATTATAAAATTTTGCATATTAGGTTGGTTGTTACAAATAATAGAGAACGGGGGGATATTTCTTGAAAGTTAAACTTTTTTGCTTACCGTTTGCTGGCGGATCGGCAGTTATCTATTTTCAGTGGAAAAAATATTTAAATGCAAACATCGAGCTTATCCCACTAGAGCTGCCTGGAAGAGGAGCAAAATCCAGCCAAGCCTTGAAGCATTCAATGCAGGAGATAGTTTCTGAGCTGTATAACCACATTCAAGATAAGCTCGGCCGAGATGAGAGCTACGCCATTTTTGGACACAGCATGGGGAGCTTAATTTCTTTTGAATTATATCATGAGTTAATAAATAACGGGTTTAAAGAGCCTGTTCATCTTTTTGTATCCGCAGGAAGAGCTCCTGATAGAGCACGGGAAAAGAAAATTCATAATCTGCCCGATGAGGAGTTTAAGCAGGAAGTTTTAAAATATAGCGCTTCTTCGAGCATTGTTTTTGAGAACAAGGAAATGTTTGATTTCTTCGTTCCCATTCTGCGCGCGGATTTCGAAATTCTTGAAACCTACACTTTTCAAAACAGAGAACGAAAAATTGAGTGCAATTTGACGGCTTTGTATGGTAGTGATGACCATACTGTTGCAATAAATGAAATGGAGCAGTGGAAATCACATTCTTCCGGGTGCTGGAATATACATTGTGTACAAGGAGATCATTTTTTTGCAAAGGATCAACCGGAACAAGTTGCTCTCCTGATTAACGAAGCAATTGCAGGGTCGAAATGTTTAGTGGCTCCTAAAGCCTGAGCTGAAAGTTAACAAGATAATTTTGAAAAAGTGTGGCGATATCAGAAATCTTCTGAATGTCGCCTGTTTTTTATTTTCTAAACAGTAAACTATGGGAATAATGGTATGGAAAAGGGCTCAATGAAATGTTACAATAGATAAAGTCAAAATGATCTTTTCAAAGTGAATGTTTTATTTAAATTCACAGTAAATGTTTCAATGTAGCCTCTCTATTTGCAGATTTATCTTTTCATTATTAAGGAGGAAATCAAATGCCTTTGTCAGACAACAACACTATCGACAATCTGTCGATCACAACGATTCGTACACTAGCGATCGATGCGATTGAAAAAGCAAAATCCGGTCACCCGGGAATGCCTATGGGATCTGCTCCGATGGGGTATCAATTATTCGCCAAAACGATGACTCATAACCCAGCTCATCCTGAATGGGTGAATCGTGACCGTTTCGTACTGTCCGCAGGTCATGGATCTATGCTTCTTTATAGCTTGCTTCACCTGAGCGGTTATGGTCTTTCGCTGGAAGATTTGAAGCAATTCCGTCAATGGGGCAGCAAAACACCAGGGCATCCGGAATTCGGACATACTGCAGGTGTTGATGCAACGACAGGTCCACTTGGACAAGGTATTGCAATGGCAGTGGGGATGGCTCTTGCTGAAACTCAGCTTGCTGCTACTTACAACCGCGACAATTTCAAAATTGTGGATCATTTCACTTACGGTATTTGCGGTGATGGTGACTTGATGGAAGGCGTAGCTAGTGAAGCTGCATCCCTTGCAGGACACCTCAAGCTCGGTAAATTGATCTTCTTGTATGATTCCAACGATATTTCTCTTGACGGCAAGCTTAACCTTAGCTTCTCTGAAAATGTGAGACAACGTTTTCAGGCATATGGCTGGCAAACGCTGCTTGTTGAGGATGGCAATGATCTGGCAGCTATTGAAGCAGCTATTCAAGAAGGTAAAAGTGATTTAACTCGCCCAACCCTGATCGAAGTAAAAACAGTTATCGGTTACGGTAGCCCTAACAAACAGGGTAAAGGTGGACATGGCGGTACACATGGCTCTCCACTTGGTGCTGATGAGACGAAACTGACAAAAGAATTCTATAAATGGGTTTACGAAGAAGATTTCTACGTGCCTGAAGAAGTTAGTGAGCATTTTGCAAAAGTAAAAGATCGCGGTATTGCAGCTAACAATGCATGGGATGAAACCTTTGCGGCATATAAAGCGAAATATCCTGATCTGGCGGCTCAATTTGAACAAGCATTCGCTGGCAACCTACCGGAAGGATGGGAAAGCGACCTGCCGAAATATACTTCTGAAGATAAAGCTTTGTCTACTCGCGTTGCTTCTGGTAATGCGCTTAACGGTTTGGCAGGACGTGTACCGCAATTGCTGGGCGGTTCCGCTGACCTTGAAAGCTCAACCATGACTCACCTGAACGGATTGGAAATGTACACACCTGAAACTCGCGATGGACGTAACCTCTACTTTGGCGTTCGTGAATTCGGTATGGCTACTGCAATGAACGGTATCGCTTTGCATGGTGGACTTAAAGTGTTCGGCGGTACATTCTTCGTATTTACTGACTACCTCCGTCCAGCAGTACGTCTGTCTGCTCTGATGAAGCTGCCTGTGACTTTTGTGCTTACGCATGACAGTATCGCTGTCGGTGAAGACGGTCCTACTCACGAACCGATTGAACAGCTTGCTTCCCTGCGTATCATTCCAGGTCTGACAGTGCTTCGTCCAGCTGACGGTAATGAAACTTCTGCAGCTTGGGCTTATGCTGTAGAGAACAAAGCAAATCCAGTTGCGCTAGTATTGACTCGCCAAAACCTGCCGATTCTGGAAAAGTCTGCAGAGTTGGCTCGTGAAGGCATCAAACGCGGCGGATACGTAGTATCTGAAGCTAAAGACGGCAAACCTGTAGCACAGCTTATCGCTTCTGGTTCTGAAGTACAGCTTGCTGTGAAGGCTCAAGCTGCTCTTGCAGAAGAAGGCATTCATGTTCGTGTAGTAAGCTTGCCAAGCTGGGATTTGTTCGACAAGCAAGACAAAGCATACAAAGATTCCGTTATCTTGCCTGAAGTTAAAGCGCGCGTAGCCATTGAAATGGGACATCCATTTGGTTGGGAACGTTATGTTGGCGAGAACGGTGTTGTTCTTGGTATTGATACTTTCGGTGCTTCTGCGCCTGGAGACAAAGTTATCGAAGAGTATGGCTTTACTGTTAGCAACGTTGTGAAGAATGTTAAAGATCAATTAAAATAATATAGAGAACTAATTTTTAAAGAACAGCCGTGAGGGGAGCGGGAAACGTGTCAGAGCAATTCAAGAATGTAACAGTGGATAAAGCTGCCAATATTTATTTTGACGGTAAAGTAACAAGCCGTAGTGTATGGCTGGAGGGTGGAAGTAAAGTCACTCTGGGAATCATGCTTCCCGGGGAATATGAGTTTTCGACAGATTCACTTGAAGTTATGGACATTTTAGCGGGAGATTTGAAGGTGCTACTTCCAGGCGAGACGCTGTGGAGAGAAATTAGCGGCCGTGGAACGTTTACTGTTCCTGCTAAATCTTCCTTTAAACTTGAAGTGCGTAGTGTAACGGATTACTGCTGCTCTTACGGAGCTTGAGCCTAATGTTTTAAATGTAAAATAGCGCCCATACGGGCGCTATTTTACTAGGTAATCACGTGATTCAATCAATCTGCAGCAAGGCAGCGGATACCCGAAATATTTTATCTCATTCGGTCTCTGTTATCTTCTGGAATATAGTATTCCACGAATAAGATCGTCTTTTGTGAAATTGCTGCGAAAGTGCATCTTTTTAACTTTTACTAGATGCTTTCGGATATATTGCTGCAAAAGTACAGTTTTTTGAGTCCGACTCCAGACTTTTGACCGTAAAAGTAGAAAATTGCTGCACTTTTGCAGGCTTCTGTGCTAAATTAACGCTTTAGAATGAAAATTGCTGCGCTTTTGCAGGCTTTTCAAGTGTACTTCAAGTGTACTTCATGTGCATTAATCCTGAATTGACGATTGCTCACCTATTCTCTGGCCGATCCATGCTTCGTACAGCTTAACGACAGCGGAAAGGTCCTCATCTCCATAACCCTCGCTTTGACCTGCTTGGAAGAGGCTCTTGGCGAGATTCAGCATCGGAGAAGGAATGGCTGCGCCGTCAGTCAGGGATGAAGCCAGCTTCAAATCCTTAAGCATGAGCGCAAGAGAAAATTGGTTGGTAAAATCGTGATTAATAATTTTGTTGCCCTTCAGGTCAGCGGTTTTACTGCCGGCTGAACCCAACTGCACCAGTTCAAGGAAGGTATCTGCGGGCAAACCGGATTTAGCAGCAATTGCAAAGCCTTCTGCAAGAGCAAGATTGTTGATGCCGACGATGGTGTTATGAGCAAGTTTGGCTACAGATCCACTGCCGTTAGGGCCCATATGCAGAATTTTTTTGCCGAGACACTCGAATATATCCTGTTGCTTGGAGAGAACTTCGGCAGAACCACCAACCATAAATACCAGGGTTCCGTCAATTGCAGCAGGTGAACTGCCTGTTACAGGTGCGTCGAGAAACGATGCTCCATGCGCTGTAACCTGTTCGGCTAATTGTTTGACAAGCGAAGGTGAAATTGTACTGCAATCGATGACCGTCTTAGCAGCGCTGAGACCGGCGAGAACGCCATCAGAGCCCTCATATACAGCTTTTATAGAGTTATCGTCGCTTACCATTGTAATAACAGTGTCAGCGCCCTCTGTAGCTTTCCTGGGTGTTGCGGCTATGACAGCACCTTGTGCAGCAAGAGGCTGACATTTGGCGGCTGTACGATTATATACAGTCACTTCGTAACCTTGTTTCAGCAGATTGGATGCCATTGGCGCTCCCATTGTACCTAATCCAGCAAATCCGATTTTTTTCATGTAAGTCACCCTCAATTTTTTGATTGAACAGCATTTAAATATTTTATCACAGTGTGCAGAAACCTGTATATTGTGCCCTTGTGTTCACTGGGAATTTACAGTATCCTATCTTTAGTTGTTTAGTGAATGTCTAGGTATTATGGGGTAGGTAGTGAGATAAATAAATATAACATGGAGGTATTTGTAGTAATGACTAAAAAGGTGAGTTTTGATTACAGCAAAGCCCTGCAATTCGTTGGTCAAAATGAAGTAGACAATTTAACCGAGTACGTTCGTGTAGCCCATGAACAATTACATAACGGTACAGGAGCAGGCTCCGATTACCGGGGCTGGATTGACCTCCCAACCGAGTATGATAAAGAAGAATTTGCACGCATTCAAAAGGCAGCGGCTAAAATTCAAAGCGATTCCGAAGTGTTGATCGTTGTTGGTATTGGCGGTTCCTATCTCGGAGCACGTGCTGCAATCGAAGCATTGTCTCATTCATTTTATAACGAACTTCCTAAAGACAAGCGTAAAACTCCTGAAATCTATTTCGCTGGTAACAACATCAGCTCGACTTATGTGAACCATTTGCTTGATTTGATCGAGGGCAAGGATTTCTCAGTGAACGTTATCTCTAAATCCGGTACAACTACAGAACCAGCGATAGCTTTCCGCATTTTCCGTGCCGCTCTTGAGAAGAAATACGGTAAGGAAGAAGCTCGTAAACGTATTTACGCTACGACAGATCGCGAGAAGGGTGCTCTGAAGAAGCTTTCTAACGAAGAAGGATACGAAACATTTGTTATTCCTGATGATGTAGGCGGGCGTTATTCTGTTCTGACTGCTGTAGGTCTTCTTCCAATCGCTACTGCAGGCATCAACATTGAAGAAATGATGCAAGGAGCTGCTGACGCTGCTAAAGAATACAGCAATCCTAACCTTGCTGAAAATGTGAGCTACCAATATGCAGCAGTTCGTAACGCACTGTATCGTAAAGGAAAAGTAACAGAAATTCTCGTAAACTATGAACCATCCTTGCACTATGTATCCGAATGGTGGAAACAACTCTTCGGCGAGAGTGAAGGTAAAGATTATAAAGGTATTTTCCCAGCAGCAGTTGACTTCTCAACTGACCTGCATTCGATGGGTCAATTCATTCAAGAAGGTAACCGTAATATTTTTGAGACAGTTATTCAAGTTACTGAAGTTCCAAGCCACATTACGATCGAATCAGATCCTGCCGATTTGGATGGCCTGAACTTCCTCGCTGGTAAAACTCTGGATTTCGTAAATAAAAAGGCATTCCAAGGTACACTTCTGGCTCATACAGACGGTGAAGTACCTAACTTGGTAGTAAATGTTCCAGATTTAACTCCATATTCTTTCGGTTATCTGGTATACTTCTTTGAAAAGGCCTGCGGTATCAGCGGCTACTTAATGGGTGTTAATCCATTCGATCAACCTGGCGTAGAAGCTTATAAGAAAAACATGTTCGCGCTTCTCGGCAAACCAGGTTATGAGAAAGAAAAAGCAGAATTGGAAGCAAGATTGTCTGAGTAGATAATAGCTTGTTTTACAACAAGGAATAAATGCCAAGAAGCAGTTCACCGGTAAAAAACCGGCCCGGACTGCTTCTTGGCTCATTCATAAGGATGAGGTCATATGTTAGAGCGCTACAAAACGGTTCGCAAAGCCGGAGAAAAGGAAATTGTCATCAAAAAATCAAGATTTATCGGTCATGTGAAGCCGGTAGAGACTGAAGAGGATGCCGTCTTGTTTATTGAAGAGATCAAGAAGCGGCACTGGAACGCAACTCATAATTGCTCCGCTTATATGATCGGAGAGCGGGATGAGATCCAGAAGCAATCGGATGATGGTGAACCTAGTGGAACAGCAGGCAAGCCGATTTTGGAAGTCATTAAAAATCAGGGCCTCAAAAATGTAGCTATTGTCGTTACCCGATATTTTGGTGGAATAATGCTTGGTGCAGGCGGACTGATCCGTGCTTATACAGATGGTGCTGTTGCCGCAATTGAAGCGGGTGAAGCAATTACGCGTGTGCTTCATCAGGAGATTTATGTCGAGATAGATTACACATGGCTTGGAAAAGCTGAGAACGAACTTCGAAACAAGGGAATTCGTACAGGAGAGACAGCGTTTGCTGATAAGGTAACATTGCTGTGCCTTCCACTGGATCAAGAATGTGAAGTCTTTATGAATTGGATGACGGATATGACACAAGGGCAGGCTGTAATGACGGTAGGTGACAAGGTTTACTTTATTGAAGGGGAATAATGTCTATGGCAAGAAGAGCAGTGGAGCAGGAATTGTCGAGGGATAGAATTATGGATGCTGCCAGACATTTGTTCATCACGAAGGGATATCGGGGCATATCCATGCGGAGCATCGGCCAGCATTTAGGGTACAGTCATGGTTCATTGTATTATCATTTCAAGGAAAAAGCGGAATTGTTCTATGCGATCGTTGTCCAGGATTTTAACCACTTGGCCCAGTTATGTGAACAAGTGACCAGACGTCCTCCATCAGAAGGAATGACGAAGGCAGAGCAATTAATGCTGGAATTTATCAAGTTTGGACTTGATCATCCGCATCAGTATGAAATTATGTTTATGCTCAGAGATGAAGAAATTTTGACTTATTGTCGTGCGGAACAGTCCAAATGCTTTGACATGTTTGATACCATCATACGTCAATTTTTGAAGGAAGAGAAACATCCGCTGGAGAATAATCCATCTCTTCCGCTTAGTATGTTTTTGGGCATACATGGCTTCATCTCCTTCTACATCCAGGATCGCCTGACGTTCGAGGAAATAATGCCAGCTGCAGTAGCCCATGTCAAAATGTTAAGTCAGAGCAATTACCGCTTATTAACGTCATAAGATTAAGACGTTTTTGTTTTACAATTACGCTTTACCCATTTACATTGTCATAGCTGTACAACATTACTTTATTAACGTAATTTACTTCCATTTTGTTTGTTCTCGTATTTTAAAAGGCGCTGAGTTCGTTAGGACCAGCGCCTTTTATGTTTGTTGAGATTTCTTTATCCTTCAATTACTTTAATATAGTATTGTCTATTTCTTGGACCATCGAATTCACAGAAATAAATGCCTTGCCATCTACCAAGGAGCAGTTCGCCGTTATGGATGATGACAGTCTGGGAGGAGCCGGTCGTAATGGTCTTAAGGTGAGAGGCTGTATTACCCTCAGCATGACGGTATTTCGGATGCGTCCAAGGGTAAGCTTCATCAAGTCTCATCAACACATCATGTTTGACATCAGGATCTGCATTTTCATTGATTGTAATGCCAGCTGTAGTATGGGGAGAATAAATGAGAACCAGTCCATTTTGAACCCCACTCTTATTCACTACTGAACGAACTTCTCTTGTAATATCACGCATTTCATCACGTTTGAATGTTGTAATCTCAAGCTTTTGAAGCATCTGTATACCCTCCATTACTGATTTCTGAGCAGCTTCTTAAAATTATAATATAAGTTTGTATTATTTTGTAAACGAATTGGATTGACGGTGAACCTCCTGTTTGGTAAAGTATCTTTATAAGTAAAACCAAGTATTTATATCGGATAAACTTATATGAGATGATTACGCAGCGTTTACTATTGATCCCAGTGATCTGTATATATGAAAGGATGTGACCCCTCCAATGCATGTAGAAGTACGAAACTTGGATAAACATTTTGGCAGCTTTCATGCGGTGAAAGATGTCAGTTTTGAAATTGAGAAAGGTCAATTGATCGGATTATTGGGACCTAGCGGTGGGGGGAAAACCTCGATTCTTCGTATGCTGGCAGGACTAGAGCAACCGGATTCAGGGGAAATCATATTTCACGGACAGCGTGTCAATGATTTAGCTCCGCAGGATCGCGGGATTGGATTCGTATTTCAAAGCTATGCTCTCTTTAAGCATATGACCGTGTTTGACAATATCGCATTTGGGTTGCAAGTGAAAAAAGCATCTAAGAGCTATATTAAAGAGAGGGTTACGGAGTTAGTCGAATTGACTGGACTTAAAGGCTTTGAGCATCGTTATCCTCATCAATTGTCCGGGGGACAACGTCAGCGTGTTGCTTTTGCTCGTGCACTTGCCCCTGAACCTCAGCTTCTTTTGCTGGATGAGCCATTTGCTGCGATTGATGCGAAGATTCGTCAGGAGCTGCGTTCATGGCTTCGCGAATTGATAGAACGTGTAGGAATTACATCGATATTCGTTACTCATGACCAAGATGAAGCGATCGAGGTTGCTGATGAAATCATGATTATTGGTGAAGGACGTTTGGAGCAAAAGGGAACGCCTTGGGACATTTACAAGGAGCCGCTTACTCCGTTTGTTGCTTCATTTGTGGGGCAATCGACTCAGATAGAGAAAGCTTCGAGCTTGAAGGGATTTGAGGGAGAAGGAGGGCCTGAGGGAACTAAAGCGCTGATTCGTCCAGAATATATTGAAATAGGTACAGATAATGAATTTACGCTCCTATCTGCAACAGCACCCGGTGTAGTCAAGCATTTGCATTTCCGTGGAAGTGAGTGGCTAGTTGAGGTTGAGGTTGGAGGACAAGTGCTGACGACCTTCCGTTCGCTTGAGAAGGAAACACTAAAGGCTGGTCAAGAGGTTCGCGTTCTCGTGCATCGTGCATATTTGTACAATGACGATAGAAGCTGGGTGGTAGAAAATCCGCTTAAAGGAAATCCGTTAAGTGTCATTATATAGTTCATAATAAAGAGATCTGGCGAAATAGGCCTGGATCTTCTTTTTTTTATTAGTGCACTTGAAAGATCAGTATCATTATCAGTACCATAAGGGTGTGAATTAAAATATCGACTAGATGGGCAGAGGACGTGTAAATAGATGGATAGACTTATCTTCCTTGGTACGGGTGATGCGATGGGAGTGCCAAGAGTATATTGTGATTGTGAAGTGTGCACTGAGGCCAGAACTACTGGGGTAAATCGAAGATTTCGTTCTTCTGTTGCTGTGGAAGGTGATAACGGAAGCTTTTTCATTGATTGCGGACCGGATTTCGTAACGATGATGGAGAGCAGGGGACAGCGGTTTATTGAACGTATTCTAGTTACTCATGCGCATTTTGATCATATTGGGGGATTGCCGGAGTGGGCGGATGCTTGCAGATGGATGAATAAAAAAGGTCAGCTCTATGCACCTCAAGAGGTACTGGATGTTATATTAAAGCAATATCCTTGGTTGGACCGAAATCTGAATTTGCATGCAGTTGACCATGGGGTTATTTTAGCAGGTTGGGATATTACGGGCTGGAAGGTGTTTCACGGGAAGAACGGTTATTCTTATGCTTATCGACTCGAAAAAAACGGCTATGTCTGGGTGTATTGCTCTGATGCCATTGCTCTGCCGCCGGAGCAAAAACTGCCACTTTACGAATTGGATTTACTTGTGCTTGGAACAAGCTTTTATCATGAAGAGGCCGAGTTCAGCACTCGTTCTGTGTACGATGTAACGGAGGCGCTGGAACTGATTTCGGAGGTCGGGCCGAAACAAAGTATTTTTACTCACATGTCGCATGATATTGATTTGAGACGTAAATATAATCTTCCAGATCGTGTAGAGTTTGCGGAGACAGGGTTGGAGAGATGGGTAGGAGGGAAAATATCCCTGATGTAGATGGAAACATTGAAACCAATCAAATGGAGTTCGGGATTGATGAGGTATAACGGAAATAACGTCCCTTATTTTTCGAGAATATAGTGATTAATGGAAAATAGAGGAAGTTATTTCTCCTATTCCTACCGAAACTGCTCCAAAAAGCAGAAAAATAGTCGATAGTACCAAAATAGCGGAAAACACTTCCTTTATTTTTCGAGAATGCAGTAATTATTAGGGAATAAGGGAAATGTTCTCCCTTATTCCTGCCGAAACTTGTTCAAAAGTCGAAAATTCAGCTGATGAATCAAACCTCTAGCGATATCCCCATAAGTATACTATTCACCGAGAACGAATTTATCGATAACTTGCTTCACTCCATCTTCATTGTTGCTTGCTGTAATGTAATCAGCAATTTCTTTCAGTGCAGGGATAGCGTTACCCATAGCGACGCCAAGGCCAGCGGCTTCAAGCATTTCATGGTCATTCCAGGAATCACCGATGGCGATGGTTTGTGACAATTCACAGCCGAAATGTGCTGAGAGGAATTTAAGAGCATGCCCTTTAGTTCCTTCTTTATGCATGATTTCAAGAAAATGCGGCTTGGATTTCGTGATATGTACCTCTTCTCCTAGAAGCTCACGTAGTACAGGTGTAATCTCATCCAAGTAGTCCGGATCATCAATGATGAGCATTTTAGGTGTCGGTTGAACTACAACCTTTATGAAATCAGGTTCAATATAATATTTTGTACCGTTTAGATTCGTATAGTCGATAAGTTTTTGGTTCTCTTCACGAGCGTAAAGCTTATCATCAATGTAGGTTTGCAGGTGTAAATTGTTCTCAAGGCAATAATCAAACAGCTTGGTAGCCGCATCGATTGGCAAATATCGTTCAAAAAGCACTTCTTCATCCAGCAGGTTCTTAATAAGTGCTCCTTGATAAGTAATGATAGGCACGTTCAGACCTGTCTGACGAGCCAGCTTATAGGCTCCGGCATATGCTCTTCCTGTGGCAAGTGTAACAATGACTCCTTGTGCGACGGCTTGTTCCAGAGCTTGTTGGGTAGCAGGTGTTACTTCCTTGTCGTCATTAATTAGTGTGTCGTCGATGTCGATAGCGATTAATTTGTACATAAGTCTTCTCCTTTGTAAGAACGAATCCCGGTTCCGTTCATCTCTCTAGGCTTGGTTATTTCTATTGTACCTTACCGCTTGAAGATTTCAATTCCGTAAGGATCATTCCCACAAAAATACATACGCATCCTATCACAGCATAATAAGTAAGAGATTCACCACCGAAAAATACACCAGTTAGTGCAGCAAATACCGGTTCCATGGCAAAAATGACAGCTACACGGGCAGGGCTGGTGAATTTTTGACATTCCGTTTGAATCCAGAATGCAAGAGCGCTAGTGGGGCCTATCGATACGAGCAAAGCGATAATAACTTCCGGTTTCATTATGCTCTCTACCGTATTTTGAAACTGATGATACAGGCTCTCTTCAAACCAGAATGAACTGACCAGACTTAAAATGCCTACTACAGCCATCTGCATTGCAGCTAGAGGAAGAGTCGGATACTTAGGGGCAAATATTCCAGTATAGGCGACATGCAACGCAAAAGCGATGGCACATAGAAGAATCAGGGCATCACCGTGATTCATAGAATAGGACGTGCCGGCAAAAGCTAGTAAATAGAGACCTATGGCAGCTAGCAGAGCACTTAACCAGGTGTGCCATGTAATTTTGTGTTTTAGTAATAACAAAGATATGAATGGCACAAAAACGACGGATAATCCGGTAATAAAGCCTGTATTCGAAGTGCTGGTATAGAGTAGTCCTATCGTCTGGAAGGCGTACCCCAGAAATAAAAAAAAGCCGAGCAGACTCGCATGGAGCATAAGAGTCCAGGACATTTTCCGCCAGTCGCTGCGGTAGAACAGCGAAATAATGATGGTCAGCAGCAATGCGGCGCCAATAAAACGGATACCGTTAAAAGCAAG
Organism: Fontibacillus panacisegetis; assembly: GCF_900102215.1. GTDB lineage: Bacteria > Bacillota > Bacilli > Paenibacillales > Paenibacillaceae > Fontibacillus > Fontibacillus panacisegetis. The sequence goes on from NZ_FNBG01000020.1 coordinate 21,711, forward strand.
GGGTGGCAGAACTCTAACCGCTTGTTGAACGATCAGAAAGGTGCAGCCCCACATCATCGCTACCAGTAAAAGTCCCAGGTCGGCAAGACGGGAGCGGTTCAAGTAGGTCATTCCTTTCATGAGACAATTGATCAAATTGTAACTTAAATAGATGGTCGAGACAAGAATCGATAAAGTAATACACATGTAAAATATGAAGGGGCTGTCCCAAAAGTAGGTTTATTGTCAAAACTAAAAAAAGCCGTGCAAGGAAGACGATCCCTGCACCGCTTGACCCCGCCACATGCTATGACCGTATCTCATGTGTAATAGTGTCATGATGCGGAATTACTGAAATTCCTGCAAATGTGCAGGCTTTCTCTAAGGATTCTCTTCAAACCAGTCTATTCTGAACCATATTCCTGCATTTTTGCAGGCTTCTGTTCATCCTTTCATGGCTACTTTTAAAAAAACTGTATTTTTACATTCTTTTCCTGATATTTTGCCTTTCCACTGCAAAAAAAAGAAGTGTCCCTCAAAGTTATCTTAGATAACTTTGGGGACACCTCCCGGGAGGGAATGTCTGGTTAAGCCAAATCGATATCCTTAATATCAATAAAAGGTATTCTAATCCGAATAAAAACATTTCTTCTTCTAACACGAATAATGATGAAGTTCCTTCTTACTATGACTAACCGGCCAGTAAACACACGTCCGTCACACAGCACGACGACAACACGTCTGTTCAGAAACAGTCTGGCTTGACGACGCAACCTAATGATTTTACCGTCCATAGAGCTTCACTCACCTCTTTTCTCATGGATAAGATATCCTATGAAAGTTCCATGAGATTTGTATAGATACGAGGTGAGCAGGCGCTATAATGTGCTAATTTGCTAGAGTTCAGTAATTGTATTTATTCTTCCAAAAATACGAGACCGATAAAATCGTCGAATTCCAGATTGCCGAAGTAATGTTTTACGTCAATGCCGGCTAGTGCTTCCCGAACGGCCTCATCTTCGTAACGAACTCCACGCAGCTTGTCCTCGATGTCAGTTACATCACCAACTCCAAAGAAGTCGCCATAAATTTTGATTTCGCGAATATGTCCATCCTTGATATCCATACGCAGATCAATGATCCCGACAGGGAATTTCTTAGTATGCTTTACGTTGCATTCTGGAGACAGACCATAATTCCAATCCCAGTTCTTATATCGGGAATTGGAGATCTCATGGATTTTGACCCAATCTTCGTCCGTTAGCTTGTATTGAGGAACAGCTTCAGGGTCCATACCGAAAATATGTCTAAGCAGCTCGGAACGGAATTCCTCAATCGTCATTTTGTGATCCATGAAGTCAATAATGTTGGCGACCCGACTGCGTACGGATTTGGTGCTTTTGGATTTGAATTTTTCGGGGTTTGCATGCAGTGAGGCTTGTACATGATCCAAATTCAGATTAAACATCAAAGTGCCATGGCTGAACATCCGACCACGGGTAGCAAATTGAGCGTTCCCTGAAATTTTCTGTTCTCCGACCTGAAGATCGTTGCGTCCGGTTAATTCAGCATTCACACCTAACGATTTGAGGGCCTCCACAACAGGTTCGGTAAATTTGCGAAAATTATGAAAGGATTGACCATCATCCTTGGTAATGAAGCTGAAATTAAGGTTGCCAAGATCATGGTAAACTGCACCGCCACCGGAGAGACGTCTAACGATTTGCACTCCATTTTCCTTACAGTATTCATTATTGATTTCTTCAATCGTATTTTGATGCTTCCCGATAATGATGGACGGGGCATTGATGTAGAACAACAAGTAGCTGTCATCCTCCAGAGGAAGATGTCTGAGCGCATACTCTTCAATAGCCAGGTTGACTGAAGCATCGGTGATTCCTTGATTGTCGATAAATTGCATGACTGTGGCCTCCATTACTCTTGGGATCTTGCCATAGAGTGAGTATATTTCAGTGCGTATATTCCTATTGTAAACCAATTATTTATGAAACCAAAGAGAGTGACGATTTTTATGGAATTGACGGACTTTGAAGATTGACTCCATAATGGGAGAATGAGAATGAACCGGAAATGAACAATGAAATGAGGAGAGCATATGCTGCTGGAAGTATACGGACATGGCGGGGATGTGAAAACAGCTTCTGCCCGTTTTGGCGTCGCTGCAGAGGAGTTTACCGATTTAAGTGCCAATATTAATCCGCTTGGTCCGCCGCCGGGACTGCTGAACAAGCTGAGAGAGGCGATGCCAGATATAGTACGATATCCTGATCCAGGCCATAGAGCACTGCTGTCACAGTTAGGTGAGCTGCTTCAGGTTGGGGAGGACTGCTTTGTCATCGGCAATGGTGCGGCGGAAAATATGGCGCTTGCCCTGCTGGCGTTAAACCCTGAAAGGGTTGGGATTATAGAGCCATGTTTTTCTGAATACGAGACGTTATCCAGGCAGTTTGGAGCGAGGGTCAATTCTGTGCTTGGTAGTGCACAAAGTAATTTTCATGCTGACCCGGATGATATTGTTGGGCTAATCCGTGATAATGATTTAGTGTTCATTGGGCAGCCGAATAATCCTAACGGTATTCAATACGGCTGGAATGAGCTTCGGCGGTTTGCAGATGCTGCGGAGAGCTATAGTACGTATTTGGTTGTGGATGAAGCATTTATAGATTTTATTCCTGAGAAGGATAGGATATCGCTTCTGGGAGAATTGCATCATTATCCCCGGGTTATTTTGATCCGCTCGATGACCAAATTTTATGCGATTCCAGGCCTTCGGCTGGGGTATGCGATAGCTCATCCAGATTTGGCTGCAGCAATGCGGGGGAAGCAGGTAACGTGGAGTGTAAATTTATTGGCTCTGTTGGCTGGGGAGTTTTGTTTGCAAGCAGGAAAAGAGTACGAGGATGAGACGATAACATTAATTACGAAGCAGCGACAATTGCTGCGGGAAGGCTTAGCGGGTCTGGGCTGTGAGACATGGCCGGGGGAAGCTAATTTCCTGTTAGTACGACTGCCTGAGGGATGGACAGCACTGAAAATGCAGGAAGAACTAGGGGCGAAGGGGATTTTAGTGCGAAGCTGTGCTATGTATAACGGGCTTGGCGAACGGGATATACGGGTAGCGGTAAAGGACCAGTTGTGCTGTGATAAGCTGCTGCAAGCGATGCGAAAGGTTCTAGAGACAGAGGAATAACAAGATTTAGTCAATAAAGTTGGCTAAGGCAAGGGGGAATACGGGATGACGACGCCCTTTTTAACGACAGGAGAAAGCGGCATATATGAATCGGATGTAATATCGGGTCTCCGGTTGATTCGCGGTGAGCGACATTTGCTGCTGGAGTCACCGGAAAGCATGGATGGTCTCGGAAGTGCCGTTTTTGGCGGGGGGATGGTTCGGCTGAAGCGGATGGTTAACATTTATGTTGACCGTTTTTATAGCTGTGAAAATCCTGTAAGGGATATCGGTCTATTGCTTGAACAGTGGGGTTATCCTGTGACGGAGGCTGCGGGGCTTCTGACAGCTGTGCAATTGCGTCATGTATCTGTCCAGGAGGTGCGGAATGATGAATTTGCAATTATGTGCTGTGCAACTGCCGGGGTATCTAATGGAGCGCGGGCAGGTGTCGAGAGAACGACATTTCCTGCATCATGGACGCCTGGAACGATCAATATCATGTTGGTTATTGACGGGAAAATGACGTCGGCGGCGATGGTCAACGCCGTCATTACGGCGACTGAGGCGAAGGCGGCCGCGCTGTCTGATCTCGGCGTGCTGGATGCCGAGAATGGTCTTGTGGCCACAGGCACGACGACCGATTCGGTCGTGCTGGGTGTGACCCAGCGTGCCGGCTGGGAGCTGGTTCACAGCTACGCGGGCACCGCGACGGATATAGGCGGCGCGATTGGCCGCCTGGTGTATGCCGCCGTGAAGGAATCGCTGACCGCGGCAGCGGGTGAGCGCGGGTGACGGCGGCGTGGTGGATTTTGCCGGTCGCGTATTTGCTCGACCGGCTGCTTGGCGATCCGCGCTGGCTTCCTCATCCCGTGATCGGGATGGGGAAGGCGATTAGCGCGATCGAGGCGGCGGTGCGCCGCCTGTTCAAGCCCGGCGGCTATCGCGCCGCAGGGCTGCTGCTGCCGCTGCTCGTCGCGGGCGGCAGCTTTGTTTTGACCTGGGCAACGCTGCTGCTGCTGGCCCAGGTCAGCCCGTGGCTCGCGGCCGCTGCGGAGGCCGCGCTGATCTGGACGACGATCGCCGCCAAAGGGCTGCGGGACGCCGGGATGGAGGTATGCGGCCATTTGCGCCGCAATGATCTGCCAGCAGCCCGCCGCTCGCTCGGGATGATCGTCGGCAGAGATACCGACGCCCTGGCACAGCCGGAGATTGTGCGGGGCACGGTTGAGACCGTCGCCGAAAATATCGTGGACGCGGTAGTGTCACCGCTTTTCTATGCATTAATCGGCGGTGCTCCGCTAGCGATGGCCTATCGTGCGATCAACACGCTGGATTCGATGGTCGGCTACAAGAACGACAAATACATTAACCTCGGATGGGCTTCTGCGCGTCTGGATGATATCGCTAATTTTATTCCTGCTCGTCTCACCGCTCTTATGCTGGTGGCTGCTTCATGGTGTATAAGGCTGGATGCCAGGGGAGCACTGCGCATCGTACGGCGCGACGCTTCTTCACATCCCAGCCCGAACAGCGGTTATCCTGAGAGTGCGGTGGCCGGGGCCTTAGGCATTCGCCTCGGTGGACATAACAGCTACCACGGCGTGATGTCGTTTCGTGCATATATGGGGGACAACAATCGAGAAATGGAAGCCGAAGATATTCCTCGTACGGCAAGGCTGATGTTCCTCGTTTCAAGCTCGTTTGTGGTGCTTGCTACTATCGTATGGATCTTGTTCAGCATATAGATGGAGACTGACGATCAGGAGGAAAATGACATGGAGTGGTGGCTGATTCGACATGGGTTAACCTCATGGAATGCAGATCGAAGATATCAGGGACATAGTGATGTGGAACTGTTACCGAATGAAAAACATGGCTTGGAAGCTTTGTCCAGAAAACTGAAGGGAGTCCCTTTTTCAGCGATCTATTGCAGTGACTTGCTGCGCTGCCGCCAGACCTTAAAATATGTTTTTCCTGATCTGGACACTAAAGGAGTCCATTACGACAGCAGGCTGCGTGAAATGAACTTTGGTGAATGGGAAGGTAAAACGTACGATATGCTCAAAGGCATCCCTCTTTACTGTTCATGGATTGATCAGCCCAAGTGTTATACACCTCCTGGAGGCGAATCCTGGCAACAATTCGAAGGTCGGGTCAACGAAATTTATTGCGAGCTTCGGGACATTTCGCTGAATTCGAACGATCCTGTGCTTATCGTTACACATGGAGGAGTCATCTCCATGATTACTACCTTTATGAATTCTGGATCAAATTTTTGGGAAGCTGCCAGAGTTGAGCCGGGTGAGGTGATGAAGGTAACAGCTCCTGCAATTTCGCGGTGAGGAATATTAACCCCATAATTCATACTTGACAGGTAAGAATTATGGGGTTAATATAGTGAAAAATAACTTACCACTCATTTTCTTAGTTCTAAGAGAAAATGACATAATGCGGCCGATTGGACCACCAAAGGCTCCTGAAGACTTTCCTTATGGGAAAGACTACGGGAGCTTTTTGTCGTTGGCTGGAAATATGTTGGACGTAATATTTGGGGGTGTAGAGCTATCGTAAACAGCAATGTATGTTGGAATGAGTTGGAAGAGGCCGACTGGCTATTTCGAAAAATGGTCAGAAGATTTGTTAAAGAAAGAGATAAGGTTGACGTTGAAGGAGTAAGCTTGCCAGCTCTTATGGTGTTGAACAAGTTAATCAGAGATGGTTCGCAGCGACTTGGAGATTTGGGAGAGGAATTGGATTTCACATCCGGAGCTGTTACTGGGCTATGTGACAAGCTGGAAAGTAAGGGACTTGCAAAGAGAGTCCGTATGGAGCATGACCGTAGAGCAATATGGCTGGACATTACAGAACAGGGCAGATGCTTGATGGATCGACATAGAAATGTTGGAACCCGTTCGATAACAACATTATTTGAGGGAATGACCTCTGAGCAGTTGAAGGAGTTTATCCAATTTTCTACTCAAATTGTTAACAATCTGGACCGATATGCTGCAACGCTTAACAGGCTTGCTCAAGATAATGAGCATAATGCATGTGTAACTGATGTAAGAAATGCAAAAACCAGTCGATTTTTATCATATTAATTCACAAAGATCAGGAGAGTGACGTATGGGACATCCAACGATATATCCGACAGGAGCAACAGTTTATAACCCGGACAAAGCATGGAGCGGCTACACCATTTATCAAGCGGCCGATTTAGGAGCGCTATTGATCGATATGAACGGTAAAGAGGTTCATCTCTGGAAAGGACTGAGAGGCTTCCCAAATAAAATACTTCCGGGTGGATATGTACTAGGAAGTACTGCAGAGCGTGATCCCAAGTACAGTTTCCAGGATGAAGTTGATCTCGTTCAGGTTGATTGGGATGGTAATATCGTATGGCGATTTAATAAGCATGAGTTTATTGAAGACCCCGGTCATGAAGCGGGGTGGATGGCAAGAGCACATCATGATTATCAACGGGAAGGAAATCCGGTAGGTTATTATGCGCCTGGAGCAGAGCCGAAAACAACGGAAGGGAATACTCTCATTTTGGCTCATAAGAACGTGCATAACCCTAAAATTTCCGACAAGCAGCTTCTTGATGACTCCATCCTTGAGGTGGATTGGGAGGGTAATATCGTTTGGGAATGGAACCTGAATGAACATTTTGATGAGCTAGGTTTTGATGAACTCGCTAAAAATGTGCTGTTCCGTGATCCTAACGCTCGTTTCTTTGGCAATGAGGCGGGAGACTGGATGCATATCAATTCAGCTTCGCTTTTAGGGTCGAACAGATTCTACGATCAGGGCGATGAGCGTTTTCATCCGGACAACATTATTTGGGATGCCAGAGAGTCCAACATTATTGCAATCATTGATAAAAAAACGGGCAGCATCGTATGGAAGCTGGGACCTGACTATTCAGCGCCAGAGGTCAAGCATTTGGGATGGATTATTGGACAGCACCACGCTCATTTGATTCCAAAAGGACTTTCGGGTGAAGGAAATTTGCTTGTGTTTGATAATGGCGGTTGGGCTGGATACGGAGCACCTAATCCGTCTTCAACATATGGGCAAAAAAATGCGCTTCGAGATCATTCCCGAGTGTTAGAGATCGATCCGATAACTTTAGAAATCGTGTGGCAGTATACACCAACCGAAGCAGGATTTCAGGCTCCGCTCGATTCCTATCGTTTCTATAGTCCATATATCAGTTCAGCGCAAAGACTTCCTAACGGTAATACGCTGATCACTGAAGGAGCCGATGGACGGATCTTTGAAGTCACGCGGAGCCACGAATTGGTGTGGGAATATATTTCGCCTTATAGCAATCAACGGAATTCCAACATGGTGTACCGCGCTTACCGTGTGCCGTATGAATGGGTTCCTCAACTAGAACGTCCTGTGGAGCAAGCGATTGAGCCTCTTGATGTTGCTAAGTTCAGAGTACCTGGAGCAGCAGAGACGGGTACGGATTCCGTAGTCACTGTGGAAGGTACAGTATCTTATGGAGAAGGTGCGCTTTGCGTCGCTCGGTTTGATGAAAAGCCCAGTGAATGATTGAAAATTTGAACAAGAAATAGACCTGAAGGGGATGGGGAACCATGCGTTGGAATTTTATATTTTCTAACAATAAATCCGTAGTATCGATAGTTGTCATCATGATATTGGTCGTTGCGTTGAGTGTTTTGTCGGGTTGCGGAAATAATGGGGCGTCGGGGAATGGGCAAAATCAGGTGTCGGCTTCTGAAGGGCACAAGAAATCTGAAAAAGAGACGATCAAGCTGAACCTGGCCGATATTTCCTCCAATCCGGTATTTCGTGTAGCCGCTAGCAAGGGGATTTTCGCCAAGCATGGCATTGAGGCCGAGCTAGTTACATTTGCCACACCAGCCGAAGGAATAAATGCGTTGTTTATCAAGCAGGTTGATATTGCATGGGGAGCGGATTTTCCAATTCTAAATGCGGTCAGTAAAGGAGAATACAGCATCGTCGCTTCTACAGGCGATGCAACTGATAAAGAGGCAGCCGATTGGAAGCTGTTTGTAAGAGATGACATTCAGAGTGCAGAGGATTTGAAGGGGAAGAAGTTAAGCTTTTTGAGAGGTACATTTCTGCCTTATCTCTGGGATGAATATCTGGGTGAGCACGGTGTTGAAGTTGCGGATACAGAGCTGATCGGCCAAGGAGCTTTGGATGAAGCGTACGTTGCAATAAAAAAGGGTGAAATCGATGCAGTATGGACATTTGGTGCCGTTATGAGGGAGAAGTTCAGTGCCATTGAGGGCGTACATCAGCTAACCGATATGTCGCAAACAAAGGTGAGGCTTGGCAGCGATATTGTTGTACCTAATGATTTGATTAAGAATCACCCGGATACGGTGACCCAATTTCTTCAGGCTGTTGAGGAATCAGCTGCCTATATCAAAGAAAATCACAATGAAGTAGCCGATTTGCTGTATAAGGAAGTGAAGCAGCCCAAAGAAGCTACATTAAAGGATTTAGAGGTTAACAACTGGGAAATCGGATTTACGCAAAGATCGATAGAAAGTTTGAAAAGTCAAAAGCAATATATGGTGGATAACGGCATTATTCAGCAGGATTTTGAGCTAACGGAAAAAATCAATCTCGATTTTCTGCGTAAGGTTGTTCCGGATCGTATCACGTATCAGCCATAGCTAAATAGGAGGCGAGGATAGATGTCCAGAGGGAATGCTTCTGCAGCATCATCGCTGCATACCATTACGATAGAGGGACTTAACAAAAGCTATTACGAAGTTCCTGCTAAGGCAGCCGCAGGTGATGTTCATTATATTATTAAAGACGTCAATCTTGTCATTAAAGGCGGTGAGTTTTTTATTCTGCTTGGACCTAGTGGCTGCGGCAAATCAACTCTTCTAAATATGATCGCCGGATTTGTATCAAAAACAGGTGGGAATTTGAGAGTAGGCAGCTCGGAAATTCAAAAGCCCGGACGCGACAGAGCGGTTGTATTTCAGCAAGCAGATTCTTCACTTTTTCCTTGGTTAACCGTACGGCAAAACGTAGAATTCGGTTTGAAAATGAAAAAGGTTCCTAAAAAGCAGCGTAGAGTCATTTCAGATCAATACATTGATCTTGTCGGACTTTCTGGACATGGTGATAAATTTCCCAGGGAGCTTTCCGGTGGTATGAAGCAGCGGGTACAGTTAGCCCGTGTGCTGGCAAATGATCCGGAAATACTGCTTATGGATGAGCCGTTTGGAGCACTTGATGCTATGACCCGCCGTACCATGCAGAAGGAATTGGTGCGTATTTGGAGACAGACGAACAAAACGATTGTATTTGTAACGCATGATATACAGGAGGCTATATTGCTGGGACAACGAATTGGAATTATGTCATCGGGCCCTTCCTCCCGTATTTCGGATATTTACGAGATTCCATTATCTTATCCGCGCGATGTGTCAGCCTTAGAGTTCTACGATTATTACAGTAAGATACAATCACACTTTGATGAATAAGTGGGTGAACATTTAACTAAACAAGGAGGTGGTACGGTGTCCAAATGGTTAAGGGAGAAATGGTTTGTTTTGATTGTTTTATGGATTTCTATTTTAGCCTTATGGCAAATAGGGGCTGAATTATACGGACCTGAAGTAATTCCGGGCCCAGTGGATACTGCGATAGCGGCACGTGAATTGCTGCAAGACGGTTCCCTTGTGCAGTATATTGGCATTAGCTTTTATCGGGTACTCACGGGATGGGCACTGGGAAGCCTTATCGCGATTCCGATTGGTATTCTTATCGGTAAGGTAGATCACATACGCAATTTCGCAGAGCCTTTGCTTAATTTTATTCGCTTTATTCCGCCAATTGCTTTCATTACGCTATTCCTCGTATGGTTTGGGATCGGAGAGCAGTCTAAAATTGCCCTGATTCTGTACGCAACTTTGTTTATCGTCATTATGAACACGTTAACGGGGGTATTGTCTGTTGAGGAGGATAAAATTCGAGCGGCCCGCAGCATGGGATCATCGGAGTCGCAAATCGTCATTCATGTAATTGTTCCAGCGACAATGCCTTATATTTTTACAGGAGTTCGGCTAGCTATGGGTACTTCCTTTATGGCAATTGTAGGTGCTGAAATGATCGCTTCTAACGAAGGGGTAGGGTATTTAATATGGAATTCCCGTCTCTTTTTCCGAACAGATTGGATTTTTGTCGGATTAATTAGTTTGGGTCTGATGGGCTTTGTCACCGATCGACTCCTCGGGTTGTTTGGTCGTAAAGTGCTTGGCCGATACGGTGTAGTAAGTTCTTCTCCAGGGAAAAGATAAGTTCTGTCATAGCATCTTCATGATACGATACGAGGCGTGTGGCGTGTGAACGTGGTGAATAAAATGATCTGAATCTCAGAAAAACTGCAAAAGTGCAGGCTATTTTATCCGGAATTATTTTTTGGACGAAAAGCCTGCAAATATGCAGTTTTTTGCCTTGCTATATAATAAAACATCGGAATTAGTAGAAAAAAGGTGCACTTTTGCAGGAATTTGAATTTATTAGGCTATCCTAGCAAAAAAAGATGCACTATTGCACGAATTATTAATTCAACTCGCTCAATGTGAAGCCAATGCAACATAACTCATCGTGAACTCGACCTGAATAGACAATGAAGCCTAGTAATCAGTAGAATTATTGATTGTAAGGCATTTAGGTGTGCTTGAAAGTGGAGGCGGAAAGTGCTGTAATGGACCTAGCTAAAATAATCGAAGTAGTACTAAGTTCATAGCAGGTTTTTACGGAAGGGAAAAAGATATGCTGACAGAAAAACTCCCGGAACAGGGACGATATATTTATACTTTTGCATGCCATGAGACTGAGCGGGACCTATGCGAAATGGAGCTGCGTGCTCTATTTAATGCTGAACCAGATGCTTCGTACTATATAGAAAGTCCTAAACAGATCGATCCAAGTCGTAGTCCTTTCATTTCCATGCGAATGGATGTCATATTTGCAGGGAGTACACTGGAGGAGATTTTAGAGCTGGTTCCTTCGATAGAGATCGAAGGGGATAGTTTTAAAGTGCTGTATATAAAAGGTGGTGCAAAGCACAGCTACGATGAACAGCGCAAGCTGGAGCGTCAGGTGGGTGGATGCATCCGTGGTACGGCAGACATGCGTAAGCCGGATGTTATGTTTGGACTGCTGCCTGTGGATGCGGGCTGGATTTTTGGTGTGTGTCATCACGCTGAATCGGTATGGCTCCAGCATAAGGATAAGCCGCAAAATTATTCGACAGGTCTCAGCACAGTCGTAGCCCGCGCATTAGTTAACATTGCAGTCCCAGATCCGTACGATGTTAAGGTCATCGATCCATGCTGTGGTATGGGAAATGTGCTGATAGAAGCATTATCTATGGGGATAAATATCGTTGGCAGGGATATCAATCCGCTAGCAATCAGAGGGGCACGTATCAATTTACGACATTTTGGGTATTCAGATAGCGATTTAGTGATGATTGGTGATATGAATGAGATCGATCAGCTATATGATGCTGCCATATTGGATATGCCGTACAACCTTTGTTCGATCCTTTCCGAAGAAGAAACCATTACTATGCTGACAAGCGTAAGCCGCTTTAGCAGACTTGCTGTAATTGTATCATCCGAGTTATTGGAGGAATATATCATTAGCGCAGGATTCAGGATCAAGGATCAATGTATCGTAAAGAAAGGATCATTCGTTCGGAATGTTTGGTTATGTGAAAGTAGAATGTAGTTTAATATATGACGCTGTATGTTAGGTAAATGTGTTTATTCGCATTTTTTTGATATTTTTTGATATATTGTTGGAAAATAATTAAAATTCCTCTTTATAAGTCTTAATACCCATTCTATAATGTTAGATAAACTAACATATGGGGAGTGGAAGAGATGAGTCAGCTTCGGGCCTTGTTTAGTACTTTTGAAAAACGTCAAAAAAAAGCTCGTAATGAAGGGAAGTCGTTGCGCCTAATACATAGTGATGATTCTGGCGACGATCTAAATACCAGCAAATGGACTGCGATAGCTAATGAATCATTGGTTGCGGCGGATCGATTGCAGGCGGCAGTAGGCGAGGTGAACAGCAGCATCGAGGAGCTTCAGACTCTGGCCGACATCTCTTCTATTGAGGACTTGAAGCTGAAGCACAGCAGTGAACAATCATTGGAACAAGTCCAGGAAAGTCTTGCTGCAATGCAGGAGGTTACTGCCTCGGCGGTTAGTATACAAGAGGCGGCTAATCACCTGCATATCAAAAGTGAAAAGACCCAATCTGAAGCATCCCGTATGGCACAGGACCTGGCAACCGCAGATCGGACCATTCGAGCGTTAGCAGAATCACAGCAATCTATTGTTAAGCCTATGGATGATTTGGAGAGCAATACGAAAAAGCTCGGATCATTCTATCGCGAGCTTGAGGATATTTCCGGTGAGGTAGCTTTGCTGGCTCTTAACGCTTCGATTGAAGCGGCACGTCTGGGAGAGCAGGGAAAAGGATTTGATGTTGTTGCCGTACGTATGCGGCAGCTTGCTGAACAGAGCAGACTGGCGATTGGCAAATCCGCTCCTTTGTTCCGGAATATTGGGGAAGATGTTGAACGTGTCAAAAATAGTCTGCAGTTGGGTAAAGATTCAGCTCTGCAAGGAATTGATGTTATGAAATCAATGGGAGAAGATATTCGATATATTTATGAGGAAATAGCTGCCGTTAATGAATTAGTTGCCGAAGCCGGACAGCGAAGCAGTGAGCAGGCTGAAATGACGTACAATATGGAAAATATGATGAATCAGGTTCATGAAGGGCTGAGTCAAAGTATTATACATGTTGAAGGGGCTCTGGGAAGAATGAAATCTCAGCGGCTGTATATTGGCAAGCTGCAGTCTGTAGCAGGAGGCCTTCATAGAGCACAGGAAGAGCTTGTATGCACGCTTTCTTCGGTAAGAGAAGATTTATCCGACGATCCAACCGAAAGCGGCGGCGTTGAGCGCGGGTTGGCTTTTACAAAAATACTGCTGCAAGAAGCTGAGAGAAATGTTTTTCAGCAAATGGAAGAGGCAGGGCATCGTGGTGCACTAGAAGATTTATTGAAGCGGGAGTCTGGACTTGAAGCGGCATGGAGTAACCGTGCGGACGGATCGTTTGTCGTATCTATTCCGGAAGCGGGTCTGGTAAATGCAAAAGGAAGAGAATGGTTCAGAAAGGCTTTGGCTGGGGAGACCGTCATTTCAAAAGTATACGTCTCCGCTATTACGAAACGGCGCTGCATGACATTATCTGTACCTATCAAGAAAGATGGTGAAATTATCGGAGTATTGGGTGCTGATGTGTCTGTAGATGATTAGAAGAAGTGATCTCATTATTGTATGTTTGTTTCAATTATCCTATAATCCTATAGAGAAGAATTGCTATGATTCAAGGAATTATCATTGTACCCGTTGGTCCTGAGGCAGCGCATTGACGCTGTTTTCGGGTTAAAAGGGAAGCCGGTGCAAATCCGGCGCGGTCCCGCCACTGTATACAGGGACAAAGCTCAATGATGCCACTGTCTATCTCATGAAGAGGGATGGGAAGGCGAGCTTTTGTCATATACCTGATAGTCAGGAGACCTGCCCACGGGAGTTAAGACGGTCCTTCGAGGAAAGGATAACGCTCTACATAAGAAGACGGAATTTGAGAAAGTTTTGTACATGCAGTCTGACTCAACATTTCCGTTATCCATTTGTGGACGTAACCCAATCCTTATGGTTTGGGTTTTTTTCTTGTTGTCTGTTGAATATATTTCTTGATATCGCCTTGACTCAAGTTGTTCTTAGATGAAGCATTAACTAGATCACTAAAGGAGTGGAACAAGTGAAAGGTTTTAAGAAGATTTGGGGGATTTGGCTGCTGGCATTGCTGCTCGTCATTACTGCTGGCTGCGGAGCAACTAACAATGCTAAAAATACTAACAATGCAGGAACGACTGAATCTGCTGCACAGGAACAAACCAGCAACAACACTACGGGAAGTGAACAAGATGCGAAGACTACTACCTATCCGCTGACGGTAAAAGATTCATCAGGTACAGAGTTTACATTTGAGTCTGCACCAAAGCGTATTGTATCTTTAGCCCCATCAGAGACAGAAGGGTTATTTGCACTTGGTCTTGATGAGCAGGTTGTTGGTGTATCGGATAATGACGACTATCCTGAAGCAGTTAAAGATAAACCGAAAATGGGCGGGTTTCAAATTAATGTTGAGGCCGTGGTTGCTGCTCAGCCTGATTTAGTAATGGCCGCAAGTTTGATTGATCCGGCGACAGTTAAGAGCCTGACGGATCTAGGTATTAAAGTGTATCAATCTAATCCGAAGACGGTAGATGAAGTGATCGAGCATATTAAGACGGTGGGTCAAATTACAGACCATCAGGGGGAAGCGGAGCAGGTAGCGAAGCAAATGCAAGATGAATTGAACAAGGTTACTGAGGCTGTGAAGGGCCTGACTGAGGATCAGAAGAAAAAGGTATACATCGAGTTTTCACCAGGCTGGACAGTAGGCAAAGGTGAATTCATGGATGAAATGATTACACTCGCTGGCGGTGTAAATGTCGCTTCCGATATTACGGGCTGGAGTGAGATTAATGAAGAAAATATTATTAAGGCGAATCCTGACGTTATTTTATACGCAAAAAGTGTTGTAGACGAAAATAACCAGACGCTTGCTGATATCATTAAAGGACGCGGAGGATGGAATCAAATTTCGGCGATTAAAGAGGATCGTGTCGTTGGACTTGATGATAACTTGCTGAGCCGTCCTGGTCCACGTGTCACGCAAGGACTGATTGAAGTTGCTAAAGCGATCTATCCGGATCTGATTCAGTAATGAAGACGAAACTGGCTGGTTACGGAACAATCGGTCTTGCGCTGTTATTCATAACACTTTTGATTTGCATTGGCTTTGGTTCTGTTCCGTTGCCGGCTGGTGAAATTGTGGCTATCATGCTGCACCGTATTCCTGGAATCGGGAATTTGATTACACCAGATTGGAGTGTATCCTCGGAACAAATCGTGATGCAGGTACGCTTGCCTCGAGTCCTGCTGGGAATGCTGGTCGGAGCATCGCTGTCGGTCGCCGGCGCCGCCTTCCAAGGGGTGCTTCGCAATCCATTAGCAGATCCTTTTACTCTTGGCGTATCATCTGGTTCGGCGGTCGGAGCTGCTGTACTGATTTTTTTCGGATGGCAATTTTCTGTGGCGGGGGTCTTTACACTTCCGTTAGTGGCCTTCTTCACTGGTGCTGTTACGTTATGGATCGTTATGTGGCTGGCACGTGAAAATGGCAAAATTCCGATAGAGAGCCTGATACTGTCAGGGGTTGTGATGCAATCTTTTTTAGGGGCGATCGTTTCTTTTCTGACGGCAATGTCCAAAAAAACAATAAATGAAATCATGTATTGGACGATGGGAAGCCTGAGTCTGCGAGGATGGTCATATACGGCCATCCTATTGCCATATTTAGCGCTAGGTGTGTTATTTCTATGGAGTCGCTCACGTACACTTAACCTGTTAGCATTAGGGGAACGCGAGGCAGCGCATTCCGGTCTGAATGTAGAATCGACTAAGCTGATCATTTTGCTTGTTGCTACGTTAATGACAGCTGCAGCAGTTTCGGTATCCGGAGTAATAGGGTTTGTTGGTCTTGTTGTTCCTCATATGATTCGGCTTATAACCGGGCCTGATTATCGTCTGATTATACCGCTCTCTGCTCTGGGGGGTGGAATCTTCATGATGTGGAGCGATCTCGCTGCACGCTCGCTGCTGGCTCCGACTGAAATTCCGCTTGGTGTTGTTACCGCGTTTGTTGGTGCTCCTTTCTTCGCGTATTTGCTGTATCGCAAGAAGAAGGCAAGAGAGGTGAATATGCAATGATTGAAGTTAAGCAGGCTGCAAAATCCTATGGGAAACTGAACGTACTTCGTGATATCAGCTTAAAGATAGAGACTGGAGAATTTGTAGGGATTATTGGACCAAACGGCAGCGGGAAATCAACACTCTTAAATTTGATATCAGGCATTGAGGAGCCGGATCAGGGGGAGATCAGTCTGGCGGGGCAGCCAATAACCTCGTTTTCTCGCAAGTCTCTTTCTCAAAGGCTTGCCGTATTGCAGCAGGACGGTTTACCCTCGATATCGTATCCTGTGAGAGAGGTTATTGAGATGGGCAGGTTTCCTTTTCAAGATTGGAGAGGAAGGGAAAAAGGCAGCAATGCGGATGATCTGCTGAATCAAATCATGAACAGATTGGAGCTTCAGGAGTTGGCAGGTCGCCCTTTAAGCGTATTGAGCGGTGGCCAAAGGCAGCGTGTAGCTCTGGGAAAAGTAATGGCCCAGCAGCCTGAGGTGCTGCTGCTTGATGAACCGACTACTTATCTGGATATTCGTTATCAGATGCAGTTCATGGATTTAATAGCTTCCTGGCAAAGAGAAGAGGGTCTGACTGTCGTTGCTGTCATGCATGATCTTAATCTCGCTTCTCTCTATTGTGATCGGCTACTGATTTTGAGTGCGGGAAAAGTGATTGCTGAGGGTACGCCTGATGAAATTCTAGTTCCAGAAACGATCGAAGCAGTATTTGACGTGAAATCTCATACGGTCAATCATCCCGATACTGGAGTACCTCAGCTGCTTCTGCAAAAGCGCAGTTAAGTCAACTGGGGAATATGCTGTGTGGTAAGATAGATAATATTAATCGTTGTTGATGGACTTGAAAGGGGAATTACTAATGATTCGATCAGTTAAGGAGCTGGCGGGTTTGATCCAAGCACCGAATACCGCAGCTATGGTGGCAGCAGGACAACATTTGGACATTTTGACGAAGCCTCCAGGCAGTCTTGGCAAGCTGGAGGCTTTAGCTGTTCGATTGGCAGGAATTACTGGAGAAGTGAAGCCTTCTTTCACTGAACGAGCTGTTATTGTCATGGCAGCTGATCATGGTGTTTGTGAGGAGGGAATTAGTGCGTTTCCTGCAGAGGTTACGCCGCAGATGGTATTGAACTTTCTGGCAGGCGGCGCGGCGGTAAATGTACTGGCAAGACAAGCCGGTGCAGAAGTGAACTGTGTAGATATCGGTGTGAACTCCGACTTGAGTCATCCAGATCTTATTTCGCGGAAAGTGCGGTACGGCACTGCTAATATGGCTCAAGGGCCTGCAATGAGTCGAGAAGAGGCGGAAAAGGCCATTTTAATAGGAGCTGAAGTTGTTGAAAAAGCAGTAGTACGCGGGGTATCACTGTTCATAACTGGCGAAATGGGGATTGGCAATACAACAGCAAGCGCGGCGATCGTAAGTGCGTTGACCGACATTTCACCATTAGGCAGCGTAGGACGGGGAACAGGAATTAACGATGAACGATTGCGTCACAAAATAGCTGTAGTAGAGCGTGCTCTAAAAATAAATGAACCTGACCCGACCGACCCAATAGATGTTCTTGCCAAGGTAGGCGGCTTAGAGATCGCTGGCTTGACTGGGGTTATTTTGGCGGCAGCAGCTAATCATTGCCCTGTTGTGATCGATGGCTTTATTTCCAGTGCGGCAGCACTGTTAGCGCAGCGAATTGCACCGGAATCCGCAAATTATATGATCTCTTCGCATGTATCTCATGAGCAAGGACATGCCTCGTTATTGCAAGAACTTGATCTTCAACCAATGTTACATATGGATATGCGGCTTGGTGAAGGGACAGGTGGAGTGCTTGCATTACACTTAATCGATGCGGCTTGCCGGATCATGGCGGAAATGGCGACGTTTGAAAGCGCGGGGGTTTCCTCGGCAGAACCTGCAACAGCTGACGAGGACGGGCAATGATTGTAACGGTAACAGGCGGTGCGCGAAGCGGAAAAAGTTCATTTGCGGAACGTTGGTGCATGAAACATGGTGATTCCGGTCTTTACGTAGCTACGGCTCAAGCATTTGATGATGAAATGAAAGAACGTATCGCCCTGCACCAGCAGCAGCGAGTAGAGTCCGGTTTTCAATGGAGCACGGTTGAGGAGCCACTACATTTAGTCGAGCTGTTGCACAAATCTGCGAAATCAGAAGAGTTAGCGAAGTCTGTAGTTTTGATTGACTGCCTGACTCTTTGGCTTACCAATGTGCTGCTTGCAGCTGAAGGAAAACCTGACTCAGACCAAATCATCCTGCTGGAAATGGATCGGCTTGTAGAAGCAGTTAGTGTTTTTCAAGGTCATCTGGTTATGGTCACTAATGAAGTGGGAAGCGGCATTGTGCCTGAGTATCCGCTTGGCCGAAAATATCGCGATTTGGCAGGCATGCTGAATCGTAAAATGGCTCAGGTCTCGGATCAACTATTTCTCGTAACTGCAGGAATCGCCATCGAACTTAAGAGCAGGGAGTATCAATTATGAGTGACAAAGGACGGCCGATTCTGGCCGCTTTTCAATTTTTATCACGTTTTCCAGTGAAAGCGGAACTGGATTTTACACCAGAGCTGCTGCGAAGAAGTGCAAAGTACTATCCACTCGTTGGCGCAGCGATTGGGCTTGTCGTAGGGGCAATTGGTATTGCAGCTAATATGGTACTTCCATCTTTACCGTCAGCCGTAATTATGCTGATCGTTTGGGTATGGCTAACCGGAGGACTACATCTGGATGGGTGGATGGATTCTGCGGACGCGCTGCTTAGCTACAGATCACGTGATAAAATGCTGGAGATTATGAAGGACAGCCGTGTCGGTGCTATGGGCGTATTGGCTTGCGTGCTGCTATTAATGTTCAAAATGACCCTGATCTCTTCTTTATTGGATCAAGGGGAGTTTTCTGCCGGAGTTGCCTTGCTTACAGCACCTGTATGGAGCCGCTGGTTCATGGTATGGGCGATGCGCATATGGCCGACTGCTCGTCAAGGAGAAGGATTGGCGGTGCGGTTTCATGGGATTAAAAATAGAGATGTAGCAATATCTATGGGCTTTGCCCTGCTTATATCTGCTATAGGCATTCTGGCAGCATTTGCGTGGGATAGTGGCGCTTTTCAATGGCAGCTCTTAGTTACCTACTTTGTGTTGCTTCCTCTAGTAGCACTCGGAGTAGGCGCATTAGCCGCGAGCCGGATGAGCTCAAGGCTCGGTGGATTAACCGGAGATACATACGGTGCACTAAACGAAGGACTTGAAGCGATCTTGCTGCTGCTTTGCCTTCTTAATTTGTAATACATAGAGGAGGGAGTGCCAGATGTTAGATTTACATCGCTCGGGTGCGGTACTGATGATTCAAGGAACAGCATCTGATGTAGGCAAAAGTGTCATTGTTACAGCGCTATGCCGCATTTTTTTACAGGATGGTTATTCTGTGGCTCCGTTTAAATCGCAAAATATGGCGTTAAATTCATACGTTACGGTGGATGGGCGGGAAATTGGACATGCTCAAGGGATACAGGCGGAGGCTAGCGGCTTATTGGCGACTACGGATATGAATCCGATCCTGATTAAACCTACTGGCGAAATGCATTCACAGATCGTTGTGCATGGCAAGCCACATAGTCATCTCAGTGCTGTGAAGTACAGGGAGGACTTTTTGCCATATGCGAAACCTCTGGTTATGGAAGCTCTCGGACATCTGCGTGACAGCTATGACATTGTCGTGATGGAAGGAGCGGGGAGTCCGGCTGAGATCAACCTGAAGCATCGGGATATCGTAAATATGAATTTAGCGGAGTGGGCCGATGCACCGGTAGTTTTGGTAGGCGATATTGATCGTGGCGGAGTGTTTGCTTTCCTGGTCGGTACCCTTGAATTGCTCGAGCCGTCAGAACGTAAACGAGTAAAGGGTTTTATCATAAATAAATTCAGAGGAGATATTTCACTGCTGAAGCCAGGATTGGATTGGCTGGAGCAAAGAACAGGGATTCCTGTGCTGGGGGTATTGCCATTTGTGCCTGATCTGGACATTGAAGCAGAGGATTCTGTTGTGCTTGATTCATATTCTTCAGCTGTTCATAAGGATAAGGACATTGATATCGCAGTAATCCGTTATCCTAGAATCTCGAATTTTACGGATTTTGATATTGTTGCCGCTGAGCCTGATGTTTCGTTGCGGTATGTAACTAAATCCTCTGATTTAGGCAATCCTGATGTAATTATTCTTCCCGGCACAAAGGATACGATTGGAGATTTGGCGTTTGTTCGAGAGCAAGGAATAGATACGGCTATTCAGAAGCAATTGAAGCAAAATAGTCATACCTCGTTAGTGGGGATTTGCGGAGGTTATCAAATGCTGGGTGAAGAGCTGCTTGATCCAGAGGCTGTAGAAAGCGCTGGGCCTAGATTCGCGCAAGGGTTGAGCTATCTGCCGCTAGTAACAACCTTCCATTCTGGAAAAACAACCCGAAGGGTTGAGGGATTAACGATAGAAGATATCTCTCTACCGCTGTATCCCTCTGACGGGGAAATTCCAGTGAGTGGATATGAAATCCATGCAGGTGACACTGAAATAACAACTGGCTCCTCCAACTGCTCAAGGTACAACAATGGGCAATTGATGCATTTATTTAAAATCCGTGAAGAAGATAACAAGAATGAATACCGCCACGAAGGCGTAGTTACCTTGGATGGACGTGTGTTCGGTACTTACATCCATGGGTTGTTCCATAATGATGCTTGGCGAAGAGCATGGTTAAATGGTATGCGTACGAATAAAGGGCTCGCTCCGTTGAATGGAACGTTTACTTCGGAAACACGGAAGGAAGCCGCTTTTAATCGTCTGGCTGAGCATGTACGCAATCACCTTGATATGGATCAAATTTATCGAATTATTTCTATATAACTTAAACTAATAAAAAGCAGTCCTTCCCATTATGATGAACTGTGACGAAGATTGACAAGGATGCGCATACGAAGGTCATTGTGGAGGAAGTAACAAAGAAGACTAATGAAGCGTTACGCCATAGCGACACAAGCAATAATCAGCGCGTTAAAGGGAACAGAAAAAATCGAAAATGAAGAGAAAGGTTCCGTAACCGATAATCGATGAATCGAGACTCAATATCGAAATCGCAAGAAGCTTTCATACCTCCAGCGGACAAGCAGTCCAAGATTAAGACCTAGTTGCAGGAAGACGGTTGGTAAGTCAACACATCCAATAAGCACCATTCGTGTTCAGGGTCACTGAAGTGGCTCTTTCTTTTTGCCTTTGGATATTTGAAAATGAGTCAGGGTAATCACAAATTGAATTAACGATCATAAGGCTGAAAATAACTGATATTACACTGCCAATCACTTTGCTTTTTGAATGAGAGTTTTGCATAATTCATTTTTCGATTGAAAGTCATAGTTGTACCACAGCGAAATTTCAGTGTTGTGAATCTGAGGACACATGGGCAGACACGGGCAGAATTTCGGTGATGATGAAATTTTTAAGCGGTGTTATGGCGTGTTGCTTCGAAGTGTAGAGTCAGTAACACAATCGCATTCAAATATTGTTGAGTAGTCACTTTTTAAATCCCCCAGACATGGAGTTATTCTGCGGTTAGATAGGTCTTCATTCGAGTATTACAGCGTTCCACATTGGTTCGTTCTATTGTAAAGCTCCTTCCAGTCTCGACTTTCCCGATACGGTAGCGCAAGCGCCGGAATCTGCCTGACTTTTGATTTAGATCACCATTTCCATAGTTAGAGGACGAACGGGCGGTCGTGTCTAAATGACAATCTACTTGACCTTTCGCATGTGGACAAAGGAATGTAAAGTGTGTCTTATATTGTCATCAATACGTCAGGGGAAAGCCCATTGAACAACAGGGCGTGCCTTTGCGGGTGATCTCGGCTTGAGGTTCCTTCTCATTTCCGGGATTCAATGGAATAATTGCTTGCACCATGACGTTCCGGGCTGCCTCGTAATTTTTCATTTGGTTATAACCCGCATCCAGAATGAGGAATTTTGCTTTTGATTTCGCAGCGGCAAGCGTCATGAGCTCAGGTCCTTCAACTCCGTCGTTCGCGTGGGCAGGGCGATCCAACCGCAGCCCACATTGGTAACGGAAACGAGGGCCAAACTTCAGTCTGCGTTGTAGGCCGGTAAACGTATCAATGTTCGCTAAGGGAGCTGCGAGTAAAGCAAGAAGAATGCCTTAAGGGCAATGTCCATCCACTCCCCAGTGGGAGGGACTTCTCAATTTCTTCGCGAAAGAATGTAGGTCAAGTGCACTGAAAAAAAGAAGCAGTCGTTCTTTAAATTCGATTTTTTTAGGCTCCTCAAAGGAAAAAACTTTCTTAGAGAATCCCTTTGAGTGTTTTGGTGCTGTTACCAGAAAACTTCTCCAAGTTAGGGGGAAGTCTCTTTTTATATCAAAAACTCCCTCGTGTAACAAGGACTTAGATTAACACAAAATGCTCATATACAAGAATCATTATTCGTAATAGTGAGAAAAAATAGGTGATTAACCGATTGCGGTTATTTACAAAATTGGTCTTCGAACACAATTTGTGATCATTACTTCAATATGAATAAGGGATTTAATTGTTAATGGTAACTTTATAAATATAAGAATATTAATATACTATCCAGACTTTAACAATTAATTGCATGTTTTTTTTTATCGTGATAACTTAGTAATGATAATGGTGGATTTATACTATTATGGTTTAATTTATAGAATGATACACTCTTTACTAATCACTTTGTATCTTAAGATTTCAGAAAGGAAGGAGGGGGATCTATGTGTTAAAGAAAGTTGTAACTTTAGGACCTAAGGGAACAGATGCTGAAAATATAGCTACTAAAATCAGTGAAGAAGTAATCCTTCTGGATAGTTTCAATGCATCTTTAGAATACGCTTACAATAATAATACGATAGCATTAATAAGTGCAGGTTATATTAATAGAGGAGATAGAGGGGAGATTACTGAAAGCTGGGTTGATTTGAATTTTGTTTATACCGGTAAAATGGAGATGTTCGAATGTTTTTATTCTCCAACCAAGCCAATATGTCTTGCCAAGCACAAGTTTTGTACCTCTCCTTCTACAATTGCTATTCATCCATCAACTGAAAAACTCTTGACTCACTTGGCCAAGGATAGTCCCTCAGCCATTACATATGTAAATAATAAGCCGGCAGCCGTTCAAATGGTGGTGGATCAAAAAGTTGATATGTGTTTGGGTTCCCTTGATGTAATTACTAAGTATGATAATTTGGAAATCCTTGACGTAATTAGGCCTGATATGATCTGGACGTTATACCGGAGGGTGAAGAATAATGTTGGTTAAAGGAACAACAGTACAAGGTTACAGTTTACCTTTAAGTGATACAGGAAAGTCATCACTTGTAGAAAAACCTCCTTGGTATTTTGGGGGTGATGGAATTGAGGTTATATATAGAACAAATATTGAAAGTTTTAGGAAATTTGTCCCTTATCCATTAGAAGTCAGTGAACTAAACGGGGTCGTTAGTATAACAATGGTGGATATGACCTCGGTCAGTTCGGAGGACATGGCTTATCTTCATCCAGAAAAAACACAATACAAGGAATGTCTAATCAAGTTCCATTGCAAGTACAAGGGAAAACAGGGTTGGTACGTTCCGTTGACATGGGTAGATAAGGATTTCTCGTTATTAAGAGGTTTCCTTCTAGGATTCGGTAAAAAAATGGGGCAAATTAATATTACCAAGCTACATAATTTAAATTCTCTGATTGGGTCCCAACGTAAAGGTACTATGATGAAGGCGGTATGCGAGTCCTTCAACGGGATACATGTGGAAATTAATCTTGAACTCTTGGAGCAAACGGAAAAAGATGAATATGCGGGTAACTCTATGTTTGTAATGAGGCACTATCCCGATATTCACGATGCGAACGAAGTGAGTGTGCACGAATTGATTGAGCTCGTTGTCGATCAAGCAGTCAAGACGGATATCTGGAAGGCAAATGGTGATGTTCGAATCGAATCCTTTTCGGATGAAGAAATTTCTGTTTTGCAACCGAAAGAGATACTTGCAGCCCGGACTTTTAGTGAGGGATTTGTACTGCATGGTGGAAAAGTCTTATACCGTTTTAACGAATCTGAACTATGAATGATAGGGAGAAGAGAATCGCTGTTATCGGTGCGGGAGTAATGGGAAAAGGAATAATAAGGAATCTCCAGAAACAAGGTTTTAAACTCCATTTGTATAATCGGAAATATGAAAGATCAGTGGAATTGGCTACTTCATTAGACGCTGTGTTCCGTAGCGCTGGTGATGCTGTAAAAGGTGTAAAATATGTTATCTCCTGTGTTTCAGACGATCATGCGAGCAATGAGGTTTGGTTTGGAGAAGATGGCGCTGCGTATTCGTTAGAGTTTGATTGTTATTGCATTGAAATGTCCACATTATCATTAAACTACGTCGAACATTGGAAAAAAAATATCATTATGTTTGGCGGAATACCTCTTGATTGTCCTGTAACAGGAAGTAAGTCGGGGGTGGAGAATGGGACATTGACAATTTTTATTGGAGGAGCGCAGAAGGATATAGATAATGTATCACCAGTATTAAATCATCTTGGAAAGGAAATTATTCGGATTGGAAATACAGGAGATGCATGCAAATTTAAGCTGGTCTATAACATGCTCAGTGGTACGATACTTGTTGCCTTTGCGGAAGCCTTAGGGCTTGCAAAGACAATGGGCATCGACCTCAAACTTGCAGGTGAAATTCTTTCAAAGAACGGATGGAGCAAACAGGTAGGTTCTAGCAAAGGGGAAAGAATGATTTCTGACCTACATGGAGATGTCCATTGCTCTTTATCCAATCTAGCGAAGGATTTGCATTATGCGGTTGAAGCCGCAAGTAGTTGCGAACAAATGATTCCGGTATCAAAAATTGCAGCGGAAATGTTAAGTCTTGCGCGTAACTCGGGCTGGGGAGATTTGGATATGTCAGCTATAGGGAAATTATATAACATTGGGAGGATAAGTACATCATGATTTATTTAAATACAGCAATGGAAGGTTTGCCCTCTGAACAGGTCATTCAATCAATTTATTCGTCAATGGAACTTGAACATACATTGGGTCCCTCATCAATGAAAGTTCTTGAAAAAAGATTTGAGAACCTTGCGAATGTCCGTAAATTGCTAAGTGATATAGTTAATGCATCTACTGATGAAATCGTGGTTACTTCAAATACAACAGAGGGAGTCAACATAATATTGAATGGGCTATCCCTCAAACCAGGGGATGAGATTCTTATCACCAATCATGAAAATTATTCGTGTATTGTTCCATTTATGAATCTTGCTCGTTTCAAGGGGATAAATATTAAAGAAATTAATATTCCGCCTTATTTCGAGGATGGTATTTTTAATAAGCAAGGTTTATTGGAGAAAATAAGCAATCTTATAACACCTCGATTAAAACTCGCCTTTTTTAGTCATATATTATTCACAAATGGTGCAGAACTTCCTGTTGAGGAAATGTGTAGTCTTTTTAAAAAACACGGAGTTTTTACATTAGTCGATGGTGCCCAAGCAGTTGGGCATATACCGCTGGATATTGAGAAAGTCCAATGTGACAGTTACGCATGGACATGTTCAAAATGGTTGAATGGTCCTCCGGGATGCGGAGGATTATATGTCCGAAGAGATCAAATTGAAAGGATTACTCCGCACTTTTCCGGTTGGAGATCGGTTGCTGATTTCGAGACAATGAATTATAAACCAAGTGCCGCAAGATTTGAAGTATCGACATTAAACTTTTCGCTACTTTCGGGATTGCAGACTGCTCTGGAAGCATATTTGGGAGAAGGAATGTTGAACCGCTATCAAAAAATTAAAGATAATACGCATCGAGTTGTTCAACTTTTGTCTACTAGAAGAAGTACTTCAATGTTGTCCATACCACCATATAACGGCATTCTTACTTTTTTTGATGAAAACAGGGATTCCAACCAGTTAAATGTTGACTTATCTAATGAAGGAATTGTTTGTAAATTCATTGGGTTAATAGGAGGGGTTAGGCTGTCCATATCTCATCTTTTATGTGAATCTTCATTTACAGAGATGGAAAAAATATTTGCTAAGTGCCTTTAGATATGGAATTTGCTTAATTTACCTACCTTAATTATTTCTCAGTTCTTGCTAATTATTAAATAATATAAAGGAGTGTTTCGAATGAAGGTCTTAGTTACTGGTGGTGCAGGTTTTATTGGTTCAAATGTGGTGGATCGGTTTATTGATGAGGGCCATGATGTTGTGGTTGTAGACAATTTAAGTTCTGGCAAACTCACTAACCTTAATCCAAAAGCACGATTTTATTTATTAGATATCCGTTCAACAGAGTTGGATAAGGTCTTTGAATTGGAAAAACCAGATGTAGTTGATCATCATGCAGCACAGAAATCTGTGCCTAAATCTGTAGACGACCCCGCTCTGGATGCGGAGATTAATGTTCTTGGTTTGATAAACGTGTTAAATTGTTGCGTTAAGCACAATGTTAAGAAAATGATCTTTGTTTCTTCGGGAGGTGCTTTGAGCGGTGACGCCGACCAAATTCCGACCAATGAGGAATACATACCTAATATGATTTCTCCATATGCAATTACCAAGTTTGTAGGCGAAAAGTATCTTAACTTTTATGAGGTTACTCACGGATTAACCTACGTTAGTCTCCGCTATGCTAATGTTTATGGGCCACGGCAAATACCGGACGGTGAATGCGGGGTATTGCCAATATTCATGAATAATGCTATAGCTGGGAAACCATCCAGACTTTTGACTTATTCGGACATGCCAAGAGGTACAACTAGGGATTATGTTTATATTGATGATATAACGGAAGCAAATGTTCTTAGTTTAACGAAAGGCGAGAATGTTGTGTTGAATATCGGTACTGGGAAGGAACTATACATTGCAGACCTGTACGATACAATGCAAGAAGTTCTAGGCACAAAATTGGAGTTAATTGTGGAAAGTGAACGTGTAGGTGATGTGAGAAGAAGTGCTATAGACAGTACAATGGCACAGAAAGAACTTGGTTGGTCGCCAAAAATTGATCTTAGGGAAGGCATTAAAAAAACTTATTCGTACATCATAAACCATGCGGAATAAATAGTTTTTTAATTATTTCAATAAGTTGGCATCTGCTTAAGATAGCGCTTCTTTACTTACGAGAGTAACATCTACATAAGCTAAGGAAGGGCTATTCTTATATCCAGTTATATACTTATCCAGGAATTCTAGAGACTTTTAAGGGGATGCAATTATGTTATTAAAGGAAGTTACCCATCCTGCGGCTCCATTTGCCAATTGTTTTGGCAGCTATTTTATCAGTTGTTGTAATTTTTTTAGGCCTTCTTTAACTGAGGATATGATACTGTTCCTTTCGTCATGTAACCTAAAGTTTTTTTCGTTAGACTACTACTATATAAATCAAAAATTTAGTGGAAATCCTTGGGGATGGAAACCATTGCGAATTTGCAATTCCAATGGCGTCCCACTATTCGATGAAGAATCAGCATTTTATGAGTGCATTGATTTTATGAGAAACACATTAGGTGTACATACAGAAATAAAAGCTTATGGTGAAAAAACAATTGTCGAGGCTATTCTTGAATTTCTATCTTTAGGGCGTTTACCTATCGTATTTATCGATGATTATTATAATTCTAATAGCGAGAAATATTTACAAAAACATAATCCCCATGGAATCCTTGTTATTGGGGCTATCTCGGAGTTTCAAAAATTTCGCGTTCTGGATATGGATGTTGAGAAGGCTTACGAAATTTCATTTGATGAAGTTGTTCGGTTTATTCCAACAACCTACTCGAATTTTTTGTCCGCTTCCTTCTTATCATTATATGCAGGTGATCCGCCTGTTACGGTGGATTATAAAGGCTTTTATAAACAATATCTAAGCAAGGAAAAGAATATTTATAAAGAAATTGAACTCCTTATTCAAGATATGGAACATCATTTTTCCAAGTCGGGAAATATTGACTATTTTGCTAAGGGGTACCATTTCACAATACTTTATAATATTGTACCGATGGCAAGATTGCGGTTGCATCTCATTAACAGAGTAGTAAAAAACGATGAAGAAAGGATTTTATCAGAAAAAGTATTTCAAGACTGGATAAGCCTATCCAATTTAATAATTAATAGTGTTAAGAGTTCTGATTTTGCCCCTACAGTGATCGGAATGGCAAGGAGCATACTGGACGAAGAGACAAAGCTGGAAAGGCAGATTAGGGAAAGAGGAGGAATTTAAATAATGATTGAAAATACAAGGAAATTAACAATAATAACTCCCTTTTACAATGAGGAAGAAATACTTCCTTCTTTTTTTCAAACACTTCTAAACCAGATGGATCATGAGGGGCGGCCTTTTGATCCGAAGCTTTATCAACTTATTATGGTTGATAATGGAAGCACTGATCTTAGTGTTCAAATAATTGAAGACTTTAAAGAAAAACATCCTGAAATGACACTGTATATTATTCAAGAAACAGAAAAAGGGGTTATTCCTGCCAGAATTGCAGGTTTTAACAGCTTGCTATTAAATCCGGAAATTGAAAAAACAGAATTTCTGGCAAGTATAGATGCCGACACGTTATTGCATGAACGATGGATGATTACAGTACTTAATAAGTTTGAATACACCGATGCAGATATACTTTCTTTTGCGGGGTGTTTTCCTTATGAATTTTGGAGCAAAATACCGAAAACTACTAAGAAATTTGCTCGAGAAATAGGAACAATTTTTTTTGATAAAGAAACGACTTCTTGGATCAGTAATGAAAATAATCGTTACTTATTGACGGAAAAAATCTTTTTTGATTTTAATAGGTTCATTACTGATAGTTGTTATGCCATTAGGCGAAGTATATATGAACATGTTGGAGGGTATAAAAGAGAGTTTTACGATTCAGCCTGTACACGTGAAGTATACGGTGAAGGCTGGCGTTTAATGTTCCGATTGGAGCGGATTGGGGCAAAATTGTTGTATGTAAATAAGGCCCCCTATCAGGCCTGTCCAAGAAGAATGCTTAAGGAACCGCATAATTTTCTTAGTGGAACTTCCTATAATAATGTTATGACAGATCTCAGGGGCCTTGAGAAAGAAGATGATGAGTACTCGGTTTTGGAGAATATGAGTGAAACGATTGATTTTGGAGCCGTAAAAAGACGTTATGTTGCTGAATACTACATTTTATTAAGAACTATTGTGAGACCGGAGTATATAACACAGAATCCCGATTATTTCAGCGACATCGAGAATGAGCTTTATCAAACCATACATCATTGGTGGATTCATAATCCAAAGCCATTGGGGAAGGAGGTATTTGAATTCAGCAAACAAATCGGTGATCTGTATGCTGAGAAGGTTATCTCAAATATTATTTCAAACCAGCTTGTTCAGTCATTCACATTAAAGTAAAAGAAGGAAGTTTTATGAAAAATTATTTTGAGAATAGTTTGTTTATATCTCAAAGAATCGCTAAACAAGTTAATTTACGTTTGGAACACAATTTCCTTGCAATCAAGGAAGAGGTTTCTTCCTGGGGCAATTCTTTTAATTTATATTTAACTGGCTCGCTTTCGCGTAAAGAACCTTCAATAAGAGTGATTAATGATGAAGCAGTGCTTAATTCAGATATTGATTTGGTTGCAGTCGTCAGTTCTTCATGTGATGCAGAGGAAGTTAATTATATTCATAAAAAGCTGGTTAAATTACTTGGTGAATCAGCAGTAATTACAACTCGTGCTGATAAATTACCGCTTTTGCAATCCTGCTTTGCAAGAGATCTTGAACTATCATTAAGCAATCCTTTATATGAGTGTTTTCTAATAAAGGAAGCTCCTCTCCAAACAGTTCAGTTCGAGCATTATTACGAAACAACGATTCACCAAATTTCATGCTATTTGTTTCATCCCTCATTTAATATGGGAGAAAAAGGGGTATATATAAGATCCGAACATACATACCATACAATTAAACTAGTGCTAGAAAGTCTTAAATTGAATCTTTTTCCTTATAAAAAAACAGTAATTTTATATAAGGATCTACTGGATAAAACATTTAGCGATTCAGTTCAGGAAATTTTACCGTTAGATACAATTAAGCAGTTCATTTTAAAAAGGGAAATATTCAATCCCAAAGATCTTCAAGAAATAAATATCGGCAATTTGATTGAGAGGGCAATTTGTCCATATTTCGGCATTCCTTTTTCTGAATCATGCAGGCTAGTCGAACTGTTGGAATATCAATCAACTTTAGGCCATGGGTTAATTGTGACATTCCAATTTATAATGTTGGCTTTAATTATTTCAATTAATAAGCCTCATCATGAACAATGTTTATACTGGCGTATTATTTTGCAGTTAATTGCCAACCAAACAGAATCTAACTTTTCTTCTTTCCGTGAAATTATATTGCTAAAGGAAGATGCCTTTTCTCATAATAAATCATGTTTAAAGCTGCTTTCATCATACAGACAAGATTATTATAATGCCTTATATTCAAAGAATATTGGGGGTGAAATCAATTAACGGGTTAAGAATGTACAAAGAGAATGAGTTGTATACAAAAGTTGTAGATTTTATTGGCAAAGTATTGAACGATCTGGACTATGAGGGTGACATTTCCGATGAACTAAATCTAGATTCTATGAATACTATAAAGATCGTCGTTATGCTAGAAGATAAGTTTGATGTAATTTTTGAAGATGAAGAGTTAATATTTGATAATTTCAAAACGATCCAGTCGATAGTTCGCTTAATTGAATCAAAAATAATGTAATGAAATGGGGTTTGCATATGCTACTTAATTATAAAATTAAAAAAAATCTAAATGATAAACAAGTTCAGCTATTATTAGATAAATTAACTTATAGTATTGAGGGCTTAGAAGATCTGTCATATTCAGAGGAAACGAATGAGCTTATCATGAAGCTCGATCAGTCTACAGATCCTGATGTATGTATCCAGGTTGCAGATCATTTGTCTGAGAAAGTGAAGAATATCCGAGCGTTCCGTACCAAGGTACTTACAACTAACCTTAATAAGAACGGCGAGCTTTCTGAGGGCGGTAATCACTTTAATCCAATGATACGGAATTCAATTGATATGCATATTGAGAATGCAGTCAGGAATATGACAAGGAAAATAGCAAACAAAATGAATGCGGATTTAAGAAGATATCCCTCAACTATTCCGCTAAGTGTGCTGCAAAAATGTAACTACACTGAGTCCTTCCCTCAAAATCTCTATATGATCTCACAGTTTCCCCATCAGCTCAAAGAATTAGAAACAGTAAGGCAGAGGGGGATTGATCAAAATAATACGCAATTGAGTGGAGATGCACTTTCTCCAGCTGTGTGCTTTCATTGCTATGAAGAAATGTCCAACAAGAGGATAATTACACCCGCTATATTCGCAATAGAAGGAAATTGCTTCCGTCATGAGGCAAAATGGCGGCTTGCAAAGCATAGAATCAGAGAATTTACTATGATTGAATTGGTTTTCTTTGGAGCCCCCCAAGAAGTAGAGGATGTCCGAACTAGTATTATGAACCAGGTTTGGGAAGTTTTCAATGAAATAGGTCTGACTGGATCAATCGCAACTGCTAGCGATCCGTTCTATTTCTCAGAGGACGCTGAGAAAGGACAATTTCAAATATTGTCTGATATGAAATATGAACTTGAAGTTAATATCAAAAGCGACAAAGAAAATAAGAACTTTTCTATTGCATCTTTTAATAATGTTAGGGAATCACTTGCTCATAAGTTTAACGTTAAAGGGGTAAATAATGAAGTAATCCATTCTGGTTGTGTGGCTTTTGGGGTAGACCGATGGGTGTATGCTCTTCTTGCAACGTATGGAAACAAGTTAGAGAAATGGCCATCCGTAGTGAAGTCTATATTGGAATTATAGGATAGAAGCAGTGATATGTCTAGAGAGACGAGTTTTTATGATCAGATGAGTAAAGGATTGACTGAACAGGTTGCATTAAATACAGAAACTGGATCTATGACTTACGGAGAATTAAGAACAAAAGTTAAGAGCTTTGCTTATGCTTTAAGAAAACATGGGGGCAGAAGCGGGGACCGAATAGTTATAAAATGTGGATACGATTCCGAGACAGTTATTTCTATACTAGGTGCTATTGAAGCAGGAATTGTTATAGTACCGGTGCATGAATCAGTCCCTATTAATCGTTTCAGTACAATATGCCAAGAGGTAGGAGCAAGAATTACTGTTACAGAAAACATACAAAAAAAAACTGTAACCTTTTACGATGAATTATACTCTGAAAAAGAGGGGGGAGCAGTTAGTTATGATTTTAAGACGCTTATAGATCAGAGTGAAACAACTACGTTAGAGATAATACGTAGTGGAGAACTTGCTGCTATTATTTTCACCTCTGGAACAATAGGCAACCAAAAAGGGATTATGGTAAGTATTGAAAATATTTTTTTTTGTACGAAAACAATTACATCTGTTTTAAATTACTCACCGCATGATAGGATTTTAAGTTACCTCCCATTATCATTTGATTATGGTTTATATCAGGTTTTTATGTCTTTATTTTCGCAATCAACTTTGTATCTTAGAAAACCAACTATCTTTACTGCTTGTATACATAAATTGATCGATTCTGAAGAAATAACAGTCATTCCTGGAATGCGCCAACTGTTTGCATTGATCTGTAGGGGACAAAGCAGTTTTTTTAATACTGTCAAATGTGTGACAAACACAGGGGAGGCTCTACCAAAATCCATTATGGAGAGAATGTCCCTCATCTTTCCTAATGCTTCCATTTTTCCAATGTATGGTTTATCTGAGTGCAAGCGCGTTTCTATTCTTCCCTATGAGTATTTTCATAAGAAACAAGACTCTGTAGGTATTCCTCTACCAGGAACAACGGTTGCAATTTTGGATGAATTGGGCAATGAATGCTCCTTTGGCAAGGTTGGACAACTGGTTGTATCTGGCCCCCATGTATGCATGGGCTATTGGAGAAGGGAGAGGGATAAGACCTTTACCAATGATGGGAAAATGAAGATTCTTTATACTGGAGATTTATTTAGTAGAGATAAGGATGGTTTTCTTTATTTTCATGGCAGAATAGACGATCAATTCAAACATAAAGGTTACCGAGTGGATCCGGCAGAAATTGAAGAAGTTATTCTTGCCCACGTTCAAGGTGTAAGGGATGCTGCAGTGGTTTCTGTAATTGACAATAGAAATATGAACAAAATCGTCGGATGTATAATACCTGATAGCGAACCTATGAAATTTGATTTTGTGGAGTTGGTATATGAAACTTTAGAATGCTGTAAAAAATATCTTGAACCATGGAAGATTCCATCCGAAATTAAGCTCTTTTCCTCATTTCCACTATCTTTGAATGGAAAAACTAATCGAAAAAGGCTTATACAGATTCTAAAAGGAGAGTGAAAGTTCAATGTTGGAGATTAATATCGAAGATAAATTGAAAGAACTGTCTAACCTTGGGAATAAGTATAACTTAGTCATTAATAACCAAACTGAATTAATCCGTGATTTAGGTATTGATTCATTAACTATTGTTGCATTCATATCATTTTTGGAAGAGAACGGCATAATGGTACCTGATGAAGATTTAAATGCAGAATATTTTTCAACAGTCGGTGCAGTCAAAGCTTATGTGGAGCATCGTAAAGATTCAAAAAAGGGGTGATTGATATTATGAATACACTCGGCAAACTTGAAACATTATTTTCGTTTTTAAGAAGAAATAATCATTTCTATAGAGATTTGTTAAAAAAGATTGATGATGTTGAAACTGCGGCTGTTTTTGAAAAGCTGCCTATAATTTCGAAGAGTATTATACGAAATCAATATGATAATTATTTTTCAGAAGGTTGCGATGATGCAATTGAGGAATTGACCAGTGGTTCAACTGGTGTGCCACTTCGCTGTCTCAAAACTATCTCGGAACGGATGACAGCAAGTATGAATATTTGGAAACAAAGAAAGAGAAGAGATCCAGAAGTTAGTTTTAATAACTTTATAAATTTATTTGGAGAACAGGTTTATAAAGAGATAGGTAATTTCATTGACACTAATGAAGAAACAATGACAGTGTTTTTAAAAGTTCTACTAAACAAAAAACCGAGGTGGATTTCAGCACCAATTTCAATTATTGAACAATATGCCCGTCTCATTGAGAGAGGAAAAGTTGAATATCGTGAAAAATGTATCCATTTTATTGAATTTTTTGGGGAGTATGTAGACCCTGAGAAACGCAAGTATATTGAAAGCATTTTTAATTGCACAACGATTAACCATTATGGAACGAAGGAAACTTGGTGCATTGCTTATGAATGCAACTGTGGAAATTTACATCTGCAGGATAATTTATTTATCTTGGAGCAGATCCCCACAAACCTTTCATTAGATAATCCTAATATCGGAGAGTTAGTGGTTACTAGTCTTTTTAATAAACTAATGCCATTTGTTCGTTATAACCTGCAAGACCTTGGTACCATTGAAACTAAAGGGTGCGATTGTGGAAGTAAGTCTCCAGTCATAACGCTGTATGGAGGAAGAACTGGAGATATACTAAAAGGGACGAATATGTTAGGTAATAATTTATTCAACCGCATTCTCAATAGATTGATGAAGTGCAATCACGATGTCGTTGACGGGTTCAGAGTGGAACAGTACAGTCTAAATCATATTGTTATATTTATTGTCAAGGGACCGAATTATACACATCTATCGGAGCAATTATTACTAGCCTTTACCCGGTCAGAGTTGGGAAATAAGATACATATTGATCTTCGTTACGTGGATGAAATTCCAAGATTGCCATCAGGAAAAATAAAAAATTTCCATAGTTATATCTAGGAAAAAAGGAGGGGCCATGCACGTTATAACCTCTGAGAATATAACGGATGCCTTTTATAAAATATTGAAGGCTACTTTCGATAACGGGACTCTATTGAATAGCTGGAAAGGGACAGTAAAAGAAATAAGTCCATTACTTGTCAGTGTTAATCGCCCCAATGAAAGATGCTTAATCGTACCTAATCTTCTAAACAATACGATTGCATCAATTGCTGAGACTCTGTGGGTAATAGCAGGCAGGGATGATATGAAATTCTTAAAAAAGTATGTCCACAATGCAATGGATTTCAGTGATGACGGAATCACATGGAGAGCTGCATACGGGAAAAGATTAGTGAATTTCCATAGCATAAACCAGGTGGATAAAATATATGAAATAATTTCTAAAAAATATTCGAATCGAGGGCCTTTTACGATATACGATCCATTGCTGGATTTTAACAATCATACCAAGGATGTTCCTTGTACTTGTATGGGTGAGTTCAACGTAACTGACAATCAACTGGAAATGATTGTTATTATGCGATCCAGTGATCTTATTGCGGGTTTCTCAGCTGCTAATTATTTTGAATGGAGTTTTCTTCATGAGCTTATGGCAAATTGGTTAAATCTAGGCTTAGGGAAATTCCATATTATGATTGGGAATATGGCTTTGTTTGAACGGCATTTTGGGAGGGCTAAAAGAATTATACAGACAAAAATAGAGAAGGATATATACACCTTCCCAAATATTTCACAGATGCCTATCGATTTATCGAGGGATGATTTGTCTGAAGAATTAGGACTGTTTTTTGAAATTGAATCATCCTTTGATAATCTTTCTGACTATGAGACTCTTATAAATTTGAGTCTCAAGATTAAAAGTCGATTCTTACAACATGCTTTGAAAATTCTGTACTGTTATGAACTCTATAAAAAGTTTAGGTTTTCCGAGCTCATAGAGCTCTTTGATTTGTTGGAC
Source organism: Fontibacillus panacisegetis (assembly GCF_900102215.1). Lineage (GTDB taxonomy): Bacteria > Bacillota > Bacilli > Paenibacillales > Paenibacillaceae > Fontibacillus > Fontibacillus panacisegetis. The sequence continues at coordinate 57,725 of NZ_FNBG01000020.1, forward strand.
AATGATGTATATAAGGCTGCAGCAGCAGATTATTTTATTAGGAAATCGTTTCACTCCAATATAAAGATGCAGCTTATCGATCGCTGCTTTAATGAGGAATGGAGGAAGTATTATGCATAGTATACGGGCAAAAAATATTACAGATGCCTTCTATAAGACATTAGAATGTATGAAAATAAGTGGAAAAGAAATGGAAACGTGGAAGGGGAAGGTCATTGAGTTGAGTCCAGTTCTTATTGAAGTGGAACGTCCTAAAGAAAGATGCCTAGTTATTCCCAACAGATACAACAATATTGTTGCCACTATTGCAGAAACCATATGGGTAATAGGAGGTAGGGACGATCTGAAATATTTATTAAAATATTTACCGAGGGCTCATGAGTTTTCAGACGATGGCTCAACCTGGAGGGGGGCTTACGGAAAACGACTAACAAATTGGTATGGAGTTAATCAAGTTGAAGAAATCGTGAATTTACTTAAACGGATTCCTTATACTGGGAGAGCTGTTATGACATTATTCGATCCTTTAATTGATTACGATAATCAAACTAAGGATATTCCATGCAATAACTGGATTCAGTTTCTCTTACGAGATGGAAAATTGAATATGCACGTTGCATTAAGAGCCAACGATCTTATATGGGGTTTTTCCGGAATAAATATGTTTGAATGGACAGTACTCCAAGAAATGATTGCCGGTTGGCTTAATGTTGAAGTAGGTAAGTACTACCATTTTGTCGGTTCGATGAATATATTTGAACATCATTTTGAAAGAATGGATAAAATGTTAGAAAATAGAATAAAAAGTGATATTTACCATAATTATCCCAACCTTAATCAGACCAAAGTGGATATAAAAGAAGATTCTTTCCAATATCAGATCAAGAAATTTTTTGAGGTAGAAGAAGGTTTTTCAAACGCTGATGAGAATTCCATTGAGTCAATCCTCAAGCAGGTGAATGAACTCCAAAGTTCATTTCTTCGTCAGTGCTTAAAGCTAATGCTTACCTTTTTGCTTTTTAAGAAGAATGAACATGCATTGGCAAAACGCGTTTTCGAAACTTCAGTAAATGACGATTATAAATTTGCACTTGCGGATTTAATGTGCCGAAAGATTCCGGAGGTTTATGGTCCATCATGTTAAGAGAAAAAAAGGGCAGCAGACATTCTTTTTTAGATATGTATCTATGGTTGATGACTTATTATAGGCCATATTTATGGCATTTATTTTATATAATATTGTTAAGTATTGTAGTTGCCTGTGGAGAATTGGTTATTCCTAAGACCATTAATTACTTTATTGATAACATACTAGGTCAAAAGGATAAACGTTTGTTTGCTATACTACTAGGTATAGTTATAGGAATATCTATACTATCCTTAATTTCAATGATTTCCAGAAATAGAAAAGAAATATATATTAGGGAGAAAGTTTCGTTTGATTTGCAAGTGTCTATTTTATCGAAGGTTCGACAATTAGGCTTCCCTTATTTTGAAAAAAATTCTATTGGGCACATTTTATCCATCGTGAATACGGATGTCTTTCAAATGCAAAGGCTATACAGTGTAAATATTCCAGATATGATCAAACAGATTATTATGATTATTTTTTCATGTTTACTTGCGATAAACATAAATATTGAGTTGAGTATAGTTATTGTATTTTGCATGAGTATCTATTATATTTTTTCACCTATGATTTCCAAGAAGTTTGTTCAATACTCTCAAATTGCTAATAGTAAAAGAAAGGAATTTGATAAAAAAATTTATGAATCTATCTCTATGTTGCCTGATTTAAAAGTAAATGTTGCCGAGCAGTGGGACAGAAAGTTATTTTTAATGAAACTGAAGGAATACGCTGATGCGATGAGGAAGTCGATCCTTTTTTCTTGTGTGCGCTTTTCTTTCCGGAAGTTTTGTATTGATTTTGGAATAATTGCAATTATGTTGTTTGGCTTTTGGATGTTTAAAAATTCTCGTATGGGTATTGCTGATATCGTTACCTACCTTCTTTACTATTCTTTGGCTATGAATGCAATAACCCAATTAATTACGAATATTAATCAGCAGCAGTTATTATTGGTACAAGCACAAAATATTTATAACTTATATTGTAATACAGTTGTTGAAGTAGATGAACCGACACAACCGATATTTATGGATAAAGTGAAAGGGGAAATAACCTTCAACAATGTGAAGTTCCACTATGGGAATAAAACTGTAGTCCATGGCTTGAATTTTTGTATCAAACCAGGTGAACGAATAGCATTTGTTGGAAAGAGTGGAAGTGGGAAATCTACCATTTTAAAATTAATCGGAAGATTTTATGATCCGCAAGAAGGGGCAATATTTCTTGATGGTGTAAATATAAAAAAGTTGTCAACCGCTACTTTGAGGGAGCAGATAGGGTATGTTTTTCAAGAATCCTTTCTCTTTCAAACATCTATAAAAGAAAATATACGTTTTGGACGACCAGATGCAACAGATGAGGAAGTGATCCATGCTGCAAAAGAAGCCTTTGCATATGATTTTATTCAGAGCCAACCAGAAGGGTTTGATACCCATTTAGGTGAACGGGGAAGAACTTTATCCGGGGGGCAGATTCAGCGGATTTGCATAGCGAGGATGATTCTGAAAAATCCGAATATTATTGTTTTGGATGAGGCTACGTCTACTCTTGATAATTATACTGAAACTGAAATCCAACTGGCTTTCAACCGTTTATTTAAGGGAAGAACAGTGATATGTGTGGCCCATCGTTTAGCAACTGTACGGGAGTTTGAACGCATATGTTTAATAGAAGACGGAGTAATTTTAGAAGAGGGGAGCTATGAGGATTTGATATCGTTGCATGGCAAATTCTATAGTTTAGTAGAAGGATCAAATGACAAGAAGTGAGGATTAATATGAGAGGCATTAAATCAATTCTTTTTATGGTGAAAAACAAAAAACGATTGCTCATTATGATTCTTTTTTTGCTTGGTATGGAATCCATTGTATTAATCTACAATACTCAAGTTCAGAAGTATTTGATCGATGATGTTTTTTTAAAGCAGATGTTCGATAAGCTATATATTTTATTATTGCTTTTATTTAGCTGTATCTTTTTGCACGCAATATTGAATTCCCTCATCCCGCAAGTGATGCAAAAATATAATTACGTCATTCAAAAAGAACTGTCGAATGGGCTGCTTTCCGTATTATATGGATATACTATAGATGAATTAAGGGAAAAACAAACAGGTAATTACGTGAATTATTTTACGGGGGATATCCAAAATGCAGCTATATTTGTAAGTGATGATATACCAAAAGGTATTCAAAGCTTATTTTCTGTGATCATAGTATCGGTAGTTATTGCTTTTCTCAGTCCATTCTTAGTCGTAGCTGTAATTTTATTTAGTTTGCTAATTTATTTTGTGAGCAAGAAAATAGAACCTTCTATCAGTGAGAGTGCTGGTCGAGCTCAAGAAGCCAAAGCAAAAGTTATTAGTGTCATAGAGGAGGAAATTTCGGGAACACGAGAGATTATTGCTTTTAATAATAAAGAGTGGGAAAAAAAACGATTAATTTCAATATTTTTTGACTATTTTAAACATACAACCAAAGAAGGGGACTTTCAAAACAAAGTCATTGTTAGAAGTGAACCGATAAGATGGGCTGTTATATGGATTTCACTTGGCTACGGCGGAGTTTTAGCCATGCAAGGTAAAATATCTATAGGCTCTTTCGTTGTCTTATACCAATTTAGCCTCCAATTGATGAATGCTGTATTGTCATTTACACGCTTTATTACATCATCATGGAGTCAAATGCAACACATTAAAAGGTTAGAGTTTATTTATGATCATAATAAAAAATTCAATGAAAATACGGAAAATTTACCTAGTTCCTTTGATTCCATCAAGTTTCATAATGTTGATTTTACTTACAAAGGGGGGAAGGAGCCGGCTCTAAAGAGAATAAATTTAACCCTTCCTTTAGGAAGAAAGATTGCAATAGTAGGGGAAAGTGGAAGTGGGAAGTCAACCATATCAAAGTTGCTGATGCGTTTCTACGAACCGGATTCGGGTGACATTACGGTTAATGGCATAGTTATTCAAAAATTCAAAAATGATGATTGGTTTCGTCATATAGCTTTCGTAACTCAGGAGGCCTACCTATTTCCTAGTACAATCCGTGAAAATCTATCCCTCGGTTCGGACTATTCCAATGAGGAATTAGAATACGCATGTAATTTAGCACAAATTCAAGAGTTCATTAATCAATTTAATCAAGGATTTGATACTGTAATAGGTGAGCATGGAAATACGTTATCAGGAGGGCAAAAACAGAGGATAATTCTTGCCCGATCATTGCTTCGCACTCCAGAGATACTTGTTTTAGATGAGGCAACATCTGCTCTGGACTTGGAAACTGAACGCCTCGTGATGAGAGGAATTGATCTCGAAAGAAAAAATAAAACCACAATAGTGATTGCACACCGCCTTTCAACAATAAAAAATGCCGATGTTATTTTTGTAATGCAACATGGCGATTTGGTGGAATATGGGGCGCACAATGAATTATTAAGAAAGAATGGTTATTACAGCAAATTAGTGGAAAAGGAATTGTTAAGCTCCTATACAAGAAGTAGGTTAGATACCCATATGTAGTCTCTGCTTATATTTCTTTGGTGTTGTATTATAGTATTTTCTAAATGTTGAAATAAAGTGTGATGGTGATGCATAACCAAGGCGTTCGGAAATTTCATTTACATGTAAATAAGTTTGCTCTAATAGTTCAGTTGCTTTAGTCATACGTAACATTTGAATGTGTTGCATGGGTGGAACACCAAAGACACTAGAATACATTTTGCAGAGGTATACAGGAGTACATGATAGCATGTCGGCTAATTGCTGTAAGGTCAACGGCAAATGATAGTTTTTCCGAATATAACGGTTAATTTTTATTAATCTATTATCTATTTTGTGACGATTCATAGGGGATTGTCCGCTAGTTATCCAGTTAATATCATTCAGAAGATTAATTAGATTTAATTCATGTTTATGATTAAAATTAGATTCAATATGAATTAAATTAAAAATATCTGTAATATATCGGAGTTGTAATTGTTCAAGTTCATAGGACCGACAAATACAAATATTTTTGTTTGGTTTATTTTTTATGAAAAAAGTTAAAGATTGAATTGCTGCCACAGAAGTATTTTTATTTGTTAGTTTGAATGAATGACCAATAATGGTATCTCCGGGAAAAAGTATGTCTTTTGAAGAGGGAGTTTTCACTTCGACAGTATCAAGGGCGTATACTAACGAACTATTACATTTAAACTCAACAGTACACTGAGGCATAATGATTTCTTTTGTGCGGATGCTAAGAAATGTTAGCATAAGAGACGACCATCCCATCGTTGAATGTGCTTTCTTAAAATAATAAATCAAAAAAGTCGATACTTCAATCTACATGAGGATTACTACCAAACAACCACAGATATAGTTGTATAAGGTACCTAGTCAGTAATTGGTAATTAAGGTAGGAGATGTGCAAGTTTTGCTTTGGATTTTACATATACTAGTGGGACCTTACCTGAAGGATGATGGACAAAATGAGCATGAATTATTATTAAATTGAGAACAGGGAAAAAGGGGGTGACCTCATCCCCCATAATTCAAAAGGTGACTAACTTACTTTACTGCTAATGACGATCTAGGAGTTGTTTTTAGAGTGAGAAAACTAGTTAATGACAAACGAAGAGAACTGTTATTTCTTTGTGAAAAAAGTATGAAGAAAAAAGTTTGTTGGCGACTTTCTTCATAGGATTCCATGAATTGAAATCAATTGTTTGTATAAAAGACGTGTTCTTTATCAATAAACCAATTCAGTGGGTCCACTAAATCTTCCTTCAACTTTAATTGCTGTTCAAATTAAAACGCGAGGCAATATTCAGCCGAAGACTTCTGGAATTCCTAGCTTGTTTCTATGGAATACGATCCTGTATCCCCCCCCCCCCCCGCAAAGAGACTCAGATTTTATACCGCATGTTGCAGAGATGAAATTAACGAAAGCTGAGACTCTGTCTGGTCAAGTCAGCAATTTGTTAAGTCATCATGTGCCCTTAAGGGGTTACGTAGTCAGAAGAAATACATTGCTAATTACATCAAAATATAACAAAAATCGTTATTCCAGAGCCTAGATGAAGAAGTGGATCATGGGCTTTAGAAATGTCTTTAATTATGTTAATCGTAATATGGAATTGCCAATTTAATTTGGAACAAATCAACCGGGATTGTACGCCTTTTGCTGGAAGCGAAGCACGAAGTATTATTTAAACTAAGAAAGATTTACTATGTATTTTAATGAATAAGCAGCCATTCCTGTAATGAAGTAATTTGCTCTTTGAAAATAAAAAGCGCCTTTTGTATGCTGGGTCCCGGTATGGTGGTCACTCACTGCCCTATTGAAGGAGGACGCTCTATGAAGCGTAAGCTGAAAAAGAAGTAAAATCAACGGAATACACAAATTAATGAAAAAATGCTGGTTGTAGGAGCCGATACTGCCAAGAAAATTCACGTAGCATGCGCAGCGGATTTTCGTGGAATCGAGCTGGTAAGAATTGCACCTTCCATAACGATCAGGTTAGCAGAATTTCTGAAATAACAAGGCATTCAAATCGTTGTCGTTAATCCGCATCATGTGAACAAGAGCAACTCCATAAGTATTACACAATGCGCAATTAGAACCTGCTCAAGAAGAAGCAATCGAAACGTAGAACGAAGGAATGTAAGGGCGTAGACCCAGTTGACACGGGAGGGTGAACCCCGAGGGCGTATGTGGAGAACCACTGTACGATTATACCTTTATATCCACAGTGTGGAAACTGACATTTGTAAACTCTATTCACATCAAAGCCTGATAGCAATATTTCAACTAATTCAATCTACCTCCAAGCGTTTCTGTTCGTTAAATTTGAAAATTAATGAACGAGTGAGAAAAAATTACTTTATAGTGGGGAGAGATCCTCTCTGTTTAGAACAGTGATGAAATCGAAAATTCACCTTGCGATGGTAACGGAGACAAATTTGAATTATATCGGCAGTGTTACTATCGATGAAGTTCTGATGGAATCCTCAGATTTGCTCGAAAACAAAAGGTTGCAAATCGTAAACAACAATAATGGAGCTCGCTTAGAAACTTACGTTTATTTCGGGGCCGCGCGGCAGCGGCATCATTTGTCTCAACAGGGCTCAGCGAGGCAGGTTCATGCAACAGTTCGTTAAAGCATAGTATTGCTCTAACTTTAAAGGTTCTTACAATAATACGCAGGTTCTCCAAATGTGAAGGCTTTTACATGAATCGAAGAACTGTTGCTCGAAAAGCATACCACTGATAGTTGTTACTTCAGACATTGTTTAAAGGGATGGGCCACAGTTTATTTATAGAATTAATATGGTATTGGATTTTAATTACAATTGGGAGATTGTCTTTGAAATTGTCAGTTTGAAAAGATATGTACACTAAAAATTTTCTTTTAAACTATTAAGTTGAATTAAGGAATTAACGTGATAGCAAGAGTGTGTAATGATTCTGAAGAAGCGAGCGTTCGCCGTTGTGATCGGATTTCTACTTTTCATGAATTTGCAAAATCATTCCGATTAATCAATAGTTTAACTTATATAGATAAGGGATAGCAATAAAATTGGGCGAGGTATTCGAATGGAAAAACCACCATTAAAATGATATAATGGGATTATTGATTAATTTTATACGACTAATTTTCTAAGCTCTATAGTTAAAGAGTATACCAAATGGATTTGCATAATTGATTTTGAATTGAAAGTATAGCTAGCTCTATTTGGAATAAATACAAGGCATGAGGTGATAGTATAAATTCAACAAATAATTGAAATAATAAAAATAACAGACACCAATATGGATTTTATTGTATGAGAGTATGCAAAATATTTCTGGTTGCCAGGAAAAGGTGGATTGGACTGAAGAACAGCTTGAAGGAGGAATTAACTATTTACTTTTAATGACGGGCAAAGAAATCTTAGGATTTATTGAATATGCTTCTGGAGAAACATCATGGGGAGTTGCTCATGTGGACGGGATATATGGTAATTCATTGCATATGGATCGGAGAAACTGGTATGGGCTTGGCTCACAGCTCATTCAGCCTGTATTGAAGATGCTAGACAGCGAAGGAAAAGAGCTACCGTTTTAACAAATTCCGACACGTTTTGGATACCTGCTAAAGGTATTTTTATAAAGAATGGCTTTGTACATATAGATAATAGTCCTTATTCATTTGAACTTTATGCAAAAAAATGAAAACATTTTTTTTATATTTTTCCTAATTATGAACGTTTGGAACGTTTCAATGCTAACCTTCATTAGTTATTAGCGAAATTAATGAAAGCGATTTCTTTGTCAGTATTTCTATTTCCTGCTTTAATAGCAAGTTCAGTCGAAAGTGGAAGGAACTTACCCTCGCAGATTGAAATTGGAACATAGTGGCGGGGAGATCTTTTGTGAGGATAAAGTATAATGAAAATTATTAAACTGCCTATTAATGCAATGCCTCCTATTAAAGTGTATCGATACCGTTTACGCCAGTTCCAGCTTCAGGTTACCGCTTAAATGAATATCAAACCTTAAAAGCTAATTGCAAATAAATACGTATGTTTTTTATTGAAGCACGGAGAACCACATATTATCATTCATAAGTGCTAAGACCTAATAAAGAAGCAAGAAACGGCGTCCACCCTTTGAAGAGGTAGAACGGAGGGACGTGAGGACTTAGTCCCAGCATGACGTGGGAAGGTGAACCTTCAAGGGAATGGTATGGATATTCAAGGGCGATCAAAGGTGTCGTCCATAAAACGGAAGATGGGTTCAAGCTCTACTTCCGATACCGGACCATTCAAAACAATATGTTATGCCAACATGGTATCTCTATCTCCATCTCTATAATTTGAAGTTAATAAGCTAAAGAAAACGCAGCAAATGCAAGGAATAATTTTTAAATGGGAAGTAAGTAAATTTACTTTTAGTTTCATAACCTAATATACATAATCTCGAATAGTTATCTAGCGCCTTGTATAAAGGAAGCTAGATCAAGTGATGTTGTATTATTAACATCCAGCAATTTTTTCTATAAAGGAGTGATTTTGGGTGGGCAGAATAATATTACCTTGTAGTGAACCAATTATTAAAGGGTATCTTTTTTTCGCGTTTCCATTAAGTATTATTGGTTATAACGAAAAGACCGCTCCTTGGATCTTAAGTAATTATATTCAAATGCGGTTTGACAAAGACTATATTAATAGTCCTGTTCCATATACTTTCTATGCTTATGAGCATCATATCAGTCCATGGCTTTGTGATGAAGAATTTAGTAGAAATATTTTGAACTTTTTTGAATTTGATATCATTTCTTGGGTTAAAAATTGTATAGAACAAAAGAAGTATGTATATCTTTATTTGGATGAATACTACATGCCAGGGAGGACAAGCTTTGGAAAATTGAATTTTGCCCATGAGAATCTTATTTTTGGATATAATGATGATTTAGAGTCATTTGATGTATTAGGTTTTGATGACAAGGGGATATTTAAACCGGTTCAATTAACATATGATAAATTTGTTGATGCTTATATGGGGATTGAGAAAATGATTTATAATGAAAAATTTAATAACCAGAATACTACAGAAGAAAGTATATATTATTTTAATACTGTAAAATTGTTCCGATTTAACAATAGTGGACAATATTCATTTAATTATAAGTTGACGAAAAATACTTTGAGAGACTATACCAATGGAACAAATACTTCAGAACTATTTTCTATGGTTCGTGAACCGTATTCGCATTTTGTTTTTGGTATTGATTGTTACAGTTATATTCATGATTATTATAAAAGCCTCTTAAAAAAGGAGGTAGGTTTCGATGTTCGTTATATTCATAATGTTTGGGAGCACAAGTTACTAATGACAAAGAGAGTTGAATACATGAACAATAATAAGCGGATTGAATTGAGTCAAGATATAGTGAGTCAATTTAAGACTGTTGAGAATAGGGCACTAATTTTGCGCAACCTCATGTTGAAATTTCGTTTAAATGGGAATAACAAGCATATCCATAGCATTATGGATGGATTATCTGAGATTGCTGAACAAGAAGTTTTTCTCATTAACACAGTATTACAAAATTAAACTTATATATTTACCTGTTGGATAGCATGCATTTAAGTGCTGCAAATTATTAATAGGTACAACAATTTCCAATGTATTACATAACTTTCCGGCCTGTCAAGAACTTATGTTATCTCCAAATTTATATTTTTAATTTGTTCTATAATAAGTTGAAATATTAACCTTCTGGTATAAGGAAGGTTATCGGATTATCGTCGCCGAACCTTATAAGGCCCTTGGATGAGGCTGTGAACGGAATGGAAAATAAAGAGGCTTTATTGGCAATTGAAGAACGAATAAAATTAAAAAAGGATCGTCGAATGTATGAACGACTTCAAACCATTCGCTTGCGGCTAGTGGGTGTGTCTGTAAACGGAATTGCACGCTTTCCTGTCGTTCTGAGAAAACAATCCGTAAATACATTCATGCCTACGAAAAGAACGGTTTCTCTGGTCTCAACATATGGTTCTCACCAAGGCGATCCCCTCGACTAACGAAAGACAACGTGACGAGTTAAAGCGTGTCATCATAGAACAGATGCACGCAGATATCAGCTTTGCTGCCAGATTCAATTGGACGTTGCAGCTAATTGCAGACCTACATCTGAGCCATACAAAGCCTACTTATGTCCTTGCCGGAGCAGACCCAGAGAAACAAAAAATTTTATCGAAGAAACGTTTTCTGCCATAAAAAGGGTTAAAAATGGCGAAATTGATCACCTTTTGTTTGAAGATGAAAGCATGATTCGTGATTATCAAGCCTTACAACGAACCTGGTTTGAAAAGGGCACGCAACGGGTGATTCGAATAACAGGTAAGCATCGTGGTGTAAAACTGCTCGCGACTGTCGACTATTCGAGCGGGAAGATCGTCTGGCACGAAGACGAAGAATACACGGCAGAAACGTTTCTGATTTTCTTGAACAAGGTACTAATTGCCTATCCTTTCGGAACCATAACGATGGTTCTGGATAATGCTCGCATTCATCACGCCACTAAGGTGCTCAAGTCTAATTTTAATGACTAGGGCACCAGCCTTGCCTTGTAGGGCATCGTACTGTGACTTTATAAGCAAGTATTCTTGCTCGTCCATATTAAGCCCTTTGTTGTCGTTTCTGTTCAGCTCCTAGCCAACGGTAATATCCGGATTGACTTACACCAGTAAGCTCACATAGATAGCTAGTAAGGCGTTTAAGACAGTATAGCCGAATGGTGTGATAGATGAGTTCATAGCGCCCGGAACACGTTAGTATCGTTTCTTCTGTCTTTCGAGCGCATCGAGCTTTTTTAAGAAGTCTACCTCGCCTTCTGATAATCTGGTTAAAACACAAATGACCCGCAAGAGGGTCACTTTTTTTAAAGTGTCCATCTTACGGGTCGCAGTTCATGAATGTATGAGGACTGCTTTTCACCTTGTCCATATCGTTAAATAGATCGGCTAGATCTTAAACAGCTCAACTGCTTTCTGTAGGGATTCGGCTTGCTGGTGAAGCGAATTAACAGTTTCGGAATGGGCTTCCATTTCCGAGATTTGTTGATTTGAATATTTAGCGATCTCTTCGATTCGTTTAAGGGATTTTGCTGTAATATTAGCAGATTCTTCGACAGATGCAGTGACTTCCTCCGTTCCTGCGGACACTTCCTGCGTTGAGGAGGAGACGGATTGAATCGTTAAATTGATCCCATTAATGAGTTCAGCTAAATGAGAAAAGGCACTACCTGCTTGACTTACTTGCTCAGCTCCGGAAGTGATTTCTGCACTAACTCGATTCATGGCAAGGACAGAATTGGCAGATTCCTCTTGAATGCTGAGCAGGTTTTGTCCGATTTCATCGGTTGCCGAACGGGATTGCTCAGCAAGCACTCTAACTTCCTCGGCTACGACTGCAAACCCTCTTCCATGTTCTCCAGCACGCGCTGCCTCAATGGATGCATTCAGAGCCAGAATGTTGATTTGCTTCGTAATATCGTTAATGGTACCAACCACATTTGCGATAGAATCAGAACGTTGACTTAGCACAGAGATATGCTCCTGAGATTTGTTAGCGGCTTCCTCAACAAGCAGCATTTGCTGGATAGCTTTTTTAGCAAGCTCATTACCTGCTGAAGCTTCTTGAGCAGCTTCTCCAACACTTTCAGTAACCTCTGCGGAAGAACTGGCGATGTGCTGGACACCTGCCGATATTTCCTCCATAGCACGTGCATTTTCGCTCGCAGTCTGTGCGATCGTTCTACTGCCCCTCTCAATATCAAGCGTAGCAGAGCCAGAAAGCTGAATAAGGTCTTGAAACTTAACTACAGATTGCAGCATATGATCGGAGCCCTGACTAACGGCTTGGGAAGATTGATGAACTTGAGTCATCATATTTTTAAGCTGGGATGTCATTATTCTAAAGCTATCCGCCAATTGTCCCACTTCATCCTGGCTATTGATGTCTATGCTTTGAGTAAAATCACCTTGAGCCATCTGCTCTGTAATTGCTGCCAGCTTTTTGAGTGGATTAATAAGTTTAAGGCTTGTAATATAGGCGATAAGTAGAGCGACTGCGATGACTACAATAAAAATACCGGTACAAATCCAGAAAATTTGCAGCTTTTTATCTTCTATAAAAGTAGCATCCATGCTGACGGCTAGTTGTGCTGTGCTTCCGGGGATTGCAATAAATGCAGTTTTATGTAATCCATATTGATCTGAATACAGCTCAGTAATGCTTGCAGTGCCTTGAGCTGCAGATTTCATAGCTTCCTGAGTTTCAAGGGGATCGCCGACATTCATTTTAGAATCTCCGCTGACTCCAAGAACTACTGCTTGGTCATCCTTAAAATTGATGATATATGCGGTATGTAGTTGGAATTCCTCCACTTTGTCGGATAAGTAAGATTCTACAGTAAATCGGGAATCTTCTTTTCCATTAATTAATTGTAGCGCCTGTGTTTTATCTAGTGACTTATAAATGTCTTTGGAGCTGGTCTGCAGTACTTTGTCAAATTGAGGCAGCACATTCTGATTAATGATACCCATTGATACGAAATAAAAGCTGATACTAAATAGAAGCGATGACAGGATGGTCACAATCGTGAATGTCCCCATAAACTTCCGGCTAATGGACTTTTTTAAAATTAGCATAGGGTTTCTCTCCATTTCTATTCAATGTTCTCCTAATTAATTCGGGTGTATCTCTCTCTATTTAGGCGGAATTCTGGTTGGATTGTATTTTTTGACCGAAGGTTTATTAATTATTGTAATGGAAATGATGTGTTTTGAAAATCTTTTTTTCAGTCATGTCATGTTTTCAAACATTTTCAAATATGTGGTATGGAATCTGCTAGACTGCTATGGTATTCTTAGTCTTGCTGTAAAACTAATTCCGCGGTTCGAAACCATCCCGCGTAACCAAAACTAGGGGGATTTTTTATGTTTAATATTGGATGGGGCATATTTTATGTGCTCATCAATTTTTGTTGCTTTTTGATTTGCTACAAATGGTTTGGCAAGAAAGGGCTGTATGCCTGGATTGGTGTTGCAACGGTAATTGCCAATATTCAAGTAGTGAAAACGATTGAGATGTTTGGCATCGTTATGACGTTAGGTAATACAATGTATGTCAGCTTGTATTTGACAAGTGATCTGCTGAATGAAAAATTTGGCCGACAGGAGGCAAAAAAAGCGGTTTGGTTCGGGTTCTTCACTCTGATTATGACGACGATTCTGATGCAGATGGTGCTCGTCTTTGAACCGCAGGAAACCGATATTGCGCAGTCTTCACTACAGACCATTTTTGGTTTGATGCCGCGCCTGGCAATCGGTAGTCTGACAGCCTATTTTGTAAGTCAGTTTCTGGACGTTCGTCTGTACGCCTGGATTCGGAAGTTCTATCCGAAACGCAATCAGCTATGGATCCGAAATAACGGGAGTACGATGATCAGCTCGTTTGTGGATACATTGATTTTTTGTTCCATCGCCTTTATCGGTGAGTATAGCTTCAACATCTGGTTGGAAATTCTGTTTACAACTTATATCATCAAATTTGTTCTTACAGCGGTGGGGACGCCGTTCTTGTATATTGCCCGCAGTTTCCATCATGAAGAGGATGAGGGCTTGATAGAAATGAAATAGCAATTTAAAGCAGCCGTTCAGATGACTATTCAGTCTTGAACGGCTGCTTTTTCATAATTAATGAACTTACAGATAAATAAGTTCTTTCGGGTAAGAAGTAAGTACATCGACTCCGTCTGTGGTTACCAGACAGTCGTCCTCGATTCGTACACCGCCAACACCTGGCACGTAAATACCTGGCTCCACTGTAAAAACGTTGCCTTCGGTTAATAAAGTTTCATTCTTCCCGTGTACGGAAGGGAACTCATGCACATCGATGCCGAGTCCATGACCCAAACGATGAATAAAGTATTCACCGTATCCGGCTTCCTCGATAACATCTCTGGCCGCTTTATCGATGGAGGCGAAGGTGACTCCCGGCTTGATCGCACGGATCGCCGCTTTATTGGCTTCCAGAACGGTGCTATAGATTCTAACCTGCTCTTCCGAGAGCTTACCCAGGGCGAAGGTTCGAGTGATATCAGAGGCGTAGCCGCCTGCATATACACCGATATCAAACATGACCAGGTCTCCACGTCGCAATGTTCTTGTGCCAGGCACGCCATGAGGAAGCGCTGTTTTTTCACCGGACAGCACCATGGAGTCGAAGGAGGGACCGTCTGCCCCAAGCTTGCGAATCTGATATTCCACTTCGGCAACGAGCTCGTTCTCGGATACACCTTCCTGCACCTTTTTAAGAGATTGTTCTAATACTTGCTCAATCAGTTGAACGGCATGACGCATCTTGCTGATTTCCTGTGGAGATTTGCGGACACGCAGCTCTTGAAGCCAAGGCCCGATGTCAAGATTCTGGGTGAAGCCGAGCGATTCACGCAGCTGCTCAAATCTGGCAACTGAAAGATGCTCTTTTTCAAGTCCGATCACCCCGACAGCAGCTTTGAGCGATTGTTGAAGCAGGCTATATGGATTATCTGTATCCTGATGAGTGACGATATGCTGAATATCAGAAGCGGCACGAGCAGCTTCTTCATCCAGTGCAGGAACAATTAACATAGGCTGTTCTCCAATTTGCAGTATAGCTCCAAGAAAACGTTCATGCGGATTACTCAGGAATCCTGTTAAATAATACACATGCTTAGGGTCAGTAATTAACAGCGTTTGAATACCGGCCTGAACCATTTTTTGTTCTAATCCGGTCCATTTGAGGTTCATAGATGATACTTCCCTTCTTTTATTACTTATAGAGGTTGTTCAAAAAGTCATCTTCCCATGACGAAGCAAATCATGAAGCGGACTCGACATCGAATCTTGAATTCAGCCGAGCCTTCCGGTGCTCACGTACCCACTACGTACGCTCCGCTCCTCACGCCCTGGCTTCATCCAACCTTCTCGGTCCTGGAAACCTGACTTTTTGAACACGCACTTTATAAAGATTAACATATTTTGAGGTTTACTTTTTACCATTTTTCACTAAAATATAATTGTTATTCAAATTTGAATAGGTGAAGGAGAGATTATAACTTGAGCGTAGCAAAAAAAGACAATACAAAACTAATATTAGTTGGCCTAATGCTCGGGATATTGATTGCGTCAATGGATAACACCATCGTTACGACAGCAATGGGTACAATCGTCTCCGAACTCGGAGGGATGGAGCAGTTTGTATGGGTTACATCTGCTTATATGGTAACTGTAATGGCAGGTACACCTATTTTCGGAAAATTATCCGATATGTATGGTCGCAAAAGGTTCTTTATTTTCGGAATCATCATGTTTTTGCTTGGATCGATCCTGTGCGGAATGGCTGGAAGCATCGTTCAGCTTAGTATTTTTCGGGCGATTCAGGGCGTTGGCGGCGGTGCATTGATGCCGATCGCTTTTACAATTATCTATGATATTTTCCCTGTAGAAAAACGCGGTAAAATGACCGGATTATTAGGTGCTGTATTTGGGACTTCCAGCATTTTTGGGCCATTGCTTGGGGCTTACATTACCGATTCATGGGGCTGGAACTGGGTCTTTTACATCAATCTTCCCATAGGTCTCATTGCGTTGGCATTAATTATCGTCTTCTATAAGGAGTCCTTGTCTCATATCAAGCAGCAAATTGACTGGGGCGGTGCTTTTACGTTAGTGGGAGCCGTCGTTTGTCTAATGTTCGCGTTGGAGCTCGGTGGGGAGAGATTCGCTTGGGATTCCTTCGTAATTTTAGGTTTGTTTGCCGGATTTGCGGTGTTGTTTGCGGCTTTTCTTTTAATAGAGAGACGTGTGTTAGAGCCGATTATTTCCTTCGGAATGTTCCGAAATCGTCTGTATACTACCAGTTGTATATTGGCTTTGCTGTACGGAGCAGTATTTATCATAGCTACGGTTTACATTCCTATTTATGTGCAAGGAGTATTTGGAGGCTCGGCTTCTAACTCGGGGTTCATTCTCATGCCGATGATGATTGGCTCCGTTGTGGGTAGCATGATGGGGGGGATGCTGTCATCACGGTTCTCCTATCGCAGTGTAATGATGCTGTCTGTCGTATGTTTCCTTGGGGGAATATTTGCACTTAGCACATTATCGGTAGATTCGACTCGTACGATGCTGACACTGTACAGCATTCTTACAGGCTTTGGTGTAGGCTTCTCCTTTTCTGTACTTAGTATGGCTTCCGTACATCATTTTGATATGCATCAGCGGGGAGCGGCGACATCCACGAACTCGTTTCTGCGGTCTTTAGGCATGACGCTGGGGATTACGATTTTTGGCATTATTCAACGGAATCTGGTAGCCAGCAATATGGCTGAGGCTTTTCAAGGAATGGGGCAGAGCGGACAAAGCTTTGGAAATCTCCAAGAAACGCTGACACCGGAAAACAGAGCCTTAATTCCCCCAGCTATTCTGGATAAAATATCGGCGGCTCTCTCATCATCTATTGCGCAAACATTTATGTGGGCGCTGATTCCTACAGCTCTCGCGGTTGTAGTTGTCATTGCGATGCCAAAAGATCGCATCCGGAGAGAAGTTCATGAACTGTCCGAGCAGCAGGGATGATGGTGGAATAGATGAAGGCATTGTCTATTCGACTCAGTATTCTTGGCTTGCTGTTAGAGGAAAATTTACATCCTTACGAGATCAGCCTTCGAATGAAGGAACGTTTTCTGGATCAGAAGGGACAATTTAAAATAGGCTCGCTGTATTATGCGGTAGACCAATTAGAAAAACAATCCTATATCGAAGCAGTAGAGACGATTCGTAGTGAGAATCGACCGGATAAGACGGTTTTTCGGATTACGGACAAAGGCAGAACCTATTTTCACAAATTGTTGATTGAACGACTGAGGGATACGGAGCCACCTTATCATCCGATGTATATTGCGCTTGTTTTTGCAGGTAAAGGAGATCAACTGGACATCGCTCAGGTGTTGAAAGAACGAATTCAGGATACGGAGCATATGGTGAACATTTATTATCAGGTTTACGCTGAACACCGCGGAATTGTCCCTAGAAGTGTGTTGCATCTGATGGTCGGACAATATGAGCATGCAAAAACCGAGCTATCCTGGCTCAAAAGATTGCTAGCAGAAACTGAGGAAGGTCGTCTGAATGAGCGAACAATCTCTCCGCTGCTTGACGAGGAGTATGAAGAAGTGCGAATAGATGAGTAGATAGGGCTGTCGTTTCGCGACCAGCTAAGCTAGTAATTGAACAAGGACCGTCCGGAAATTCGGACGGTCCTTAAATATATTAGCCTCTCAGCTCTCGTACCACATTTGGCGGGGTGCGGCCATAGAGGGCACTGACTAAATTTTGTGCAGCAAGCATAGCCATATCGTGTCTGGTCTGCCCGGTAGCTGAACCGATATGCGGCAAAGTGACTACATTTGGCAAGCTTAGCAGAGGGTTGTCCGGCAGTACGGGTTCCCGTTCAAAAACGTCTAGCCCGGCGCCATAAATAGTTCTATTTTGCAATGCCGAAATAAGAGCTGCTTCATCTACCGTTGCGCCTCGTGATGCATTAATAAATACCGCCGTAGGCTTCATAAGGGCGAATTCCCGTTGTCCTATCATTCGACGAGTCTCGGGAGTCAGTGGAGTCATCAAGACGACAAAATCAGATTCATGCAAAAGGTCATCCAATTCTCGATATTCGGCTGCCATTGCATCCTCTGCCTCGGGTTTCCGATGGCGATTATGGTAAAGGACATTCATGCTGAAGCCCCATTTTCCTCTACGTGCTACAGCTTCGCCTATCTCACCCATACCGATGATCCCCAGTGTTTTATGGTGAACATCAAGACCGAACAGTTCTGCATCATCTCCGCTTTTCCACAGTCCGTCCTTCACGTATCGATCCAGCTCAGTAATTCTGCGAGCAGTAGATAACATAAGAGCCATAATTAGATCTGCTACCGTATCATTAAGCACTTCCGGCGTATTAGTGCCAATGATTCCCCGGGCTTTCATTGCTTCCAAATCGAAGTTGTTGTAACCGACGCTAATTGTGCTGACAGCTTTTAAAAGCGGAGCATGATCCAGCAGTTCAGCGTCAATCTTCCCGCCAGACGTAAGAAGTCCATCGGCATCCGCCAAGTTGGTGAAGAGATGATCTCTCGGAATTGGCTCCTCCTGCTCCCATTTGCTATAACTGCAATGTTCTGCAATATAGGCTTCTACATCCTGGGGGATGTCTCGTGTAATGTATACTTTTGGTTTCATAGGCTGGTTCTCCTTTCGAATTAATAGAGATAGCTCATGAACGGCATTTTCTACAAATATAGATGGATCAACTTAACGATTGTCTATTTTTTCTGGATACATATCATGGTTTAAAAGCCGGTGTTCTGCCATCGTCTCATATTTTGTGCCAGGTCGTCCATAGTTGCAGTACGGATCGATGGAAATGCCGCCACGCGGAGTGAATTTTCCCCATACCTCTATATATTTAGGGTTCATGAGCTTGATAAGGTCGTTCATAATAATGTTAACACAATCTTCATGAAAATCCCCATGGTTGCGGAAGCTGAACAAATAGAGCTTAAGAGATTTGCTCTCAACCATTAATATATCTGGAATGTAGCTGATATAAATCGTCGCAAAATCAGGCTGTCCCGTAATTGGGCAGAGGCTGGTGAACTCCGGACAATTAAATTTTACAAAGTAATCACGATAAGGATGTTTGTTCTCGAAGCTTTCCAGCAGCTGCGGTGCATATGTTACAGGGTACTTTACCCCTTGATTTCCGAGCAGAGTTACATTTTGCATTTCGTCGGACTGTCTTCCTGCCATATTAATTTCCTCCTGAAAGTTCTTGTTTTTAGGTGGATGTAGGTGTAGGTGTAGCTGTTGGTGTAACTGTTGGTGTTTGTGAAGGTGTTTTTTGTGAATTCCGGCAAAAATGCAGTTTTTTGGCTCTGGGCTAAAGTAGCTAGATTAATTCCGGCAAAAATGCAGCTTTTTATGGACAGGATGAATAAATTTCATAGTTTACAGTAGAAAACCTGCACTTTTGCAACTTTTGCTCGAAAATTACCATTATTACGTGAAAATTCCTGCACTTTTGCAGGTTTTTGCCTGATCTGGGCAAGTCGAGCCATATTACCGGGTGACCATAGAACATCTAATGAGCACGCAATGAAGCACCATCGAGCACGCTATGAGTACTACCTGCACCCTATGAGCACCACCGAGCACCCTATGAGCATCACCGAAAATCACAGAACATCCGAGCATCACAGAACATCCATCCACCGAACAAATTGGATCACACACGCAACCTACACGCCTCGCTTGTTGCCCCATACTAATGCATGTAGCTGAGGTAGTACTCGCACATCGTTAAGCTCATTGCTGGACATCACGATTTCAATTAGATCTTCGTAGCGTGACAGCAGGTCAGCAGCATGATGCTGAATATCCATTCGGTGTACGTCTGGATTGCCGACTTGCAGAAACATAGGTATCCGGGCATAACGCTGATGGATCTTTTTGGCATAGGCCAGATCCTGTTCGTCAAAAATGACGACTTTGAGACTCATCGAAAAACATGGCTCGCGATGGAGCAGACGTTCGACAACCTCATCGAGGATCTCCCATTTTGTATTCATCCCAGAGCTGGGGGGCTTGGGCGACAGGGTCACTTGATCTATATCCTTCAGCCAATCCTGCCAACGTGAGCCCTGAGTTTCGACCGCCATTGTTATACCTTGCTGATGCAAGAGGGCTACAAGACCGCTCATTTGCGGCAGCAGGGCGGGGTTGCCACCGGATAATGTGACATGGGAAAAACGATTGCCACCGATCCGCCGCAATTCCTCCCAAATATTCTGAGGCTCCATCATCTTGATGAGGCTTTTGGCGCTGCCATCCCAAGTGAAGGCAGAGTCACACCATGTGCAATGATAATCACATCCAGCCGTTCGGATGAACATCGTTTTTTGACCAATGACCATTCCTTCTCCCTGAACGGTCGGTCCAAAAATTTCAAGCACCGGAATCAGGCTCGTAGATTTTTTCGTGTGATCAGTCACCTGACATCCACTCCCGTCTAGCTTCCGCGTAGCTGGTAGGAGTCTCATAGAGACGGACAAATTCTGTTCGAGCGCCTGTAAGCGCAGAAAGATGCTGTGGCGACTGTAGAGCGGCTTCCAATTTTTCATAGAGCCACACGACCATATTTTCGGCAGTAGTATTCATAGGCGGAAGTGTCTCATTTAGGTAACGATGATCGAGAAAACCTTCGATCTCTTTTTTCCAAATAGTTTTTATTGTACCAAAATCGATCGCGATGCCGATCTCATTCGGGATACCGCTAATCCCGAACACAACCTTGTAGGTGTGACCGTGCAAGTTTTTGCATTTACCTTCATAGGCATGTAGATGATGAGCCGCATCAAAGGTGAATTCTTTGCTTACCAGCACACGGCGGTTATGATATTTAAGCTGTTTCAGGTTAATGTCCGCTCCGAATTTTTGAAGAGAGTCTACAATGGTAAATTCACCGGGCATCGTATTCATGACTGCACCTCTTTATTGCGATATTTCTGAAGGAAGGTCTCCATTCCTGCTCTTCTTAAATTACAGGCAGGACATTCACCGCAGCCATCCCCGATTATTCCGTTGTAGCATGTAAGCGTGCGTTCACGTACGAAATCAAATGCACCCAGATCATCTGCGAGTTTCCACGTCTCGGCCTTATCGATCCACATGAGTGGGGTATGGATCACGAAATCGTAATCCATCGCCAGGTTTAACGTGACATTAAGCGATTTGACAAAAGCGTCGCGACAATCAGGATAACCGCTGAAATCCGTCTCACACACTCCCGTAACGAGGTGACGAGCACCGACTCCTTTAGCCAGTACGGCTGCAAAACTGAGAAACAAATGATTTCGTCCTTCCACGAAGGTGCTTGGAAGTGAACCTTCCTCATGAACTATAGGAATGTCGCTTCGGGTTAATGCATTTTGTGTTAATTGACCAAGCAAGCTCATGTCCAAAACCGTTAGCTTGATTCCTAAATCGTTTGCGATCGATTTGGCACATTCGATTTCAAGACGATGCCGCTGCCCGTAATCAAAGGTAACAGCTTCCACTTCCTTGAACTGCTTCATGGCCCAGAAAAGACATGTAGTGCTATCCTGACCACCGCTGAAAACGACGACTGCTGTTTCATTTTTGAGCATAAAAAAACCTCTCTATCTTCTTGGATTTGTCAAATGAAGGAGGGCCTTCACCTGTTAGAAGAAAGAGAGTTCTTGAACTGACACCGCAAAAAAACAAGCCCAAGTACACACACTCTGGGCACCATTAGTTTTTTATAGAGGGAGTTCGCGAACCTCTCCCATGCGAGATGCATGGATCTTCTTCATTTAGTTATCTCTTGGACACGAGGTCATTATAGCATAATTAATCAAGTTCTCCTATTTACAAAACTAGCTCAATCAACAATAATGAAATAAATTCATCTTATGGAAGGGGACATTACATTATGAACAAAAGCTTCCGCAGGTTAGCGCTAATCCTGCTTGTTATGCTGGTTGCGCTTACTGGCTGTCAAGTGGTAGGAGGTTTTGATGTTAACAAAGCCCTGCTAAGCAACTTGAAGCCAACCTCGAGCGAATCGAAAGAAAAATTATCGATTGAAGTAGTACCTTCTGCAGGCAATCATTCTGAGGAAGTCACCACAGCAATCGAATTAATTAACTCATTATCACTTACACTGGACAGTGTAAAAGTACAGGATCAGAATACGGTATCTATTGAAGGCTCTCTTTCCTTAAAAGATACAAAAATCCCGTTCCATTTATCCGTGGATAAGGAAGGAATAGCTTTACAGGTAGACGGAGCCAAAAAGCCGTTTTACATATCAATGGATTCCTACTCAGAAGCATATTATGGAATGCTGGATATGACTCTTTTAGAGAATGGGGCACAGGATTTCTCTTATAAAACGTTAGAATTACTGCTAAAGCACGTACCGAATCCTAAAAATATTTCGGTTAAGCAGTCAGAGCAGCAGGTGAATGGAGAAAAGCTGAACCTGACCAATCTGCATGTTGAATTGAATGGCGAGGATTTGCTGGGATTAGTGAAACCATTCCTCAACAGCTTAGTGAAGGATGAGCAAGGTATCAAGGAATTGATTGGAGCGTATTACGATGCTTTCTATCCGATCATGGAATCGATTTATGAAAGCTATGAACTTGAAGAGGATGATGTTTCAGAGTTTGCACAGCAATCGAAAGAGGAAGTTATTGCAGAGATTTATACATCAGTTCAAGAAACACTGACAGAGCTAGTTAACAATTATGATAAGGAAGTATCCAATTTACTTGAGACTTCACCTGAATTTAAAACTGTGTTAGGTAAAAATACAGTTCTCAAGCTGGATCTATTTTTTGATAGCAAGCTAAATATTCGTAAACAGCAGTTGGATTTAACGATTGCCATCGACCCATCGGAAGACATGCCTATTCAGTCAATCAAAGCAAAATATGATCGTGAAGTATGGAATATCGGAGGTTCTGTCAAGGCAGACAAGGTGGATATTGCAGCTGGGGTGCTGAACGTTATTGATGACAATGTTACACCAGGTAAGCTGTTGCGTAATTTTGAAGGTGTAGCCCCTCTTCACAAGGTATTAAAAAACGATTTCAAGATTACTGAAAAATCTGTTTATATTGACCCGCAAAACGAGTACTACGGCATTATCATGAAGAAAAATACTTCCTTTGCACCGCTTCGTTATGTAGCAGAGGAGCTGGATGCTGAAGTGAAATGGGTTCCTGCGACCAAGCAAATTAAGATTATTGATGACATTACAGGCGGCGAAATTGTATTGACGGTAGGCTCGAACAAGGCAAAGGTGAATGGGGAAATCGTGAACCTGTCTCAGCCTCCATTTGTTCATACAGATGGAACTACCTATATCCCGCTTCGATTCATCGCTGAAACTCTTGGAGCAAATGTAGCAATAGACGAATACGGCTGGATTACGCTTGAACGTGATTAATTAATAAATAATATAAAGAGCGGGGCAGATTTAATCTGTTCCGCTCTTTATATTATAGCCTGCGTCATAAAGACCTTTTATCGCATCTCCGTTGGGATACACATAAGGAGTGTCAGGACGAGGGATCTGGGTGATCTGATCCGCTGATATCGCAATAATTTCTTTACCTTTCCTTATCTCTGTCCGTAAAACTCCTTGTACCTCGATCCAGGAATCCTTTTGCAGTGATGCAATAGACTGATTTGAAGTAATCAATACCCCGAACGGATTGGCATCCGCAGTACAGCATTGAACGAGAAAACGTCCCAGAATAAATTCATGGTTCTGTTTTAATGAGTGATCTTCATATACAAATCCGCTAATCTTAATTTCCTTGCCGACAAATTGATCTTTAAATAACTCGATAGCTCCGATAATTTCCGAATACACCTCAGGATTTACCTCGATAACCTGCTGCTGATAAATTATTTTTGCAATTTCAGCAAACTCGGTGTTGTACTTGTCAGGGGCTTTGAACATAGAACTAAGCTGAACTGAGGATAGAACCGGAGAACCTAGAGTCATCCCTTTTTTGGCGGCCGCCATACTCCCTAGTGCCTGATCCGGTAATAAAATACCTAGCAGAAGCGGGAATAGAAACAAGCCGTACATAGAGATGTTCTTGAAGCTGGATTGGGATAGAGGACGCTCACAGTCGCATAATTTGTCTTCTTTATGAAACAGAGCTTGATAAGCCAGGCTGAGAGACATTATGGTCAGAGGTATCGTGCTGTAAGTAATCCAGGTTATCATATCTGGTGCGATGTAATAATGCAGGGAGTCTGAACGGGACAAGTATCCTATATAGAGCGCAAAACCAAGCAGGATAAGCGATCTGGTGAAATAGTGACGGCGTATGATATGTGGACGATTCATAGAAAAATTCCTCCTGTCAGCACGGAACCGATAAAGACAACGGCACAGATCAGAAAAGCCAAATAGAATACAAATTTAGTTTTAAAGACGGATAGAAGCATAAGCATATTCTTAAAATCAAGCATCGGTCCAAGTACAAGAAAAGCGAGCAGCGATCCGCCGGAGAAGGAGTGCAGGAAGGTCGATGCGACAAAAGCGTCGGACGTAGAGCAAAGGGACAGCACAAAGGCAAAGCTCATCATGAATACATAGGAGCTCACAGATCCAGCACCGATGGCGGTCAGGCTTTCTCTTGCAACAAAGGACTGAATTCCTGCAGTAAGCAGACAGCCGATAATGAGGTATTTTCCCATTTCAAATACTTCATCTGCAGCATGTACAAAAATAGAGTTCCATCGCCCCCCGTTACGATGTTCAGCGGTATGTGCAGAGGTATTGTCCACACGGGAAAGAGATAGCTTAAGCGGGTTGCTGTGCCAAGTCATATAGATTATGAAACCGATAGAAGCAGAGACAAAGAAAGCTAATCCCATTCGGGCGTAGACCATTTCAGGGTATAGCCTGAACGCCATGTAGGTGGCCGCGTATACGACAGGATTCAAAATCGGACCCGACAATATGAACACAATAGCAATGTACAGGGGCATTCCCTTTTGGATCAGGCGACGGACTAAGGGGATCATACCGCATTCACATACCGGAAAAATAAGACCAAGCAGGCAGGCAAACAGAATACCTATGACCGGATTTTTGGGTATCCATTTGCCGAGCTTTTCCTCTGATACATAGAGATGCAGGAGAGAAGAAAGAATTGCTCCTACAAGCACAAACGGCAATGCCTCAAGCAATATCCCGAGAAAGCTTGTCCGGAAAACATGGATATAATCGGTATTGATCTGCTTGGCAACAGAAGGTAGAACTACGGTTACACAGGCAATGGCAAAAGAGACCGGAACGAGAATGGGCAACAGTGAAGTAGAAGTTAATTTTTTCATAGGAATCTCCTTTACTTGAACACTTGCTCATAATCAAGAGTATTAGTACATACGGCGGTTCAGAACAGAAAAGAGGTACAAACACATAAAGTTTTATTTGACAAACTGTAGCTCATAGCATTATATTATTGTTTGTTAATCGTAAATATTACTATTAAACATCGAGGAGGTTAATCTTTTTGAGTACACCTAAAATTCCTGTTACTGTGCTGTGTGGATATTTAGGATCAGGGAAAACAACGCTGTTAAATCACATTCTGAACAATCGCGCCGGATTAAAGGTGGCTGTCATCGTTAATGATATGAGCGAAATTAATGTGGATGCCAATCTTGTCCAGACGGGGACCAGCCTATCCCGCACGGAGGAGAAGCTCGTGGAGATGTCCAACGGCTGTATTTGCTGTACGCTTCGTGATGATCTGCTTAAGGAAGTTGAGAAGCTGGCGAAAGAAGGCCGTTTTGATTATATGCTGATTGAATCTACCGGAATAAGTGAACCTGTGCCGATTGCCCAGACGTTTACTTACGTGGATTCGGATACGGGAATTGATTTGACTTCATTAGCCAGACTGGATTGTATGGTTACAGTGGTGGATGCTTATCGGTTTTGGCATGATTTCTCATCCGGAGAAACTCTTCTTGAACGGGGAGAAGCAACGGGAGAGGAAGATACGAGAGATGTAGTGGATTTGCTGATCGATCAGATCGAAACCTGCGATGTGCTCATTCTGAATAAGTGTGATTTAGTGGATGAGGATGATTTAAATGAGCTTGAGGCGGTTCTTCGCAAGCTGCAGCCGAATGCCAAATTGATACGGGCAATCAACAGTGTGGTAGCGCCGGAGGAGATTTTAAATACAGGGCTGTTTGATTTTGAAAAAGCAAGCATGTCGGCAGGGTGGATGAAGGAGCTGCAAAAGGAAGAGCATACTCCGGAAACTGAAGAGTATGGTATCGGCTCTTTTGTTTATCGGAGAGTACGGCCCTTTCATCCGGAACGGCTCGCTGATTTTATGACGAATTGGCCGGCAGAGGTTGTGAGAGCCAAGGGGCTGGTATGGATTCCTGTAAAATACGACCTTGCTGCAACGTTAAGTCAGGCAGGTCCGTCCATTCAATTTGGGCCCGCCGGTCCGTGGGTAGCTGCATTACCGGATGAACAACGCCAGGCTGTGCTGGATGAAGAGCCGGAGGTTCGGATGAAATGGGATGCCAAATTTGGCGACAGGATCAATGAGCTGGTCATGATCGGCATTGAAATGGATCGCATCGAAATTGAGCATCAGTTGGATAGTTGTCTTTTGACGGATGAAGAAATGGAGTCGGATTGGTCGTTATTTATTAATCCATTGCCGTGGATTTCTGACGAAGCGTATGAAGCAAGTATGGGGATTTAAAGATCATAATGTTAAGTCATGTTGATTTAGTGCTTGCGAAGGGAGGTGCTGTACATGCGGGTAGTTGTGACACTGGCGTGCACGGAGTGCGGTGATAGAAATTATACGACAACGAAGAACAAGAGAAACCATCCGGAACGGTTGGAGCTTAGAAAATATTCGCCGCGGCTTAGAAAATATACGATTCATCGAGAGACACGATAACTGCTGTAAAATAGCATTTTTGTCTTCTTTGTTAATCGTGATTATTACGTATTAAAAAGAGGGATATATATGATTTTATCATCAATGCGGAATGTCATGTTCGGTTACGGGGAAACCCCGGTGCTTCAAAATGTGAGCCTTGATATTCACAGTGAGGAATTTGTAGGTATCACGGGACCTAACGGTGCTGCCAAATCGACGCTGCTAAAGCTGATGCTCGGTCTGATCAAGCCCTGGAGCGGGAGCGTCAGCATCAATCAGGAAGCGCTGAAGGGCAGGAAGCTGACTATCGGTTATGTTCCACAGCAGGTATCAGCATTTAACAGCGGTTTTCCGAGCAAGGTTTCAGAGCTCGTCAAGTCGGGCTGCTATCCGGGCCTCGGCTTGTTCCGGCGGTTCACGAAGGAGCATGAGGCGCTTGTCGAGCAAAGCCTTCGTCAGGTCGGTATGTGGGATTATCGGGATCGGAAAATCGGTGAGCTGTCCGGAGGGCAGAAGCAGCGTGTTTGCATTGCCAGAGCTTTGGCAGGAAAGCCTAATGTCCTTGTTTTGGATGAGCCTACAGCAGGGATGGATGCCGGTAGTCGACAGGGATTTTATCAATTAATGAGGCATTATGTATCGGAGCATGGAATTACAGTTATCATGGTGACTCATGGTCTGGAGGAGAGCGGAGAGTTTTTGGACCGCGTAATCTCTCTGGAGCAAAGGGAAAGCGAGGAATGGCAATGTTTGACTACGAGTTCATGCAGCGTGCGTTTTGGGCCGGAGCTCTGATCGGCATCATTGCACCTGTATTGGGCGTGTATCTGATGCTTCGACGGCAGGCTCTAATGGCTGATACATTATCCCATGTATCCTTGGCGGGAGTAGCGTTAGGCTCATTTATAGGCGTAAGTCCTACGCTGTCCGGTTTCGCGATTGCAGTGATTGGAGGGGTTATCGTAGAGCAGCTCCGCCGAACTTACCGAACGTATAGCGAGGTGCCTGTAGCGATCGTCATGACATCCGGGCTTGCCTTGGCGGTAGTTTTAATGAGTATGAACACTAGCCTGAGCAAGAGCTTTAGCTCTTATTTGTTCGGTTCGATTGTAGCGGTTAATCAAACGCAGCTATGGATGATCGGCGGGGTAGCTCTGGCGGGACTGGTTTATTTTATTATATTTAGAAGACCTCTCTATAATTTGACTTTTGATGAAGAAACAGCACAAATCGCTAGTGGTCATGTGAAATGGTTATCACTTTCTTTATCAGTATTGACCGGTATGACGGTGGCTGCAGCAATGCCGATTGTTGGCGTACTGCTGGTATCATCCTTGATGGTTCTGCCAGCTTCATTGGCGCTTCGCATAGCGAAAGGATTTCTGTCTGCTATTACGATAGCGGTAGCGGTTGGATTGACCGGTATTTTTAGCGGGCTAACTGCTTCTTATTATGCAAATACTCCTCCCGGCGGAACGATTGCCCTTATATTGCTAGTGTTCTTATTAGTAGGGATAGCTGTTCAGAGGGTGTATATAAAAGTACTTAAACGCAAGGTTTTCTCCAAGAGAGAAACGATAACGAAAGAACAAGGAATTAGCTAAGGGGGAGTAATTTATGAAGAGAAGTAAAATTAAAAACAGGTCACTGGCCATGCTTGCATTAAGTCTGGTGCTGATATTGTCTGCTTGCGGAAGCAATCAAGGAGGTCAGGGTAACTCCAAAGCCACGGCTAATACAGGATCGGGAGGAAATCAGACTGCCGCTGAACAGAGTGATAAGCTGAAAATAAGCGTAAGCTTTTATCCGATGTATGAGTTCACGACTAATGTAGCAGGCGATTTGGCAGAAGTTCAGTCTCTTGTCCCGAATGGCATAGAGCCGCATGATTGGGAGCCAACTCCTCAAGACATGAAACGGATTGAAGATTCGGATGTTATGGTCTATAACGGTGCAGGAATGGAGAGCTGGCTGGATCAGGTTTTGGCAGCAGTAAACAATGAGAAGTTGGTCAAGATTGAAGCCAGTCATGGGATTGAGATCATGGAAGGAGAAGAACATGATCATGAAGCAGAACACGATCATGAAGCCGAGCATGAGCATGCAGCAGAACATGAACATGAGGAAGAAGCGCATGATCATGATGCAGATGAACATGCAGGACACGAGCATGAAGGTGGAGAGACGGGGGACACTCATAACCACGATCATGATCATGGTGGTCTTGATCCGCATGTCTGGTTG
Source organism: Fontibacillus panacisegetis (assembly GCF_900102215.1). GTDB lineage: Bacteria > Bacillota > Bacilli > Paenibacillales > Paenibacillaceae > Fontibacillus > Fontibacillus panacisegetis. The sequence continues at coordinate 87,213 of NZ_FNBG01000020.1, forward strand.
TCGCCTGCGCTTGCGATACAGCAGGTTCGCAACATAGAAGCCGGATTATCGGAAGCAGCGCCACAATACAAGGAGCAGTTCAAGAGCAATGCTGATGCGTATGTAGCCAAGCTGGAGAAGCTGGATCAGGAGTTTAAAGATAGCCTGCAAAATGTAAAACGGAAGGATTTCATTACACAGCATGCGGCGTTTGGATATTTGGCTAAGCAATACGGATTAACCCAGATTCCTATCGCGGGCCTGTCTCCTGATCAGGAGCCGTCTGCCGCGGACATGGCGGAGATTGTACAATTTGCTAAAGAGCATCAGGTGCGGACCATTTTCTTTGAAACATTAGCCTCATCCAAGGTAGCGGATACGATAGCTAAAGAAATCGCAGCAAAAACGGACGTGCTGAATCCAATCGAAGGGCTGACGGACGAGGATATCGCTGCAGGCTTGGACTATTTAGGCATTATGCGTAAAAATCTGGAGGCACTCAAACTTGCTTTGAATGAATGAGTAAAAGCAAAACAAGGCGTCCCGGTAAAAGGGCGGGAGGTCACAAGGATAAATTGTGAACGTGAATCCATATCAAAGGCATACTAAAAATGGACCGGGAGCAGCGCTTTAAGTGCTGCTCCCGATATTCAGTTTTGTTACGCCCTCAATCCTTTGAGGGCAAGGCGGTCAACCGCACCGATATTGTTGTAGATAATCTCCACCTTTTGGCGGCGGTCACCCCGGCCCGAAGTTAATTGCTTTTAATTTCTATTTCTCTGTCGTTGACCAATATTGCATCGTTATTGCTAATTGGGGATAAATCTAATGTAGAAGAATAGGTATCCACTATTTTTTGCCCTATTATTTGAAATGGTGGATTAGTATAGTGAGGTACAGTATAAAACTCTACCAGACCTAAAGCTTCAAAACTTTCTAAGCCCGGCGCTTTTTTTGCACTATCCATTCCCTTTACATATTCAATATTTGCTGATGTAATCATTGCACCAGCAGATTCTCCGATATAAAGTTTTCCGGAATTGACTTCATCAATAATTACTTTATCTGCGCCGGTTCTTTTCAATTCTTGTAGCAAAAAGAAGGTATTCCCACCTGTCACATAAATGAAATCATTGTTTTTTAATTTGAAAGTTATTTCATCAATTGTAGCAGTTGATATGTCCAATTCGTCAATAATTAGCCCCATTTTTTCAAGTGCTTTCTTTCCAGCACTTACATAAAACACAACTTTTTCTACTTTGCTTGCGGTAGGGATAAAGGTTACAGTTTTACCGCTCAAGTTTTTTTCAAAATCTGTAAATATGTTAGCTACATCCTTAAAAGATGAAACCAAAAATAGTTTTTTCATATCCGCCTTGATCTCCTTTGCTTTCTGTTCTGATTAAAGTATTATTTATAATGGTGTCAGTTTATGAAACCGTTTAATTAAAAAGAGGAAATCGGATGAAAAAATCAGAACGGCTAAATGATATGATGATGTATCTAAATGACAAAAAATCGTTTAATCTTAAAGATATTATGAACAGGTACAGCATTTCTAAAAGCACAGCCCTTCGGGATGTTCAGTCTTTAGAGGAAATAGGTATGCCCATTTATTCAAACCCGGGGCGAAATGGATATTATGGTATTCTACCTAACCGTTTATTATCTCCTATTGTTTTTACAATTGATGAGGTTCACGCATTGTATTTTTCTATGCAGACACTTAATGCCTATCAATCCACCCCTTTTTGGTCATATCCTGAAAATGGCTGTGAATGAAAGAGTATGTGAAGTTTGTTATATAAAAGAAAAAGTCGAAAAACAGTATCATGTTCAATTCTTTGATATTACCTCTGCCTATGGTCAATGGTATGCAACGGCGTATAATTTCCTAACCCAAAAACCGCAAGTATTTCGTTGTGATAGAGTTCATTCCGTTCAACCCTGTGATAAATATATGCCAAAGCCACTTTCTGAATTTCTTGTGTCCTCCAGAAAGATGTTTCGGGACAAAAAAGCAGTTGACTTTGAGGTTATGATTTCCAGTCGGGGAGTAGATACATTTTACAAAGAACATTATCCATCTATGGAGCTACACCAAGAAAATGGCGAATGTCATATAAGGGGTTTTTACAACAAAGAAGAAGAAAATTTTATCGCTAACTATTTTATTATTTATGGAGAAACCCTTTTATCTATTCAGCCAGACAGCTTAAAAAACCTTATCCTTGAAAGGTTGGAATCGATAAAGAATCATCTTGTTTCGCAAAGCTAAATGAATACTAAAGACACGCAATACATCAGCACATTTTTGAGATTTTCCCTTTCGGGAAAACTCAAAAATTGCTTGTTGGGGAGGCCTCCCCAAACTATCGTTTCCAGGCATAAAAAAGCTCCTTTCCTTTATCGCAGTATTTTACATTACAAACATAAAATACAGCGACAAAGGCAGGATTGCTTGATCATTGTTTCTCCTATTAATGATCCTTCGGGACACAAAATCCATCTTCACACATTTGGCCTTGCTCAGATGGCGGAGAGTCAGGGTTCAGCGACACGATTGGATTCTCTTCACTCCATGCGGTTTGCAGCGCTCCAAGGAATACATCGCTGGGCTGTGCGCCTGATACAGCGTATTTGCGGTTAAATACAAAGAAAGGGACCCCTGTAGCACCAAATTGGCTGGCTTCACGTCCATCAGCTAACACTTCTTCTTCAAACCGGGTGCTGTTCAGCATGTTCAAAACCTCTTCACGCGGTATTCCAGTCTCTGCGGCGAGATCGACAAGCGTATCCCAGTCACTAATCAGCTTGGAATCGGTGAAGTAAGCTTTGTACAGCTTCTCGAGAACGTCCTCTGATTTTCCATAAGTATCTGCAAACTTGATTACTCGGTGCGCATCCAGAGAATTTGCTGGCAATGCATGGTCAAAGCGATAATCCAGACCAACTTGTTTGGCCTGTGCAACGAGATTATCGTGCATGCTCTTGACTTGCTCACGGCTGTAACCATACTTGTTAGCAACCAAAGTGTAAACGTCGAATGTAGGTTTTTTTGGAGCGTTCGGATCAAGCTGGAAGCTCCGATACACTACATTAACTTTATCTTTCTGCGGAAATTGCTCTAATGCCTTTTCAAAATAGCGTTTGCCAATATAACAGAACGGACAGGTAATGTCCGACCAAATTTCTACATTCATGTTCTGTTCCTCCTAAGATGATTTAAAGAAAGAGGCCGTCCCAAAAGTTATCTAGTATAACTTTGAGGGGCGTTTCTTTTTTAGCAGTGGAAAGGCAAGATATCAGGAAAAGCTGCAAAAATACAGTTTTATATAAGTAGCCATGAAAGGATGAACAAAAGCGTGCAAAAATGCAGGAATATGGTTCAGAATAGACCAGTTTGAAGAGAATCCCTAGAGAAAGCCTGCACATTTGCAGCAATTTAGGGCATTTAGAGGCTTTACATAAACAAAGCCTGCACATTTGCAGGAATTTCAGAAATTCCGCATCATGACACTATTACATATAAGATACGGTCATGGAATGTAGCAGGGTCAAGCGGTGCAGGGATCGTCTTCCTTGCACCGCTATTTCTAGTTTTGACAGTAAACCTACTTTTGGGTCAGCCCCTTTACACTAAAGGAACTATATCACACTCTGTCAGATATTCCAATGGATCAACAGGCCAGCATAGGCCAAGCCACCTCCAAAGCCATAAAGCAATATTTTATCGCCGTTTTTGATTTTCCCCTCGCGCAGTCCTAGATCTAACGACAACGGAATTGTAGCAGAAGAGGTATTCCCATAATTGACCATACTATATAAAGTACGTTCGAAAGGAAATTGACTTTTTTCACAGATGGATTCAATCATTCTTAAATTTGCACTATGAGGTACAAACCAATCGATATCGGATAATTCAAATGGTGAGTTATTTATAACAGAACGCATTCCTACTGGAACTGAAGTAACAGCCCATTTGTAGACTTCACGGCCGTTTTGAACGATATATCCATGATTTAATAAGTCAGCATCATTCATTGCATTAGAGAGGTTCGTACTATATAGATGATGTCCTAATTCTCCTTCCGAGCCCAAATGAGAGGCGATGAAACCAGGCAGTTCCTCATCATATTCGACGAGAACGGCGCCGGCACCGTCGCCAAATAGAATACAGGTAGATCGATCCGTATAATCCGTTACCTTGGATAGAGTTTCAGCGCCAATAACAAGAATTTTTTTGTGTAAACCGGATGTGATCAAGCCATTAGCTACATGCAGTCCATACGTAAAACCAGCGCAAGCTGCGTTTAGATCAAACGCTCCGGTGTCTTTAATTCCCAGTTTTGCTTGGAGATAAGAGGCGACACTGGGCGTTTTGTAATCTGGTGTTAAAGTACACACGATAATTAAATCTACATCGTCTACTGATTTACCGTACCGCTCGATTAAGTTGAGAACTGCTTTATAGGCCAAGTCGCTAGTGAATTCTCGTTCATGAGCTATCCTGCGCTCTTTAATGCCCGTACGCTTAACGATCCATTCGTCATTGGTATCCACCATTTGCTCTAAATCATTATTGGTTAATCTTCGTTCCGGAACGTAGGAACCTAGTGCTGTAATACGTGCTTTGGAATTGGTCATTGATTATCACCTCATTATAATAAATACCCCAATAATCATTACTTGATACTAGTAGCTAGTACTAAATATAAACAAAAAAATTATTAAAGGCAAATATTACTTTGTTCAGTTGAGCTTTGTTCGAACAAATTGACCTATATTCGCAATCGCATGGTTTGCCTCTGGCAGCATGTATGCTAGCATTTGAAAAACACTCCACATGTTATCCCATACTTCCAGTGTTATATCGACTCCTGCTGATTTAGCTTTTTCTGTAAAACGCAACGAATCACTTAAGAGTACTTCATGATCACCTACTTGGATTAATAGAGGTGGTAATCCATCCAAATTCCTTCTTAATGGTGATAATATCATTATTCCACTTGTCTTATTATTATCACCTAGATAAGCTTCTAATATCTTCTTGTTTCCTTCCAGACTCCCTGTTGGATCAAGGCCAGCTCTACTGAAATAAGATTCACCATCTAAATGAACGAGGTCGGTGTGCGGAGAGAGTAGAAACGCTCCAGCCGGAAGCTCTTCTGCATGATCTCGCAAAGAAATCAGGGTCATAAGAACAAGGCTTGCTCCAACGGAATCACCTCCAAGCACGATATCGTGAGCGGAGTATCCGTTCTTAAGTAACCATCGATAAGATGTCAGGCAATCGTCATTAGCAGCGGGATAAGGATGCTCCGGGGCAAGACGGTATTCAACAATCAAAACTTTTACACCGCTGGTTTTTGCAATTCTTGTACATAAATCACGGTAAAATTCAGAGGTGCCGGCAATAAATCCTCCACCGTGGAAATAAAGAATCAGCTTGTTGTCATGATCAGGGTCAAGGTTGACAGATGTGATCCATTCTGCCCTTAAGTGTTCAATCGTAGCCTGTTGAATGTGAACATCAGAATGTTTTGGGAAAAGAGCTGCATTCACGGACATTTCCTGACGAATCTGCTCTATTGATTTGTTCTCGTTGGTGCTTGTTTGCCGTAAGTGATTTTTGATTGCCTCAAGTTGTTCAATACTCGTTTTATCCAAAATAATCCCTCCTACAGGTTTTATGGGATTATTATAAAGCCTGTAGTAAACTACAAGGTCAAGCTAATGATCCATGTTAAGTATTTGGAGTGTAGTCTGCACCTCGGGGTGCTTGTCACTTGATTCTAATTGTGTTTTCAACTGATCCAGCAGGGTAAGCGTTTTTTCCTTATTGTCGATTTCGGATTGAATCTTGGCCATTTTTTTATTTATCAATGCTATGAAATCATCGATCTCGATGTTTTGATGTCTTGATTTTGTAAGAGCCTTTTTAATTTCTTTCAGGGTGAAGCCACATGATTTGGCATTATGAATAAAAGCAATGCGAATCAGCATTTCATCAGAATAAAGACGATAACCGGATTCTGACCGTAACGGTGGATCGATTAATCCGAGATCTTCGTAATATCTCAAAGTTTCTATATTTACATTAGCTTTTTTTGCAAATTGCCCGCGTAAATAATCCGACATTTGGCCACTCCTTGCATCAAAAAATATATTCGTATTTTGAGTCACTTTATAACGATCATACAATAGTTCAACTCTCGGTTGAATATTTTTTAAAATCAATTAAGAAGTTATTGTTGTCTCTTGTTAACTCCAATAAAATGGGTACATGTTAATAAGGAGCGTGAAGAAATGCTGAAAGAACAATTATCAAGGAACATCTGCATTTACCGAAAAGAAAACGGATTGACACAAGAGGAGCTGGCTCAAATTCTCGGGGTTTCGTTTCAAGCTGTTTCTAAGTGGGAGAACGCGCAAACCATGCCGGATATATCTCTGCTGCCGGAATTATCCAGAACATTACAGGTCAGCATCGATAAGCTGTTAGGATATATTTCCCAGGATAAACCGATCACCATTTATGAGGAGGAATACAAAACAGAGGAGTACTACTGGGGGTTAGAGCCCAATAAAGCGTGTTATCAGGTTCTACAATTAATGCCACCTGGCAGGCGCTTAAAGCTATTAGATATCGGTTGTGGTGAAGGAAAAGATGCCGTGTTTTTTGCGAGAAACGGGTATGATGTAACTGCCTTTGATGTATCGGACGCAGGGATTGAAAAGACGAAAAGACTCGCTGATCAAATGGGGGTACATGTTAACGTTTTTAAAGCGGACATCCTGGATTATAGATTAGATGCTTATTATGATATTGTGTTTTCAAGCGGTGTTCTGCACTACATAAAGCCGGATTTTCGCAATGAAATATTTGAAAACTATAAACAGTACACGAATGTAAATGGGATGCATTTCCTCAATGTGTTTGTTAATAAGCCTTTTATAGCGCCGCCTCCTGAAAAAGAACCTAACGCATACAAATGGTACTCAGGCGAATTGCTCTCTCATTATCATGATTGGTTTATTCAAGATAGCTCGGAGGTTGTGTTTGATTGCAATTCATCAGGAATTCCTCATCAGCATGCTATGGCTAACATTTTTGTGCAAAAATACCCCAGCTTGTTCTAAAAATAGGACAATGGGGTATTCCGGCTTTTATTTCTTCTTTTTCAACTTGGCGTCTGCACGTCCAATATTTTCAGCGACTCTGAATTGAACGATTCTGGTGATTAATGCATACGGTGGTAGCTCATCTATGGGAAATTGAACAGAACCTTTAGCATTCTTATATACTGATAGTTCATCAAGAAATGCACTAATCCCACTTGCACCAGGATAGAAGCCAATATGATTTTGATAGGCAGCAAAATGTACTAGATTCCCATGTAGCGCAAAAGTAGGCATTTGGTAGCTAATTTTTTCATTCGCACCTGGCGCGGCCTCTTTTATAACCTTTCTTAAGGTTTGAAGCTTATCCTGAACGTCAGGCGGGAATAAAGCGATATATTCATCAATTGAGCTAAAAGCGACTTTGTCTCCATTCATAGTTGATGATTCCTCCTGTAATTTCCATTATTTTCGGTGAACTTTAAAGGATACCCTTGTTCCAACACCCAAGGTGCTTTTGATTTGAAGTCCATTACCAAAATGCCGCTTTAATCGAAGATCTGTATTGATCAGTCCAACTCCGGATCTGCCGGTAGATCCCTTTTCCAGGATTCGGTGCAAATCAGCCTCAGCTATACCACTGCCGTCGTCTTCAACTGTTATCTCAGCATAAGTATCATGATTCGAGATTCGGATGACAATATTTCCACCACAGGCGTACTTCATAATTCCATGCTTAATGGCATTTTCGACCAGAGGCTGGATCGTAAGCAGCGGAATTTTCAGCTCCTTGCATTCGTCTATTTCCCAAGCCACATGCAGTCGATCTTCAAACCGTACTTGTTCAATATACAAATAGGAACGGACGATACTTAGCTCGTCTTCTATGGGCGCTAGCTCATCCATATTTATATGCTGAAATTTATTCCTTAAAAAGCTTCCAAGTACATCAAGCAAATTGCGCATCTTCTCCAAATCGGTTTCGCTCAATGCGGTAACTGCATTTAATGTATTGAATAAAAAGTGGGGTTGAATTTGCGCCTGAAGCCAAGCGGCCTCCATTTGCAATCGTTCGCGAACCGTTTGCTTGACTGTTGTTAACGCTCTGACTCGTGATCTTAATTCCAGAGCATCTACCGGCTTCGTTACATAATCGTTAGCACCCGCTAAAAATCCGTTTTCGATGTCCTCAGGCTGGCTTCTTGCAGTAAGGAGCAGAATGGGCAGTTCTGTAAGCGTGAATCGACTACGAATCATTCGTGTAAGCTCATACCCGGACATATGAGGCATCATGACGTCTGAAATAACTAAATCCCATTCCTTGGACTCCAATACATCCAACGCTTGTTGACCGCTTGTTACGCATATCATGTCATATTGTTCTAATGTAAGAATCGATTCCAGCACATTCAGATTCATCGGATCATCGTCCACCACTAAAATTCTAGGTCGATCAGCTAGTAGCTGTGGCTTCGGCTCGGATATCAAGCTGTGTGATAAAGGAGAGGAAGCCATTGACGATTTTACTAAATCAACCGTTGCAGCAATTTCTGTTCGTATATCTTCTTGTGAAGATGCAGAATCTGCTAGCTGTAAGCAAAAGATAAATTCCGAGCCTTCACCGGGAACAGAGTGTACTTCCAAGGTTCCTCCGTGCAGCTCTACCAGTTGCTTACTAATGCTCAGTCCGAGTCCAAAACCTCCCTCAATCATCGACCTTTTAGAGTCAGCCTGCTCGTATGGTTCAAACACCCGTTGTAGAGTTGCTTCATCCATACCGATGCCGGTATCCGCGATCTCTATGTAAGCTTTCCCGCCTCTTAAGAAACCTCGAATAGACACCTCACCCTGGTCTGTATATTTCACCGCATTGTGAACAAGGTTGTATACGATTTGTATGACCCGATTTTCGTCGGCAAATACTTGCGGAAAATGCTCAGGGATTTGATTTTCCAGCCTCACTTTTTTTCCATCTGCCAGTAAATAAAGCATATCGAATACACCAGTCACAATCGTCTGCATAGAAAAGCTTCGAAGTTGTAGATGTGAACCATTTTGTCTCAGACTCATCACATCAAGCAGCTCGCTTAACATCAATGACATTCGCCGTCCGACAGACAGGACGCTTTCCAGATCTCTAACACTTTTTTTGTTTAAAGCATTCTGCTCTCTTTCCAGAACGGCCTGCGAAAGATTAAGAATGCTATGAAGCGGATTACGCAGTTCGTGAGATGTATTGGCTAGAAATTCATTCTTCAGCTTATCAGCCTGTTGAAGCTTTGCAGCGAGCTTTTTAGTTTCCAGATGCTCCTGAAAGTAGCTTTTAAACCATACAGACGCAAAGCAGGCTATCGCTATAATGAGATCCCACGGATAATATACGATACTGATCCCTTTAAACAGGAATAATGCCCACCATATATAATTACTTGCAAGTGCAGTGAAGGCCAAAAGAAATAGTACGCTGCCCTTAATTTGTTTGATCGCCTTTTGAAGCATGGACCATAAGGATAAGACGACAGAAATCAACATTAGCACAAAATAAAACGGCTGAATTATTATGGAATATTGAACAGGCAGGATAATTGCCACTACAACGCCAACGATACAAAGACGAATATACCATCGAGATATTTTTTTCAAAAACAGGGATAACTGTTGTTCTACATACAGAAGCAGGGCATAGGAAATTCCAATCATAGCAAGATGAACTAACTTAAAGCCCATCTCGTAATTTATCGAGAACCAATAATGTAATACTTTTTCTTCGCTCCCAAGTAAATTCATGAACATCACACAGATGATCAGCAGGGAAAAGTAAAGCAAGTTCTTATCCCTAGGGCCTGCCAGGTACAAAATAATCCCATAGATGGCATGCATCAGAAATACGATTGCGACTACCTGCTGCATAGTGATAGACGTGCGTATTTCATTTGCAATAACTTGCTCTGTTCCAAACTTCATCGAGCGAACAATTCCGCTGTCACGGAAATCTTTAAAATTTGCCCCCTGAACAACAATTTCAATGATGTCACTGTCGCCTGCTGTAAAGGAAGCTGAGTAGGGGAGATTCCTCGAAACATAATTTTGTTCATCTACAGCTGGTTGTCCTGATTTAGCAAGCAGTCTTCCATTTGCATACAGCTCCGAAGAGCTGCGGACGCTTGGAACTCGAATGCTATATGTATAATCACGTTCTGGGTTAACGAGAATTTGAAGTCGATATGAGCCGTATCCGTAGGGAGTACTATGACCTGGCTCCAAGGAATCGTTCCATTTTCCCGGAACCTGAAGCATTTGGGGAGTTGTGTTAAATGCTTTTATTGGATCATCTATCAGGAATACATGAGGATAAAACTCCCATTGTCCATCCAAATTAATCGAATGACCCTTTTGTGCAGCATCCCAGTCTCGTAAATCAAGGACCCCATTCTCAATTTGCGGTTGATCGTCAGTATAAAATTTATCTATCCAAAGTAATCGTGAACCTGTAAGAATAATTATGAACAAACCCACGATCGCAAAAGTTTTCCAGGTCTTATATTTCTTTATACCAGTTATCAAGTTATTCTAGCTCCTATCGCATACCCTATAGCGGGTTCTACTGCATATAGTCTATAAAACTAATTATATACTAACAGGTAAATTAGTGTAGAATACAAGAGGATCAAATATTTGAAATAATAGGGAATCTTGTTTTTGGTGAACCTCTAGCTTATATTAAGAATTCATTTAGGATGTGGTTTCTTTGAATAACAATTTACAGTCTGATTGTGAACAATGCTTTGGAATATGCTGTGTGGCTTTACCTTACGCAAAATCAGCGGATTTCGCTTTTAATAAGGAAGGCGGGATTCCTTGCTGCAACTTGCGTCCTGATCATCATTGCGGTATACATGAGCATCTTATAGATAAAGGTTTTCACGGGTGTGTTTCTTATGAATGTTTTGGTGCAGGGCAGCATGTCTCGCAGCAAATCTTCAAAGGTAAGGATTGGAGAAATAATCCAGAGCTGTCCAAAGAAATGTTTGCAGTATTTCCTGTTGTTCAGCAATTGCATGAGATGCTTTATTATTTAAATCAGGCTTTACATTTAGAAGAAACTCGTTCTATTCATAATGAGTTGCAAAGCGTCTTTGATACAACCTTATCTCTGACTCATCTTCATCCGGTAGAGATTATAAATTTAGATGTACCTGCTCATAGAGAAGTCGTAAATCAGTTATTGCTGCAAACTAGTGAAATCATTCGAAAAGATCATCTTCAAAGTAATAGCAACAGCAAGCTACGTAAGGATTTTTTAGGTGCAAATTTGAAGGGGGCCAACCTGCGAGGAATGAATTTTAGAGGGGCATTGCTGATTGCAGCCAATTTGAAGGGCGCTGATTTAAGAAAAGTGGATTTTATAGGCGCAGACTTGAGAGATGCTGATTTATCAGGTGCAGATCTTACTGGATGTATTTTTTTGACTCAAGCTCAAGTAAATTCGGCCAAAGGCAATAAAGAGACTAGGCTGCCTCGTTACATTAAGGCTCCTGCCCATTGGCTATAAGTTGTCAGACGCGAGTATGACCAAGGGGCCAGTCATTAAATCTTCAAGGGCACTCCCGTTGTTCAGTGCATTATTTATCGCATTAAATTCGGCACTTTGAAATAAGATGGTTTGAATTTTATCGTTATCTATTTCTCCATTGAACTTGTGTATCAGCACGTCCTGAATGAGATTATAGAGTTGGTGATTGGATATTAAATCCATTTTTTGAGAACCGTCCGGTGACATCGTGATCAGTTCATTTGAATATGTCACTTCTCTAATAATCAATCGGCAATAAGAGGATGGGATCAGGCAATAAAGCTCTCGAGCGATGTGCTTGTCTTTTGTGAATTGATTGATATTTTCAATGATTTCCTCAGTACTTTCAGAATCGGCATTTTCCATGATATTAATTGCATGTTGAATGGCTTGAATTCGTTCATTATCTTGAGGCTGAGCCTCTGTTTTTTGTTTTTTAAAAAATTTATCAATAAACCCCACTTCTACACCACCTGTTACTTTAAATGGATTTCTCTGAATATATCGTCATTATGGCTATTATTGTTAATAGTCAATAAAAACTGTGATTGATCGAGCGGTATAAATCTGGGCTAGGACAGAACTGTGACCCGAAGGATAGACACCCGCTAGTCATCCCAATACAAAAAGGATATCTAGGATAGCGACCATACTGAGCACATTATTAAAGAAGGGGCTGTTCCAACTGTTCCAAAAGTTTCTAAGTATAGCTTTGAGGGGCGCTTCTTAGCAGTGGAAGGCAAAATATCAGGAAATGCATGCAAAAATGCAGTTTTATATAAGTAGCCATGAAAGGATACACAAAAGCCTGCAAAAGTGCAGGAATATGTTTCAGAATAGACTAGTTTGAAGAGAATCCTTAGAGAAAGCCTGCACATTTGCAGCAATTTAGGGCATTTAGAGGCTTTACATAAACAAA
>NZ_FNBG01000015.1 GCF_900102215.1 Fontibacillus panacisegetis
AGAAGCAATTGGAGAAGGTGGAGTTCGAGATTAATCAGTTACTCGAACCGCACTTACCATCCGTTGAACTTTTGATTACCATTCCCGGCATTCAGAAAGATGCGGCGGCGGTCATCTTGGCTGAACTCGGAAATGATATGTCCTATTTTGGAGGTGATCCGCAAATAGCGGCCTGGGCCGGATTAAGCCCTGGCAATAATGAGAGTGCTGGAAAGAAGAAAAGTTCGCGAATTGCCAAGGGAAATAAAAGCTTAAAGGCTGTTCTTTGCCAAGCAGCCTGGGCAGCAAGTAAATCCAAGGGCACGCGACTTGCGTCTTTCTTTTACCGAATACAGAAACGACTAGGACAGAGGAAGGCAATTATAGCGACGGCTCATCTCATGCTTCGAATGATCTACCGTATGCTCAAGGATAAAATACCTTACCGTGAAGTAGGTTGGGACTATCTAAAATCTTCAACACCATCTGTAGAATATTGGGTAAAAAAAATCGAGGCCCAGGGATTCATTGTTAAAGTAGAATCCACCGAAGCCTCTTAAAAAAATGACATTCTTTTCTTAAAGGAGGAGTGTCTTTTTGCGCTTTTTCAAGGTGTCCATTTTCGTATAAAAAGGTCATAAAGTGACCTAAGAGACAGCCCTGTTTTTTTGCTCTGGATAAACAAAAAGAAACCATTCCTTGGTAAAATGGAAGTGCGACCCACCATTCACAAAAGGAGAGGTTCCTTTATGTACATTCAATATACCATGGACCAGCTTTATCTGCCAATGGATTTGGAGGACGACATTCCTCCGCATCACCTCGTTCGTGTCGTCAACGATGCGGTCAATCGTTTGGACGACAAGATTTTCGCCGCTGCCTATCCAGGTGGGGGACGTGACAGCTATCACCCCAAGATGCTCACCAAAGTCATCATTTACGCCTACACACAGCGGATCTACTCCTCTCGCCAGATCGCCAAAGCGGTTCGGGAAAACGTCATGTTTATGTGGATTGCCGGTAGACAACGCCCAGACTTCCGTACCCTGAATCGCTTTCGTTCCGAGCGGATTAAAGACGTGCTGGAGACCATCTTCACAGGTGTGCTTCAATTTCTTGCTAAAGCTCGAGCATTACTTCGTCGATGGCACTAAAATTGAAGCGAACGCCAATCGGTACACGTTCGTCTGGGGCAAGGCAGTCGTGAAGCAGAAAGCTAAGTTGCAGGAAAAAGTGCAAACGTTGTTTGCCACGATCGAAGCGGCGGAGAAGCAAGAAGATCAGGAGCAGGCTGGACAAGACCTTGCTGAGCTTGGCAAAGCGTCCACACTAACCAGCGAGAAGCTGGAATCGGCCGTGCAGCAATTGGAAGCAAATCTGCAATCTCGGCCGAAAGACAAGCCACTAAAAAAGGCGGCACGTGTGCTTCATAAAGACTTGCTGCCGCGTTTGCGGAAATACGAAACCCAGCAAGAGATTCTCGGGGATCGAAACAGCTTCAGCAAGACCGATCATGACGCCACATTCATGCGAATGAAAGAAGATCACATGCGTAATGGCCAGCTGAAGCCAGGCTACAATGTGCAGATCGGAACAGAGAACCAGTTCATTATCGGCTACAGTTTGCATCAACGTCCGACGGATACGCGCTGCCTAAAGCCGCATTTGGAGAAGGTTAAAGCCGCTCTTGGAAAACTACCGAAAACCATGATCGCTGACGCGGGGTACGGCTCCGAAGAAAATTACGCTTATTTGGAAAATGAAGAACTGGAAGCCATCGTGAAGTACAGCACGTATCATAAGGAAAAATCGAAGAAATGGCAGCAAGATATCAGTAAATTGGACAATTGGCAGTACGATGAGGTCGAAGATATATGGACATGTTCGGCTGGACGTAAGCTGGTATTTCGCTATGAAAGTAAGGAAATGACTGAAAGCGGATATGAAATAAGGAAGCGGCATTATCGAAGCGAAGGCTGCGAAGATGGTCCGTTGAAAGAAGCTTGTACGAAAGCCAAAGGAAACCGTGAAATCAGCGTGAGTCTGAAATATTTGCGTTACAAGCAACAAGCACGAGAGAAACTCAGGAGTGAGGAAGGATACGCGTTGTCGGTTCGAAGGATGATTGAACCGGAAAGCGTGTTGGATTCCGGCGTTTTCTGCTTCGAGGCCTGCCGGAAGTCAGCCTTGAGGTCGGATGGCTTTCGCTCGCCCACAATTTGCTCAAGAAGGCGGCAATAGACCGGAAGTCCAAAATAGCGGTGCAGGGATAGTCTCCCTTGCACCGCTATTTCTAGTTTTGCCACGTTTTTTAATCAGGCGAACCGTCTTTAAAGTGAGCCAACTACTTTTGGGAAAGCCCCTATTCTTTTGAAAAGAGAACAAGGATCAAGGAGTATGTTGTTGTTGTTTTTCGGGTGTTGGATCGTTTATGTTTTTGACTATAACATTTTTGCTTTGCTCTACCACTGAATTTTGTGTCGAAGTATTCAATTGTAATCCAGTATAGACTATGGCAATAACTAGAGCGCCCAAAGAAGTGTACATGATAATTTTTCGAGTTCTTGCGTTCCCATTATTCCATAGAAGAATACCAATAACAGCAATCAAGATTAAAAGCAACATTGTTTAATTTCTCTCCTTTACGGTTGAAATTGTTTTTTTTCGTGTTGATGTTGACTCAATTCTCGTTCAATGACACCTTCACTTTTAATTGAAGTCCGAGTCGTAATTTTTGCCAGTTTCGTATCTGCTTCCACAACAGGAATGTGCTTGGAAGCCCAAACAGCAGATGCTACGCTAATTGTTCCTACAGCCATAATAGCCAATGTTGTAATAATTATAATTCTCTTTTTAATTTTACTTACGCCTAACATTAAGTTCAGCCTTTTTTGTAATTTTTTTCCATCATCTGATAAAGAAGCACTGAATCGAACAGGAACTTTAGAGGAACTCATCATGACGCTCATAATCGTTTCGCCGTATCGCTTTCGTTCGCTATGAGTCATTTTCGTAACGACTTCTTCATCGCAGGCTAGCTCGCTCCAAATATGAATATCTTTACGGAGCATGTGAACTAAGGGGTTAAACCAATGCAAGCTCCCTACCAACAGAACAAGGGCTTTTAACCACAAATCTTTGCGTTTTAAGTGAATCAATTCATGGTGAATTATCATCGATAGGTTAGCATTTGAAGGGATTTTTGTAGGAAAGAATATTGTAGGCCTACGTAGGCCTACTAGAACAGGACTATGGACAACTGTACTATAAGCCATTTGTACATTAGAGCGGATGCCTAGCGTTTTTCTCAACATGTGTAACTGATGAATGATCCTGTCGTTACTCGAAATAGGAGTAAGGCTCCGATATACTTTCTTAACAAAGCGTCGGTAAACATAAATTTGCCATACGGCAAACCCAATTGCACCTATTCCCCATATTCCTAAAAGGTACATCCCCACTTCATATGGAAATGTCCACAGGGAAGCCGTATTTGGAATAACGGCAGTTCGTTCAATCTGTAACATGGATCTAATCAGCTTCCAGAGCAGGATAATGGGGACGAGGTATAAACCAATAGCCAGTTTCCCAAGCATATAACGAAATTTGGAAGGCAACCGGAAACGACAAAAGTTTAGTAATAGGGTGCTGAACATAACAATACTTCCTGAGACGGTCAATGAGACAAGAAGTTCTAAAATTACGTGCATAATTTGCACCTACTTTCTCGAAAACCATTGCTTTAGTTCAGTAATATCACTGTCTGAAAGCCTTTCTCCGTCATATAGAGCGGAAATCATGTTTTTGACTGAACCTTCGTATAGACCATTTATAATGGTTTGAGTTTCTTGAAGCCTGTAGTCTTTTTGTGAAATACAAGGGGTATAGGAATTGGTTCGACCTTGCCGGTTTGTAATGCGTAAAGCCCCTTTTTCCACCAGTCGTGACAGAAATGTTGAAATGGTTTGAGACTTCCAATGTTTTCCTCGTTCCCCGAAAATACGTAGCAGTTCGGATGAGGTTACAGGATGCTGGCATTCCCAAATTGTTTCCATCAGCTCCAATTCTGTGTCAGAAAATTTAAGTAAATGGCTCAATGTGTACACCTCTTTATATAGCTGTATGTGTCCCAAACGCTTTTATTACTACTTATTGTAGTATTTATAATTTACTACGCCATATAGTGAATGTCAAATGATTTTTTTTGGAAATGAGCAATTTATCCAGGTGCTTGTTAGCAATAGCCTTCAGATCATTAGTGAAGAACGATTTGTTCCTAAAGAGACTAATATGCCACCTGAAGAGATTGTATAATTTTTATTGTCGAAATGAGAATTGCTATATGAAAAATAAGATAATATCCAAACTAATCCAAAGTCGGAAACGGAGGAAATGAAGTGAAGAAGATGGTATTTGTATTTTCAGCTTTGTTGATTGTAACCAGTATGTTCGGAATTGCTTTTGCAGCGGACAGTGTGGATCGTAATTCCGGATAAGCTGGGAATGAAGCGACCTACCAGGAGATTCGGGAAAACTCAGTGCCGAGTAGGGGGTTAAAATTACCGCTGCTACCGATGAAAAGCTGAAGCAGCTTGGGGTGGATAATACGGCCGCTCAGCAACGCATCCAAGTCGTAAGTGCAGCAGACTTTGAAGCAGAGCTCTGAGCGACCATTGAGCAAGATCAAATTCTTACTGCTGAAGCAGAAGAAAAGTCTAAAGCAGATGGCATAACCGAGGATGGATTTAGACCTGTAGTACAGGTGCAAGCACTATTAGCACTCGATACTGTGACAGCTACAGGAATAATTTTAGAGTATGAATAGCGCTATCGCCTTTTCCAATTCATCCAGTATTTTCACGTAAAATTTTCTTTAGGTCGATGGGAGATACGGAATATTCACACAAAGGACAGAACGCAATGAATTCTAGGACATTACGAAAGACAAAAGAGTAGCTGCATGAACAGAGTGGACAAAATCAGATTTATGATCCTTTACGTAGAAGCGTCTGAATCAGACGGGGATATGGAGTTGAATCAGGAGGGTAATATGATCGTGCTCTACAATAGGTATGGCAAGGAAGTGGGCATGTTTTGTGGACATGAATTTGTCAGGGTACGGACGCTTGGCAAATTTGATGACGAAGATCGCGATAATTTTTATTCCTTGCTAGAAAGTGATGGTGTAGGATAATCTGCACGACAGGCTGGCGATTCGGTAAGTCGGCTTTGTCGATGGATTAACCTTGCAGCGTGACCGGCCTTGTTTGGTTTGCTACACCCAATAGCCAAGCTACATCAGAATGGCGGGGTCACTCGCGAAGTTATCGTTTCCATAGTTGAAAAAGAACAGAGGATGGCTTATGCGGTAGCTAAGGCATCATCATGCATCCTTTCAAGTCTTCCCGTTTGACGATAACTCGGTCCTCAATAGTTGAGTATGGGCCGGTTTTACCTAAATTGCGTCATCTAATTATATCAGTGCCTTTGGTTTTCGTTAACATAATTTGTAAACCCTTCATACAGTAAACTCAGCACTAAATTTAATGTACAGAATGAAGAGTTGTTTAATTGGCTGATTTTATTCAAATTGGTAACCTGATAATAGAGATTATAGTTAGCTAAATAAGCTAGATCATTCCGTGAAAAAACGGTAACTGAAATGGTTGGTACTTTCTTTACTACAATACTCTTTATCAAAGAATCAATTGATTCGATCTTTCCAGATAGGGAGGCAACGATTAATAAATCATTTGGGGTTATTAGTTGAGAGATTAATTCGAGCTCCGTTTTACTCGGTATGATGTTTAAATAAATACTATTATTCAATAAACATCTGGAAAATTCTTTAAGCATCAAGTTTTGCCCATAACCGGTCCCATAAGCAAAAATATTTTTGGACTCTAAAAATAACTTATAAATGTTTTCTAAACTTTTATCTTCATCAAAAAGTTTTATCGTTTCCTGCACATCTTTTAATAAAACAGAACTATTAAAATATTGATTGTTAGGTACTTTTATTTCTTTAAGTCTGTCAGCCTCTTCTTTTAAAAAATAACGAAATTCACTATAGCCACTAAAGCCTAGTTTCTTTGTTGTTCTAATGATCGTAGAAGGCGAGACATTACAATACTTTGCAATTTCGGTGACTGTTTTGTCCTTGCTCAACTCTATATTTTGACTAATGTAACCGATGATATGCAAATCATTATCGTTTAATTGATCATAATATTTATTAATTAATCCTTCCAAATTCATTATCAAGATTACCTCCCAAAATGCTCCTAACACCTTGTAATTTAATAGGTATTTTCATTACTATAACATGCCGATCATGATTCAACATCAATATCATGATGCACCTTAATCCATTTAAATATACTTTTAGCAGTGAAAATACATGTATTTTGTATAGTTATGCTCAAAAAAGCCATTAAGAGCAGCCGTACTTAGGCGGTTCAATGGCTGTTTTTTCCCTGTGTAAATTGGAAGAAATATCATAACCGAACTTGTCCTTTTACGCAGCACCTCCCCATATCCTCCCCTGCATTTAACACTCCGGCATTTCAAAAAAATAGTAGCATAAACCAACATACTGGTCTGTGCTACTATTTGGGGTAATTGCAGTACTATAGGAACGAATTATAACTTTTGTGGTCTTTTTCTAATAAGGAGGCAGCGTCTTCATCGATGATGACAATCGCATTATCACAATTTCTTAATGCAGTAGCAGGACAATCTGGTGTGATTTCCCCTTCTAGTAGAGCTTTCACTGCCTCGGCTTTATGTTTTCCGGATGCGATCAGTAATACCTTTTCTGCTTTTAAAATTTCAGCAAATCCAAGTGTAAGCATTTCGGTTGGCGCTTCTTCTCTTGTGATTCCATACTCCTTCATTGTGCTTTGAATCGTAGATTCGTCATGCTGCGCTAAGAACATGGTGGAATCAAAAGGAGTCCCAGGTTCATTCGCACCGATATGACCATTCGTACCTAAACCTAATAATTGAATATCTCTAGGAAATTGGTTAAGGATTTCTTTATATCGGGCAATTTCTTTATCGGTGTCTTGAGCTTCCCCATCAATTAAGAAAATATTTTTGGGTTCCCCATTGACTAAGTTGTACAGATTTTTATACATAAATGTTCTTACTGTATAAACGGAATCTTGGGGACCCACATATTCATCCAGGTTCATAATTGTCGTATTGCTAATGTCTAAACCATTTTGAATATCTTCAACAAATAACTTAAATATTCCTTTAGGTGTACCACCCGTAGTCATAGAGATAACAGGTTCTCCTTTTGTTTCAATCACTTTTTTAATGATGTTATATCCTTTTACTGACATATCATCATAGTTTCTCACAAAAATAGTTTTCATTTGTTAGATCATTAAAGCAAAATCGCTTTAATGATCTTCCCTCCCCCTGGATGTTAGTATATTACTGGTTTCATCATGAAGAGTAATCATATTATCGAAGCTTTATTTTTCAACTTCCCTTTTTAAGGAATGCGCAGCTTGTTCTACTTTTTTGGGGCCATATACGACTTGAATATTACTCTTGTCAATTTTAACCATTCCCATGGAGCCTGTTGTTTTTAGTAATGATTCATCTACCAATGAGGTATCATTCAGGACTAACCGTAATCTTGAAATACAATTATCAATCTCTACCACATTTTCTTTTCCACCTAAAGCCTTAAGAATTGTAGTTCCTAAATCATCTTCATCTGAACCTGCAGTAACTTGTTCTTCAATTAATTCAGAGTCTGTATTTCTACCAGGTGTTTTTACGTTAAATTTCAGAATCACAAATTTAAAGACAAAGTAGTAAATTACTGCATAAGCAAGACCCACTAGAACAACCAAGTACCATCTGGTGTAAGTACCTTGTAAAATCCCAAAGATAGTTAAATCAATCATCCCGCCTCCAGCATTCCCAACCGCAACATTCATTAATGTCATTAGGAGATATGACAAGCCCGACATAAATGCATGGAATAACCAAAGGATTGGGGATATAAAGATAAAGGCAAATTCGATCGGTTCAGTAATACCAGTTACAAACGAAGTTGCTGCAGCTGCAAACAGCATCCCCTTAATCTTTGGTCGGTTTTCCAAAAAAGCTGTTTTATACATGGCATAACATGCGGCAGGTAATCCGAATAACATGAACGGATGGTTGCCTTGTGTTAAAAAGCGGGTTGATTCTCTTAATGTTTGAATATCCGGGTTGGGTGATGCTAGTACTGAATTAAATATTGTTAATGCTCCAGATACTGTCTCCCCATCAACAACGGCAGTACCGCCGATTGGTGTAAAACGAATCAACTGATTCAATACGTGATGCAACCCTGTTGGAATAAGCATCCGTTCTGAAAAACCATACAAAAAAGTACCAAGTGCTCCTGCTTTACCAATCAAACTCCCCAAGCTATTAACCGCGATATTAAAATACGGCCAAACAAAGTATGCTATGATAGAAATGAATGGGATCGTCACAATAATGACAATTGGCACAAAACGATTACCACTAAAAAAACTAAATGCTGTAGGAAGTTGTTTCGTATGATACCTATTGTGAATAAAAGCGGTCCATAATCCTACAAGTATTCCTCCAAAAATACCCATACGGTACGTGAATACACCTAATATTTGTTCATAGGCATTTGCTATTTCTGATGCTTGAATTTGAGTTTTCCCGTGTTCTACCAAATAATCCACTGAAGTTGTGTCGGCTGTAATATTATTTAGATTTAATAAATAGCCAATCACGACATGGAAGATAATAAAAGCTATAACAACTGCAAAACCTGCAATTTCCTTATCCTTTTTTGCCATTCCAGTCGCCACTGAAATCGCAAATAGAATAGGAAGCAAACCAAACATCGTACCAACAATCGCCCGAACGCCGCCTACGAAATTCTGTATAGCAGCAGCGCTAGAAATAGTTTCACCGATAATTGATGGATTTTGTAAGATTGAGACAATACCTAAGAGCAACCCCGATGCTACAATGATTGATAAAGGTCCCATTAGTGTTTTTCCAAGTTTTTGGATACTAGTTCTCATATATTCCCCGCCTTTTACATTAGGAATAACTATTGAATGAATCCATTCAAAGTGACGATAAAGATATGAACCTTACAGCAATCTTAATTTCCGATATCCCCCCCCCGATATTTGTATGTTCTCCGGAAACATACTCCTGTTAATTACAAAATTCCCTCTAGAGATCGTTACTCATTATGAGAAAGCCGTTTCATCTCAACTTTCTGAAGTCATGGTATCACTTAAAAAATTAGCAAACAATATTTTCGTATCATTAAAATTCCTTATTCTAATTTTGAATATTCATTCACATCACGAAAAAATATTCTGAGAAATTATTTGCTGTACTTTTTTTCAAATATGAAATTTTATTCAAAATAAGAATAAAAAATCTTTATCTATAACAATTATTGTCCCCAAATTTATCTAGTGCTACGATGGGTCCTGACAAGAATTCTAATTGTATACTTGAAAGGGACGATAAGCATGAAGGTTAATCTAGACAGAGTAATTAAAGACATTGAAACATTGGCTACCTTTACTGCAACACCAGGTAATGGAGTTACCCGGTCATCATATTCTTATGAAGATAAACTAGCAAAAGAATATTTGAAAAGTGAGATGGTAAAAGCCGGGTTAAACGTATGGGAGGATGGATTCTCCACATTATTTGGACGTAGAGAAGGGACTCACCCTGAAGCACCCGTTGTTTTGATTGGCTCTCATTATGATTCTGTGGTAAATGGCGGGGCTTTTGATGGAGTAGCGGGGACTGTAGCGGCATTAGAAATCCTCAGGGTTTTCCATGAAAATAATATTGAAAATGAATATCCGATAGAAATTATCGCGATGAATGCTGAAGAAGGAGAAACATTTGGGCCAAGTACAGGAGTTTCAAATTCCCGGGCACTTGTCGGGACATTAACAAATAAAGAGCTAGATACCGTCAAAAATCGACAAGGTCTAACCAAAAGAGAAGCGATGAGAGAGTATGGTCTGATTCCGGATTTAGAAAGTGCAAAAAGAAAAAAAGGGACGATTAAAAATTTTATCGAACTCCATATAGAACAAGGACCTGTTCTTGATAATGAGAAAATAGATGTAGGTTTAGTCGAATACCTTCCTGGAATAGGACGTTACAAAGTGAAATTCCATGGAAAAGTAGCAGACTCTACTGCACCGATGGAAACGAGGAAAGATGCATTGCTTGCTGCATCAAATTTTGCCATCGCTGTTAATCAAATTATTAAGTCACTAGGACCCGGGGTTACAGGAGCAGTTGGAGAAATGGAGATTTCACCTAACTCTCACCAATTTGTGCCGGATTACGTTCAAGCGAAAGTAGAAATCAGAACATTTGATGAAAAAGTCCTTCAAAACATTAATCTATACGATCGTTTATTGGCCGAATTAAAGGCGATCCAGGAAGAGACGAACGTTGAGGCAGAATTGATTGAAATGGCGCGCATCGGCTATCCTAATCCAACTCCGCCTAGCATCATGTTAAAAGAAAATGTAGAAATTATGGAGAATATTTGTAAAAATTTAGGATATAAATATACAATCATAAATAATGGGACAGGCCATGATGCAATGATTATGCCAGATCTGGCTCCCACTAATTTAATATACGTACCAAGTAAAGGCGGTATATCCCATCATCCCGATGAATGGACAGATTATGAGGATCTAAAAAAAGGGATCGATGTAATGCTGCATTTAGTATTGGAAATATGTAAATAATGGCATGTTGATTTACGAGTGACATCCATTGTCGCAAAATACAATATTTGTAGTAGAGTTCGGCTTTGTGAAATTGCCGTAGGTAACTCTCGATCATATTCGTTGTATAGATAAGCTTACGGCGGATTAACTCCATAGTTATAAAAGAATTCCGAGACGCCGACCATAGATGATTTTTTATTAGGACAGCTGCACAACCGCAGTTGTCCTGCAATATGGCTTATTTTTTGTTGGTGCAACAACATCTTTTTCTCTGTGATACCACCAGAAGTAATTCGTGCTGCAAGTCCTGTTGCCTGGCTTGCTCAGAAGCCAGCACGGAGACCGTGTCAATTGTAGACCGAATGAAAGAATAGTAACTAAAACCCTGCTGTAACTGACAAAATGACGTTCATGATGGTTTGTATGACCAGCATGATAAATAAGGCTTGTTTGGATAGTTGGTTATCTGCTTTATCAAAAAGATCGCTGGCTGTATATTTGCTCATTAGCCATATGCCTGGCATGCAAAGTGCGACTAAGATCAACGCTAAAATGAAAAGATACAAAACATTGCTCCCCATCAAGTAATTTCTACTATAAAAGTTTATTTCATACTTAATCCACAAAGCACTTTGAATGGCTTGTCTGTAAATGCGTTTCGCACGACGATATGTCCGCCCGGGTCGCATGCCTTGATCGCATTGTCGATCAAATTGACGAACAGACTTTGCAGCAAGCAGACGTTTCCCCATATCACATCCAATTCACATACCCAAATGATATTAATTTTTTTCTCTCCATCTTTCTATGCAGTGTCTGCCTGACGACTTGAAAAAAGACGTAAGCTTTTTGTGTTTTCCACACAATATGATCATGTTTAAGATTGGTTTGCTCGAGCAATTGATGAGCCATCGTCTGCAGCCGCCGACTTTCCGACATGATGTAGCAAATGCGGACAGTCTGTCATCCTCCGTGAGGGTGGCCTTCTGCAAATATTTTGCATACCAATGTATAGCAGTCATCGGTTTACGGAGTTCATGAGCGAAATTATCGATAAACTGCTGTTTTTTTTCAGCACTTTGAATTAACTCCATCATTTGACGCTGGATTTCATCCGCCATATGGTTGAAGCTTCGCGCCATTTTGGACAACTCGTCATGTCCATATACCGGCAGTCTTGTCTGATAGGGTCATCGGCGATTTCGATCCTGAGCAGGAAACGGTTGTTGTCAATTTTGACCATGCCGATCACATCTAGACCGCGAACGACGATATCGCAAATGAGGGGCATACGTAAATCAACTGTCCATCAAAACGTTTTTTTTACAGTGAATTGAATATCTTAAAGGTTTCCGTACAGGATAAACTATGGCAGAGGAACAGCCATCTTCCTAATACCATCCCTACACAATTGAAAAAGTTATTCTGAATTATTGACAATTGACTCTAAGTCACTTATAATTGACTCATAATCAAATAAGAATAAATGTGGAGGTTTTATTCATGAGTCAAAAAGTTGTATTAATTACAGGGGCATCTTCGGGTATCGGTAAGGAGGCGGCCATTGAGCTGAAAAACAAAGGTTTTACGGTTTATGCGGCTGCACGACGCATCGACAAAATGCAGGATCTTGCGACAAAAGGCATTCGTCCCATTTCCTTGGATGTCACCAATGACGAATCCATGATTCAGGCCGTCAATGAGATTCTTAAAAAGGAAGGAAAAATTGACATCCTGGTTAATAACGCAGGCTATGGCTCATATGGAGCGGTCGAGGATATTCCTATGGAAGAGGCTCGGCGCCAGATGGAAGTGAATGTCTTCGGGCTGGCGAGACTGATACAGCTTGTGGTGCCGAGCATGCGTAAAAACAAATTCGGCAAAATTGTTAATGTCTCCTCAATGGGCGGTAAGATTTGGACCAATTTTGGCGGATGGTATCATGCAACCAAATTTGCAGTAGAAGGTCTTTCGGATTGCCTTCGACTGGAATTGGAACCGTTTGGTATTGATGTCATTGTTGTGGAGCCAGGCGGAATTAAAACGGACTGGGGAATCATTGCCGCGGAAAATCTGAAAAAGGTATCGGCAAAAGGACCGTATGCTCAGGCTGCAAACAAAGCGGCCGAGGGAATGGTCAAAAATTATACAGGTAATCAATTATCAAAACCGGAGTTGATTGCACGCACCATCGGCAAAGCGGTAACCGTAAAAAGACCAAAAACGCGTTATCTGGTCGGTTTTATGGCCAAACCGATGGTATTTATGAAAACAGTCTTTGGAGATCGTGCTTACGACAGAATCATCAAAAGGTTCGGCTAAGCAAACAATACAATCATTTTGAAAAGGGTGAATAATATGGCTAAGTTTGATCCTCTTCTGCCGAAAACAACCACTTACTGGAAAGTGGACGGCATTTTCTTTATCAAGCATACGAATTTTTTTGTAACCATGGAGGAAGCTTACGCCATTGGGGAATTGCTTAAGGAAGCTCATCGTGACAAGGAAACGGATGCCATCGTCATAGATAATCGTGAGGCAAAAGGAGCTTGGACACAGGAGGTTAATAAAGTATGGATCGAGGTAGCGATGGAAGTCAGCAATGAAATCCCGAAAAAAGTCGCTACGCTAACAAGTGATGTTGTTGCTGCCATGCAGATTAACCGGCTATCCCGAAGCAATGGAACAGATAAAATGTCCAAAGCGTTTTGCAGCGATTTCGACGAATCGGTTAGGGCCTTCTTGAAAGAATAAAGAAAGGAAGGCGGTTTTATTTTTGACTCCAGATCGATTAGGTCTTAAAATAAATCGAATGGGGTGATAAATACTATGGCAAAACGTGCAATGACTCCCGAAGCAAAGGCCTTAAAGGCAAAGGCTATTCTGGATAAAGCGGCTGAAATGTTTCTTTCATCAGAGTACGAAAAAATAAAGATGTCCGATATAGCCAAGCAGATGGGCATGTCAAACGGGATTCTGTTTGTGTACTTTAAAACAAAAGAAGCATTGTTTTTTAGCCTGCTGTGCCGGGAGTATGAGAAGCGGCTCGCACGTCTGGCGGAGATGGCAAAGGAAATACCTGTGCAGAATTTCGATGACTTCAAAAATCTCGTAATGAATGAGCTGATGGAACTCGTCGACCATAATCCCCTTTACGTCAGGCTGGAATCTATGCGCACAGCGGTTTTCGAGAAGAATGTGGACCCGGAAACCATGCTGAACCATAAAATCAATCTGTACAAATTGTTGTCAGAGCTAGTGGCCATCATTTGCGCTTCACACGCATTAACCCAAGAGGATGTGATGGAGATTCTCCAAGCAGAGGCTTCCATCATAACCGGCTGTAAATTATCAGCCACCTTGCCCGAGGAAGTTATTGATATCATCGAGAAAAATGGTCTGGATGGACTTCAACGTAATTTTAAGGAAGATGTTCGGAAAACGGTGAATTGTTATCTGGACGGATATTATAAGAATCATATCGTCACTCGTAAGGATAATAGATGACTGGAAAAAGAAGCCGGTGCTTGAGTTCGTGTTCCATTTTAGAAACACTTGTTTTAATCCAAAGAAACATAAAAATAGTGCCATCTGAGCCTAATATAACTATAAGGGTTTGATATATTTCAGGGCATATTCAGAAAAAATATCAGTGTTTGACAAAAAAAGTATGACACTGGAAGATGATTTTGAGGAATATTATTAGTCAAAACGACTAAAGGGTACTTTCTGGATAACAGATGTACAACTTGTCCCGTATCGTTAGGTTCTTCCTTTATTTTGTTAAGCACTGATTTTGTTTTTTTGGCGATTCGCTCCCCGCGCCGGGTTCCCCCACAATCATCCCCATCCCCCGAGTCTGCTTCGGGTAGCTTAGACATATGCGTGTAATACATATCAATATAATCGGTTCTTAAGCGTTTAAGGCTTAAGTCTTCTTTATTCTTAAATCCTCCGCCTGGATAAGTCGGCTTGGCACCTGCTTTGGTTGCGAGAATGACTTAGGAACGGTTGCCCCGCTCGTGCATCCAATGATCTAGTAAGGTCTCACTTTTCCCACCTACACACCCCTCATTCCATAAAGCATAATGCAATAGGACTAACTTGAATACCTGAGCTACCTAATAATGTATGATTCATGGCCCCTCCTAATAATTATTATTGCGGCTCTTTAGTAGCTACTTGGGTCTCCCAGGAGTCAGATTAGCGAATAGCTGCATATCGGCAATTGACATGCCAGTATCCCGAAGGTGTGCTCAAAGTCAATATAGTTGAAAAAGGAGTTATAAATATTACTGCTTAAGTGGGGACATTTCTATAAAATGTAAGGACAAATGGTTTGATAAAGAAAATATGATAGGAATAATTAAGGTATTAGGTAGGAGGTGAATGCATGGGACAGGATATCATTTTGAAGGTATTAAATGTAACAAAAGAGTATAAAGGACAGACGGTACTAAATGACATATCCTTAACCATTCATCGTGGCGAAATCTTTGGTTTAATAGGTGAAAATGGTGCAGGGAAAACGACGTTAATGAAGATTATTGCCGGGAGCAGCCGAGCGACAGAAGGTAAAATTGCTATTTTGGGAGAGAACCAGAATACTCAAAACAGCCGGAAGGAAATGGGGGTCATAATTGAACATCCGGCATGTTACGGTGATATGTCTGCTATTGATAATCTGGAAATTATTCGGTTAGCAAAAAAAATCCCGGATAAATCACTAGTACGAGAAACGTTAAAAATAGTAGGCTTGGACGATGTTCGTTCAAAAAAGGTGAATAAGTTTTCTTTGGGTATGCGACAACGTCTCGGTCTTGCAATGGCTCTGATAGGTTCACCACAATTTTTAATACTAGACGAACCAATAAATGGTCTTGATCCGAATGGTATCATCGATATGAGAAATTTGATCAAAAAGTTGAATCAGGACAGGGGTATAACTTTTCTAATATCCAGTCATATATTGACAGAACTACATCTGGTTGCAACCCGCTATGGCATTTTACATGAGGGCAGTTTAATTGCTCTGCATTCTGCTCAAGAAATGGAGCATCAGTGCAGACCGTCCATAAAGATCAAGCATGATGAGAATGTGGAGGATGTTGTTAGTTTTTTGCGGGACAAGGGGGTTACTCAAATATCGTTAGAGGGCAATGACATAATAATAAGAGATACCGCAAACGTTCCAAAAGAGCTCCTATCCATGCTAGTAAAAACAAATTATCGAATTACAGAGTATTTTTATCAACAGGAGACACTCGAAGACTATTTTGTTCGTCTAACCCGGACCAGTTTGGGGGATCAGAATGTACAAAGTAGAGCTGTATAAAATTTCGCATTCGCCAAATTTATTGTATCTTATGCTCGTGGTCATACCTGTTTCACTATTTTTGGGTGTGTCTATATCAGTTCAGATGAATATTAGTGAACCGGATAACCTTCTCAATATTGCTTTTTTAAGTTCATCAGCAGTATTGATGCTTTACATTACTATATTTGCAAGCCTCTATGTAAATCGTGATTACAGTTCAAATAATTACAGAGTGCTTATAGGATGTGGATTGAGTCGGTTTAAAATAATCACGACTAAATATGTGATTTTCTGGTTAGTTAGTTCTGTAATAATCAGCATTCATGCGGCTATAACTATGGCAATACCTATTTTTCTTAATAAGGTATCTATACACATGGAGAATATCCAAACCATTACGCTTTATTATTTGATCTATACATCGATCATATCTGTTGTCTTTTTTTTATCAATTATTGGTAAAACATTAATAAAATCTATTATGATTAATTTGGCTTTTATTATATTGTCGAGTATAGCAGTTTCAGCATTAAGCTCAACGAATTTTACACCCGTTATTCCTTTGCAATCCTTACAAGTCATCTCAAGTATTCAGGGAGATAAACACATAGCAATTATCAGCAGCCTATTGTATATTTTATCTACCTATATTGCATCTTGTCTTGTCTTTTTTAAGCAAGAGTTATAGTTTTTGTCATCACGCTAACCACCGTGGAGGTTCAAGTCCTCTCGACCGCAGTGTTTTAAAGAGACTGTCCCAAAAAGTAATTTTGGAAAACCTTCAGAAACAAATTAGATGACATGTGAACAGAAACCAGGGAGCTAAGCGGCTTATTCGCGCTTAGCCCCCTGGTTTTTGGCGTCTACCGCCTTCAGCGATTCGCAGGCGTATCTGGCCAGTCGGTCGCGTCTTTGCAGGGATCGTAGAAAGCATCGGATCTAAGGTCGAATGGTTGGGCTGAGAATATGAAAGCGTTAAAAAATATTGAAACGTTTTCATTTTTGCGCTACCATGTGTACCATAAGAGAGTTAAGTGGGGGGGCCATTACCGATATGTTCGCAGCCAAATATATAGAAAGAGCGGGCAGGCGTGGAATTCGCGTTCCTGGTGATGTAAAGGTCATTGGATGCGATGGGATTCAGGAACATCCTTATTTCCATCTGATACTGTCTACGATCAGGCAACCCGTAGAGGATATGGCACATATGACGATAAGGCTGCTTTACTAAAAGATCGAAAGGCGAAACGTTGGATCATGAAGTTTATCGTCTTCCGGTGTTATTTAGACAAGGTGAAACTACTTGTTTATCTTCAATGAGCTAAGGAAAACATCAGTTGTGAAGTATGTTCATCAAGTTATTTATCGGAGGATTTTTTAATGTCAGTTGGAAACGTTTCAAAATGACATAATCTTACCGACTGCCAGTCGTTTTCAGGCGGGGTGAGACAACATGAGCTATTACTGAGAGAGAGGTTGTTTCGAGTAAAAGTGGAAACGTTTCACTCTATTGGAGAGAGCTCCCTGAAAGTGTATGAAGATGCTTCCCACCACAAAAGCATAATGGCTGAAAGTTTGGCGGGACTGAGAAGATCAAGGTAAAGGAATGGAGCTATGAGAAGCAAAGCGCATATAAACAATCTTGTTTTCGACATACTCTATAAACGTTTTCTGCTGGTAATTGCCGCAATCCTGGTGATCGCTATTGTTTTCGGCGCCGTGTTGTTCTTGCGCAGCCAGCGGTATTATTCGGAAATTATTTACAACAAACAGGTCGAACGGCTAAAGTTCGTGCATCACGATATCGAAAGTGAGATTGAAACGATCAAGCGTATCCAGTACGGCGTCATGATTGATGAGAATGTGGACAATATACGTTATCTTTATGCATCCAGCCCTTACTTCCAGCGCTATCAAATGATTCGCTCCATGATGGATCAAATGAAATCGCTGAAGAATAGCAGCCGCCTGGTGTCTAATGCGGAAATCTACTTGAAATCCATTGGCAAAGTGATCAGTGACGACGAAATAAACGATCTGAACTCGGATACCTGGGAGGACATGCAACAGGAGTTGTTTAAAAATACGTCCACGCTGCTGACTTATCATAACCGCTTGATTGTTATAGAAGCGATTACAAGAGGAGTGGATAGTCGGGATCTTGATTGTGTTCTGATTGTGGAGCTAGATCAACGGGCGATCGAAGAGCAACTGAAGAATGCCCAGTTGACTGACGAGGACATCATCGTACTGACCGGTGGGGAGCGGCAATTTATCGTCTCCAGCTCGCGTGAAGGGTATTCCATGACGGTCGATGGGACGGAGGCTGCACAGCGTATTATGCTTGCCGACAGGCAGTTCGATGTTATCCGGAGCGAATCTGGGGCACTTGAGACACAACTGCTGTGGTTTTACGTCGATAATACAAATCAGGTGGTGATCGGGACCGCCCTTACAATGTTGCTGATCTTTATCGCGATCATCGCGGCCATCGTGCTGTTCGGTTTTCTGGAATCCTACCGCCGGGTGTATCATCCGCTGAAGCTCCTGCTAGAGGATGCCTTCGAGCAGGTTCGGGCAGGAAACTTCAAGTACCGGATTACCCGGGGTGAGCAATCGCATTTTGCCAAGCTGTACGACAGCTTCAACGGAATGGTCGGCCGGATCGATTTTTTGATCGAACAAGATTTAAAACAGCAGCTTCTGATCAGCCATGCCCAGTTGAAGCATTTGCAGGCTCAAATCAATCCTCATTTTATGTACAACAGCTATTATCTTCTTTATCGCATGATCAAAATGAAAGACTACGAGAACAGCGTCGCTTTCTGTGAGCATCTCGGCAAATTTTACGAGTACATTACTCGCGATGGCGAGGACGAGAAGAGGCTTCGGGAAGAGGTGGAGCATGCGCGGAACTACGCGGCCATTCAGGGCTACCGCTTCAAACAGCGCGTTAAGATCGAAATTGCTCAGTTGCCTGATCACTGGGCGAATATTCCCGTTCCCCGACTGATTCTCCAGCCCTTGTTGGAAAACGCCTTTCAGTACGTATTTGAAAAAGTTTCTTCGGATTCGTTCAATTGCCTGAGCATCTCCTTCCGCGAACACAGAGGGGAACTGACCATCCGCGTCGAGAACAGCGGGGAGCTCGATACGGAAACGGTGCAGCATATCCGAAGTCTGGTCGAGGCGGGAAGTGAGGACGGACAGATCACGGCGTTAACGAATATTCACAGACGGTTGCAAATTTATTTCAATGCACGGGCCGGACTATCCATTTCCAAATCATGGCTCGGCGGGCTTTGCGTTGAAATTCGTATTCCGGATGAAGAAAGTGAGGGGATAACATGAACGATTCAGGCCGGAAGCTGTTGATCGTGGACGACGAGCCCACGATTGCGGACGGATTGCAGTTGCTGTTTTGTGAGCGGGAGGAAATGGGGCTGGAGGTGAAAGTCGCCTATTCGTCCAAAGAGGCGCTCGGCGTTTTTGCGGAGTTTGGCCCGGATGTGGTACTGCTCGACATCCAAATCCCGGGCGTCACCGGGCTTGAATTGGCCGGGCGCATGCGCGCACAGCACCCTGCCGTCAAAATTATTTTTCTGACCGGTTATGACTATTTCGAGTATGCCTACAAGGCTATCAAGCAAGACGCCTTCGATTATATTCTGAAAACCGAGGGGGATGACAAAGTCATCGCCGCGGTTACTATGGCCCTGGATCGGATCGCCTACGAGCAAGGTTTGCAAAGCCAATATGCGGAGGCCCAAGCACGTCTTGCCACGATGTTTCCAGTATTTCGGGATCATTTGCTGGCGGCGTTGCTTACCGAATCTTCGCCTGATGCGGACACGATGTTTAGGGCGATGGCCGAATTGGATGAATCGTTTACGCCTGCCCAGCGCGTGCTGGTTCTCCTCGGACGAAGCTGCACGGATCATTTGCTGTTGCCAGTTAAAGGGCTCGTTCAATTGACCGTGGAGCAAATCCTGCGGACACAGCTTCATCCGTCGCCCTCGCAAATTTTTAACGCAAGTTATGGGGAGGATATTCTCTGGTTTTTGGTCGGACGGGACAGCGAGCCAGGCTTGCCGGCGGTACCGGTCCCGCTTCTGGAGGATATTCAGACGATTTTAGCGGAACGGGCGGGATGCAAGCTTTCCTTTGTGCTGGCGAGAGAGCAGGTTAACTGGATGGAGATCGGCCGCGTTTACCGCTCGCTCCAAAGAACGCTGGCGATCTTTGATCTGTGCAGTCAGGAAGGAATCGCCATGGAGGGAGAACGATATTCCGGCGAGTCTTGCTTGGCGGAGGAAGAAGAGTGTGCGGATATCCTGCGTCTGCTGCCGCGAGTGGAGCTGCTTAAGACCCATCTGCAGAACGGGGATCTGAAATCGTTCCGAGGTCTTCTGGACGAGCTGTGCCGGGTTCTGTCCGAAGTTCGCGGTGGCTATCCGCTTCATGCCATGGAGCTTTATCTGGCGGCAGGAAAGGCACTGCTCGGACATTTGAACGTAACCCGATTATATTCCGCGCTGC
Source organism: Fontibacillus panacisegetis (assembly GCF_900102215.1). GTDB lineage: Bacteria > Bacillota > Bacilli > Paenibacillales > Paenibacillaceae > Fontibacillus > Fontibacillus panacisegetis. The sequence goes on from NZ_FNBG01000015.1 coordinate 20,614, forward strand.
CGGGCGATATCGATTTGGGGCTGCTGTACACGCCTACCCGATTGCAGGGCTGGCCGGAACGGGCCGGATATCTGAAGCAGCTGGGCAGGGCGCTGTGCGAGGCGGCGGATGCGGAACGTCGATTCAACGCGGAGACGACGATTTGCCGGATCAAAGACTATATCGGCCAGCATTTGGCGTCGGATTTGTCCTTAAACGCACTTGGCCGGGCGACAGGCTTCAACCCCAGCTATCTATCGCGGATATTCAAGCGGGATGCGGGGATCGGACTTCACGACTATATCACCCGGCGCAGAATGGAGTTGGCCCAGTCGTTGTTAACCTACACGAAAATGAAAATTTATGAAATCGCGCAAAAATGCGGATACGACAACACCAACTATTTCATCCGTATCTTCAAGTTGACGGTGGGAATGACGCCACAAGAATACAGAAACCGTCATGCTTAACTAGGGCAGGCACGAGAATACCCGAAAACAAGTAAAGGAATGGAGATAAAAGTCCAAAGATTAGCATGGGAAATAGAGTGGAAAAGCCGGATAATGAAATTGCGATCGCAAAGTAAACGCTTTAAAAGGGGGAGATTAGAATCGCAACATCCGGCAAATCAAAGAAAAAGTGGTTTCTCAAGGAGCTTCCGTTCCATGTCATGCTTTTGCCGGGGGTCATCCTGACGATCATTTTCCGTTATGTTCCCATCGCGGGATTGTCCATCGCATTTATGGATTATCAGCCTGTGTTCGGTTTTTTTGATCAGAGATGGGTAGGCTGGGACAATTTTGAGTACGTTTTCAATTTGCCTGGATTTTTCAATGTGCTGTGGAACACCTTGTTTATTGCCGTGATGAAAATCATCGGCAATCTGGCCGTGCCGGTTATGTTCGCCCTGCTGCTTAACGAAGTGCGCAACCGCTTGTTTAAGCAGTCGATACAGACCATGCTGTATTTGCCGCACTTTTTGTCATGGGTGGCGCTGGCCGGAGTGCTCGTCGATATTTTGTCCCCTTCGTCGGGAATCATCAACAACACGCTTGCCGCGTTAGGGATAAAGCCGATCTTTTTTCTCGGCGACCCAGAAACCTTCCCGTACACGCTCGTCCTCACCGATGTTTGGAAAGAATTCGGCTGGGGAACGATCATTTACCTGGCGTCGATCACAACGATTGACCCGACTCAATACGAGGCCGCCATTATCGACGGAGCGGGCAGATGGAAGCAGACGCTTCATGTCACTTTGCCGGCGCTGGCGCCCGTCATTTTACTATTGATGGTGCTCGGTATCGGCAACGTGCTACAAGCCGGGTTTGACCAGGTTTACAACTTGTACAGTCCGCAGGTCTACAGAACCGGCGACATCATCGATACGCTGGTTTACCGCATCGGGATCGTGGATGTGCAGTTTGGCCCCGCCACCGCTGTCGGCTTCTTCAAATCGGCCGTATCATTCGTCCTGATTGTCATCGGGTATAAGATGGCCAATAAATGGGCGGGGTACAAGGTTTTCTAGCCGATTTTATGAAAGGGAGCCTCGTTATGGAAAATTACGCATCCAGAAAAGTGTTTGTCGTGTTTAACGTGTTGCTTTTATCGTTTATAGCCTTTTTATGCCTGCTGCCGATCCTGAATTTGATTGCGGTTTCATTCAGCACCCGCTCGGTCGTGGAGGCCAATCAGGTGGGGCTATGGCCCAAAGGCTTCAACACCAGCTCGTTCCAATATATTTTTGCCAATCCGCAATTTTTTAAATCGCTGTGGAATACGGTAGAACGGACCTTCCTGGGCTGGGTTGTCGAACTGGGGTTAACAATCCTGATCGCCTATCCATTGTCCAAATCCCAAAAGGTCTTTCGTCTAAGAGGCGTCTACGTCTGGTTTTTCATGGTGACGATGGTGTTCAACGGCGGACTGATCCCCACGTATCTCGTAGTCAATGAGCTGGACCTGGTCAATTCCGTCTGGTCGCTGATTTTGCCGGAGGCAGTGGTGATGTTCAATGTACTTCTGATGTTGAATTTCTTCCGTACGATTCCCGGCGAGTTGGAGGAGGCAGCCCTGATCGATGGAGCGGGGTGGCTGGTTACAATGGTCAGGGTCTATTTGCCGCTTAGTCTGCCTTCGTTGGCAACGATCACGCTGTTCATTCTTGTTCGACACTGGAACAGTTGGTTTGATGGGCTGATTTTCATGAACTTGCCGGACCGCTATCCACTGATGACCTATTTGCAAACGATGGTGCTAAACCTGGATTTGTCTCAGCTTTCGTCAACGGCGCTCGCGAACAATCCGCAGCTTTTGGAAATTACCGGAAGGTCGCTCAGATCGGCCATGATACTGGCCTGTACGCTACCTATTTTGCTGGTCTATCCGTTTTTGCAGAGATTTTTCGTCAAGGGAATGCTTCTCGGGAGCGTCAAAGGCTAGAAAAAGTCTGTATTCGGGTCATGACAGGAATTAATAAGAGGGGGAGAGAGATTTGAAACAACGGAATACGATCGTGATGAAAGGATCTCTTATTGTACTACTTGCGCTGGCGATGACTGCCTTATCGGCTTGCGGTGGCGCGGCGAAACCGGAGCAGACCGGCAGCGGAGCCATTTCTGCTCCAGAAAACGACGGCCCGCTAGTGAAGTACGAACCGGCCATCGAACTGTCGTCGATGAAGAATCTCTACGGGGATGAGCGTTACCTTCCCGGCGATGATCTGAACAACAATGTTTGGACCCTGGCGTACGAGAAAGAACTCGGCATCAAAATTAATTATAAATGGGCGGTGGCCGGCGAAGGTTTTCAGCAAAAGGTGACCATGGCGGTTGCCTCCGATGATCTGCCTGATATTATGACGCTTCCGGCGAAAGATTACTTCACACTTGCCAAAGCTGGAAAATTGGCCGATCTCACACCATATTTCGACAAATACGCCTCGGACACCTTGAAATCGACGGTAAACGCGGACGGTGGAAAACAGATGAAAACTGCTTACGTAGACGGAAAACTCTACGGGATTCCGCAGACGGGCGGCTTCGACGCGACGGCGGATATGATCTGGATTCGCCAGGATTGGCTAGAGAAGCTGAACCTTTCCGTGCCCAAGACGCTGGATGACGTAGTGAAGATTGCCAAAGCGTTCAGGAATGAAGACCCTGACGGTAACGGCGTCAAAGATACGTTCGGCATCGGTTTTCAGAAGGATTTGGTTAGTTCGACCGCCAGCTTCGAGGGCTTTTTTGCCGCTTATCATGCCTATGGAAAAGCTTGGATACGCGGAGAGGATGGAACGATTTCGTACGGGGCTATTAAGCCGGGGATGAAGGACGCACTGGCGAAGTTGAGAGAAATGTTCGCCGATGATCTGATAGACGTAGAGTTCGGCGTCAAGGATTGGAAGAAGGCGGGCGAAGATATCGCTGCGGGCAAAGTTGGCTTATTTTACGGAAGAGAAGGATTGCCCTGGATGAGCGCCAAGGACGCCATTGTTAACAATCCGCAGGCTGAATGGATTTGCCTGCCGATCGTCTCGGCCGACGGCCAGCCGGCCAAACCGGCCACCACGGTAACTATGGAGCGCTATTTTGCCGTCCGTGCTGATGTTGCGCATCCGGAAGCGTTGCTGAAAATCATCAACCTGTTCCAGGACAAAATCAACAATCCGCAAACGACGATGGAAACTCTGAATACATTCGGCGTGGATCCGGAGAGCGGTATCAACTTCGCTGCGTACGCCTTTGGCGGCCTCGATCCGTCCGAGGACAAACCGAATAAATACTTCAAACAAATCAACGACGTGCTGCAGGATAAAGAGAAGCTGGAAAATATCCATCCGGAAGCAATCCGTTACTACAACACGATCAAGAACTATATGGACAACGGGATGGATAAAGGAGCTGATCCTCTAGGCTGGAATTATTACAAATTTTTAGGTCCCGAAAGCTCCTGGAAGGTGATCGGGTACTACCGTGACAACGATCTGCTTGAACGGTCAGCCTGGTTCGGACTGCCGACGGCAACGATGAGCCAGAAGGGCGCCACACTGGATAAACTGCAGGAGGAGACGTTCATTAAGATCATTACGGGCAGCGCTCCGGTCTCCGAATTCGACGCGTTTGTGGAAAACTGGAAGAAGCTTGGCGGAGATCAAATCACCAAAGAAGTCAATGAATGGTACAACGCCACTTTTGAAACGAAATAAGAGGGGACAGATCAGATGAAGCAGGGAAGCAGACACCGATTTTATATGCATGAGGCAGAGCGGAGGGACATGCCGGGACCGGATACTTGCGGTGATTTTATGCCGTTCTTTCATCAGGGAGTATATCACTTGTTTTACTTGCATAAATACTGCGTGTATGAAGTCACTACTGCAGATTTCGTCCATTACGGAGAGCCGCGGCTGGCGATCCCGAACGGCAGCCCGGAGGATCAGGACTGGCATATCGGCACGGGGAGCGTCGTCGAACGCGAGGGCGTGTTCCATTTCTACTATACCGGCTTTAACGAGAGCAACCGGGACAGCGCGGGCAAGCATGAACAGGTGTTAATGCGGGCCGTCAGCACCGATCTCGTCCATTGGGAGAAGGACGACTCGTTTCGCGTAACACCGGACACGGTGCATTACGGCGGCCTGCATTGGAGAGACCCCCAGGTGTTCTGGAACGACCGGGAGCTGGAATATTGGATGGCGGTGACGGCGACTGAGAAGGACGGAGATCATAACCGCGGGGGCTGCACCCATATTATGAAGTCATCCGATTTGCAAAGCTGGCGTCCTGGTATGGCGATTTACGCTCCGGGAACTTTTGCCACCCATGAATGCCACGATATTTTCCAAATGGGCGAATGGTGGTACATGATCTTCTCCAATTATACGCGCTGGTGGGAAACGCGTTACCGGATGGCCAAAAACCCGGCGGGGCCGTGGATCACGCCGGCAGTTGACGATATGTTTGACGGCCGGGCCTTTTATGCCGCGAAAACGGTCTCTAACGGCACAAACCGCTACCTTGTCGGCTGGCAGGCCATCCGCCCCGGGATGGACGACAAGAAGCCATACCAGTGGGGAGGAAGCGCCTTGGTGCACGAACTGTTACAGCGTCCGGATGGGACGCTCGGCGTAAAACCGGTACAGGCTTTGGCTGAATCTTATCGCAAAGCGCTGCCCCAAGCTCCGGCCGCTCACCGCGGGACATGGACGTTTCATCACGGTGTGCGCGGCAGTGAGCTTTACGGCTTCGGTTGGGCTGAAATCGGAAGCATGAGCGAAGCGTGTCTGGTTAAGGCGAAGCTTCGTTGGGTGCCGGGAACCCTCGCTTGCGGGCTCATGCTACATACCGATGGGGCGCGGCTGGAGAAATGGTGTCAGGTTCGACTGGAGCCCGCGCGGAACAGAGTGGTCTTCGACCGTTCCAACAAATTTGACGGGGATCAGATGTTTATCGAAGAACGATATGTTTCGCTGGCGGGTGCGTATGAGGCCGAAGTCAAGGTGTTCGTAAACGGCAATGCAATCATTATTTATGTCAACGACATAGCGCTGGCCACGCGATCCTATGATTACGAGCCGGGCGGCTGCGGACTTTTTATCGAGCATGGGGAAGCGGAGTTTTTGGAGCTTAGTATCTTGGAATAGATGATCGCCAAATAAGCGCGCGGGAGAATTTTCTCCCGCGCGCTTTCGGTAATTTCTCTTTTCACATTTTGCGTGCCCTGAAGCAGTATGGTGAACAATTATGAGTGCTTGAACAGAAGAGTGGCTCGGCGGTTTAACCGGCTGCGGCTCCGTTAGCGAATTGGCTATTGTACAAGTCAGCATAGAAGATGTCTCCCGCAAGCAGCTCTTCATGGGTCCTTTTTCAATAATCGTCCCGTTTTTCATCACAAGAATGATGTTTGCCGATTTGATGGTGGACAGTCGATGGGCGATCACAAAGCTGGTCTTTCCTTTCATGATCTGAGCCATTGCTTTTTGTACCTCCACTTCCGTTCTGGTGTCAACGCTGGAGATCATCGTATCGTAGCCATGCTCCAGTGCGGATAAAATGATCGCATTTTGCCGCTTTAGCAGCTTGTATTATCTCATCGCGGGTAGCATCCATTTTTCCATAGGCAATATTTTGGGCAATCGTGCCTACCGACAATGGCTACCATTTCATTGGGTCTTACCGTCAAGCTGACATCCTGCATTAATATGGCATCGGATTGTCACGCGAGTCATTAAAGCTCTCGTTAATTTGGATGCCGTGGCAGATCACCGGCGGGATTTCTGCAAGCTGTTCATTATAAATCATCTATGCTATAATACTACGGCGAACATATGATCTCATTAAATGATTGGAGTCAGAGCCATGGACATTAATGAATTTCAACAATGGGTCAAGCAATATTACGACGAAAGAAATTGGTCCGGTCTGGATATTTTTATCCGCATCGGTTTTCTCGCTGAAGAGACCGGAGAAGTAGCCAGAGCTATACGTGCTCTTGAAATCGGCAGAGATCGGCCGGATGAGGCAGCAGGAACATATGAAGAGAATAAAAAAAATTTAACGGAAGAATTAGGGGATGTTCTGGGCAATTTAATTGTTATAGCAAATAAGTATGATATATCGTTAACCGAAGTTTTTGAAGCGCATCAGAGCAAATTGGCGGGCAGATATTCTTAAACTTAAGGAGAGTATAGAAGACATGAACAGTATTGCAGTATTTTGCGGATCAAGTGAAGGGGCATCAGAGGTTTATAAGGAAAATGCCATGATGCTGGGAAGAGAGCTGGCGGAAAGAAACATTACCCTTATTTATGGGGGAGCAAGCGTTGGTTTGATGGGGGCGGTTGCAGATGCTGTACTAGATGCCGGAGGCAAAGCGATCGGTGTGATTCCGCATTTTTTGGACAGCAGAGAAATTGCCCACAAAAATTTGACGGAGCTTATTGTTGTCGAATCTATGCATGAGCGAAAATCCCAAATGGCTGATCTTTCGGACGGCTTTCTTGCTCTTCCCGGAGGTCCCGGGACGATGGAGGAGTATTTCGAAATCTTCACTTGGGCACAGCTCGGTCTGCATTCGAAGCCCTGCGGCTTGTTGAACATTAATCACTATTACGATCCGCTTATTACCTTGTTTGATCGAATGTTAGGGGAACAGTTCATGCAGGAGAAATACCGCTCTATGATCGTTACTGACACTACTCCGCAAGGAATTCTGGAGCAGTTCTCCCATTACAAGTCTCCATCTGTCAAAACATATCTTACGGAAGAAAGAGTTTAACGGAATGAGGGACGAAGAGTTTTATCGCGGGATCATCTTCCCAATATCAGCTTTCTGTTTATGGGGTTGCGATAAAATCTCTTCGTCTCCTTAATAATTAGTCTACGATATCAATTCCAGTCAGCTTTCCTTCTCCGTCAGCAGTATAGTCACGTACTGTCTGAACATTGATTTCTCCTTTATCATCAGGGTTATAGATTTGGCGAATAGAGCCCTGGAATTTTCCGCTATCCATAGCCTCTCCATTTGACGATATGATGTCAAGAAACTCCCGAACGAGCTTTCCATTATAATAAAAGTAGTCTTTCTTCTTATCATAGGTTAAGCCAAACGGCTCGTAAACGGCGTACATTTTTGCGAGCTCATCCGGTGTCATCGTATCCTCCGAGCTAGATGCAGTCGAAGCGCTTCCTTGAAACAATTCCTGTGTAGAGGCAGTGTCATCGCCCGTGTAGGATTCATCGTCGGATACAGCATAAGCCTGAGACGGACTTTTAAGCGCATCGATATCCCTCGCGTCAAACTCCGCCTGACTGTAAGCCTCTACTCCTATCAGTTTGCCGCCGGAGTCAACAGTGCTATCGGATTGGGGCAATTTTGATTTATTCCGTACACCATGCACGTCTATCGTACCTTTTTCATTCAAATAGTCGATTCCTGTGCTGCTGCTTTCTCCAATCGGGTAGAAGTCTTCAAAATACCTGACCAATTCTCCTTTGTAAAATAACTGATCCGTACTTGCAGTGTAAGTAAGTCCGTATGGCTCATAAACAGCAAACATTTTGGCCCTGTTCTCCGGCGTTTCCGTGTAAACGGCTTCCTCAGCGTAAGTAGCCTCCGGTTTATGATCAGCCCCGGAAGCTGCGTTCGTAGCGAAAACAGTCACAGTGCCAACAACCAGTGCAGAGGCAAGGACTACTCCCAGAATTGACGTTCTCTTCATTTTCATGATTGCCACAATCCTTTCTTCAATCGCGTTTTTACTGAAATGGTTAATTAGAGGGGCGAAGCCATTGTTCTTTTCCGCCAGTCCGATGAGGGTCAGGGCGTATGAGGATTTCAGCGTTTCTCCGAATGATCGAACTACTGTTTCGTCACAGGACAATTCAATGTCACGGTTATACAAAATGTACATGACCCACACAAGGGGGTTAAACCAATGTACACACAGAGCAGCGACAAGCAGGAGCTTTGTCAGTGTGTCAAAACGGCGAATATGCACAAACTCGTGCATCAGGATGTATCCCAGTCTTGTTTCATCTGCCCAGTCGATTGTCTTGGGAAGCAGTACCACAGGACGAAAAATTCCATAGGTCAAAGGGGTGGATATCCTGTCAGACTGCCGGATTTCTACCTTTCGCCATGTTGGATGCCCCGACTTCCAGGCCTGTACAAATTCGTTGTTCACGGGCAGCGCGGTTTTGTACTCTCTGCGGCAGCGCAGATGGGTGATCAGGAAAAACATAGCGCTGGCAATCATACCGACTAACCAGATCATAAGAAAAGGGGAGACGCTGGAGGTAGCTGCTTCCACCAACGGGCTGCTATACGTACCAGCTGCTATGTCAATCGTATGATTTACATTGGTCTCAGTCATCTGAACGTCTGTAGCTGAATATTTGCTTTTCAGCATATTTGCCGCCTCAAAAATACTGAATGACGACGGAATGGAGACAGGGATGAGCAGGCGGCACAGTGCTACAGCCCACAGTGCAAGCAATGTCTTCTTTGGCAGCCGATGCAATGCAAGCGAACGGATGATGAGAATGACTAAAATAAGAATGGCCGCCGACAGGCTCATATTTAATAGGGTCAATACCAACACCTTCTTTCAAAGCGTCTCACGCTTAGTAGCTGAAGCAATGGAGACCGGAACTATTCGACAGCAATTTCTCCTTATTTCAGCTTGCTGACAAGCTCTTTCAGCCTGTTGATCTCGTCCGGCGATAAATTGCTCCTTCCTAAAATGGATGCCACAAGCTGATCGGCTGCGCCATCGTACATTTTATTGATTAGCTCTGTAGTTTCCAATTCTCTTGCCTGATCAATGGACACCAGCGGATGGCAGACAAAGTTTGGTTCAAGCCGTTGAATAGCTCCCTTGTCAATGCATCTCTTGATCAGTGTGTAGGTAGTGGTTTTGCTCCAGCCGACCTGCTCCTTTAAGATTTCTGCCACCTGTTTGGCGGTAATATCACCATTCTTCCACAGGACATCCATAATTTTGAGCTCTGAATCAAACAATTTAATTTCCATGATGACACTCCTTTTACGTATCCAATCTACTGCAGTAGAACGTGCACACACTTATTCTATTCCAGTAGAACGATATTGTCAATCTCAGGAAATCTATTCAACCCTGTGTCTCATTATCATTTTCCATGTTGACAAAAATAAAAGGCTGGATTAGAATCTACTTAACTTAAACGTATAAGTGGTATACATTAAACGATTAAGTATAATATTTTTTTTATTGGAGGCTGATTTCTAATGGGAGTGGAGATCGTCACACTTTCTAATGTGTATTCGAAGCATTTGGACAATTCACGTGATGTTTTCGTCTATTTACCCCCTTCTTATCATGAAGCGGAGATGCGCCGGTATCCGGTGCTTTATGCGCATGACGGACAGCACATGTTCGCGTCCGACGGGAAGGGTTCCTCGTGGGAGATGCATCGGACGGCGGATCGGTTAAGCAGGGAAGGCTGGATGAAAGAAGTGATTATCGTAGCCATCTCGTCGATTTCGGATCAACGGGTGTCAGAATATTTCCACGATAATTCGGGAGTCAGTGAAGCGTTCCACGCTACCTGCAAGGGGGAGCTGTACGAACGGTTTCTCATCGAGGAACTGAAGCCGATGATCGATGGCATGTATCGCACATTGGCGGATAGGGAGCATACCGCATTGATCGGTTCGTCGGCGGGCGGGCTTGTCTCATACCATATCGCGTTTCGCAGACCGGACGTATTCGGTCAGGTTGCGATTCTGTCGCCTTTTTTCGTGCATGCTGTTGTGAACGAGCAAGGAGACGGTACAAGCAAGCATGAACCGGTGAGCGAAACTAAAATTTATCGCTCTTACCGTGTCAAGCCGTCTGTGCGGGTTTGGATCGATATCGGCGGAGCGGAGGGCATCATCATGCCCCGTCACGTACGTGCACTTGTCGACGAACTGATCGAGGCGGGCTTTAAGCCAGGTGAAGATCTGATGTTTATGCTTGACGAGGAGGCCGGCCATTCCCAGGAGGATTGGGCGAGACGGCTGCATAGCCCGCTGCTGTATCTGTTCGGCGAGATCGGCCGCCCCAGCAGCCTGCGGCTAACAGGGAGAAGGCAAGTTGGCCTGCAGGGGCTGCGGGTTCAGTTATATCCAAAGGTTACGTACGACACAGGCTTCGAAATGAATTTGCTGGCTGCTGAATATACGGTGGACCGACCGGAAGTGCTGACGGTTGGATCAGATGGCTTGATCGTTCCGCTGACCGAAGGGGAGGCGGAGGTGACGGTCACGTATGACGGTGTAGCCGGATCGGCTCGCTTCGAGGTCGTCCCGGAATTGTCGGATAATGTGTCGGTTGAAATCAGTGTAACCGTCCCGCCGACCACCCCCGCTGATGCCCGGATACATGCGGGCTTCGAAATTCCGAAAGTAGGGAACGGCTTTTACAAGGGCAGCTTTGTGCTGCCAAGGGATCTGGTGTTCGATGTGAAAGTATCACGGGGCTTCGGCTTTCATGAGAAAAGGGAAACAAGCAGGCGGTTCAACACCTCCGAGCCGGTCAGCCTTCATTTCATCGTAGAGGAGTGGGAGGATGATTCATCCGAAACCGCAGGCTGAGCGATTGCTGAGGATTCCCGCCTTCGCCTCCGCGGCGCTGGGGAATGAGCGGGGCATTCATATTTACTTGCCCCCCGGGTACGACAAGGAGCCAGACAGGCATTATCCAGTGCTATACATGCACGACGGTCAGGGAATCTTCGATCCGAATCCGTTCTCCAACAGCTCCTGGCAAGTTCACCGGACGGCCGACCGTTTGATCTCGGAAGGGCTGATGGCGCCTATACTTATCGTGGGCATCGACAACAACGGCGAGGATCGGTTGAACGAATACGCCTTCGCTGTCGGGGGAGGAACCTGTATCCCCGGCGCTCCGGACATTGTTTGCAAGGGGGAGGCATACGAGAGATTTCTGATCGAGGAACTTAAGCCCTATATCGATCGGTCATTCCGCACCTTGCCGGACCGGGAGCATACGGCGCTGATGGGCTCGTCGATGGGCGGTCTCGCCACTTATCACCTTGGTTTCCGAAATCCGCATATTTTCTCGAAGCTGGGCATTCTGTCGCCTTATTTCATTCGCTTGGACCCGAACACACTTGAGGAAACCCGGTTCTATAATCGATATGCCAGAACCGCAGATTTGAAGCTGTGGATCGACATCGGAGAGATTGAAGCGAACATTCTCGTCCGCCATGTAAGAGGATTTGTTGAGGAACTGGTGGAGCAAGGCTATACTCCTGGCGACAATCTGATGTTTTACGAGGTGCCGGGAGCAGCACATACGGAGCAGGATTGGGCAGTACGGGTGCATTTGCCGCTGCTGTACTTCTTCGGCTATCCGGGTAAAGCAGTTGCCGCCGAGCTTTACGGAAGCGCCGAATTCGGGCTGACAGGCATGACGGGTTGGCTTAACGCGGTCATCGCGTATGACACCGGCTTTCGAATGACGGATCTGAACGGTACGTTTGAGGCGGACGATCCTTCGATACTGACCGTAGGAAGAGACGGCGTCGTCAAGCCATTCCGTGAAGGAATGACGCGCATTGTTTATAGCGGACAGGACGTGCGTGCGCAGACAGAGGCAACGGTGATTGGGCATTTGTCCGAGCATGTGAAAGTGTCGGTCCGCATTGAGGTTCCTCCGGATACACCGGCCAATGCAGCTCTCCTGATCGGGAAATTAGTTGTTCCGCGTACATCCGACCAGTTGTTCTGCGGTGAATTCCTGCTTCCGAGGGATATGACGGTCCGCTGCAAAATCGTGACCGATCTTGGGATACACGAAGCAGGGCCGAACGGAGAGGATATTCCGTACCGGATCATCCACTGGAGTAAGGAACGGAATCCTGTATACCGTGTGGAGACTTGGGAGAGACGGAACGGAGCGATATGAAAAGGAAAGCAGTCTTCCCCTACATTGCGGGCCAAGCGTTCGCCGTCATTGGCGTTTGGATGCATCTGACGATGCTGTCTACGCTGGCGCTGCGTCTGACGGAATCGGCCTTATGGCTGGGGGTTACGTTGGCTGCCTACAGCCTGCCGACACTGCTCTTTTCCTGGTTCGTTGGTGCTCTGCTGAACAGATGGCGCGTGAAGACGATGCTGCTATGGATACAGGCGCTTCAGGCGGTCATTATGATGGCATATGCGGTGTTTCTGGCTCTGGATCGAATGGCGCCAGGCCCGCTCATGACACTGGCGCTACTATCAGGAATCCTCTACACCGTCGATCTCCCCGGAAGGCAGTTGATGCTGACCCGGCTGTTCGGGAATGAACGGGTAATGCAGGCGATTGCGCTAAACTCCGTTGCATTCAATGGCGCCAGAATTGTTGGTCCGCTGCTTGCAGGTCTGTTCCTCGTGTCGCCGGATCTGTCATGGGGATTCGCCGTCAACGGATTGTTATTCACCGCTGCGTTCGGTTGTCTGCTGCTGGTGGAGTCGCCTGCGGAGAGCGACGGGACGCAGGCGGGGGCCGGGCCAGAGCCGGAAACAGCAGCCCGGCTTCAGCCCCGGATATGGAAGGTGCTGCTGCTTGTTTTCGTATCCGGGCTGCTGCTCATGAACTACAATACACTTCTGCCGATGTTCGCTGCTGAGCAAGGGGACTCCGGCAGCGGCTACAGTCGACTGCTTGCCTCCATGGGGGCGGGCTCTCTGGCGGCAGCCGTGATGATCACGTTTCGAAGCAGCTGGTTTCGGCATAATTTTCTCATTCCGTTATTTCCCGCGCTCATCGCCGTCGCCTACGCTGTACTGCCCTCATTGCCGCGGGGGCTGCCGACCCTTTTGCTGCTTGCGATATACGGATTTTTCCTGACGGGCTTTATCACTATGTCGAACGCAGCAGTGCTGCGCGAAGGCTCGAAGAGAGACAGGGCCAAATTAGCAAGCGTTTTCAACATGCTGTTAAACGGGTTTGTTCCACTTGGGAATATGCTGACTGGCATTTTCCTTCACTATTTGGGCGTGTCCGGCAGCTTCTATTTGATCAGCGGCAGCACACTTCTATTTTTGGTGGTATGGCTGGCGTACAGCAGACTGAAGGGAGGTGGAGACGTTCACGTTCGTTACCGACAATCGCCTGAAGCCCGACCCCATCACACACGAGAGAGGTAGAGATCATGAAAAAAATGATGAGTCTTGTTGTTGCACTCGCAGCACTACTCGCTATTGTTGCCTGCAGCAACGATAAAACGGAGCCCGCCGGTACTGCTATCCAGACGGAAAACAGCACTGACAGCGAGGTATTACAGGAGCCTGGAGCCGAGCTGCTGGTATGGGCGAGCAAAGAAGAGCTTCCGTTTATAAATGAGATTTCTAAACAGTTTACTGAAAAATACGGTGTTCCGGTCATGATCCAGGAAGTCGGAGCCAGCGATACGCTGGGCAAGCTGACTACGGACGGTCCGGCCCAGATTGGGGCCGATCTGGTTACGTTTACGCACGATCAACTAGGCAAAGCGGTCTCCGCGGGACTGGTGCTGCCCAACGACGCTTGGCAGGAGGATACGAGAAAAACGAATAAGGACAACGTTATCCAAGCCGTCACGTACGGTAATATCATGTACGGCTATCCGCTTTCCCTGGAATCCAACGTCTTGTTCTACAACAAGCAGCTCGTGCCGGAGCCGCCTGCCTCCTTTGAGGAAGTGGTGGAATTCGCCAAAGGGTTCAACGATCCTGGAAAGTCACAGTTTGCGTTAATGTGGGAAATCGAAAACTTTTATTTCAACTATATGTTCATCGCATCCGATGGTGGATATGTATTCGGCAACAACGGGGTCAACTTCAATGACATTGGCCTTAACAACGAAGGAGCGGTAAAAGGTGTCGCGTACTACGGCACACTGAAAGACAAACTGCTGCCAATGCGTACTGGCGACGTGACTTACGACGTCAAGAAGGGTCTGTTTCTGGGCGGCCAGCTTGCGATGAATATTGACGGTCCCTGGCTTATCCACGAATTGAGAGAGCAGAAAGACCGATTCGGCGCCGCTCCGCTTCCATCAATTAACGGGAAGCCCGCCGTCTCTTTCTTTGGGGTGAAATCGTTGTATGTCAATGCGTACACGAAATATCCGAACGCGGCTAAGCTTTTTGCCCATTTCGCGTCTGATAAGGAAGCGCAGCTGCTCAACTTCCAATTGACCGGTGCGGCGCCTTCCCATTCGGAACTGATGACGGACCCGAATGTGCAGAAGGATGAATTCGTTAGCGCCATTACGAAGCAGTTCGAGCATTCCCAACCGATGCCGTCTATTCAACAGATGAGTTCCGTCTGGATTCCGATTGCCGCCGCGATGGCGGATGTCTGGAACAACGGCACGGACGCGAAGACCGCGCTGGACCATGCCGTAGGCCAGATCAAGGATTCGATATCCGGCGGTTCTTCCGGAGGCGGGCTGTAATCCACGGCCGCTCTGCACCAGGGGAGGGAGCGCTGCCCCCCGGCATCCAGCGGGTGAAGCGTTCCCTAATTGACAAAGAAAGGAATTGTGGGTCATGAAACGTTATACGCAAACCGCCTCTCTACTCTCGCTGCTCTGTATGGGATTGGGCCAATTATACAACCGGCAATTCAAGAAAGGGATAGTGTTCCTCGCGGCTCATGCCGCCGGGTTGCTCTACGCCATCCGATATGTGCCGGGAGCGCTCAAAGGGCTGGTTACGCTAGGGGAAGAGAGCTCCCGCATAGAGCTGGTTGGAAAAATATATCGGCACATCCCCGGAGACCATTCCATCTACCTGATGATCGAAGGGCTGATCGTTCTGCTGCTGGCTGCCGTCTACGTCTTCATCTATTGGCTGAACGTCAAAGATGCGCAGCATGTGGAGCGGATGAGAGCGTCCGGTCTGGTTCCCCGCACTTTCCGTCAGGATGTCCGCGCGCTGCTGGATCATAAATTCGCTTACTTGATGCTCATCCTTCCGGGGATCGGAATTTTGGTTTTTACGGTTATGCCAATCATATTCATGATATTGCTGGCCTTTACGAACTATTCCGCTCCAGATCATATTCCGCCGGCCAAGCTGGTGGATTGGGCAGGCTTCCAGTCGTTCGTCGATCTTCTTCAACTCAAAACGTGGAGCAATACGTTCTACGGCATCCTCGGCTGGACGATCGTATGGGCAGTTCTGTCCACGGTTACAACGTATTTTGGCGGCATCTTCGTCGCGTTGCTGATTCAAAAACGGGGCATCCGGCTGAAAACAGTGTGGCGAACTATTCTGATTCTGCCCTATGCGATTCCGCAAATTATTTCTCTGCTCGTTATGCGAAATTTATTCAATGGTCAATTCGGTCCAGTCAACCAGTACTTGTCCTACTTTGGCCTGGGCAAGCTGCCGTGGCTGACCGATCCGCTGTGGGCGAAAGCGACGGTCATCACCGTGAACATGTGGATCGGCATGCCGCTGACGATGGTTCTGATGATTGGCGTGCTGTCGACGATTCCGAAGGAATTGTATGAGGCGGCCGAAGTGGACGGGGCGTCACGAATGAGGCAGTTCCGGTTCATCACGCTGCCGATGATTCTGTTCTCCACCGCACCGATTCTGATCATTCAGTTCGCAGGCAATTTCAACAACTTTAACGTCATCTACCTGATGACGAACGGTAATCCAGTCCAGCCGGACTATCAATATGCGGGCAGCACAGATTTGCTGGTCACCTGGCTGTACAAGCTGACGCTGGAGACCAACAATTTTAACACGGCTTCAGCGATCGGAATCATAATATTCATCATCGTCGCCGGCTTGTCTGTCGGCAGCTATCGCCGATCCAGATCTTTCAGAGAGGAGGACATGATTCAATGAACGGTGGCTACAAGAGCAAGAGAAGCTGGACGAACGTTATTTGCTACGCCATTCTCGTCATTCTGTCGATCGGTACGCTGTACCCCGTCCTGTGGGTCGTACTGTCTTCATTTCGCGAGGGCAGCTCGCTGTACAGCCCTACCCCGTTGCCGAAGGCGAGCACGCTGGCGCATTACCGCGAGCTGTTCGATTCCCGGTCGCTACTCTTTACGAGATGGTACTGGAATACGTTGAAAATATCAGTCGTCAGCATGATTCTCGGGACCTTCCTGACGACGCTAGTGGCGTACGTCTTTTCGCGGTTTCGCTTCTATGGCAGGCGCGCGTCCATGTCAGTGCTGTTGTCGCTCAGCATGTTTCCCGGCTTCATGAGCATGATTGCCATTTATATTTTGCTGCTCCAGTTGAAGCTATTGGACACGCATCTTGCCCTTATTCTCGTCTACTCCGCAGGGGCTCCGATCTTCGGTACGTTTGTGTCCAAAGGCTTTCTGGACACAATTCCGCGGAGCATTGACGAATCGGCCCGCATCGACGGCGCTAGCCATTTTCGGGTGTTCGTGTCGATCAATTTGCCGCTGGCACGACCGATGCTGACGTATTTAGCGTTAACGAATTTCGTCGGCGCGTGGGTCGATTTCATCTTCGCGAGACTGATTCTGCGCTCCAAGGAGCAATGGACAGTGGCGGTCGGCTTGTGGGATATGGTATCATCCTACCAGAGCAGTAATTTTACACTGTTTTCGGCAGGTGCAGTGCTCGTGGCAATTCCGATTACGGTGCTGTTTCTCTATTTGCAGCGTTATATGGTCGGGGGATTGACGGCGGGAGCTTCCAAGGGTTAATCCGGTCGAGAGCAGCGAATTTATGAGGTGTTGGATGTGAAAAAAGTGACGATGAAGGACATCGCCCGCGAAGCGAATGTTTCGGTGGCGACGGTCAGCTATATTTTGAACAAAGTGGATAACCAGAAAATAACGGACGAGACGCGCTGCCGGGTGCTGGACACCGCCAAAAAGCTGAATTATATTCCGAGCCTGACGGCACGTTCTCTCGTCAAGGGGAAGTCCGGTATGTTGGCGCTGCTATTCAACCGCAGCGAACGGGACGGAATCTGGAAGAAGCTGTATTACGGCATGCTGGCCGAACGAACGGAAGCGCTCTGCGAGCAGGCGGGCTACCACCTGCTAGTCCTTGGCATGGACGCAGAGCGGCCAAGTCCCGACATCGTGCAGCAGCGGGAAGTGGACGGGGTGCTGCTGGCTGACGTGAAGAAGGAAGCATTTCGGGACATTTCCATCCACTTCAACATCGGAGTGCCGATCGTGCTATTGGACAGCTATATCGACGATCCGCTGTTTCACAAGGTCGTGATCGATTACCGACAGGCGTTCGCGTTATGGAAGGAACGGTCGGTCGGCAGAGACGGACGGCGCTTCCTTGTGCTGGACACATTCACAAACGAGAGTATGATGAAGGCAATCGTCGACGCTGCACAGCTCGACCCGGAATCGGTCTTCGTGCTAACGGCCGACAACGCGGATCGCTTGCCCGACTTTCTGGCGCGGCATCAAGGGGAGAGCGGCGCAGTACTGAACGAGTTTGTCGGCGTGTTCGTGGCTAACGCCTCGCGAGGGCTGGAGCTTGAGCTGACTGTCTTGTGTACGAGCGGCTGTCCGGAGCTGCTACCTCCGGATGTTCGCACGTTGAGAACGGAAAAGAACCGGGGACAACTCGATGTTGCATTTCAGATTATGCGGTTTTATATTGAATCGAAGGATAAGAATCCCGAATATTTGAGAACGGGAACGGGATACGGCCAGTACGTTTCCATTCCGCTGCAGTGAACCGATCATGAATCAGGGGAAAAGGTATGAAGCTCGTGAATCGCTTTTGCAGTGATTTGCGAGCCCTTTTCTTTTTTGGATCTGTTAAATCTTGGGGTTACTCTTATTATTTGTTAAAACAATTTCACAAAATTACTCCCAAATTTCATCTAATTTATCCGAATAGAAATCAATTGCTTTTTTATAACTCATAATATTTGTGTCTTTTGTCGTTTCTATAAGACATTTTAGTAACAACTCCATTGCTTTACTATGTTCGTTCAAATTATACAATGTCATTGAATAAAACGTTTGAATTGCTCTGTTATTTGGAAATTTTTCAATCCCCTTTTGAAATATCAGTTTTGACTTTTCATATTCTCCTAATGTTCTATATGTACTTCCTAATCCTATTAGTGCTCCTTCTAACTCCTCTGAAAACAACCCTAATTGGATTGCGTTTTCGTAAAACATTACTGCTTTCGCTTCTTCTCCTAATAAGTCGAAGCTCCAGGCACATTGATAGTTAATGGATGCATTATCAGGGAACTTCTGTACCAACTTTATAAGTATTTCGTTAGATTTTTTGTAATTTCCGTTCCTTCGTAAATCAATCGCTTCATCTAACTCTTTTTCCATCACTTTTACCTCCAAGTTTTACCGGTTGGCCACGAGAACACAAATCTGTTCCTATGATGATTATATCAGGAATTCGGCACGTATCTAAGATCAACATTTACCTGTAACAGAGCCTTCTTTTTAAGCTGCAGAAATACTAAAAAAAGAAACCCTACATCAAAGACGAGGGCTTCCCGGTAATCAGTGTATCACTAGGATACTTCTGTACATCTCTCGTATGAGCGTCGCAATTATACTATGCAACCTTTTTAACAAGCTGAATGTCGACGAGGAGCTGGCCGATGCTGGTTTCAAGCGTGAGCATCTTATCAGATTGGTTCCGACCGGAGCAGGTATCGGCAATCTCAATTGAAGGAGGCTGGATATCGCATTGTACCTGGTGCTCGAACAGACCGGTCATTGCATTGCCGCTGATGATGTTGACGACCTCGGAGATGGCGGAGGCGACGAAATCATCCAGCTCGTTCATTTCCATTCCGGAGAGGATGCGGACGATCTCCAGAGTCATGCTTTCAGGAAAGCAGTAATCAATTTTGCCCTCTAAATCGCCGACGATGCCAATGCTGACGTTGACGGCTTTATTTTTCAGCTCTGACAGCTGCTCCGGCGTCGTTTCCTGAATGTCCAGATCAAGCATCAGCCGAAACACCTCCTGGGTTGCTTTAAAAAAAGGATGGGAAAAGTCCGTCATGCTTCCACCTCCAGCCGATGGATATAGTCGGCAATCTTTTGATCGGTGGCAGCCACATGGTTGATCAGCCAGGCGACCAGCTTGCCTGCGAATTTTTGCACGAGAGGTTCCTCATAGCCCTGTTCCTCGAACAATTTCACGAATTCCTGAACCTCGGCGGTGAATTCAGCGTGAATCTCGCAATGCCGATTACAATCGGGGTAACCTACCTTTCTCTGATAGCACTCTTCGTCGTGAAAATGCTTCACCACGTATTCCTTCATAAATTCCAGCGTCTCTTTCACCTTCTCGACCTTAAGCTCCCATGGTTCTTTGGAGCGAAGCACGATCAAAAAGCTCTCCACCCGCTCAAACAATTCCATGTGCTGCTTGTCGATCAAATCCACGCCGAGCGTATACTTGTCCTTCCACATCATCAGTAGGTGTCCTCCTTGGTATTTTATGTAAATCTAAAAAGGGCAATCCTCATTATACGACACATACCGACAAAGTAACTATGAAATTTGTTGCGGTCAATTCGGGTAATCATTTCAGGATAATAATTCACTCTAACTAACGCTCAATTGGCAGAGGACTGTCAGACATGCGTTAAGCCAGCATCGTTAAAATTCCCAAAACGGGACGATTCTCACGTTTAAATTCCCATTTTGGGAATTTTTCAATGTCCTGATTAATTGTTGAGGCCCTCAAGTTCCTGCAGCTGTCGTAAAAATAAGTTTTCCGTACGCTGAACAAAGTTGGCACGGATTTTGCTTGTTATAAGGGTGAGCGCTTGTTTGTAGGGGAAAAGCGGATCAGGGGGAAGGAGTGATGGGTGTCAAGCCTGACAGAGCATACCTGATTTAGCAAACCCGATACGACCAAGCGGGATAAATCCAAACGAAAGCGACCGGGAGGGGATTGTTTTGAGTGGGAAGGCTTTGAGTATTCCAAAAGAGCTTGTTCTAGAGATGTATAAAAAAATGCAGCGTATCCGCAAGTTTGAAGAAACGGCGGCGACGTTTTTTGCCGAAGGCAAGATCCCTGGGTTTGTGCATTTGTATATCGGCGAGGAAGCAGTAGCCGTAGGCGCCTGCGCGAATTTAAGGGACGATGACTTTATAACTAGTACGCACCGCGGTCACGGTCATATCGTGGCCAAAGGCGGTAATTTGAAGCTGATGATGGCGGAGCTGTTCGGTAAAGAGAGCGGATACTGTAAGGGCAAAGGCGGCTCGATGCATATTGCGGATGCGGAACTCGGTATTCTTGGAGCGAACGGCATCGTCGGGGCTGGTCACAATATCGCGGTTGGTGCAGGCTGGAGCGCGCAATACAGAGGGACGGATCAGGTTAGCGTCTGCTTTTTTGGTGACGCTTCCACAAATATCAGTTCATTTCATGAAGCGATGAATTTGGCCAGCGTATGGAAGCTGCCGGTTATATTCGTCTGTGAGAACAATTTGTACGGCATCTCGGTCAGCCAGGAAAGACATCAGGCGATCAAGGACATCTCCCTGCGAGCGGCGGGCTACGGCATTCCTTCATTAACCGCGGACGGTAATGACGTGTTTGCAGTATATGAGCATGTGAATACGGCGATCGAACGGGCGAGAGCCGGCGGGGGACCGAGCTTGCTGGAATTTAAAACCTACCGGCACCGCGGCCATTTTGAAGGGGACACGGCAGCATACAGACCGGAGGAAGAGGTCGAGGAATGGCTCAAGAAAGACCCCATTCCGAGACTGGAGCGGTACATGCTGGATAAAAAAATAGCCGATGAGAAGCGAATAAGCGAAATATGCTCGGAAGTGGAAGCTGAAATTCGTGAGGCGCTTGATTTTGCATCCGGCAGTCAGGTTCCGGAGATTGGAACATCGGTTCTGAATATATACTCGGATTTGGTTGAGGAGGCGCGCGTACGATGAGAAAAATGACTTATGGCGAAGGAATCCGTGAGGCACTCCGCATTAAGATGCAGGAAGATCCAAACGTCGTGCTTCTGGGGGAAGATGTGGGGCCTTACGGTGGTACCTTTGGCGTGACTAAAGGACTGTGGGAGGAATTCGGCGAGCAGCGGGTTCGCGACACCCCGATATCAGAAGGCATTATTGTCGGCGCATCGGTCGGGGCAGCTGCAACTGGGCTGCGACCTGTCCCTGAGCTTATGTTTATGGATTTTTTGACGTTCGGGATGGACGGTCTGGTCAATCAGGCGGCCAAGATGAGATATATGTTTGGCGGCAAAATCTCTGTTCCGATGGTTCTGCGTCTGCCGACAGGGGGCGGAATGAACGCGGGCGCACAGCATTCCCAATCGCTTGAAGCCTGGGTAACTCATATTCCCGGCCTGAAGGTGGTGTTTCCATCCAATGCGGAGGATGCCTGGGGCTTGATGCTGACGGCTATTGAGGACGATAACCCGGTTTGCTATCTGGAGAGCAAGGCGCTGTATTCGCGCAAGAGTGAAGTGCCGGATCATGTTGCTCCGATTCCGTTCGGTCTGGCAAAAGTTAAACGGGAAGGCAGCGATGTCTCGATCATCACCTACGGTAAGCAGGTTCACGATGCGTTGACGGCTGCGGAACAGCTTGCGCAGGAGGGAATCGAGGCCGAGGTGATCGACTTGAGATCGCTGTATCCACTCGATAAGGAAGCCATCCGTGCTACCGTCGCCAAGACGCACCGTGCGGTCGTCGTTACGGAAGAGGTGAAGCGTGGCGGCTACGGCGGGGAGCTTTCCGCTATGATTTCAGAGGAACTATTCGATGAGCTTGATGCTCCTGTGGTAAGGATAGGCGCGCTGAACACGCCTGTTCCTTACGCTACTAATCTGGAAGCGGCGGTGCTCCCGAATGTTGCAGATATCGTCAATGGGATCAAGGGCATGGGCTTGAAAAAATAAGGTTCATTTAATAGAACAGCTCAAACATGGAGGTACGTAAAATGGCCGAATTTATCGTGATGCCCAAGCTGGGGCTGACCATGACAGAAGGAACTATATCCAATTGGCGGAAAGCCGAGGGAGAGCACATTGAGCAAGGGGACATTCTGTTCGATGTGGAGACCGACAAATTGTCCAATGAAATAGAGGCCAAAGTAAGCGGAATGCTCAGAAAAATCCTCGTTCAGGAAGGTGAAATCGAGGTGTTTCGTCCGGTAGCGATCATCGGCTCGCAGGATGAGGATATCAGCGCTTTGCTGTCCGGCGAAGGCGGTAATGTTCAGGGCGGAACCGACGAGGAGGTCCTTCCTGAAGCGACAGAGCCTGCTGACACGCCTGTCATCTCGGACGAAGCTGGGAAAGTGGATGGCCGAATCATAGCATCGCCTCTCGCCAAAAAAACAGCCGGTCATTTAGCAGTCGATTTGGCGCTAGTCCAAGGAACAGGCCCGGGAGGACGGATTATAGAGGCGGATGTACAGCAAGCAGCAGATACAAAGGGGGATAAGAAAACGAAGGCGTCACCAACCGCCGTGAAGACTGCCGCTGCTTTGGGCGTGGATATCTCCGGCATCCAAAAAGACGGGAGAATTATGAAGACGGATGTGCAGTCGTATTATGCAAACGCTCATCCGGCTGAAGTTGCTAACGGCACGGCCGATGAGGCGCGCAGGGTGCCGATGAACGCGATGAGGAAAGTGATCGCGAGACGGATGCTGGAAAGCCAGCGGATTTCGCCGACGGTGACCTACAATATGAAGGTGGATACGACGAATTTGGCGCTGCTGCGGGAGCAATTGAAAGATATTTATAAAGTAACCTACACCGATCTGCTAGTAAAAATCGCAGCGAAGGTGCTGATTGAATATCCATTGTTAAACTGCTCCATAGAGAACGACGAATTAGTGTTGAGAAATTATGTCAACATCGGAGTTGCTGTCGGGCTGGATGAAGGTTTAGTCGTTCCGGTTGTCAGGCATGCCGACCGCAAAGGGCTGCGCGAAGTGTCGGAGGAAGTGCAGGAGCTGGTTGCCAAAGCGAGAAATAACGGGCTTGCCCCGAGCGATATGTCGGGAGGCACATTCACGATTACCAACCTGGGAATGTACGGGATGGAATCATTCACTCCGATCATCAATCAGCCGGAAGTTGCGATATTGGGCGTAAATGCAATTATCGAGACGCCGGTAGCAGCAAACGGCCAAGTGACCGTGAAGCCGCTGATGAATTTGAGCCTCACTGCTGATCATAGAGCGGTGGATGGCGCTGTAGCAGCCGCTTTTATGCAAAAGTTGAAAAAGTACATTGAAAAACCTGCGCTTCTTCTACTATAAGGGGGTAGAAAATATGAAAATTGTAGTATTAGGCGGAGGACCCGGCGGATACGTGGCGGCGATCCGGGCGGCGCAGCTTGGGGCGGATGTGACGCTGATCGAGCGAAAGGCGCTCGGAGGAACCTGTCTGAATGTCGGCTGTATTCCGACTAAAGTGCTGCTTCATACATCGGAGCTATACGCGCAGCTCAAGCAGGATGGCCAAGAGCTCGGGCTGGAGGCTGCGGATATTTCGTTCAATTGGCCGCAGCTGCAAAAGAGAAAGGATAAAATTATCAAACTGAACGCCGGGGGAATCGACGCCCTTCTGAAGAAAAACAAAATCGCCAAAGTGATGGGCAGCGGCACCTTTATTGGTGAACATGAGCTGAAGGTGACTGCGGCGGATGGAAGCAGGCAAACGGTGAATTTTGACTATGCTATTATCGCCTCCGGCTCCGAGCCGGCGCGAGTTCCGATTCCCGGTGCGGATCTGGATGGGGTGATATCCAGCGATGAAGCGCTGGCGCTGCCCGAGGTGCCGGAGAGCCTGTGCATCATCGGCGGTGGGGTGATCGGTTGCGAATTCGCCAGCGTGTACAGCAGTCTCGGCTGCCGAGTGACGATCGTCGAAATGCTGCCTGAACTGATCACGACCATGGATCAGGATACGGTAGGCTGTCTGATGAAGCAGTTTGCCAAAGAGGGTATACAAATCCTTACGAGTACGCAAGTGGAGAGAATTGAACGCACAGAGAGCGGATTGAAAGTAAGCACGACATCGTCGGGTGTTAGCCGGATGATCGAGGCCGATAAGGTGCTGATCGCGACGGGAAGAAGGCCGGTTACCGACGGATTGGGGCTGGAGTGCATCGGAGTAAATGCTGACAGACACGGAATCAAGGTTAATTCGCGTATGCAGACGAGCGCCAGCCACATTTATGCGATCGGCGATTGCACAGGCGGTATTATGCTGGCGCATGTCGCCTCAGCCGAGGGAATGATTGCTGCGGAAGCGATCTTGGCTGAATCTTCTTCAGACATCGACTTTCGGACGATACCGTCTTGTGTTTATACGAGGCCGGAGCTTGCTTCGGTAGGGATGACGGAGAGGCTGGCGAGGGAGAAGGGATTTGAAGTGAGAACAGGAGTGTTTCCTCTTCAAGTCAACGCGAAATCAATGATTATGGGCGAGACGAACGGGCTGGTCAAGTTTGTCGTCGACGCCAGAACGGATGAAATCCTCGGCCTTCATATCGCCGGACCCAGAGCAACGGATCTTATTGCGGAAGGAGCGCTGGCCATTCGACTTGAAGCGACCCTGGATGAAATCGCGACGACCATCCATGCCCATCCCACAGTGGCCGAGTCGCTTCTCGAAGCAGCTCACGCGGCTCATCATCGGGCAATTCACCTGCACGGATAGAGAACGATGGAAGCCGGTTCGCCGGCAGCTTCATTAATTCAGCCTGAATAAGATGAATGTTTCATATTTTGTTCATCTTATTCAGTCTTTTTATTGGTGCAGCCGATTTATAATTAAAGCAACAAAATGTAAGCGTATTCATAATTTCATGACAATCAGGTGAGCGTATGAAAACCTCTATGGAAATGAAGCAGGCTGCGTCACTTGCCCCGCAAATGAGACTGTCGGTGCAAATATTGCGGATGGGCACACAGGAGCTGGAGGAATATATCTTGGGGCTGGTGGCCGATAATCCGCTAATCGAAGTGACCACATTCGCGGATCGGCTTAACCGCAGGGATAAGGTCAATCCCGGTATGTCTTTTCCAGACGAAGGGAGGCTGACTGCTCCCGAGGAAGAAAGCCTTCATGATTATTTGATCGGGCAATTGAATCTGCTGTCTCTCCCCAATGGGGAATACAAGATAGCACGTTACTTGATCGGCAGCCTGGATGGCAACGGATACCTTGAGGTATCCCCGCAAGAGGCGGCGGAAGCATTGGGAGTGGATTTGGTCATTGTGCTAAGTGCGCTGCGCATCGTGCAATCCCTAGAACCCGCTGGCATCGGTGCGGCCGATTTACGGGAGTGTCTCCTGCTGCAGCTGGAGCATACGGGTCAAATGACACCTTTACTTAAAGAGATAATACAACGTTACCTCGACCTAATCAGTAAAAAACGGTTTGACTCGATTTCCAAGCATTTAGGAGTTTCCGAGTGCGTGATTCTTGAGGCATACCAGACGATCCGCTCGTTAAATCCCCGTCCGGGCAGTAGGTTTGGCAGCGGGCAAAAAAACGTATACATTGTGCCTGACGTCTTGGTCACCGCTGCGAATGACGGGTTTGACATCAAGCTGAATGACGTCGTTTGTCCTGAAGTGGCGATTTCGTCTTCATATTTGCATTTGCTGGAAGGAAATATCGATGAGAATATCCAGCGATACATGAATCGGCAGCAGGATCAGGCCAGATGGATCATGAGCTGCATCGCAGCGCGCCGCCGCACCCTGTTTCGCACAACAGCGGCGATTGTGGAATGGCAGAGCGCTTTTTTCGAGAAAGGTCCGAAATATTTGGTGCCGATGGTGCTGAAAGATATTGCCGATCGGTTGGGCTTGCACGAATCAACTGTAAGCCGGGCTACGAGACATAAATATGTCCACTGTGATTGGGGGACGTACGAGCTGAAGCGATTTTTTGCACCCGCGTTGAATCCGAACACATGCCCCGGGATGTCAGGGAATGATGCGAAGCGGATGATTCGTGATATTGTTGATCGTGAAAATAAAAGCAAAACGAGAAGTGACCGGGAAATCGCTGAATTGCTGCAACGACAGGGTGTCTTCATCTCACGCAGAACCGTTGCCAAATACCGGGAGTCCATGAATATAGCTAGCGCTGCGGACCGCAGGCAGCGCGCGATCTGAAAAAAAGCCAGAGCCAGGGGAGTGAATGTCGCTTGCTGATCAGCTATGAAAAATCCATTCGAAATTGGGAGCAGTTCACGAAATACGGTACTCTAACAGCGGATACAAGGACGGAGATTGCCGAATCATGGATTCGCTGCCGTGAAGCCGGTGTCGATCCCCTGCATGGCCGAGGGGAGCAGGTCTCATCTGAAGAGCTCTTCGTTCGCCTGAGCGAACGGAAGCAACTAATCGCCGTGGCCCGGCCTGTAATGGACAGTGTGTTTCAAATAATAAAAAGCACAGTCTACGGCATTGTATTAACCGATCAGGACGGCGTTATTTTGGAAACGGTGCATAATGAGGACATAGAGCCGGAATGCGCGAAGGTTAATTTTTTTCAAGGGGCACGGTGGGATGAACGAAGCGTGGGCACGAACGCGGTCGGAACGGCGCTGGCGACAGGCCGGCCCATTCAGGTGCTCGGGGGAGAGCATTACTGTACATCCCATCATCCGTGGACTTGCTCGGCGGCGCCGATCCGCGACAGCAGGGGCAGCATTATAGGCTGCCTCGATTTATCGGGCAAAGCGGAGGATGTTCACACTCATACGTTCGGGATTGTGGTCTCCGCCGTCATCAGTATCCAGGAGCAGCTTAATGTCATGGAAACGCACGGTCTGATGGACACAGTGTTCAATTCGATGATGGATGGACTTCTTTTGATCGATACGGATTACCGCATTGAAAGAATAAATAGCCGATTGACCTCAATATTCAGATTGGATGCGGATGAAATATACCGGTTGAACGTGCGGGAAATGCTGGATGCCGGGGAGATCGAGGAAGCGGTTTTTAGCCGCAAGCAGCATCTGAACTATCCGGACTGCACCATCAAGGCCGGAGAGCACAGAATTGATTGCATGGTCGATATTTTTCCTTATGAATTCAACAACCGGGTTCTGGGTGCCGCAATCCTGATCAGGGAAGCGGGGCAGGTACGCAAAGCAGTCCATCAAATTGCCGGGTTTAAAGCCAATTACAGCTTTGGAGATATTGTAACGCGCCATCCGGTAATGCTGGAAACGATTGCCTTTGCTCAAAAAATCGCCAAAACGGACTGTACCGTCCTGATTGAAGGTGAGAGCGGAACCGGTAAGGAACTGTTCGCACAATCGATTCATCAGGCTAGCAGTCGCGCAAACGGTCCGTTTATCGCGATCAATTGCGCTGCATTGCCCAAGGATCTGGTAGAGAGCGAGCTGTTCGGGTATGAGAAGGGCTCTTTTACGGGTGCGCTGCGCGAAGGGAGTCCGGGAAAATTTGAACTTGCAGATGGAGGGACTCTCTTTTTGGACGAGATTGGTGAGCTGTCCTTGGAAATACAGGCCAAGCTGCTGCGGGTATTGGACAATCACAAGGTCAGAAGAATCGGGGGACGGCATGAACGAACCCTGGATGTCAGGGTCATCGCCGCGACGAACAGGGATCTGCAGGAGGAGGTTGCACTGCATTCCTACCGGAGCGATTTATATTATCGCTTGAATGTGATTAATATACAGCTTCTGCCCTTACGGGAACGTAAGGAGGATATTGCAGAGCTGGCCAAATCGTTTTTGTACGCATGCAACCGGGAAAGTACCGGACTGCCGAAGAAGCTTAGCTCTTCCTTCCTGGAGGCGCTGCAGGAGCAAGAATGGAAAGGAAACGCGCGTGAGCTGCAAAATATCGTCAAGCGTGCCTTTTATGTAAGCGAATCGGAAATTATCGACGAATCTCATTTACCGTATGGCATGAGGGCAAGCCGGGGTGAAGGCGGTGCGGCGGCCAGACGGCACGGAATGACAAGCTTCCGCGATATGGAAAGGGAGGGCATTAAGCAGGCGCTGCAAGCATGTGACGGAAATGCAGTATTGGCGGCAAAGCTTCTGAACATCGGCAAATCCACCATTTACAGAAAGATCGACGAATACGGGATCAGACGTAAGTAACCCAACAAGCGAGTCTCCAGGTTATGCTTTGGAACTCGCTTGTTTTTTGGCTTTTCGGTTTTTGCAGTTACTGTGTCCGGATCAGGAAAGCGAGTCCTGAGTGGCGGCTTGCTTTAGATTTGCAGGCTCACTGAATCTTTTATAGGATCTCGATTTTCTTGCTGAATAAACTATATCCGTAAATATATTGTATAATGATTCAAACTATTAAAGGAGATTTAAATAAGGATGTTTATTCTGATTGCAATTGTAATAGTGCTGCTATATTCGCTTCTCGTCTTTTATATTGGATGGAGCAGTTGGAAATGGATGAAGCCGCTGGTATCAGCAAGGTTCAAATGGTTCTATATTGTCGCTCTCTTGTTTATGTCCAGCTCTTTTATTTGGAGCCGTTTTGTGAGTGCTCCGTTTTTTAGTGCCGTGGGTTGGTTTTGGCTCGCCTTTTTTTCAATTTCGCTGCTTATTGTACCCGTAGTTCATTTGGCACTGTGGCTGATCGGGCTAACAAGTCTGCCCTACCATCGTATTCAAAAATGGACGGGTGCCGTAGCTCTTATAGCGATTGTTACGCTTATTTTCTATGGTTCGTTTAATGCCTACAACCCAATTGTGCGTAAATATGTAGTAAATATTGACAAACCGGCGGGTAATCTGAAGGAACTGAATATTGTCATGGCTTCAGATATGCATTTCGGCTTACTTTCCGGCCGTAAGCATGCTGAGCGCATGGTGGAGATCATCAATGAATTGAAACCCGATTTGGTGCTGTATCCGGGCGACATCATTGACGATGATTTGGATGCGTACTTGAATAAAGGAATCGACAAAATTATTTCTAATGTGAAGTCTACCTATGGCGTTTATGCCTCGTTAGGTAATCACGATAAGTACCAAGGAAATATGGAGCAACTGATCGCGGCTCTTGAACGAAGCAATATGGATGTATTGTATGATGAGAGTGTTGTCGTCAATGATGAATTGATCATTGTCGGTCGTAAGGATAAGACGGAACAAGACAGGTCTTCCTTGGCGGAACTGATGACTGGAATATCCACTGACCAGCCGATTATACTGCTGGATCATCAGCCTTATGAATTTGACAAGGCTGTGCAGAACGGTGTTGATTTGATGCTGTCAGGCCACACGCATCGCGGTCAAATTGCCCCGGCTCATCTGATCACACAAGCGATGTATGAGAATGATTGGGGGCTGCTGCAGAAGGATTCTTTCTATTCGATTGTTTCATCCGGCTACGGCTTTTGGGGCCCTCCAATCAGAATCGGCAGCCGTTCTGAAATTGTGCAGATCACTGTGCGATTTACCGGGGCGACACACTCCATTGAGCTGTGAGCTACCTGAGCAAAAAGGGGGATTCCACATGGAAAATTACGTGTTGAATAATGGTGTTTTCATGCCGAAGGTTGGCCTTGGCGTCTATAAAATTAAAAATGAATTGATCTTTATTTGATTCATTGGCCTGCAGCTAACTATCTCTACAGCTGGGAGGTATTGGAGGGCTTTTATAATGAAGGAAAAATCAGAGCCATTAGCGTGGCCAATTTTGAGCAGCAGCATCTGGAAAAGGTAATGGAACAGGGATCAATCCTCCATGAATACCTGGTTAAGCACAACATACAGCATGTAGCTTGGGGGCCCTTCGGACATGGCAACAAGCAGTTGTTGAATCATCCTGTACTGACAGAAATTGCGGAAGGGAACGGTAAAAGTACAGCGCAAGTCATGCTCAGGTGGTGTATTCAGCGCAACATCGCAGTTATTCCAAAATCCATAAATCCCGCAAGACTGAAAAGCAATATGGAACTTTTTGATTTTGGCTTATCAGAAGAGGAAATGAACAGAATATCCGCATTGGATCAAAACAAATAAGGATTTGTCAATCCAAAACAACAAGCTTTTTCTATGGATAACTCGCAGGATTCGATAACACGCACTCTACATAGAAAATACGAGTGTTATGCCTTGCCATCAATTTAATAGCTTGCTTTGTGATATGACGGTAGTTGGGAGTGGTAAGAAACCTCTGACTGCCGTCTTTTCTAAGTTTTGTTGATATAGTGTTGTTATACTTTGGGATTCATGATCATGCCTTCGAACAGAAGGCGCTGGAGAGTATCCAATGTGAACAAATTATCGATTGGCCAAATGGCCAAGCTGAACAATATTTCCGAGCAGACGCTGCGGTATTACGACAAGGTGAGGCTGGTGTTTGGTTAGGACCAAAACGTTTGAATTGTCATTGAATGATAACGTTGATATTATCCAAGGCAGAGTAGTTTTCTCATCTGCTCTTAGTGTTTGATGTTGTGTAAGCGTTGAAAATTTATATTAAGCGAATTAAGGAATAAAATATATCCTCTCTCTTTTCCGCAAGTAAAATCAAGCAATGCAATTTCCCTTACTCTATAGTAACTATAGAGTGGTTGAAACGAGGTGAACAGATGAATGTATGAGTGGCACAAGCAAATCCAGATAATCGTTGATGAAATTGACGAGTGTATTAAAAATCGTAACGGTGAAGTAATAACGCTACGATTTCTTTCTCGCAAGTTAGGTTATTCCGAATTTCATACTACAAGAAAATTCAAGGAAATATCGGGTATGCAATTTAGGGATTATCTGCGGCATAGAAAATTAGCCTTTGCACTAAAAGAGGTTCGGGATAGTGAAAAAAGCCTTTTAGATATTGCTTTTGATTATGGTTTTTCATCACATGAAGCTTTTACCAGAGCTTTCAAGGGAACATATGGTATAACTCCAAGTGAATACCGAAAAAAGCCCAAGCCTGTCGTTCTTCGTACAAAAATAAACCCTTTTGACCGCTACTTTTTAGGATTAGGAGAGATTGGAATGATGAAATCCACAGATGATGTTAAAATTTATTTTGTAACCATTCCCGCACACAAATTTTTGCACATTAAAAACTATGAAAGTAATGGGTATTGGGATTTTTGGCAGAAGCAAAGTCTTATTCCGGGACAGGACTATGAAACAATTTGCGGGTTACTCGATAGTATCAAGGGCAAATTAGATGATGATGGTGGGAGCGAACCTAACTGCGGAAGTGGTCAGATTATGGCGTACATTAACGACCCGGATGGCAGGCTCTGCGACTGGGGTATTCCGCGTACAGAGTGTTGGGGCGTACGACTTCCTTTTGATTATAAAGGGGAAGTGCCACCGCAAATGTTTATGGTTGATGTTCCCGAAGCCGAGTATATTGTTTTTGAACATGGCCCATTCGATTATGAGCAGGAAAATCGTAGTGTGGAGGAAAAGATTGAAAAGGCAATGGCAACTTTTGATTTCTCAAGCACTGGCTACTGCTTTGATACTTCCCCCGGTAGAATAATTTACTTTTATTATAATCCAGAACGGGTTTTTAAGTATATCAGACCAGTTATGATAACATCCTGACACCGCTCCTTCACAGATAATGACTTCCAAGCCAGTCAAAACAGATTAAGCAGGTAAGCAAAAGGTTGCGGCTATCAAAAAAAATTTGGAGCAGCGTGATCCCTCCTTAATGAAAAGTGTACTCAAGCAAAGAAGCGCGCAAATTGACGTGCAGATTAGCGATCTTCAATATCAGAAAAGGGCGATCGAGCGCAACCTGCAAAACTTCCAGCGCTATCAAACCTCCCCGCCCGGTCCGAATGACGGCGATATGTGCGACTGGAAAATCATCGGTGAGCCTGACACGACCTTCTTTGTGAAAAAACCCGCAACCGTCGAGCATACCTGCGCCACTGTCGTCAACCGCATTCCGAATGTAATCAATGCTCCAGCAGGCTTTTACACGATTGAAAAAATGGATACTGTCGAGTACTTGTCCTATCCTATGCAGATGTATTTGAAATAGGCTGATCAGCTTAACAATGAATCGCTCCTGAATTGTCTTTGCGACATTTGGGAGCTTTTTTGCATGGCTGAAGTTAATCTGAAGCTTGCGGTGCTTTGAGAAGGTCTATATTTTGTTCTCCCCAACATACAATTGACTCTATGATAGGTACCAGCCTTTCTCCGGATTCAGTAAGTGAATACTCCACTTTAGGGGGGATTTCCGGGTATTGCCTTCTATTAACGATTCCGTATTCAGTGAGCTCTTTTAAACAATTTGTCAGCATGGTTCCCGTGATGCCGTTTAAGTTTCTTTTTAATTCGTTGTACCGAATGCTTTTATTTTTACACAGGATTGCAAGAATGGGTAAATTCCACTTTCCTCCAATCACATGAAAGGCAAAGGTTGCCGGACACAGATTTTCTAAATCAGCAGCATAGTTCATTGAGTTTCCTCCTTACAGTATATTTTTTATACCAAGTCAAAAAAATGATAGTACTTGTTATTATAATTGCTTGTACTATAATCGTCTACACAAGGCGTTTTAAGACGATTTGTATTTTTGAGACCGAAGGGCAGGGACAATCCTTGAATAATGAAAATATGTTTTGCGATCTGGAGACAGGAGTTTGTGGAGTTAACGGTGAAGATGAGCTGGAAGTTATCGATTTAACCCGATCAAATAGAAAGATTACACTTTACTATGTTACAGATCCTATTTGCTCGCATTGTTGGGCATTGGAACCCGTTTTGAACCGTTTTATCAAGCAATATGCTTCATATTTTAAGCTTCAGATTGTAATGGGGGGATTGCTGCCAGGCTGGCATGGTTTCGCTGACAAATCCAATGGTATCCAGAAGCCGTCTGATGTGGCGCAGCATTGGCAGGAGGTAGGGGAGCATTCCCGCATGCCCATCGATGGAACGCTGTGGCATGATCATCCCATTCTTTCTTCATACCCTCCGTCACGGGTATTTAAGGTTATTCAAGAAAAACATGAGGGCAAGGAAAATGAATTTTTACGGCGTGCTAGAGAAGCTGTTTTTGTATTCAACAGGAATATAGGGGAGGATGAGGTGCTTATTGATCTTGTCCATCAAATGGGGCTAGACGGAGAAAAAATAGTTGCAGAGTCTGGTCTGGAATCCGCGCAGAATCGGTTGGAGCAGGATTTTGAATTATCCAGTAGCCTTGGCGTTAAAGGCTTTCCAACTGTCATTATGGTTAATGAGGAGAACAAAGGGGTTAAAATTGTGGGAGCCCAGCCGCTCCAGACCTATGTAGAAGGATTGAAGCAAATTTTGCCAGAGCGGGTCAATCCGGACGATGTTCCAAACTTACTCGAATGGCTTGAAGAGGGACATCCTCTATTCTCAAAGGAAATTGAAATGATGTATGACCTCGAGCAAAATGAAGTGCTGGCCTTTGTTCAGTCCGAGCTGCCTCAGGATTCATATCGTATTTATCATATTCTGGGAGAAATGTATATCGAGTCTGTAAAAAAAGAGAGGGGATGAACAGCATATTATTATCAGGCTCGATACTCGGCGATGAGCTTGTTTCACTTAATAAAGATGTACAGGCAGTGATTTGAAGGTAAAAACAAAGCTGATTCGAAATATATATGGGTGTTGGAAAAGATTATAACGAAGCTAATTATTGCTGATGTAGATATATTTTATAAGGATCAAGATATCGTGGTAAGGTTTTATGATGGTTCAAGAGAGCCAAAGGAAGAGGAAATTGTTAATTTGGTTGTTGTAGATCCTGGTTTTGGATATTTATATCTCAAGTTCAAGGGTGATGCGGCATTGCTCAGTGGCTATTTGAATGAAATCATTTTTAGCTCGGATGAGATGGTTGACGCCGCGATTCAATATATTGAGGATTTAGCCCCGCAATCCAAAAATTTATATATGCCTTATCATATTTCACGAGTCAGAGAAACCAGTTGTGTTGAGTATAATGGGGAGTATTGAGGAAGAAAAGTTCAACTGTAGAATAAGAAAAAACAAGTTAGTGTGTGAAAAAGGCAGAGTATACACCTATTTTGGAGTATACTCTGCCTTTTGAGTTTTTTAAGATTACTTTCCGTCGTGACGCTTGGATATATTCGTCTGACCAAGAATATAGTCAATACTAACGCCGTAATATTCGGATAATTTAATTAACACAGAGCTCGGCACATCCAAATTCCCATTTTCGTATCTGGAATATGTTGCTTGAGAGATATTTAGATAATGTGCCAGTTGTTGTTGATTCAAATCTCTGTCCTCACGCAAACCGCGTATTCTTTTGTACATCATGAATCACCCAAGCTCAGTTTAAGATATGCGGAAACTGCATATCGGATTTTATGCGGTTTTCGCATAAAATCTATTTGTATAAAGCTTTTGAATTTTTCAGGACTCTAATTTCAAGATTATTTTCCGTTGGATCGCTTGGAGTTATTCGTCTGACCAAGAATGTAGTCGATGCTAACGTCGTAAAATTCGGATAATTTTATCAATACAGTACTTGGTACATCCAAGTTCCCGCTCTCGTATCGGGAATAGGTTGCTTGAGAGATGTTCAGATGATCCGCCAGTTGTTGTTGCGTCAGGTCCCTGTCTTCACGCAAATCGCGTATCCTCTTGTACATAGTGTATCACCCAAACTAAGTTTAAAATATGCGAAAAATGCATATTGAGTTTTATGCAGTTTTCGCATAAAATATATTTATATGGAAAGTACTGGATGGTTTTGGATTCAATGATGTTGTTGATCTATTTCTACAAGGGGGAATTAGAATGAAAAGTATTTTGGATGAGCTATACAGAGCCAACCTTAAACCTGAAGAACGAATGGTTCCGACGGACCCCGATTATCGTCCGCTGAATAGAAAAATTTCTGAATTAAAGGAAGAAGTGAAGAAAAGATTGTCCGAAAGCGATTTTGAAGTTCTTGAGCAAATCTTTGACTTGACTGGTGAATCCCATTCCATGCTTACAAACACTGCTTTTGTACAGGGGTTTAGGATGGGGGCTTTAGTGATGGTAGAGGTTTTTTGTGGGGAGGTGAAGAGTTTTAAGGAGTGAGATTGATGGGATAAGATAGGGTTTGGAGACTGGTTTGAATTTTAATATGGAATCATTAAGGAGATAGTGTTTCAATACTTTCGCTTTTATATAAGCGGGGGTTTTTTTATTTTCGAGCATAAAATTAATTATTCGTCATATTCTTCCATTTTTATAGTAGAATAAGATGTAGTACATTTAGACTATTTCTATAGAAAAATTGTTCGTATATACAGCAGGATTTTGTTGTTTCACGTACTTCGTGAATATGACGTTATAGGAAATCGACGAAATAATAAAAAATACTATGAGAATACTGAACTATAAGTATGATAAAATCAAGATAGGAAAAAGAATTGGGAAGAATTTGTAGGAGGTAGAACGAATGAAATGGCAAGAAGTTAGAGAACTGTTCCCTGATCAATTTGTTCTGGTTTCCATACTTAATTATCATGAGGAGGGCAACAAAAAAATAGTAGATGAAGTTGCTCCGATTCGTACTATATCAGAACAAGATGCTAATAAAGAATTTTTTCAAGCAGAGCCTGGGAGTTTGGTGTACCATACTTCAAATCAAGATTTTGTGATCCATCTTCGTCGGGACCCATTAATGAGAGTGAGACGTAGTAGTAATGAAAATTAACTATGATGGACAATTAATTACGACGTCGCTTACTGTTACATTCAGAGAAAGAGTATTGAGAATAGATGATGTGATTATAGATACAGGGTCCTCACATACTATAATTAGTCCTGATATTTTGGAGGAAATCGGTGTGACCTACGAAATAGGGGATTCTATATATGAAGCATACGGGATTGGCGGAAGCGTTCCTTTCTACACAAAAATTATGGACAGGATTGAAATAGGTACAAGAAGCATTGAAAATATAGAAATAGATGTTGGTATACTGCCAAAGGACCATAAAGGGTTACTTGGATTGGATATTCTTAAACAACAAAACTTTATTATTGACTTGAAAACATTAGAACTACGTACTTAACAAATGGATTGAATGAAATTAATAAGTGGAATCGGAAAGTCGCCGACATCATATAACAATACATCTAGGCTGCGGGGCATTCGCCCCTTGGTTGTCAGGTGTGAAAGCATAGAAGAAAGAATATTCAGACAACACACGGCCCGACCTAAGATAAGAGTTATCTAAGGTCGGGTCGCGTCGTAAATGCGCAACGTTAGCTAAAACCAACCAAAAACATAAAAAAACCATAGATCAACATTTGACCCATGGATTCGTATGTCATTTTTTTTCAAGACCTTATTCAACATCATAACAAATCAGTAATTATAAGTCTATATTTTTTTTGAGGGTTAATTTACCATATTGTTATAAGACGAATGGAGATGGTAAAAATGCTCAAGGAAATATTTGTTGATCGTGCAATGACTTATGAATATCCCCCTGATGGGGCGACAATACCGATTATAGACCCGTATGATGGATGTACAATTGGATGTCCTTACTGTTTCCAATTAGACGATGAGACTTGGAATACTAACTTGTATGTTAAACTTAATATTTCAGATGTTTTGCAAAAAGAACTTATTCAATGGAATAAAGAAGATATTGTGTACTTGGGTAGTAAGTGTGATCCTTATATGGAGATAGAACGGAAATACCAATTAACAAGAAAATGTTTACTTGAATTAAGTAAGTTAAATTTGAAATGTATGGTTACAACTAAAGCCGGGTCAAAACTTATTTTTAGAGATATTGATGTAATAAAACCTATGGGGAATAAATTTACTTTACTTTTAGGATTATCTAATCTACAACAGTTGAGTAAGATCGATGATTATACTCTTATGAGTAATATACAGACAGCAAATCAGTTACACCGAATGGGAATTACTGTATGGGTATTTATTACTCCGATTTTACCTGGTATTACAGATGTAGATTTAATGATTAACGCTATAGATCAGGACATTCCTGTATCTTTAGATAAGGTTAGATTAAAACGAAACACTAGACCAGCACTAACGTTGGAACGTTTCATCGACAATCATTACCCTCATTTAGCTAAGACTTACAAAGACATAATATATAATAATACGGATATTTACTATGAAGATATGAAAGAAAAGTGGGGTAAAACTGAGAGAGTAAAGTTTGTATTCGAGTCGAGTAATTAATAATTATGATAGTATTTCGAGAAGCAGTTGACTTCAGCTAACATCACATTCACGCAGCGGAAGAAACATATTCACTACGAGCCTAAGTCTGTCGACCCGTTCGCGTTGCTCACTTAAGCCTCTCGGGTTCGTAGATACACTAACGTTAGATGAAATGACCTGAAGTGTTTGCAGAGAGAGGAGTACTCAATGAAATCCCCAATTCAATGGCTAGGAGTACGAATATGAAATCTATAATACATACGGTCAAGATTATAAAAATCCAGACATTCAAGCGCATAAAGCAGACCGTCATTCCTTGTCAAAGAAGGTATGATGGACACCCGGAAAGCAATGCTTCCTCCAATTGCAGCGCCTCTTCATGCCTTTTCCGGCAGCAATCGAAAAACAGATTATGGCAGACCCGTAAAAGTCAATATTTTATGTTAGGCATATCCTTATCCAGTGCCAGCATTGCCGTATAGAACGTGTCGCGGATCAGGTCTTCGGCCATATGATAATTCCTGCAAAGGGAATAGGCGTAAAGATAGACCTGTTTGGAATACAGACGGTATACTTCGTCCAAAGCATCTTTCTTAACGCACATCCCCTATCTTGCCCATTCACCCTAAAAAAGCAGATTCGCCAGAAAGGTTACAGGCCATTTAATTAGCTGAAGCTAATTAAATGGCATTACGTCTTTTGCGCCAATAAAAAGCTGCAGCGGCTCAAACTTGATTTCATGAAAAATATATGGCCACTTCTTGGTCATCGTAAAACTGGATACTGATTGTATGACTATTTTTTTGATAACGACCGCCCAATTTAGTATGTTCATACAAATCTCGGATTGTCTGCCAGCCATCATCCTCCAATGTCTTAAGATACTGTTCGATCTGCTCTCTACTGACATCCTGATAAAAAGCGGTGCAATACCCATTCTCATCATCCGTTGCCATCCATACCATATTATCGAAATCCGGACGGGGAGCACCTTCGGTATACTTGTTTTCAAGCCATGAATCCGTGGACAGAGTCTCAATGGCTTTCACCAATTCAGAATAAAGTTCCGGCGAAAGCACACTGTACCGCCCATCCGTACCGGACTGTAAAACGGCTGTGCCGTCTTCCCGCAAATAGGCGTAATAATCGTGGGTTTCAAGCGATTCCGGGAATATCTGACGGATGAGATAGCATTCTTCCAGCGTCATGACATCAACACCCTCCCATACGGCAGACTTTACCATGTAATCGTTAATAATAGCCAATGCAAGCTGTTGGTTTACGAGAAAGTAACCGTCCAAAATCTCACCGTTTTTTCCAAGCTTGGCAATGTTGTATTGGGCAAAGGCGCTTTCAGTTCCGAAAAGATCAAGCAACTCCTGCAGTTTTTCCGGGCTTTCCGCGTACTCCCGCACATCACGGCCAGCTATTTCATCAGCCCATGTGCGGTCATAATGAAAAGCTGGTTCATCTTGCTCGGAGTCTTTCATCGTTACATAAAAATCCTGTAAATTATCAACCAATGCAAAGAGAAGCAAGGCATTCAAATGAAGCGTACTTCCCTCATAGGATGCCGTATCGTCGCCCTGAAGAACCCACTCTATGCTGCGTTCATTGTCGGCAGTGCGCAAGGCGAAGTGGTCATGCCACAGTCCTTCCGAAAGGGGTAACAGGCCAAGCAGCGTACCTACTGAGGAATTGTCTCCTACATAAAGGGTCCGGGCATCCCACAGCTCTTGCGCATTTATAGATTGATCGGCTCTGCCTTTCGGGGCGTAAACCTTGGCAATGGTAGCACTCGTTATACGATTTGTCCTGTAAATCCCGGCATAAGGCTCCTCCAAATAATATTTTTTATCATCGTTGTACAGATAGAACCTGCGAGCATCTGTGCTTTCAATATCAATCTGAAAATAATTATCCCGGTTCGGTGCATCATTTACGGATTGACGCAAAGTCTTGTCAGTGTCCGATAAGGCACTCAGTACGGCTTCCAAATCCGATTTTTGAGAGATATGGACTGTACCGAGACTTTCCCCCTCGTTTATTTGCTCAATCGTGATGCTGGTCACTGCACTGCTATCGGGCAGCACAACAGGAACATTCCTTGCAGCACCTCCAAAGGTAAACGCAACCGCCGCCACAGCAACGACCACAACGATAGTCAATGTTATCATCAGCGTTTTCGGCTGTTTGGCAATGCGCTTGATACGTTCTGTCATTTCTCCCTTGCTGCCGGTCATGGTAGTGGCACAGCAGAATAAATCAGAGGGCTTAGATGGTGAGGTCATCAGTTCAATCAACGTTCTGCCGTACTCCATACGGTTCTCAGGCCCGATCCTGCGGAGTGTTCTCTCATCACAGGCCAGCTCGCTATCCCTACGGGATAATACAACCGCAATCCACACCAGCGGATTGAACCAGTGTACGCACAGGCAGAGAATACGGACAAAAGACCAGATGTGATCCTTCTGGCGGTAATGTGTCAGTTCGTGGGCAACCACATATTCTATTCGTTTTTCGTCAGAAAGGCTTTCCGGCGTGACATAAACGGCAGGCTTTCTGATTCCGTACAGACAGGGGGAAGGCAGTCCGTCTGCCACATAAACAGGCAATGGATACTGTGGAAATTCTATTCGCTTTCTGATTCGCCTGAGATTTCGACTTAGACGGATGTTGGAAGCGGCAAAGAGCACTCCGCTGAGAATCAAACCGCTAAGCCAGACGAATCGTGCTATTGCTTCTCCATTGACTGTGTTTGCTGTACCGGCTGAGCTGTCTGATATTTCATGACCGCTTTGAAGTATCGGGGAATTATTGGACGGCAGCACGGTATTTCTGGAATTCACAGAATCGACAGGCTGCTTAACTGCCGAATAATCGCTCTGAATATTCGGTATGGCGTTCATTACACTGACAGGGCTTTCAAACAGGGAAAACGGCAGCAAAAGCCGAACAGCGACAAGTGCCCACAGAGCATATTGCAGCCGCGAGGAAATTCTGCCCCGGAGCAGATACCGAAGCGCGATGATAATTAAAATCAACACAGAGGAGGTAATGATGGTTTCTATCATTTTTGCACCTCTGCTTCCTGTAATATGGCATAAAGCTCGTTAATTTCCGCTTTGGTAAGCTGTTTTTTGCGCACCAGCGTGCTCATCATCAGGCTGGCGGAGCCTTCAAAGGCACGGTCCAATAAGGAGCGTGTTTCGGCTATAGCGACATCATCCCGCGCAACATTGGGATAATAGTGTTTTGCCCGGCCTACCACCTCATACCGAAGGATGCCCTTTTCCGTCATACGTTCCAGCATGGTTTGCACCGTGCTGCGGCTCCAGCCGGGGTTTTCTTTTAACTCATGGCATAGCTGTACATAGGTAAGGGGAGCACCCTCCCAGAGCTTCTCCATGATGTGCCACTCGCTTTTGATAAGCGTATTATTATCGTTTGCCATTGGCATTCTCCTTTGCATGACCGTTGTCGTTCAATTTAAACAACGTACCACGATGCACGACTGTTGTCAAGCAAATCGAAAGCTACAGGCTTGGCAGTAAGGTTTACTGTTCCTGATCTGATACCATCAATCCGTTTGGAAAAAGTTGAGGCAGGCTACCGCCAACTCTCATTGGAAAAAGAGCCCAAACCTTGGCAGTGTTAATGGCGCGAACCCAACACGAACCAAGGAGGCTCTTTTATGGCATGTATACAAGAATCAGAAGCTGCGAGACAAAAGTTTGTAGTAAACGATCTGGCTCACCATTGGGATCATCCCGATGACGAGGTAATTTTTCCAAAAAAATCTATCATCTCGAATTGTCCTAAGTTCAAATATAGAGGAACAAAACGTTTGTTTTTTGTCAGCTACAGGAATGGATCTCTAGTTTACCAAATATATTAAGAGCTTGTTTTTCCCTACCGTTCCTGCATAAATCCGAAATAAGACTTGTCTGACTCAAGCAATTCAAGTGTCAGGCGGGTGATTACAGGATCGAACTGGATGGCGCTGTTCCGCCATAGCTCCTGTCTGACATGTTCCAATGTCAAACTTTTACGGTATGGACGCACGCACATCATGGCGTCAAAGGCATCGGCCACAGAGCAGATGCGAGCCAATAAAGGAATATCCTGCTCCTTCAATCCATGGGGATAACCTTGCCCATCCCAACGCTCGTGATGGTGAAGAATCACTTCGATGACCGATTCATCAAACTCGGATATGCTATGTAAAAGGTCGGCGCCTACCTGCGGATGGAGTTTGATGATTCTCCATTGGTGCGGGGTAAGGGGCGCAGCCTGTTCCAGCACATCCAAAGGCAGCATGATTTTACCCAGATCGTGAAGAAAACAGCCGCGCAGCAAGTTTTCTTTTTCACATGCCTTCAGATTCATTTCGGTAGCTATACGTTCTGCCAGCATAGCTACGCGTATACTATGCTGATAGACTTCAGGACGTTTTTCGCGCATAAAGTCGATCAACTGAATCAGTGATGTTGAATCTTGCTGTATCATTGCATGAGTATCCATAAATTTATGCAAGGAGCTCATGGTGTTCTCTCCTTTTTTTGTGACATACTAGAAAACAGAAGCCATTTCAGTTAAGGTGTTGACCTTGGCGAAAAGCCCTCCTTTCCTTATAAGACATAACCTCCGGCAGCCCTGTGAATGTCTTTTCTCTTGCGGCTGGTCTAAGGGCCAGTCAACAAAGGTCACGTCAGGTCGTATAATGATAATTATCCGACAAAAGACATAGGTAAAAATATAGAAAAAAAGATAGGATTTCGGAGTGTTTAATCAAATTATAGGCCAAATTGCACGCTTTTGCATAGTGTATTAGTAAATAATTTCCTTTAAGCAGTCCTGTACATAATCCGGAGCTGCTTTTTTCATTTGCTCTACAGTATGCAAATATCGCTGAGTCGTGTTGATATGCGCGTGTCCTAACGTTTCCTGCACTTGCTGAAGTGAAGCTCCTCCCAGCAAGGCCAAAGTTGCATTGGTATGCCGCAGCCAGTGGGGCGTTAGCTTTTTCGTAATCCCACTTCTTTCTCCGGCTTTACGTATTATGCGTTCAATTTGTCTAGTAGAAATAGGAAACAGTCTAAGCGTACCAGGCGGTTCCATACCCCCGGAAAGACTCCTCGCATATTCGGCAAATATTTCCCATAAATGCTGGGGGACCTTTACTTCTCTCGTTCTTCCTCCTTTTGTATAATGAAGCGTCAGCCAAACACTCGATTCCAACGGATCTGTGTGGAAGTCTTTCCAGTATATAGAGTTCAATTCAGACACTCGCAAACCAAGCAATACTAACGACAGCCCCATCAAATAATTCCTTTGACTCTGCTGCTGCAGATCCTTAATCAACAACCCTACTTCCTTTTTGGTTAAAAAATTCCGATGGCTAGTCACCTGAATCACCGGCAAGCGTACACTCGATGTGGGGTTCCTTTCAAAAAAGCCTACGTTGCTGTCACTCCCCCACTTATACAACGATTTCAGCGGGGCAATGAAAGCGGCGATGCTGGCCGGCGACAATGCGCGCTTGGAAGTGAATTTCTCCCGCTGCTGAAGGTACATTTTAAAGGCCTCAATCTCTCTCCATGTTACCGAATCAAGCTTCTTGAACTCGATAAACTCCCGAAAGCAATGAATAGCCCTCAAGTAGCTTCTCCTCGTATTATCTGCTGTACAACAGGTGCTTACAAACATGTTCACGATTTTATCGTCACTATAGATATTCGAACTTGTGTGCAGCAAGGTTAACTGGTTAGTAAGATTCTTGTTGCTAATGGTAGACATTCATCCATCCTCCCCAAATATTGTCGGATAATTATCATTATACGACCTGCTTTATTATTATTACTATTGTGGGCTGCTTTGTCATACTGTATGCAGCTTATTGCTTAAGTTATTTATTACCCATTTCACCTTGAGTTCATCATGATATATTGTTCTATGTACATATTTGAGGAGCCGTCCGAGAAGTGGTTGCAATTGTTCTTCGTAATTGATTTACCAGCAGCGTTTTTTGCCAAGCGAGTTCAGGGTTA
This sequence comes from Fontibacillus panacisegetis, assembly GCF_900102215.1. Taxonomy (GTDB): domain Bacteria; phylum Bacillota; class Bacilli; order Paenibacillales; family Paenibacillaceae; genus Fontibacillus; species Fontibacillus panacisegetis. The sequence goes on from NZ_FNBG01000015.1 coordinate 64,336, forward strand.
TCCCATGGGCTCGCTTGTTTTTTTGAGGGATTTTCATTTGAATAAAATAACGGTTCACAGCTTGATCAAAAACTCCGATTTCTTTTGGTTTAGAAATGCGATACTATCACCGACACTCCCGATGGTAATTTATTTCATTAATAGTGCTTAATTTCTCCCTCATCTAATTCCACTTTATAGTAGAATGTAACTATAGCTAATAGAGACTTATACCTAATGGAAACTTGTTTGTAAGGACCGTGAATTGGCAAATGGAGAAACATATTGGCGGAGAAAGAGGGATGTTGTTTGGAAGCAAGGTATTGTTCTTCATGCGGACAGCGTGCAAGTATGACAGCACGCTTTTGTGAAAGTTGTGGTAGGTCTTTAGAGCAGCAAGCAAATCAGCAGCAAGCACATCGACAGCAGACATATCAGCAGCAAGCAAATCAACAAGTAAATCACCAGCAAGCTTACCAGCAACGAGTATATCAATATCAAGCTCCTGCATGGCCAAATCAGCAATCAAACCCTTATGATGTACCAGAGGAAGAATGGTTAAGGTTATTTTCCCACAGCGTTAAATATGTTGAAAAATGGCATAAAAATTCAAAATGGAATTGGCCGTCCTTTCTTTTTTTTCCTCTATGGTCTGGTTATCGAAAAATGTATGCTGAGTGTGCGTTATACATAGGAGCCATTGTCATGCTGGTCTTTTTTGAACTACTGCTTGACCACTCACTTCGGGGTGTCTCTATAGGAATCGCTATTTCAAATGGGATCTTAGGAAATAAAATATATTATCGCAAAGCAAAAAAAGAGATTGATCATATCCTTCTTTTACATGGAGATCCGGAAATTCGCCGTACCTTAATTCAACAAAAAGGTGGAACCTCGGGTTGGGGCATTGTCTATGGAATTGTTATGATTCTAATTGGAGCCTTTTTGCAGGTTTTTTTGGCAGCAATATTATCTTGAACGTTGGTAATACATACAGAATATAAAATGCAGGAAGGGGCAGCTCTCAGTAGAGGGCTGTTTTCCATTTATTTGGCCTGAACTAACTGTCCCTTTTCCCGCTGCTGAAGTGTTATATAGTAGATAGAGAGGAGGAGCAGCTTAGTGGATTTTGTGGAAAAATATGTTAAGGAAGTCAAAGCGGGAGAAATTAGTAAGTATGTACATATCGTTGAAGCATTCCAGGCTCCGTTGTACCGATATTGCACCCGTATGCTGGGGGACCGGCAGGAGGCGGAGGATGCGGTGCAGGACATTTTGGTGAAAGGGTACGAAAAAATAGGAATGTATGAACCGACCGTCAGCTTTTCATCCTGGTTGTATAAGATTGCACATTACCACTGTCTGAATCTGCTGCGTAGGCGTAGCGTACAGCGTAAATTCCAAAACTGGTTCCGGCAGGATACGGTAACAGAGAGCGCGGAGCAGACGATGATAAGCCGATTATTCGGCGAGCCGTTGTCTTCCACCATACGGAGCTTGAGTTCGGAGGAGCGCAGTTTGTTGATATTACGGGTGCTCGAGGAGAAGTCTTTTGCCGAGATTGGGGAAATTTCAGGGAAAAGCACGGAAGCGGTAAAGAAAAAATACGGGCGATTGAAGCTGAAGCTGCAGAAGCTGATGAAGCGGAAGGGAGGGGCGGGCTATGCTGAAGGCCAAAGTTACACTTCAAGATGAAACGCTAAAGGAACTTATGATCAAGGAAGAGCCGAAGACTATCGATGTGCGACTAAATGTGATGGAACGGGTTCGGGAAATTCATGAACGGCGCAGCGGCCAAAAAACGGTCAGGCACCGGGCCGGAGCCATTGTAACAATCAGCTGTCTGATTATTGTGCTGACCTCCCTGACTGGTTATGCGGCTTCCCGGTATGTGCAAATTTTGAACTCCAAAGGTGAAGTAATTGTTGAGACGAAGGAAATTAGAGAAGATAAGTATACTCCACATGCCAAGACGCACCATAAGCTGCTGTCTGAGTATAGAGAACGCATCCAAGACCAGCTCAAACCGGGCGAGTTGGTGGCTTACTACGTCCATGATGATACGCTGAATGCTTATAACCAAGGCAATAAGGTTAAAACCGAGTTTAAACCGATTGTGTACAGCAGTTACACGGAATTGAGGAAGCAGCTTGAAATTAAATCCGGACCGCTGCTGTCTGAGCCCAAGTATTTGCCTCAAGGGTACTCATTTGCAGAAGGAAAATTATTTGCCAGTGTAACAGACGGTGAGGCCAGTTTGGAAAATCTGAAGAAGCTGGAGCCAGAGTTTATCCAAATGGCTGAATCCTCTACTAGTGGTGCTAAATTATTCATCAAGCCGTTGACCTGGAGTAAAGCGGGAAGTGCTAAGGTGATCTATAGTAACGGAAAGGATACCATTGATATTATCACTTATAAGCGTAAGAAACATCCATCCACGGTAATAACGAAGCATCCAAAGGGAGTATCGGTCGAGAAGCTGACGTTAGGCGGACAGGAGATGGTTTATATAGAGGCAGAGAACGCAGAGGCTGATACTGTTTTTTATAAGCACAAATTGGAATGGCTTGATGAGAAGGCGGAGATTTTTTATTCTGTGTTCGATAATCCGGAAAGTACTCTGTCCAAGTCTGAATTTATCCGTATTGTGGGCAGCATGGTGAAATAACTTCATTCAGAGGTGTCCCTTTTCAAGAGGTTCAGGGGTTATAAAAGTAAACAAAACCACAAGCGCCTATATGGCCGAAAGGAGATTCAACCTATGACCCCTACGAAAAAAACAATCATTGCCGCTGCCAGCATCCTGCTGGCATTGAGCTCAGCTAGCGGTTTTACTGTGGATGCTGCCGCAGCACCGCAGAAACAGTCAAAGACACAGTCGGCTTCTAACAAGAACATTGTTGAACGTCAGAAGAAAGAGGCTATGGCCATTCATTCCAAAGAGAAAAAGCCGGGCGATTTAACCGTGCTGTATAATGGGACTGACCATTCGCTGTCTTTTAGCTTTCTCGCTATAACCAGTGCAGATTATGATGAATATTCGAAGTTGTTGTCCAAACACAACGCGCCAGAATTAGCACAGCCGGAATGGCTTCCGGAAGGGTATGCTTTTCAATCTGGTGAAATCGTGCCTCCATACTACTTTTTCCTTAGCGAGCCGTATCAAAAAATGTTGAAGGAACTCAAAGCGGAGGCGGAGGGGAAAAAATATTACGCTAAAAAACTGAAATGGAGCGAAGCCGGGGAAGCTGTGCTTGTCTTCTCCAAAGACTCGGACATCATCCGTATCAGTGCCAAAAGAATGCATCCACTCATTACTGAAGTTACGAAGGTAGCGGGAAAGGGCGAGAAATTTGAGAAGCTGAGCATTGACGGAATCGAAGCCATATACACCACGAATTCCAATGCCCTTTACGCAATAAATCTGACTTGGGAGGATGTGGATAACAATCTGGAGTACACTATTTCAACCTATAAAAAGAGTCCGTTGTCGAAGGAAGATCTTGTAGCGATTGCGGAAAGCATTATGCAGGAGTGAGAGCGGGAATTATAGCATGATTCCAAGAGGCTATCCTTAAAAGTAGGATGATGTGGACTTCCTGAAATTGTTGCAAATGTGCAGGCTTTATTTATGTAAAGCCTCTAAATGCCCTAAATTGTTGCAAATGTGCAGGCTTTCTCTAAGAATTCTCTTCAAACTAGTCTATTCTGAACCATATTCCTGCATTTTTGCAGGAATATGGTTTATCCTTTCATGGCTACTTTAATAAAACTGCATTTTTGCATTTTTTCCTGATAGCTTGCCTTTCCACTGCTAAAAAGATCGCCCCTCAAAGTTATTTTAGATAACTTTTGGGACAGCTTCTTTCTTTGGTGTGTACTAACTATCGAAGACAAGCTAGTGAGAAATATCTGATAATCATATCACCCCTTCTGCGCTGAACGTCCGGACACCTGTCTGATCTTTCCAACAATCAACAACAGCAGAGGCAGGCCGAGCATATTGACCGGAAGTGCAATGGGAATCCAATAGTTGAACAAGTAATTGGAGATCGCTTCGGTTACATTCTGCGGAATGAAAGCGAAGATCAGCACTATAGGGGCAATGAACCAGATCATGATGCGCCAGTTTTTTATGTTCAGATATTGTGCTGTACCGTAGCTCGTGATGAATAAATAAACGGCGAGTTTGACGAATACGCTGGCGACCCAGACGACGATCGGCAGCGGGTCGAGATTTTCGATGAAGCCGAACAGCGATATTTTCCGCGACATTTCGAAAAAGGGATACCACATTTTAGGGGTGATCGGTACCCCCATTGTCGCTATCGCCATCGTCATGGCGAGCAGGACGAGGCTAGAGGCCGTAATAACGGCGGCGAAAGCGTATTTTCCACCCTTGCGCGGTTTGATCAGAAACGGGGCAAGCATTAGATATTCCACGGAGTGACCGAGATAGGAGGCCGGGGCAAGCGATCCCTTAAATATTGCCGACAAGCCGCTATCGGCATAGACGGGAAGCAGGAGATGCAGGTCTACGTTGTTAACGCTGGCGAGCAGGGTCAGCAGCACCATGATGATAACGATTGGCCCGAGAATCTCGCTGCAGCGAGCGATGGACTCGATCCCTCCCGAATAAGTCGAATAGGTGATCAAGCTTAGCATGATCAGCATAATTGCCCACTTCGGTGTCTGGGGCAGAATCATAATATGGATGACGTCGTTAAACTGCCGCAAAACGATCGGGAGGATGGTAAACCATTGGATAAAATAGACGAGCATAACCACGCTGCCAAGCCATTTTCCCAGAATGGTTCGGGACAGCTGAACCAAATTCTGGTCTGGATGAAGCAGTGACGTTTGTGTAGTGAAAAAGGTAATCAGCAGTGTGATACAGCTGGCTACGATTACAGACATCCATATATCCTGTTTGGCTGAGGTCACGCTGGGGGTCAACGTCATGACAAGGGTCATTCCCATACTCATCAGAGTAATTAACCAGAAAACCTGCATCCCGGTGATTTTCATTTCTACCATCCTCGATTCGTTCGTTTGTCAGTACTTCATTAATTGTCCGGGAGCCTGTGTTCTTCCGATCCGCTCGATCTTGACTTCGATTTTGACGTCCACCGGTACCGACGGATAAATTTCGTTCCAGTCTTCCTTTATTTCCTTCCAGACGTAAGGATGGTCAATGTGCACCTTCCTGCCGAAGCCGAATATATCTGATTTAAATTCCTGCTGTGATACCGATACGACTCCGGCGACCGCTTTACGCAGCTCGTCTTCATATTTTTGCTCCAGAAGGGCAAGCGTTTCCGGTCGGCTGAAATCCAGCTCGGTATCGTTAGCGCTGATTCGGCACGTTGTTTTGATACGCAGGTCGACAGCAGGCTTGCCTTCAGCCATACGGGTGAGAACACTTGTTCGCACCTTCAAAAAATGTATATTTACGGTTCCTTTATATTCTTCTTTGGGAGGCACAAGCTGTAACGACCAGGTAATTACCTGAGTATTTCCTCTGTAAAGCATGAACGCCTTCTGCTGCTCATCCGAAAGAAAGCCGACCAGTTTGTTCTGACGGTAAACGGCTATTTTGTCCAGCACGAAGGTCGGATTGCCTAGGGCGTCCTTTGTGATCCGTATACCTGGTGTCACCGGATTTTTGCCGTAGGTGGCAAGCCCATCCAAAAACTCGTCGGTTTTAACGGAAATCGAAAAATTGCCCTCCATGATGTTATTAAGGCCGACAGCAGGAATTTTTTCCAAAAGGTATGGGGTTTTGATAACTTCTTTGGCCGTCGTCCCATAAGCTGTTGCAATGTAACTGTTGTACCTGCTCTCCGGGGATCGTAGCAAGGTGTCCATCACCTGATTAATACCATTTCTGCCAAGGGCTTCTCCAATGACGATAACTCGTCGGTGTCCGAGATTGATGTTTCGGGACAATTGCTGTTGCTCTTTGCTTAGAGTGTCCATGCCATCCTTCCCTTTTTCTGACACAGCCATGAAAGCTTTTTTGCCCCCGGACTGATCTGAGGCCTGAATTCCGGTTGGCAAGGCGATTTGCAGGGAGGTTTCCAGCTCTCCATCATCAGCCAGGTCGAGACCGGAGGCCATCACAAAGGCCAATTCATCCATCTCATTGCGATCCCAGCAGCCCGTAAGCAGGCCGAGATAAAGAGCAAGCGTCGTGCAGGCCAAACCAATACGTCGCAGGTTCATTTGTTCTCCAGCTCCATTTCGTCTTTTACCCGCTGCTGCCGTTTGTACATCGCATTCCATGGTGCACGGAAGAAAACATCTAATAATCCGGTTAATTTAAGCGGTGAGACAGGTGTCAGATAGGGTAAGCCGTATGATTTGAGGTTGGATAAATGAATAAGAATCGCCATCAATCCCGCGCTAACTCCATAGAGTCCGAAGGTTCCGGCACATAACAGAAGTGGAAACCTTAAAATACTAATTGCTTGGCTCATGTTCGGATTAGGAATAAGAAACGAGGCAATTCCGGTCAACGATACCACGATAATAAGCGGCGCTGAAATAATCCCGGCTTGAACGGCCGCTTGTCCGATGACGAGCGCCCCTACGATGCTGATCGTCTGTCCGACGGGACGGGGCAGGCGGACTCCAGCCTCGCGCAGCGCTTCGAACGTGATCTCCATAATGATCGATTCAAGAAGGGCGGGAAACGGAACGACCTCCCGTGCTGCTGCGAGGCTTATAGTCAACGATGTCGGAATCATTTCAGAATGATAGGTTGTGATCGCTACGAACAAGGAGGGCAGGGATAGCGCCAGAAAGGCGAAAAAATACCTCAGCATCCGCAGCATTGAGCCGAACAGAAAATTGATGTAATAATCCTCGACGGTCTGAAAAGCGAACCAGAACGTTACGGGCAGAACCAGCGCGAGGGGGGAGCCGTTCACAAGCACTGCCACTTTTCCTTCAATCAGGGAGGCTGACACCGCATCGGGCCGCTGCGTTGATTGAATGACCGGAAACGGGGACTTGGGATGGTCGCTGATCAGTTCCTCAATGTACCCTGAGCCTAATACGCTATCCATATCGATTTTAGCCAGACGCTGCTTTACCTCGTCCACGACGTTTTGCGAAGCCAAGCCTTCGATATAGACGATGGCTGTCTCAGTTTGTGTCGTTGATCCCAGAACGACATTTTCCATCTTAAGCTTTGGCGAGCGGATATTATGACGAATCAGGGCCATGTTGACGCTGAGCTTCTCGATAAAACCGATGCGTGGTCCGCGGATCACCGCTTCGGTGCTTGGCTCGTCCAACTGCCGCTGTAAATTGTCCTTGATTTTGAAGGATAGTGCCTCAATTGAGGTATCTATGAACAAAACGACCTCGCCTTTGACGATCCGTTGAACAGCATCCTTAAGGCTTCGCGTTGTCTCCGGAATAACGACCGATGGCAAATGACCTTTCAGCCGCTCGATGAGCTGTTCGGAGGAGTCAGTCTCATTGTCTTCGAAGCTCATCAACGGTGTCAGCAAACCGTCATCCCATAAGGCGTGATCGACCAGCACATCAAGGTAAACGGCCAGACAAGGAACCGAACGATAAATGTAAAATTTGCGTGTGATCAGATCGGTGCAATTGACAAAGGCTTGACGGATAGCCTCCTCATTACGATCCAGGCTGTCGGATAACGGCGTATCGGAAATCGGATCGATCCCCTCCAGCTTTTGGGTCAGGCGCTGCGATAGATGCTTTCTTCTTTTCAACGGACTTCCCTCCTTCATTTGCACTGCCAGGACAATAGAGCAACAGCAGCTTTAGTGAATACAATCTTTTTCCTTTCATGCTTAGAATAGGGTATCCTGCAATTTCCAATTTATGCGCGATGAGAACACAAAGAAAAAGACCGGGCTTAAAAGTGTGAATCTGTATCTATTCGTAAGCGCTTAAAAAAGAGATATTGAAACGTTTCCAATTCAGTGCTATCATGAGTACCATAAGAGAGTTAAGTGGGGGGTTAGATGTCAAGTATTAAAGATGTAGCCAACTTGGCTGGCGTTGCAGTAGGAACCGTGTCCCGTGTCATTAACAATTCGGGTGCTGTAAAACCCGCTACACGCAGAAAAGTAGAGAGTGCTATCAAAGAGTTGAATTACATACCTAATGAGATTGCCCGCAATTTCAAAATGCGGAAATCCAAGATGGTAGCCTTGCTGCTGCCTAGCATCTGGCATCCATTTTTTTCTGAGCTGGCTTATTATATTGAGGATGAGCTGGACCGGGAAGGTTATAAGCTTATGCTATGCAATAGCGGTGGTAAACCTGAAAAGGAACTGTATTATCTTGATATGCTTCAGCAAAACAAAGTGGCAGGCATTGTCGGCATTACGTACAACGATATTGTGAAAAATGTAAGCAATGACATTCCGATTGTCAGCATTGACAGATATTTCAGCAAGAAAATCACATGCGTCACCTCGGACAATTATGAAGGCGGACGTCTGGCATTAAGGGAACTGGTCAAAGCGGGAGCCCGAAAACCCGCCTTTATGGGAAGTGTGACCTCCGTGTTCACTGAAACCATGAATCGGAGAGAAGGATTCATTCATGAGGCAAAAACAATGGGAGTTGACTATGTAGTTTACGAGAAACCGGACCCTGTTAAGGATGATGATGCGTATTTTGAAGAGTTTTTGATTAAGCATAGCGATGTAGATGGTATTTTTGCCATTACCGATATGTTTGCAGCCAAATATATTGAAAGAGCGGGAAGGCGTGGAATTCGCGTTCCTGAGGATGTAAAGGTCATCGGATACGATGGCATTCAGGATCATCCTTATTTCCATCCGATACTGTCTACGATCAGGCAACCCGTAGAGGATATGGCTCGTATGACGATAAAGCTGCTCTACCAAAAGATTGAAGGCGAAACGTTGGATCAGGAAGTTTATCGTCTTCCGGTGTTATTTAGACAAGGTGAAACTACTTGAATATCTTCAATGAGCTTAGGTAACATCAGTTGCGAAGTACGTTTTATCAAGTGATATACCGGAAGATTTTTTTCCTTAATATTAATTGGAAACGTTTCAATATTAAAGCAGATCAAATTTTGATCAAACAAAAACGTAACACTTGGAGTCGGGTCAAACGCAATTACGAGCTATATCTGTTTCTGCTGCCGATTATTCTGGTTTATCTTCTGTTCAAGTACTATCCAATGTATGGCGTGCAGATTGCATTTAAGGATTTTTCACCGAGCCAGGGGATTTGGGGCAGCGAATGGGTAGGCTTCCCGGTTCCGATAATCATCGCAATTATGCTGAATCAAATGCTGGGCAAGCGATACAAGAAATTTATCCAGACAGGGTCTGATCATGTATTGGTCTTTTGATGAAGGAAGCGGTGCAAGCGCTCTTGAGAGTATATCCCATATCCAGAATGAGATTCAGTATGTATTTAATCATGCCGAGTTTACCGAGCCTTGCGAACCACAGTGGAGGCAGGGAGTATTGGGGGAAGGGCTTCTATTTGATGGATTTTCTACTTACATAGCCCATCCGGTCAAAGCGGAAGAACCAATCTGCGATCAGGAATATTTGTCGGAGCTAAGCATTGGAGTATGGGTTGCGCCACGTTCCTATGAATGGGGAGATGATGGCAAGTTGAGCGCCATTGTCAACCGCTACAATATGGATCGCAAGCAAGGTTATTTGTTAGGCATGTTTCGTCCCGGGTCATGGTCTTTTCAGGTTGGTCTGGAAAGCTTGGGAGGAAATATGGTCGCCGGATGGTTATGAACTGCCCAAAAATGAATGGTCTTATGTGAGTGCGGTTTTCGATGGCAATCTGGGGGAAATGAAGCGCGGTTCCCGTGTGGTCGAGGCCGTTGGTACAAATCTGCTTATTGGAAAAAACAATCACAGTAGCCTTCTGGCCGAGGTGTTTAGCCTTCACATGTTTAGCGGAATCATCGATGAACTCAAGATAAATAATCGTGCCTTGAGTGCCAAAGAGGTGGCATCTGCTTCAGCATGTGCTGGATTCCGTTTAAGGAGGAGCGCATCCGAAATTAAACTATGAGAACATCAAGCTGGATCGGACGCCTCTTCTGCCTGACCGGCACAGACCGCAATATCATGTCAGCCCGCCGGCCCATTTTTTCATCAGATCCATTGGGGGCATTGGGTAAGTAAGGACATGGTGAATTGGCGTGATCTGCCCGTCGCTCTGGTGCCCGAGAAAGATAAGCTCGCCCCGGACGGAATCTGGTCGGGAAGCGCAGCCTATGATGCAGACGGTCTGCCTGTCTTGTTTTTTACTGCTGGTAATGACAGTGCTTCGCCGAATCAGAGCGTAGCGCTTGCAAGAAGCACTTATTCACAGGATAGGGACGCAGATCTGGCGGATGGAGAAGAAGAAACACTGCTGTATTATGATTTGAATCAGTCCATGCTTTTGGCCGACCGAACGAAAACGACGCTGCATTCTGGAGAAAAGTGCGGAGGAATTCAGGGCGGCAAGCTTGAATTGCTAGAGGAAAATTTGAAGCTTCATATTTATTTGGATCGCTCCATGGTGGAGGCTTATGCAAACGGATTGAAAAGCTTGACAACCCGGGTATATCCTAGCCGTTTGGACGCTACGGGACTTCAGATTTGGGGAGATGGAGAAATCCATAGAAATATGGGGTATGCAGTCAATTTGGTAGTAAGGAGCGCTTAGGCGCTCCCTTTGTAAAGTAGATAGTTAAAAAGGAATGAATTTATGTGGCGATCGATTCCCGGTAATCTACAGGGGAGAGGTCGTCAAGTTTTTTTCTGAATGGTTCAGGTTGCTGCAACTTCTGCCCGCCAATACCGTTTGTACATGATTTGCCAGGGGTACGGATGAAAACGTCCAATCATCCCAATAATAGGTAAATGGTATCCTTATCCTTTTTATGCATTCAGAAGACTCGACCGGGGAAGGGATATTTTCCATCGAGAGAAAGAAGGTGAACGGGGAATGAAGAGCTTCGGTAAGGCTATCGCTTTTTTGGCTATTATCTTATTAGCAGGCGTGGTTCTGTATTTTTCCGTAACCGGGTAAGCAGGTTAACTGAAATATTTGATCGCCAGCTTGTCGGCGGTCCGTGTAGCCAGCGCTTGCGTAGTCAGCGTAGGATTCGGACCGCCAATGCCGTTGAAGTGGACGCTATTATCGGCAATAAATAGCCGCTTGACCTGATAGGCCTCGCAGTTCGTGTCCACGACGAAGCCCATTCGCATGGTGCTTTCAAGATGCAGCTGGAAGGCGAAGGGGGTATCCGAGCGGATGATCCGTTTGGCGCCAGCCGCCTTCAGAGATTCGCAGGCATATCTGGCCAGCTGGTCGCGCCTTTGCAGAGTTTTCGGGCTTGGAGTGTAATGAACTACCGGAATCGGTCCGTTCTCGTCCTTCAGCAGCGGATCGACCTCAACTCTGTTGTGATATAGCGTTTCGTCATCTGTCAAAAGCAGATACGTCATTGTACGGCTGTAATTCATCATCAATTCCTTTAATTGAGGGCCAACTACACGGCCGCGTATATCCCAAGGCTCTCCCGGCTCCGGTGGCCGCAAGGCGTCATAGCTTGCTTCGCTGAACCCGTAAGTGAGGAAGGACATCAGTCCCGGACTCAGACAAGACACCTGGAAAACCCCGGTGCCGGGAATATCGACCCTGGCTCCGGATGTCTGGCCCATGTAAGGATAAACTGCAGGCAGCCCCATAATGCTCATCAGATCCTGTTCGTCGAATACGCCGCCGACCCAATCGAAGCAGTGATTGGTCAATCCCCGTCCCACCCATGAATTGTAAGGCAGCGCCGAGTTTAGCCAAAGCCGCGGCGATTCAATGCAGCCGGCGGCCAAGACTACGGCTCTCGCTGACAGTTCGCCGGTTTCGCCAGTCCACGTGTCGCGAAAACGCACGCCCGTTGCCCGAAGCCCGCCTTGCGGATCATGATCGGTCAAAATTTTGGTCGTGAAGGAATTGGGCCGGATCGACACATTTCCGGTTCTGAGGGCAAGGGGGACGTAGCTGACAAGTGTTCCCCGCTTGGCAATCCGATCGACCGATGGGCCTGCTGTGCAGCCGTTCATGCAGTGCCCCTGCAGATTGCAGCCTTCCATTTCGTTAAGCTGTTCGAGCGAGTAACACGGATTCATCAGCTCTGCGTTTGGCGGCAGGATGGCATTGGGGTTTGGACGAAAGCCGGGCGATACTACATCAAGTGTAGGATTAAGCCGCCAGCCCGCTTTTTTTACTCCATAATAGAACAATTCCTCCTTCGGTGTTGTCGGCGAGAAATTGACGGGCAGCGTTGCTTCAACCTTCTCGTAATAAGGAATGAGCTCCGCATAGCTGATTGGCCAGACGTTGTCCACCGATGCCGGGAAGGCCCGCGGCGATTGGGCCCAGTAATGCTGAGTTGTTCCGCCGACACCGGACAGCTGCCAGATGTCTCCTTTTTGGCGCAATACCCTGTGCCACGGCGCGCGGCGCCGATCGGCGGGGCCAAAGCGGAAAACACCAGACACTACATCGTTCATGTTGTTCTCGTATCGATTATAAATTTGTTTATAAATCCCTACGTCGAGATCGTCGAAGCTGGAGCTCCATTCTCCGCCGCGATCGCTGTTTGGCTGCGGCCACTTTTTGTTGCCGTAAAAAGCTCCTGCCTCCAGCACAAGCACCTTCAATCCTTTTTCCCCGAGTTCCTTGGCTGCGACGGCTCCGCCTCCACCGGACCCGATTACGATAACGTCCGCGTCATACAATTTCGTAACCTCCTTTGTCCCGGACAATGAACAGCATAAATCCGCGAAATGCGCGATAACCGGAAGAAACACCCGGATATCCTGTCTGCTGCCATCCGGTCGGGAAGCACTCCAGCCTGCGGAGGGTTGGGGTATTAAGGCGTGTCGTTCCGTAAGCAGGCCATTCCGAGTAATTTCCGAACATCGTTCCGCGGTTCAAATAGTCGATGATGAATTTAAGGAACCCGCCATCATGCTGGTATGGGGGAGGCAGGAGGCCGAGGTCGAACCAGAGCTGCTCCAGCAAGGAGAGTACTACAATCCGGTCGGCGGGGCAGAGGGCGGAAAACGGACTGAGCGCCCATACGGGACGGCACGGCGCGTCCTGTGCACCGCCTTTGGCGACGAACTGGGCTGCTCCTGAATTCAGCATCCCGGCGGTGGGGGCGGACAACGGGAATACAGTCAGGTTGATTCCGAGCATAAGCGCCAAGGTATGATCGAGCTCCCAAATCATATATTCATGTACGCACAGGTCGACTGCGCCTGCCGTCTGCTCCGCCCCGAAGCATGGGGTAGTCGGGACAATCGCCTCTACTAGCGAACGGAATGTTTCATAGGTGCTTGGATCGACTTGGGCCGCATACGTTTTTGCAATTTGCACGGGACAGCCCCTTTCTAACTTGATTAAACAGCCTTTATTCCTTAATATGCAGTTTTTTCAACATTTATGATTTTACCCACTTGCGTTATGGATTTGATAATGATGGTAATTTAAGGCGAGTATGGAGAAGTTGAACTGTGTCGCCATTTGGATTGCCCTTATTCTATTATTTTGGACGTTTATGTTCATTCCAATGACTGATAAACTTACATACATAATAACTAATACATTGATACATAGGAGTGATAATAATGGATGGAGTGCGTTACAAGTTAAGAGAAGTGTTGGACAAGAGCAGGATCGATTCATTTCTGCAGCAGGCTCGAATTGGACATCTTGGAATGGTTGATGGTCATCTGCCGTATGTTGTTCCGCTCAATTTTGTTTGGACTAATGAGAAGCTTTATATCCATGGAGCCACCGGTGGTAGAAGAAATGAGGTTATGAATGCTAATCCTGAGGTGTGTTTTACGGTATGTGAAGAATATGGAACTATTACTGATCCGGTACCAGCCAAGACGGACACAGCTTATATGAGTGTAATGATTTTTGGCAAGGCACAGCCCATCGTCGATCTGGATGAAGCAACACATATGCTGCAAGAATTGATTAATAAGTATGTGCCTGATTACTATAAACGGCCGTTACCCAAGCAGCACGTAGACAAATACCGGTCAGCCGTATTCGGTGGTCCGGTTCAGGTGTACCGAATAGATCCACATCATATCACCGGGAAAGAGAATCCGATTGAAGAAGAAAAAATGTTCAAGCCTGGAAAAACCGTGTGAAAGGGTAGTGGACACATGGGCAATCAGGTTGAAGAAAATCTCAAAATCGTGAAACAGCAGATGGAGAGGGCTTGCCAAACCTCAGGGCGCAAGATCGAGGACGTGAAATTGTTGTTGGCGACTAAAACCGTACCGATTGAAAAATTACAAATGGCTATACAAGCGGGTGAGACTCTGTTTGGTGAAAACAAAGCGCAGGAGCTTCGGGACAAATTTCCGCTTATGCAACAATATAATCAGGTGGAATGGCATTTTATCGGACACCTGCAAACGAATAAAGTGAAGGACGTTGTCAAATATGTTACGCTCATTCATTCTGTGGACCGTTTGAAATTGGGGCAGGCCCTGCACCATCAACTCGTCAAAGAGAACAAAACTATGGATATTCTGTTACAAATCAACACGTCCTACGAAGAAAGTAAATTTGGTGCGTCTCCGGAAACGGCACTGGAGTTAGTGGAACAATTGTCACAGTTCGAAACGTTAAACGTGAAAGGCTTAATGACGATTGGAAAATTGAATGCTACAAACGACGAGACACGGCATTGCTTCCGATTATTAAAATCTATTCAAACACAAATCAGGGAGAAAAAGTTTCCGCTTGTAGAAATGAATATCCTCTCAATGGGCATGTCCGGTGATTTCAAGGTGGCTATCGAAGAAGGAGCAACTATCATCCGTGTAGGGACAAGCGTATTCGGCCAACGTTACCTGCCGGACAGCTATTACTGGAACGAAACCGCGCCCCAGGACGATTAGAAGTGGTGAGACAAGAGAACAACATCCTCTTCGATGCGCGGTTGTGATCTGATATCACCGAACATAGCCGCTTAAATATCTGTCATTGTCAACTAAGGGATATCTTCGCTAGATGATTAATACCTTCTTCAATGGTTGTTTCATCTACTTTTGCAAAACCCAGTATCCATCCTTTTCGATCACTTTCCAAACAATAGTTGCTAAGCGGATAAATACGGATTCCTTTTTCGAGCGCCAGGTTCGTCACTGCTTCTTCATCAAACGAGCTATCAGCTTCAAGAAGCATGTGCAACCCTGTTTCTACACCGCTAAGTGTGAAGCGTTCACTCAGACCCGTCGTGTTGATGGCCTTGGTCATGGCCTCGTGTCTGCGCCGATATACATTTCGAACTCGTCTCATATGGCGCATGAAATGACCATGCTCAATAAAATGAGTAAGCGTTAATTGCTCCATAATCGGAAGATGACGATAGGTTAATTCCTGGACTTGGGCAAGCTGACGAATGGCCTCTTTGGGACCAATAATTGCCGATATCCGTATACCAGGAGCAATCATTTTAGAAAAGCTCATCATATACAATGTGTTTTGAGGTCGCTGACTGAACAAGGTAGGAATTGGATCACCACGATATCGAAATTCGCTGTCGTAGTCATCCTCAACAATCCAGAACCGCTGCCCGGCAGCCATGTGTATCAATTGTTGCCTGCGAGGTTCCGACATAATTACTCCAACCGCACATTGATGCGAGGGTGTAACATACACAAGTTTGGACCCGGGATGAATGTGGTCTACGCATAGCCCGTACTCGTCGACAGGAACGGATACAACCTGCATACGCCGATACTTCATCGCCATCCAGGCAGCAGGGAAGCCGGGGTCTTCAACCGAAACCGTTTCTCCTTCATGTAAAAGGGCTTGGGCGATCAAATCGATGCTATGTTGTGCACCTGAAGTTAATATGATTTGATCGATATCCACATGAACGCCCCGTTCAAGTGATAAAAAACGTTGAATCTGTTCCCGTAAGGGCAGGAATCCATAGGCGTCACCGTAAGCCCAACGGTCCAGGTCTGTTGCTGTGGAGGCTTGTAAAAATGATTGCCTCCAATTCTTTTGAAAATGTTCGTCCAGATAAGGCTCATGGGGACTGAAATCGATCTCTGCTTTTCTGTTTTCTTTGTCTCCGAACCAACTGTGCAAATGACCGATTGCAGCGTTTAATAAAGGTAATTCGGGAGGAACGGGTCCTTGTATCGCTGCATCCTCCGAAGGGCGAGTCACATCTATCCATTCACTTACTCTTGTCCCGCCGCGACGAGAGGTGACGGTGTACCCGCGGCTGAATAACTCCTCGTAAACAATCTGTATGGTCGAACGGGAAACGCCAATCAATGGAGCGAGTTCGCGAGATGGGAGCAGCAATTCGCCCGGCGGCCATTTTCCAGTTGTAATATTGTGAATCGATTGGTCCAGAAGCTGCTGCCAAATGGGACGTTTGTCATCTCGGTTTACTTTAAGCATTTACTCACCTCTTGTATTTCAGTAAGAAATATGGATTGTTATTGATTGTGATTTGTGGGTTAATTTATACAGTCCATTGATTGGTATACTATCATGACACTAATTATTTTTGCAACAACTGGCTTTGAAGATTGAAAGGTTTATAAAATGGCTCTGGCAGCCGTTTTATAAACCTTTTTATTATACAGATTTTAACCATGCTGCATTCAAATGTGAATTTCCGGGTAGTATAAAAACCAGTAAATTGAGTTAGGGATGATTAGTATGTGGTCACAATTCGTATCTTATATTCCTGATTGGACAACATTTATGCAGGCGGGGTTGACGTTGTTGATTCCGATAATAATCTGTTATTCGTTTCGATCTCTTCATTCAATGATTAAGGAGCAGAATTCTACGGAGAAAAGAGCATTGTCCACGGATTCTTCAGGTGAGACCTCCGGCAGCAAATTAGCAGGGGATTATAAGTCTGATGTGGAGTTAATCAAGCAAGCGATAGGCAACAATTGTGATGTTCATTTTCGGGAATTCATCATGGGTGGATATGAGGTCGGGGCAACTCTGATCTTTGTTGCCGGAATGCAGGCGGCGGAGCATATCAACACACAGGTTTTGCAAATTCTGATGATGAATGCAGAGAAAGATTCTAAAGACAACAAGAGCTTGCCCTCTAATTCTGAGCTATCTGCTTACATGAAACAAAAGCTGCTTCCTGTTTGTGAAATAAAAGAGGTAGTAGATATAAGAGATCTGAATCAATCCATTCTGAACGGTCATATTGCTTTATTTATTGAAGGGATGCCAAACGCATTAGTTATGAGCATGCCGAATGAAAAAACAAGATCCATCACGGAGCCTACCTCGGAGGCTCTGATTCGTGGACCAAGGATCGGTTTCACTGAAGTGTTAAGTGAGAATACTGCCATACTACGGCGTCAAGGGCGTACTGAAAATCTGGAAATGACTATGTACGAAGTCGGGAACTATCTCAAAAGGAATCTAGTTGTTGCTTATATGAAGGATATTGTGAATCTGGATCTGCTTGAGGAAGTAAAACAACGAATTTCAAAGATGGATATGGATTATTTCGCAGAATCGGGTTATGTGGAGCAATTAATTGAAGATAATATTTTAAGTCCATTTCAGCAGGGACAAAATACAGAACGACCGGATCGTGTCATTAGTGCTCTATTGGAGGGACGAATTGCGATCTTACTGGATGGCACGCCGTTTGCTTTAATTGTTCCGGTAACCTTTAGCATGCTGCTGCAATCGCCTGAGGACTATTATGAGAGATGGATTCCGGGAACACTGTTGCGTATTTTGCGGTTTTTTGCCGCTTTTATGGCACTGATGGCTCCCGCGCTGTATATTTCATTCATTTCCTTCCATCCTGGATTGATTCCAACTGAGCTGGCCATTTCGATTATCGAGGCAAGGCAGGGAGTTCCATTTCCTGCTACGATTGAAGGTTTGATATTGGCAATCTCCTTAGAGATTTTGCGAGAAGCAGGGATCAGACTGCCAAAACCAATTGGGCCTGCGATGGGCATTGTTGGAGGCCTTATTATCGGTGAAGCGTCGGTACAGGCAGGAATTGTCAGTCCATTTTTAGTTATTGTGGTGGCGTTTACCGCTATATCTTCGTTTTCTATACCTATGTTTAGTGCAGGCATAACCTTGCGAATTTTACGTTTTGTCGGGATGTTATTTGCAGGCACACTGGGAATGTACGGAACGGTCTTGTTTTTCTTGTTGATCTGTAGTCATCTGACGAAGCTGAAAAGCTTTGGTGTTCCCTATGTTACACCTATTTCACCATTCCGCATAAATGATTGGAAGGATTTGTTTCTTCGTGCACCCTTGCCATTAATGAAACAAAGACCTGACATGATGAAGACTCAACAAAAGAAACGCAGATCATAGCTGTTCGAACTAGGAGGGACAAGTTTGTTTATACGTTCTGATGACAAAATCTCAACATCACAAACCTCAATATTTCTAACCAATACGGTATTGGGAGCCGGCATTTTGACTTTACCCCGAAGTGTTACGAATGTAGTGCAAACCCCGGATGCATGGATATCTGTTTTGCTAGGGGGAGTAATGATCATTCTGCTTGCAATCCTTATGGTGAAATTAAGCCAACAATTTCCGAGCAATACTGTATTTCAATATTCCAAACGAATCGTTGGAACAATTCCGGCAGCCGTCCTATGTCTGCTGTTGATCATTTATTTTATAATTATTGCCGGTTTTGAAGCCCGGGTAATGGCTGAAGTAACTCTGTTTTATTTGTTAGAAGGAACTCCTGTTTGGGCGATTATCATTTCATTTATTTGGGTAGGGGCTTATTTGATATTTGGAGGGATTAACTCGATCGCGCGGGTGTATCAGATTGTTTTTCCTATTAGCATCCTGATTCTGCTTTTGTCTTATTTTCTTAGCGTAAGGATATTTGATATCGATCATTTGCGTCCTTTTCTTGGTGAAGGTATACTTCCCGTCATTAAGGGGCTGAAATCTACGATTCTTATTTTTACCGGATTTGAAGTGATTATGAACCTGGTTGCCCATATGCAGCATCCGGAGCAGGCTGTCAAAGCAGTAGTTACAGGCATCTCCATTCCAATTGTACTGTATCTGTTGACTGTAGTAATGGTAATAGGGGGGTTATCTACAGACGGTGTCTTAAGAAGTACCTGGCCTACACTTGACCTTTTAAGAAGCTTTGAAGTGGCAGGTTTATTTTTTGAACGATTTGAATTTCCCTTTTTGGTCATTTGGTTGATGCAAATGTTTTGCAATTTCATCAGCTTTTATTTTAACGCTTCATTAGGTATTTCGCAGGTGTTCGGCCTTAAAGCTCCTTCTGTCTTTTTTGGATTAATGCCGTTGATTTTTCTCACATCCATGATTCCTAAACGTATAAATGACGTGTTCAATCTCGGTGATGCCATCGGAGTCATGGGAATCATAATGTTTGTATTAATACCCGGGATGCTATCTGTCATCTACATAATTAGAAAGAAAGGATTGAAGCAGGATGTGTAGGCGTCAGCTTTTGAATTTAATGCTCATAATGGGAGTGCTTCTAACACAAACAGGATGCTGGAGCAGCTTTGAAATTGAAGATTTGAGCTTATATGGCGGTTTGGCGCTGGATGAAGGTGAACCAACAGAAACAGAGCAAGATTTGAACAAGCAAGGAGGCTCTTATCCCAGAAAAAATCTGATCACAGCTACAATACAGATTGTTCCGGTTAATTCTTTTGGAAGCAAGTCAAAATCGGATAAAGGGCACACTGCTCAATATCTAAACATATCCGAGACCGGGGATTCCCTGCTGGAGATTTTACGCCAGTATTCCGTTCGTCTGGAGCGTATGGTAATTGGTCACCATCTCAAGGTCATCATTATTTCTACTAAGCTGGCTCAGAAGCAAAGTATGGATCAAATCCTTGATTTTGTGCTTCGAGATAATGATATTCGTCCAAGCTGTACAGTATTTTTAAGCGAAGGCAAGGCGATGGATGTTTTGGAGGCGAGTCGTCCGGGCGAGGTTTCGGCATTTCGTATCCAGGGCATGCTGCGTAATCATTATAGAACCAGCAAAGTAATGAAAGGCGTTAACTTGTCTCAATTGGATGCTTTAATGAATTCGAAGCGAAGTTTTGTTCTGCAAAATATTATCTCAACGAAAAAAGATCTTGAATTTGCTGGTGCAGGAATCATAAAAGGAGAGACAGGTAACTGGATTGGGTCTTTGGATCAACCGGATGTAGAAAGTATTTCTTGGATAAAGGGGGAAGTCCAGGGAGGAGCTATAAAAAGCTACACGGAAAAAAATGTGCCAGTTATTTATGAGATCAAATCCATGAAAAGTAAAATGAAGGCCAAGGTGCAGGGGGATGATATTTCCTTTCATGTAGATATTCAATCTCAAGGTCGGTTTACAGAAAACTGGGACATCAAAAATGATCCATCGAAAGCTCAGTTTATGGAGGAGGCGGAGAAGATTTTCGAGAAGAGGTTGTCCCAAATGATCGATAGTCTGATGTGGAAAATGCAGTCCAAATATAAAGTTGATGTGGCAGGCTTTGGAGAATGTCTGAGCATCCAACATCCGCATGTATGGAAAAAAGTAAAGGATCATTGGGATGAGGAATTCAGCCAGATACCAGTGACTTTCGATATCAAGTTAAAGATTACAGATTTCGGTTCGTCTTTAAAATAACATATATTCAGGTCTTTCAAGTTGATCATCGATTCATAATTGCTTACGGGAGAGAAGATAATAGTGAGGATGATCTCTATGGCATCTACTACTGATGGAGGGACTGAGTTTGATATGTCACTGGATGAAGCATTGTATTATTTCCTTGTGTACTCGCTCCTTGGCTGGGTTCTTGAAAATGTGTACAGTTATTTTACGAGTGGGGTGTTCTGGAAAGAGGGGTTTCTACTAGGACCTTATAAACCGATGTATGGCTTTGCTCCTGTTATATTGCTGCTGTTAATTGATGTAGAAGAGAGTATGTTAAGACAACCGGGGGCTCGAATGACTGCGGTGATTATACTGTGTATGATCGTTCCAACAGTGGTTGAGTTCGTCAGCGGATATTTACTGAAGGCATGCTTTGGACGGCAGTGGTGGGACTACAGTGGATATGTGGGACAAGTTCATGGTCATATATGTATGCGATTTTCCCTTTATTGGGGGGCTTTATCGCTTTTGTGTCTCTATGGTCTTCAACCATTGCTATCGCAAATTTTTTTGAAAATACAATCCGTTTGGGCGTACGCGGGGCCATTACTGTTGCTGATTTTTATGGCGGATTTTGCATGGACTACGAGTGTAAGAAGAAGAGACTGGAAGCAGAGTAGAGTGTGAATGAAGCGAAACGGATAAAATACAATTAGCTGGCAAAGGAGCTGCATATGATGATACGCGATTTGCGAAAGCTCAGAGTACTGAGGTGGCTATTGAGCGGATTGTTGCTGCTGGCCGCAGGAGGTTGGAGCGATTCGGTTATAGTTTCTGCTGATGCTCCTCCGAATGAGTTGAAGCAGCCAAATGCCCAATCCCAAAAAAGACTTGCAGTTATCATTGATGATCTGGGAAATCAGATGAAAGGTACTGACGAGATTCTCGCAATGCCTGTAAAGCTAACGGTAGCGGTCATGCCTTTTTTGCCATCATCAGAGCAAGATGCGCGAAATGCACACGAACGGGGACATGATGTGCTGATTCATCTGCCGCTTGAACCGAAACAGGGAAAACCACAATGGTTGGGTCCAGGAGCTATTCTCTCCAGTATGAAGGACGAAGAAGTTCGGAAGAAGGTGGAAGAGGCGATTGATAATGTCCCTTTTGCCGTAGGTATTAACAATCACATGGGCTCCAAAATAACAGGCGACAAAAGGATTATGTCAGTTATTCTGGATGTATGCCGTGAACGAGGCTTGTTTTTTGTAGATAGCAAGACAAATTACTGGTCAGTGGCAGGGGATCTTGCCAGTGAAAAGGGATTGCCAGAGCTGCATAATGACATTTTTCTTGATGATGTTCATACAGAGCGTCACATTGCTGGACAGTTTCACAAGATAGAAGAATTGCTTGAGCAGCGTGGTAAATGCGTAACTATTGGACATGTTGGGGTGAAAGGCGACAAAACCGCTAAAGTATTAAAAGAAATGATTCCGGAGTTTCAGTTAAAGGGAATTACCTTTGTCGGTATTTCGGAGTTTGCTCGGGACCAAAGGAAGGATTTCGATTTTGCTCCGGGATCGGGCATTAATCTTCCATAGATAGCAAGAACAAACACCACATCTCTTATGCCAAAGCCAGGAGGTGTGGTGTTTTTAATGAGAGCAGCACGTGGAAGCAGAATCAAGAAACAGTGAAGTATTCCAGAATTCCCGAGTAGATGGCCTCAGCGATTTTTTGTTGTTCTCGATGATTAGTTAACATCGCCCGATCTTCCGCATTGCTGAGAAAGCCTGCTTCAACGATAACCGCTGGAGAATCGATATGATTCAACAGATAGAAGGGTTTTCCCAGCTCTGGATATTTTAAGCTGTTGCTGTTGTACAGCTGTCCAAGTGAACGTTGAAGCGAATGAGCAAGCAGTGCACTCCGGCCCTCGTTCTGATGAAGAACCAACGGACCGCGTTTTGATTTATTGCGTCCCCAGTTGACATGGATACTGACAACTAAGGAGGCGGGAATATGTTCGCTCAATTCTTTACGCTGGGCCAAATCACGAATATGTCTTGAACGATTCTTAAGCCAGCGATTATCGTCACTCAAGGCATAATCGTCTGTACGATTAAGTATAGCTCGGTATCCATGACTTCTCAGTACCATATACAGTCTACGCCCGATTGCCAAGTTAATGTCCTTCTCCAGAATGTCGCCATAGGAGGTTCCGCCATCAATGCCTCCATGACCGACATCAATAAGTATGACCGGTTCGGGGAAAGCATGCCGGAGATCTCTGTCCTCTGGCAATTCAGAAGCAAGTGCAGGGGTGCAGAACACATGGAAAGCCATTGTAACGGCTATTAACAATGCAGGAAGCTGTCGTCGTTTCATCATCTCACCTCTCAAGGCTTCTTTTCCTAATATAGCTTGAACGAAATGGAGACAATTCATGCGTCTTTTTGCTCCGCTGTTTACGAAGCGGCAAATCGGTGCACACTTAAGTAAAAAGGGGGGAAACGTGCATGGCGAAGGGCGATGAACTGGTTAAATATATAACCGAAAGAGTGGTTGACTACGTAGAGACACCGCGTGAAGTCCGTAAAGAACGAGTAAAGTACAGGGAGCCGTGGGTTAATCGATGGTTTGGACTCATTCCATTCTCGATCTCTCTTTGGGTAGAGCGGATTCCTCGCAAAGGGAAGAAGAAATTATAACTTGAACGGTATAAATAAAGCGATCGCTCTTATCGATTTTCCGACAAGATGATCGCTTGTTTGTTATTTGTATTTGATAAATTTACCTGAGTCAGTCAGGGCTTGTAAAGAAATAAAACGAGGAGAAGACTCAGAGCCGCTCATGATATAAAGTGTGGAATCGTCGTTTAAAGACCATTTTTGATATCCAAAAACAGGTAATGGGGCGGAATAGGTGCGATCTTGGCTGGAAGAAACAAATATGAGCCTTTTATGCTTTACAAGAACATTCTCGAAAGATTCAAATTTGACATTCATGGCGTTTTCGACCATCCATAAGATGTTGTCGTAAGGATCAAAGCTATCTGAGGTGTGGACGAGCTGGTCAGGACTCAGATGAGACATTTCTTCTCCGGCAAGGTATTCTGGATGGGTTGAACTGCTCCCTGCCGCTTTTACCGGAGGAACGTAACGGGAGGCTTGAAGCTTCCAGCTTGATTCATTCTCTGGCAAAAGCTCTCCGGTTTGAGCATCGAGATAATGTTCCACTTGCGATGTTCCCGCCCGAATGATGGCCCATTCGGCAAGAACAGGTCCGCTGTATACCGGGACGATTTCTAAATTGTTATTATTGCTCAAGGAAAGTCCCGCATTCTTAAGCGCGCTTTCCAGTGTAGATATGGCGTAAACGGAATCGGGACCCATACCGTATTCGATCAATTTATATTCTCCGGCCTCTGTCATGGAAATGATCAGGTAACCAGAAGGGAAGCTGGTGGAATTTGTTTCACGATCCTGAATGGTAACAAGCCAGCTATGAGTACCAGGACCGAGTGGCTCGATCGTTGTTATGGCTTCGCTCCAAGCCGTAAAAGGCGGCTGCTGTGCTAGTTCCTGAATGACTGTTGCCGCGAACTTACGAAGCTCTTCCGGTGCAGTATCTTCTTTAATTCCTGCTCTTGACAAGATGGAATATTTGATCGTATTCGGGCTAGTGGAAAAATGGGATGCTGCTAGCGATATTGACGGAAACAAGACGCTGGTGAACAGTAAAAAGGTTGCCATTACAGAGGATTTAGTTCGAATACTCATAATAGATTCACCTTCTTTTCATTTCTGGTCAGGCTGGACTTGTCCATTGTAACGAACACTGGATAAAAAGAGTGTTGCATCATGTCGTGCTGACTGTGACCAGTATGATTCTATTTTTGCGGTCTTTTAGCGATAACAGTCGTCAGATTGTTACCTTGGCGAACGTAGATGAAAGATGCCGTAGTTTACGGCGGATACGACAATTCTCGGCTCGTATTGCCAGCGTATTTCTCCGCGTCTGGCTTCGTATTGCTCATGATTAAAGGTCCGCAGTTCTTCATCTTCTTCCTTTAGCAGATCACTGTAATAGGAATCGATGAGGGCAAGTTCATCATTCAACCGATCTCTGGCTTGTTCGGCCCAGCTATGATCATAACCAGCAAGCTTGTTGCAGACCAGACCCTCAAGGAAAGCTTTACCTTCTGAAAGAGTTACTCGAGTGGGCTCAATGTGAACATTCTCTGGCATACGAGGCTGCAGTGTGATTCCTTGTAGCCTTGATGCAAAAGATTCATCGATCAGCCCTGTCAGCAAGGAGACCCCAAAGAAATGAAGCTCCTCACGCTTCATATCACACCAGAACT
Organism: Fontibacillus panacisegetis; assembly: GCF_900102215.1. Lineage (GTDB taxonomy): Bacteria > Bacillota > Bacilli > Paenibacillales > Paenibacillaceae > Fontibacillus > Fontibacillus panacisegetis. Next base: position 89,388 of record NZ_FNBG01000015.1, read on the forward strand.
CGATTTTGAAACATACGCCGAGCCAAGGCTCGTATGCCGCAGAGATCAGAGTCAAACGTTGTTTTTGGCCTGGATTCTCAAATAGATACACGCAGCGACCGCCTTGTCTTGCTGCGGAAAATATTTGTTTGAGCCTTGGGCTGCCAAACACTAGATCTTCTTGCTGAATTCGTCCAGGACCGAGAGTGGGCAGGGGTCGAACAGCGCCGAAATGGCGGCCGAGGATAGTATCTTCCTTGTTGTCATTATTGTTGTCCCCACTGGATTCCTGTTGTTTGGCAAGCCGTTTATGCTGCTCTGGATCAAAAATAAAAGAAAAGCTCATCGTCTCCGGTTCTGCACCGGTTCGATCGATAAAACCCCAGTAATACGGGCGGTTGGTCAAATCGCGATCTGCTCTTGAGGATAGCTTGACTGTAACGTGATGTGGAGACTTCTCGATAATTTGACACTCTGTAGTCTCCAGATAGGTCATGACATACTGCTGAATTTGCTCTTTAGTCATACTCATGCCATCACCCTCCTAATATTTGCTTGAGACCACTTTCTCCATCTTGGTTCTGCTCATCATGTGTTAACTCTGCTTGAATGGAGTTTAGAGATTGACCTAAAGATTCTACCTTGGATGCAAGCTCCTCTTCATTTGCAGACTCCAGAATGATTTTGTAAATGCTCTTTTCGATGTTTTTTTCCAGAGCACCGTTCTTCTCAAAACGCTCGAGAATAACGTCAAGCTGACCGATAACCATTTCGAACATGTTGATTTTTTCATGCAGTAAATGAAGGATATGCTCCTCGATCGTTCCCTTAGTAGACAGGTTGTAGATTTTTACGTCATTTTTCTGCCCAAGACGATGGACACGACCAATTCGCTGCTCGACCCGCATCGGGTTCCATGGAAGATCGAAGTTAATCATATGATGGCAAAACTGCAGGTTAATGCCTTCACCGCCTGCTTCTGTTGCGATCATGACCTGGGCTCTGCCGCGGAACAGATCCATCATCCAATCCTTTTTCCCACGGTTCATGCCGCCTCGATAAGGAACAGCGATCATGCCCCTGTCTTTCAAGTATTTCAACAAGTATTCCTGAGTAGCACGGTATTCGGTAAAAATAATGACTTTATCCTCCATGCCTGAAATAAGCTCCATAGCCTTTTCAGCCTTGCTGTTCGCTGTTATGGTCCGGATAATGTCGACCAGCTCCCAAATTTTATCCCGCAGGGGAGAATCCGGTGCGAGTTTCTTGGACAAGTTCACTAAAGTAACGAAGACAGCGTCACGGCTGCTGCAAACCTCTCTTTGCAGGGTTACGAGAGAAAGCATGCTGCTTATGTCACCGCCAGCTGCCTGATATTGATCTTTAACAAATGAGGTGACACCGTCATATAGCTTTTTCTCTTCGGGTGAAAGTTCTACATGAATGTTCTTAACAATTCGTTTAGTAAAATCAAGTTCACCGTCACCGCGGCGGTTGCGTATCATTATTTTGGATAGCTCACCTTTAAGCTGTTCTTCGTTCTTAGGTACACGCTTATCAACGACGAAGTTGGATGCAAAATCGTTTTGGCCGCCCAATTGGCCCGGCTTGAGCAGGGAAATCAGGTTGAACAGCTCACTCAGATCATTCTGAACAGGGGTTGCAGTTAGTAGGAGGCAATATTTTTTGCGCAGTCCCAGCATAAATTGGTAGTTCGTCGTTTTTTTGTTTTTCAGCTTATGCGCTTCATCAACAATGACCATATCGTATTCATTTTTAAGTAAAATATCTCGATGTGGATCACGTTTGGCCGTATCGATGGAAGCAACAACAACATCGTTGTGCCACGAGTGTTCTTTTTTTTGCGCGACGGCGGGAATTCCAAATTTTTGGTTCAGCTCACGTACCCATTGCAGTACAAGAGAAGCAGGAACGAGAATGAGCGCTTTGCGGACGAGACCGCGAACAAAATATTCCTTAAGAATGAGCCCGGCTTCTATCGTCTTGCCTAATCCAACCTCATCTGCGAGAATGGCGCGACCGCGCATTTCGAACAATACTTTTCTGGCCGTCTCCGTCTGATGGGGCAGTGGAATTACACTCTGCAAATGCTTCATACACAACATTTCTTCAAAGCTTGTAACCAAGGTAGCGCTTTCGGCTTGGGATGCAAGATTGAACAGATTCCAGTCGTCCCATGGACCACCTTTGTTCAGACGATTGTCCAGATCCTCGTACCAGCCATTCTGAAATACAATCGGTACTGGTGTGGTACTGGAGCAATTGGCGGAGTTGTCGCCAGAATTCGGGGGATGAGGATGCACGATGATATAACCTCCCTTAATAATGACAAAGAAACAGACGTAGAAGTAGTATGGACGAAAAAGAGAAAGTTCATAACTTGAGAAGCTTGTAATGAAGGGATATGGAAATATTTCAGCTGTGTTTCATGGAGGGCTGTCGAAATAAAGAGGGATTTGGAGAAAAACTGTGATCATGCAGGATAATATGATTTTTGTGGCTAAAATTTCATGCTCAATTGCTATCATAACGAGATATTGTATAGTATAATGTTAAACGTACACAATATGTTGTGATTATACATATTGTAGGAATAAATCATACTTTATGCTTATCGATTGCAGAGCGGTACAAAACGACGTGGATGGCCTTATTTTCGGTTAATTGAGCGCCTCCAGATGCTCGCTGTAATCGACATTTTTTTTGTGGACATATTTTTTATAGGAGGGTGTTTCTTTGAATACAGTGCAAAAACAGCGCCTTGAAGGCCTCAGCGAGAAAATCTTTTTAGACCGGTATGCGTGGAAGGATGCAGATCCTAGTCATGCGAAGGTTGGAGATGTTGTTCTCGTATTAACCAAGGATGATCCTAAATTTCCTACTAAGGAAGTCGGTGAAATCGTTGCTCGCGAGGGACGTAATGCAACGGTAAAAACTCGTCGCGGTGAGCTCGTAGAGACCGATGTGGAGAAGCTGACGCTGAATATCGAGAAAACGCCAGAGGAAATGTGGGATCGCCTCGCCAAGGCGATTTCTTCTGTAGAAGAAACGCCCGAGCTTCAGAAGGAGTGGGAGGGCAAGTTCCGTTCCATTCTGGACGATTGGAAGCTTGTTCCAGGCGGTCGTATTGCCGCAGGTGCTGGTGCGAGTGATGAGCTGACTCTGTTCAACTGCTATGTTATTCCTTCGCCAAAAGACAGCCGTGGCGGCATTATGGAAACTCTGTCGGAAATGACGGAAATTATGGCTCGTGGTGGCGGAGTTGGTATTAACCTGAGTTCGTTGCGCCCTCGCCGGGCAATCGTTAAAGGCGTGAACGGTTCCTCCAGTGGTGCAGTATCATGGGGCGGATTGTTCAGTTATACAACTGGCCTGATTGAACAAGGCGGCAGCCGTCGTGGTGCGCTTATGCTCATGATTAATGATTGGCATCCGGATGTGCTTGATTTTATTACGGTAAAACAAACGATGGGTCAAGTGACTAATGCGAACTTGTCTGTTTGCGTCAGCAATGGCTTTATGAAAGCTGTTAAAGAAGATTTGGACTGGGAGCTTGTATTCCCGGATACAACATATGAGGATTACAACGAAGTATGGGACGGCGATTTGGACAAATGGAAGGCAGATGGACGTAGAGTTGTTCACTACCGGACGGTTAAAGCACGTGAAATATGGCATACGATCATTGAATCAGCTTGGAAGTCTGCTGAACCAGGCGTTGTGTTCATGGAATACTACAATCAAATGTCGAATAGCTGGTATTTCAATCCGATCATTTGTACAAATCCTTGTGGGGAACAAGGTCTGCCAGGTTGGGGCGTCTGCAACTTGTCTGCGATGAACCTGTCCAAGTTCTATGATGAAGAGAACAATGATGTGGCTTGGGATGAGCTAGCGACAACAACTCATTACTCTGTGCGTTTCCTGGATAATGTCATTAGCAGAACGCCGTATCATTTTGAAGAAAATGAGAGAAACCAGAAGAAAGAACGCCGCGTAGGTCTCGGAACGATGGGACTTGCTGAGCTGATGATCAAGCTGAAAATCCGTTACGGCAGCCCGGAATCACTGGAATTCCTTGATAAATTGTATGGCTTCATCGCGAAAGAAGCGTACCTTGCTTCCGCTGAAATTGCAGAAGAGAAGGGTTCATTCCCGGCTTTTGAGGCAGATAAATATTTGCAAAGTGGATTTATGAAGGTGATGACAGAGGTATATCCTGAGGTTGGAGAAGCGATTCAAGAAAAAGGTGTTCGTAACGTTACAATTATTACTCAGGCTCCAACAGGTAGCACAGGTACGATGGTAGGCACATCTACAGGGATTGAACCGTATTTTGCCTTCAAATATTATCGTCAAAGTCGTCTTGGCTTCGATGAACAGTTTGTACCGATTGCCCAAGAATGGCTGGACAGCCATCCAGGCGAATCCTTGCCAGACTATTTCATAACAGCGATGGATCTCTCTGCTGAGGATCATATTCGCGCTCAAGCTGCGATTCAACGCTGGGTAGACAGCTCGATTTCTAAAACGGCAAACTGCCCTGCTGATTTCACAGTTGAAGAGACAAAACGTCTGTATGAGTTGGCATTTGATTTGGGATGTAAAGGTGTAACGATCTATCGTGATGGCAGCCGTGATACTCAAGTTCTTCAAACAGAGAAAAAGGAAGATAAAGCTGAAGTGAAGAGCACGGATGCTGATGCTCCTTCGAACGAAGAAAAAGAATCTCTGGATGATCTGGATAAGACATTGTCTGTATCCGTCAGTGCCAAGGATAAAGCTGTGTTCGACAAGCAGTATAAGAAACGTCCACAGGTTCTTCGCGGTGCAACTTATAAAATCAATACGCCATTCGGTATGGCATACATTACAATCAATGATTTGAACGGTGTTCCAAGTGAAATATTCCTGAACGTAGGTAAAGCAGGTTCTGATGTGTTCGCGATGGCTGAAGCGCTCGGTCGTGTCTGCTCCTTGTTCCTACGTTACGGAGACCATGGTCAGAAGGCAGAGCTGCTCATCAAGCACTTAAAAGGAATCGGCGGTTCCGGTGCAATCGGCTTTGGTCCTAACCGTGTAGAATCAATCGCTGACGCAGTAGCGAAAGCGCTGGAAACTCATATTCAAAACAACCAATACGATGATCATGATCCAGCACCTGTTGCAGCGACAATAGCGCATCATGATGATCATGTAAGCTCGGATTCACACGGAACTCACGATCATGGCAGCGCAGCAGTAACTTCTCGTGACCTGTGCCCATCCTGCGGCTCGGCTTCGTTGATCAATGTTGAGGGTTGTAAGACTTGCAGTAATTGCGGGTATAGTAAGTGTTCGTAAAATTTAAACAATAAGTATATTTTCTTCTTTAAGAAATGTGGCTAAGTGTGGTCACTACAAACAAGCGATCATCGAGAAGGCGGTTAAACCTTGTAACTCGATTGATCGCTTGTTTTATTATTATTGATGATGTAAGAAACGAAATAAACAGGTAAAAAATGAATCTGCTAAATGATTGTGCAAAAGTCGGATTCTTCATGAATGTATTGGATCGTCCATATTGATGATAAGCAACTGCATTAAAATTAGCAACCGCATTTTACTTTTGTAGGAGTAGTACATTGAATCCCTGAATCGCGATCAACATAATATTCCCAAGTTGATACACCTTGAATAACGCACAAAACATCAGATCTACAGGTGGTTACTTTTCTAGTTAAGACACAACTTGCAAGTGCAGGCTGAATTCCGACCAACTTATTTAGGAAATTTGACGCCATACTAATCACCTCCTTTGTAATAATAAATATAATATACCTTTTTTATTAATATATTTCAATAATAGAATATATTGTAAAATACTAATTTATAGCGAAGTTATCTTCGCTTGTAAAATCAAATTCTCTTCACTAATGAGTAAGTTCCAGAGATTATTAAAGCTCTTTAACGGACCATGCTGTTCAAGAGTACCTTCCTGGCTTATTAAAAAGGCGTACGGAACTTGTGAAACATGGTATGCACCCATTGTTTCAGGTGAGCGAATGTAAGTAATAGTAGTTGGTAATGCTTCAAGTATTAGTTCATCATTAGAATCACGATCACCATTAATTACGACTACATTAATATTAAAATTTTCTACTATTTTATTTATATCTGGTAGTATCGTCTTGCATGTAACACATGTAGTGTTGATAAAAATCAACAGAGTCTTCTTTTTGCTGAGTAAATCTTTTAATAGTACTTTCACTTTTTTATCACTGATTTCTCTAAATAAAGGAACCTGATCTCCTATTTCGAATTCCGATAATGTAATTCCTCGGACACTCCGGATCTTGTTTATAAACTCCCCTACAAGTCTAGCGAGTAAAAAAATTAAATATAATTGAGCCAGAACCAATACGAGTATTGTGATTACAATAAAATCACTCATATAACCATCCTTTCTATAACAGAACCTCAAGATAGCAACTCAAGTAACAAATTAATTTTAGAGCGAATGATATTTATTTTTTTGTATATGTATATAGTTAAGTACAAGGAAATAGATATAAGAAATAGTGCGAATTTAGAGATTACATCTGCTTTTATGACCATATTTTCACAAATAATTCCTATAATTATTACTATAGTAATTAATAACACATTTCGATAAACCAGTCCCCAGTTTAAACGTTCATGCTCTAAAATCCCTCCACAACCACAAGAGATGTCCTGATGTCCTCTAAATAAATTAAAAGCTATTGCCAATGTGTATAGGCATAACAACAGTACTATTCCATAAGTGTGATAGATGGTAATTCCAAATGTAAAAATGGTTAAACTAATAGTCAATTCGGAAAGAGAAAAGACGATTAAGGAAGGTACTAAAAATAGATTTGGAACTATTCGATATGCTTTTATTATTTGTGTATGCTGGGTGAAATTCGTTATTTTTCCTAAAGAGGACATTAAAAATACTACAGCCAATAAATTTTGCGTGATCGATATCAACTCGTTCAAACAACCACCTCTTTTTTGGATTCATACATTTTAGTTTGAGCAAGGTATAGGCGAGAATACTCACCTTTTAGCTTAAGCAATTCTGCATGAGATCCTTCTTCCACTATTTCTCCATGTTTCATGACAATAACATGATCGGCAAGAAAGGCAGCTCCTAGTCGGTGTGTGATAATTAGAACGGATTTTTCTGAATCCCTAAATAAATGCTCAATAATTTCCAGTTCAGATTGGGAGTCTAAGGCCGACGTGGGTTCATCGAGTATTATTACATCGCTATTTTTAAATATTGCGCGAGCTATCGCTACTTTTTGCCATTGACCACCAGAAAGTTCGTTTCCACCATCAAAAAAACGACCAAGTAAAGAGTTGTATTGTTCGGGCAAAGTGAGAATATGATCGTGAATCCCTGTGCTTTGAGCGGCATTAGTGATTTCAGAATGATTGTCTAGTCGTTCAATATCTCCAAAACCAATATTGTCTTTTACGCTAAACTCATATTGAACAAAATCCTGAAATAATACAGAAATTCTTTTTTGATAGGATGCAGTATCAACTACTTCTAACGGGACATCATTTACATATATCATTTGTTCGCTAGTCTTATATAAACCGGCAATACATTTGATTAGAGTGGTTTTACCCGACCCATTTTCTCCGACGATAACAACCTTTTTTCCCTTTTCTATACATAGATTTATATTTTTTAGGGACAATTGTTGTTGATTAGGATAAGTAAACGACAAATTTTTTAAAGATATAGTATATATTGCATTACAATGTGCCCGTGGAAATGAAGATTCGACTTCTTCTTGATGTTGGAACAATTCGAATTCTCTTATAAACAAGCTCGTTTCATATAAACTTGAAATAATTTTTATAATTTCCATTAAATTCGATTGGATGTTTTGAATGGATTGCAATGCACCTAAAAATACACCTACTTCCAACTTTTTTTTAGAGACTAACCCAACAATAAATATGCCTGATGCAATATATGTAAGTGTCATTAAAATACTTCCCATTACTTCCCACTTACTCTGTTTAAGCAGCAATTTATATTTTTCCTGTGCGTTTAATTTGAAATAGAAGGACCACTGTTCAATTAAGTAGAAACCTAGTCCAAAGAGACGAACTTCTTTTACGGAGTCACGCTGATTTAATAAGTCAGTTATATAAAGTTCCCTTCTGTGGTGAGGAGTTAGAAATTGGGTTAAATTGTAGCGTTTATTTCCAAAGTTAATATCGATTAATAGAATAGGGATTGAAAATATAAACACTATTAAAATCAAAAACCAATGAATATTCGCAAGATAAATAACCAATGACAGGACTGTAATTATATAGCTACCTAAGGAAAATAAATCCTTAACCATGGATACGATGTAAGAATGACTGTTTATAACACGGAGATTTTTATCATAAAATGCAGGATCTTCAAAGGTTAGTAGTGGTAGTTTTGTTATTTTAGTAAGTACAGCTTTTTTTAAAACTAGTCCAGCTATATTTTCTAATTTTTGAACACTCAGTTGTGATAGCAACTGGAGTATAAAGGCCAAAATGATAATAGTCATTTGACAAATTAGATATAAAATAGCTTTTTCGTAACTTTTTCCTTCCTGAATAACTGTAATAACTTCATTTACTAATTCTTGCATAAGCCAAACACTAATAAATGGAATTAAGCCAAGTGCTACACTAATGAAAATAGACTTTAATAGAAACGTTTTGTTTATAGACCAAACAGTTATCAGGGAATACACTGCGCCCCTTGCTAAGACTTTGAATGACTCCATTCCGCTCCTCTTTCCAAAGTAAATAAATAAAATTGTTAATGTAGCATAAAGATATAATTTATGGTATCATTATACATTAATTGGAATGATTTTGCAATAATAGAAAGGTGTTCTATGTACAAAGCAAATAGCGAGTTTTTAGTATTCTCGGAAAAAAGGGAGCATAGTAATTATGCAAATCTATGTGGAGTTTTCCTTGGTAATATTAATTTTAATAGCTTCCTTCGGCGTATACAGATACTTATCTGTTCAACTCAAACAATCCAAGGTTTTTAGTAGTGAATTTGGGGGGATCAAAGCTTATAGCCTTCTCAATCAACGAGCTCCTGAATTAGTAGTAAATAGTAATATGCACAAAATTGACTTAAGCAAATGGATCGAAGATAGGGGCCTTCTGCTCATATTTATTGATTTAGATTGCCCTCATTGTATTCCTTCGTTGGAGTTATTTCTAAGCAGCAATACATATAGTTTAGAATTTATTGTTTTAATCCGAGGAGAAGAAGGTTCTCGTTATTCAAATTTATATACAGAAAACGATAAGTTGCAGATACTACATGTAAATGGGGAGTTTTTTGAGGCATATCAAATTAATGAATTTCCCTATTATATTTTTGTTAATAAAGAGCAATTCATTGTGTATGCTTCCTCCGTTCCGGATGGCTTATTAAACAACTTGGATTTTTATAAAAGTATTTCAAATTATTAAAAAAGAGCAGTTGCCTTCATCTTTGTTTTGGAATAACCATACAAGGGTGAAGACAACATACCAAGCATTATGAAACTGGTGTTGTCTCAGATGGAGTTACAGGTTCGCTGGATACAACAATCTCTGTTCTTGATAGATTTACTAGGGAACTTTTTTCAAATTGTTGTACTGCTTCCTTGGAGATGGATGCGGTATCTCCATCATGATTAGTTGTATTTTTGTTTTCTAGGTTTCGTTTCTCTTCCTCTGCTTTTTTAATATTCTTTTGATTTTCTGAAAGTTGCTTAAATTGTGCTTCCAAGCTTTTTGCTCGTTTTTTGAGCATTAAATTGTTAAACATCTGCTTCTTTTGTCTAGGTGTAGCATCACTGAAGGCAATCTTAAGCGCTTCATCTAAATTGTTGTTTTTTTGCGTACTATTAAAGATGCTTGTCTGTTCGTTAATTCCCAGTCTGTTAACGTATGAGGTCCCTACATTGGATATCAAGACGTTTCACCTCCTTTCAGAATAATGAGTATTCTATCGTTATTATCGGAAGTTATATCCTATATTTTAGTATAAGTTCCAAATTTATAATTATTTTTTGGTTAACATAAAATAAGAGACCTCGAGTTTCTGCCACATTTGGGCAGAGCTTGTGGTCTCTTCATCTAGACATTTAAATAGATCGATCCGTGTTTTATTCAAGATTCGATATTAAACCTTTATGACCGAATAAACTGCAAGGAGACTGATCAGTAAGAATAGTACATTACCATAAGGGTTTTCAGCTTTCTATTGGCAGCTTTTGTAATTCATAATAAACAAGGTTGTTTCTTTTATTAGGCGACCCTGTTTTCTTATTAGCGAACTTTGATACAAGGATTTCTTCAGGATCGTTATCCAAGTCACACTATACGGACCTCGAAATATTGTTTAAAGATTTCTTATCCGCCGTTCTCAGAAAATATGGATATTTCTGGTGGAGGAATCGTCATTGAAGTAAGTGAGGATGAATTTATATTTGCAGGATTAAACTTCGATGTTCAATTTACACCGTTGTCCGACAGCCACTATGCAGCAGAGTTTATCGCCATTGAAGAAGGAGAATTCGATCAGGAATCCTGGGTGCGTTCCAGACGCTTAAAAAGGGATGAGCTTGTTGTCCGATTTAATCCAATTTACTCCATTAAAAAGGTAAAGGTATTCGCATATTAGAATCACTTTGGTATTCATTTAAAGTAAGTCATCATATAAGCTCAATAGGATTCATTAGTATATGGCTCTACTCGCAAAAGCTGAAGAATATAAGGCTTTTCCTAGGAGAGCTATTGCCGTCCAAATTATCGCCTGCCCTGTCTGCTCTTAGACTTAGTTAAAAATAATATTTGCATTGAGGATGGTATACTGGTTTTTTGCTAATAAACTGAAAATCCGCATTGACAAGAGAGCTGGCCTGAGATTAATTACATGTATGAGCTCGTTAAACTTGATGAGAAATCACCAGTGAAAAGTATACTTCACACCTCGGATGCTGAACAGTTTGTCCCGAGGCACTGGCATTAAGTGTAGAGATATCCTATGTCATAAAAGGCTGGATCGATGCGATCTACGTTGAGGAGACGACGTACACTTCCGAGCAAGGTGACATCGTAGTTATTCATTCAAATGCGGTTCATTCCTTCTCCACGTCTGAAGAAGCGACCGTATGGCTTTAACTTTACTGATTCCATACGAATATTAAAGAGAGTTTTTCAGAGATTGACCGTTATATCCTCCATTGTGTATCGAGGAACGAGCATAATCATGAGCAGCGCTCGAAGTTAAGGGAATTACGAGGCATTCTCGACCGAATTGTGGACGCTTATCTCTGTTACGAGAGTGACTCACTTGCAGATATTGAGATAAAGGGCTTATCTTATCGGGTTAATTATATACTGCTGAGCGATTTCTTAATAGAAAAGCCAGGCGGTGTAATGAAAACGAATAAACATTTGGAGCGGTTTTGCTAGATATATTTATCAAAGATACTGATTTAAATGAAGTAGTTAGGCTAGAGGTAAAACTAGTAATTGATGAATCACAAACTAAAATATTGAATATAGAAAAGCTATAAGAGGTAATTACTAGTAGAAGTCATTCAACCCGAAGAGGCGCCTCGAACCATTAAACATATCCTGCGCCTCGAGACATTTAACAAAGTCGAAGATATAGATTATAGATCAATAGATTAATTCATGTAATCAACATTAAGCAATAATTAATATGGTTCATAAGGTATACAGTTGAATATTCAGAAATGCTTACCGTTGTTTTTAATGGGTAAGCAATTTTTTTGCTTTCATTTTTCATACGTTGTTTGCAACTTTCATGCCGTAGTGCCAATCGAATGGAGTGTGTTAAGTGGAACGAATATGGCTAACATTGCAAGATGCATGCTGTGAATAATTATGCAATTCCATTGTGCGGGTATTCTCATGAATTGTGAAGATCAGGCTTATGCAGCAGCTTTCGAGGGAATGTCGTTCTCACTAACTCTGGAAATAGCTAATTCTGACGGCACACACTTAAATGGATTTGTTTCTAAATCAGTAAGATATTTTGTAACAGAATCACTTAGAAATGAATGATTTAACATAAAAAATGTAATTAAATGTTGAATATTGGACGGCCGCTATGTGCTATCTGGTCTTTTCTCTAGGGTGATTATCGTGTTGCTAAATCAACTTAATGTTTATCAGCAGAATCCATTTATGGTTACGCCTAATCAGAGTGTCCATATGAATTACTGCAATAAGAACAAATTAATGGTAAAAAGCATCAGATCAAATGCATCAAGCGAGGATATTCTTAGCTGCTGGACAAGAAAAAGGTGTAATTAGGGACATTTGCAATATTTTTGGTTTAGCGCTATATGAGTTCGGACTCTAATTACTAGATAAAACTCCTCGTGTTACAACACTACTTGATTTACTAGATAATATATTTAATTGAATACGATGGACGAAGAAGCATCTCAGACAGGCTTTATGCTATGTTCTGTGATGCTTCTTTCTTTGTCCGAGCTTTCAAAAATTTTTTTGAAATTTGAATCTTTCTATTGGCTCGTCTGGTTTAATAGGAAAAAAATACCGTCGAAAAATTGCATATTTTGCGAAAAGATAGCATAATTAGATTTGCAGGGAAATTTGAGGGGGGGTGTAAATATATGACTATTTCATTGGTAAAAGGTCAAAAAATTGATCTAACGAAGGGTAATGCCGGTCTTACACGTATCACGGTTGGTCTTGGTTGGGACCCGGTTGAAACAGAAAGTGTGGGCTTCTTCGGGCGAAAGAAAAAGACGGGTGTAAACATCGACTGTGATGCTTCTGCTATATTGCTTGATGCAAATGGCAGATTGGCGAAGCGGACAAACGTGGTTTGTTTCCACAACTTGACGAGCCCTTGTGGTTCCGTAAAACATACTGGTGACAACTTGACTGGCGAGGGTGATGGTGATGACGAACAGATCCTTATATCCCTCGACAAAGTACCAGCAGATGTTCATCGAATCTTGATGTGCGTTAACATCTACAACTGCGAATCACGAGGTCAAGATTTCGGAATGATCAAATCTGCCTATATCCGCGTGTTGAACTCTGTTCAGAATCAGGAACTCATTCGTTTTAATCTTACTGATAGCTACGCGGGAATGACCGCATTGATTGTTGGCGAAATTTATCGTCATAACGACGAGTGGAAATTTAACGCTATCGGTGAGGGGGCACATGCAGCCCACATCGATATTCTCTCTCAACGCTACCAATAATCTAAAATGATAGGGGATTAGAAACATGGCTATCAATCTTTCTAAAGGTCAAAAAATTGATCTGACCAAAACAAATCCTGGACTCACTAAAGTTCTGGTCGGTCTTGGTTGGGATACAAATAAGTATGACGGCGGCAAGGACTTCGACCTAGATGCTTCAGCATTCCTGTTGAAAGCAGACGGCAAGGCAGCTTCGGAAAATGACTTTATTTTCTACAATAATCCGCAAAATACAAATGGATCTGTCATACATAGCGGAGACAACCGCACCGGGGACGGGGACGGCGATGATGAAGTTGTTAAAGTGGATCTCGCCACAGTTCCTGCTGAAGCGGAAAAAATTTCTTTCTGCATCACCATTCACGAAGGTTTGGAACGAAGCCAAAACTTCGGCCAAGTTTCCAATGCTTACGTTCGCATCTTGAATGAAGCAACTGGTGAAGAAATCGTACGCTACGACCTTGGGGAAGATTTCTCTGTTGAAACAGCAATCGTTGTTGGTGAGTTGTATCGCCATAGCGGTGAGTGGAAATTTAGCGCAGTTGGCGCTGGCTATAAGGATGGTCTAGGCGGATTGGTTAAGGATTTCGGCCTGGCTTGATTGACTATCAATCACATAAAAGACCGTCTACTCGGACGGTCTTTTAATTCAAGAGGATACATAAAGGAGTGTATATATCGTGACAATCAGCTTAAGCAAAGGGCAACGTATCGATCTTACCAAGACAAACCCGGGACTAACAAAAGTGGTTGTGGGTTTGGGGTGGGATATCAATAAATATAACTCCGGCGCAGATTATGATTTGGATGCTTCCGCCTTTTTGATTCAGGCAGACGGCAGAGTACAGGGGATAGAAGGCTTTCTCTATTATAATAATGCTAAACTCTATAACGGTGCAGTCGAGCATACTGGCGACAATCGTACAGGAGCAGGTGATGGTGATGATGAGCAGATTATCATCGATTTCACGAAAATCCCGGAACACATCCAGAGAATCGGTATCGCAGTTACGATCCATGAAGCTGAATTGCGTAAACAAAACTTCGGACATGTATCCAATGCATTCGTTCGTGTTGTAGATGCAGCTACAGATCGTGAGGTTCTCCGGTACGATCTTGGTGAGGAATTCTCTCTGGAGACCGCCGTTGTAATCTGCGAGCTGTATAGACATGGATCTGAATGGAAATTCCAAGCGATTGGTTCCGGATTCAATGGCGGGCTTGCTGCGCTGTGTAAAAATTATGGTCTGGATGCTCAATAACATTTGAAAGGTTGATATACATGTCTACCGAACTTGTAAAAGGTCAAAAGGCAGACCTCACAAAAGGTAATCCTACTATAAATAATATCATTGTCGGCATGGGGTGGAAAACTCCCAATACCTCAATTGAAGTTGACTTTTCGGCATTTCTCCTCACCGTAGAATCCAAAGTTACTAAAGATGAGGATTTAATATTTTATGGAAATCCTACGGGACCAAACAATTCGATACAGGTAATTAATTTATCTTCACTGTCAGAAGACAATACACAAGTTTCTGTCTCTTTGCGAGACATTCCTTCTCAATACGAGAGAATTTCCTTTGCTTTAACTATTTACGAAGGAGAAAAGAGAAAACAAAATTTCTCGATGCTGGATGATTGTTACATACGAATCATTGATACAGTTTCAAGAAAGGAACAGTTGCATTTTAACATTGGAAATTCCTTTTCTGTCGAAACAGCAATTGTCGTCGGAGAACTTTATAGATATAACGGAGAATGGAAATTCAATCCGATTGGATCTGGGTACTCTGGAGGACTAGAGGCGCTCTGTACAAGCTATGGAGTGGATATATCCCAAGAAATCCATCAAGAACAAGAAACACCAAAAATTCGTGATCAATCTACTCCTGCACCAAGTTTCCCACCGTCTATTAATCTCTCAAAGATTGAATTAAAGAAAAAGGGGGATGTCATCAACCTTCAGAAAGGTAGCGGCCCAATTGGTGAGGTTCTGGTAAACCTGAATTGGAATCGAGGCAAATCAAGTTCGTTCTTTGCGTCCAAAGGGATCGATCTCGACTTAGGTTGCCTGTTTGAATTAAAAGACGGTCGTAAAGGGGCGATTCAGGCTCTTGGTGATAGTTTCGGAAGTCTCAATCGAGTTCCCTTCGTTGCATTAGACGGGGATGACCGCACGGGGGCTGTAACATCGGGCGAGAATCTTCGAATTAACGGCAAGCATGTTTCAGATATTAAGCGGATTGTCGTATATGCCTTTATATATGAAGGGGTTACAAAGTGGTCCGATGCCGACGGGGTTGTCACCATTAAACAAAACGGGGGACCCGATATTGAGGTTAAACTCGACCAACACGATAATCGCAAGGGAATGTGCGCCATTGCTATGATCCGGAATGTGAACGACCAGACGTTCAGCATAGAAAGACTTGTTGAATATTTTTCGGGTCATGAGGAGTTGGACAGGGCCTACAATTGGGACTTAAATTGGGTAGCAGGAAGCAAATGATAACAAAATTTCGGGGTGGGATGTAGAATTATGATGGATTTTATTAATAGTTTTATTGACAATTTTTCTGAGTATTTCAACTGGGAACATACTGTAGCGATTCTTTCGGACCCAGTTAGCTGGGGGATTATAGCAAGCCTAGTATTGTTGGAAGGCTTGTTATCCGCAGACAATGCCCTTGTACTTGCAGTGTTGGTTAAGCACCTTCCCAAGGAGCAACAAAAGAAGGCTTTATTTTACGGATTGCTTGGTGCCTATGTATTCCGCTTCCTCGCAATTAGTATTGGTACCTTCCTTGTAAAAATCACTTGGGTTAAAGTTATAGGCGGCCTGTATCTTCTGTGGATTGCATGTAGCCACCTCTTCCACCTCGAAGTTAAATGGGTGCGCGCAGGTAAAATTCCTGTACTTCCTTACATAGGAAGGAACAATGATGCGGCAGAAGAAGACCAAGTGGAAAACAAAGCAAGAGGCTTCTGGCGGACCGTTCTGACTGTAGAGCTAATGGACATTGCATTTAGTGTCGACAGCGTTATAGCGGCGTTTGGTGTAAGTGAACAAGTATGGGTCTTGTTCCTTGGAGGCATCCTCGGCGTTCTGATGATGCGTGGTGTAGCTCAAGTCTTCTTGAAACTCATTGGACGCTACCCAGAGCTTGAGAAAGCAGCATTCATCCTCATTATCATTATTGGACTTAAAATGCTTGCAGCAGTCGTAGGATTTCACCTTCCGCATATCGTATTCTTCGCCCTTTTGATCGCTGTATTTGTAGGAGCAATCATCTTGAGCACCCTTCGCAAAAAAAGCCAAGATACAACGACGAAATCGGCTTAATCTTCCCTTCGGAATACAAGAATTTAATAAATCTTCCCTCCCTATCAGGGAGGGATATTTTATACCTCTTCCTAAAGCGTCAGATTTGTCGGACAACGATTAGGTATCAACCTCGATATTATAAATAAGGAGGTAGAAAATGCGGTATTTTAATTATCTCACTCACGATGAAGAAGAACGGATCTTTCACTCCTCACCAATGACCTTCAGTAATCAATCGGACCGAGAAATTCTGTCTCATTCCATCGGTGCAGCTCTGTATATGCCGGCTACAAGATTGAATATTGCCGATGAACTCGCGTCGGGCAAGCACGAGGGACTTGTTTCCGTTGTGATGGATCTCGAAGATGCAGTCGGTGACCATCAAGTTGAATTAGCAGAGGAAAACTTGAAACAGCAAATGTACCGCTTGGCAGGTATGGTCAAGCTGGAAGCAATAAAATCCGACGACTTACCGCTTATCTTCATAAGAGTCAGAACACCGAAGCAGATGGAGCAAATTATTGATTTGCTTGAGTCGTCTTTAGAATTTGTAACCGGCTTTGTGTTACCGAAATTCAGTGTGGAGGTTGGGACAGAATATTTCGATATAATTCGCTCTTACAATGGGCACAAGCCATCTAATTTCCCGACATTATATGTTATGCCTATTCTGGAAACGTCAGATGTCATTTTTAAAGAGTCCAGGTACGCCACGCTTCATGGGATCAAGGATCTGTTGTCGCAGTACCGAGATCTTGTTCTGAATGTTCGGATTGGAGCAACGGATTTCTCAAGTTTGTTCGGGCTTCGCCGGAGCCCGGATATGACCATATATGATATAGGTGTAATCCGTGATTGTATCATTGATGTTGTAAACATATTTGGTAGAGCTAACGACCAATACGTGATTTCTGGACCGGTCTGGGAATATTTCAAAAATGAGCGTGCCTCGAAACTTCATATACGAGCCGCAACATTTGAGGACGCGGGTGGAAAAGCGGGTCAACGTACACGTATAGATATTGTCAATGAATACATGGAAGGGTTAATTCGTGAAGTCTCCCTAGACAAGGCAAATGGAATCATCGGAAAGTCAATTATTCATCCGAGTCACATTATTCCGGTTCAGTCCTCGTATGTTGTCACGTATGAAGAATATCTCGATGCAACCAACATCGTGAACAGCAATAACGGAATGATTGGAGTGGTAAAGAGTCAACACGAGAATAAGATGAACGAAATTAAACCACATCTAAACTGGGCAAATCGAATCCTGACGAGAGCGAAAATTTATGGGGTGCTAAATGAAAACAAAAACTATACTTCCATCTTACTCGGACACGAATCTTCACAACATGAGAAGACAATCCTTTCGTATTCTTGATGACTTAGAAGTCTCCATAGAAATTATGAACAACCCGTTCGATCTGCCTCTTGAAGCACTTTTTCAAATGGCAGCGCGAATCAATAAGAAGAGAAGTTTCCTCTTCGTAAGTAAAGTTTTGGGAAAACATCTCCCAGTGAATCCTTACATTTCTTTAATGGGTGGAGCAATACTTGGTCTGCTTTATTACAAACTAGAGGGTTATCCGATCAGTTTGGATCAAACGGAGATTAAATCGGCATTTCAAGATCCGAAGGTTGCTGAAAAGGTATTTCGAAGCATAAAGAGCAACCCGTTTCAATTATCGGAACCGACCTTGTTTATAGGATTTGCTGAAACAGCAACGGCACTGGGCACTAGCATGTTTGATGTATTCAGCGGCCCAACAAAATATATCCATACAACTAGGGAAAACGTCACCAATAAACAGCCATCCATAGTGTTTGAGGAAGAACACTCCCACGCATCAGCACATCGGTGCTATATCACGGACAACCACTTTTTGAAGGGAACCGAAACGGTTGTGCTGGTTGATGACGAGATTACGACAGGTAAGACTGCACTCAATATTATTCGTGATCTGCATGCAAAGTCACCGAGGCACAAATATATCGTTGCGTCATTATTGGATTGGCGTTCCGAAGAGGATATAGAGAGATTCAATCAAGTTGAGCGTGAACTGGGGATTTCGATTACTTGTCTTACTTTTCTACAAGGAAGAATTGTTGTAAACGGAGGCCCAGTAGACCGACCTTCTTCCAAGACATGTGCTAATTCAAAGTCTGAGCCGACCATTCTTCATTATTCTATCGACCACATGTTCAAGTATATTCCCTTCGTCTCATCGTTTGAAGATGGTACAAAGAATGTACGTCCATACCTTATGGAAACAGGACGATTCGGCATAACAGGTAATGATAGACCTGCGATTGATGATCGTATCTCCAAGTGCGCAAGCGTTTTAAAGAGCCAAAGGTGTGGTCAAAGGACGTTATGTATGGGGACAGGCGAATTCATGTATTTGCCCATGCGTATAGCGGCGGAAATGGGTGAGGGAATATCATATCAATCCAGCACACGGAGCCCAATTCATCCTTTTGACGACGATAATTACGCCATACGAAATGTTTATTCATTCCAAAGCCAAGATGATCGTTCAGTAAGCAATTTTTTTTACAATATCAATATTGGTATGTATGATGAAGTATTCGTCTTTTTGGAGAGAGTGTCCTCCAGCGAAATGCTCACCCCATTAACCGATGCACTAAAAGGAACCGGTATCCCTATTATTCATTTTGTTCATTTCTAACATTATCAACAAGGAGGATAGTCTCATGTCCATTCAAACGATTGTAAAGAACCTTCCCCAACCTACACCGCTCGGCAGTTATAGTCCTGGAGATGTCGTATTCCTGCTTAAGGATCTAAGTACAGTTGAGTTGGAAAAGGACATGGAAGATAGGGAAGAGGCCATCCAGTCAGGAACACATTACTCTGAAATGTTGCCGATGGAGTATCAGCCAACGCAACAATATATTCAACTTTTCCATGATACGTTAAAAACCACGGCACGGAATGTCGCGCTTGCTTCCGCGATTACAGCTGAACTCATATGGAGTAAAAGAGGGGAAAATACGATTATTGCTTCTCTTGCTAGAGCCGGAACACCGATCGGTATCTTGATTAAGCGCTACATTCGGTTGGTTTACCAACATGATCTTCCTCACTACAGCATTTCCATCATCAGAGGAAAAGGGATCGACGAAAACGCTGTACTCTATATGTTGAAACAACATCCTCAATTTAGCATTCAGTTTGTTGATGGATGGACAGGGAAAGGGGTTATTCGAAACGTCCTTATCCAAGCTCGGGAAACATTGAAAATGAAGTATGGGATCATCATTGATGATGACCTTGCAGTTTTAGCAGATCCCGCTCGTTGCTCGGCAACATTCGGTACCCGGGAAGACTTTCTCATTCCTAGCGCCTGTTTAAATTCAACCGTATCAGGTCTTATGAGTAGAACTGTTTTGCGTGATGACCTAATTGGGCCCGATGATTACCATGGTGCCAAGTTCTATAAGGAATGGTTGAAAGACGATGTATCCAATCTCTTTGTCGATACCGTTTCAAGGTATTTCGCTGACGTAAAAGAGGAAGCCAAGCAACAAGCAACTTATCTCTATGACAACCCCCATGAAACAGAAGTAACTTGGAAAGGTATGAAAGATATTAATCGAATCCAAGAAGACTTTGGCATCGCGGATGTGAACTTAGTGAAGCCGGGTGTTGGAGAAACGACTCGTGTCCTTTTACGCCGTGTTCCATGGAAGATTCTTGTGGACCGTATGGATAATCCACACCTTAAACACATCTTGTTGTTGGCCGAAGATCGTAATGTCCCTGTAGAGGTATATCCTGATCTGACATATTCATGCTGCGGGATCATAAAGCCTGTAAACGGGGGTGATCAGTCATGATGATATTCGCAAGTGATCTCGACAAAACCTTGATTTATTCAAAAAAATCAATGAAAGAAACCTTATCTGAAGATGAACTTGTACCAGTAGAGGAAAATGGGGGTGCTTTCACTTCCTTCATGACCCAAAGTGCATTGTCATGGCTGACTTTGATCACCCAAGTCGCTTCATTCATACCTGTTACCACACGGACCATCTCCCAATATCGTAGGGTTTTTCAGTTTTCGAAGAACGTGAATGTGAAGTATGCAGTTACCAGTAATGGTGGAAATATACTTGTTGACGGGGAGCCTGACCAAGAATGGTGCGAACACGTAAGATTAGCTGTAGAAAGTAGTGCCAGCAGGGAAGAGATTAAGATGATGTATGATGAAATATCTTCCCCCGAGTGGGCCCTACGTGGATGGCTTTGTGATGATCTCTTCTATACGATGATCATTGATCCGGACAAGACACCACTGGAAATACTTGATCAATTTAGGAGTAAGTTGCTTGCTCAAGGGTGGGTATTATCCATACAAGGAAGAAAGGTTTATCTTGTGCCGGAGCGGATTACTAAAGGGGATGCCCTGTTATATCTAAAGGAACGAATCGGAGCTACATATATCGCTGCTTCTGGAGATTCATTACTTGACGAAAGTCTCTTAAAAGTTGCAAATTATGCAATTTCCCCAAGACACGGAGAACTTTATGCGCTCTATGGGGACAGTCACCATTATAGATTCACTGAATCTTCGGGGATAAGGGCCTCGGAGGAGCTTCTGGAATGGGTACATCGTGGATTTCTGGAACACAAGAGTCAACTCATTTCTTCACGTTAGGAGGAAGTCCCATGACATTACGTATTTGGTTTAACCGAACCTTCGCAACAGCAATTCATTATGTTGAAATGATTCGCAATAATCCTGACGATCTGAAGGTGGAAATTTACGCTACCCATCCGAAGCGACACTCCTTGATGCTTCAAGCAGCTGATTATTCAGAGCTCGAGCCAACTCTACCAATGGATGAATATGTGAAATATTGCTTAGACTTCTGCAGAAAGCACCAAATTGATGTGTTTTTTCCCCACTATGGACTGACGGACATTGCCCCGTATATTGAAGACTTCAATCAGATCAGAACCAAAGTAATGCTCTCCGGGGATCCAGAACTATTAAAGATCGTCTCTGATAAGGGTGAACTATTCAATAAGTTAGCAGACATTGAAGGACTTCACATTCCGGAGCATTATGTGGTTACTACGCTTGATGAATTTGAAAGAGCGTACACAAACCTTCTTACAAAGGGATTAGATGTTTGTGTAAAACCGGTAACAGCTGAAGGTGGAGCGGGTTTTCGAATTATTGATAATGCCCCCCCAACCATTCAATCCCTGTACGAGTCAGTGAAGCCACGTATTTGCATTGGTGATATTCTTCGATTGCTTGAGGAGCACAAAGGGCCAGTTGCACCACTTATGATCATGGAACATTTAAAAGGATCAGAGTATAGTGTGGATTGTTTAGGAACGAAGCAGCAGTTGCTTGCCGCTGTTCCACGTAAAAAGGTCGAAGGGAGAATTAGGGCGCTCGAAGATAACAATGACCTAATTCGACTATCCACTGCGATTCACCGAAGGCTTCCTTTGCAATACAATTTCAATATTCAATTCATATACCAGGGCGACACGCCAAAGTTGCTTGAAATAAATCCGAGAATGTCCGGTGGAATGTATACTTCTTGCCTGAGTGGGGTCAATTTTCCCTACCTGGCGTTGAAACTCCTACTTGGAAGGGATGTCCCGATTCAAGAATACCAGCTTAATATCATGGCTACGCATTACGAAAAAGAAATCATACTTAAACACCATCTATGATTCACTTCCCGATCCTTATTGGATCGGTTTCTTTGCATTCCCTTAATTGACAGGAATCAACAATTCTTTTATCATCTAAAGCATCCCATCCTTCTGGTGTCCTAGCTGAGATATTCATATCTTTCTTTGATTGCTATTCCATCAACAGCACTATGAAAATGGAATTTCAAAGGAATACACGAACTTAACCGAGAACTTTACCAACAATCATAAGATGGAGGTGCAAATTCTTTGCAACTGAAATACAAATTAGCAATAAGTGCAACGGCAGCCGGATATATCATTAGTTTGATAACATCTTTGATCCTTCCTGTAGCATTGGTTCTATTGATTCCAACAGCGATCTCGATCATTGGGGTTCTCATATTAAGTAAGCAATCTATCGCATTGAAAGGTCCTACTACTCCGGCTCAGACAATCACAGAGCAGAAGCCGACCTATGAGCAGAATCGAGTCAGTGAGGGGCTAGGGATCGAAGAAACGGAACATGCTATCGCACAAGATCCGTTTTGGGGACCGATTCAGGACTACATAGACGTCCTTCAAGAGATGATCATTTCAGAGGGGCAGAAAGACGCACTAGATAATGAGATCGTCGAAAAAAGCTTAAGTCTTCTCACAAGAATTAAACATCTGATCCCTCAACTCAAGGAAATGAATGCTGGCAACATGAACCACAATATTCAGCGCCTAGTTTTTAAGGACTTGAATGGAGCGATCAACCCGTTCTTGAAACTCAGTGGGGAAGGTAAGCGAATTAACCGTCGCTTGCTGCTGAATGGTCTGAAAGATATCCATACAAAGCTTTCTTCGTATGTTGAGTCAATCGAGCAAAAAGATCTTATTGAACTTCAAACACGGGTAGAACTTATCCATCAAAGGTATGGATCTGCCGACTAATTAGAGGAGGAGTAACAATGTCTGCACAACTTGTTGAATTGAAACAAACGGATTTGATGAAAGTCGAAGAAGAGGCAAAGCTGCTGCTCAGTAAAGTATCAGCAACCGATACAATGGAATTGGAAACTCTCATGGATAGCATCGGTCGAATGGGATCAAAAACGATGGAGTCAGCAGGTCAGTCACTCACGATGCTTGAACGACCAGTAAATGAACTGATGTCCGGAAAACGTTCTGAGGTTCAAAACAATATCTTGAAGTTGCGTGGTGAGATCGATTCCCTGAGCAAAAGCAAACAACTTGGATTAATGGACAAGCTTCTGAAAAAAACACCGCTGAAAAATTACATATATAAGTATCAATCCGTTAAAACAAATGTGAATGCTATTGTTCAATCGCTTCGCAATGGTAAGGAAACGCTCGAGGAGAACATGGCCTACATGAAAACTCTCAAGAAAAGCTCCATCGAAAATGTATATCAGCTCCAAATGCGAATTGCCATGGGAGAGAAACTAAAGTCCTTGTTCGAAGAAGAAATAGCGAAGTCGGAAAATGAGGCTAGAAAATCACATTTGGAGCGGGGTCTACGTAAGGTAGTTACTCGAATTCAGTCCTTTCATGAAATGATTATCCTGTATCAGCAGGCTATCGCTGGTACCGATATTATTAACGATAATAATGACAAGCTCATTGATGCGGTTGATGCAACGATCGAGAAAACTCAAAATTTGTTGACGGTATCGGCTATGATTTCGATGGCCTTGGAGGACCAGGCGCAAACAATTGAAGCCGTCAACAATACAAATGCTACGCTAAGTAGTATGTTCGAGGAAAACTCGCGTTTGCTGAAAGAGACGACTCAGAAGACGAACGAGTTGATGAGTAAGCCGGGATTACAGATTGAATCCATTGAACGGGGTATCTCGGATCTTTTTGCTGCCATGGATTTATTCGAACAATCAAACCGCACCATTATTCAGACAGCGAGCGAGCAAAACAAACGTCTTGGCGCAATCAATCAGCAGATGGGTCAGCGTATTGGTTTGAATGCAGGCGCGAAAGCAAACCCCGAGTTGGAAAGTGCAGAGTTCGGACTTCTGGAATAGAAATTATTAATCTCATAATTCTTGATCAAATGTGGGGGGGGCCATTGGGGCATTGCCCCCTTTTATTCATCACATAACATTATATAAGTAGAGAACAGTGGGAATCATGAATAGCATATACCTTCACCAGAATGCATATAAAGTAGAAAAAGCCATGGGGTGGAAGCAATGCTAGGTTTCATTGTCTGCGCTGGACTCTTGATTACACTAATATTTTTGGCAGCATCCGAACGTTCAGAATCCATAACTGAATTGAATCATAATAGAGATGCTTAACGTCACCACTTCTGCTATGATAAGAATTAGTAGAAGTGGTGCGGGAGGAAAGATATGCAAGAGTTTCAGTATGAGCTTATGTCGAATATGTCGATTAAGATAAAGTACAACTATGGTGGGGAATTCTTTACCTTCAACATGTATCCGAAGGAGGGATATTGGATCATTCATCCTTTTGAAGGAATACTGCTCGGTAATCGACAGATGTGTGTTTTAGTTCTCAAAGAGCTGTTTCAAAACAAATCATTTCACGTCATGTTAGCAAAAGAACAGATTACGTTTAATAGTATTCGCTCCTCGATTGATTTGTCTGACTCCGAAGAAATGATATTTACAACCTGGGAACGGGACGCAAAAGCTTCCGAGGGAAATCCAGTTAAGGAGTTTATCCAATCACACACTCTTGATGACATTATTTGTTTGGAAAAGGAACGTCTTAACGAGCGAATTTCATTTTACAGACAGATTCTTCAGTTGATGTTTATGCAGGATTTAGGACCAGATGATCCGGAGTTCATAGCTGTTCAACGTATTATTCATGCCTTCGAAACGGCTGTTGATCACATCCAAGGATCCAGCGGACCTCACTTTCCTGATAGAAAAAGATTCTAACAACTAATTTACCGAGATCAGTGAAAATGAATGGTCATCTAGGTAAAAAACGACTTTCAGATAAAAGGGGGGGCTTTGATTGTGGGGGAATATGTAAAATTAGCTGGTTTCAACGAAGCCTCCGAAATCGAGTAAGAATTGATGATATCAATTTAGAAAAATTACAATATTTACTAAGCATCGCTTTCGAAGTAGAGCATACATTGAAAAAATTTTTACTCGATTTTATCATTAATTATGAAAACGAGCATTGATAAATCAACGTTTTTTATTAGTTAATATAAAAATGCAGTTTTTCCGAAGGAAACAGTTAAATTTCGTTGAAAGGATGCAAATGTGCAGCAATTTTTTGATACTGAGTCAGCTATTAGCGTGTTTGTGAGTAAAGCCTGCACATTTGCAGTAATTTCGTGTATATGTTTGAAATAAGAGGCCAAAGCCTGCACATTTGCAGGAATTTGCACTGATCTAGCAGTCCAGCCGATGCTTGTAGAGCAGGTATATTATTTAGTTTCCCCTATATGACCAGAACGCTGGATTTTGGTTTTTAAATAATTTTCATTGAACTCGGTTTTACCACCCCACATCGGCTCTCTTCCGGACAGAACTAGTCCGGCACTCTTTAGTGCTTCGATTTTTTTCGGGTTATTGGTCATGAGTGTAACTGGTTTGGTTCGCAGGGTCTCAAGCACTTTAATGGCATCTCCGTAGTTTCTGGAATCGTCCACAAATCCTAGGCCTATATTTGCTTCGACTGTGTCATAGCCGTTTTCTTGAAGGACATACGCCATTGCTTTACTGAAAAGCCCGATGCCACGACCTTCGTGGTTCGCCAAGTAGAACAGTGCTCCTGTGCCATGCTCTACAATGTTTTTCATGGACTTCTTCAACTGAAAGCCGCAGTCGCATTTTTTACTGCCGAAGATGTCACCAGTATGGCAAATGGAGTGCATACGAACTAACGCTTCATCCGCATTCTTGAAATCACCATATACGAGCACACTCGATTGCTGGTATTCTGCCAATCTGGCCGATGATAGTTGATCGATGATTTCTTCATAGTTTTCTGTGACTTTACAGCGGTTAAGCCAGCAATACCATTGGAAAATGACAGTTTCTCCGTCCAGTTCGACAGGTAGCTTGATGGGGCCGACGAGATAAATGGCGCCTTCATCTGCGTGGATTAATTGAATTTTATCCTTTAACACTTCAAGTACCTTCGGTTCAAGATTAGTAGTCGACATCAAATCATTCCTTTTTTTATCTATTTTATTATTTATTTTTCTGCAGTTGGCCTGCTGTTGCCCGACGTACGGCTGGAGCGACCTCTGTTGCCAATAACTCTATGCTTTTCGCAACCTTAGAGAAAGGGATGCCCCCAATATCGAGCTGCAGCATCATCCGTTGATGTCCAAACAATTCGTATTGATATAGCATTTTGTCGATGATTAATTGTGGATCACCTACGAATAACGCAGTTTCCGGACTGGTCATTTGCTCGAATTCTGCACGAGACAGGTTGGACGCTTTCGATCCAAGCTGCTGGTCTACATAGTTGCGGTAATTTGCATAATACGGATAGTATTCATCTTTTGCTTGCCCAGTAGTCGTTGAAATGTAACCATGTCCTGTAATCCCAACTTTTAGATCGGACAATTCGTATCCAGATGCGATACCTGTTGCGCGATAGGTCTCAACCAATGCTTTAAACCGGTTAGGCGCACCACCAAGAATGGCCAAAGCCATTCCCGTTCCCATTTTGCCAGCTCGTTCAGCACTTTGCTGTGAACCTCCTGAACCGATCCAAATCGGTATTTCCTGCTTGACTGGTCGTGGTGAAATTTCAGCTTCAATTAAAGGAGAACGGAATTGGCCCTGCCAGGTAAGTCTCTCCTTCTGATTTAGCTTCTGGAATAGATTAAAGTGTTCATTAAAAAGTGTATCATAATCGCTAATGTCATACCCGAATAGGGGAAAAGACTCCAAAAATGCGCCCCGACCGGCGATAATTTCAGCTCGTCCATTCGATAGCAAGTCTAGTGTAGCATATTCCTCAAATAGCCTTACAGGATCTGTGGTGCTTAGAACTGTAGTGGCACTAGTAAGTTTGATATTTTTGGTAGCTTGAGCAATCGCAGCCAAGACTACGGAGGTCGCAGATACCGCGTAATCTAAACGATGATGTTCACCAATTCCAAAAATGTCTAGTCCAGCCTCATCCGCCAGCTTAGCGGATTCAATAATCTCCTGCAGCCGTTGCCTACTGCTAATTGATTGCCCACTATGCGGATCAGGTACGATATCACCGAGTGTATAGATTCCGATTTCAATACCTGAGTTATTCTGTATATTTTCATTCATTCAGGTTCCTCCCCAAAGATGACTGTTATGCTCGAAACTCTTTATATTAGTAATAGCAATAATAGTCTTATATTTATAATATAATATAAAAGAAACGATTTAGGAAATGGGAACTTTAACGTTCCTTGATAATATTTAAACTCTATTTTTGGTTAGAGATATTGCAATAAACCTTTTTTGATATATATTTGAATTAAATGTAAGACGTGAGCAGTTATAGGAAATTCTCAAAAAACTATAAAAGAAACAATTAGTAATGAAACAAAAGTGGATAATAGAACTTCCTATAACACCGTATACATGCTGCGGGACCTAAGTCCCTTGTTTTGCCCGAGGCATTTCCGGGAAGAAGACTCAAGCACAATCCTGTGAGGCGTAAGTGGCGAGAGCCACCCGATCATGGCGAAACTTAAGCCTCTCGAGTTCATGAATACGGGGGCGTTAGATGATATTTCCGAGTAATATAGAAAGGACATAACATACATGAAAACAATAGAAGCATTTTCAAAATCAATAAATCAATATATGAACTATACTCAGATGCCATGAGGACGGTTATTTTATCTAACAGCCTGGCATCAAATCGACAAGTTCTTTATACAGCAACCACAATCGATTTTAGATATTGGTTGTGGTTTTGGGATAACTTCTAATGAGTTTGCACTAAGAGGAAATAGTGTAACTGGAATTGAACCTACAACAAATATGATCGAAATAGCAAGACAAAATGGACAACCAGTTCATTTTATAAGCGATTAATACGAGAACGTGGCTAATAATATTGGAAGTTACGACTGGATTTTTTGCCATAATATACTCGAGTATGTAGATGAGCCGAAGCAATTTATTCGTCTTATTAGTGATTGTCAGAATGAGAATGGGTTTCTTTCATTAATAGCACATAATCCTACAGCTAAAGTAATGAAAAAAGCTATCATTAATAAAGACCCTGGAAGTGCACTTGCCAGTATTGGAAACGAAAAGGAATATAGTGGGATTATTCAGACAGATATAACGACATATACATATAACCAACTATCATCATGGTTATGTGAGTCGGGTTATGATATAGTAGGACATTTTGGAATACATAACATTTACGGATACATCTCAGATAATGATATTAAACAGAATGAAGAATGGCATGCCGAAACAATTAAACTTGAATTTGAACTTGGGCATCAGAGCCCGTATAGAGATATTGCCATATTTACACACATAATAGCAAAGAAGATATCTTGTATATAACTCGTAGAAGAGCTATCTAAGGCCGGGTTGTTTCGTGAATACAAAAACGTTAGGTAGGTTTGCTTGAAATACCAGTAAACAAACTCTGGAGGTAGTTTAAGTGAGTAAATATCCAATAATTACGTATGATTTTCCTGAAGGAGAGAAGAGAAACCCTTTTGATGTAGATGCAGATGCTAAATACTTTATCTATGCCTCTGGCTTCTCTTATCTATTTAATGCCATAGACTTCGATAAGATCGCAAAAGTAATACCTATGGGATATAAAACCCTAATAATTTTGGAAAGATTAACTTTAATTGAAGATGGAGTAGCAGTTAAAGATTGGTTGAAACAAAACATAGACGAATCAACATTTTTGATATTCTCAGCTGCTTTACAAGAAATAGAGCTTTATGAAGGCAAAGAAATAGTTAAAATAAATACGATTTATAGGCCAGACAATATTTATAATTCATTTCAAGAAGCTATATGGGGAAATTACGAGGAATGTTTATGTTACGCAAAGGAATTCTCGTCAAAAAATTCAACAGATATATTAGTAACGAGAGTAGTACGCCATGAAAGTTGGCATTAAAAATTATGTTAGCAAGCGTTTCGTGAATACATAGCTAGAAATATAGTTACTACTTAGGTCTCCCAACCCGGGAGATTTTTTTTTGTTCCTCAACAAGAAGGAATTTAAGTGTAGTCATCGCGAAATAGTAGATAAAGCCAAATGAGGATGTGAAGAGATGGAATTCAGCAAGGAGCAAGTAAACCAAATTTGCAAAGGTGACCCCGAGATCGCCAGCTTCTTTCATGCCCTCCTCGAACATAACCGAACTCTAAAGCAGCAGAATCGTGCTCTCGTCAAACAAAATCAACAACTCCAAGCCGTCGTTGCCTCTCAAGCTGAACAAATCGTTAAACTCGAGAAACGCGTGCATGAACTGGAACGGCAATTGGGTCAAGACAGTAATAACAGCAG
>NZ_FNBG01000006.1 GCF_900102215.1 Fontibacillus panacisegetis
ACAGGAAAAGACGGTTTTTTTGTGCCTATTTTTAACTTTCAACAAAAACGGGGCTTCCAGTAGTCAGTTTTCACTGACTTTCTGGACAGCCCCTTCATTTATTTTACTCACTCTACTCATCTTCATCATCCCGCCACTTTTTGATCCATGATGATCTCATGCCAAGGGCAAGCAGTATACCTAGAACGAGGCTGCCCAGTAGTATTGGCCAGTTTCTACCCTCAGCAACAGCCATTGGAATCCACAGCAGTAAAGAAAGGCCCAACAAAACATTTGAAGCTAACCGAACTATTTCCTGCATACGGACTCCCGAGGAAATCGGATAGTAAGAAGCAGCAGGGGAATCGCTATGCACATATCGAAGAGAAGTAAGCTGTGTACCCGTCAAAAAAATAAAGAATAGGTAAATGCCGGCTCCAAGCCATGTGCTGCCATTCCAACCCACGACTACCATACCGAGAAGTCCCAGGCGAATTAGGATACCTAATAACTCACTGCGTACAAATGTCTTAGCCAGCAAATATCGATAGGATGTCTTGCGGGTCCATGTAATATGGTTGCCTACAGCAGACAGCCAGCGGCGGCGGATCACTTTTTGACCCTCGGCAGGAACCTCAACAAACCATCCCAAAATTAACATGACCTTTGCAGCTCCTGCTTTTTCGTTAGCGATAAGATTGTCCCACGGAACTACATGCTTCATAGGAAAACGCAGTGCCAGGATATAATTAACGCTCACGAGCACCATGAACAACATACTCTTCCATGCAGGCTGCCATAACCATGCAGCTAGCATCAGTATGATAAAACTCCAGCGAAGCAATCGATAGCCCATTCTGGCTCTATTTGTCGTAATTCTCAGCTCCTGCCATGCCCCGTAAGCACTTAGCATCTTTAGCAGACAGAGCACGATCAGAATCAGCCATAGAGGATGAGTCTGGCCTCCATTACGAATGTATAACGGCCACAATACTAGTAAAACAACATACAATCCAATGAGCTTGTAAATTACACCGCTGCGATAAGTCGGAGCTAAATACTCCTTCATGCGATTTTCCTGAGGCAGCAGAAATACGACATCGGCAGGCTGAACATAAGTTCGAAATCCGGAATAGACGGTCAACGGACCTAATATCACCAGCATCATCCACAAAATTGGCAGACCGGGAGGCAAATTCTGTAGAAATGCTGTATACCATGCCGAGAAAGCGATGATCAGAAGCAGGGATAATACGAGTACTCCACTCTGGAACGCATAAGGTAGATAAGGAAGCACTTTTGCCCAAAAGGAAACCTTTCGCTTATTACGCAACTCTCGAAGCTTCATCGATTAATCTCCGCCTTTGACCAGACTATAGAAGATATCCTCAAGGGAAGCTCCAGGCGCTTTAGCCTGCTCAGCGATTTCAACGAGCGTACCTTGTGCGATAACTGCTCCCCGGTGGAGCACGATGAAGCGATCACAGTAATTCTCGATGGTCGATAAAATATGTGAACTCAGCAAAATGGATGAGCCCGCACCCTTGATCTCGATCATGAAATCAAGCAAAGAGCGAATACCTAGCGGATCAAGTCCAAGAAACGGCTCATCAATAATATATAATGGGGGCCGGGCAACGAAGGCGCACATGATCATCACCTTCTGCTTCATGCCTTTGGACAAGTGCATGGACAAGCTGTCCACCTTTTCCTCCATATTAAACAACTTAAGCAGTCTCTCTGATCTTTGGCGATAATCTTCTTCACTGACTCCGTAGGCTCTCGCAGCGAACTCCAGATGCTCCCTGACCGTTAACTCTTCGTACAGGAGCGGAGATTCCGGAACAAAAGCCAAAGAGGACTGATATCCCTCAGGGTCCTCATCCCGCGTTTTCCCCTGTACGACAACCCCTCCCTGATGTGGAAGCATCAGGCCAAGAATGTGCTTCATCGTCGTACTCTTACCAGCGCCGTTTAATCCGATCAGACCGACCATTTCTCCTGGCTTGACTTCAAAACTGATATTATGAAGTACCGGTCGACCAAGACTGTATCCCCCGCTGAGCTCTTCGACCTGCAATACGGTCGTCTCATTAAGCTCGTTCATTTGGCTTCCCCTCCATTTTTATCAACCATCCTCATGTCCATATAAACCTGTCCTAGTCAGCTACTCCTTGTTGCGCTTTTCCTTAAGCCACTTTGGAGCCCCTTTATTCTTACGATCTTTATCACTGTCCTTTTTGCGGGCAGAAGTCGGCATAGAAGGCTTACTCGAGGATGTTCTCCCAGTGTTCGATTTAGTAGTCTCTTTAGGGCCTTGTCCTTGTCTTCCGGAGAGACGGGCATCCTTATTCCCATTGGCCGCTTGCTTTTTATCCTCACTGCTATTTCGCTCACGGTTTCCATTTCCATTAAAGACACGATTACCGGAGCGATGTTCGGTAGACTTTTCGTCTCCGGCTTCTATAACTCGTCCTCCATACAAGCTGCGAGGAAGTATTTCGATTCCAAGTTCTCTTGAAAATTTGCGAATGATAAATTGTTCCTTAGGCGTAATGATAGAGACAGCAAGTCCAGCACGCCCCATTCGTCCAGTCCGTCCAACACGATGCACATAATGCTCCGAATCGATCGGTGGGTCCAGATTAACGACTAAAGATAAATCTTCAATATCGAGTCCACGTGCAGCAACATCACTAGCAACCAGAACATGAATTTTGCCCTCACGGAAACGACGCAAAACGACACTGCGAACGGTTTTATCTGCATCACCATACAGAGCCCCGGCACTTAGACCAACAAAATTCATTTTGGCCTCCACTTCAGCTATATCTGCTGTATTATTAATGAACACTATCGTCCGGGCCGAATTATAATGCCGAATAATTCGACGCAAAGTATCAATTTTGTCGCGTTCATCGCAAATAAAATACAAATGCTCCAGCGATTTTGATGTCCGCTGGTCTGGATCGATGCCCACCTCCAACGGGTCCTTCATCTCCCTATTTGCAAGGCTGCGAATTTCCGGATTAATCGTTGCCGATAAGAACAGCAACTGGCGTTCACGCAATGTTCCTCGTAAAATATGCTCTACATCGGCAGTTCCGCCGAGTTGAAACATTTGGTCCACCTCGTCCACGACAACCGTTTTCACTGTATGCAGCTTCAGTTTTTTCAAAGCCAATATTTCACGAATCCGTCCAGGTGTACCTACCACAAGCTGAGGATGTACCTTCAAGCGTTCCAATTGTCTCTTTGTCGAAGCCCCTCCGATCAAAGCTTGTACATGGATACCTAGCGATTCCCCGTATTTTTCTGCTTCCCTATGGATCTGCATAGCTAATTCCTGAGTAGGCGCCATAACCAGCCCTTGTAGCGTTTTCTGCTCAGGCTGAATGGTCTGTAGCAGCGGTAGCAAATAAGCTAGCGTCTTGCCAGTACCTGTCTGGGATTGAGCGAGTATATCTTTGCCAGCCAGCGCAGCAGGAATACATTCAGCCTGCACCGGAGACGGTTCAACAATGCCGTAATCCCCTAATTTAGTTACAAGCTGTTCTCCAATGCCTAAGCCGGCAAATGTCATATTAGTCATTCTTCTTCATCCTTTAGTTGTAATCATTATTTCCATTATATGCGATAACTTCATTCCAACCAACCTGCCGGCCCTGAAACACAAAAAAGACTGCCTCAACAGCATTGTTGCATCTTTGAGACAGTCGATTTAGTATAATTATTTTTTGTTCAACATTCGATAGCTTAAAACATCCGCAAGCCTTGGAAACAATTGATAAAATTTCGCTCCTACTCCAGCAACCCAAGGCAGGTTCACTTCCGTCGTTCCGGTTCTGACAGCAGCTACCATTGCCTTGGCAACGCGCTCCGGCTTCATCATGAACCATTTAACATTGTTTACATAATGTCCTTCCGGATCAGCTATGTTGAAGAAAGGTGTATCAATAGGCCCTGGATTAATCGTTGAGACCGTAATTCCGTATTCACGCACTTCCTGTCTTAGCGCACTGCTGAATCCAAGAACCGCGTGTTTGGTGGCTGTATAGGCGGTTGATTTAGAGGTTCCAATCTTGCCAGCAATTGAAGCAACATTAACGATTCGTCCTGAGCTGGCCGCCTTCATCATTGGAAGTACGGCTTTCGTGCAGCGAACGACTCCCAAGTAATTCACGTTCATCATCTCGGCAAATTCCTCTACCGGCATCTCATCACAATACTGAAATGATCCATAGCCAGCATTGTTGATCAAGCAATCGATTCTTCCAAATTCATCGTAAATTTGTTTGAATCCCGAGTCTACAGAGTGTTGATCTCCTACATTCAGCTCCAGCAGCTTATATGCTCCCATCATTCCAGTGCTTACCTCTTGCAGCTTATCCACCGATCTTGCCGCAAGTACTACTGTAGCTCCTTGTTCTGACAGCATTTGTGCGGCCAATGCACCGATTCCGCTGGAAGCCCCTGTAACGACGATCACTTTATCATTCAGCGACATGATCCCTCATCCCTTCCACTACATGGACATTTGATTCTATTTTATGAGATCAT
This sequence comes from Fontibacillus panacisegetis, assembly GCF_900102215.1. Taxonomy (GTDB): domain Bacteria; phylum Bacillota; class Bacilli; order Paenibacillales; family Paenibacillaceae; genus Fontibacillus; species Fontibacillus panacisegetis. The sequence goes on from NZ_FNBG01000006.1 coordinate 4,540, forward strand.
GACCTGAATATCCAATTCACCAATGCCATCCATCAAGAGTGGTATACATAACGCCTTGCGAGGGCCAGTCTCTGCATGGATAACATCCATTGTAATGACTCGAGGAGGCGTAATATCTACAGCAAAGCCTTGATTGGACAAAATAGTACTGGCGTTACCGCTTATCATATTTCCCAGCTCAGAGATCGCGCTCTGTCCCATCTCATTCATTTCAGTCAAAACAAACCCACCCATCATCGCCGATACGATCCGAAGAGCAACATTTTCCTGCAGCCCGAAAACTACCATACCGCTAAAATGGCCGGTCATACCAACCTGTATCCAAATGTGGTCCCGAAGCGGAACTACTTCCTTAACACCCATGCTGCCAGTGGAAGGAGAAATTTGGATAACTTGTTCAATAACCGAACGTGCGGATTCAAGAAAAGGATTGATCACTTCCGCTTTCACTATAGGCTCCCCTTTCCTATGAAAAAGAATAATACCGCTACCAAAGTCCCGACTTTTCATTGAAGTTTATTATACTTTATTCCTAATTATAAGTCATTAAAAATCCAACCCTTTACTCATCATTATCTTGAATTACATAGTTTCTCCATACTAGTTCTCTTTAGAATCATTGATTTCACTACAGAAAATCACCTATAATTAATAAAATCAAGCCTCGGCAGAGAAAATCATGAAAGGGGGATTACGAGTGAATATAAGTCAATTGGAGACACTAATTATGATCTCTAAAACCAGAAGCTTCCGAAAGGCAGGCGAAATGCTGAATTTGACGCAGCCCGCTGTTTCCGCTCAGATCAAGAGCCTGGAAGATGAATTCAATACCGTCCTTGTTGATCGTAACCAACCTGTGACATTAACCGATCGGGGACAAGTATTTCTCGACCGTGCTGAACAAATCCTGGATATTGTGGAGGAGCTTAAGCAAAAACTGTCTGACATGGAGCATACACCTCAAGGACATATTGTTCTAGGTACAACTACCTCAATCGCCATTCAGATTCTCCCGCGTATATTATCCTATTTTCAAGATCAGTTCCCATTAATCAAAACAACAATTCAATCCATGCCCTCATGTCTTATTTATCAGAACGTCGAGCAAGGGCTCGTTGATATCGGGATTGGCTATTTAATCGAGAACAATCCTCAAGTTCTGTCATCAGTGCTGTATTACGATACGTTCGAATTGGTCGTCTCTCCACTCCACCCGCTTGCTAACAACTCAATGCCTACTCTGGATACATTACGAGAGGTTCCATTAATCATGCTGTCGCCTGATACTGTAGGCCGCAGATTCGTTGACGAGGTATTCAAAGAGAATGAGATTGAACCACATATTGTGATGGAATTGTCCAGTAGTGAGGAAGTAAAGCGTATGGTCGAGCTCAATTTGGGTGCAGCGATCATCTCCAGACAATCTATACTGCGCGAGCTGCGGCAAGGAACTCTAAAAGTCGTGCATATTCCTGAACTCGAAGTCACTCATCCTGTTGGAGTCATCTATAAATCCAGCCGCTATATCAACTCTGCCATGCAGCAGTTCCTTTGCGACTTAAAGGGAATGCCTGAAACGAATTTTATTAGCTCGGAATAGGTCCCAGGTTTAAACAAGAAAGGAGCAACAACATGAAATTCGATCTACATACACATCATTTTCGCTGTGGTCATGCTGACGGAAACATTCGTGATTACATTGAAGCTGGCATCGCCGCCGGATTGTCGGTCATCGGTATTAGTGACCATACTCCCTATTTTGGAGATCCAGAAGAACATCCCTTTCCCCATATCGCAATGGCGAAGAAGGAATTTGCCAATTATGTAGAAGAAGTGTTGAAGCTGAAGCAAGAGTACGAGGGGACCATTGATGTTTTGCTCGGTATTGAATCTGATTTTTTCCCCGCTCATGCCGAGGTTTATCGTAAAGTATTGGCGCAGTATCCGTTTGATTACATTATCGGTTCGGTGCATAGTGTCAGCGAAGTAAGTATTTTTAACAAAAATCGTTGGAAAAACCAAAACAAGCAGGACAAGATCGCCACAAAAGAGGCTTACTACTCCTTAATACAGCAATCTGCCCGCAGCGGAATGTTTCAGATTTTGGGACATATCGACGCGATGAAAGGGAATTACCCGGCTTTTTCTGATATTCCGGCCGATGCAGCGATCGATGAGACACTGCGGGTAATCGCCGAAAATCAAATCGCTATTGAGATCAATACATCCGGCAAAACCAAATTGTCAGGCGGCTGGTATCCTTCTGATGCCATTTTGGAGAGAGCACTTCATTTGGGAGTAGAAGTAACCTTCGGTTCAGATGCCCATACTCCAAAACGGGTGGCTGATGAATGGGATGATGTTGCAAAACGGTTAAAAGAGATCGGCTATTCCGAATGGGTATATTTTAAGAATAAGCAAAAGGTCATCGTACCATTGTAGTTTACAAATCACAAAAAAAAGAGAATCCACGGTAACACCGCTGGATTCTTAAGACAAATATATTCAAAAGGGGGTCATGTAATAAGTGTACCCTCTTACTATTAGGGATTGATCACAGGTATATTTCAATTGTGTAACAAATCATCACAGGCATATCACATGGTTAATCTGCAACTTCTCCACTGTCTCTTTTCACGCTTGTATTGTGCACATTGATTGTTCTGAACAAATACATTACCACGTAACTGAAGAAGGTAATTAGAAATATCCATTTGCAAAATGATACCGCATGTGACACATTATTGAGATCGGTAAAATAAAGCAAGGTTTCCTTCAAAACATAGGAAGGCTCCTGCAGGATATCCCAGCTATTCCAGCGTATAAATCGCCCCAGATAAACTCCGAAGCTGCTCAGCAGCAGGACGATCACTGCAAATGCCCAGCCAGCGAATTTACCTAAGGATTGTCTGACAAGACCATGTACTGAAGCCAGTGATACTGTTCCCAGAGTTAGCCCAAGCAATGCAGTGAAAAGTACAGTAAATAAATGATTCCAAAAGGAATTTTCCCACCAAAAGTCAGACTCGATCGGATAGCGATGAAATGGATGCAGAAGATCAGTTAGCAGATAAGCCGCATTCGGATAAAAAAACAGCCACAATAAGCCAATTCCGAGTAGCAAAATCATTTTTAGCGATCTATTCCGTGTCCCTGCACTGATTAAATCCAGCATTACAGCTAATCCTACGGGAATCCAGGCTAAAAAAGTATTCCATATCAAAAATAAATAAGGAGGTTTCCCTCCCTCTGGCAAAGTCGTCTCAACCACATATTTCATCCCGATTACAGTTGCGATAACTAGAAATACGTACAAATATATTTTTGCGGGATATCCCATTTTTTTAAGTTTTAGCAGCAATTTGCGCTACCTCCTGCCTATTGTGTCTCGTAAAGTTTGTTCTTGTTCTTAAGAACAGTCACCCGATATACGTTTGGTGTAGGCAGATAGTTACTACAAATAAATTTCCATTATGCATTTGCTATTTGACACCGTATTTATCCAGCATCGTTTGCAATTGTTTGTTTATAGATTTCACGTCAGGCCCTTTAGCCAACTCTCCACTAAGTCCATATTTATGCTTCAGCTTCAACACATCATAAACTCGACTATTTAACGTCTCTTCAGAAATTCCCCCTGTTTCAACAGCCAACTTAATGGCTTCGATTACGGTCTTCTCTTTAAGATACTCATGCCCAACAAGCACAATATTCCCGCCTGCCGCAATAAATTCAACCGCTGCTTCATCCACATTATAATTTTTTGTTATAGCACCCATCGTCATATCATCGGAAATGACAACTCCCTCAAAACCAAGCTCCTCCCGGAGCAGATCATGAATGATTGCCTTAGAAAAAGATGCCGGATGATCAGGGTCAAGCTTTGGCATAAGCAGATGTGCAATCATGACAACGTCAGCCCCTTCAGCGATTGCATTCTGAAAAGGTACAAGCTCCAATTCGCGAAGTCGATCCATATTGTGCTCAACTACAGGCAATCCAATATGTGAATCAACCGATGTGTCACCGTGGCCCGGAAAATGCTTCACCACAGGAATAATCCCCTGCTGACTAAGCCCTTTCATTGCTGCTACCCCCATTTTGCTAACAACATCAGCATTATCGCCAAAAGAACGATCTCCAATAACTGGATTGTTCGGATTACTGTTAATATCAAGAACAGGAGCAAAGTCCATATTCAGACCAAACCCGCTCAGCTGCTGGCCTATTACAGCGCCAATTTCTGAAGCAGCCTCCACTTTATCAGTGGCCCCAATTTTAGCGGCGGAAGGTGCTTTTAGAAAATCACCGGGCAGCCGCGTAACCCGTCCACCTTCCTCATCTACGCTAAGAAACAATGGAATTTTGGAGTTTTTGTTATCAATCTTTAGTTGATTAATCAGTGTCAAAGTCTGCTCAGAATTTTTAATGTTGTCTTTATAAAATATAAACCCACCCACATGGTAATTCTCGATTAATTCTCGTGTATTGGCATTAGCTGTTACACCGTCCATCCCCACCAACACAAGCTGACCAATTTTTTCAGCGGTTGTCATTTGGTTCAGCTGCTCCCGGATAGGATCTACAGGTTCACTAGATGAATTTGTCTCATCCTGATTTTGCCCTTGCTGTTCCTCCGCACCTCCGGCCTGTCCATTTGAAGATGAGCTGGAACCCTTTGAACATCCTCCAATTACTATGACAATAACGAATACAATGAAGAGCGATGCCCATATGCTACGTTTCATTGTTGATCCTCCCCTGCATCCCAACGATGATGATACTGCTGAAGCCGTGGATGCAAATTTTGAGGTTGAGCCGTCAATATCAATCTAACCTTCACAATCCATTCTTCAAAGGAAGAGAAGGAAGCCAGCACATTCGCCATTTCCGGTGTTACGTATACAAAATAAGGAGCTGAATAGTTCTCCGTCAAATGACGAAGCGCTGCTTCGAGTGGAGTGTACTTCTTTCTTTTCCCCTCCCAGCCCTCAACGATAACATGCCGATGTCCAGCATGCCGTCTCCAGTCATGAAGGCGATCCTCCCGTTTATAATACGAGCTGACCGTTACATGGCGGTACATCCTTCTAACCGTTTCCTCATGCAGGGGATACAACACTAGCTTCTCAAAATCCCTGCCCGCAGCTACTGCAGCAGCACGTTCCAAGTCTTCTTCTGTTACTTCTTCAAAGGTATCATAATAAAACAGTGTCCCTTTGCGCTTCTTCTGAGGTGGTTCGTATCCAAAGGGAACTTGAATATTATGTCTCATTCCTGTCTCCTCCTGAAGCAATCTAACCAGCTATACGGTCAAGAATGCTGTATAATATGCCGATGGCCGTTTCGCTCCGATCCATTTCCTTCACGATTTGCTCTTTGGTCTGTATATAAGGTGCTTCCACCAATGCGTCCTTCCAATGATGCAGCATCAATTCGACACTCTCTGGGGACGTCTCCAAATGGAACTGTAATCCGACCGTATTCTCATTATAAGCAAACGCCTGATTCCTGCATCCTTCAGATTGGGCTAACCACACTGCCCCTTGCGGCAGCTCAAAGGTGTCACCATGCCACTGAAATGAATAGAAATCCTCCGGTAGATCTTGCAACCAAGGATGATTTTCACCCGTTCTTGATATACGATGCCATCCTATTTCTTTGTGATCATGACGATAGACACGTCCTCCTAACAATTCTGCCAGCATTTGAGCGCCAAAGCAAATCCCCAGCACCTTTTGGTTCTGCCTGATTGCTTCAAGTATGTACTCCTTCTCTTGAATTAACCATGGATAGGTTTCCTCTTCATATACACTCATCGGTCCGCCCATAATGATAATTAAATCAGCTGTATCGAATTCCTTCCTTGATAATCCTATGGTAGCTTCTCGAATCCAAGCATTATAGCCGCGCTGCTCAGCCCATTGATGAACTACATCATAATTGCCTAATTCAAAATGCTTCAGTATCAAAATATTCATAGGATTCACTCTCCATCGGTCAATTAAACATGTTGCTTACTGTTTTTTTGATCATAATTGTATTAAGCTTGTAAGTCTATTCGTTATGTATAATAGTGCAAATAATTGTTGATTTTGTTATCTTGCTATTATAGCTGGACCTACAGGAGAAAAATTGCCTGATGACGAGTGGATTTCGACCTATTACCCATTACACTCCTTACTTCATTACGCTGTTCAAAAAGCTAACCGACATCACGCCAGCCCAGCTAAGCTTTACGCTTCATTCCCCTTATGAGCATTTTTGTCTCTTGATCGACACGGTAGGACTCTGTAATTTTTTGCAGCGCTTTATTGAAGGTGAAATCGTCAAGCGTATTGTTCCGCAGCAATACCATCGTTTGCCCGGGCAGTTTTATGAAGCATATAGAGACCGCCCAGGCAACTGCCATTTTCACATAGTAGCCTTTATGCTCGATACGATTCAGTAGCCTTAGAACTTCATCAATGTACTCCTCATCAACAAAGAAATTCAGCAGCATAACGACGCCAAATCGCAGTTCATATTCCTGAGTCGAGGATAGGTATGACTGTAGAAAAGGCCATACCTTGTCTTTATTTTTATTGGTAAATTTAAGCCCAATGCAGAAGCTGTCGCATATGGACCAATTGTTTATTTTCGGCACAAAATTGCCTACGTATTCCAGTATTTCTTCTATATCTGCCTTTACATAGCCGATCAACATTCCCTGTAGCATAATCTCCTCAAAATACTCACTCTCTGAGCCCTTAAGGCTCGCCTTAAGATATGTTCTCCAATTATCCTTAGCCAATGATTTAGCAAGTTTACGAAGCTCAGGCAACCGTACGCCTAATACAGTATCGTTATCAACATTCGGAATAAGTGATGTAGCAAACTTCTGATACTTGTGATCCGCCAGCTGTAAAAGCTGGTTCTTGATCTGTTCCTTCATCTTCTTTTCCACATTCCAACCTCTTTCCCATCAAGTTTCAACAGAGTAAAATAGCAAATCAGCGTAATTGGGAGACAAAAAATAAATAAACCGCCCGGAAAAATCCAGGCAGTTCGTATCAGTTATTTTATATTATTGACTAATGACCTGATCCATCTTACCTTGAAGTTTGACAAGATTCATGATGATTGTAGCTGCATCTGCTCTAGTTACATTTCCTTTAGGATTAATCTGTCCATTCTGTCCTTGTAGGAGGCCTAATTTAAGACTAAGGGCAACTGCACCCCGATTTTGAATGGATGTGGTATCACTAAACTGGTTAAGAGAAGCATCCTGGTTCAAAAATGATGTGAACTTATCGTAGTTCACGATAGAAGCGAGTGAAACTGCCAGCTGTTCACGTGTCAGTTTGTCCTCGAGCTCCAGCGTCTGATTCCAATCGATCCATTTTCGCTCGGCAGCAAAACCAACAACATCATAGTAAGTATTGTCTGGAGCAACCCCTGCTATTGGCTTCTTGTCGCTTTCATCTCCACCATATGAATAGCTGGTATAACTCGAATAATAAGGTGCTACCGCCTTAACCATCATAGTGAGCCATTCCCCGAGCGTCACCTGTTTATCCGGATTTATTCGGCTCTCCTCATCGAGCTCGATGATCTTATGCTCGATCAGGGTGGTCAGATCCTTCTCCGCCCAATGTCCTTTCAAATCTACCGCGTCTGCTATTATTCCTTTATTTCCATACACAGAGTAATCATTAACTTTTACCCATTTACCGGTATTGGCATCAAGTACGTTGCTGTATAGATCTTGACCCTCTGTGTTTACTTCATATACGAGCTTGATTTCAGGTACACTGGATGCACTATTATAATAACCACCTGAATAACTATATTTCAGATCCAATTTAAAAAGTGACGAATAGGTTTGTAATGCCGTTTCTTTCGTTACAGAAGCAACCGGAGATAATGTGATTTTATCCAAAGCAGTGATACGGTCAGCGTAGTAGTTCGTTAAACGGCCATATTTATCAAAATTAACGCTTGTCAGGGCATTAGAGACTGGAACGTCATTTACAAAAAGACCAAACTGATAACTATACTGTCCGCTCTCCTTGCTATAATGATCTTCACCAGAAAACTCCAGCAGTTTTAACTTAGAACTGGCGTCTGGATACAAAGAGTTAATAAATTCATATGCCTTTTGCTTCGCGGTCTCCTTAGTCAATGGTGTTCCTTTGACTGGTGCAGGTAAAGATTCCTGTCCTTCAGACAATCCATAATTCTCAATACGATAATCCAGTATTTGACCTGTAACTGCATCCACTACTCCCTCGGTTTGAAGCGGATAGCCTTGCCCAATATTAGGAGTATCTTCTTGCCACAGTAATCTCCAAACTTTTCTCTTAGAATCGTTGTAATCTTTTCCTATGGTTTGAGATGAGAGCGAACGACCTGAAGGTATCACTGCCACCTTCTTAATAGTTTCCACTGCTTCCTTGGACGTCATCTCTGTATTTTCAGTTCTCGGTTGAAAAACTGATTTACTTTTTGGAACAGCTATTTTTTCATTCTTAGTAGAAGATAGTGACTCTCCTGAGTAGTTCAATCTCTTTCCCGTTATAGCATCAATAGCGTAAAGAGATTCGTCAGAAGGACGCCAGCCAAGAATCCATTCTTGAACAACTTCTTTTTTAATTACCGGAACATAATATAGCTCCACATTAAACTCATTATTAAATTTTTTCTCAGCAGCAGACTTTGAAATTTTAGGAGTTGCAGAAGGATATTCCAAGCCCTCGGCAATACTAGAGTATTGAGTGATATTCCCATTAGAATCTATAGTCATCGATACATTATCTAGTGAAGGAATCCCGTTACGATTAAGCGTAAAAAAATAACTATATTGAATAGGTCCAAAAAGCGCCGTTGATGTAGAGTTCCAATACTGATCCTGTAAATGCAAATTCGTAATTTTCAAGGACGGTAATACCTTGGAAATAAACTTTATCGCTTGTTCCTTTGCTTCTTCCCTTGATAGCTTAGGAGGATAATATGATGCATCCTCTTGGCTAGAAAAATTGGCATACAAATTAATCAATTCTCCGGTATTTGCATTCAACTGAGTAGAGGTTCCATTATAATCCCTATACGAATCACCATTTCTCCATTGTATGTCCCATATCAAAAAGCTATCATTGGACATGTATGTATCATTCTCTCTCAGCTGAGCATATTCCACCTTGGCGTTCTTCAACGAAGGCACTAATTCCTTGATTTTAGCGATTGCTTGATCCTTGGAAAACTTAACATTCTCAGATTCCGCAGTTATTGAGTCATCTCCTGTATACAAGGGAGCATCCATTTGAGATGAGCTGCCCGATGCATTTGTAGTTACCGTCACTGTATTTGCCGAAGCTAACCCTTGTGGCAGCATCAATGATAACGCTATTACAGTTAGCAATGCCATTTTTCTAGTTTTCAATCTATTCCACCCTTCCCTATTTATACTTCCTCCAATATTAATGCATTTTACATGTATTTACCATAAACAGAAACAAATATTTACATATCCAAAGCCCAGTCTAAGTAGACTGGGCTTTATTTTAGAGAGATAAAACTGCATTGCAAGATTATCCTTACTCAATACGCATCGTAGACTCCCGAACTACTAATTCTGCAGGGAACACTTTATGAATGTGTGTAGTTTTCTTATGAATTAGATCAAACAGGATTTTAATTGTTTCTTCAGCTATATCTTCAGCAGGCTGCCGGATCGTCGTTATAGATGGATTGTAGTAATAAGAAATATCCACGCCATCAAATCCTGCCACAGAATAATCTTCCGGAATTCGCTTGCCTGCTTCAAAGATCGCTTTGCAAGCACCTATCGCCAAACTGTCAGATATCGCAAAAATAGCCGTAAACTCGTCCTCGGACTCTAACAGCTCTTTGGTGACCACATAACCATTTTTCATGGAATAACTTTCCAGATCTTCCTTCATACATCTTACTAATCGTTCATTATACGCCAAACCATGATCAGCCAACGCTTTCTTGTATCCTTCAAGTCTCAGCTTCCCGATACTTACATCGTCCATCGTGGCAGAAATAAGAGCGATTTTCTTATGACCTTGACTGCACAAATAATCTACCATTTTGTAGCTTTCCTTGAAGTCATCAACCGAAACCGAGGAATACTCATTAGGATCGAATTCCTCCGTCATGCCAATGGTACACAGAACATAAGGTACTGAAAGCTGTTCAAGCTTTTCTTTAGCATGGGAAAAATAACCTCCGAGAAATACGATTCCTCTAAGACGTTTTTCCTTTTCCAATTCTATGGCAACTTCAAGTTCATCTTCTTTATCGTCAACTCTCTGGAGTATAAACGAATATTTCTTCTGCTGGATTTCCTTCTCAAATACTTGAATCAACCTGTTGAAGAAGGCATTTGTTATCCCTTTAATCAACACAGCAATCGTCTTCGATGCGGAACGCTTTAAATTTCTTGCGCTGTTATTCGGCACATAGTGGTTCTCTTTGATCACTTGCATAATCATCGCTTTAGTTTCTTCACTAATGTCAGGATGATTATTGATCGCGCGAGACACCGTAGTAACTCCAACACCACACATTTTTGCAATATCTATTATCGTAATTGAAGCCATACACGTTCTTCCCTTACACCTTATTTCATCCAAAAAATAATACTAAGTAATCGTTTCTCTATAATGCTATATTATAAATGAGAATATAGCAATTAAATCGCTTGAAAACATGCTGGATATAAAAAAGCAGGGTATTCTAGGGACTTTGAAATCACCTGTTAGGAACACCCTACTTTTAAACGACTATCCTTGCCCTGCGATTAACCCTTAACAGCCCCGGCAACAACGCCCTCAATAATATACTTTTGACAAGTCAGGAAGAAAATAACGATAGGAACGATAGCCAGAACCAACATAGCCATCATTGCGCCCATATCAATCGAACCATATCCACCCTTAAGGTACTGAATCGCAATCGGGATTGTTTTCCACTCCGAACCAATAACCAAGAGTGGTAACAGATAGTCATTCCATACCCACATGACATTAAGAATCGCTACTGTAATCGCAATCGGTTTTAAAATCGGCAATACAACTTTGAAGAAGGATTGCACCGGATTACATCCATCAATCATAACCGCTTCTTCAATTTCAAGTGGAATGGATTTTACAAATCCGCTAAACAGGAACACCGATAAGCCTGATCCAAAGCCCAAGTAAATCAAAATAATCCCGATTGGATTATCAATATACGTCATATTAGCAACCTTCGACATCGTGAACATTACCATTTGGAATGGAACGATCATGGAGAACACGAACACATAATACAACGTATTTGTAAATTTACCCTTGACTCTTGTGATATACCATGCAGTCATGGACGTGAACAAGACGATAACTCCGACAGAGAATACTGTAATGAACAAAGATAAACCAAATGCATTGATAAATCCTGTCTTCTCAATACCGCTCGTATAGTTCTCAAGTTTAACGAAAGTCGTACTGTCCGGCAGCTTAAAAGGTGCATCACTGATAAAGAATTTTCCTTTGAAGGAGTTCATTAGGACGATAAAGATCGGAGATAGAAACAACACCGCCAAGGCCAACATTATGATGAAAATTACAACATTTTGAATACGCGCCTTCTGCTGCATTAGTTTTCAACCTCCTTACTTCTGGTCATCTTAAGTTGTATTAAAGCGATGAGAGCTACAAGAATAAAGAATACTACGGCTTTAGCTTGACCAACGCCTTCATAACCTACTCTTCCATAGAAGGTATTATAAATATCAAGCGCCAGCATCGTCGTTTGTTTAGCCGGAGCACCTGCAGTTAACGCCAGGTTCTGGTCAAACAATTTGAATGAGTTGGACAATGAAAGGAACAAGCAAATCGTAATCGAAGGCATAACCAGCGGGATGGTTACATTACGTAAAATTCCGAAACGCGTACATCCATCAATTTTTGCTGCTTCAATAACATCTTTCGATACATTCTGAATACCTGCGATATAGATGATCATCATGTAACCAATTAATTGCCAGCACATGAGAACAATCAATCCCCAGAAGCCATACTTAGCATCAGAGGTTAGTGTAGCTTCGAATTTATACAAAACACCGTTAATAATCAGTTGCCAAATATAACCGAGCACGATCCCGCCGATCAAGTTCGGCATAAAAAATATCGTTCTGAATACGTTGGTGCCTTTTTTTCCACGTGTAAGTAATAAAGCAAAAGTAAAAGCAAGTACATTTATTGTAATGACATTTACGACTGTGAATTTTACTGTAAACCATAATGCATCAAGAAATTCTTTGTTAGAAAATGCTTTAATATAATTACTAAACCCTACCCATTTAGCATTATTCACTGTTGTGAATTCTGTAAAGGACAGGTATACCCCTAAAATAAAGGGAATTACAAATGCTATTGTAAACGCCAGTATGGTTGGTAATGCAAAAAGAGGAAAGTATTTTTTTATAGACCTTTGCATGATGTTCTTCTCCTTATCCAGGATTAAAAAATAATGAGGTTCAGCAGGTTTTTCTCATCTAGAAATTTATGCCACAGTGCACCGTGAAAGGCACACCGTGGCATAAACTAATCAGTCATTATTTAGCTTTTTCAGACTTCCAGGCATCCTTGAATGCAGTTACAACTTGATCCCAAGTTTGGTTGCCTTGAGCGTATTGCAAGAGTGCATCACCAAAAATGTTCTTGAACTCTTCACTTGGGAATGCTGCAAATGTCCAAGGTACAGAAGTGATTCCGTCTTTTTCCATCCATGCCAACACTTCTTTTGCAAGTGGATCAGCAGGTTTTTCGTTGTCTTTAAATGTGTTGAATGGAGCGATGAAACCAAGTTCATTTGTTACATAAGCCTTACCTTTGTCACTGGAGAACAACCATTCCAAGAAAGCGATAGAAGCTTGTTGCTTCTCAGGTGATACTTTGCTGTTAATTGCGAAGTAGTTCTCAGTACCGATTGCAAGACCTTGACTCTTATCATCTGGCATACCTGTGTATACAGGCAAGAATTTGATGTCTTCAGCTTTTACTACGTTACCGCCAACTTCGTTGATTTGTCCCCATGCCCAGTTACCGTTTTGAACCATAGCTGATTGACCAAGAGCAAATTCAGCCATGGAATCAGTTACAGATTTACTTCCAAGAAGCGTACCTTTAGTAACCGAGTTGTTGATATATAGGTCGAAAATGTTCTTGAAGTTGTCTGCATATTTGAATTGAGCTTCATTAGTAGCAAGACCAGCAAGAATCGTGTTGTCATACTCAGTGTTATCTTTGAATTCATAGTAGAGCGGTATGTTAGCTAAGTGAGTTTGCCATCTCCATTGTTCACCAGCAGCGAGGGAAGTAGAAGAGAATACGCCTTTAATTCCAAGCTGATCTTTCTTGGCAGTCATATCCTCAACAACCGCTTTCAAAGTAGCGAAGTCGTTAACTTCTTCCATTGAGGAGACGGATACTGCTTTGTCAGCAAGTGCAAAGTATTTTTGCATGATAGCGTTGTTATAAATGATGCCATAACCTTCTACAACGTAAGGGATACCATAAACGCCATCGCCATCAGTTACAGCAAGGCTTTGGTCAGACAAGTAGCTGTAAAGCTTAGTATCTTTCAAATTCAAAGTGTAATCTTTCCAGTTCTGATATCCAACCGGCCCGTTCATTTGGAAAATCGTTGGAGCATCAGATTTAGCGATCTCAGCCTTCAACTGAGTTTCATAAGTACCAGCTGCAGCAGTTTGAACTTTAACCTTAACCCCAGTTTCTGCTTCGTAATCCTTAGCAATCTTCTCATAAATTGGAGCGATTTCTGGTTTGAAGTTAAGGAAGTAAATTTCCCCAGCACCTTTAGTTGCTGTACCAGAGTTACTTGGAGTATTGGATGTACCTGCGTTTTCGTTTTTGTTGCCACATCCTACTGCCAAACCGGCAACAAGAGTTAAAGCCAGCGCCATACCTAAAAGCTTTTTAACCTTCATTTTTTATCCCCCTCTTTTTGATGATTAAAAATTTGATTAAACGTACACGAAAGTTTTCAGCAAAAAATGTTAACGCTTTCTAATTCTACCGAAATCCTTATCGGTAACGTTTTCGGTACATTGTCATAGTAACATATCAATTTGAAGTGCGCAATCATTTTTCTTTGAATTTGATCAATATTTCTTTGTCATATCTTATCCAGCCTTGTTTTCCTTTATGCAAAGAAACCTAACCCTCATGGGTTAGGTTAAAAATGATTAATTTTTTATCTCGATAAATTAAACTTGCCGGATTTCGGCTTTTGTAGCTTAGTCAATGCAATAATGCAGCCCACAATCAAAATAATAGTCGTGATAAAGCTCCCCTCTGCACCAAATGTGCCCCCAGAGATTAAGGAGCTCCCCTGTGGAGCAATCGTCATAAACCCACCCGGGTCCGTACCGGACACTGCGAATCCAAACACATTTCCTTGAAATAAGTTCCAAGTTAAATGAAATCCTATCGGAAACCACAAGCCTTGAGTCAGCTCGCGGGTCAATGCAAACAACACTCCAACCAGGAAAATATTCAATAGAGGCAAAGGATTCATTAAAATGCCCGGATTTCCCAAATGAAGCAATGCAAAAATAATTGAAGGTACATATATAGCTGGTCGCAATCCGTAATTATGTTTTATCAATCCTTGGAAATATCCGCGACATAAAAGCTCTTCACCCACCGCAACAAAAAGAAAGACTACAAATTGTGTACCCAGCAAGTTCCAAGCTATCGCATCAAACTGAAAATGATCAATATGTATTCCGCCAAGTATCCAAATCCCTAAAAATGCTAGGGAGATGAATAATATACCCGAAGCCATTCCTTCTATTAAATTTATGCCTAGTCTCGTCTGTCTAAACCCAATGCTCCATTTGTTCTTTCTTTCAAAAATGAAATATACGAGCAACCCACCAAAAATCATTCCCGTAGGTGTAATCAACTGCATGTTCCATTCTTGCATTGCTCCAGTCATGGTCAGAATTGTTGAAATAATTACGATGAAAATGATAGACATAGTGAATCCAAGCAAAATCTTTCCTGTTGTTGCTATCGCTTTTTTCAACTGGATACCCCCTATTATTTGTCTTTATTACCTAGTATTGATTTTGTCACATTCCTAAACTATTCTGCAATAAAATCTCTCAAATCTGATGATTTCATACTTTAAATTCAGTATATATATGAAAATACTTTGTTTTCTTCCAATTTTTAATAGATTACAGGCATCCTGTATGGTAAAATATTCTTATTATTTACTTTTTATAGATAATAAATTATCTATGGCAGGAGTAAAATTTTGTCATCTGGAGGAGATTTATTTTGAGTAATCGTTCAACCTTTTTTCGCAAATTGCCTGCTGTTACATTGGCATTGGGCCTGATCCTCAGTACCTTTCCCGCTGCTGACGCAGGTGCAAGCCCTCTACCTCGACAGTTACTACAGCCATCGTACGATATAGGGGAGACATACGTTTCACCAGAGATTGACACAGAATCTAGCAATAAAATTCGAGTCATTGTACAGCTAGAAGGACAACCGGCAGCAGTAGGCAAGTATGCTTCTGACATCGGTCTTCGGTCTTTAGCTGCAACAGCAACAGAAGAAAGTGTAGATCAGGAACAGCACGAATTTATTGAAGAAACCAGCGATCAAGGCCTCAATCTGGACATTAACTATCAATATAATACAGTTCTAAATGGTATGGAGATTACGATCCCTGCCAACGAAATTCCAAAGCTTGCAGAAATACCCGGAGTTAAATCGATTCAGGAGAACAGCACTTGGTATCCTATTCCTATTGAATCCTCTTCTACAGATCCAGACTCCAGCTACGACATTAATCCGATTAAACAAATCGGAGCCGACCTTGCTTGGGCAGAGGGTCTGACAGGAAAAGGGCTAAAAGTTGGAGTTGTTGATACAGGAGTAGATTACAAGCATCCCGACATAAGTCCAGCCTACAAAGGCGGTTATGACTCATTTAATCGAGATAACGACCCTTATGAGGATTATCCACTTGAAGGTTTTATTGGAACCTCCCATGGGACTCATGTGGCCGGAACAATTATCGGACGAGCCCAAAACACCGAAAGTGACATTGTACAAAAAGGGATCGCTTACGAAGCCGACTTGTACGCATATAAAGTTCTAGGACATAACGCTACAGAAAAAGATCCAAATGCGGTGTCAGGATCTACTGCTCAAGTTATTGACGGTATCGAACATGCCGTTAAAGACGGTGTAGATGTTATTAATTTGTCCCTTGGCTCAGATTCGAACAAAAACGTGAATTCACCACATGCCATCGCTATTAACAATGCGATATTATCGGGAACTATCGTCGTAGTCGCCAACGGAAATGCCGGGCCTGATTATTATTCAATTGGAGCACCTGCAACATCACAATTAGCTATCTCCGTTGGGGCAGTAAACACCGAAAGCCAGCTATATTCAGGGGCTCTAACCCCTCAACTTCAGGATGCTGGCTCGGTTACAACAGCAACTTATGACAAACTCGACTTTAGAGTCATGGCCTGGACGACGGGAAATTCCGATTTCGCTTCAATTATGGGTAACTCACCAGTTGAGGTCGTGTATGCCGGACTTGGAAAAATGAACGATTTCATCAATAAAGATGTTCGAGATAAGGTTGTATTGATCTCTCGCGGAGATATTACCTATTTCGAAAAAGTTTATTATGCTGGCTATTTCGGAGCGAAAGCCGTTCTGTTGTTCAATGGTACTGCACTGAATGGTGAAGTTGATTTAAGTAACAACATTACTGATCGAGATGATTTTATTGTTGATAATCTAGGCGACAGCTTTCTCTTTGTTCCTACTTTTAATTTAAAGGGAGTTGAAGGAAGGGCACTGGCAAGGACTTTACTGGGTAATCCCGACCAAACCTTGAAGGTGAGCTTCGATGACACATACGAAGAGGATACTCTACCTGGGGATTTTATGGCCGCCATCTCTGCTAGAGGACCAAACTCTGATTCCGTATTAGGCATCAAACCAGATATTGTTGCGCCTGGTGTAAACATAATGTCGACTATACCAGCTTACGGTGGACCCTCTTATGAGACCGCGTATCAGAGATTCAATGGAACCAGTATGGCAGCTCCGCATATTTCAGGTTTGGCGCTTCTTCTCAAACAGAAATATCCGGACTGGTCTCATTTTGACATTCGATCCGCTTTGACGAATACGGCAGAAGTTTTATATGATTCGAATGAATATATATATAACGCCTATGAGCAAGGAGCAGGTCGCGCTAATGTTGCCGCTGCCCTTCAAACTCCAGCCCTGCTGCAGGCGGTCGAACCTATCACGATTCTCGATCCAAACTACAATCCAAAAAAAGTAATTAACTACAACTCATCAGCGAGCTTCGGCGTAGTTCTTCCCGGATCAATTACAACGAAAGAGCTGCAGTTAAAAAATATCTCCTCGTCAGAGGTGAGTTACACTGCTGATATTGACTGGCATTTTGAACATAACGGTGTTGAAGCTGTTCTCAGCCAAAGCGCTGTATCTGCTTACGTTGGTGACACTACGAAATTTCAGTTAACACTAAATGTAGAAGACAATGCTGAAGAAGGTTTTTATGAAGGTCAAATCAATCTATCGAGTCCCGGCGCACCTGATTTGCATCTTCCATTTGTTGCTTATGTGGGGGACAAACAACCTGTTAACGGATTAGGAATTCAGGAGCTTGCACTTACTAACTCAGTGATTTACCCGAACAAAGGTACACAACGATCCACGGATCTTAGTTTCAAGTTACTTGCAGATGATACAAATTTGATGTTAATTGAGATTGTTGATATTCCAAACAACAAAACAATTGGTTATTACTCAATAGAAATTACGGATTCTATCAATGAGTATTTTAGTCCAGGGGAGTATAAGTTCCAAGGGCTTACTAACAAGTATAATGCTGTTGACAATAACGCTGTCATTCAAAATCTTCCGAACGGAACTTACGAAATTAATGTCTTTGCTGCGCAGTTATTAAATTTTGAAGTAGTGAATAATGATTCGATTGCGAAACGCCCGGATAACAGTAAAATCGTTTATTCTGCCAACGCTGTCCTGCGTGTAGATAATTCCACTGATCCTGTCCCTGGCGGCAACACTGGGGGCGGCTCAGGAGGCGGTGGCGGTGGCATCTCAAGTCCATCTGTACCACAACCTGGCTCTTCAAATTCGAATACATCAATTGTTCCGGCTTCTGCTCAGGCTATTATCGAACAAGCTGCCAAGTCCAGCGTTATTACTGCTACTACTAATAAGGCAGCGGATTTAACCACCGCAAAAATTAGCGATAACGATCTAAAAGCAGCTATTCAATCAGTAGGAAAATCTGCTGCTGCAATTGTAATTAATGTGTCTGTTAGCGGCGAGTCAAATGTAAATATTGTTCTGACTCCTGAACAAATCAAGCTGCTTAATAGCCTTGAAGCATCCAGCTCAGTCATTATAAACGTCGGAGGCTCTGCCATTTCATTACCTGTGTCATTGCTAAAACAATCGCCCGACGGAGCTGAACTTGTTGTCACAATAGCTGCGTCAGATAAGTACAAATCAATATTTAACGCTTCCGGTGCTTCGGTAATTGGAACCCCAGTACAATTTGAAGCTAACTGGGTGAATAATAACGCTAAACAGTCAATTAAAATACCAAATAATGTGTTTATCAAAAGATCATTTACGATTCCAGGGCATGTTGAACCTGGTACAGCAGGTGTTCTATACGAAGCCAATGGTTCAGTTTCACCCATCGCTTCCGTATTCCAAGCTCAGAAAGGTGACTCCACAATCGTCACTGTAAGTCGTCCAGGGTTCTCTGTATATGCAGCTGTAAACCGCAAAGTCAGCTTTTCCGATATTTCCGGTTCTTCAGCAGCAGCTCAGATTACTGCACTTGCAAATAAATTCATTATTGAAGGAACGAGCGCAGACAAGTTCTCACCAAATAACAATCTGACACGTGCAGAGTTTACTGCCTTACTCGTTAGAGCTCTTGGACTCAAATCTACAGCGTCACCTAATTTCTCGGATATCAAAACAACGGACTGGTATGCAAATGATCTTGCGGCCGCTTTTGAAGCAGGATTAATTCAAGGCACCGGCGGTAATAAATTCTCTCCGAATGCTAAAGTAACACGTCAGGAGCTGACTGTTATTTTAGACAGAGCTCTTAAGCTGACAGGACAAGAGATAAAAGCTACAACTTCCGTTTCTTTTGCTGATCAAAGCCAAATAGCAGCTTATGCAAAAGATAGTGTTCTATTATTGTCGGCTGCAGGTGTAATCAGCGGAGAACAAGGTAAAAGTGGCGAGGAAGGTGTGTATTTCAATCCAAATGCAGCAACAACTCGCGAAACAGCCGCTTCATCCATTTACCTCTTGTTAAAAGAAGCAGGTCTCATTGAGTAGAACTTATCGTAAAGCAATATATAAATATTAATAACGAAGGCTGCCCATGAAGTCATAAATATGACCAGGGCAGCCTTTTGTTTGGGTGAAGGATGTTTTTACACAGGATTAACACTGCTTTATATGCTGTTAACGTTCTAGCGCTAATATAAAAACAGTTATTCAATACATTCATGGAGGTGAAAGAAACGATGAATAGCGCTGCATTTACTGAAGCATCGGCAATGTTGAACGTTTTATGCCTCGAGACTACTAACACAAATGTTGATAGCTCTATCCAAAATTACATTCAGCATGCGCCAAAGGTTTGCAACACTGCAAGCTGCCGAGATACCATCCGAGTTATGTTTAGTTATCCTGAATCACCATGTATCGTAGTGTGTGATAAACGAGACGTGCCAGTGGGCCTTGTTATGAGTGATAAGTTCTACTTGACGATGTGCAGTCGTTCCGGAATGGACCATTATTATAATGCTCCTATCACTAAACTAATGAATCGCACTCCTATTACTCTCGATATCCACGATTCCTTGCATCAAATAACTTCAAGCGTAAATCAACGTCCAATTGGAATGCGCAACGATAGTATCATTATCACAAGCTGTGGTCAATACGTCGGAATTATACGTCCATCCGATATTCAGCATTTGCTCTAAAATCCGCTTATCCCCTTCAGTTCCCCCCTTCATTTACATACCTTTTTCTCTCTCAAAACTTCTAAATTTCCTTGTAATAAAAAATAGTATCGTGCAGCTTACCGCCTGATGATTTCGCATAATGCGGTATCACTCCCGCTTTGATGTAACCAAGCGAATGATAAAGCAGGTTTGAAGGATCTCCTGATCGAGTATCCAGTACAAGCAGGCTCCTCTTTATGTTCTTCGCAGAAATCTCCAGCGTATTCATGAGCTTTCTAGCGACTCCATGCTTTCTGAACTCGGGATGAACCATAAGCTTGGCCACTTCAGCACGATGTAATCCATTCTTTTTCATGGCCAATTGCAATTGAACCGTTCCCATGATTCTATCACCTGCTTGTGCCACCCATAGCAGGACACCGGGCTCTAGCACTTCCTGCCAGTATGCTTTTGCCTCCTTCAAATCTAAAGGAGGCAAAAAACCTATCGACGCCCCATCATCTACAACGGCGACCAGCAGTTCAGATAATTGTTCAAGCTTATCCGCACTTAATACCGTCAATTCTTTAATCTCAACTTCATAGCTCACACTTATCCACCCTCTCCGTATATTCAAGTGTAATATATCAATATTATAATAAAAAACTCACCCGAGTCTTCAAAAGCCTCGGATGAGCTATCCATTGTTTTATTTTTTCAGCTTACACGCCAAGCCAGCGCTTGAACATATGCTTTGTTGTAGCTTTATTCATTTCAGCGATGGATGTCGTAAGCGGTATACCTTTTGGACAAGCCCGTACGCAGTTCTGCGAGTTGCCGCAGCCTTCGATGCCGCCATCCTCCATCAATGCATCAAGCCTTTCCTCTGCATTCATTTCGCCAGTTGGATGAGCATTGAATAGACGAACCTGCGAAATCGGTGCAGGGCCTATAAAATTCGTCTTGTCATTAACGTTTGGACAAGCTTCCAGACATACACCGCAGGTCATGCATTTAGACAGCTCATACGCCCACTGACGTTTCTTTTCCGCCATCCGTGGTCCTGGGCCAAGGTCATAGGTACCGTCGATTGGAATCCATGCCTTAACACGTTTCAGGGAGTTGAACATTCGACTGCGGTCAATGACGAGGTCGCGGACAATAGGGAACGTGCGCATCGGCTCAATTCGAACCGGTTGTTCCAAATTATCAATGAGCGCCGCACAAGCTTGACGTGGCTTACCGTTAATTACCATCGAGCAGGCTCCACATACCTCTTCCAGACAGTTCGATTCCCAGCAAACAGGAGCAATATGCTCCCCTTTAAGATTGACAGGGTTCCGCTGAATTTCCATCAGAGCACTAATAACATTCATCCCCGGACGGTAGTCTAGCTCAAATTCTTCCGTATACGATGCCGACTCGGGATCGTTCTGGCGCGTAATAATAAATTTCACCTTTTTGGATATTGTGGCTGTATCCGCCATAACCATTGCACTCCCCTCTATTTATCCTTCGAATAATCGCGAATACGCGGCGGGATAAGTGAGACATCCACAGCATCATAAGAAATTTGTGGACCGTCCGGCGTCCACGTCGCCTTGGTCGTCTTCATAAATTCTTCGTCATTACGTGTTGGGAAATCCGGTTTATAATGTGCTCCGCGGCTTTCATTCCGCATAAGAGCGCCCAGCGTCATGGCCTCAGCCAGCTCCAGCATGTTCCACAGCTGTCGTGTAAACGCTGCCCCTGCATTGTTCCAGCGCGAAGTATCGTTAATGTTAATGTTTTTATACCGTTGCTTCAGCTCTTTGATTTTGCCGATTGTAGCTTCAAGTTTGGTGTTGTATCGAACTACGGTCATATTATCCGTCATCCATTCACCGAGCTCTTTATGAAGTACATAGGCATTCTCAGTTCCATTCAGCGCTAGCAAGCCTTCGTATTTCTGCTCCTGCGCCTTACGATTTTGTTCAAAAATCGCCGGACTTACATCTTCAGCCGACTTTTTCAAACCGCGAATATATTCCACCGCTTTAGGTCCAGCCACCATCCCTCCATAGATTGCAGATACGAGTGAATTGGCTCCCAAACGGTTCGCACCATGGTATTGGTATTCACATTCCCCTGCCGCAAACAATCCGGGAATATTCGTCATCTGATTATAGTCAACCCACATGCCGCCCATCGAATAATGAACCGCAGGGAAGATTTTCATTGGAATTTTACGTGGATCATCGCCCATAAACTTCTCGTAAATTTCGATAATTCCGCCGAGCTTAACATCAAGCTCCTTAGGATCTTTGTGAGAAAGATCGAGGTACACCATATTTTCGCCATTAATCCCAAGCTTCTCGTCCACGCAGACATGGAAAATTTCACGTGTCGCAATGTCACGAGGAACCAGATTACCGTAGGCAGGATATTTTTCCTCCAGGAAATACCAAGGTTTCCCGTCTTTATAGGTCCAGATTCGCCCGCCTTCTCCACGAGCAGATTCAGACATCAATCGCAGCTTATCATCTCCCGGAATGGCCGTAGGGTGAATCTGGATAAATTCGCCGTTAGCATAATTTACCCCTTGCTGATATACCGCACTGGCTGCTGTTCCTGTGTTGATAACTGAATTTGTCGTTTTGCCAAAAATAATACCGGGTCCACCCGTTGCTAAAATAACAGCATCTGAAGCAAATGTAATAACTTCCATTGAGCGAAGATTTTGCGCGGTAATACCACGGCAAATACCTTCGTCATCGAGAACTGCGGACAGGAACTCCCAAGTTTCATATTTCGTAACGAGTCCTTCCGCCTCATAACGGCGAACCTGTTCATCCAGTGCATATAACAATTGCTGTCCTGTTGTCGCACCAGCAAACGCAGTACGATGATGCTTCGTACCTCCGAAGCGGCGAAAATCAAGCAACCCTTCAGGTGTCCGGTTAAACATGACGCCCATACGGTCCATCAAATGGATAATTCCTGGAGCCGCCTCACACATCGCCTTAACAGGAGGCTGATTTGCTAAAAAATCGCCGCCATATACCGTATCATCAAAGTGCTCCCACGGAGAGTCACCTTCGCCTTTCGTATTTACTGCTCCGTTAATCCCTCCCTGCGCACAAACAGAGTGGGATCTCTTAACCGGAACTAACGAGAACAAATGCACCTGAACTCCAGCTTCCGCCGCTTTAATTGTAGCCATCAGCCCGGCCAGACCACCACCAACGACTATTACGCTTTGTTTTGCCATCTATATGTTCAACTCCTAAAAGTTTTGTGAGCATCAGCTTCATTGATTTACATCGAGCAAAACTTACTTCATAAGCATTGCTTTGGCTTTGACTTCAATATTTACGCTATTGGGAGAATGGAGCTTGATACAGTATTGTTGCGAAAATGCAGGCTTTGATCATATAAATTCGCTTGGTATGCTAAATTACTGCAAAAGTGCAGGCTTTATTTAAAAACCTTCTTCAAACTAACCATTTCGAGCAATATTCCTGCACTTTTGCAAGCTTTTGCTCAATCCCTTCATTCAACTCCCAAAAAATTGCATTTTTGCAGGCTTTTCTAATTTTTCACCTGTCCGCTGCTAACGGCCTCCTTCTTCCTTCTATAAAATCCTATAGGTCAGACCCCATCTAGATTAGCGTCTTCACCGTTTGAAGTATCGCTACACCATCCGTTTGAAACTCAATACTACGGAACGCAAACAACGACCATACGAACATCACTGAAACAATCACGAACAATGACAAGCAAATATGAGAGGATACACGCTGCGCGCGTGGTCCAACCGTAATCCCCCAGCTGACGAGGAACGACCAAAGTCCGTTTGCGAAGTGGAACGAAGCAGCAACTACACTGATTACATATAAAGTAAAGAAGATTGGATTCATTACAATTCCATGCATTACTCCACCTAATTCTTCATGAGTAACATTACCTAGGGCTACCTGCAGCCTTGTCTCATAAAGGTGCCAAATAATGAACGCGAAAACAATTACTCCAGTAACTCTTTGCATCAAATAGCGGAAATTCCGCTCATTTCTAAAGTGTGAATTGTTCGGCTTTGCCTGAAAAGCGATATACAATCCATAAACACCATGGTACAAAATAGGAAGCCAAATCCCGAATATCTCAAGCACTAGGACGAGCGGTAAGCTATTCAGTAAAGCTACACTATCCTTAAAGCCCTGACTTCCACCTTCAACCGCAGAAAAATTAGTAAGCATATGTTCCAGAATAAAAAAACCTAACGGAATTACCCCCAAAAGCGAGTGCAGTTTTCTGGAATAAAACCCTTTCATAAGCTCGTATGCCCCTTTCCCATCTACATCATTCTTTCAGTGATCTTCATTTTTTAATATAAATACCCGACTGCATACTCTACAACCTATCAATTGTATATATGAAAAATTACACAAATAGCAGTCGTCTTGCTTGTAACTATTGTAACTTGTGAACAACTTGTGTCACTTTTCATGTTACTCCTTTTCAGCTTATAATGGAATTGCAATATACTTATTAATCATTATAAAAAAAACGCATAAGCAATCACATAAACTAATCCCAAGGGGAGATTTACATGTTAGAAGAACTTATCGTATTTACCACAGTCGTGGAGCAGTCCAGCTTGAACAAAGCGTCCAAGTTGCTTAACTTATCACAACCCGCATTATCTCGTAAAATCGTCAAGCTGGAGGAGGAGTGGGGGGTTTCTCTTTTTAACCGCAAAGGAAAAAGATTGGAGTTAACCCGAGTGGGACAGGAAGCATATAACTATGCTATTGAAGTACGGCAGCGCCACCAAACCTTTTTACAGTCCGTTTCCAGATTTAAAAAAACGGAACGCAGTATCGTTACGCTTGGCGCAAGTCTCACGACAATTCAGACGACCCTTCCACCTCTAGTGACGGCGCTTATGAATAGATTTCCTGACATTGAGCTTAAGCTCGTGACTGGGAAAACTCATGAAATCGTCTCCTATGTGAGAGACAAGAAAGTAGACCTCGGCGTCATCGCCTCTTCAATCAGCGAATCCGGTCTAAAATGCATTCCTCTATTTCATGATCATTTGGAGCTGGTCATCCCCAGTGGGCACGAATTATCTAAAGTTAAGCATGCCGAAATGGAACATTTGAATGGCCTTTCCATGATTATTTTTTCCAAAGGAACATGGTACCGTAAATTAATTGATGATCTGTTCGGCAGATATAGCATCATCCCTGATATTAGAATGGAGATCGACTCCTTTGAGGCGATTGTCCGCCTGCTTCCAACATGTAGAGCAGCAGCTTTGCTTCCTAAGTCTTATCTGCGCAAACAGCTGCTTAGAGATAACGATCTGGTTTCTATTCCAATGAAGGAGCTCGAGCAGACAGAGAGGGAAACCTGTCTCATTTATGGGGACAAATCCGAGCTTAGCGCGGAAACAAAGGAATGGATTACAGAAATTAGAGGCAGCCTGATTCAATCTTTTTCCATTTGAAATACATTTTTTAGGTGAACATCTGTTGACAGGTTTTTGTATATGTTATATGGTTAGTTACATAAGTAATTAACCAATATGGTGGTGAACCAATGGGACTGCTAACTGACGATGGACGTCCAATCTTTTTACAAATTGCAGAGAAAATTGAAGATGACATTATTGAGGGCAGACTGGCCGAAGAATCACAAGTACCGTCAACGAATCAATTCGCTGCCTTCTACCAGATTAACCCGGCTACAGCAGCTAAAGGCGTCAATCAGCTCGTAGATCAAGAAATTTTATACAAGAAACGGGGGATCGGTATGTTTGTGAAAGAAGGCGCAAGATCAATATTGATTGAGAAGCGTAAAGAGCAATTTTACGAGCAATATGTTATCACTATGGTTCGTGAAGCAGGCAAGCTGGGTATTACTCCTCAGCAATTGTCGGATATGATACAGAGAGGAGCAGATGAAGCGTGAGCCGTGCTGAACATGTGATTTTGGAATGTCATGATTTAACCAAAAGATATAGAGGAACCGAAGCTGTTGCCTCAGCGACAGTAGCTTTTGAACGTGGAGCAATTCATGGCCTCTTAGGTGCAAATGGCGCTGGCAAAACTACACTTCTTCATATTCTGTCCGGTCAAATTTACCCTAGCTCCGGGAAATGTCTATATGAAGGACAGCCGATCCACGAAAATCCGCTGGCCATGTCGCAAATATGTTTTGTCAAATCCGATGAGCGAGCATGGAGTGATTACAAAATCAAGGATTTAATGACCTTCTGCTCATTGTTAATACCGACCTGGGATCAGTCTTATGCAGAACAGCTACTGCGCCTATTTCATTTGTCAGCTAATAAAAAATATAAAAATTTATCCAAAGGAATGCAGTCGCTTGTCGGAATCGTCAAAGGACTCGCAAGCCGATGCCCGGTCGTATTGTTTGATGAACCTACACTAGGGCTTGATGCTGATATGCGGGAGACGTTCTACGATTTGCTGATCCGGGACTACGGTGAGTCCCAAAGGACGATCATTCTTTCTACTCATCTTATTGATGAATCTGCCAAACTTTTTCAATATCTTACTCTGCTTGAGCACGGAAAGATCACTTCACATCTTGAGACAGAGGAATTTATGAAGCAAGCCTACTATCTGCAAGGAAACTCATCTATCCTGGAACGATTGATGCCCGATGAACGTGTGCTGCATCACGAGCGTCTTGGAAGCACAAGCATCGTTGTCTGGTGCGGACAGCTGGAGGAGGAGATGAGCCTGAGACAGCAAGGTGTAGAGATCAGTCCTGTCCCACTTCAAAAACTTTTTGTATATTTAACTCGCAAAAACAAAAGAAGTCATGGTAAGGAGGAATTGCCTCATGAGATCGTTTCGTAATCAACTGGCATTTCAATTGATGGATTGGCGGTCGTTAATAATTTTCTGGGCGATTCTAATCGTGGTGAATATCGTACAGGTGCTTGATCTCCTATACTGGTCAAGCAAAACGGGAAGCACGATCTACTCTGTATTCATGCCTAATTACGGTGCTGCCTCCGTGTTCGTACTGGTTAGCGGTATATTATCTGCTACCATAACCTTTCCTTTGCTGATGAGCGTAGGATATACCCGCAAGCAATTTTATCTGACAACGATTGTGTCTGGTCCGATTTTTTGTGCAGTTATGGCGATCATTCAGTGTACAATCGTTTATTGCGGAAGAGGGATATTAAATGCATTAGGCTATCATTTAGAGACACCCATCTGGTCCGTAGTATCCGTTGGCTATTTACAGCTTGCAATATACTGCATGATATTCTATCTTAGCTTCCTGATTGGCAGCGTCTTTTACCTCTATGGCACTTTGCCTGGAATACTGGTGATTGCAGCATATATTGCCGTGCTAAGCTATACTCCAGTCGACAATAAATTTGATTTTATGGACTACTTCAGTACATCACTTGAATATAACAATCACACCTACATTCATTATACGTGGATCATTAGCGCTATAGTTGCAGTAGCCGGGTGGCTGTTGTACCGAAGATCGGCAGTCAGAACTTACTGATCCATTTTATTTTCTATAGAAAAAACATAAAAACGGTCGATCAGGGTGTATCCTTGTCGACCGTTTTTAATACTTATTGATGCGCTTTCCATTGGCAGTCCATAAAAGCTATTTCGGTAAAGACTGCCTCAAAAGAAGAATTTTCCGGGCTGCAGGCATAAATGCCGATTTGAATTTCTTCTTCTCCTTGAAATAGATGGGCAATCCTCATTTGATTGTAATTTATTCCATCATAAGAGTTCTCTATACAGAAATCACTGTCACGCCGACTTAACCGATAATACATATATTTCTGTGCTGCCGGAATGTCTGAGGTAGCCCAGTCCGAATAACCGTGATTGGTAACAACACTTCCTAAACGCTGGAATTCCTGATTTTCATATTCAATAGAGCCTTTTATCCAGTTATCACTGTTTTGATAAATTATTACGCCGCATTGATCAAATCGATTTTTACTGTCAAACTCCGTTTTCACGACAAAGGAAAATTGGCGGTCTGTTACCTTTATTAATAAAGCAGGAGCATTATCATTCTGAAAGCCATAATAAGTTCTTTGCCAATAGTCAGTTCCCGGCTCCGTCACAATCGTAATTTTGTCATCGTTAATAAAATATGTTTGAGGTTCATTTATCCAAAATAAATTTTCCTTACAAAATTTTCTCATGCTACCTCTTCCTCTTATTGTTTATTTTGGGTTGAAGCATACATCACTAAAAATCTATTATAAATCTAATTCCTGCAAAATAAAAACGAGGCTGTCCCAAAAGTTATCTAAGATAATTTTGAGGGACAACCTCTTTTTTAGCAGTGGAAAGGCAAGTT
This sequence comes from Fontibacillus panacisegetis, assembly GCF_900102215.1. Classification (GTDB taxonomy): domain Bacteria; phylum Bacillota; class Bacilli; order Paenibacillales; family Paenibacillaceae; genus Fontibacillus; species Fontibacillus panacisegetis. The sequence goes on from NZ_FNBG01000006.1 coordinate 33,002, forward strand.
ATCAGGAAAAGCTGCAAAAATGCAGTTTTATAAAAGCAGCCATGAAAGGATGCACAAAAGCCTGCAAAAATGCAGGAATATGTTTCAGAATAGACTAGTTTGAAGAGAATCCTTAGAGAAAGCCTGCACATTCGCAGCAATTTAGGGCATTTAGAGGCTTTACATGATCAAAGCCTGCACATTTGCAGGAATTTCAGGAATTCCGCATCATGACACTATTACACATAAGATACGGTCATAGAATGTGTGGCAGGATCAAGCGGTGCAGGGATCATCTTCCTTGCACCGCTATTTCTAGTTTTGATGACACTAAACCTACTTTTGGGACAGCCCTATATAACTTTTATTCAATCGATTCCGCTATTCGGATAAGCTCGCTTGTTTCTATCTTTTCACCCATTTTGCTGGTATGAATACCGTAAAGCACTTCTCCGTCTTCCCAATCAATAGATCTTCCATCCGTAATAATAGCATCCGCTCCGTTTACCTTCGCTTTTTCAATTATGCTGTCTGTCGCTACGGAATATGCCGTCTCATCATCAGCATATCTTTCATGAATCGTGATTTTCTTATCGTCATCGCCAGCTTTTGTAAATACTAAAGTAACGTATTTAGGGCTAATCTCATCCTGTTCGTCAACATACATTTCAGCTTGCTTGAACTCATAGCCTTCAGGCAAATATGTTGGCATACCAATTTTAAAATTGGTATAGCCGCTTAACTCAGCAAGATCTGTCAGAACCCGGATTCCTTCATTCCGTGACAACTCCGCTTCAGTCTTAGTTATTATTTCACCGTTACTAATCCCTGCAATTTCCTCACCTTCAGCCGTATATAGAGGTCCATTATTTTTACTCAACTCATATACTGGCTGACCGTCCTTCGTAAACAATTTCCCTTGCAGTGAATCAGGGACCGGTACAGCCCTGTCTTCAGGAGTATCATACTGTACCACCGTAATATGTCCAAGCGAAATAGTGGATATAATTTTGTCCAGCAAACCGCTAGCCAAAGACGGTTGAGTAAACAGAACGCCCAACATAAGAATTAATACAGTTACGATAGCCGCACCTCTCGATATCCTGCCTCTTTTTCCATTTCTATGACGTTCCTTGCGGGGTGAGGATGATTGCACAACCCGATTCCATACCTTTGCCTTATGCTCCCGACTGCCCAAATCTTTAGAAGCTAACGCTGAACCTAAATCGAGCAAGCTCTGATATTCGTCCGGTCTGTCACGTAGTGTTGTCGATCGACTATCCAGACTTGTCTCCAGATCAGCTCCAAATTGTTCTTCCTCTCTTTTATACATTTTCATCATTCCTTTCAAGCTCAAGCTTTAATTTTTTCATGACGCGATACAGCATCACACCGACGTTGCTCTCACTGATGTTAAACAACTGAGCAATTTCTACGTTTTTAAGACCGGCGCCGAATTTAAGCGCCACGATATGGCGTTCCTTTGTTTTTAAAATTTGCAGGGCCCTGGTTAAATGGTCTTCGGATTCCTTATCGATCGCCATGGACTCCGGTCCCTTTTGATTTGACTGGGCTTCCTTTAGCAGCTCTAAAGAAAAGAACCTTTGCCGTCTTTGACTTCTGAAATGATCATTCACTGTATTACGGGCGATTGCAAATAGCCAGACCTCAAATGGTGAGCGATCTGCCCGAAAGGTCGAACGCTTGGCCAGCATTTTCTCAAACACCTGACTTGTCAAATCCTCCGAGGCAAATCCATCATCTACCCGATACCTTATATAATTAAAAATTCGTTCATAGTAAGCTTCAAAGATTTCGGCCAATTCCATATCATTCGATTCCACTTCCAGCTTGTCCCGTTCTGGCAAGGGATGAGACAGTGCGCGCAGCTGTATCATGTCTCGCCCTCCTTTCACTGTTTATAGACATTCATTGCAAAAACACGTGTTTCCTGCTAATGACTAAAGCGAGAGTCAGAAGAGTATTTATATCTAATCACTCTCTTTTAGTCATCCGTTAGTTAATACGCTTCAAAGCATTTTTCATTACATAAACGAAGAACATAGCGATAATTGAAGCAAAAAAAAGCTGCCAAAGATGCAACCAGCCCAAAATAAAGGGATCGATTGTATCTTCGGCAGCTTCATGAGCAGCTTCCTTTTTAGTTGTTACCTAAAGCGTCTTCCTTCATTTCTAAACCAAGCCTTTTCGCTACCCATCCAGTTGTACTCGCCTGTACCAGAATCGTCAGTACAATCGCCATAAATGCAATCGCAGAAATCATTTCTGCATTCGCGACTCCCATTCCAACAATCATGCCGGAAAGCGCGGCCGGGATTACTCCGGTTTCTCTAACCCAGCTCATGAATATTATTTCACGCCAGCCCCATTTCACCTTTCGATCAGGCAAGGCACATAGTAGTACCGTAAGCGGGCGAGCAACGAACATAAGCAGCAAGACAGCTACAAGGCTTGGCCAAAAATAATGTCCCAGCGTTCCAAAGTTAACCTGACTGCCTAGTAGAACAAAAATCAGCATTCGCATCATGACCGTAACATTGTCTGCAAAAGATCCCATTTCCGGCTCTTTTTCATGCATCGATAAATGGAACATCTCTGCATTTCCCCATATGATGCCAGATACAAAGGTAGCCATAAAACCGCTGACATGCAATAAATCGGCGATCAAGTAACTGGATAATGCACAGAGTATCATAACGATCGTTGTATACTCCCTCAATATCCCGTGTCGGGCATGTCCTGTGAAATACGTTAGCAAAGATGCAATCACTGCACCGACAGCAATCCCACCGATCGCCGTCCTCACGAAATCCCAAGTCATGATACCGAAGTTAAGCTCGTTACCTCCTACCACAGCGGCCAGCAAGGAAAAGGTTAAGATCAAGCCTGTAGCATCATTAAATGCCGATTCACTTTCGACCGTCTCTCGGACCCGTTCTTTAATTTTAACCTGTCTAAAGACAGGGATAATCGAAGCGGGGTCAGTAGAGGCTATAACCGCAGCTGCCAGAAACGCGAACAGCCATCCAACGCCAAACAAATAATGTACCCCTATACCTACTACCGCAACTGTAATCAACACTCCAGGTATGCTAAGTAAAGTCACTGTCAGCCACACCTTCCGCAGGCCGCTCAGCTTTAGATTACGTCCACCATCGAATAAAATTAACGTCGAGCCAATAGTCAGAATCATCTGGTTAATCAGTGAACCACTTGATTCATGAATTAGCTTGAGTCCGGGTCCAAGCAGCATTCCCGCAGCGATAAAGACGGCTACATCCGGAAGCTTAAGCCAAGCTGCAAGCTTCCCGGAGATCATGCCTACACTAATAACAAACAATACCAAAATAAGTAAATGACGAATCGCTTCTGTAGCTGTCGATTCCATCTTAGTCACACTCCAGCCCGATGGACTATGGATTTATAAATCTATACTGAATATTCATTAATAATGACTTCAAACTCTTCGATATTTTTCTTCGAACCGATGATAACCATAATATCCCCAGTTTTCAGCATATCCATTGCCGTCGGGGCAATAATGACTCCGGTTTCCCGGTGTATGGCCACAATACTGCAACCAAAACGTGCGCGTGGACTTAAGTCTCCTACATTTTTTCCATGCAGGTTTTCCGGGACATTCATTTCCACAATACTATAATCCTTTGATAAATCGATATAATCCAGAAGATTCGGAGTTACGAGCTGATGGGCAACCCGCACACCCATATCTCTCTCAGGGAAAATAACACGATCCACACCCAGCTTTTCAAGAGCCCGACCATGCAGGACGGAGATCGCTTTAGCCACTACCGTTTTGATACCTAGCTCTTTAAGCAAAATGGCAGTCAAAATGCTCATTTGAATATCATTGCCGATCGCTACAATGCCGCAATCAAAATTCCGCACACCAAGCGATTTCAGTACCTCTTCATCGGTAGAGTCCGCGCAAACCGCATGGGTTAATTGATGGCTCATGTCGTTCACGACTTCATCGTTCCGATCAATCCCCAGTACCTCATAACCAAGATCCATCAGCTCCAGCGACAGACTGGACCCGAATCGTCCTAGCCCGACCACTACAAACTGTTGTGTTTTCATCTCTTATTTCCCCTTATCCAATAATCATTTTACCTTCAGGATGCCTGTACAACTCTTTCTCCTTCTTCGGTCCAAGCGCATAAGCCAATGTCAACGGACCAAGCCGTCCAGCAAACATCGTTAGACTGATGATCACTTTACCCATTACAGTCAGCTTGCCAGTAAGCCCCATAGTGAGCCCTACTGTTCCGAAAGCCGATGTCGCTTCAAACAAAATGCTAAGGAAGCTGGCATCCTCGGTCGTAGACAATAACATCGCTACAAATATTACGAGGAACAAGGATAACATAGTGATCGTAACCGCCTTAAATATCCGTTCCTCTGCCAACCGGTATCGGAATAATACCAAATCTGAGCGCCCTCGAATCATGGAAAAAACCGCTCCGACCAGTATAGTAAACGTCGTCGTCTTAATCCCGCCCCCAGTCGAGCTAGGCGACGCTCCAATAAACATAAGTATGATAATAAAAAATTGTGATGCTTGCCGCAGCGCCCCAATATCAAGAGAATTGGCTCCTGCTGTTCTCGGTGTTACTGATTGAAACAACGAGCCCCAAATTTTTCCGCTCCAGCTTAACGGCTCCAAAGTCTTGGAGTTAGAAAATTCGAATATAAATATGACTAATGCGCCGATCACAATCAAAGAACCTGTCATAGACAGAACAACCTTGGAATGCAGCGACATTTTACGGCGGCGTCTCAGCTCAATAAGGTCAGACAAAACAATAAACCCTAAGCCACCCGACACAATCAGAAACATCGACACTAGATTCATGACGGGATCAGCCACATAGGAGGTTAGACTGCGGTAATCTCCAAACAGATCAAATCCGGCATTATTAAAAAAGGAAACAGCGTGGAATATACCGAAATAAAGTGCACGACCAAGCGGCATATCAAAAGCCAAACGAATAGCAAAGATCAGAGCAGAGCATGACTCAATAACCACAGAATACAGGAGAACTTTTCGGATTAAACGAACGATACCTTCCATTGTATTTTGATTCATTGCCTCCTGAAGGAGCAGTCGATCCTTCAGCGATATTTTCCGTTTGAATACAAGCGAGAACAATGTCGCCATGGTCATGAATCCAATGCCGCCGACTTGAATCAAGAGCATGATCACGACCTGCCCAAATGTAGAGAAATAAACCCCGGTGTCTCGGACAACTAGTCCTGTAACACAAGTTGCGGAAGTCGCAGTGAAGAAGGCATCTATGAAAGGCAGACTTTCACCCGTTGCACTGGATATAGGAAGCATCAACAGAAATGCTCCAGCTAAAATAATGATCGCGAACCCCATAACCAGAACTTGGGGAGGGGAGAATTTAAACCCTTTACGCAACTTGTTCACCTCTTTCAAAAGTAGGTAGACAACGAAAAAAAGACACTGGAAACCCCCAATGCCTTTCGACTGGTCCCTGCCACTTTGGCCTACGAGGTTAGCTGACGGATTCGGGCATGCACGGTTTGCCCTATTCATGTCTTCGCCAGACATAATACATTATGTCACGAAGATACGAAATTCACCCCTGTTGATCGGTTCCCCCGTTTTCAATATTGAAATTCGGCCTTTTATATTTCATTTGTTTTCATTTCATTTTCGTCAAATGGATTATAAGCTTTATTTTGTTCCTTCACAAAGCGATTGTAGGATGAAATTTGTTGAAATTAGCCTAAAAGAGCTGAAACAAAGAGTCAGGTAATCTCAAATCTGAGCCATGCTTGACTTTGCCGTAGTTATTGCGTCTTTTCATGTTTCATCCTTGATCTATGGCGATTAATGCCTCACTATGTTATCTTTACTTTGATATACATTAACCTAAATCATACAGCTTCACCAAAAATGTAGATAAAGGAGTTTTCTAATGCAATCCGAGACGAAACCATACTCTAGAAAATTCAAGTCAAGTACTCTTTGGCTGCTGGCTGGAATCAGTGTTGTTCTCTTTTTCCTGTTTCAATTTATTTTTCCCGCCGCTTCCGATAACCAGCAGTTAGAACAGTCCTTTAAAATTATTACTAAAGAACAAGCTAAAGAATCCGCCATCAAGTTTGTAAAATCAGAGCTAAAACTGAATGGCAATTTTGAGGATGCTCTGGTCACCTATGAGACCCGTTCCGATATTTACGGATATTTAAGCAAGGAAGATTTACTTGGGAAGTATACGTCATCTTATGATAAACAATTTCCACTCGACGTGTTCCGAGTCCGTTTCAACAACCCTGATGATGTGCTAAGCGCTCTGACAGTAGACATCCATATGAGTACTGGTCAAGCCGTTGGCTTTGAAAAGATCGTTTCTTCGAGTAAAGCTAATAAAAAAATGATGCTCGATTTGGGGGCAGAATCGCTAGCGACTTTACGTACTTGGGAGGGTGACCTCAGTCTTGATGATAAAGTAGCCCTGTCTGCACCTTACTTGAAAATGTTTGGATTCGACAGCAATCAGCTCAAGCCGCTCACTAAAGATCAAGAGCTTGGGTTAACCTATCAGGTTTCGGGGTATAGTGCAGGGGAGGCAAAAGCACAGCTTCTGTTTCATTTCGAGTACGGCAGTGTATCCTCAGTAGAATCCTATTTTTCTCCTCCTGTGGCACATACTAAATATGTAGAAAAACAAACAGTCCTTGCTAATTGGCTTACTTTTGCCGGATATGCTCTATTGACCTTAGTTCTTGGTATTCTTGCGATTGTCTACAGCTCTCTGACACGTGCACATACCTCCTTTAAAAGAGGGATCTTCCTGTCATCTATTTACTTTGTGCTGTCTATTCTGGGTACGGTGAATATGCTCCCGATTTTGCAAAAAGATATGAATTCCGGGATGCTGCTGTTCGGTTTAATCATACAAATTATTTTCACACTGTTTATGGCTGCCTCTGTCTACTTTTCACTTGTTGGCGGCGATGGGCTATTGCGCAAAAAAGGTATTATTTTGTGGTCACGCTCTAAAGAACCTGGATATGGCCGCCATGTGCTTGACTCCGTCTGGGATGGATATGCATGGGCCCTTATCTTGCTTGGTGTACAGGCGATCATTTTCTTTATTCTTGAAAAAACCATTCATACATGGTCAACCACGGATGCGACGCAATCACCCTATAACATGCTTTATCCGGTACTCTTTCCTCTGCTAGCATGGGTGGCAGGGATCGGTGAAGAGGCCGTGTATCGACTATTTGGTATTCCAATGCTCAAAAAGATGTTCCGCAGCACCTTTGTAGCAAGTGTAATCACTACGCTGATCTGGGCTTTGGGACATACGCTTTATCCGATCTACCCAGTCATTTCCAGACCCATTGAGCTGTTGTTCATCGGTTTGATCTTCAGCTTTATTTTCCTAAGATATGGCTTCGTAACAGTAGTCTTTGCACATGTTATCTTTGACAGTATTCTGATGGCTCTTAGCCTTATGTTTATGGGAGGCGTTCTGAACATTGCTGCCGGATTGTTCTATATTGCCCTGCCGGCGATCGTTGCATATGTTATTTATCTTTTCAATCCACCTAGTAAAGAACGTCATCAAGATGGCTCAGCACCTCCGTACGAGGACAAACAAGAGGAGCCGTTTATTACGACTCCTCATCCTGAAGGGCATTAATAATTTGATTGGCTAGCTTATCACCGATAGAAAGAGGCCGGAAGTCTTCGACGGAGGCCTCTTTAATTTTTTTAAGAGATCCAAAATGCTTTAGCAGCATTTTACGCCGCTTCTCACCAATACCCGGAATAGAATCCAGACGAGAGACAACCATTGATTTGGCACGCTGCTCCCGATGGAAAGTAATCGCAAATCTGTGCACCTCATCCTGAATTCTCTGCAGCAGGTAGAATTCCTGACTGTCACGCGGCAGATGAACGGGCTCTGGCGGTTCTCCTACCATCAACTGCGCCGTTTTATGCTTGGCATCCTTGACTAGGCCGCCAACAGGTATATAGAGACCTAGCTCGTTCTCCAGCACATCGATCGCTGCCGATATTTGCCCCTTACCACCATCGACAATGATAAGATCAGGTCTGGGAAGATTCTCCTTCAGCACGCGTTCATATCTGCGCCGAATCACCTCACGCATGGTGTCATAATCATCCGGTCCTTCAACGGTACGGACTTTGTATTTTCGATACTCTTTTTTGGCCGGTTTTCCGTCAATGAACACAACCATCGCCGATACCGGATTGGTCCCCTGAATGTTAGAGTTATCGAACGCTTCAATCCGAGACAAGGTTTCCATCCCAATATGCTGTCCTAAATTTCCAGCGGCTTTCACGGTACGCTCTTCATCGCGCTCAATCAGCTTAAATTTCTCATCTAGCGTCACTTTTGCGTTATCCTCAGCCATGATCACCATCTGACGTTTAAGGCCCCGATGAGGCACCAGAGCCTTCACGCCAAGCCACTGATGCAGCGCCGCTGCTCCACTCTCAGGATCAAGACCTTCTAGGTTGTCTCCCTCTGCGGTCTCAACAGGATGAGCCGTTTCTACATCCTCAGCCGGGAAGTCCTTCATTTCCGGCAGCAATATTTCTTGTGGCAATGCTGGATTGTCGCTGTAATACTGGGTCACATAAGACAGAAAATCACCATACTCTTCTCCATAGAATGGGAAAACCGAGGCATGACGTTCAATCATTTTCCCCTGACGCACATACAGGATTTGTACACACATCCAGCCTTTATCAACCGCAAAACCGAATACATCCCGATCCTTGGCATCTGCCATCGTAATCTTCTGCTTCACCATCAAAGCATCGATATTAATGATTTGATCCCTAAGCTCCTTCGCTCGCTCAAAATACAAATTTTCGGCCGCTTCTTCCATTTTGCGCTGCAATTCCTTCTTGATCTCCTCATGCCCACCGCTAAGAAATGATGTTATTTCCCCGGTAATTTCATCATAAGAAGATTGCGGAATTTCCTTCACACATGGAGCCATACATTGTCCCATATGGTAATAAAGACATACTTCCTTTGGCATCACATTGCATTTGCGCAGCGGATACATGCGGTCAAGTAATTTCTTTGTCTGCTGAGCAGCATAAGCATTAGGATAAGGTCCAAAATATTTAGCTTTATCCTTCAGTACTCTGCGAGTAACCTCAAGACGCGGGTGAGGCTCGTTTGTGATTTTAATATATGGGAACGTCTTATCATCCTTAAGCAATACGTTATACCGCGGATGATGCGTTTTAATAAGATTACATTCCAGTATAAGTGCTTCAGTATTACTTCCGGTTACAATGTACTCAAAATCCCTGATATCAGAAACCATTCGTTGCGTCTTGCCATCATGGCTGCCTGTGAAATAGGATCGTACTCTGTTTTTGAGTACTTTAGCCTTCCCCACGTAAATGATCGTTCCTTCTTTATTCTTCATCAAATAGCAGCCAGGGAGATCTGGCAAAAGAGCCAGCTTGTGACGAATTGCTTCAAGCGCCTTTTCCTGCTCCATTAAATCATTTACATAAGAATCAGAAGAATCCATTCTGCCTGTTACCCTCCTCTCCGAAAAAAAGCTCTTAACCACCACTCAGTCATAAGGTACATAACTATGTGCTGCCGAGCCAAGTAAAACTGCAAAAATGCATTTATTTTAATCTAAATCTCCAGTTATGGAAGAAAAACCTGCAAATCCGCAGGATTTTCTCACTATATAGACTTTAACATTAGGCTGGGCGGTAAATAAATGTATAATTGCAGGAATTTATAACTTCATGAGCCAATAATGAGATAAAACTGCACTTTTGCAGGCTTCCCTTCACCAACCAAAAACGAAACGCCCCCGGCATGCCGAGGGCGTGGAGCAAGCGCTCTTGAAATCATCTTTATGATGATTATTGGTGTTTGGCGATCAGGTTTTTGAGTGCATCCTTGGAGTTCAAACCAACAACTTTATCAACAGGTTGACCGTCTTTAAAGAAGATCAGTGTAGGGATACTCATTACACCAAAACGGGAAGCTGATTCAGGGTTCTCGTCAACGTTCACCTTTGCGATTTTAACCGAATCACCTACATCTGCAGCCAAATCCTCAAGGATTGGAGCAAGCATTTTACAAGGTCCGCACCATGGAGCCCAGAAATCAACAAGGACAACACCTTGTCCTTCTACTTCATTATTGAAAGATTGATCAGATACGTTCACAATTGCCATGATTTATTCCTCCTTATATGTCTGTCACTTATTTGTAATTACTAATAATCAATGACATAAATCAAGCCAAAATTTGGCGTCATCTCGATTATACCACACTTTTTTTGCAAAAGGAAAAACACAATGTATCCGCCTCCTTTACAAATTTCAAGGCGATTGGTTATACTAGTAATAACCAATAAGCGATTTGTCTATGATGTTTATTATTGACAATTAATTAACTTATCGAGGAGGCCTTCTCGCCATGGATGCAAACCATCATGTGATCGACCCCCGGGAGCATGTTAATGAAGAACCACGGAACGATTTATTTGACTTGATGAACGGTTTCTTCGGAATGCTTACGTTTATGTTTGTGATTTTCTTTGGTATGGTTATCGTTAAATTCATCGCAGGTTAATAACACTACGTTAATGTAAGACAAAGAGCCAGACTCTCCACTTGGAGTACCTGGCTCTTTGTTATATTTTGTCCGAATCTACACCTTGCCTCGCTTGTTGATGCCTCCTACGGCCACAACATCTACAAATGGAGCAATCCGATCCATTAATCGCTGTCCCTTATGGGATTCCTCTCCATCCTTGCTCGTAAAGCCAAGATGCTTCTCAAGCATATTCAAAGAATAGTTGGACGTGTAAAATGTTGGTTTACGGTTCATTCGATAATTCAAAATTGAGCCTAGCACATGATCCCGAGTCCAAGGGTTTAAATTCTCCGCTCCGATATCATCGAAGATAAGCAAATCAGTCCCCTTCATCATTTCTACCGTTTCCTTCAGCTTCTGATTATCCTGCATCATTGATTTCAGGTCTTCCACAAATTCCGGCATGTATACAATGACTCCAGAGTAGCCTACTTTGGCTAACTCATGCAGCATATAGCACATTAAAAAGGTTTTGCCTGTACCAAAGTTACCTTCCAGGTACAGGCCACGAGTCATAAGCCCCTTATTTTTCGTCTCATTAATATATCGAAAAACTTGACCTACCGCGGGTGCACGAACCCCATCCTTAGTCAGTATCTCCGCTTCATCGTAACCTTCAGTTAAAACCCGCTCATCTACATAAAAGCTATGAATTCGGCTCTTAATCGCTGATTCCCGTTCATGCTGCAGCTGCTTGGCACACGGAACCTGTCGTTCTATCAGCTGCGGTACTCCCGCGATGTCTTCAACCGTTACCTTCGTAAAATGACCCTGAAAATTGTTAGGACAATTGTCCAGTCCAGGACATTGACTACAGCTGCGATTATCCTTGACATATTGATACAGCTTCGCCATCCCGATCGTCAACTGCTCATCACCCAACTCAGGATGACTAGTTCGTAATTGTTGTACAAGCGGTTCACTCATTAATCTAGCAGCCAATTCCTCAGATCGACGACGAAACTGAGGGCTAGCCATCCCTGAAAGTATTTGCCCAAGTGATTCCATAGGTTAACCCTCACCTTTCTACCATCAAAAGGTCCCTTGTTAAAAACCTTTATTTTTACTAGCCTTCATCTGTTCCGCAAGTTTCATTAGTTCAGCCATTTCCTCATCAGATACCGGTTGAGCGTCAGCTGTACTTTCAACAATCGGTATATCAGGCTTAACAATCCCGCTGCGCCCAGCATAAGAACGGCCCCTGCTCGCTGTAGAGGAAGTATTTTTGGCAGCTACCTTATCTTTTACCTTAGCTTGTTCCCGAATATATTGAACCGCCTTCTCATAAGTGTTAACCTGCTTCAGCAGCATATTGGATGCGATGGCATCTACAAAATTGCGGTTAATCCGCTGTTCCCCATTAGCGTGCATTAGTGACATTAAATAATGGATAAGAACATTAATGACTTCTCCCGGCAGCTTGTAGTTGAGATCGATTTTCTCAAACATATCCAGCAGGTTATCCGGAATAGCTCCAGGAAAAAAAGTCTTCAATAAACGAGTATATGGTTCATTACGAAGCATCATATTGTATTGGTGAACATCACATTTGTTACGGAACTGCGGTGGAACTTCAACATAATACTCCATTTGTACAGCGAATTCTTCCTGGTGGCTATTATCTGTGCTTTTCTGCTCTGTACGGACCGAGACAACCTTCGCATACGCGACTTCCCGTTCTTCCTTCCTTCTCTTACCTTGCCGAAAATGAAGGTTAGCCTTATGCTGCAGTTCGTCGAGCAATAGACCGCTACCCGGATCGAACACTCCGTCTTCATCCAGCAGTCTGCATAAATCCTGAATGCTGAGATCATATTTCCGCGCAACATAATTGGCGATTCCCAAAGCTTCTGAATCAAAACGCATTTTTTCCACGTAGGATCGGTTCACTGACTCTCTCGGGAAACGGAGAATAATATCCGCATAATTGAATAAATCCTCTTCCGCCACAGCCTTAGCTCCCTGCTGCCTAGCAATTGAAGTCTCAGCGATCGCCTGCTCCAGTTCGTAATCTATAGAATGCGTGTTAAGCTCAAAAATATCATAAAAAGGTACAGATATATTTTCTTTATTATATGCAAGTCCATATAAATCTCCTGGCTCCTTGCTAAAGAAACGCTCCCGCAGAGACAAAACTGCGAATTTGCCAATTTTGTCACGCAGCAATAGCGTTAAGTGCTGGGTTTTAAAAAAATCCGCCGGAGACAAAGGCTGCTGTAATTCATATTCATATAAATAATCATCACTATCAGGTATGTACAAACGACTGGTTTGCATCAAACCTACCGCCTCCAGTTTGGAGGCTTGCTCAATAAGAAAGCTGCGTCCTTTTTCACTCGGTTCAAGACCCAGTGTCAAAAACAACCCTCTCTGCTGTTCTATTGATGAATAACCAACTTGCTCCAGTGGCACCTGCTCCGCCAACAATCGATATAATGCCACAGCGAAAGCACCTACCATCGGTTGATAGGCCAGTCCCAGCATTTTATCGTCCACGGAACTGAGACTGAAGTCGCGATATACGCAATAGCGGTGGTTTTCAGTAAAATGCAACATATTGTTCATGCGCAAGTTCTTCATCGCTCCTTCCTAGTCGCTTTCTACAGGACTTTCTCTATTCTATCATAAAATGCTAAATCTCGAATCGTTAAAACCTTACAAAAAACGCTATAATTGTGTATACAAAAAGGTATCTGTCAATTGGCAGATACCCCCATTTCATGATCAAAAATTAACTTTACGACTTGCTTAAAACATTTTATATCCACCTTGGCGCAATTTACGGATGGTCCATCCGCTAAGTATAGCCCCTGCCAATCCCGCAATCGCGGTCAAGTAATCCACTAAACGATAGGATGCCAAATATGAACCGAAACTCTTATCGTGGTTCCACAGCGTATATACAACAATAGGCAATATGATAAGAACGAAAATATAAGCGGGAAACCAAGTTGTTTTCATAAGCATATTAAGAATAAAACCGATGCCGAACATCATGACAAAAAACAAAACCATCAGCACCAAAACGATGAGCCATCCCATCGAGTTCCCACCCTTCACCTTATTAAACACTATAATATAGATCACATTATTTGGAACTAGTAGATAGTTTACTAGAAAAAATGTAACGAAGCAATGAACTTTCGATAAACAAAGCTATGAAGTTTCAATGAAACCTTTATAAATCAATTTGCTCCTTTTGTTGCCTTTAGTTACAATAAAGATAATACGCAATTTACAATAAATTAATGATGATGACAGGAAATTAGGAGTGATAATAAATGAATGAAGCAGCGTTAACATTGGAAGGCTGGTATGCCCTTCACGATTTCCGCTCAATCAACTGGACAGCTTGGAAGGCTGCTGATGATGAGGAACGCGCAGGTGCTCTGGAAGAGCTACATAACTTCCTTCAAGAGTGGAATCTTGCTGAACAAGACAAAACTGGAAGCACAGCAGTGTATTCCATCGTTGGGCAAAAGGCCGATTTCGTATTCATGCATCTGCGCGAATCTCTTGAAGAGCTGAATGATCTGGAGAACGAATTTAACAAAACTACTTTTGCTCAATATACGACCAAGGCATATTCTTATGTCAGCATCGTGGAGCTGAGCAATTACATGGCTTCCGGTGACGGTGATCCTAAAGCAAATCCAGAAGTCATGGCTCGACTTCAGCCGATTCTTCCTAAATCGAAATATATTTGCTTCTATCCAATGAATAAAAAACGCGATCTGAGCGATAACTGGTACATGCTGTCGATGGAAGAACGCCGGGGCATGATGCGTAGCCACGGCATGATCGGCCGCGGCTATGCTGGCAAGGTTAAGCAAATTATTACCGGTTCCGTCGGTTTAGATGATTGGGAATGGGGAGTTACTTTATTCTCCGATGATGCGCTCCATTTCAAGAAGCTCGTATATGAAATGCGTTTTGATGAAGTAAGTGCCCGTTTTGGCGAATTCGGTTCTTTCTATGTAGGCAACCTGCTTAACGAGCAGCTATTCGAAGAAATGCTTAAGCTGTAATAACAGACATAGAGCTATAGATTAACGAAAAGGATGGGGTGCACCCATCCTTTTAAATATGCCCACAAACATAAGGACTACCAAAATAAAAAAACAGCCTAACCTGATATCCCAAGGCCAGACCGTCATATTTCTCCTATTCATCCTCGTCTTCTTCCTGCTCTCGCATCGCTTCCAGAAATTCCGCAGTAGCACGATCGCGGGCTCTGCTTTTTTCCTTAAGACGTTCGATTGCTGGAAGAATCAGAATATCTACTTCTTTCTGAATAACGTAGGCATGATCATATTGCTGCTGCGACTCCAGATATGAGCCTACCTGCATCAGGGCGTTATATCGATCCAGCTCTTCTCTGGTTAACAATCCTCTGACTTGTACACTACAGTGACGCATACTACAGGAACCTGCCTTTTTTCAGTACAAGCAAAATGCCACCGATCGTAAACAAATAACGCATATCCACAAGTTTTTTAAGCTGTGCCGCTACCCAGCCTTTATACTTCTTGCCAAATGCCGAAGCAATGGCCTCGCCTTTACCGAGAGAAGCCACTGTGCCTTTATTGCTGAACACGAATTTCTTAAGCTCTTTGCTGCGGATAGAAGCAACGACATTTTGTGCGCAAGTCACACCCTGCTGCATAGCTATTTGTGCAGTTGGCGGATATGGACGACCTTCTGCATTAAACATCAACGAGTTATCTCCTATAATAAACACGTTATCATGGCCAGGAGCATGGAGGTAGTCATCTACCTTGACTCTACCTCTCGCTGTTTCAAATCCCGCCGCTTCGATTAGACGGTTGCCGCGTATTCCCCCGGTCCATACCACTGTAGCCGTCTTAATCTCTTCACCAGTAGCTAAAAAGACACCATCCGGTGTACACTCCTGAATCGCTACTCCGATTTTGAACTCTACACCTTTTTTCCGAAGGACGTCCATGGCATACTCCACCAGTTCAGGATCAAATCCTGGCAATGCTGTTGGCGCAGCCTCTACGTTGTATACGTGAACAAGGTTAGGATCTACATCGTACTCCTTGCACAATTGAGGAATCCGGTCTGCCAGCTCGGCAACAAACTCAATACCGCTAAAGCCGGCGCCTCCAACCACGAAGTTCAAGCGATCTGTTCGAGTTTCATCCAATTTATATAAAGCAAACTGATATTCAATATGCTGACGGATCAGACGAACGGAGTTAATGCTGCGGATCGTCATCGCATATTCACTGAGTCCCGGAATTCCAAATGATTCAGGCTCGCCGCCCAGAGCGATCACAAGGTAATCGTAGGATAATGTTCCGTCCTGAAGAACAACCTTACGGTCCGAAAGGCGAATCTCCTGCACGTTAGATTTAACCAGATCGATCTTAAATTCATCAATTAATTTAGAAATTGCCACTCTTGTATGATCAATGGAATCGGTTCCGGCCGCAGGCATATGAAGATGTGTCGTGAAATAATGATAATCATGACGATTCACAAGCGTAACGTCAGCTTCATTATAGTTCAACTCTTTCTGCAGTCTCTGGGCAGTCAAAATCCCCCCGTAGCCCGCACCAAGAATAACTATTTTAGGTATGGTACTCATATTTTGATCTCCTTCCGGTTTTGAAGCTTCTATATTTATATTTTTTGGGATAAAAGCTAATCTCATACTTCAATGTGAAAATTAACACATAACCAATTAGCCTTATACAATAACTACAATAATTATACATCCAACATTTAACTTAACCAAACGAACCATATGTTGAATGATTGCAAAAAATAAAGGGTACCTTTTAGAAATATACCAAATGTACCTTTTTCGTCACAAATAGATGTACATACATTTGAATGATATAGGCTTTTGTTTAAAAGATCAAGTCTTATTTTACGCGACTTTCAGCGGTTTTTAAGGCTTCAGGAGCATCGGATTACACAATAATTTCCTTGCCTTTCCAACATGGAATGGGATGTTTATAATAAAGTAGAAATGACAATATAAAGTATTACGAAAACAACTGGAGGTGTTTACCTGTGTCATCCCAAACTACTAGCGGCGATTTTACTGACCTGCTCATTATCGGAGGCGGTCCGGCAGGTATGTTTGCCGCTTTTTACGGCGGAATGCGCAAAGCATCTGTTAAACTCATCGAAAGTATGCCTCAGTTAGGCGGACAAGTAGCTGCCTTGTATCCTGAGAAATATATTTACGATATTGCTGGCTTTCCGAAAATTACGGGTCAAGAGCTGGTAAACAATCTTAATGAACAGCTAGGGCGCTTCGAGCCTGACATTCGTCTTGAAGAAAAAGTGCTTCAAATTGAGAAAAAGGATGAGCGTCATTTTGTAGTCACTACTGACAAAGAGGTTCATCATGCACACGCTGTTATCATTACAGCAGGTGTTGGCGCATTCGAACCACGCCGTCTGGATGTAGAGAATGCTGCCCATTTTGAGAAGAGCAATCTTCATTATTTCGTTAGCGATTTGAATAAATTTAAAGGCCGGAAGGTTCTGATCAGTGGCGGAGGAGACTCTGCTGTAGACTGGGCACTTATGTTAGAGCCAATTGCCGAAAAGGTAATCCTCGTGCATCGTCGCGATAAATTCCGCGCACATGAGCATAGCGTTGAGAACCTGATGAAATCCAAAGTAGAAGTAATTACTCCTACTGAGATCACCACTCTTCATGGTACAGATTCCATCGAGCGCGTAACACTGTCCCATGTGAAAACTCAGGAGACTCAGGAAATCGAAGTCGATGATGTAATCGTCAATTTCGGCTTTGTGTCTTCCCTGGGACCTATCGCAGAATGGGGATTTGATATCGAATCAGGCTCCATCGTAGTGGATTCACGGATGGAGAGCTCTATCCCAGGTATCTTTGCAGCAGGTGATATCACCACTTACCCAGGTAAATTGGATCTCATTGCAGTAGGCTTCGGCGAAGCGCCTACAGCGGTCAATAATGCTAAAGTATATGTTGACCCGGATGCCAAGCTCTCACCAGGACACAGCAGTAATTTAAAACTATAATAATTCCAGATGGAACAACGAAGGGTATCTATTCTTTACGTCGTACTATGTACGGTAAAGAAAGATACCCTTTAATTAATTTTACTTATTGCTAGCAAGACTTGTCCACCTCAATATCAATGTATCATCACTTCTGTATGAGTTTTAAGGTCACGTCTATGGATTTCTGCCAACAGCAGCCCAATGAACTCCTGATCTAGATGAAGTACTGTAGCCATGCGATAGGATTCAAGCAACATATCATCTGTTAACATCTCCATTGTTTACACATCCTTTCTATATTTTTCCTTATCATAACAAGAAAAAGAGGTAAGAACAAGCGTTCCTGTTATCCACAATTATCTGTGGAAATCCTGTGAATAACCTGTTAGTAAAAAAGCCAAACCATTGCTAAATATGATGGGATAATGTGGACAAAAGTTATTCACAGGACATTTTATAACCTTTTAACCTTAAAAAAAAATGTAAAACTACGAATTTTTAGTTCTTTTTTTTGTAATTGTGTTACAAAATATCGATTTCTGGCATTTTCACCACTATTGAGGACGTGTATTCACTTCGAAAATCCATATTTTGCCATATCTATCAATGCCATAATCAAACCCCAGCTGCTCGATCCCAGGAAAAGACGATTCCATAATACCAATACATTTATTCGTTAGATTTCGCATTTCTTGACGCTTTTTTTTCGCCGCTCCTTTGTGATGAAGTGATCGACCCAGCCCTTCCCTAGCAGTCAGCTGTGTGCCACCCTTACAAAGATTCGTAACAAACAATCCTGGTCTAGCCAATCTGCCAACCATAGAACGGTATACCCATGTCCCGTTGTCTTTGACGACCTTAACACGGTAATCAATTGGACGACCTGCGATTTTTGCTAATCTGATTCCCTGTTGTATCATATACTTGCGCCCTACCTTTGCCCGATTCAATGACTTGAACATCGCTTCGTAGCTAGGAAACGACCTTTGTTGTGACATATACATATAAGAATATACACCATTACTATAAGCCACCTTAATTACACCATATCCACCCCCGCCACGAAGAGGCTTAATAACTACCATTCCATGCTGCATTAGCATTTGCCTAAGAGCTTCAGAGCTGTAAATACGGGTTTGCGGTATGTGTCCGGCCACGTCCGCATTGCTTAACAGAGCTTCCGTCTTAAGCCATTTGTTAGCAAATTGTCTTCCTGCCATAGCACCATCCCCCTTTCCGTTATACGTTATTCATACTCAACCAACGCTCAGTGTTCTTGTATGTCTGTCCGCGGCATAAGCCTGTTTTAATCTATCCTTGTTTCTATGCAAATTGTTCAAATTAACGTATAGTTATTTTCAAGTGGAATATATGAGACAAAACAAGCATATGAAATAAGCTTGAACCTAGGAGGATTATTACTTGAACAACGATAGCTCCATAGCACCAGCTGTATTCAAAATTTTGTATTGGTTCTCTATGATTGCAATGTCGCTCGTTCTTGCAGCGATCACCGTAGTACTCTTCATGTTTGGCATTAAAACGCTCAAAGGCAGCCGCAAGGCTCTTGGAGTAGGATGCATCCTGTTCTCTGTAATCGCCGCCGGTATGGTAGTCCTCATGATTAACAGGCAATTTTTCTAATTTCCAGACCAAATTATAGAAAGATTCATCTCGTATTAGCGCATAATAGAGATGGGTCTTTTCTTAATATAGAGACATTTAAATAATAAATTTGAAACTAATTTCATTTAAATCGTATTATTTATATAGTAATAATTTTTGAGACGTTTTTTACTTTAGACAGGGGGTTCCTTACCAGCATGGGAAATACGCATATATGGAGCGACAGGTTCAAGAAATTTTTTATCAACAACCGTTTCGTTCTATTTTTACTCGTTCTTTTGTTAATTGGGCTTAACGTCCTTGTGTTGAACAAAATTTCTTTTATATTCACACCATTCGTGGTACTTATAAAAACCGTACTGCTTCCGGTTCTGTTAACTGGAGCGATCTATTACCTGCTTAATCCACTTGTCGATTGGCTGGAAAACAAAGGCGTCAAACGAGTTTTTACGATTATCGGTTTGTATTTGCTTATCATTGGCATCATTACTGTTGTTGTGATTTCCATCGTTCCAATCGTTCAGGAGCAGGTTACTAGGTTAATTGACAATTTCCCACGGTACAGCTATGAACTGCAAATCCTATTTGAAAATCTGACTGGCAGCGATTTATTTCATCAGTTCCAGAGTACGGCAAACTTTAATTTGAACGAGATCTGGCAAAATGTATCTGAGCAAGCCACCTCAATTCTGAATAATGCATGGTCTGGGATTGGCGGTTTTTTAGGGGCACTCAAAGACTTCATTCTGGCGATCATCACCGTTCCGTTCATTTTGTTCTACTTGCTAAAAGACGGAAAGAAACTCCCAGCATTCATTCTGCGTTTTGTACCTATACGCTTACGTAATTCGACTGGCCATGTCATGTCGGAAATGAACGGACAAATCAGTCACTATATCCGTGGACAAATTATCGTAAGCTTCTGCATCGGTATTCTTATGTATTTTGGATTTCTGATTATTGGGCTTGATTATTCTCTTGTTCTAGCGATCATCGCATCTTGTACAAGTATAGTTCCTTATCTAGGTCCTGCCATCGCGATTACCCCTGCGCTCATTATTGCGACAGTCACTTCTCCGTTCATGCTGCTGAAATTAATCATCGTATGGACTGTAGTGCAATTGATCGAGGGAAAATTCATATCTCCGCAAATTATGGGTAAAACACTGCAGATACATCCAATTACGATCATCTTTGTTATTTTGACTGCTGGAAATCTGTTTGGCGTCTTTGGTATCATCCTAGCTGTTCCTGGATACGCCGTACTCAAGGTCATTATGACCCACTTGTTCCAATGGTTCGAAATGCGTTCCCAGCTATATGAACCAGAAAATACGGACAACGAGACAGATCCAACTGCAACTGCAACAACAGTGACAGCAAATGAAGGACAATAATTAGTTTCATGTGACATAGAAAAAGGTACGTTACTCTCACAGTTCATACTCTGAGGTAACATACCTTTTTATTTATTGTTTTTATTCTTCTTTAGTATTCATTACGCTTCATTATTAAAGCATTTACTAATTGAGTTGCTATTGGATGTTTACCGTAATTGTCCTTCAGCTTCCAAGTTGTTAAGATGAGACTGCCTTGAGCGCTTCGCTGTACAATCAAGGAACCGCCAGCTTGCCCAAGCCACCCCTGAAAGTACCCCGAAAGAATCCGGCTTGTTTCTGTGATATTCTCATTTCCGAACATGTACACAACACGCCCCATCGTTCCACCTAATTTATTGTAATTGCTAAACGGAACGATATATTCAGGGTACAGGCCTTCCATCTCCCAGCCCATCTCATGGAGCAGAGGAATACCTTCAAAATAACCAGGATCAACGTAGTTAAAGGAAGATGTGCGATCCCAGCTTTCCCCTTGTACAAGCTGCCGGAACGTAAATTGTCCTTTTTGCGACAGTTTATCTCCTTCTTCAGCCAAGAACAATACGTGTCCACCTTGGCGATAATACTCCATGACAGCATCGTCCAGAGTGGAAGTGATTACAACCTCAGCAGCTTCAATTGTATCAACTACTGATAATCCGTTATCTTGGAGCACGGCTTTAAAATCTCCCCCCAGCTTATATGCACATACAGCAACCTGAGACATCTGAGTTTGAGGAGAAATCGTTAGCTCCTCTTCGTTAACTGCCGCATTTTCACCATCTAAAACTAGAGTTAGCTTCAAACGATGGAATGACGCTTTTGGAACAGCTGGAACCGTAAACTGAATCACTTCCGAGAGTTTTACATAAGCGCGGTTTCCTTCATGAAGCGGAATACTCCCACATTCATTAGTTCCGCAAATTTCCCATTTAACAACTCCATTAAGCGGAAGCATATCATCATTGCATATAATGACATCCCATGCCTGCTCTTCCTCGCACCAAAGATTTCGCTTCATTCGATCAGCCATTACAATTAAACTGCCATTAAAATCAGCCGCATGATCTATGCCGAGCTTCATGTTTCTTGTATAGTCCAGCCAGCCGTTTGTTTCCCACTCAATATCTGTGAATTCTGTAACAACATATCCGTTGATTTTTGGCTGTTTACGCATTTCTTCGATAAGGGATTTCACAGCCCGATGCATTCTGCGCTGAGAATAAAACGACAATTGCTCAAAATCACCGAAGATTTCATTTAATTGATATTTTTCGAAATTACGCAAGGCGGTAAGAGGATTCTTGAAATCCTCACGATGAGTATCATCCCCCAGATTTGAAAACCACGAAGGTTCTCCCTGATAGTACTCGAACAATTTTTGAATACTTGGCAATCCCCATACCCCGAACTCGGATACGATAATCGGCTCACCCTCCGGTTTATAGCCTTTCACATAGTTCTTCTCAGGGGTTCCTACCATATAATCGTCTATATCTGACTTCCAATCTTCTATCTGCTCAGGCAATACAAAATAGCGATGATGGTCATTAATATCGGTCTTCACATGTACCCAGCCGGAATTGTCGCAGATCAGTCGAGTAGGGTCTAGTTGCTTAATTTCGTCGTACATCTTTTTCACATGCTCTTGCTTCTCTATATCATTAGCTAAATCCCATTCCAATCCCCATTCTTCATTATATAGAGACCAAATCAGGATAGATGGATGGTTAAAATCACGCTCGATCATACCCGTAAGCTCACTATGAAATCTTTGTCTACTCTGTGCTGACCATTTCACTACGTTAGGGGTTTCAGCCCAAATTAGCATCCCCATTCGATCGGCCCAGTAGAGGTAGCGAGGAATCTCAACCTTAATATGCTTGCGAAGCAAGTTAAAACCCATCTGTTTCGCTAAATTGATTTCATTGTGTATCCACTCGTCAGACGGAGCAATGTAAATGGTATCCGGATAAAAAGCTTGATCCAGCGCCCCGCGCACATACAGTGGCTTATGATTCAATAGCAGTTGTCCATCATGAAATTCAATCTCTCTCATCCCAAAATAAATACTAATCTCATCGATGATTATATCGCTCTTAACGTCTATGATTTTTACGAGCATATCATATAAATGCGGATTTTGCGGTGACCACAGAGTCGCGTTCTTAAGAGGTATAACGTGTTTTGCTTCATTATCTGTAACGCTCTCTCTAGCTATCGATAGAATATTCTGAGGGTCCATATGGTCTGTTACAACATATTCAACTACTAGCTCACCCTCTATTTCACCAGAAATAGTCAGCTTCGCCTCTACTATCTCATCATCAATATTCGGATATGCATGCACTTGTTTAATGAAGCAATTTGCACGTAATTCCAAGGTAACATCCTGCCAGATCCCACTGATTCTTGTATACCAGCTGCCTTGCTTACCAATCGGAATTTCAGCATTATCCTGGGGATCAAATACTCGAACCGTAAGTCTGTTCATTCCCCCCCGATTTATAACATCCGTTACGTCAAATTCGAAAGGAGTAAATCCGCCTTCATGCTCTCCAATGTACACTCCGTTCAACCATACTCTTGCCTGAAAATCTACTGCACCAAAATGAAGATATGCGTGTCTATCAGTAGGGATTTCCAGGCTAGCAAATTCTTTCTCGTACCACCCCGTACCACAGTATTGCACGTAATCCTCTTCTCGCTGCCATATATGCGGAACCTCAACCTGCCGAGATTCTTTTAAACCTTCGGCAAACCAAGCTTCTCTTTCTCCCTGATCCTTCCGGTCGATTCGAAAATTCCACAATCCGCTTAAGTTATGACTCTCTCTCATATCTTCTCCTCCATTACATAAATCCTGTTATTACTTTATTCCAGTCATAGAAATACCTTTGATGATGTGCCGTTGGAACAACAGGAAGACGAGAATTGCAGGAATACTCGCAAGAACATTCGATGCCATTGGCACAGCTAAATCTGTCGCGAAGATACTCTGGAACGTCGGTATACCTACAGGCAGTGTCATCATCGAAGTCTCTTGTGCAACGAGTAAAGGCCAGAGCAAGTTATTCCACGACTGTATGAAAATAAAGATACTAACCGCAGCCATGGAGCTTTTAGATAATGGCCAAATCATTTTCCACCAGATAACGAATATATTGGCTCCGTCAATTTTGGCAGCCTCAAGTAATTCATTTGGAAGCTGATCGATAAATTGCTTAAGAATTAAGAAGGCAAGAGGCAACATCATTCCCGGCCAAATTAACGCATTATAGCTATTAGTCCAACCAAATTCAGTAATCATATCGAACAATGGAACAACGATAGATTCCACAGGTACCATCATTCCTACTAGAATGAGTGCAAAAATAAATGTCTTACCTTTAAATTGTATTCGTGATACTGCAAATGCCGCCCATGAACTGAACAATACGGTAATAGCTGTTTGCACAACACCAACAATGACACTGTTCCATGTCCATCTCCACATCATGGCTGTTCCGTCCGGTTTTAACACAGCTTTAAAGCTCTCAAGTGAAAACTTCGTTGTGAACAGCTCACCAAGCACAGTAACCGTGGAGCCAGGCTGCTTCAATGCCGCTATAAGCATCCACAATATGGGTGCAAACATGATGACAGCTAACGCATACCCGATAATGTAGCCTACGATTTTTGAGTCAATGATTCGTTTTATGTTACTCACGCTTGTATCACCTCTTTATTTAATTCTTTTTGCCCATCAGCAGCTTGTATTGTGCTAATGAAATCAGTGCAATCGTTAGGAACAGGACGAATGATACAGCTGAGGCATATCCCGTATCCCATTGCCGAAATGCGATTTGATAAATATAGTGAACAAGCGGCGTGGTAGATGTTCCCGGTCCGCCTTTTGTAATAAGCCAGGTTTGACCAAAAAGCTTGAAAGAGGCGATCGTTTGCAGAAGAATGACGAGCGCAGTTACTCCCTTCAGCGAAGGCATGGTGATAAAACGAAACTGAGCCCATTTGTTGGCGCCATCGATATCTGCTGCTTCATATAAGTCTTCAGGAATTTCTTGTAAGCCTGCGAGGAACAATATCATATTAAATCCGACTGTCCACCAGAGCGTGGCGATCAAGATGGACAACCATCCCATTCCCCAGCTTCCAAAAAACGATACTCCCATCGTAATCCCAAATGAATTTAATGTTTCAGCAATCAGACCTGTTCTGGATTGAAGGATAAATACCCAAATACTACCTATAACAGATACTGAGAGCATGTATGGCATAAAAAAGGCCATTCTAAGTATCGTAGTACCTTTCAATTTCATGTTGACCAATATAGCCATTCCGAGCCCCAAAACGACAATGGAAGGTGTGGATATCAAAATAAAGTACAGTGTATTCCACAACGCGCTCCAGAACTTCTCATCTTCCATCATGTATCGATAATTATCCAATCCTACAAAGGTTTTCTCCGCGCCGAAGGTCCCGGATGACAAGCTGCCTAGAAATCCTTTAAAAATTGGATAGATCCAAAATATTAGATAGAGGATCATGAAAGGAGCCAAAAAGGCAAGTGCAGTTAAGTAGTTTTTGTATATGTGGCTTTTCATTTTCAAATCTATCGCTCTCCTTCAAATGGAGATCTTACGGGATACTCATATGAAATATCCCGTAGTCTTCCATTTTGGATTAACTATTTAGACATTAATTTGTCCGCATTCTTTTGCGCTGCTGCCAATCCTTCTTCAACCGACTTGATTCCATAGTTCACTTCTACAAGCGATTCAAGAACCGCATCATTTACTGCACTGAGCTTCGTGGAATCCGGCATATATTTCACGATATCCATAACAGCTGCATAGCTTGCACGGTATGGCAGCGCTTTATATTCTTCCGATTCCAATACAGCTGGCTTGGATGGAACATGACCTGCTTTTGCCCACATAGCAGCGTTATCAGCTAACCAATCAGCGAATTTAACTGCTGCAACTTGTTTTTCCTTATTATCCTGCTTAGGTACGATTAATGTATGAGAGTCACCCCATGCTGCTGGTTGAGCATATAATTGCGGGAATGGAACTGCTGCAAAATCAAGCGATTTTTCACTTTCGAAGTTACCTGTTGACCATACACCAGTGAATGTAACAGCTGCTTTGGATGTTTTGAAAATGTCGTAGCTGTTGTCACCAATATCAGGGAGCGCCAAACCTTTATCAATCCAAGATTTAATCAATTCCATCGCTACTTTACCTTCAGGTGTATCAATTGTTGGCTGACCATCTTTAAAGTAAGTACCACCTTGTTGCTGAACGAGTGCGTACCAGATCCAGTAAGTAAAGACGTTGTTGCTGCCGATAATAAGTGGAGATACATCAGCTGGGAGAGAACCTTTTAACGTTTCAAGCATTTTGGTAAAGCCCTCTGCCCCTGGCTCCATCTTGATGCTTCCATCTTCATTCAGGAGACCTGCATCTCCGAGGTATTTCTTGTTGTAATACATAACCACAGCATGAGTATCAAGAGGTACTGCGATATGCTGTCCATCACGAATGACAGAGGTTTCTTGGTTTTTACCGTAGGTTGACCAATCAAGTCCTGCTTCGGTTGCCAATTCGTCAAGCGGCTGGATCATGCCAGTTGGAATTAGCTCAGCCAAATGCGAAACGTGTGCGACTGCCACATCAGGTGCAGAGTTTGCTGCAAGTGAAGATAAGAGTTTTGGATAGTAATTGTCCCAGTTATTATTCATGAACTCGACTTTAATCTCGCTTTGAGATTCATTGAACGCTTTCACCATGTTTTCCATGTATTCTCCGTCAGATCCACTGAACGGAACCCAATATTTAAGTTCAATGACTTCTTTGCTTACGTTGGCTGTTTTTTCATCCCCTGCATTGGAAGCGCCTTCATTTTTCTGAGCCGAATTATTTCCTTTAGAGCAGCCACTCAGCACCAAGCTTACTACCATGATTAGCAGTACAAAATGAGACATCACTTTCTTCATAACCCAATCCCCCTAAAGCTGATTTATTTTACAAACCGATTATAACATCTATTTATGTTTTATATCAATATAATTTGTAATAAAAATATAAAAAAAGAAAAAAGCACACTAAGATTGTGCCTTTTTACACATAATACTTATTATTCTCAATAATAAGGGTCGTAAAAGCGCGTTTATCCTTGTTTTATAACAACTTTTATTGTAATAAAACAATCAATAATGAACATTCATAATGATTCCTTGTCGATAATTCCCAAAATTAGGTCCAAATAGATTTAATCCACCTGCATTCACTGCATCTCTCTTCACTCCGATACGCAATGAAATAAACGGTTTCTCGTTGATGTTTAAATCATTTACAGTGACCTCGGAAATTTTCACTCCGTCTATGAAGCTACCATTAGAATTAATCTTCCAATGCTTTAATAGCCCGTATTGGGTAAAATACGTCAGCCACCAATCTGGAGTGTTGAAACCTCTTTCTCCCCCAAAGTCTCCAGGCGAAGTCCATATACCGATTTCTATATCATTGACCCAGACAGTAATATCCGACGGCCAATCCAGCTTATGATAAGGAGCCTCCGAGCATATTTCCGCACTGAACTGAATTTCAGACGCTATATTCCCGTAAGGAATGCGGTTTGGATACCGATATTCGACATAGCCCACCCGGAAATATAACAGTTGAGCCTCTCTCCGTCCTGGCTCGTAGAATGAACGCGGATCATCCTGAATGCCGATATAATCGCTTTCGCTAACTAGACCGCAGCTTGGCTCAGCCTGACAATCTACATATTCGCCAATCGGCATGTCGATCGTAATCACGTTTTTATCCTTCTCTACATCTTCCGTAAATAAATCAATAATAATTCGATCGTAATTTTTAGAATTGACCTTTTGCGTCCCCCGTCCAGGAACCAGCTCGGTAATGATCAGATTGACATCTTCCAGCTTCTTTACATTTACGGCTGTCGTGGAGAACGGAAGCCCAAGCTTCTCTGATAATTCATTTACGTTATGTGGACCTGTACTTAATATTTTCAGTATGTTCATCCGATGCTCGTTGGAGATAACTTTGCTTATTTCAACTGCTTCGTCCATAGTTAGTTGTAAGATTTTTATAATAAACACCTCCGTTTTATTACAACAATTGTTATAATAATAAATATAACAGAAAACCTGTGGCATTTGAAAGTGCTGGTTATCCTTAGAAATATTGCCGCCTTTATTTCATTATTCTATATGAGTGACTACGAGAAAGGGCCAAACTTGAGTTTTCTTGTACTACAAAAAGACCTCCATAGCGTATGTATACGCCATAGAGGCCATGTTCTACAACCTATAAACATCGATTTTAAGGTTGTGTTAATGTACATGAATCGGGATAGCTTCCGCTCAATTTATGCCGCCATCCGCAATTCTAAATGTCCATTCTCGCAGTTACTGGCGGATTAATCACATACCTCAGGCTTGCCCTCTTCATCCCGCATACGAAACGATTGACCGCAGCCGCAAGAAGCGATGGCGTTAGGATTATGGATTGTGAACCCACCACTCATGCCGGATTCCTGAAAGTCAATTTCAAGACCGTTCAAATAGCGCATGCTTTCCTTGCCTACAACGACTTTGACTCCTTTGACGTCCATGAAGACATCGTTTTCGCTCTCTTGATCATCAAGCCCCATGCTATATGAAAAACCACTGCAGCCACCCGGATTTACGCCGAGACGCAGAAACATCCCTTGAGTTTCTTCACCAGCAATCATATCTTTAATCCGATTAATAGCACTGTCAGAAATTTCAATCATTTTAAGCCCTCCTTTATATAAAAAGTATACTCCACATCTCTCTTCGCCTCAAGCAATGTGATATTTAGTACTGCAGTAATCACAAACATCAATTTTCATCTTATTGCCGCCTTGCAAATCGAGGTTTATAATAGGAAAGTGATTCATACTGTCTAATAAGTCAATCCTTCCTAAATGATAGGGAGCGTATTGCGTAAAGTGGAAACGGAGGTACTTTAATGGTTGCGGTAGCTACTCCAAATACGGATAAAAAAATGGCTGAAATCATTGAAAAAGTTAGGCTAGGACAACGTCTCACCCTTGAGGATGGGGTATATCTATATGAAAGCGACGATCTGTTAACGATCGGGCAGTTAGCTAATGAAGTTAACATGAGAAAAAACGGAAAGAAAGTATATTTTATCGAAAATATGAGTCTATATTTCACAAACATCTGTGAATCTCACTGCGCTTTTTGCAGCTTCCGTAAAGATCAAGGCGAAGAAGGAGCCTATACGCTGTCCGGCGCGGAAATGGTAGCTTATGTCGAGCAGCATATCCACCCTGGTGTTCGTGAGTTTCATATCGTCGGGGGTCATAATCAACACGTACCTTTTCAGTACTATGTAGATTCGCTCAAGGCATTGAATGAACGTTTTCCTAACGTCACTCTCAAGGCCTACACTGCTGCAGAAATTGAGTTTTTCACCCGGATTAGCGGAATGAGTACAAAAGAAGTGCTTCTCGCTCTGAAAGAGGCTGGCCTAAAATCGCTTACCGGCGGCGGTGCTGAAATTTTGTCTGATCAATATCGGGAAAAGATGAAGGTGGAAAAAGCGAACGTTGATCAGTATCTCGACGTACACCGCACAGCACATCAGCTTGGTATGAAGACACATACAACGATGTTGTATGGTTCTATTGAATCGCATGAGGATCGTATTCGCCATATGATCCAAATTCGTGAGCTTCAGGATGAAACTGGTGGGTTCATGGTATTTATTCCGCTATCCATGCAGCCGCGCAACAAAAATGCAGGCATTATGCGTCGGAATTCCGCGTATGAAGATTTAAAAACGATCGCAATCAGTCGCTTGATGCTCGATAATATTCAGCATATCAAGGCTTATTTCATTAATATCGGAGTTCAATTGACTCAAGTAGCGCTCTCCTTTGGAGCCTCCGATGTGCACGGAACCATTGTTAGAGAGAAGATCAGCCATGCTGCTGGCGCAGTAACTCCGGAAGGTATTACACGTAAAGAGTTAATCTGGCTTATCCAAGGTGCAGGACGAATCCCTGTTGAACGGGACACCTTTTATAACGAAATTCAAGTGTATGAATAAGGCCTCGTAGTGGACACCGGATAGCCGGTGTCCTGGCAGAAGGGACCATCAGACAATGAACTTCGAGTCCCATTTCCAGAATATTCGGATCTGAACATCAAGTATGGCGAAGTTCTGTCGCTTGATCTGCATGAACGATTGATCCATTTCACTGAGGGGCCTTCTGAGAGCGGCGACATTCATTCTGATGTAACCATTTGGACCGCTGGTATTCAGTCAGTAAAAATCGTTCAGGACCTCACTGTAGCAAAAGATAAGCAAGGACGTGTCGTACTAGGCGGTCATTATCAAATTCCAGACCATCCTGAGGTTTTTGTCTGCGGTGATTGCGCCAGTCTTCCTTTTGCACCAAGTGCTCAGGCAGCAGAAGGGCAAGGACATCAAATCGCGCATATTATTTCCTCAATGTGGCATGGCGAGGAACCTAAACTTTCCAAAAAAACTGGATTTGGGCTAATGGGCAAAACCCAGGTTACCGGAAGAGTCCCGCGTTTACTTAAAAGCGGCGTGCTCTGGATGTCCAAACGTCATATCGGATAGGCAATAATACATAGATACCTGTTATAGGAGCAATTAATCATCAGACTATTCTTTTGCTTGATTCTGCTCCTTTTCTTTAATTTTCTTCACAATCAAATCATACAATTGCTCGGCGGTTTCTGCTTCTACCGTATCACCATCAAACAACGCATAAGGAGACAAGTAGCACATTCCGCAGCCAGTCAGACAACCGTACTCGTATACTTCACAGTCATAATTTTCTTTTAACTTATTCATGATGTCATCCGTGCCAAATCCGGAGTTGTTCGTGCAGTATTCAATAATTGGCCTCAATGTAAGTTGCCTCCGTTTCCAAAGCATTTAATTTTAAAGATATTTGTAATATAATATACAGGAAAGGAGTTGAAGACAATGAGCGAAAACGTACAAGATAAATTGTATGATGAAGTGTTGGAAGTTCTGGATAAACTTCGCCCCTTCTTGCAACGTGACGGCGGCGACGTTGATTTGGTGGACGTTGAGGACGGTATCGTTAAGCTGAAGCTGATGGGTGCATGCGGCAGCTGCCCAAGCTCCACAATCACTCTTAAAGCAGGTATCGAACGCGCCCTGTTTGAAGAAGTGGAAGGCGTACAAGAGGTTGTTCAAGTATTCTAATGAAATATACAGCATAACTGTGAACTCGGCCCCTCCACGATAGAATGGAAGGGCCGAGTTTATTTGTTATGAAGGTTTCACCCAAGGCCGAATCGGATCGAGTCCTCCGGATATATCCATGATGTTGCCCGTAATAAAGTCTGAATCCGGGTGGCACAGGAATGAAATAACTCTGGCAATATCTTCACCGCTGCCAGGACGACCCAACGGTGTCTCCCCGTCTCTCAGCTCACGGGCTTCTAAAATCGAAATTTCCTTATTGCCGCCTCTTATATCTCCAGGGCACACCATATTAACTGTAATTCCATGTGAAGCTTCCTCTACTGCCAACGTCTTTGTAAAAGAGACAAGTCCGGTCTTTGAAGCCGCATATACCGCACGATGTGGCCAAGCACGTGATTCTGACGCATGACCAAACCCAAAATGTATAATTCTCCCCCAGTTCTTATCCCTCATCCCAGGAAGAACCAGATGATCAAGAAGGATCGTACCTACAAAATTACCGTCAATCATTGCCAAAATATCTGATTGCGAATAATCAGCAAACAATCGGCGTTCACGAATAAATGGTCCCGCATTGTTAACGAGAATATCGATGGTCCCCAATTTCTCATTCACCTGCCGGACAAGGAATGTTATGTCCTCCCTGTGGGAAATATCAGCCTGTATGGCAATACAGCGTACGCCCATGGTCTCGATTTCGGACTGAAGGGCATATGCTTCAGATTCACTATGTACATAATTCAATGCGATGTGACATCCTTGCTCCGCCAGCGTCAGTGCAGTTCTTTTGCCAAGTCCCTTGGCGCTCCCGGTAATCAGGGCGACTTTTCCCATCAAAGTCCTTCTCCTCCTCTTAAAAACCTCTATTCAAGTATAAAAGATTTAAAGGATTCCCACAAACAGCATTCCAGCATTCATTTCGTAAATGTAACACATGCGACTCACTTGTTTAAAGCTAAGCACGTAGTTTAGACTAGTAAAAATAATGACTCAAAAAATAGCCCGGCCATTTCACCACCGTCATGCCCATCGCCACCGCCCAGGCCAACGCGGGGCAACGGCTAATTGCTCAATTCAACTTCTAGCACAGACAAAAAATCCCGCTGCACTGAGCAGCGGGATCGCAATCATATTTCTTAGAATACTGGTACGAGCGCACCTTTGTAAGTAGCTTCGATGAATTTTCTAACATCATCAGAAGTCAGTGCTTTAGCAAGCTTTTGGATCGCTTCGGAGTCTTTATTGTCAGGACGAGCTACCAGAATGTTAGTGTACGGTGAATCTTTATCTTCGATGAACAGAGCATCCTTTGTCGGATTGAGATCTGCTTCAAGTGCATAGTTTGTATTGATCAAAGCAAAGTCAACTTCTTCCAATTGACGAGGAAGCATTGCTGCATCAACTTCAATAAAATTCAGTTTCTTCGGATTTTCAGCGATATCAACTTTAGTTGCATCAAGTCCTGCATCTTCTTTCAGCTTGATCAAGCCTTGTTTTTCAAGAAGCAGGAGCGCACGGCCGCCGTTAGTTGCATCGTTAGGGATCGCTACTTTTGCACCGTCAGGAATTTGATCTACAGCAGTATATTTTTTGGAGTATGCACCGAATGGCTCAACATGAACGCCTACAACAGAAACCAAATCAAATTTATTTTGTTTGTTTTGGTCATCAAGGTAAGGCTGATGTTGGAAATAGTTAGCATCAAGTTGTTTCTCATACACTTGTACGTTCGGTTGAACATAATCTGTGAATTCTTTAACTTCCAGCTCAACGCCTTCTTCTTTCAATTTTGGAGCGATGAATTTAAGAATGTCCGCATGAGGCGCAGTAGCACCTACTACCAATTTAACTGACTCGGATGCGGCCGGAGTTTCCGTTGCTGCATTGCCTTCTGCTGCTGGCGTGTTAGTTGCCGTATTGTTCTTCGCATTGTTGTTGCCGCAAGCTGCCAATACCAGAACAAGCGCTAAAGTAAGTAAAGATAGTGACCATTTTTTCATAACAGTATGCCCTCCTAGAACATGATTTTTTGAATAAGGATAAAATATATATTTAGTACTTCCTTATTTCCGTGAAAAATAAATAACGAGACGGTCTCCCAGCATTTGCAGGATCTGCACCAGAACGACCATAAAGATAACCGAGATGATCATAACTTCCTTCTCATATCGGTAGTATCCATAACGAATTGCCAAGTCACCAAGTCCACCTCCGCCGACCATACCCGACATTGCTGTGTAAGAGACAAGCGTAACTGCGGTAATCGTCATCCCTGCAATTAAACCAGGCAGAGATTCAGGAAGAAGTACCTTGCGAATTACCTGCAGAGTCGAAGCCCCCATCGCATGTGAAGCCTCGATAACACCGCGGTCCACTTCACGAAGTGCAGTCTCTACGAGACGAGCGAAGAACGGTGCAGCCCCGATCACAAGCGGAGGAATCGTTCCTTCAACACCTGAGGAAACACCCACAATTGCACGAGTGAATGGAATAAGAGCGACGATAAGAATGATAAACGGAACCGAGCGGACAATGTTCACGATGAGTGACAGAACCCTGTAAATCAATCCTAATACCAAGGAATTGGAGCGAGAAAAAGTGTATAGCAGTACACCTAGCGGTAAACCGATCAGGAATGTGAACAAGGTAGCGTAGCCCATCATTTGAAGCGTGTCTACTGAAGCTTTACCCATTTCAGCCCAATCGATTTTGGAAAAATCCAGCCCTAGCATTACCCGATCACCTCCACATCAAGGTCCCGTTCCTGAAGCAGCTTCAGCGTTTTGTCAACAGCACTGTCTTCCCCTTCAAAGGAAACTGTCAATTTCCCATACGGGACGTCCTTAATCGTTGATATTGTGCCTTGCAATATTGCAAAGTTTACTCCCGTCTCACGTACTACCTGGGACAGTACAGATTCATATGTTTTAGCGCCAAGGAACGTAATTTTAACCAACTTAGCCCATTCCGGTCTTGGTACGGAAGCAGCTAATTTAACTCCATCATCTCCCACCGAATCGCGGTTAATGAATTCCTTGGTGACGAAATGCTTTGGCTTCAAAAACACTTCGCTCACTGGCCCTTCTTCAACGATGCCGCCTTCATGTATAACCGCCACCCGATCGCAAATGCTCTGAATCACATGCATTTCATGAGTAATCAACAAGATGGTCAGCTTAAACTTCTTATTAATATCGAGGAGCAAATTCAAAATGGAGTCCGTTGTCTGCGGATCAAGCGCAGAAGTAGCCTCGTCACAGAGCAGAACATCCGGATCGCTGGCAAGCGCCCGTGCAATCCCTACCCGCTGCTTCTGCCCGCCAGATAGCTGAGCGGGGAATTTATCGCTATGTTCCTCAAGACCAACTAAAGCCAGAAGTTCATTTACTCTTTCCTTAATAACCGCCTTAGGTGTCCCATTTAGTGTTAAAGGAAAAGCGATGTTGTTATATACTGTTGCCGAGGACAGCAGGTTAAAGTGCTGAAAAATCATTCCGATTTTGCTCCGCTTCTGCTGCAGCTCTCTTTTACCCAATTTTGTAAGCTCAACGCCCCCAACCCAAACTTCCCCTTCAGTAGGGCGTTCAAGTAGGTTAATACAACGAATAAGTGTACTTTTTCCGGCACCGGAATGACCAATCACTCCGAAAATTTCTCCTTTATCAACCGTTAGACTAAGTCCGGACAATGCCGTAGTTACTTTCTTTTTACTGCCATATACTTTGGTTAGACCTTTAAGTTCGATCAATTCGACGCCTCCTGTTCAAGGGTTGGCTAAAATATGAGTTCAATATACAGAAAAGAGCCCTTTGCAGAATCAAAGGGCTCTCTTTACGTAAAGACAATGCCTTCTCATCTACCAAAACCCATATACGTCACCGTACGGTTTTGAAGGAATTAGCACCATGACATTCGTGCAGAAGGATACAATCTTACTGCTATAAACGAATCGGTTGCTGGGCTTCATCGGGCCTTTCCCTCCGCCTCTCTCGATAAGAAAATATGAAATTATACTTTGAAAGTGTGATTAAGCTTTCAGAAACTATTTTAGAGTATAGATTCTTTCATGTGTTTTGTCAAAGGGAAATAATGCATTTTAACGATAAATTCATAGTATTTTGATCAAAATAATAATAATTGACACAATTCCAACAAGAATAAGCAAATTAGTGATTTGTCTCCATAATCCCGGAACACCTTCAGAGTGCATTTTTTGCTGATTTGTATCAAAATTAGCCTTGGCACCGTATGGATCAGCAGAGTGGGAAAAAGGTCTGTGATTATCATCAAACAAATATATCATCCCCTTAGTTAGAAATAAGCTTCTTCCATCTTTGATTGGTATAAATAAATACCACTTCCAACGTTTCACATACCATTTGAAAGCCCTGCTCCAGCTCATGAATATGCTGATCCAGGTCTTCAAGTTCGATTTTGCCGTATAAAGTCTGGTGACGCTGCCATAAATCATCCTTCATTTCATGGTTCATATAATGGATCTCCGTATTCCGTCTCCGACGAAGAATCGATAGTGCTTCACGGTAATTTTCTTTGATTGCAACTAAACGACCTCCAAGATCATCATACACTTTAAAATACTGGAACTGGCGAAGGACGGTAAAATACGAAAAATGTGCCTTCACCTTAGTGGTATTCAGATCATACAGTTCGTTGAGCAGCGTGCCAAGCTTGTCCAGTGTAGAGAACACCCGAATAAATGCATCTTTATAAAAAAATACATATCTCGCGTAGTCGCCACGTTCAGTGGTGGTCATATCCTGCTCATAATTATGTACTACTTTTTTGCGGAAAAAGTTCGCGGCATACAGACACTGCTCCAGCTCATCAAGAGAGGAAATCAACCCCCTTGTCCAGACCTCCAATTTGCGATAATCATGGGAAGGGTCTTGATGAAGCTGAATTTCCTTCTTAAGCAGCCTGGTTGTCTGTACCATTGCATCGATGGTTCTGCCTAGCAGACCCTCGTTTTGTCTTGGCGGCTCGCCAAGCAATATTCGCAGCATGACATCTCCTCTTTTCGTAAATATGTATTTGATCATCACAGAAATCGCCTATTGCGGTAACTATTCCTCCGGATAAACTTCGAAACGTTCTTCATTCCTATTCTATAAAACTTCCCGAATCCGTCCATACTCATTCCAAGAGTCTTGAAGCAACAAAAGCCCCCGACAATCCGTGGACTTTTGTGTCACAATTTATATTTGTTAGCCCTCAACAGGACGGTCTGATTTCTTGCTTAATTGCCATGTCCTTACACTCATATAACAAAGCACTCCGAACAATGCTGCAAGCACGATAATATGGGCAAGTGACGTGAACAGATATACTTCATAATTGGTTAGCGTAAATACTATCCCCGCACCCGTAAGCACCTGAATAACGACCAAAATAGTCGCTGCAACACCAAGGCTCCGAATTTCTTTGTGTTCAGGATGTTTCCGGTAAGCAAAATGTCCGACGGTCCCAATCACCACAAGCAGCAAAGCCGCAGCAACCCGGTGGATAAAAGCAATGCCAACTCCGCCTGTCATTTCCGGGATAAGTTGATCATTGCATAACGGCCATCCTGTACAGCCTCCGGCTGAATCCGTATGGCTAACGTACGCTCCAATATATACAACAATATACGTGTAGGCCGTTGCAAACCAGGTCAAATTACGAAAGCCTTTGGACACACGTGGCTGAACGATAGACGAGACAGGCTTGCCTTCTCTCGACTCATCCTCACGAATACCCAATACGAGCATAATCGAGCTGGCAAATGCAATCAGTGAAAAGCCAAAGTGAAGTGCCATTACTGGTGAGGAGGTTGGATAAACAACAGCCATAGCCCCCATAAAAGCTTGCACCATTACAAATAACAACGCAAGGAACGAATACGCTTGCAAATCTTTACGATTTTTGCGGTACATCCAAAACGCCACAAACGCTGCAAGAGAGAGCAATCCAGCAGCACCACTAACTGCCCTGTGCGAATATTCAATCATGGACGCCAGTGTATGGGCAGGCACGAACTTGCCATGACACAATGGCCATTCGCTTCCACAACCAAGTCCCGATTCCGTCTTAGTTACAACACTACCGCCCAATGTGGCCAGAAACATTACAAAACAGGAAAGATAGCTAAGCCATTTTAATTGCTTCGTCTTCAAAAATTCTCACCCGCTACATAAAATAGTAAGGAATCGTGATCATTGAAAAAATTAAAACTTTTATAAATCACATTTCATTATACCCGATAAGACTATAGCAATCATAGAGAAACTAGATAAAAAATTCAAAAATCACATCTTCACCTGAGTATAAAGCAGGGAAAATGTGATTTTTGAGGTTGATATGACCGTTTCGAGCTTCCTGTATTAACTATTCTTTTCTCTCTGCCGTATCATGGAGAGTATGATAAACATCTAATGCCTTATTTAAGAAGTCTTCGATTTCTTCGCGTGTCTTGCGCAGCTTATTTACAAAACGAACGAGTTCGCGTCCGTCCGCATAAGCCACAAAGCTTGGAATTCCTAAAATATTCTGCTCCTGGCTAACATCGCCAACCTTATCTACATCCACTTCAATCAAAGTAAGTCTGTCACTATATTTCTCTTCAACCTCTGGCATAAAAGGATCAATATACTTGCAATCTCCGCACCAGTCCGCCTTGAATACGGCCACGATCAAATTGCTGGATTGAATGCTTACATTAAATTCTCCCGCTGAATTCATCTGCTTCATCATCTTCATTCCTTTCTATGTTTGACTATCTAGTCGAATCTTCTCCTTAAGTCAACCAAAATGAGGAGTGGAAGTCAAATTATTGGCCATACTTGTAATATCATTCAGCTAAGTAAGAAGTGAGGTGAGTCCATGGTGGAAAACCCACAAGATCCGCAGAATCCTGAATCACAATCCGGCATCAAGCAATTCATCCGTCGACTGCCTGCTGCAATTAGTGAGATTGTGAAAGGCAAAGCCGCAGGCATCGCGGATTCCAGTCGACTTCGTGAGGAGAGAATTACTTTAGATTGGAACGAGGCATCTGCCAGAACGGTCATTTCTGAAATTGAGGACATTCTCCGTCGTGGGGTCACTTCAAGATCAGAGGAAGAAACCCTGAACGATGCCGATCGTGCACTTGTTGAAGAAATTTCACTCGCAACCAGCCGGGCAGGGATTAGCAACATTACTCGCACAGAAGCTTATTTGGCCAGCTATCAAGCCTACCCGGAATTGCACTGGGCTTTTCTTGCTCACATGGTATCACGTAACGCTGGCTGGAATATGACCGACCTAAGAGGAAGCAGAGTATGCGATATATTGGACGAAGAGACCAAGCGCACGATGTATCGTTTTATTGAGCGCAGCAATGCGCTCATTTTTCAGGATGCTTATCCGCAGCTACTCCTGTATATAAAGAGCAGGGAGCTCGGGTCAAGCCGATTTCATCTCCTGTCTTATTTTCACGTTTCCAGATTTATGCGCCCTTTTTGGGAACGATTTTGGATCGACCGGGGAAGTACCCTTCTAACGGTTGGACTTATAATTAACGAGCAAAATTACATTGAAAAAAGAGTCATTCGCCATCCGTATTATCAGAAATACGTTACGGATAAAGCGCATTTTCATATCAGCAGTATTACAGGGCTGAATCAGGTTGTATTTCCGCTCATGGAGGATTGCGAGTGTGTGCAGGCTGGCAAGGAGGACGAGGCTGCTAATAGCTTTAGCCCGACATCTGAACAGGAGGATGCTGCATCGGATGATGAGATTAGCGCTGAGGCCATATGCCAAGCAGCATATGGCCTGCTGGCAGAGGGCTGCCGAGGAGACGGCGAAGTGCGCCGCCTTGCGGGGCGTGTCGTCTCCGACTTTGGCAGCCTTACGGCCCGCATCGCGTTAGGTAAAAACCTGTACGCGATGCTCATGGGTCTGCGCGCCGTGCGCAGCGGCGCGCAGCGCTTCGCCGAGAGCGTGCCGCACACCGGCTCGCGCGAGGACTATTGGCCGGAATTCTTCACGGCCAATGTAAAAGAAGCTCTGACCCCCTCGTTGCAGGGGGCAGAGCTTCTTAAAGGCGAGACGCTGCCGCCGGGCGAGCGTCTCTATAGCCCCAAGCTGCTTGACGCTTGGGGCGACACGCCCTACGAGCCAATCACTCGCGAGGATTGGCTCAAGGACTGGGGCGCGCTGGATGGCATCAGCCCGCCCCAGTCGCCTTACCTGTGCGACATCAGTCGCGAGCACAGGCTCGGCATCTTAAAAACCGCGCTCGCCCACGATGCCGTGGCCGACGAGCCGACCTAGCCGTTCGACGAGTTCGTCTGGCTCGAACGTGACCGCTGCAGCCGCATGAGCGGTGACAGCAGCTTGCGAAGCGGCTTCGGATAGCTTGCCAGCTCGTCCTTGCGAACAACACGAAGAATTACCAGCATCACCGGGTACAGCGCAACGACCACCGCGCCTACAATACAGCAGGTAAGGAAAAAAGCAACTCGGCCCGGCATAAATGCTTCCATCTGAATACCTGCTTGATTTAATCCATAGCCTACACCAGACAATACAAGAATCGTTGCAATAAAGCCTGGCCAACGGTTGCCCATGATGGAGAACGGTACTATTTTTTTCATGGTTCTGATGTTCAAAATCGTAATAACCAGGAAACAAAGCCCTGTCGCAGTCACGATTCCGTAAATTCCCCATAAAGGAGCCAAAGCATAACTCCCAATCAGCTTTACCACAATACCGATCGCAACGTGAACCATTGATCGGGTCGCTTTATTGATCCCTAGCAAAATCGAGTTGCTGGTCATCATCGTGATCTGGAATATCGTCATCAAGGTTAATAACGCAATAATGCTGCTTCCGTCACGCGTACTGAACAAAAGACCATTCACAGAATACGATGCTGTAGCCAGGGCCAAAATAATCGGCATCCCGGTCAGTACAGACACGCGCATCGCTAGGGTTACCTGACTCTTTAAATGATCCTTATCCCCTCTGGCAAACGCAGCCGAAATAATCGGTACCAGCGACTGGCTCAATGCGATAGCCAAAATTGGCGGAATACCTGCAATCATTTGCGCCCGATTACCTAAAATTCCCAGCACATATGTTGCTTCATCCGATCCGATATATCCTGTCAATAATGGTTTTAATATCGAGCTATCAATGAAATTAACAGCAGGTATTGCCATGGCCGTAAGCACAATAGGAATAGACAGCTTGAAAATTTCAATGTAGATTTTTTTATAGGGCAGCTTGGCATCGTCAGATAATGTCCCCGGTCGATCCACTTTATCCTTACGCCGCACTTTTGCGTTATACACCAGCATGACAATTAGAGCAGCTCCCCCGCCGATTACAGCGCCAAATGTAGCTCCGGCAGCAATCTTTTCTCCGGAAAAACCCCAATGATAGAACAAAAATGCAAGTATAATACCTGTAGTAACACGAACTATTTGCTCAATAACCTGAGATACCCCGCCGGCAATCATAATATTTCTGCCTTGCAGATATCCGCGAATAATCGCAATCAATGGAAAAATCAGCAGCGCCGGTGCTAGAGCCCGGATTGCTACAGCCGATTCTGGAATACGCGTTACCGCTGCATAATATGGAGCCATGGTAAACAACAGAACGAACATAACCACTCCAGCAACTGCGGCAAACATAAGCCCTGCATGATAAATCCTTCTCGCTTCTAAAGGGTTGTTAAGCGCATGCCGCTCGGACACCATTTTACTTAACGTGCTGGGAATTCCTGCAGTTGCTAATGTTAGCAACATAAAATAGGCCCCATTTGCTTGCACATATGCAGCATTACCTACATCCCCCAAAATATGCTCAAGCGGTACACGTTGAAACAATCCAAGCACTCTCGCGATCAACGCAGCACCCGCAAGGATAAGCGTACCTTTTATAAACGACTCCTTATTGGTGGACAACGACAATTCCTTCTTTCTTGTTCCTCACTAGATAATCCAGATGATAAATACGATAATCATGGCTACCTGCAAAATGATTTTTACAACGATGCTGCTGAAAAGACCCACAACTGAACCGAAGGCTACCTTTATCGCTTTGGAGAAGGATTCTCCTCTAATTAACTCACCGATAAGCGCACCTGCAAGCGGACCAATAACCAGACCAAATGCCGGAATAACAAAAGGTCCCACAATAATCCCGATTGTGCTGAGCCATACAGACAGCTTGCTTCCACCGAATTTCTTGACTCCCCAAGCCCCTACCAAATAATCTGCGACCATCAAAACGACGACAATCAGGGTTTGGATAATCCAGAAAAACGGGCCGAACTCTTCAAAGGTGAAGAACCAACCATAGACGAAGAAAGCAAAATATATAGCCAGAACACCCGGCAGCACCGGATATATCGCCCCTGCCATACCGACAACAAACAATGCAATGACAATGATCCAGCCAAGCACATCAACCATTGACTCATTCCTCCGACTTCAAAATATAATCACGTATTATAAGTGCAATACCATCATCATTATTCGAAGCTGTCACCACATCTGCGTTTTCCTTTACTGCGATTTGTGCATTGCCCATCGCTACGCCAAGACCTGCCGCCTGAATCGCAGCCAGATCGTTAAGACTGTCACCAACCGCTACCACCTCCGACATGGCTAGTCCAAGCAATTCACAAACCATTTGAACCCCGCTCGCCTTGTTGATTCCTGCAGGGTTAATCTCCAGATTATAAGGGGAAGAATTTGTGATCTCAAGTCCACCCATATCCTGAAGCTCCATCAAAATACGATGGCGAATATCATCATCCTGAGTAAAATAACCGAACTTCATCCACTCGCTATTTTCCAGCAATGTCGAATCCCAGTTTTGTTCATTATAACTGCCTTCCACTGAGGTAGCCCAGAACCAGACGCCGTATTTCCGGGATATATCATACATTTTAGCGATAGTGCTGCTATCGAGCAGATCCCTATGATACAGCTCCTCCGGTGTTTTCCATACTTCGCTTCCATTTACCGTCACCATCGGTGTGCTGAGTCCAAGCTGTTTACCGAAAGGAACTGCTTCATCGTAGCTTCTCCCCGTAGACAAGCAGACATGAACACCCGCAGCCATCGCTTTACGTATCCACTCTTCCGTTATTGGTGAAATGTCATGATTATCCGTTAACAGCGTTCCGTCCATATCGAGTGCCAACAATTTGTATTTCAACCTTGTTCCCCCATCCAAACTTCTCAATCTATAGTATTTAACAACCTTTACCTACCCTAAATGACATATCGCCATTTTATCATAATCCCTGAGGTCAACAAAGTAGACAGTTTTTACAATCGAAAAAAGCCCCGGCAAATAGCTGCCAAGGCTTTTCATTTCTGTGATTTGATCTTGTCAAGACGCTTCAACCGTCTTTAAACGTCCGCGTTTTCTCATGCGCACGATAAGACCGTGCAGTGGGGAAAAGAGAAACGCCAGCAAGAACAACAGACCTGCGACCGATATCATGCTTCCTGCAATAGAGGCATCCAGCCATTTTGCCACATAGTAGCCTGCCGCTGAACTGATTGCACCAATAAGGATACTGTACAACAACATCACACTCAGCCGATCTGTAAGTAAATAAGCCGTAGATGCAGGTACGATCAGCATACCTACTACTAGAATAGCCCCTACGCTTTCAAAGGAAGCAACTGTCGAAAGTGAAACAAGTCCCATCAACAGATAGTGAAACAAAGCCACCGGGATTCCTAACGCCGCTGCAAGAGCAGGGTCAAAAGCGCACAGCTTGAACTGTTTATAAAATAGTCCTATTGCAGCCAGAATAATCAAAAATGTACCCCCCAGCATCCAGACTGCAATCGGACCAAGATCATAGCCATTCCAGATTAAGGTGTCCCACTGTACATAAGCGATCTCCCCAAAAAGGACGCAATCGAGATCAAGATCTATATTTGCAGCATTACGGCTAATGAGAATCACACCGATCGCAAACAGTGCTGTAAAGACAATCCCAATGGATGCATCCGATTGTAAGCCGCCCTGCTGAAGAGCCTGAATCAAAAATACGGTAATAAGTCCAAAAACGGCTGCACCAATCAACATTAACAAAGAATCTCTTGAGCTGCTGATTAGAAAAGCAATCGCAATTCCAGGGAGTACGGAGTGACTAATCGCATCCCCGACCATCGCCATTTTACGCAAAACGAGAAAACAACCCAGTACACCACAAGATGCAGCAACAAGCGTACCCGTTAAAATAATCCAAAAATCTGTCATTGCTCCGCCCCCCTTTCTACACCTTGAGTGCTTTGGTGAATCACAACCATTTCCATTTTGCCTCGAAGCTCATTACGAGTACGGAGACGACGTATCCATTTGGCGAGAAGGCCTCGATTAGGCGCAAATGTAACCGAAACAAGAAACAGTAACGTTGCTGCCAGCACAGTAACAGGCCCAGTTGGCAAATTGGATACCGTTCCGCTAATCAGCGTTCCGGTCACTCCCGACAATGCTCCAAAAACTCCTGCCATGATGACCATAATGCCTAACGAATCCGTCCAATACCTTGCCGCAACTGCCGGAGTAATAAGCAAGGCTGCAACGAGTACTACACCGACCGCCTGAATCCCTACAACGACTGCAACAACTGTCATTAGAAGCATCAATTGTTCTAAGAG
Source organism: Fontibacillus panacisegetis (assembly GCF_900102215.1). Lineage (GTDB taxonomy): Bacteria > Bacillota > Bacilli > Paenibacillales > Paenibacillaceae > Fontibacillus > Fontibacillus panacisegetis. The sequence goes on from NZ_FNBG01000006.1 coordinate 76,687, forward strand.
TGCTACCTTCATGCCCATCCCTCTTGCAAACCCGGGATCAAAGCTAATCAACTTAAACTCCTTAAAAAGAAGAGCACACACGATAACCAGTATGAGCGATACAATCCCCATCAGATACACATCTGTCATGACCATCGAAGCAGCCTGCCCGAACATATACTTATCCAGCCCACTCTGATTTCCGTTGCCGCTGTGCTGAATTTTGGTCATCATCACAACGCCAGCCCCGAAGAAGACAGACAATACAATACCCAAAGCAGCATCCTGCTTGATTCGCGAATAACGAGTAATAGCATGAATACCGAATGTAGCCAATGCACCAGATATGATCGCACCAATCATAAACAATCCTACAGATTTAACACCACTCAGCATAAAAGCGATACAAATCCCCGGTAAAGCTGCGTGAGCCAATGCATCCCCTAACAGACTTTGCTTGCGTAAGAATGTAAAGGATCCAATCACTCCGCTTCCAAGCCCCAAGAGCAGAGACCCCATCAGAATCCACTGCATATTGGGGTCCATAAGCCAATTTATCAATGTAGATAGCATATTGCTACACCGTCCCTACCGTAGCGGCCCCAAAATCCTGAAGCATCGCGATTCGTCCGCCATAGGTCTTTTGTAAATTATCAGAGGTAAAGGTATCCTCTGTTGGACCAGCTGCAACCAATTCTCCGTTTAACAGTAATACATGATCAAAATATTCTTTTACCGTTGAAAGATCATGATGGACAACCAGTACAGTTTTACCCTGTTCTTTCAAATCATGCAACAAACTAATAATCGCCTTCTCAGTTGTAGCATCAACCCCTGCAAACGGCTCATCCATAAAGTAGAGCTGCGCATTTTGAGCGAGTGCTCTGGCAAGGAAAACCCGTTGCTGCTGTCCGCCCGACAGTTGGCTAATTTGTCTTCCAGCGTAATCTGCCATACCGACTTTAGTCAGGCATTCCATCGCAATTTCACGCTCTTTGCTCCCCGGGCGTCGGAACCAGCCAAGATGACCATACCGCCCCATCATCACTACATCCAGCGCATTCGTAGGAAAATCCCAATCCACCGATTCACGTTGCGGCACATACCCTACAATCTTCCGCTGCTCTTGATAAGGGCGTCCGTAAATGCTCACATTTCCTTCTACTTTTGGAATTAACCCAAGCACAGCTTTTAAAAGCGTTGATTTGCCCGCTCCATTTGGACCTAATACGCCGATTAATTTCCCGGAAGGAATGCCAAACGATACGGAGCGCAGCACAGGCTTTTTCTGATAAGCAACCGTCAACCGCTCTACCTCTAAAGGATAAGTCTCCATCCTGTTTTCCTCTTTTCTCACTAGGCTTATATAATTTATTTCAGCGCCTCAACAATGGTGTTTACGTTATGCCTCACCATTTTAATGTAAGTATCTGCATCCGAGCCCGGCTCTCCCATAGAATCAGAATACAGCTCTCCCCCGATTGTTACTGTATGCCCCATTTGCTTAGCACCGGCAATGACCGCTTCCATTGATTTTGTAGGAATACTGGATTCCACGAATACCGCTTTAACTTTATTTTCCACAAGATAATCACGCAGCTTGCTGACATCCTTGGAGCCATATTCGGCAGCTGTACTAATACCTTGAAGGCCCATTACTTTCACTCCATATGCATCTCCAAAATATCCAAAAGCATCATGCGCGGTAACAAGCACCCGTCCAGCTTCCGGAATTTCAGAAATTCTGGATTTGATCTCTTCGTCGAGCTCGTTCAGCTGTGCGATATACTTCGTCGCATTCTCCTCATATTTCTTAGCATTAGCAGGATCATACGAGGAGAGCGTATCGCGAATCGTTTCCGTTGCGGAGACCCAATGCTTCACATTAAACCAAATATGAGGATCATATTGCGAACCACCCGCATCTGCTCCTGATCTAAGCACTGAGGGATCGATGTTGGAAGATACAGCCACTGTTGGCTTGCGTTTCTCCAGCTTTTCAAAAATCTCCGTCATTTTACCTTCCAAATGCAATCCGCCGTAAAAAATAATCTCGGCATCATCCAGCTTTTGTATATCTCCTTGAGAAGCCTTATATAAGTGAGGGTCTACTCCCGGACCCATAAGTCCGGTAACTTCCACTTCAGTTCCGCCAACTTCTTGTACGACATCGCTAATCATCCCTATCGTAGACACAATTTGAATCTTGCTGCCATCCTGGACACGCTGCTTGTGACCCGCTTCTCCCTCAACCTTAGAACATGCTGCAACAAGAATTAGCACCAGAACACTTAACGTCATCTTCGCCCTCTGCATAGGACTTTTCTTCACCTTCAATTTCTCCACTTTCCAATCCCTCCATGGCATCTGATTCATATTTATTTGTTGTACAAGTCTACATTTGTTTCATTGAACCCTATTTTATGGTCTTATTTAAAAAAGTTTCCCTAAGGCAAATTTTAAAGAGGAATACAAAAAAAAGCAAGAGGATTTTTTCCTCTTGCTTCGATTTCTTTTTTCTCACTATTTTATTGACCGTTATTCACCGTAGATGTGTCTCCCGAACCGGTATTTTGTTGTTTAGTTTTCTTAGGAACACCATCCAACCCATATTCCTGATCATACGCATCAAAAATTTTCCGTGCGACAGGTGCGGCGCTATGGGCTCCAAACCCACCTTCAGGAATTACCACTGCAACCGCGAGCTTTGGATTCTCACGTGGAGCAAAGGCGATAAACACCCCGTTATCCCGGTTAGCACCATCTCCCCATTGCTGTGAGGTCCCCGTTTTACGAGCAAAATCATAAGGAAATCCAGCAAATACTGGTACATTAGTCCTCATTCCGTCAATAACTGCATCCCAATAAGAATCTTTGAACTCAATCTTATTGAGCACTTTTGGAGTAAATTCTTTAATAACATTACCGTTCTCGTCTGTAATTTTGCTTACGACATGTGGCTCCATTCGTTCACCACGATTTGCTAATGCAACTGTATATTGAGCTAATTGTAATGTCGTATAACCTGCTTGCTGACCAAAAGAGGCATACGCCAAACGTGATAATGATGTCTCAGATTCTGCCTTCAAATAGTTTAAGTTACCTAAATATTCTTTGGGAAGATCCACTCCAGTCGAGACACCAAGCCCAAACTCCTTCATGTATTTATCCCAGACATCGATCCCCTCAGAACCGTATTTTTTCCACAATTTTTCACCGACCATATCAACCATAAAAGTATTGGAAGAATGGAGGATTGCTTGAGTAGGGTTGATACTACCATATGCATGTCTGCCTGAGTTTCGAACACTAGAAGAGTCGTTTTTACCGAAATATGCTATCCCCGTATCAGGATAATAAGTGGAAGTCGTGAACAACCCCTCGTTAAGCCCAATCAATACGGACAATGGTTTGATAGTAGAACCAAGTAGAACAGCAGAATCGAAATTGTGCCCTGAACGACCCGAACTTATTGGTGTAATCGTTCCATTCTGATAATTGGTGATTATCTTATTCCAATCTTCAGAAGATATTCCACCAGATTGCCATACGTTCGTATCATAATCAGGCATACTGGCCATGGCAACAATATTACCTGTGTCCACTTCCATCGCTACGGCGTACCCTGTTTTCGCATTTGGATGCGTCTCGCCGGACACTCGATTTTTATGAACCCAATCGATTTGGTCCAGTATGGCCTGTTCGGCAATCATCTGAACATTTTTATTAATCGTTATATGCAAATCATTGCCCTTCTCAGGCGGAGTTACTTCAGGTATTCCTGTAGCCATATTACGTGGATCAATAGGCACACTCTTGAAGCCGTTCTTACCTCGAAGTTCATTCTGATATTGCATCTCAAGGCCATCGATTCCTACAAATTCTTCATCGGTATATGTGAGAGCTGGATCAGCATTTTCTGCTTTATTAGCCTCTCTGATCGAGTCATACCATTTCAAATCGGTCGTTGATTTGAATTTCTTCAAATAACCGATCGTTTGTACCGCTACGGTACCTTTATCATAATGACGAATGCTCTCCTCTACAATTTCTATCCCAGGGAACTGATCCTTTCGTTCTAGAAAATAGGCAACTTCCCCTTTGCTTAAATCCATCTTGATTCTTCGTGGAGAAAAACCGCCGCTTTGTTTATACTCCAAGTCCATCGCTTTGATGATATCTTCCTTGGTCATCTTATCGACGTTTGGATTTCCATATTTATCAAAAACCTCTTTCAGCTTATCGACAAGCGCCATCGCTTCGGGTCGATTCGACTTCCCCCGATCTGTGCTCTTACTATAATCCTTCTGTAATGTAATATATAGCGATTGAACCGGAGTGGAATACGCAAGCTTCTCGCCCCCAGCTGCAATAATCGATCCACGAGTAGGAGGTAATGGAACATCCTTAACCCGGAGACTATTCTCTTGCTGGGATAAGCTTGGACCTTCTACAAACTGTAAAATAGCCAACCGCACAATGATAACTGTAAAAATAGCAAATGCACTGAAAAAGAACATATTCAATCGAATATTAAAATGACGTTGCATCTCGGCTTCTTGCTCGTGCGGATCGTCAGAGTATACCCTTTTCATTTTCGTTTCTCCTCTTTCATCCCTTCTGAGTCATACCACATAAAATATATATTAACATAACGAATAAAGCCATCACCAAGTTACAGCAAGAACAGAGATTTCCTAAAATTAAAGATGGAATATTTAGAAAATCTCTCTGCTTGCCTGCTACTCTGCATCCTACACAATGGTGTCAGGCACATGAGTTTCTGAAAAAGCAGGAGGATCAAACCAATTCCCGCTCTTTGCCCATGTTGAATCAAGAGGGACCCATTTATTTTTCTCCGTTAAATACACCTCGTTCCAAGCATGTGGACCGTATCCACCCTGACCATCATAACCTAATCCGGTCACTACTTTAACCTGTAGGCCTTGTGAACGGGCCATGGCTGCATATAAGCGTGAATAGTCGATGCACACACCTTTTTTCGTATCAAAGGTATCTTTAGGTGTCTGTTCGTGCCAAATCCCACGTTCCTCGTAATCTTCCACTTTACCGTAGTCGTACCTTACCCTCGATCCGATCCAATCATAGAGCTTCCGTGCCTTCTCTTCATCCGTACTTGCTCCCTTAGTGACTTCAGCCGCTGCGAGCTCGATATTTTGTGGAACCTCTGCATCAATTAACTCATATTTGCGCTGAAGAATGCCATTAAGCTCGGCTTCAACACTACGAGTGAATACCGGGAGCTTCTCCTTGATCAGATTGCCCGATAACGGCTCGATAACGCTTCGCGCTCCCTGCTGATAGACAGGTGAAGCTTCTATATATCGACTAAAGCCGCTGCTGGGAAATATCGTAACTACAATGAACAGCACCGCAATGATCATCAGACATCTCGCTCCGCCAATTACCGCTCCGATGCATGCTCCAGTAATCCGACTAAGAAAGGAAGCTGGCCTGTTCTCACCAAAGACCATCGATCCTAATAGAGAACTTCCGCCTAGTGCAAAGGCCGAAATCAGGCCAACCACCGAACGGATCAGCCAATAACTGATAATAAATACTACAGCGAAGCGCATTAATGGGAAATCCCGTATTGCAGTCACTAACGTATAATATACTTGCTCCCAGGTTGCTAAATCCCGCTCAGGAGGAACTACAGCTGACAACCATGTCTGCACTTTAGGAGATAACCACAATGTTAATGGAATAGATGCAACGATGCTCAGGAGCGTCAGCACCCCGCCACTGACAAGAGCGAACAGCCTGCCAGCCGTCCGCGATGCGCCGCGAAGCAGTCCTTGTAGCACGGACCCAAGCAAAATAAATAACAGTAATACCGATACCAAATTAAATTCCAGTAAACTTTGAATCCAATCTTCTGCCATGTCAGCCCCCAGTCTTGGTGTCATCCTGCATATTTTAGATAGTATTACGGGGAGTTGCGCTTTGCCTCCGTAATAAATGCCTGAAGTGTATCATTCATTGACCATTCACCAAGAGATACACCGCGGAAAGTAACCTGTACTTTATCACTACCCGTTTCACCGGTCACTTCCAGATTTGGTGTAGTAATTGTATAGCTTCCATCGTTATTTTGAGTTAGCTTCGCATCCTTAGCTTCATTTTTCATCATTTTCAGCGCTTCTGATTTACTGATACTAACTGCCTGGTCCGTAACCGTAGTTACCGCGTTCCCAATATCCTTGAGCGATATCCCGCTATAGATAATAACAGACGCCACAATAGCCAGAACGAGTACCCATTTGATTACCGTTTTTACAAAGTTTACGACCAGAAACAAAACAACGAGGGCGCCCACGATAACCAGCCAATTCTGTTTAAAAAATTCACTCCATACCTGAAAATCCATATCCAGCATTTACAACACTCCTATGTCCAATTTGATCAGAGGTAGTCGGCAACAGTGATGCTAATACATTATACATGATGGCCCTATGCCATGTCAGCTTAACCAAAAAAAGGGCATAAGTTCGTCCACTGAAACGTACAAGTAGAGCATAATGACTTTACTTCAGGAGGGCAAGGCAATGAAAATGGCTTTCTGGCTTTACTTTTTTATGTTCCTCGCTTTCTTCGATCTGCATGCCCAGTATCCGGTGCTTACTCCTTTTGCTCTTTCTCTTGGCGCAACACCAACGTTTATTGGATGGATGATGGGGATCTATGCTCTCACACATCTGCCAGGTAACTTATTAGCGGGTCAAGGAGTAGATCGCTACGGAAGCCGCGGATACATGATATTCAGTCTCTTATCTGCAGGATGTATCTTATTGCTTCAAGCACATGTCACTGAACCATGGCAGCTACTTATACTGCGTTCTATCAGTGGATTCGTGCTGGCTTTTCTGTCTCCGGCTTGTCTTGCGCTGCTGGCCTCTTTATCCCGAAATCCTGTTCATCAGGGAAAACTGATGGCTGGACATGGAGTAATGCATACCCTGGCCTCTGTCGTTTCTCCTGCAGCGGGTGCATTTTTAGTTGCCCAAGCCGGATTTTCGCAGACATTTCAAGCCCTTGGCTGGCTTCTGATCGCTACAGGTGTCATTGCCATATTTACCATTCATGAGCCAAAGGCTTCCCTTCGCACAGGAATACCAGCTGCTGCTAATGCTCCAGTTAAAATCAACATCATCCCGCTGAGACACTACTTGCTGCCGCTTGCTGTATCCTGTTCCCAAGGTATTTTATTTTTTGAACTTCCGCTGCAGGCTGGCGGAGCCTCCGGCATCCTGCATACCGGACTATATTTCTCCATTATAAGTCTGGGAGCGCTTGTTACTTTATCGATGTTGTTCCTAAATCGGTATTCTCCATATTTACGAGCTCACGTGGGAATTCTGGGCATTGCACTTTCCTTTTTCTCATTAGCTGCTCTGGACACTGTTCCGATCTCTGTAACTTTATTTTTTCTAGGTATGTCTAAAGGAGTTGTTTTCCCGGCCATTGCCTCACTTTTTATTGATCTCAGCGGCGGCAAACGGCTGGGCACAGTATTCTCATTGCAATCTATCGCAATGTCCATCGGATCATTCATCGGGCCTATCGCTGCAGGATTGCTGCATAATTATTCATCCCCTTACTTTCTGGCGTTTGTTCTGCTAATGCTAGTGTTAATCCTGATCCCGCCCTGGTCCAGACAACAAGTCACTCCTCCGCCAGTAAGCTTGCCTACAAACCGAATGTAATTGTAATTGATCATTTTAGGCAGCTGCACAGAGCAACAACTGGGGTTCCACATAGTATATGGTGTAGCAAACGACCCGACCTGAAAGAGGGGTGAAAAGAAATGGGAAACGTTAATCCTTGCGGACCTGGACTGGGTGCAGGCTTCTGGACATCAACTGGAACGATCCTGGTGTTGTACATCTTGCTGGTGATCATCCTCCGCACTCCTTTTGGATTATAAAAAAGCAAACATGAATTGCGGTCTGCCATCCCGGCAGGCCGTTTGCCTTTGCACTTGCCCTTGTACAAGGATACAATGTTAACTAAGCCCACTCCAACTACCCTACTAGACGAGGTGATTCCCATGTCGATCAGTATCATTGTCGAAGGCAAAAACGACCGTAGCAAGCTGCGCCGATTAATTCAGGAGGATGTTAGAATCCACTGTACCTACGGAACACTGAACTCGCTTAAAATGGAATCTCTTCGCAAGCATGTTGGTGATGATGAAGTGTATCTTTTTATGGATAACGATTCCTCCGGCAAAAAAATACGCGGCATTTTAAGGGATCTATTCCCTGACGCCGTTCAGATGTATACGAGAAAAGGATATGCCGGTGTCGAAGGAACACCCGATGAATATGTCATAGCTCAATTAGAAAAAGCCGGTCTGGAGGAATTTATTCTGTATCCCCCCTCAACCGACTTTATATGATCGATTATTTATTAACAATAACTCCACTATTCTTTAGCCAGATCTGCAACGCCTTGTGCAATTTCTGTAGCCGTTACCTCTGGACGGTAAATTTCACGTAAATTTCCGTCCCGATCCACAAGCCCAATGAGATCCATATGGACGAAATTGCCGTCCTTATCTTGATTAATCAGTATTTTGAATGAGTTCATTGCCAAATCGATTGTCTTCTGCTGGTCTCCCCTTAGAAAATACCATCCCGAATAATCCGCTTTGAACTTGTCTCCAAAAGCTTTAATCTGCTCTCTAGTATCCCTTTCAGGATCAAATGAAATTGACACGATTGCCGCGTCTTTTGCAAATAACCCTTTTTCCTTAAGCAAGTCCTGTACTTGACTCAGACGGAAGGTAGAAATCGGACAAACATCCGGACAATTTGAGAAGAAGAAATAAAACAGCCGAACTTTGCCGTTGGTATCTTCAAGCGATACAGTACCGCCGTCTACATTTTCCATGCTAAAGCTTGCTACTGGACCTATCACAGGAAGCTTCGGTTTGGAATACGTATCCCAGAGCAAATACCCCGCAAGCAGAGCACATATCGCCAGTAAAATCCAGGTCCATTTATACTTTTTCAAAAGGGTCATTCCGGCTCCTCCATTACAATCGTACGGTATCAAGTATCATCACGATCAGGCTGATCGTCAAATAATTAATCGAGAACAAAAATACTTTCTTTGCCCAAGCGTCATTGTCTTGTGAACGGAACCCCTTGAGTGCCATAAATAGCCACATCAAAGATAAAGCTTCACCGATGACAAGGAACCATATGCCCGTGTAATTGTACATATACATAAGAATCGGGATCGGAACTAACAGCACCAAATAAGGAATCATTTGAAGTTTTGTTCTTGGAATCCCCTTAACAACGGGCAAGAGAGGGAACCCGGCGGCACGGTATTCTTCTACACGACGTATGCCAAGCGCCCAAAAATGCGGCGGCTGCCATAAGAATAGTAATGCAAACAGCAGGATCGCTCCTAAATCAACAGAGCCGGATACAGCGACATAACCGATTAAAGGAGGCATTGCCCCCGAAATTGCACCGACCGAGGTACTCCAGGTTGAATTCCGTTTCAGCCAAAGCGTATAAATAACGACATAGACAAGCATGCCTATAATGCCAAATACGCCAGCTAACGGACCGGAAAAAGCAAACAATACAGAGAGACCTATAATACCGAGAATCACCGCATACCACAATACAATTTTTGGAGCCAGCTTACCTGTTGGAAGCACGCGATCTTTCGTACGGTCCATCTTTGTATCCAGCTCACGATCGAAATAATTGTTAAATACACAAGAAGAAGCCATGATCAACATGGTTCCAAGTAAAGTCAAAATGAGTTTTCCATACTCCAACTCCCAGTGAGAGGCTACCCAAAATCCTGCAAATGCTGCAATTAGATTGGAACGCAAAATCCCCGGCTTGGTCAGAGCAATAAAATCCTTCCAAGTCGCAGTTTCTCCTGGAGGGGTCGGTCTCACGGACAAGGTTGCCGTTTCCGAAGAAGCATGGTAACTGATTGGTTTGTCCATGTGTGAATCTTCCTCCTAAATTCAAATTTTAAATATGTGAATTTTCACGAAAAATTCAATAAATTCTTCTCTCGATATAAACTTTATCACATCCAACCCTAAAAGTGTTTGACAATCATTTGATAAAGGTCTCTTTATTTTGACAATTCAGTGACTTAAAACAAAAACCTGAGCATTATTTTGCCCAGGTCTGGATGAATTCCTTGCATTGTTCCTATAGCAGACTATTCAGGTAAAAAGCCCATTAACTTCTGTACATCTTGAAGCGTTCGTTCTGCCACCTCAGAGGCTCTTTCAGCACCTTGTCGCATGATGCTGCGAATTTCACCGGATTCTCTGATATCACGGTAACGCTGTTGAATCGGCTCCAAAAGACCTACTACAGCTTCTGCCAAATCCTTCTTGAATGGTCCATACATTTGGCCCTCATAGCGCTGTTCAACCTCAGCGATCGACAGACCAGCACACTGGCTATAAATCGTAATGAGATTGCTTACTTCAGGTTTGTTTGCTGGATCGTATTTTACTTCACGACCCGAGTCAGTAGTTGCACGGCTGATTTTTTTGCGGATTTCATCAGGTGTATCAAGAAGTGCAATAGCACTGCCAGGGTTAGGGTTACTCTTACTCATCTTCTTCGACGCATCATCCAAAGACATGATACGTGCACCTACTTCAGGAATATAAGGCTCAGGAAGAGTAAAGTACTCTCCGTACCGACTGTTGAATCTTCCCGCCAAATCACGAGTTAATTCCAGATGCTGCTTCTGATCTTCTCCTACAGGAACCAAATCAGTATTGTATAATAAAATATCCGCTGCCATCAACGAAGGGTATACGAACAACCCGGCCCCCACCGATTCCTTGCCCGCAGATTTATCTTTAAATTGCGTCATTCTCTCAAGCTCACCCATAGAAGTGAGTGTAGTTAGCAACCATCCGAGCTGTGCATGCTGGCGTACATGTGATTGCATATATACATTAGCTTTGCCTGGATCAATACCAGCTGCAATATAGATGGAGGCCACAGCTTCTGATTGTTCCTGTAAAGCTGCTGGATCCTGAGGCACCGTAATCGCATGAAGATCAACCACCGAAAAGTTACACTTATATTCGTTCTGCAAAGTAACAAAGTTCTTTATTGCTCCGATATAATTTCCCAACGTCAAATTTCCACTAGGCTGAATACCTGAAAAAACGGTTTTCATTTTTTTCTACCTCCTGAGAATACGAATTTAAACACAAAAAAGGCCTCACATCCGCAAGGGACGTGAGACCGTGGTGCCACCCTTATTCGTTGACAGACATAACGAAAACAATATCTGACAACCTTGTCATTCCGTAACGTGGAACAAGTCGACCGGCATACTTATAAAATAGAGAATTTTCTCAATTTATCGTTCTGCTCGGCACTCCAGGGTCCAATTCAACATATGCGTCTTCTCCGGTTCACATCAACCACCGGCTTTCTGAGGAAGATGATGCATTGTCTACTAATCCCTATCATCGCGTTCAATTAATTATTGTATTTATTGATTATACATAATATCATAATTGTCACTTAGTTGTAATGTCAAATCCATTTTTCGTTGTTAAGAAAAAGTGTTATTATAGGTCTAAAGCTAAATTAATTTGATGAATATGTGGGAAAAGGAGTAACGATATGAAAAAGGTGACCAAAGGACATTGGAACGGCTACGATACGTACATTTTACATAGCCGCGAACTTGAAGTCACACTACTGCCCCGACTTGGAAATAACGTCATTCGCATTTGGGATCATGTTCAGCAACGTGAGATTCTGCGCCGCCCAGATGAAGGTGATCTCGACTTTTACCTGCAAAAGCCATATCATTTCGGCATTCCACTGTTAATCCCACCGGGCCGAATTCGCAAAGGTCATTTTAACTACGGTGGTCAAGATTATCAATTTGATCAGAACACAGCAAATAACAATCACATTCACGGATTGCATCGTACACAAGCATGGTGTGTCAGCGACATAGAAGAAGACGATGATGGTTGCGCGATTACGACAGAATTCACAACTACTGACGATCCTAACTGGATTCGCCAATATCCAGTACCATTAAAGCTGGAAGTGACATTCCGCCTGCAGGGTGCTTCCTTGAAGCAAACCTTTAAGATTACCTCTTTGGGTGACAAGCCAGCTCCTTTTGGTCTCGGGCTTCATACATGGTTCCTTATTGATAGTATTCCCGAGCAGTGGACTTTAAAGCTGCCAGTATCCGGTACGTACCCGCTTGATGAAGAACTGCTTCCTACCGGAATAAAGGCTCCACTAGATGAAACCTTGGATCAGCTTAACACTGGCTTGAATTTAAAAGGAACAAATTTTGATACAACATTAAGCATTGACGATTTGCCTGTACAGGCAGACCTTCTCCGAAATGATGGATATGGACTTCGTTATTCTGCAGACCCACAGTATTTCAAGCATTGGGTACTGTATACCAAAGGGGAAGCTGACCAGTTTCTATGCATTGAACCATACACCTGGCTGCCTGATGCTCCAAATTTACCTTTCCCTACAGAGGAGACAGGCCTCATAGACCTGCAGCCTGGTCAAGTCGTAGAGTTAAACGTCAATCTGGAGATCATCTACCCTTCTGCTGAAGCGTAGACCAACTAATATGAAGTAACAATAGACCTAAATCAATAAGAAGGGTTGTCTTATTTTAAGACAGCCCTTCTTATTTTGGATATCAAATAATAACACAACAATTACCAGTAAAAAACATAGAAGTTATGCCGCATATTTTTGTTCGTAGAAACCATACTAACATCACAAAGGCCAAAGGAGGTGACAAACATGGCAGGTCAAAACCAAGGCCGCGGAAGCCGTTCCAACAACCTGGTTGTTCCTCAAGCTACAGCAGCTTTGCAGCAACTGAAGTATGAAGCAGCACAGGAGCTCGGCGTTCAAATTCCGCAAGACGGTTATTACGGGAACCACACTTCTCGCGAAACCGGCTCCCTCGGGGGTTATATCACTAAACGTCTGGTTCAATTGGCAGAACAACAATTGTCGGGACGTTCCAGTCAATAATTGCAATTTCCTCTATTTACACCATAGCAGGACAGGTGACCTGTAATACAGGCCACCTGTCTTTCGTCTTTGTATGTAATCAATTATGATGGCGGTTCCTGTTACTTTGTAACCACTTCTAGATCATACATCCGAAGCAACATCATGATATGTATTAGCGGCATTCTTGGATTTAGGATATCTTTGAATCAACAGGTTTGCCATATTGTAGTTTGATTCAAGAATAGCATCAACAATAACTGTATTTTGCCGCAACGCAAATTCATAGCTGATTTCCCCGTGAGTCCAATACCTTTTGTATTTAAGCACTTCTATTGCCATAGCCTTGAAGGATCGTCGTTGCTCTACACTAAGACCTTGTTCCTCTTCTGTTATTTGACCATTACGGCCTGCTATAGGGTTATGCCTGATACCGAATTTTCCTATAGCATTATTTCTGATTTGGATGAATACGGTGCCCGATGTCATTCCGCCAAGCTCAGTATCTAATTCCTTAAAAACCATATCCACTTGCCTTGCGAGTGAGATTTGATCGGTATATTGCATATTCACCCTCCCTTCCAATATAGTTCCCTATATATAGGGCTTGCGTCTCATTATATGCTATATATATACAATTATCAACATATAAAAGCAAAAATGGGTAATAATTACTATGTAAATTTTACTAATATTTCTTTTTATTTCACAGTTCGACAAAGTCATTTTTATTTTGACATTATTTCTGACGAAATTTCTGATGCAAACAATATAAAAAGGGGCTGTCCCAAAAGTAGGGTTAGTGTCAAAACTAGAAATAGCGGTGCAAGGAAGATGATCCCTGCACCGCTTGATCCTACCAGTAATTGTATGACCGTATCTCATGTGTAATAGTGTCATGATGCGGAATTCCTGAAATTCCTGCAAATGTGCAGGCTTTGTTTATGTAAAGCCCCTAAATGCCCTAAATTGCTGTAAATGTGCAGGCTTTCTCTAAGGATTCTCTTCAAACTAGTCTATTCTGAACCATATTCCTGCATTTTTGCAGGCTTTTGTTCATCCTTTCATAGCTACTTTAAAAAAACTGTATTTTTGCATCCTTTTCCTGATATCTTGCCTTTACACTGCTAAACAAGAAGCGTCCCTCAAAGTTATCTTAGATAACTTTGAGGGACAGCCTCCTTAAAGCAGCTATTTCGTCAATTCAAGAAACTGTTCTACGTCAGCCACAGCTAGAGACATTGCGTCACGCCAAAAGTCCGGTTTGGTCAGATCGACATTCAGATGTTTGGCAGCTAGTTCTTCTACTGTCATTCTTCCAGTATCACGCAGCAATGCGTCGTATTGGTCAGCAAATCCAGAACCTTCACGCTGAGCCAGCGCATAAATGCCTGTACTGAACATATAACCAAAGGTATATGGGAAGTTATAAAACGGAACATCAGTAATGTAGAAATGGAGCTTGGATGTCCAGAAATGTGGATGGTATTGACCAAGAGCATCATGGTATGCCTCCTTCTGCGCCTCTTCCATTAAGGAGGACAATTCAGAAGCATCCAGCATTCCTTCCTTCCGTTTCTCATAGAAACGGGTCTCAAACAGGAAACGGGCATGAATATTCATGAAGAAGGAAATCGAGCTTTGAATTTTATCCGCCAGCAATCCAATTTTTTCTTTATCATTTGAAGCATTTTTAACCAGTGCGTCCGAAACGATCATCTCCGCAAATGTCGAAGCCGTTTCCGCTACATTCATTGCATAATCCTGATTAAATGCAGGCAAATCATCCATCAAATACTGATGATAAGCATGACCAAGCTCATGAGCTAACGTTGACATATTGGAGACTGTTCCGCCAAAGGTCAAGAATATACGAGTTTGCTTACTTACTGGAAGCGAAGTACAGAATCCGCCAGGCCGTTTACCAGGTCGATCCTCAGCTTCGATCCACTGGTTATTAAAAGCATCTACCGAAAAGTCGGCAAGCTTAGGGCTAAAATTTCTGAACTGCTTGACGATTTCTTTGGCAGCATCCTCATACGTAATTTTTCCGGAAACATTATTTAACGGCGCATCAACGTCGCTCCAATTCAATTGTTCCAGACCTAACAGCTTTGCTTTCCGCTCCAAATAGGATACAAAGGTGGACTTATTCTCTTCGATAACCTGCCACATCGTATTTAATGTCTCATGTGACATCCGATTAATAGCAAGCGGCTCCTTGAGAACGTCATTCCAACCACGTTTCTCATACAGTTTCAGACGGAAACCGCCAAGTCGGTTCAACGTGTCGGCACTATAATCCTCCACATCCTCCCAAGCCCTCTCCCAATTTGCAAAGGTTTCCTCACGAACTGAGCGATCCGTATCATCCAGCTTATTCGCTGCCTGTCCGACTGACAGCGTTACTGTCTCGCCATCCTTAGTATTGAATGGAATGCCTACCTTAGATACGATCGTATCATAGTGTTGTCCCCAACCATGATAACCATCGATAGCCAGATCAGCAGCAAGGCTCTCCAGCTCAGGTGCCAATTTCTCCCTGGCAGCATCGCGTCTCTCACTTAATACAAAAGAAATCGAGGCAATCTCTTCACGGCTCATCCATCCCGCCCATACATCATCCTCAGTTAGTCTCAACACATTTTGGAAAGAAGTCAGCAAATTTTCGAAAGATGCACGAATGGTAATGACCTTCGTAGTAAGCTGAACTGCCTTTTTATCATGTTGATTTTCTGAGGTTAAGCATTCCACAAAACTGCCCGCTTCAATAATTTGCGACTCCGCTGCCTGGATCCCCTCTATAATGCTGTCCAAACTTTTCGTATCTTCTACAGTTGCTGGAGCCGTTATCTCCTTAAGGCGGATATTCAGGCCAGCAATATTTTGTTCAAGCTGATCAAGGAACGATTTGAACTCTGGAGAAGAAGATCCTCCCGGGAAAATATTTTCCAAATTCCACGCCTGCGACAGTGTATTGGTTAATTGCTTCATTCTTGCATCAATCCTTTCTAACTGCAATGTTGATAGTAATCAGAATATAGGTGTATAACTATTATTAAACAGACAGGAGGAAAAAACCATGAAGCCATTACAAATATCCCCCGACACAGCAGTAAAATTAGCCGCTAAGCTGAAAGTGCCCATTGAACATCTTATGCATATGCCTCAGCATATTTTACTGCAAAAAATAGCCGAGCTAGCCAAAGAGGAAGCTGGACACAATAACACAGAGAAAAATCAGGATCATCCGTCATCATGATACCTTTTGAACGTTCCCTTCCCTATGATCTCGTTATGGGCGATGTTTATGTGCCGGAGTGTCCTTTTTGTAAAAAGGATCAAGTACTCCTGCTAATCAAACCGGAAGATGTATTGTTGGCACGTGAAGGCAAGAAAAAACTGCTGGTGTTTCCCTGCTGCGGCAATAAAGTTGTCGTTCTGGACAGCGATAACGATTACTTATTGACGGATACTATAGTCCGTCGTTAACCATGTTCCAGAGCATGTCAGGGGGTGTTCTTCTAGAAGAACACCCCCTTCTTAATTAGCTAGCTATGCATTTCCTCCGGCAGCTCATGCCCTACATTTAGCATATCCTCACGCAGTACAGCCCATTGCTCCCGTGAAGCCCGGATCATCGCAGCATCCATAATTTTTTTGTCATTGATGACACGCGAGAACCATCTGACTGCATTATTATAATCTCCGACTCGACGATGCAATTCACCTATTAAATACATCAGCTTTGCATCGTTACCAAATGGGTCCTCATTTTCATATACCCGAATGTACGATTCAAGAGAAAACTGCAAGAACCGCATCTCCTGCTCCCGATTTTCATTATAACGATACAACCACGCAATATGATGCAGCAAGCTCGCTATAATACGTTCCTTATCGCCGATAGTCTGAGCGCATAGTAAAGCTAATTTATATGTCTCCAAGGCTGCAGTCCAGTCCCGCTTGCCACCATAGTCCCGTTGAATAAATTTACTTCCAATTCCATCCACAAACAATTTCCTCTGCCGATCATTCAGACTTTCAAGAGAGTTCTCAGTCGAAGCGAAACCACAAGAAGGGCATACTCGTACGACATAGAAATCAGGATTTTCTTTCTGATAGTGTTTACAAAAATCGGAGTCCGTCTTAGATGCCCGTTTTAAGCTCGGCCGTACACGTGAAGTTGAAAACTCATGCTCGCAATAAACACAGGTCACCTTAATTAGATATAGAGGCTCTAGTTCCATTATGTATACTCCCTCTCCGTTAACCCGCCTATAGGCGAATCAGTCAGTTTTGTTCTATGGTTCTATGGTGTGTTGACAAAATGAAAAGCTGGACCAGACAATCTCTGCAAAACAAAATCACGAAGCTCTTCACTTATTCCGATTTCCTCAAGTGCAGCAGACATACAACCAAGCCAGGCCTCCGCCCGCTCTGGTGTAATCGGAAAGGGGAGGTGACGCGCCCTCATCATGGGATGACCATGTGCATCCGAATATAACGAAGGTCCTCCGAAAAACTGTGTCAAAAACATATATTGTTTCTCCAATACCGGTTCAATATCCTCTGGAAAAAGGTGACCGATAACCGGATTATTCTGAACTTTAGGATAAAAAGCCTCTACCAAACGACGAATTGCATCGGCTCCGCCGAGATTGTCGTAAATACTTAAGCCAGGCTCCATAGGCGTTCTCCTCTCGTAATTTCAATCCCATAATTCTGACTCTCCTTATTATAACAAAGATATTCAAAAAAAAAATAAAAGCTCCCTGAGGAGCTCTTACTTAAATGTAAAGTCTGTTTGGAGTGTGTAAAGTTAGTAGCTGCGCCAGTCCTCTTCACCAGTGCGGACCAGAGAGGCGCGGATAACGTACACAAAAGCACAAACGAGAACGCCTGCAACAATACTCATAATCAACACCCCATCCATAATTAATTGAAAAAGGATTCAAAAATCATTGTTAGATCACAAATTATATAAATATTTTATCACAAAAAAAATAAAAAAACAGCCGAAATGTAACCGCTTTCTTTTATTTTTTGTCCTGTTTGTCCTCCCCTCTACATACACTTCATTATGATCCAACTGGAGGCGTTGAAATGAAGTTTACAAGGTGGACTCCCCCTCTTTTGCTACTGATTGTACTAGTCTTATGCATATTAATGTTATCTTATCCGCAGGCCAGCTGGATTGCCGGGACAAGAGGCCTTGGCATTTGGTGGAACGTCCTGTTCCCATCATTGTTTCCATTCTTTGTAATATCTGAAGTTATGCTCGGATTCGGTATTGTCCACTTTTTAGGCAAACTGCTTGATCCACTAATGAAGCCGTTGTTCCGGATTCCGGGGAGTGGCGGCTTTGTCGCCGCAATGGGATTTGCTTCAGGCTATCCGGTCAGTGCCAAGCTTGCCACCAAGCTAAGGGAACAAGGACTCGTGAGCCGTGTCGAAGGTGAACGGCTAGTCGCTTTTAGCACTTCATCTGATCCCATCTTCCTTATTGGCGCTGTTTCCGTAGGATTTTTTGGTGATCCTAAGCTTGCTGGAATTCTCGCAGTGGCCCATTATGGGAGTGCTATTTTTGTAGGTATTTGTATGAGATTTTACGGAGGTTCTAACGAAACTCCACAACAAACCATGAAGCAGAAATCTGATAAATCCAAAGCAAAATCTGATGCCCGCTCTTTCAGCCTGCGTGCTGCTGTTAAAGCAATGCATGACGCACGGGTCGCAGACGGAAGAGGCTTGGGAGAATTGTTACAGCAAGCTATTACCTCCTCCTTGCAGCTTATGGCTGTAGTTGGAGGACTTGTTGTTTTTTTCTCCGTTATTCTTGAGGTATTAACTGTATCCAATGCTATGTCCATTTTATATCACGGTATTCGTCTTCTTTTGCATGTGCTCTCCCTCCCCCCAGAACTTGCCGAACCGTTTGTCGGCGGGCTCTTTGAAGTTACCTTGGGCGCTAAAGCAGCGGCCGCTCCAGCAGGAGTCCCTCTCGTTTTCAAGGCAGCAGCAGCCGCTTTTATATTGTCATGGGGCGGGCTTTCTGTTCATGCTCAAGTAGCTAGCATCCTGAACGGCGCAGACTTGCGTTATCTGCCATTTTTGTTTGCACGAATACTTCATTCTGTTGTATCAACAATCTTCGTATTTTTGCTATGGGAGCCTCTTGGCATACATCTGCCTGCATTCATCCCTTCGTTCTTGCTGACTAGATCCGACTCGGCATGGAGCCTGTGGCCTGACCTGTTAACCGTTTCGTTAATCATTATTTCTTCCATGTTAATTGTGTCCCTTCTCATAAGAATCATTCATTTGATGATATTCCGAAGATAGGTAACAAATTGGTAAATGAACCGTTGTGTTATGTTTCATAATTGATTATGATCTTATTTATAAAGGAAAAACAAAGGAGCATATCATCTTGAGATATTACGTTTTGGACCGTGGGGATCAACTATCCGTTCGATTAACCGAGTCCTTTCATAAAATGGCGGCCGAGCAAGGGCTGCAACTAGATGCTGAATCCCCTGATATTGTTGTGTCTATCGGCGGAGATGGCACGATGCTCCATGCATTTCATACCTTCATTAACCGTATTCCTTCGATCGCATTTGTTGGAATACACACGGGTCATCTGGGCTTTTATGCCGATTGGAAAGCAGATGAGATTCCGGAGCTTATAACTATGATGAGTGGTCATTCCGACTCCGGCCAGCTCATGCCAAGAATCGTCCGTTATCCGCTTGTTGAACTGGAAATTCAGAAGAAGTCTGGAACAAACTCATACATTTGCCTTAACGAATTTACTTTAAAGGGCGTAGGGGGAACTGTTGTAGCGCAGGTTGATATTAACGACGAGCTATTTGAAATGTTTCGGGGCGATGGCATATGTGTGTCTACTCCTTCAGGAAGTACCGCCTATAACAAAAGTCTTGGAGGAGCCATGATCCACCCATCCATCGAGGCATTGCAAATTACTGAAATCGCCTCAATCAACAATCGGGTATTCAGAACAATGGGATCTGCACTCGTATTACCTAAGCATCATCACGTGGATATTTACTCCCGTAAAGAGCAGAGCCTTATTCTGACGATTGATCATATCAATATACCTACTGACGATTTGATTTCAGTTCGATGCCAGGTAGCCAAGCAAAAAATCAGCTTCGTTCGTTATAGGCCATTTCCATTTTGGAATAGAGTTCGCAATGCATTTCTTGATTAAAATAAAATGAAGAGGACGTCTTAAATGAACTTGTACAAATTACGTCAAAAAGCACTTATTCCTTTGCTAGCTATTTCAATTTTTGCTCTTCCAGCAGCGGCTGGGGCTGCCGAAGCAACCAATGTTGCCGAGTCCTCTGATATGGCTATCCTTCAGGAAGTTCTTGATTATTTGGAAGCTTACAATATTGAAGGTGCGGAAAGAGAGCTGTTACTGGAAAATGCCATTCGCGGAATGGTGTATACACTTGATGATCCTTATAGCGATTACTATTCCAAGGAAGAGCTGCAGCAATTTGAAGACAGCATTAATCAGGAATACGTCGGAATCGGAGTCACACTACGTTTCAATAACAACAACCTGTACATAACAGAGGTTCTTGCTGGATCACCTGCCAGTAAAAGTGGTCTTAAACAGAACGATATTATCAAAAAGGTCGATGGACAAGCTGTCAAAAGCATAGATGATATCATGTTAATTTCCGGTGAAGAGGATTCAAAGGTAGCGATCACCATCTTACGAGGGGATAAAACATTAGCAATCCCTGTCACTAGAACACATTTTACGTTGCCTTCGGTTAAAGGCTCCATGATTCCTTCTACCCGAATTGGCTATATTGCAATCACTTCCTTCTCGGACACCGCCGATCAGGAGTTTGACAGTGAGTTGGACAAGCTTCGCAAGGCAGGAATGAAATCTATTGTGCTGGACCTTCGTGATAATCTTGGCGGATATGTTGAGGTTGCTCAGAATATCGCCAAACGCTTCATAAAGAATGGAACATTGATGTATACCGCTGATCAAAGTGGAGTGTTGGAAGAGATTCCGATCACAGATGGAGAAAACATCGGGATGCCGGTTGTAGTATTAACCAACGAATTGACCGCCAGTGCATCTGAAATACTGACAGGTGCACTGCATGACAACGGTGTAGCCACGGTCATCGGTTCTCAAACCTATGGCAAAGCGCGTATTCAGAATTTGTTTACACTATCCAATGGAAGTTCTCTGAAGCTGACTGTTCAGCGTTATCTGACTCCAAACAAGTTGGACTTTAACCATACCGGGCTTACACCAGATATTGAAGTTAGCAACAGCTCAGTCGCTCAGCTAATTACTGGATTATATAAAGCAGGATTAAGAACCATCGATATTCAAGCAACTGCTTCATCGTTCAGTGTTAACGGTGCTTCATTCGGTGGAGAATTTATCGATATCATTCAGAGCGGCAATAAAGTATACGTCTCTTCCCGCGTTCTCGGTTCGCTCGTAAAAGGTTCTGTCACTTGGGACAACATTAACCAAAAGCTGATCATTACCGACTCCAGCGGCAAGAAAAGCGGCTTCAGCATTGCTGCGAAAAGCGCCAAAATGGTGGATAGTCAATCCTATATTGAACTGCATGATTTTCAGAAAAAATTTACGGACGTCAAATGGAGCTATCAACAAGGAGTACTTAAACTATCAAAATAATAATTCACAATAAAACAACGGTTCCTTATTCGGGAACCGTTGTTGTTTCTTCTCCGTTAGGAGCTACTTTAGAATTTGCCTGATCTTTTGAATTGTCTTTGGTCTTCTGCAGTACAAAGTACTTGCATCCAAAATTACAATACTCATTAATGTAATCTGTAATACCTGAAAAAGCGGTATCACGGTTTACCTTTGGATGATTATCCCGCAAAAAGCCCTTCAGACGAAGCTTCTCGTAGCCCCAATCACCAATAATGTAATCGTATCGGTCTAACACTTCACTATATCTCTGCTTAAATGCCTCTGCATCCCAGGCATCCTTGTAGTTTTGAATCAATTCATAGGTTCTGCCGCCAATTTGAATCACTGGCCTACCTCCCTTATCACCATCACCTAATTGGGTGCAGCTGCGCCTTCTCGACGGCTTTTTGCCGAATTAACCTGCTCATGCGCATGATAAGAACTACGAACCAATGGTCCCGATTCTACGTGACTGAATCCACGTTTCATGCCCTCTTTCTTAAGCTCGGCAAATTGCTCAGGTGTATAATATTTCTCAACATGCAAATGCTGCGGTGATGGCTGTAAATACTGACCTATCGTCAAAATATCGCAGTCTATCTCGCGCAAATCATCCATTGCCTGCAGTATTTCATCCCATTCTTCACCTACACCCAGCATAATACTGGATTTCGTTGGTATGTTCGGCTTCATCGCCTTTGCCCGCTTAAGAAGCTCAAGAGAACGACGATATTTAGCCTTGGCTCTCACTCGGTCAGACATGCGCTCCACAGTCTCAATATTATGATTGAGAATATCAGGGTTAGCTTCCATCACAACACGAAGCGATTCTTCATTTCCTAGGAAATCCGGTATTAGCACCTCAACAGAGCATAGTGGCAGGCGTCCTCGTATAGCTTTAATTGTCTCCGCAAAAATGAAGGCTCCCCCATCATTCAAATCATCTCGAGCAACACTAGTCACAACGCAATGACGCAGGTTCATATTCTCGGCAGCTTCAGCAACTCGCTTCGGCTCTTCCAAATCAAGCTCCGTCGGCATCCCTGTATTAACAGCGCAAAAACGACATGCTCTCGTACAAATATCACCCAAAATCATAAAAGTAGCTGTTCGATTTGCCCAACATTCATAAATATTCGGACAACGTGCTTCCTCACATACAGTATGCAACGTTTTGGATCGCATCATTTCTTTGATGTTCTGATAGTTATCTCCGGTTGTCAGTTTGATTCGGATCCAATCCGGTTTAGGTTCTTTGACATGTTTAGACAAGGCAAGAGACCTTCCTTCTCGTGGAATAGCTATAGCGCCATTTATTATACCATGAATCAGATGGAAAAACCTACTGTTTGAATTGGAATAAAAACACAAGTTTTGTCCAACCTAAGGGGTGCGAGTTTTAAAATTCAAAGGAGGACATCTTCCGTTGAGATCTTATGTTCAGTTCGGCAAAAAAAGTATCCGCTGTCTCATTTGCACAGTCATGATCTCTTTCCTGTGCACCATTTCCGGATTTGGAGCAGTTGCAGCCGAAGCTCCTGGAACTCCAGATTCAACACACAGCAAAAGTGTTTACGAACTAAGACGAAGCCTGTACGAGGAAATCGGTATCCTCACGCAAGTTCCATGGTATTGGCTCGCCGCAGTCGATCAATATGAGCGTACGATAACACCTCGTGGCAAGGTAGCGAAAAAGGATAAGGAGCGACTGGTAGGACTTCAATTTAAGGATGAAGTATGGGCCGGCGCACTCAATCCGAATCCCGGTGATATGAATCCTGCGACGATCAGTCTGTTTGGGGGACTTGGCAGAGACGCTACTGCTGACGGAAATGCAGATCCCGGAAATGACCGGGACGCCTTATTTACAATGGCTTCCTATTTGCTTGGCTTTGGCTTTGATGATGAGGATTTTCGTATCGCTTTGTGGCGGTACTACCAAAACGACTCTTCTGTCTCCCGAATCCGTCAATTCGCCAAAATTTACAAAACCTTTAACCAGATCGACCTGTCAGCCAGCGCATTTCCGCTTCCCGTGAAGAGTATCTACACTTTCCGGGATACTTGGGGAGATCGACGGGGATGGGGCGGGCTGCGAACTCATGAAGGAACAGATCTTTTCGCCTCTTATGGAGTTCCTGTTCGCAGCGTCTGCTACGGAATTGTTGAGACTAAAGGCTGGAACCCTTACGGCGGATGGCGAATCGGTATTCGCGACCTGTCCAACCGATATCATTATTATGCCCATCTACAAGGCTACGAAAAAAATATTGAAATCGGTGATGTAGTGAAGCCTGGACAAGGAGTTGGCTGGGTAGGCAGCAGTGGGTACGGTCCTCCCGGAACGCAAGGCAGATTCCCCCCTCATCTCCACTACGGAATATACCGTGACACCGGATCAACCGAGTGGGCGTTTAATCCTTATCCACTGTTACGTCAATGGGAGAAGGAAGAGTGGGTTCGTATCAAGAAAGGAAAGAAGTAGGGACAAAAAACTGCAAACCTACAGTTTTTATGAGCAGCAACACTCTCCATAAAGAAAAGGGGTTGTCCCAAAAGTAGAGTTAGTGTCAAAACTAGAAATAGCGGTGCAAGGAAGATGATCCCTGCACCGCTTGATTCCGCCACATTCCATGACTGTATCTCATGTGTAATAGTGTCATGATGCGGAATTTCTGAAATTCCTGCAAATATACAGGCTTTGTTTATGTAAAGCCTCTAAACGCCCTGAATTGCTGCAAATGTGCAGGCATTCTCTAAGGATTCTCTTCAAACTAGTCTATTCTGAACCATATTCCTGCATTTTTGCAGGAATATGGTTCATCCTTTCATGGCTACTTTAAAAAAACTGTATTTTTGCATCCTTTTCCTGATATCTTGCCTTTACACTGCTAAACAAGAAGCGAATTTTAAAGGAGATAGGCTACTGAGGAGAAAAAAGATGCACTTTCTCTTTTACAACAATTTCTCTGCACGAGCTGTTAGTCGGCATAAAATCTCACAATTTACCATTTAATTTATCTTTCATCCCATTAAGCACCCACTCTAATGCTCTCTACTTCCATTCTTCCCTTCTTTCTGATCATTACTCTGCTGCGGATTTGAATTCAGACCAGTCTCTGACTGCTGGTTGTTATTAGGAAGTGCCGGAATAGAGATATTTGGAGCATTGGCCTTATCCCCAACCGGGTTGCCTTTGCTATCGTAATAATACATCGGAACATCACCAACAACGAGCAAATAAGACACTGGAATTTCTGTCTCAACAGACTGTGGCTCCATATCAAAAGGAACTACAACTGCAAGCTCGGTCTTTACACGCAAATACACTTCAACAAGAATCATATTAATTCCCGCATCCTCTTGCCGGGTGTTCAAATCTACCTTCACATCACCTTTGGGCTCGATCTTAATCGGAATACTCGGTCCAAAGGAGGCAATAATCGGACTCCCTAATGCCTGACCAAGCGGAATATGCTCCGATAATCCGGATACCTCATCCAACGCCGAACGAACCGTCTGGATCGTATCAGAAGTAATTTTCATATGTGATGAATAATTCAGCATAAAACCAGACACTTTACCCGATGCATCCGTCTTCCAATTAATGAGTTCATCAATATTACCGTGATTCGCTACTTGTGCAGCAATCGCATCATTAATCGATTCAGTGGCGATTTGTTTTACACGTATTTTGGCCAAATGCATAATCGGTTCTCTCATCCGGCTCTCGACATATTGAAAAAAATATATAAAGCTGAAGATCATGATGATTGTAATAATGAGCCACCATTTTCTTCTTCCACGCGGTCTTCTTCTTCGGCTACGCCACCCTCGTCTTCTAAACATCTTCTCCCTCCCCCGGCAGCCGATTACTACTTATACAAGTTATGCGGGACAGGGTAAAAAAAGAAGATTCTCCTGGATTAACTTATTATTTTGAATTTTCCTAACGCTAATTTCAGTTCATTGGAAACTTCGTGCAGACTGGATGAGGCGGAATTTATCTCTTCGATCGCTCCCTGCTGGCTAGTTGTTGCTGACGCCACCTGCCGAGAGCTTGCACTAGCAGCTTGAGCAATCTCTGAAATCATAGTGACCGAAGCAGTAATTTGTTCAATTCCCGCAGACATTTGCTCTGCCGTAGCGGCAAGCTGCTCCATCTGCTCTGCTATTTGTGTACTCGATTCAACAATCTCGTCAAAACTCTCCTCTGTCTTGTTCGTTAACTCTAATCCAAGCTGTACTTCTTGTGTTGCTTCAGTCATGGCTCTTATCGAAGACTTCGTATTCGAATTAATATCACCTAGCAAATTTCCGATCGTTTCAGATACCTGATTTGTTTGATCAGCGAGCTTCCGCACTTCGGAAGCAACGACCGCAAATCCTCTTCCATCTTCACCCGCTCGGGCAGCTTCAATAGAAGCATTCAAAGCCAGCAGGCCTGTCTGCTGCGCAATATTTTGAATCATCCCTAGCATTTCTGTAATTTCTTGCGATTTCTCATCAAGCTGTCTTATCATAAACTCAGTATTCCGAACAGATCGATCAATTATATGCATCTGCTGTACGGTCTTCTTTACATAGCCGTTACCAACTAACGCATGTTGCTGAGCCAGTCCCATCTCTTCGGAGACATCGACTGCATGTTCAGCTATACTTTGTATCCCAAAAGCGATTTCCTCAACAGCCTTTGCATTCTCAGCCGTACTCTGTGTCTGACTGTCTGCTCCTTTAGCTACCTGCTCAATGGAGTTAACGATCCGAGACGATTCTTCAGTTGTCTTCTTGGCTATCTCCCCAAGTTGATCCGTAGCTGTCGTTACTTTTCCGGAAGCATGCAATCCGTGCTGAACAAGCTCCTTTAGATTCTCACCCATTCTATTAAAGCTATAGGCCAACTCCCCTATCTCATCTTTGCCAAGCCCATCGATAGTTGTAGTGAAATCCCCCTCACCCGCGCGTTCCATAGCCTTAGTTAATGTTCTGAGCCTGTTTTTCATTCTGCCGATATACCACACGATCAGGACAATCGCAACAACAATTGCGATAACTATAACTACAAAAAACCAGCTAATAAACGAAGATGTAATCTCGTTGATCAAACTTTGCGACGCCCCTACATAGAAAATACCGATAATTTGGCCGTCTGCGCCTATGATAGGCTCATAAGCAGCTTGATATGTATGACCAACCACAACCGCTTCGCCATAGTATTTTTGCCCACTTTTTAAAACGGTCTTCTCCACTTTCCCGGATACGGTCGTTCCTACCGCTCTTTCGCCCTCATTCATCACATTTGTGGCTACCCTTGTATTTCCTTGAAAAATCGTCACAGTGTCGCCTGTCATTTCACCAATTTCATCAACAAGATCAAAATTTCCATTTATCTTCAAACTACCTTTATAGAGCTCTCCGTCTTGAATCAGCCAATCACCCGCGTATTTACTATCGATAAACTGACTAGCTAATTCTAGATCACTTTTTGCCTTTTCCTCAGCAAACGTCTTAATTCCCTGCTCCATCTGTTCTATAGCCACAACAGCTATCGCGGCAGCAAATACGATCATCATTCCAATCACGATCATACCAATTTTGGTTCCAACACTGCGCCTCATAAATTCCCCCCCTACTTATATGAAATATGTAGATAGAACAACGCTACATAATATACAGAGATTATAGATGAATAAATATTTATTAAGTAGTAAAAAAGCAACCGAAATCCCACTATCTAGGGGATCAAAAGAAAGTTAATTCAAATTTCATCTATTCCATCAAAAGTTGTTATAAAAAAGTACTAAGCATAATGAATCCTTCGAGCTAGAAAACAAAGGCCAGGCTTGGGATATCCCCTAGCGCTGGCCTTAAAATATATATCCATAGTTCAATCCTGTGCTACCCAAATCTCCGGTTAAACTTCGCAAACAGATGTTCAGCAAGTCAACTTCGGGGCAATACCTGCTCCCTTAGAATAAACTCCTCCACTACCTTGGCCACGCCATCTTCCATATTACTATCTGTTACATAGTTGGCAATTTGTTTAATATCATCAGGTGCATTTCCCATAGCCACACCTAATCCGGCAAACTCAATCATCGCAAGGTCATTATAACTGTCTCCGATAGCAATGACTTCATGCTGCTCAATACCTAGTTGCTGGCTGAGATGATGCAAGCTTGTCCCTTTATCTACACCCACTTCAGTGAATTCTAAGAAATATGGCTTCGAACGCATTACATTCAATTTTCCTTGGAGCTGTTGTTGTAATTTCTGTTCCAATAAGACAAGTTTTTCAGGTGCCTCTACCATCAGAACTTTTACCACGGGTTCTTGAATCGCTTCGATAAACTGATCTGTTTCTATAATAGGCATTCCCGTAATATCAGCTTCGATATCGGTATATTTGTTATTGGCGGGTGTTACGATGTCATCCCCTACGTAAGTATGAATCCAGACCTGTTCTTTTTTACTCATATTATAAAGTTCATGTACAGTAGCTGGTGATAAGGTACTGCTGAATAATTGCTCGTTAGTTGCACAATTTATAATGCTGGCTCCGTTAAAAGATAGAATAAAGCTTCCGTATTTCTCAAGCTCTAATTCTTGAGCAATATGTCTCATCGCAAATGTAGGACGACCTGATGCCAGGACCACCTTTACTCCTGCCTCTTGTGCGTCCATTAATGCTTGTTTCGTACGGGGAGAGATTGTCCGATCATCACGAAGTAGCGTATCATCCAAATCAAGTACGATCATTTTATAGTTCATCTGTCTATTCCCTTCATATCAATCTAATAAGAGTTTAATAGCTTAATAATACCATGAATTTACCTAGCTCCTAAAGAGGATACTACGTCGAGGTTGTCCTAACAATGGGAAAATGTGGTTGACAATAAGGATTCAACTTGCTATACTTCAATTAACAATATGTTAAATGTTAACTAAAAACCAATAAAGGAGTATTGGACTCATGTCAAACGAACAAGCGCTCGAACAATATGATGTGAAAAAATACAGAACACCTGACGGTTACACTTCAGATATTGCAATATTCACCATTATTTCTACACACACAGAAGCCTTTAAGCCACCTAGCATGGATCTTAAAATTATGCTCATCCAGCGCAGTATGGTAGATAGTGAAGGTCGACCTAATATTGAAGCAGGCAAATGGGCATTGCCCGGCGGATTTGTTGATCCTAACGAAACCGCTTTTCAATCAGCTATAAGAGAACTAAGAGAAGAAACCGGAGTAGATCATATTCATCTGGAGCATTTTGGAGTTTATGATAAACCTGGACGCGATCCAAGAGGATGGATTATCTCCAATGCCCATTACGCAATTGTTCCCGAACACCAGCTTGCAGGCCGACAGGCTAATGATGACGCAAGTGCAGTTGAGTTATTCTCTGTAAAAGATGTACTGGAGCTGGATCTTGCATTTGATCATGAGGGGATCATCAAAGATGCGATTTCTATCATCGAGCAAAAGTTACTTAGTACAACCGTAGCTAAAGAGTTTTTGCCCGAACATTTTACTTACTCTGAGCTGCAAGCCGTTCTGTTGACCGTCACTAATGATTCTGCTATTTCGTCAGATGCTTCTTTTGCAAGAAAAATAAAATCATTACCTTTTATCCAAGAAATATCAGGCCAAAAGACAACCCGTACATCCAAAAAACCGACTCAGCTATACCGATTTGTGGACGCAGAGGTAAACAACACGATCTATCATGCAAAAAAGTAAATCAAGTTTTTATAATAGGGAGGGATTAAAATGAACGCCAAAAAAGCTTTAATCAATATTGATTACACTTATGATTTTGTGGCTGCTGACGGTGCTTTAACCTGTGGAGAGCCGGGGCAAGCGATCGAAAGACGGATTGTGGACATTGCTAACGAGTTTATCAAAAACAATGATTACGTCGTTTTCGCCATCGATATTCATAAGCTCGGAGATACTCTTCACCCTGAAACCAGGCTGTTCCCTCCTCACAACATTGAAGGGACGGATGGACGCAAGCTGTATGGAGAGCTGGAACGTGTGTATCAGGACAACAAAAATGCTGATAACGTCTATTGGATGGATAAAACGAGATATAGTGCATTTGCAGGTACCGATCTGGAGCTTCAGCTTCGTGCTAGAGGAATTACTGAGTTGCATCTCGTAGGAGTTTGCACCGATATTTGTGTTCTTCACACAGCAGTGGATGCCTACAACAAAGGTTTTAATCTAGTTATTCACGAGGATGCGGTAGCTAGCTTTGACCAAGAAGGTCATGCATGGGCATTGCGGCATTTTAAAGGCTCGCTTGGTGCGACCATTCAAATTCAGTAAGAGCATTCAATAGTAAAGGAGGATATTTCATATGAACACTCAAGCGAATATTCACCCCCCTCAGCCGCTATATGCTGACGACAGCCTGGCACTACACACAGATAAATACCAAATCAATATGACTCAAGCCTATTGGCAGGATGGCATACATGAACGAAAAGCTGTATTCGAAGTCTATTTCCGCAAACTTCCCTTCCAGAACGGCTATGCCATTTTTGCGGGCCTCGAGAGAGTAATTAGTTACTTGCATGACTTTCGCTTCACAGACAGTGACCTGGTTTATTTAAGAGAAGAAGGATATGAAGAGAATTTTCTTGCTTATCTGGAATCGCTTCGTTTTACGGGAACCGTCCGGTCCATGAAAGAAGGAGAGCTTGTTTTTGCGAATGAACCCATCATGTGTATTGAAGCTCCCTTAGCAGAGGCTCAGCTGATCGAAACTGCTGTTCTAAACATCATCAATTACCAGACACTTATAGCCACTAAGGCTTCGCGGATCAAACAGGTTATTGGCGATGAAATCAGCATGGAATTCGGCACTCGCAGGGCGCAAGAAATGGATGCGGCTATTTGGGGAACCAGAGCTGCTTATATCGCAGGATTCGAAGCAACATCGAACATGAGAGCGGGTAAAGTTTTCGGTATTCCAACCGCTGGCACACATGCCCATGCGATGGTTCAGGCTTATCGCGACGAATACACAGCTTTCCGCAAATACGCAGAATGCCATAAAGACTGTGTATTTCTCGTCGATACGTATGACACGCTCAAATCTGGAGTACCTACTGCCATTCAGGTGGCTAAGGAGTTTGGTGACAGAATCAATTTTAAAGGCATTCGCCTGGATAGCGGTGATCTTGCTTATTTGTCGAAAGAAGCTCGTAGAATGCTGGACGAAGCAGGTTTTCCTGAGGCAAAAATATACGCTTCGAACGATCTCGACGAAGGGACCATTATGAACTTGAAGACGCAAGGTGCAAGAATCGATGTTTGGGGCATTGGCACTAAGCTAATTACAGCGTATGATCAACCTGCTCTCGGAGCCGTGTACAAACTCATTTCCATTGAAGATGAACAGGGCAACATGGTGGATACCATTAAAATTAGCGCCAATCCTGAAAAAATTTCGACACCTGGTCGTAAAAAAGTCTACCGTATTATGAACAAAACAAATCATAAATCGGAAGGCGACTACATTGCCTTGGAGGACGAAAATCCGCAAAACGAAAATCGCCTCAAAATGTTCCATCCAGTTCATACTTTTATAGCCAAATTCGTCACTAATTTCGAAGCAGTAGAGCTTCATCACACCATCATTGAAAACGGCAGATTAGTGTATCAAATACCTACGATTCAGGAGATTCAAAGCTTTGTACTGGAAAACCTGAATGTGCTGTGGGATGAATATAAACGCCTGCTGAATCCAGCGGAATATCCGGTCAATTTAAGTCAGAATTGCTGGAATAATAAAATGAAACTGATCGAAGAAGTTCGGGAAAAAGTGTATCAACGGATTCAGGAATAAGTCTTTAAGGAGGTCAC
The DNA here is from genome assembly GCF_900102215.1 of Fontibacillus panacisegetis. Taxonomy (GTDB): domain Bacteria; phylum Bacillota; class Bacilli; order Paenibacillales; family Paenibacillaceae; genus Fontibacillus; species Fontibacillus panacisegetis. The sequence goes on from NZ_FNBG01000006.1 coordinate 108,329, forward strand.
TATGGCGAAAATCGGGATATACGGTTCATCATTTGACCCCATCACAAATGTCCATCTTTGGACTGCAAGCACAGTTGCCCACCGCTGCAAGCTGGATAAGATAATCTTCCTGCCTTGCTCCAACAAACGTCCGGACAAAGTGATGAATATCAGTGACGAGCATCGCTGGAACATGATATTAATGGCTATCAGAGGGAACGATAAATTTGTAGCCGATGATTATGAAATGAAGCAAATGGTGTGGGAAATCGCCACCTATTTAACTCTCAAGCATTTTAAAGAGGAATTTCCTGATGATGAGATCTATTTTATAATGGGGGCTGATCTGCTGCTTGATATCGGGGAAGGAAAATGGAAGAAATCCGAAGAGTTAATTCAGGAAAACAAATTTATCGTTATGGCCAGGGATGGCATTAACATGCTGTCTGCGATCAGTAAGTCCCCGATCCTGAGAAATGCAGATGACGGACATACCTTCCACCTCATAGATAAAGGTCTAGCGATGGAAATTAGCTCAAGCTACATTAGGGATGAATTCAAAAAAGGCGGAGAACCCCGGTATTTAGTTCCTGATGAATGCTACGATTATATGAAAGCTCACAACTTATATAAATAAATGATAGGAGTGTTGATCATGAGCGTACAACAACAAATTATTAAGGCATTGAATGTTAAACCGGTCATTGATGCACAAGAGGAAATTCGCAACCGTATTGACTTCTTAAAAGCTTATTGCAAAAAAGCACATGCCAAAGGTTTTGTACTCGGAATTAGCGGAGGTCAGGATTCCTCTCTTGCCGGACGCTTGTCTCAGCTTGCTGTTGAAGAGCTTCGTGCTGAAGGATATGAAGCTATCTTCTACGCCGTTCGTTTGCCTTATGGAGTTCAACACGATGAAGACGATGCACAAGAGGCGCTGAAATTTATTAAGCCGGACCAATCCTTAACATTCAACATTGAAAAATCCGTAGTTGCCTTGGCAGACACCTTTGTTGAATCCACGACAGGTCCTATATCTGACTACCACAAAGGTAATGTCAAAGCCAGAATGCGCATGATCGCTCAATACGCCATTGGAGGAGAACGCGGATGTCTCGTTGTAGGAACTGACCATGCAGCAGAAGCCGTCACTGGATTTTACACCAAATTTGGTGACGGCGGTGCTGACATCCTTCCACTTACCGGACTTACTAAAGGTCAAGGACGCGAGCTGTTGAAAGAGCTTGGCGCCGCAGAGCGAATTTATTTGAAAACACCAACCGCTGACCTGCTGGACAACAAACCGCAACAAGCCGATGAAACCGAGCTTGGCATTAGCTATAATGTTCTCGACGATTATCTCCTGGGCAAAACTGTTGATCCTGAGGTTCAAGCAAAAATCGAGCAACGCTACAACATTACACAGCACAAACGGGAGTTGCCTACTACGCCTTTTGATGAGTGGTGGAAGTAGCACTAACATTCAAAAAGGGCTGTCCGTACAGTGAGATAGCCGCAGTTAGTACCTAAATAGCGGAAATTCTAGCTCTAATCGCAACGGTATTGAGTACTTTAGGTGAATGAAGAGGCTGTCCCAAAAGTTATCTAAGATAACTTTGAGGGACGCTTCTTGTTTAGCAGTGTAATGGCAAGATATCAGGAAAAGGATGCAAAAATGCAGGAATATGTTTCAGAATAGACTAGTTTGAAGAGAATCCTTAGAGAAAGCCTGCACATTTGCAGCAATTTCAGGAATTCCGCATCATGACACTATTACACTTGAGATACGGTCATAGAATGTGTGGCAGGATCAAGCGGTGCAGGGATCATCTTCCTTGCACCGCTATTTCTAGTTTTGACACTAACCCTACTTTTGGGACAGCCCCTCTTACGCCAAGGCCTCAACCACTTGCTGTTTAAAGGGCTCATCCTTAAAAAATTTATTAATAAACAAGTCAAATTTCTTGTTCAGCCAAATTCGATCCGCGCCAAATGGATCATGAATAAATAAAGCAAATTGAATCTTATTTCCATTCATATCCTCAGAATAGATTACCTGATTAATTATACTGATCGATGATCCTCCTTTTTGGCCTACATAAATGAAGGGCTCGGGATTCTTCAGCTTAATCTCCATAAGCTCATGAAAAATAGGCTGCGCTTGCTCGCTGAGTAGCTTCCCTTCCTGAATATCCGCCAGCATATGTGCATACTCCTGAACGGTTGATCCTGGTAATTTTGCTGACCACAATTCCTGTAGCTTCAATCCACTCGTTTCTTGCCGATTCAATTGATCAATCCACTTGCCTTCTTCATCACTTTGCAATAAATTAAATATTTCTGAAGCTTTGTTTGCATAATCGGAATAAGATATGTCTGCAATATAAGCAGCAACCTGTTTTTTTGATAAATCTAACGTATCCATTAAATAAGAAGGGATCAGCATTGAAGAAGATAAGGGATAAATCAGATCATGCTGCTCTAACCCCCATTCCTGAATTCTATGATTAATAGCTTCAAGTCCAAGTTTCTCAATTAAAAACTCTGTGTTAGCGTTAGAGCTATACAGAATCATTCCGCGAGCTACTTCCTTCAATGTACACTTAGCTTCCAAATCTAAACCTTGTTCTTTAAGATTATCTAACCACTTCGAATGTGCTCCACCATCTGTTTTGGGGATATAAAATCGATTTAAGGATGACAAGTGTACCTCTTCAGCCACATCGATCATCCCTGCACTAACCTGTTCAGCAAATTCAGCAAGCACCATTATTTTGACAACACTCGCTAAAGGACGTTTAATCTCAGCACCCGTATTGACCAATATCTTACCATTTTCCATAACATAAAAAGATGCCCGATCCGGATTTTTCACAATAAACTTCAGGACATCCTGCTCTGTTTTTTTATCATTTATTTTTTTAAGTACTATAAGTAATAAGACTAACAGAAGGAACAGTGCAAAGATTCCCATGAAAATATATAAGACTATCATCATTGCGCTCCACTCTTCCTTTATTTTCTAAATTTTAATTAAATTATAATAGATTTTTTTACCTGTGCAAATGTAAGATAGGTTGCTTGGATGACATTGCATGAAAATATCGTTACGTTGCAAATAATCCTTGATTACTTTATCAAATTAACGTTTTATAGCAAACCAAATGGCAGCAAATCCTTGTGTTACAAGATTTTGCCGCCATTTGATTGTCTCATTCTGATGTTGCAATTTTCTCAAACTATCTTAAAATAAGTCTCGGTTTACGATATAACTCACATCAGGATTTTTTTATTAATTATAACACCGCTGCCGCAATGCCTCATACAGCAGCACAGAAGCTGCCATCGCCACATTCAATGACTCAGCCTGTCCATGCATCGGGATGAGCAAGCCGTCGTCCATTAATTCACGAACTTCCTCACTCAGCCCCTTCGCTTCACTACCGAACAGCAACCAGACTGCTCCTGTGAAGTCGTAGGTGAAGCAGTTCCCGCTCGCCTGCAGACTTGTCCCGGCAAGACGAATGCCCTGCTCTTTCGCCTGTGGCAAAATCTCTTTCAAATCACACGGCACAACAGGCAAATGGAACAAAGATCCCATCGTTGAACGTATAACCTTCGGACCATAGATGTCAGCGCAACCTCGTCCAACAATGACCCCATCTGCTCCAACTGCATCTGCACTGCGAATAATTGTACCCACATTGCCGGGGTCCTGAACTCCGTCCAATACAACAACTAGTCCATTAGGAATCTTCAACAGCCCATCTGGCGATGGATTGCCTTTGTGTACTACGGCAAAGACAGGTTGAGGTGACAAAGTATCGCTGCACTTTCCAATAACAGCTGCGGATACGCCAATCCACTCTACATCAAGACCGCCCGCTGAAACCTCTGAAAGTTCACTGGGAATCCCTTTTTCCAAATCATAACAAATACATTCAATATCCGCTTTGGCAGTCAGCGCTTCCTTCACGAGATGAATGCCTTCAATTATATATTTACCTTGCTTGTCCCTGTGCTTCTTTTCAAGCAGAGCCGCCCATTCCTTAACCCGGGAATTTTGCGATGACAATATTTCCATCACTTTGTTCATCCTTATATCTGTATTTATTCTTCGGAATAAGCTAGTTCGAGCTTCGTTAAGTCGCTCTTTTCACCAACAATAATTAGAATATCTCCATCAGCAAGCTTATCACTTGCGGCAGGTGAAATATTCATCTTGGTCCCTCGTTTAATCGCCATAACGTTACAGCCAAAGCGTGCACGAATATCAAGCTCTTTCAGGTTTTGTCCAAACATCGCTTTCGTTGCCTTTAGCTCAACAATGCTGTACTCATCCGACAGCTCAATATAATCAAGGATATTAGGCGAGGTCAAATGATGCGCAACCCGAAGCCCCATATCACGCTCTGGAAAAATAACTTTATCTGCACCAATTTTATTAAGCACTTTACCATGCAGCTCGTTCTGAGCTTTAACAACAATCAATGGCCCACCAAGATCCTTCAGTATCAACGTGGTCAAAATACTTGCTTGAATATCTTCACCAATCGCTACAACGACAACGTCAAAATTCCGAATACCAAGGGCGCGCAGCGCCTCTTCATCCGTAGAATCTGCAGTTACCGCATGTGTTACAATATTGGATACCGCTTGGGTACTATGTTCATCAGAGTCAATAGCTAGAACATCAAATCCCATACTGCTTAGCGCATTAGCAACACTAAAACCGAACCGCCCCATGCCGATAACGGCATATTGTTTTTTCGCAGCTTTGTGTGCCATAACTTTCATCACCCCATGACAAAATGGATTCGACTAAGTATACCACAATCACCAATGAATTGCGTATTTGCCCCTTTATAGTCCTGAATTTCCAGGACGCAGATCGGGAACATTAAATTTTGGGCAATTACTATTTCAAGGAGGGATACTCCGTGCCAATCACAATGGACTTGCGTCAAGCCGTTATGCACAAAATCCAAGGTAAAAACCAGGATGGACTAAAGGATATGATTGAAGGTTCCATCGATGCTCAAGAAGCAGCATTACCCGGATTAGGGGTTGTTTTTGAGGTCATCTGGAAAAATATCGATCACACCAAGCAGGATGAATTAGTCTCTGTTCTCAGCAACCAGCTTGAAGCCACGAATCTCAGACCGCTGAAATAAACAATGCCCGTCTTAAAAATAACAAGCCTTCTTCAGGCCATACCCGGCCAATTAGAAGGCTTGTTATTAATTTAAACATCATGCTGAATTGTTCTTATGATTATGATTATGGAGCCATCTCCTGGAATTTAGCATCCGGATTTTTTTCCATAGCCGTACGCATTGCATACTCATTCTCGAAAAGAGCCACATAGTTACCCTTTTTGTCCTTCACCAAAGTCGAGTTAATACGGAACTTGGAAGGATCAATCTTGTCAGCAATGATCCAGCGCGCGAACTGGAACGGCATACGTTGAAGCTGTACATCAACCCCGTATTCACCCTTCATTCGGTATTCGAACACCTCGAATTGAAGCTGACCGACCACGCCAAGCAGCGTATCCTCGAAGCCAACCGTCGTGAACACCTGGATCGTTCCTTCTTCCGTCAACTGATCGATCCCTTTTTGATACTGCTTATGTTTGAGCGCATTTTTAACCGTTACCTTTGCAAAAATTTCAGGAGAGAACGTAGGAAGCTCATCAAATACAATTTCACTACCTTGACTTAAAGAATCTCCAATCCGAAAAATACCCGGGTCAAATAAACCGATAATATCACCAGGATATGCCTCTGATACGATATCGCGATCCTGCGCCAAAAATTGCTGTGGTTGAGACAGCTTAATTTCTTTACCTGCTCTTACATGCTTCACCGTCATCCCGCGTTCGAATTTGCCCGAAACGATCCGTAAAAAAGCGATACGATCCCGGTGAGCCGGGTTCATGTTGGCCTGAATTTTGAAAACATAACCTGAGAACTTCTCATTAGTCGGTTCTACAAGTCCTTCCGTGCTGCGGCGTGGTTCAGGTTTAGGAGCTAGCTTCAGGAAATTCTCCAGAAACGTCTGAACACCAAAATTGTTGACCGCACTGCCAAAGAACACAGGCGTAAGCTCGCCGCGTTTTACTTTCTCAAGATCAAACGGGTCTCCAGCTACATCAAGCAGCTCTAAATCCTGACACAGCTGATCATGCAGAAAATCCCCCGCCATTTCACGAATGACCGGATCTTCATAACCATCCACTTTTTTAAGCTGAATCGTTGTGTGGTCATCGCCTTGAAATAACTCAACTTGATCATTCATCCGGTCATACACTCCGCACAGTTCACGACCCATACCGATCGGCCAGTTCATAGGCACGGAACGAATACCCAGTACCTGCTCAATTTCCTCCATCAATTCAAATGGACTTCTGCCTTCACGGTCAAGTTTATTTATAAAGGTAAAGATCGGAATTCCACGTTTGGCACAAACCTGAAAAAGCTTGATCGTCTGAGCCTCGACACCCTTCGCCACGTCGATCAGCATCACAGCGCTGTCAGCGGCTGTAAGAGTACGATAAGTATCTTCACTGAAATCTTGGTGTCCTGGCGTATCCAAAATGTTGATCCGGTGGCCATTATAATCAAACTGCATAACTGAAGAAGTAACAGAGATACCACGTTGCTTCTCAATTTCCATCCAGTCACTTGTTGCATGCTTGCTCGCTTTACGAGCTTTTACTGAACCTGCCAGACGAATAGCTCCGCCAAACAGAAGCAGCTTTTCAGTTAATGTCGTTTTCCCTGCATCCGGGTGGGAAATGATCGCAAACGTTCTTCGTTTATCTACTTCCTGCCCCAGCACTTGTTCCAATGCTTTGCTCATTCTCACTTTCCTCTCGCTTCCACAAAGTCATGTCTTTTATTGTATCATATTTTAAACCTGTCCAACCATCCTTCATTCCGCAAAAAAAGCCATCCCCTTGCTTATATAAGAATGTAAGCAGGGCGATGGCTTTAATATTAGGTTATATGGTTGCTTCAGATTATGTCGATGCAGTCCATACTACATCGTCTTCATCCTGACCATTTACCGGCCACCAGTGGAAACCATCATTAGCAAGCAACTGCTCAGCCTCTTGAGGTCCCCATGATCCAGCAGCATAACGACTAATGTCAGCAGGATTTTGAGCCCATGCTTCAGCAATGCGATCCACGAAAGCCCAAGCGGTTGCTACTTCATCCCAACGAGTAAAATACGTTGAGTCTCCTTGAGCAGCATCATGGATCAGACGCTCATAAGCTTCAGGGGAGTTAATCCCAACCTGGCAGCTTTGGCAAAATTCCATAGCCAACGGTTCGATTTTGGACTCAGAGCCTGGTTTCTTCGCATTGATCTTGATGTAGATTCCTTCCATCGGATTAACACGAATAACTAACAAGTTTGGTTCCAGATTATGCTTTTGGCCCAAATAAACGTTAGTCGGCATCTGCTTGAACTCAACGACAACCTCTGTTGTTTTAACTGGCAGGCGTTTACCTGTACGAATATAGAAAGGAACTCCAGCCCAACGGAAATTATCAACCATAACTTTAGCAGCAAAATAAGTTTCCGTATTGGACTCAGGATTCACCTTGTCCTCTTCACGGTATCCAGGCAATGTCTTGCCCTTGCTCTCGCCTTGGATATACTGACCACGCACCACGTTCTCCTTCACTTCTTCCCCAGAAGCAAAAGGTCTGAGTGAGCGAAGCACCTTCACCTTCTCATCCCGAATATCTTCAGGGTACAGACGGCTAGGCGGCTCCATCGCAATCATAGTGAGCATTTGCAGCATATGGTTTTGACCCATATCGCGAAGAGCACCTGAATTATCGTAATATCCGCCGCGTTCTTCTACGCCAACCGTTTCGCTGAGCGTAATTTGAATGTTAGCGATATGCTTGTTATTCCATAACGGTTCGAAGAATGCATTCGCAAAACGAATCACTTCAATGTTCTGAACCATTTCCTTACCGAGATAGTGGTCAATCCGATAAATTTCCTCTTCCTTGAAGACTTGATTCAGCTCTTCGTTAAGCTTCTGAGCCGAATGCAGGTCATAACCAAAAGGCTTCTCAATAACCAGTCGATGCCATCCCTTGCTTTCCAGCATGCCACCCTTTTGCAGGTTGAACGAAACGCTTCCGAACAGCTCCGGTGCAAGTGCAAGATAGAATAGACGGTTACCTGGGATATCAAAACGTGATTCAACAGATTCCGTCAGTTCACGTAGTTCGTGGTATCCATCAACATTATTGATATCCAAAGATTTATAAGCAAAATGCTCTGCAAATTGTGCCCATTTTGTTGTATCATCTACTTTGTAGCGGCAAAATTCCTGAATGGAATTGTACAAATCGTCCCGGAATTCATCCTCTGTACGCGGGCGACGTGCCACGCCGATCACTGCGAAATCCTCAGCCAGCTTTCCTTCGCGATACAATGAATAAATAGCAGGAAAGAGCTTACGACGTGCTAAATCTCCGGTTGCTCCAAAAATAAAAAATACCGCTCCAGGTGTCTGCAGTGATTCTAGATTCTGAATTTCAGCCATGGCTCCTCATTCTTTCTATGTAATATAGTGTATTTTTATTCAATCCCCATCAATGACATGAAATTACACGGCATCACTGGATGTGATGTCATTTTAGCATATTCACAGAAAGGATGCCATCAAATTCATATCAAAAAATGTTATCAATTTAGAAAATTCATCTAATATTTATCTAATGTTTATCTAATATTTAACTATTATTTACTAGTTCACTTAATATTCGACTGTGAGAAGTGGAGAACCTGCAGAAATTTCATATGCATTGTCACCTGAATTGAAATGAACACCTAGCTGCAGGGATACTTTATGAGATCCGCTGAATACAGCAATCGGCCACTCTTCTATTTCATACGTACGGCTCACTGTGCCCAAATCATCATAACTTTCCACTTGCTTCATTTTTAATTTTTGAACAGTATCTTCTTCGATTGTTTCTATAAGACTTGATTCGGAAATATTTGGCGCTACAATTTCTTTTTTTGCTGTTCCTTGCAGTGCTCCGTTCCAATGGGCAGCAACGCCCTCATCTATAAGCAGTTCTCCGTACCCCAGCTGCATTTCTGTAAATTCAGTCAACTGTTCTGAGCCGCCTGTCTCCATTCTAAGCATAACATAATACATTCCTGTTCCTTGTGGTGTTACCGTCAATTTAGAATAAACCTTGCCCACTTCGCTATATGAACTATACACGCTATGACCCTGTACATTTTCTTCAAGTGCATTTGGCAATCCAAGACGTGAAGTAAGTACTACTGCTGCTTCCTCCGGTGACAGTAAAGTATTCCATGTGCCCTGCCACTTAACTGTAGCAGTTATATTGTCATTACTCCATTGCTGTGCAATAGATATTAGTTGCTGCCACTGCTTCCCTGCTTGCTCAACTGAATCAGCATTAACAGCACGATCTGCATTTGCCTCTGAGGATTTTGCACTGCTAAAGACGATTACCACTGTTATTATAATGCAGCCGATCACAAACCATCCGATTTTTCTAATTAAAATAAATGAGTTCAGCATCTCCGAATATCCCCCGATTCTGATTTCGCACTCTATGAATCTATGAAATTAGAATGCCCTGATAGGGAACCATTTATACCCTCCAATACCGCATATCTCACATTTATTTGGAAATACTAAGGCGAAATTTGCAAAACCGGGGGACTATCAAGCTATGCTGAGCACACTAAAACCGACGATATCTCAGGCCATCATGACCATTATGCTTACTGTAGGCATTACAAATCATGTATTTATTATTCCCGCCATTTTGCAATCAGCTCTACGAGATGCTTGGGTAGCGGTACTGCTCTCAGGAATCCCATTTGCGATTTATACAGGCCTGCTCATATACATCTCATCTCATACTCGAAATATGCGGCTTCACGAGTGGCTAGAGGTGTATTTTGGCAAAATCCCTTCTTATGTATTCCGCGTAATTTTCACTTTGTTTTTTTTCACTGTCGCCTGGTTCAGTCTATTCGATACCGTGATGTGGACCAAAGTTTCCTTTATGCCTTTTACCCCGGTCATTGTTACTTCTTTAACTCTAATGATTCTATGCTTCAGTGCTTCAAGAGCTGGAATAAGGTCGATCACTTTTACCGCAGGACTTCTCCTGCCTTTAGTCATCGTACTTGGGTTCTATGTCGGAATCGTCAATATCGAGCAGAAAGATTACAACCAATTGTTTCCTATATTCGAAAATGGGTGGATGCCTATTCTACGAGGTGGACTCTATTCCTGTACAGGCTTATTTGAATTATCCTTTCTCCTGTTCCTGCAACCTCATTTGGCCAAGCCACTCAAAAAAAGACATTATCTGTTTCTTTTCGTCATTATGCTTGGATTAACCCTTGGTCCATTGACTGGATCAATCGCAGAGTTTAATCCTTTTGAGGCCGCAACACAGCGATATCCTGCATACGAAGAATGGAGAATAGCTGGATTTGGAAAATATATTTCCCAGACAGACTTCTTCTCCACCTACCAATGGTTATCTGGAACCTGTACTCGTATTTCCTTAGCCTTGTTTTTTGCAGCAGATATGTGGAAGTTCAAAATGCCAAAACAAAGATCCTATTTTCTGTTATGTCTGGCTATTTTGTTGGTCCCGCTCGGCTCCTATGCTCTTAATGACATGACATTTCTCCAACTCTCGATGGATTATATTTTCCCGGGAAATTTAATTCTGCTTACGGCTTTTGCACTGATGTTTTCTTTAAGCATATTCATCAGCACACTGAAGAAAGGGAGTTCTATTCATGACTCTTAACGAAAACGATCATTCAAATACAACGGCCTCTCCTGATGATCTCCAAATAGACACAGCTTTTCTAAGGTCTTATTTTCAAAAATCTGCTGATGTTGTAGTCCATGAATTCAATGTAACAGGGTCCGAGCACGATGAGCAGATGATCACACTGGTCTATTGCCTTGGAATGTCTGACGTTACACAGATTAATCAATTTGTTTTGCCTAGATTCGACGCATTATTTCAGGATTTCCCTCATCCAAAAACCTCAGACATTACCATGAACAGGCACTTGCCGTTTACGCCATTACAAGAAAAAGACCTGCTTCATGAAATATCATATTACGTCTATAGCGGGAGTCTGATTGTTTATTTTGGTGCTCTTCAAGCTTTTTTTCGTCTGGATATAGCCAGCCCGCCTGCCCGTTCTCCAGATGAACCGTTGACCGAAGCCTCCATTAAAGGAGCTCGCGACGGGTTCACCGAAGATTTATCTACTAATATCGCCCTGCTCCGCAAAAGGCTGCGCTCTCATTCACTATGCGTTGAAACTTATGTAAAAGGAAAAAGAGGCGAAACAAGTGTTGCTCTGATTTATATTGAGGACATTATCAACTCCGACATTCTTTATGAGATACGAAAACGATTAGATGAAATCAACATCGATGCTATTATTGGTACGTCTTTTATTGAATCTGTTATTACAGGCTCCAGCCATCGGGCTTATTTCCCGCTTACTGATTATTCAGGACGCCCTGACTTTGTCACATCCGCATTGCTCAACGGAAAATTTGCAGTGTTTGTCGAAGGATCACCTATGGGCATTATTGCTCCCATTACACTTACCAACTTATTGAGCTCTCCGGAGGACTCCAGTACTGTCTACTATCTCCAAATCGTTCAAAAATTTTTGCGGCTTTTCGGGCTTTGTATCGCCTTATTCCTGCCTGGATTTTATATTGCTTTGACCAGCTTTAATCTGGAGCAAATCCCTCTACCCCTGTTGGCAACGATAAGTAATTCAAGGCACGGTTTGCCATTTCCGATCCCACTTGAAACCTTTATGATGCTTTTTCTGTTTGAAATTTTTAATGAAGCAGGAAGACGTCTTCCCAAGGCTCTTGGCCAGACTGTTACCGTTGTTGGAGGCTTAATTATCGGAGATGCAGCGATTCGTTCAGGCATAACGTCACCTACAATTATCGTAACCGTAGCTATCACTATTGTTTCTGCCTCTACGCTCATCAATCAGACGTTAAGTGGAACGACCTCCCAGATTCGTTTAATTATCCTTATTGCTTCTTCTGTACTGGGGATGTTTGGTTTTTTGATCAGCGCAATCGCCGTTGTATTCTATATAGCGTCCTTAGAAAATTACGGAGTTCCATATTTATCTCCATTCTCTCCTTTTCGCAAGAACGATCTCTTTTTTTCACTCTTTAAAAAACCTGAGCTCAAGCAAATAAAAAGACCTCAAATTATGCGCACCAATGATGATACCAAAGGAGGTAATAATCCTTGAGAAATGTCATCGTCTTTCTTATCATGATCACTATGCTTACAGGCTGCTGGGATTTAAAAGAAGTGCAGACTGTCAATTTCGTGACTGCCCTAGGAATCGACTATGTAAAAGATCACTATGTTATTTACGCTCAATTACTTGATTTTTCAAAAATCTCCAAACAAGAAGGGGCTTCCAGCGGTATCGAAAAGTCAGATACTTGGATTGGCAAAGCTGAAGGAGGTACAATTAGCGAAGCGCTCAACCATATGTATCCATCCTCACAGCAGCAAACCCTGTGGACACATGTCAAAGCGATTGTGATGTCCAAAGCATTGCTGGATAAAGAACTGCCCGATACCCTTAACGGTCTTCTCAGATCTCGTGATTTGAGATACACACCTTGGGTATTCGGCACGGAGCAGGACATCTCCAAGCTATTCAGCAGCGTTGCCCTACTGAACCAATCCTCACTAAATTCGGAGCTAATGGACCCTGAGGAGCTATATAAACAGTATTCATCTGTAGAGCCTCAGCGACTATTGAAGCTCGTTAACGGTGTCAAAGAACCTGCGGCATCATTATTACTGCCTTCAATCACAGTTACAGACAGTGTCTGGGAGAACGATAACAAGCCACAATCTCTCATTAAATTAAATGGTGTATACGTTATTTCCAGAGGAAAAAATCGGGGATTTATCGATCAAAAACAGCTTAATGGGGCTAGATGGGTGTCCTACAAATATATGCATAAATACCCTCTTCGGTTCGAAACCAAAGAGGGTAAAAAAGTGGTGATTAACGTCATTCATCCTGTTTCAACAGTTAAGCTTCGTATAGCTAACGATAACATTCAGGCAAACATAAACGTTCGCGTCCGAGCTAACGTTGTTGATATTGATGCTGGTAGCAGAGTAACCGCCGTAGAAATCAAGCAAATCGCTAAGCAAATGATGGAGAAGCAGATACGCACTGACTACGAGTCTGCCAAAGCAAACAACTTAGATATATACAAGCTAGATGATTTTCTGTACCGTATGCATAATCGGGAATGGCAAAAATACCGTTCTAACGAGCACGACGCCCTTTCAAAAATCAATTTAGGCGAAGTGAATATAGATCTTCGGGTTACTCACTCCACCTCTTACAAGTTGTCTAACTCATAAAATATGCTATTACCCTACTCTGCCAAACCGTTCTTATATGCGTAAATGGCCGCTTGAGTTCGATCTTCCACGCCCAGCTTGGCCAAAATATTCGTTACATGAAATTTTACGGTTTTGATGCCAATGATAAGGTCGTCTGCGATATCCTGATTAGATTTGCCTTGAGCCAGCAAACGCAAAACATCCATTTCCCGCTCCGTGAGCTCTTCATGGGCCGGAGTTTCTGCTTTAGGTTGACGGAAACGGTTCATCATTTTAGATGCAACCTGAGACTCCAATACCGATTGTCCACGAACTGCAGCACGAATCGCATCAGCTATTTCAGTAGCTCTGGAGGTTTTGAGCAAATAACTGAATGCACCAGCTTCAATAACCGGATACATCTTCTCATCATCTAAATAACTTGTTAATACGATCACTTTACAATCGGGATAGAGGGCTAGCAATTGTCTTGTCGTTTCTATCCCGTCCATACCTTCCATGACAAGGTCCATTAATACAACGTCGGGCTTATACTCTTGTGCCAGCCGGATGCCTTCCTCCCCACTGCTGGCCTCGCCAACGACCTCGATCCCTTCTTCAGTACCGAGTACCGCTGCCAGTCCAATTCTAACCATCTCATGATCGTCAACAAGCAACACCTTAATCTCTCTGTCCAATTCCATCGAACTCGTCCCCTTCGTTTTCCTCGTTCATTAAAGGTACTGTGATCTCAATGCGCGTCCCTTTGCCGGGAGCCGTAATAAATTGAATAGATCCTCCAATTTCCCTTACACGTTCCTGCATCGTAGACAAGCCGTAGGAGGTCTGCTTCTTCTCATCCAGCTCAAAGCCTAAACCATTATCTCTTAGAGTTACTTTAACGACATTCAATTTACGGTGAATTCGAATCTCCATCTTATCTGCCTTGGAGTGCCGAAGTGTATTAGACATCGCTTCCTGAATAATACGGAACAAATGATTCTCTATTCCTCTACCAAGATTAAGCTCATCATCCATCTCCAGTGTAAGCTCCATCGGTACTTTTGTCTTTAGCTCTCTTACCAAATCCAGCAAGCCTTGAGACAATTCCTTGCCCTCCAAATAGACCGGGCGTAAGTGAAGCAGCAAGGCTCTCATTTCGGATTGAGCCACTGAGGCCATCTCTTCAATCAGTTCCACTTGACGCTGTGCCTTGTCAAAATCCTTTTCCAATGTACGGCCTACAGCTGTAGCAGTCATTGAAATCGCGAATAACTGCTGAGAAACCGCATCATGCAGCTCTCTAGCTAAACGCTGTCTTTCCTCTACAATAGCCGAGACACGAGCTTGCTCTGCAAGCTGGGCATTATGCGTCGATAAACGCTGAAGTGAGGTCACCTGTTCTTCCCATCTCTTTCCAATTCTCTCTAGCTGTTCCCCCAGCCGGCCGACTTCATCGTCTCCGAGCTTTGGAACCGTATCGGTCTTATTACCCTTCTCCCATTGCAGTAGCGCATCGCGAAGCTGATCTATTTTTCGTTTGTTGCGATAGCCCTGAAAAAATCCATATGTTGCCCCTATGCTAAGAAGCAGAGTCAGCAACATGATTCCGGCCTGTACCCCTCTTCTCCAGTCAGTAGACGGTTTAAAGTAACCATATGTATACAATACATACGAAATAACAGCTAATAAAATAAAGCTCAGGAGAACCCCTTCCCGCATACTGCGAGAAACCATATTTCCTGGTTTTTTACTCTTCATGCGCAAGTGATCCTCCTGTTTATGTTAATCGTATATCTACATCTCCAACAACATAAGAGATGATAATTTTCACTTTTTGATCGCGGTTATCATAGTTTGGTGACTTCCAGTACAATTTGTTCAGCATGCCCGTCTCCCGATTAGGCTCAAACTCAATTTGCCCAAACATGACAAAAGCTTCGATCTCTACCCCATAGTCTTCCGGCACAACAAGGTCAATGTCCCCAACAATTCCTTGGAACATCAGAACGTTACTTGAATCCTCTACTATGGCGAGAGATAAATCGATATCGAGTTCCCCAAAAATATGCCACATACTAGTATTTCTCAGGCTCCATGGATCGAGATCCCAATGAATGCTGGACGTAATATTTTGTCTTTGCGTATAGTTGCCATCAGATTGTGTCTTTCTAATCTTTGCGTAATAAAATCCTAACGATATCATTAAGATCGCCACTACAAGCATAAAATGCTCTAGCAAAATCAAACCGCCACCGACAGCAAGTAAGGTGTAACCTGTCCTGACCTCTTCACCATTACGAATTTTATAAATACCGTAGGCGATAATAACAAGGGCGACGATGGTAATAAAGCTCAGCCATTTACCGAATATTAATAAAATTCCAAGTCCAATAAGACCGATGGCCAAGAACCTTTTTCGTCTATCCATGTCGCACCCCCTTACAGGTTCATATAATTGGAAAAGCCATAGCGATATGATAACTCATATCGCATGGCTTTACTATTGCCTAGCATACCACAATGTCTCTTCGACGTGTATCGATTTATTCAGCGTTTTCTTCTTGTTTAGCTGCTGAAGGATTAAGCTTAGCTTTAAGTGCTTCAAGCTGAGCGTCCACTTTCAATTGTTTTTCTGCATCAGCAGGGTTTACATATGAGGAGGTTGCTGATCCACGGTACAGAACTCCAGAAACCTCAGCTTCAGCTTCAAGCTGCATGATTTTCTCTTCCATACGGTGGAAGCCCAACGATGCATTACCGCTTTCGATGGTATGAATGCTGCTCACTTGTGACATTTGCTTTCTTGCTTTAGCCATTTGGGCACGACTCACGAGCTCATTACGTTTGTTGCGCAGCTTGTAGAACTCATCTTTCATTTCATGAAGCTGAGCCTTCAATTCACTTGCCTGCGCTTCAGCTTGAGTGTGCAAATCAGTAAATTCCACGATTTTTTGATCATAATGAATTTTTTCCTCAAGCAGCTTGCGTGTTGCTTCCTCTTGACCGTTTCTCAGAGCAACCTCAGCCTGTGCTTCTCTTTGTGTGGAGATGCGGATAGCTTCATCCAAACGTTGTTTCATTCTACGTTCATTTGCCATTTGTTTGGCTACAGTCACCTCAGCGTCACGGATTTCAGCCTCCATATCGCGCAGGTATTGATTTAGCATAACTATCGGATCTTCCACCTTATCGAGCAAATCATTTACAGACGCTTTTGTAATATCCTTAATTCTTTTAAATACTCCCATTGTTTACACTTCCCCCTTCTCATATTTAGCGAGCTTTTGACGAAGCTCCTCAAGTTCTTTTTTCATTGCTTTTTTCTCAATATCTTGCATCATAGAATCCAGATTTGATGATTCTCCCGAAGCGAATTCCGCATTTTTTTGTGGCCCGTTATGTGGTCCGTTATATTGCTGCGAACCTCCAGGATACGAATTCCCTCCGAACGGCGGTTGCTCGTTGAATCCTTGAGGACCACGCTGTGATCCAGGTCCGGCTCCGAAACCATAGTTGTTGCCACCTTGACAACCTCTTTGCCAGCCACCATTATGATAAGGATCAAACGGCTGGTACGGTTCCTTAGAAATTACCAGTGCGGCAATCAAATATATAAATATTGTTGTCCCGCCCGTAAAAGGAATGCTGACCAATGTTAAAATACGCAGCGCTGTAGTACTGATCCCAAAATATTCACCCAGTCCGCCAAGCAATCCGCTAACCCATCTATCTCGTCTTGAGCGGTATAAATTAGCCATTCTTGTTACTCCTCCCCTCGTGATTTCAGCTTCTGCTTCAACCGGGAGAGCTCCTCTTCCAGAGTAGATTGGATAACCGATCCCGCCTGATTGGCGAAATCCTGACCCGCTTTACGTATGTCCCGGAGACTGCGAGCCTCCCATTCCATATCGGATACCCGATCCTCCAGGCGGTTGAACATCTTAGGTACATCCTGCATGCCATAGTCACTCATCCGTTTGTTCATACGCTGTTGAAGACGAAGCGTCTCCATTCTTGCGTAATAGTATTGTCGTTTACTGTAAACGACCTGATACTCGGTCTTGAGCTCATGCAGCTGATTCTCCAGCTCCTGTAGTGATTCCAGACTTTGTGAATATAACGAGGAATACTGTTCGATTTTTTCTTCGTACAGCATTTTTTCTTGCAAAGCCAGCTTAGTGAGATGTTCTTCTCCTGCTTTCAGTGCCAGCAAAGCCTGTTCCTCACGTTTATCGCGCATCACCTTGGCCTGATCCGCTTGCTGCTTAAGTTGTTTTGTATGGCCTGCGTATTGATAATGAAGCTTCTCGGCTTCTGCAATTTCCTGACGTGTCTCGATCAGAAACTGATCAATCAATCGAACTGGATCTTGTGACTGTTCCAATCGTTCATTCAAATTAGCTACTGTAATGTCACGTACTCGACGAAATACACTCATGAAACCCCATCCCTCCTAACCTCTCGGGTTAAATTCTTATGTCCAATTACTGTATTAGTAACTCCGTTTTCCTCTTAGCGTTGATATGCCGTACAAGATCAATCCGATCCCGACTACCGGAACAATCAGCCAAGCCAGTTTGGAAATCAGGGAGATAACTCCGAAGAACAGAATAATCCATCCAAAGAACGCATTCCCTCGGCGTATCCCGTAATATCCAAGACCAACCATCGCGATCGCTATCAATAAACCGAACAGGCTACCCAATAGTGGGGTCAGTTTACCAAGCAAGATCAGAACACCAAGTGCTATAAGTATTATCGCAAAACCTTGAGGTCCATTCTTTCTCATTCAATTTTCACCGCCTTTCAAATTTATCAACCTTATGTCTATATTCTAGAGCCAATCGTAATTATTCAAAACGGACCGTGGACGGTTTTTCTTCCTAGACCTTAGTCGAGGTACGTGTCCGCCTTAAGTTTGTCCTCAGTGTTCCTTTTCCTTCAGTTTCAATATTTACTTTTATACCAGCTCATAATATAATGATACATGCATTAGCAAACAATAGAAAACGACAGTTATCGGAGGAGCCTGCCATGTTGCGGGCTCTTTTTGTCTTTTTTCAGGATTATACGGCATAATTTGGCCTTTTCATGAAACTATGCTGATACATCTGTAACGCTGTCACACTAGGAGGGGTACTTTGGAACAACAAGCTATTTGGGCTATCGGCATTTTTTTGCTTACCTACGCCCTAATCATCTCTGAGAAGATTCATCGCACTATACTTGCTATGAGTGGCGCCGTTCTGATGGTCTTGCTCGGTATCATTAACCAGGATTCTGCTATTCATCACATTGACTTCAATACACTCGGTCTGTTGATTGGAATGATGATTATTGTAAATACTACGGCTGAGACGGGTCTATTTCATTATATTGGTATATGGACTGCCAAAAAGGCTAAAGGGAATCCCGTTACCATACTATGGCTTCTGGCCTTATTTACTGCAGTAGCTTCTGCTTTCTTAGATAACGTGACAACGATTATACTCATGATTCCTGTAGTATTCAGCATTACAAGACAATTAAAAGTAAAAACCTTCCCTTATATATTCTCTCTAGTTCTTGCATCAAATATTGGAGGAACGGCTACCTTAATCGGTGATCCGCCGAACATCATGATCGGCAGTGCAGTGAAAGAACTTACTTTTGCAGCATTTCTACAAAATTTAGCACCTGTCGTTATCGCCATCATGGCTGTTATTCTTCCACTCTTTGTTGTTATGTTCCGTAAAGGATTAAAAGCAACCAAGGAAAACCAGCAAAGCATGATGAGTATTAGCCTGGATGGTCTCATAACAGACAAGAAGCTCCTTGTACAATGTCTGTGTATTCTTGGACTAACTCTGATCGGATTTTTTCTCCATCAGACGTTTCACCTTGAATCAGCAACGATTGCTCTCGCTGGGGCATTCCTGCTTTTATTAATGACTGGAGAGCATGCTATGGAGAGAGCAATTCGCTCTGTAGAATGGCCAACCATCTTCTTTTTTGTTGGACTGTTCGTATTAGTTGGAGGATTAGTGGAGAACGGGACGATCACTTTGCTTGCTGAGCGAGCCATGAATCTGACCGGAGGAGATCCGTTACTTGCCTCCATGCTGATTCTCTGGCTAAGCGCTATCGCTTCGGCATTTCTGGATAACATTCCATTTGTTGCGACTATGATTCCAATGATTCAGGATTTGGGCAATATGGGAATTACCCATTTAGAGCCCTTGTGGTGGAGCCTTGCATTAGGAGCATGTCTTGGAGGCAACGGTTCCTTAATCGGTGCGAGCGCCAATCTGATTGCAGCTGGTATGTCATCCAAAGAAGGAGAACCTATAACATTTGTTAAATTCATTAAATATGGATTCCCGCTCATGCTGTTAACCGTCATTATTTCCAGTATATATATCTTGATTCGATTTTTCTGAACAGTACCTCGTTATTTCGAGCCATAGCTTTGAGATAAATAAGATTGTATGCTATCCTTTAAGTACTATATAGCTTCAGGGAGGGATAACACATGAACATACGACATAATAAACTGTTATATCTGCTGTCTGTTTCTTTGCTCGCTTTGTTTATGACATTATCCCTCCCGATTACTTCAATAAATATGGGTAGTAACGAAGCAATGGAACGCGAAGCTTATGAGACAGAGCAAATTATCCGTACTTACAAAGTAGCCGTTAGACTAAATCCAGCACACAGCAGTAAAATGACTGGGGAAAAAACCTCGAAATATCTTTTTGTTCTACCTTTAGCGGTATCTTTAATCGTTACCGCCTCATGGGCTCAATTTCGACCGCTCGTTAACTTACTTCTGAAACGTAAACTCCTATTACCCATTAAATTCACGAGCAAGTATGTGGCATAACATTTGTTATTCCACGCAGTCCTTCTGAGCCTTGCCTTTTCTATAAGCTTATTATAGAAATGTGCGCAGGAATCTTTTGCAGTTAAAAAAACGATTGCGTATCTAAAATACTGGAGGCTTGAAGCAAATGAACCTGAAAGAAACGGATTTGCCGGGAATCGGTAAAAAATTCGTAGTTCAAACACGCAGTGGTGAAAAATTGACCATTATTATTCATGATGATGGACGTCGTGAAATGTACCACTATGACAATGATAATCCTGATGACAGCATCTCCATGATCAGCCTTGACGATGATGAAGCGAGATACGTGTCGGCAATTATCGGTGGAATTACGTATCAACCTACTGCTTTGGAGAATATCGAAGTCGCACTTGGGGGCCTTATTATTGAATGGTACAGACTTGAACCTAATTATAAAGCGATTGGTAAAACAATTGGTGAATTGCGCGTACGTCAACGTTCCGGAGCAACAATTATTGCTGTAATTGAAAAAAATCACACAAAACATGTAAATCCAGGACCTGACTTAATGCTTACCGCCGATGCTACAGTTGTCGTTATCGGAGAACGCCTACACCAACAACAGATTAGACAGATACTCTCGAGTGGAAGTGGTTGAATGGATCATATCGTGTTCGAGATCGGGCTCGCGTTGACCTTAATTGCTGCAGCCAGTCTGATCTCCGCGCACCATTTATATCGCTATTAACTTTACCCTTGACCTATTATTGGGCTGGGTTTCCAGATTTCCAATCTCCGAAATTCTTGTTATCGCCGGTATTACCATACTCGGACGAGGCGAATTTTCCATTATTCTCGTCAACCTCGGGAAAGCCGCAGGCTTAATGTAAATTCTTCAGCCCTTTGCGTTAAATTTGAAAAAAGGCATCTCCAACGACTTGCTCAAAATAAAATAGTATAGTTCAGGAGTAACTTCTTACCTAAGGTTTGGAAAAGGAGGAATGATCATTGAATCGCCGATCTAATTCCAAAGTCCTTAACGTCATAGGAGTTATTGCAGGAGCCCTGCTTGCTTCGATAGGCTTAGAGCTTTTTCTGATACCACATGGCATTATTGTCGGGGGAATAACTGGACTTTCCGCATTGTTTGCCCTGACTACGGAAATGAAGCTTGGACTATTTTTGTTCTTGCTTAACCTGCCGTTGCTATTGATACAACGCAAAAATATTGATGCTTCCTTTGCCATCTTCACTATATTTGGACTACTCATATTTTCGCTGGGTACCATTTTTCTTCACCCCTATCCAGCTTTAACGAGTAATCCTCTTCCAGCAGCTCTGTTTGGGGGACTCTCTCTCGGACTTGGCATCGGATTGGCGCTTCGATTTGGAGGCGCGTTGGATACAGCGGAAAAGGTAGCAGAAACCTTTTGCTCTAAAAAAGGCCTATCGCCGGAAGGAATCATGTTGCTGCTTAATTGCTCCATCCTGATCGCCGCCGGATTTCATTTCGGTTTTGATCAAGCTGTCTATTCAGTGACAGCCTATATTCTTGCTTACGAATCGGTTAAGCTTCCACTGCGCGGCTTTAGATTCACTTTATCCGTCTCTATTAAAAGCCACGAATGTGCCCGTATTCAGGAAGCATTAGCCGTTTATCTGAACCGGAATGTCGCTATTCTAGAAAGTCCTGATTCCCAAAGTGGTTATCTTGGTGTCATGGAATGCAAATGCCATCGTTGGGAAGCATCGAGACTGGTAGCGGTCATCAAAAATTGTGATCCGGACAGTGAAATTTCCTTTGACGTTTAGCTTATGGAACTACAATAAAGATGGCCCTCTCCAATATGGAAGAGGGCCTTTCTTATCACTTGTGTAAGTTTTCAGTTCATAAACTGCACGTACTGCAGCATACGCTTCAACACGACTGCCGCTTCTGCACGGGTAGCTTGCGCTTGCGGTACAAATGAATTATCGGTCATTCCGTTCAGGATTGACGTATTTATGGACTGCGCTACAGCTTCCTTCGCCCAGCCGCTAATGGCTCCGCTATCCTTGAATCTGGCCAAATCCGCTTGATCCACCGCAACACTTTGCCCGGCTACATTCATCGCGCGTGATATCATGACAGCCATCTGTTCACGGGTGATGCCTGCGTTTGGTTGGAATGCTCCATTCTCGAAGCCCTCTACCATTCCTGCTTTACTGGCAGCCCCCACTGCTCCTGCAAACCAATCCGTTGACTTCACATCGGTGAACTGAACTTCATCCGTCTCTGACAAGCCCAACGCACGAGTAAGCATCGCAGCAAATTCCGCCCGTGTAATCTGGCTTTGCGGCTTAAAGTCGGTATCCGTAACCCCCTGAATCACGAGCTTGGATGCCATAAGCTCAACATCCGCTCTGGACCAATGGTTGGTCAAATCGCTAAATGTTTTGGAATTTTCAACAATGGCATAGATGCTGTTGCCCGATCTCTTCAGCGTTGCGATGGTTTTTGCATCCTTCTTCGCAAAGAGCGCCGGCACAAACGTGATCCTATTTGCTGTCGGATCAAATAGAATGGCTGTTGTCTTTCCGGTATCTGCCAGTCTATCAAGTTCAATCGTTCTGGAAATATACCTTTTCCCAAAATCATTAACTTTAAACTGTTTTCCGCCAGCCGATGCAATCACTTGGAAGTCATAAGCAGAAGCTACCAGCCTCATACCGGATTGCTCCACTTTTGCTTCCAGTGCTGCTTGATGCGCTCCGCTAACTTGTTCAATAACTATGCTGATCTTTACATCACGGGAATCCGCCTCAAGCGCTTTGGCTAAAGCCGGTATATTCAAGGTTTGCAGCGGTAGATCATAGGTCGTATTTCCATATACCATGCTCAAAACAAGAGACTGAGTTTCAGCTAACAGAGCAGAAAGTGAATCGGATGGAAGTTCTATTTTGCCAATCGGCTCCTTTCCTGTTAGCTCAATCACCAATCTCGGATTTGCAGCTCCCGAAGAAGTCTGGATTTTACCCAAAGCCTGAGTCAAAACCGCTCCTTCAAGCGCTGCTGTGGCAACGGATTTTCCGTCAGCCGTTTTCTCCACTGTCGATTCAAGCGTCAGCACCGGATTTTTGTCATTTGCCGTTGGAGTGCTTGGATTAGTAGTGGAGCCTGCGCTTGAGGATTTACTCCCGCTGCTGGTACTTCCGGAATTATTACCGCTGTTTGTATTGCCTGAATTATTGCCGCCTGTGTTACCACCTTGGGATGAATCTCCTGCTGCAGTTAACGATTTGGGATCTGTCATTGTCCATGTTGCTCCGGCATCTCCGGAAAATCTCATGGCATAATTCCAAACCCCTGCTGAATTCGGAACAAAGCTGGCCCCATACATGTCATTTTTGCCACTATCCTTGGAATATGAGGCATCGACCCACGTATAGGAGGCTTGACCTTCCTTCTTGTAACCCAATTGTGCAAGAATGTGCACACCTCTGCCCACGTAATTGGTGACATTGGCCGCATTCACTTCCGCGAAAACAGAGACAGTATCTCCAACATTTTTCTTTTCCTCAAAGGCGCTTAGTTTGTCCACTTTATCAATCTGAATCTTCGGCAGCTCTTCAGCAGGAGTTCCCGTTCCCTTTGCCTTATCAATGGAGTATTGATCAAGCAGCTTGCCGTTCTTCTCCTGCATTGAAATTGTTAATTGATCCCCGTCCACATTAATATGAACATAGTTTGTATCTTCCGTATCATTCAAATAGTATGCGTTCCAAATCTGGCGAATCGGATCACTGTAATTTTTGTTCCCTGTTCGGCCAACCAGATAATAAACCGTTCCCTCCGCAGGGCTGTTTACAAAGTTATTGTTATTAATCGGGTATGATCTTGTAACTGTATGGTCGTGAGCACTGAATACAACATCTACCTTGTACTTATCAAATACAGATTGAAATGCCTGCTTAATCGGTTCGGCGTCCTTATCTCTCGATGCCCTGCTGTAATAAGATGCCTTATGGTACAGTACTACCTTCCATTTTTTCTCCGTGTTCTTCAAATCATTCTCCAGCCATTCCTTCTGTTCCAGCAAAATATCTCCCATCGGGTTAGGCAGGTTCACATTTGCTTCGGCCTGCTGTGAATTCAGGACAACAAAATGCACATCACCGTAATCAAAGGAATACACGGTTCCCTTCAAACGATCTGGCCCGTTTTGCGGAAGATTGAACTGAGCAATATAATTATCCGCCAATTGATTCGCATTATACCCAGCATAGTATTCATGATTCCCGGTTGCAGACATTTGTGGGATTCTCTCGATTACGCCTTCCGCACCCTCAAACCACTTGTGCCAGTGATCATAACTGGAATCCAATTCCACAAGATCTCCAAGATTCATAAAAAATTTTGCGTCAGGATGAGTTTGATATGCAGTATTGACTGTTTCTCCCCACTTGGCATAATCACTTTCTTCCTGTCTGCCGCTTTGACTGTCACCAAAAACAAAAAATGAAAAAGGAGCCGTCGCCTCCGATTCTGTCGTAAATGTAAAAATATCGCTCCACTGTGTTCCATTTCCCACCCGATACACGTAAGTTGTTCCCGGCTCCAATTCGGTTAATGTAACTGTATGCATCATATCTGCATGGAAGGGTTTGGTATCCGCTGCAATGGATCGAGATTCACCGGGAAATGTCCCCTCTTCTAACTGCTTGGCAAATTGTACAACTCCACCCGATATATCATTCGTCGTCTTCCAAGTAATCGTCTGTGTAGTTTTTGGATCTTGTGACCAAGTCAACGTAACATCATATGGCTTCGTGATTGTAATATCATCATAAAATTTATTCACTTTATAACCAAGCAGCCTGTTTTCCCACGTAGCACCATTGTTTAAAGAAAATCTCATAGCATAATACCATTTACCAGCACGATCCGGCGTAAAGTTCGCCTTGTAGCGATCTTTACTGCCCACTTCATCCAGATATTCCGCGTCTACCCATACATAATCTGTATCATTCTCGATTTTGTACCCAAGCTGCGCCTTTATGTTTTTGCCTTGACCAGGTTCATCTGTGATGCCTTCCACATAAATTTCCCCCAAAATATCCGGGGTTGGGTTGCCAATCATCAGTCTATCGTTTAAATCCGTTAGATTTTCTAATGAATTGATCGTTAATGGCGTTAACTCATCCTCCGATCCCACAACTATCAGAGTGTTTTCTCCGGAGGACACCCAAGTATTCCCTCCATCGCCCGATACTCTCATCGTATATTTCCAAATCCCCACTTGATCCGGTGTAAAATTGGCCTTATAACGATCATTATTACCAGTTGCTCCTGCATAAACGGCATCCGACCAGACAAAGTCATGTTCGCCTTCAGCAAGCTTATAACCCAGTTGAACCTTAAGTTTGGCGATTTGATCCGTTTTTCCAGTCACATTATCAATCCAAATCTCTGCATAAATGCTGCGGGTCGGCACATTAATCAATTGAGTGCTGGTCACTTTGCTGAGATTGCCTGTCCATCCTATCGTGTATACAGCATCTGTTATAGACTCGATGCTGTCATCCCCGATCTTCGTCTCGGTATGTAAGGCAACCGTAGGATCGGTATTAACCGTGTCCGCAGTTGCAGCAATCGGCAATATAGCTGCCCACATTGCTTGCATCATTAGTGCAAACGTTAGCACTAATAAACAAATTTTTTTCTTTCTCGTTTTCATCTAATCACTCCTATCTTTTATCTTGTTATATTCTATTAGGGAATTATTAAGTCTACGCTATTAATGTGTTACTTTTATGTTAAACGAATTTCTAAACGTAAAAGGATCATCCCCGTTGCTTGCTTGAAAGCCAGGGATGATCCTTTTACCTATATCAATATTCAACTTTGTTGTTTGACGTTCTCCAGGCATCAAATGGTAGTGAATGCTTGGTTGTTTTGATTTGCTTCATGGGGATGGATCGCTGATCCATAGGCAAGTCAATTTGTTTGTATATAAATTGATCATCAAATCCAACCTGAGCAGCATCCTCTTTGGAACTGGCAAAATACACAGCGTCCGGACGTGACCAATAGATGGCTCCAATGCACATAGGACAAGGCTCGCAGCTCGTATAAATCGTACATCCCTTGAGCTGAAAGTCATTTAAGTGCCGGCAGGCTTCACGTATCGCTTGCACCTCTGCATGAGCTGTAGGATCATTTAACGAAGTGACCATGTTTCTTCCCGTTCCGATCACCTTGTCTTCCTTCACTACAATTGCTCCAAAGGGACCGCCCATGGCTTGAAGAACATTTTCATGTGCCACATGGATCGCCTTATCCATCCAATATTCATCGTTGAATTTTTTCATAGGGTTCCTCCTTATGACCACTTTACAGATTATTTGGTAATAAAATGATTAACAGGATCATTATAGCAGTCATAAAGAGAACAGACTATTGCTGTTCATTTCGTATTTTTTAAAACCTGACCTCATATTCGCAATGCTCATCCCCATTAACATTACATTTTGTTTCTTTAACACTGACCCTCTTATTCCAAATCCTACTTTTAAATCCCGCAGCATCTCAAGTAACTCTTCCAGTGAATGTACCGGCAATTCTTCTCCTATCTTTCTGCCTATAGTTAACGTAGTGCCTTTTCCTTTTAGTGGAAGTCCCTGATACATCCCAATCAGCCGAATGGCTCTATATAGCTCTAATGGAACAGAATTTCCCAATTTGACCCTTGATATTTTTGTTAGATCCTCAAAAGCAAAATCCTTCGTTGAGTTCTTTGTTGTCATCAACACTCACCCCATCCATATGTACATGATCAAAATAGTATAATCTACCACTAGTATATTGAATTAGTAATCTGAACTTGTGATTTGCGACACACCAGGAGAATATAAAGCGTATGATAATGACAAGGAGCTCATTTTATGAAAAAATATATGTACTTACTCATCTTGAAAGGAGTCAAATAATGATCAAAATAGAAATAACTCCGTTAGCCACGCAGAGAATTCAAGAAAGCCTCGGTGATAAGCCTGGCATCATAAAGCTCATATATGATACAGAAGGCTGTGGCTGCGATGGGATTAACCGATTGCTGATTCAGCACGAGAGCGGACAATTTGACACTCCAATCGATGCCCCTCCTTTCACTTTTGTAGTCGATCAGCAGCATCAAATTTTTTATGAGGATATGCTCAGACTGGATGCAGAAGCGAACTATCCCGTTTTTAAGCTGAGCAGCGACTCTTCTACCTATAGTACTAACGTCAGTATCCAGGACTTGCGTTAAACAGCCTATTTATCTAAAGAAGCCCTTGATTCTCTCACCAATGAGAGAACAGGGCTTCTTTAATATTGTCCAGAACGTGAAAAAGGCGAGTGTCAAAATTTTTTCGAGCAACTGATTGTTATTTGTAATGGTTACGATTAAAATAAGCGTAGATATATTTATCATTTTTTTCTTAAGGAGTTTATTTACATAATGGCAGCTCTTTCCCTGGATTACTCAGCTAATTTGCTTACTTTCAAAACGATGTTCATCAGTATTTTTCTTGAAGCCCTGCCCTTTATTCTTATGGGTGTGTTCTTCTCCGCTCTGCTGCAAATGTTTGTATCTGAACAGCTTATAGCACGTATTATACCCAAAAACCCCATATTAGGTATGCTTTGCGCTAGTCTTCTCGGATTCATTTTTCCTATTTGCGAATGTGGAATGATTCCCGTGATACGTCGCCTTATTTCAAAAGGAATGCCTGTTTACATTGCAGTGATCTTTATACTGAGTGGACCGATTCTAAATCCTATCGTATTTTTTGCTACCTATACTGCCTTTCGTAGTCGACCTGAAGTCATTTATTCCAGAATGGGCTTGGCTTTGATAACTTCTCTAGTTATAGGAATGCTTGTATACCGGTTTATTCGTTACAACCCTCTACGCCTAAGTGCAGAGACTATGTATGATGATCGGAATGTTGAAACAACGCATCAAAGGGTTGGAGAGAGATTCACTAGTTTCTTTATGCATATGATTAATGAATTTTTTGAGATGAGTAAGTATTTGATTTTTGGTGCATTCGTTACAGCGTTGATTCATACCTTCGTCAATACTAGCCAATTGCTGGCTTACGGCCAAGGTACGATTAATTCTCACTTGTTCATGGCAGGCTTTGCCTATGTGCTCTCGATCTGTTCCACTTCAGATGCTTTCGTCGCTTCTTCCTTTGTTAACACCTTCTCTACAGGATCTTTAATTACTTTCCTTGTGTTAGGTCCAATGCTTGATTTTAAAAGTACCTTAATGCTTCTTTCTGTTTTCAAAACGAAGTTTGTCATCAGCTTGAGTACGATGATCGTAATCACAGTGCTTGTGCTTAGTATTGGGCTAGATTTTTTATTTTAAGAGCAATTCACAACAACCTATAGGCAGGTGCAAAATATCATGCGAAAGCAACGTTACCTCATGGCTTTTCACTATACACTAAGAACGATCATTCTCCTTGGGATATCGGGGTACATTGTGTATCTGGTAGAGACGAATACTTTGCAATTATACATTGGCTGGCGCATTATGCCTTTGGTCAAATGGTCAGCTGTTCTTATCTATCCACTTGCCGTCATTCAGGCAGTTATTGCGTATCGCCATTTTAAGGGAGATATGAAAGCTTGTGATTGCTGTACCCCTGCCCCATCTAAATCATGGTTGCGCAATGGGCTCGTATATAGCTTGTTGATGCTTCCACTACTGTTGGGATTTCTGTTGCCTTCAACTGTACTCGGTGGATCTTTTGCCAATACAAAAGGAATAACTTTAAACTCGGTGTTTGCAAATCGGAATAATCCCATCGCTAAGACTGAATCTGATTTAACTGTCTCGGATGACTCTATCGATCACTTATTGCCTCCATCAGATCCAACGCCAGAGCAGCTGAACCAAATGTTCTATACAGAGGATCAATTTGAAACTGATTTAGCTGAGCTCGGCAAACGGTTATATATCCTTCCAGTTATTAAGGTAAAACCAGAAATTTATATGGAGGTCCTATCCTCGATAGTAGTATTTATAGATCATTTTGTCGGAAAAGAAATAGAAATCAGCGGCTTTGCATATCGTGAACCAGACATGGCTGACAATCAATTAGTCATTGGACGAATCGCCGTTCAATGCTGTACAGCAGATGCTGCGCCTTATGGTGTTCTAACTGAGTTTGATGAAGCCCCGGAATTTCCGGATGATACTTGGCTCTCCGTTCGAGGCACTATTGGCTATACCGAATATAAGGGCAACAAAATTTTGAAAATCGACGTTACTGAATCCAGCATCATGAAAGCACCGGACAACCCATATATATATCCTAACTTTAGTTTTCTGGATGAGAACGTAGAGTAGACAAAAGGAGTGGTTCAATGAAAACACCAGTTATCGTCATTAGCGGCTTTCTCGGAAGTGGCAAAACTACGTTACTTCTCAAATTAATACAAGAGGTTCATAGACGTGGAATCAAACCAGCCATTCTTATGAATGAGCTGGGTCGCCAGGATGTGGATGGACATATTTTAGCCCAAGCAACGGATGGCCTTATTATGGAGAAATTGCTGGACGGCTGTATTTGCTGCAGCAAAAAAAGCGAAATTTCTAATGCTATTACAACGCTGCTATCACAGTCTCCTGATGTTATATTGATTGAATTAACAGGTGTGGCGAATCCTGAGGAAGTTGTTGACGAGATGGCAGAGCCTGGATTACTTAACGAGGTCTTCTTGCAGAAAATTATTACTGTCATTGACGCAGAAAATGTACTTGAGTACAACAGCATCTTCTCCTCAGACAAACAGCTTGTACATACGCTGCGCCGTCAGATCGAAGTAGCAGACATTGTTATCGTCAACAAAAGAGATCTCATCAACGATTCTCATTTATCCAAAGTAGTGAAGCTGGTTGAGAAGCATAACGACAATGCCCGAATATTCACTACGATTCAAACACAAGTAGATTTTATTCCTTTGCTTGATGGCTTGCAGCCATTAAATCTTCCAGCTAAAAAATCTTCACCATTCAACATGTTATCGAGGCACTCACACCATAATGATGGACATAAACAAAATCACACTTCATTTTCCAGAATTCAGACCGTATACATTCCCTTGCAACAAAATATGCCCCTCTCCCTACGAAAGATAGAGAAGTTTCTAAAAAGCTGGGGAAATCAGATTCTTCGTGCTAAAGGGTACGTCTCTGTTAACTCTTCGTCTGAAATCTTATTGATCCAGTTTGCTGGCAAGCAAATCCAATGGGAGCCTTCAAACTATAAAGGTCCCCAATATATCGTCATCATAGGATTTAATCTCGATAGTGTCACGCTAATGGAGGCATGGGGCTAAAATACCTGCATATAACTCTCTGCATCCAGCAATTCAAATCGATTTTTGGAAAAGCGAATATATCCCTCCTGTGCCATCCGCTGCAGTTCACGCGATAAGGCACTGCGATCAACGGTCAAATAGTCCGCGAGATCGCTGCGGGAGAACGGAATTTCAAACACTGTGGCATTGTTTTTTTGAGCCTGCAGACTAAGATAGTGAAGGATTCTGGCACGCAGTGACTTATGGGATACCAGATCCAGCTTTTGATAAATAGAGCGGTTATTCTCCAGCAATAAAGCTAATATATTTTCGATGATGCGCCCTCGCAGATGGCAGGTCTTCTGTCCGGGCCGCACAATTTTATTAATTTTAATAAACAATATTTTGCACTCTACGCCGGCAACGGCCTCATAGTTGCTACGCTCTCGCGATAGACGAAGTGCAGTCTCTCCCAAAATTCCGCCCTCACCCAGCTCCGAAAATATAAATCTCATTCCGGAGATGTTCTCCTTGCACAGCAGCACTTGTCCGTGCAAAATGATCCCTACCTCATCCAGAACATCATCTGTTCTGAAAATAACCTCCGTGAGTCACTCTTCAGGAGCTATGTCACTCATGAAACCGACAGGGCTAATTCGTGATGAAGGACTTCTCGGTGCCATACGAATTGTAAGAAACGGCTTGAAGAAAGAGAATCGGACACAATTCAAGAAGATGTTTTCCTTTTTTAATACATCCGGAAAAGACCTTCAGTATATTGCTGTATGCAGCCGTAAAAATGATTAGCTCCATAGAACAGTGGATAGTTTTTTATAATCGACACCGGGAACCCCAATTTATTCGTTGAGATTCCCTGTGTTATTCTCTTTTTTACCACCTAATAGTTCTAACAGCGTTTCAGGCAATAAAAACTGCTGATTGTTAATAACAAGTTTTCGAATATCTATATCAAAATCGTCCTCTCCCTGCATATGTTTAATTTCATTTATCTCGCGATGTAGATCTCCCATTTGCAGATCGAGGGAATGTGCAGACTCAGCTGCGTTTTTCAATTCCTTAAGTAATTGCTCCGGTACAGTCTGCCTGTATTTATAAAAGATCTTATGCTCCAGACTTGCCCAAAAATCCATAGCAATCGTTCTAATTTGAATTTCTACACACACCTTCTCTACACTGTCAGACATAAAGACCGGTACATTAACCAGCATATGTAGGCTGCGATATCCGTTAGGTTTTGGCGATTCAATATAATCCTTAATTTCCAAAACTTCAAGATCATTTTGCTTCATTAGCATTTCCTGTACATTATAAATATCCGGTATAAAGGAACAGGTAATACGCAGGCCTGCAATGTCTTTGATATTCTCCTTAATTGTAGAAAAAGAAAGATCCAGATTTTTGCGTATCATTTTCTCAAGAATACTCTCCGGTGTCTTGATGCGCGATTTCGTATGTTCAATTGGACTATAATCGTGTAAAGCCTGAAATTCTTGTTTCAAAATATTTATCTTAGTCTCGATTTCATCGAGTGCACATCGATATAAAAGCAGCAGCTTTGTCAACTCATATTTCATTTGTTTCAATTGTTCAATACGTAACTCTGAAACCATGATAAATCTCCTCCACGTATAACGATGATCGTATGTAATATTTTCTGATATTATATATGATAGAGCTTTCTGGTTTACGAAGCAAATGGACGGTATCCTTAATAGTTAGATAAAAAAAAGAGACTAAACTGCTGTTATCAGCAATTTAATCCCCTTTTTTATGTTTCATTAGGTCAAAATAGATGCACGGTAAATATGCTTATTAAGCGCTACGGTTTCTATTCTCAACAAAGGTTTCTTCAAAGCTAACATTTTCGAATTTTAGGGATAAGTGTGAAATTACTATATAGCATTAAAAACAACATAAGTTCTCGTTTATCAAAAGCTCCATTTTTTATAATAATCTCCTGTTTTTTACCACCGAGTTTGATACAATATCCTGTTTCTTCATATCCATTATTGGTATAGAATTTTTTACGTCTTAATCTTTGTTCAATGTCATCTGCATCTTGGTTGCATGGTTCAATGGATACAATTATTTTATTATTGGCATGGATTGACTGAATTTCATCCAATATGCGGCTACCATAACCTTTTGAGCGAAGATTTTCAGCAACTGAAAAAAACATTACAAATGTTAGTTTTCTAATCGTTGCCATATAAACAAAGCCACATAATGTATCTCGGTCATAAAAAGATAGAAATTCGGTATTCCATAAATAAGACATCATAAGCATCATACCAAAAGGCATTCTATCTTCTTTAGGAAAAGAAGCTGTATAAATATTCTTTACTTCTTGTTTCCTTTTGCTATTTGCAACTTTTTCAACTCTTAAATCCATATCTCTATCATCACCGCCAAAAAGCATTCGCACATGAAGCAAAGAGTTCCACAATTTACAAATATATCAATAGAACTTGAATAATTATATCACGTTTTCAAAACTAAAAAAAGATATACCATCACCTTCTGGTGGGGGAATCTTATATCCTTTTAAGCGATAACTTTCATGCTACGAAAAAAGCCAACCCACAAGGGTTGGCTTTTTTCTTGATGCCGGTGAAGGGACTCGAACCCCCACGGTTTCCCTCACGATTTTGAGTCGCATATGCTATTCGGAAGATAGCATCCCTCTCCAGCACATCTTTAGCTATTATGGGATTGGCTCGAGGCTACTGCTTGATTAAACTTGTCCAGCAGTTCGGACAGTCCCTCTTCGGTAATCGCTCCGTGTGAGAAAGACATCAATGTCCGTACCGGCATATATCGAAGCATGGCCGCCAGCATGTCAGACGATACCGCCTCAGACGGTCCTAGCAATGGACTATGTTCTGTCTTCTGACAACCTGTGCCCACACGGGTTCTTGAAGAATTGTGATCTAAAGTCGAATTTCGCCTGCGGTCTCCGATTTAAACATCTTTTATGTAAGGTAATGCCTTTGAAACTCAATTCTTGATTGATGCGCATACAGGATCCAAGGTTATCTGAGTGATACAATTCCGGTTGCATTAATGAAGCAAATGTAGTTGCAGAACCTTAAGGTCTTGTAGTTTTTTGAATACATTTGGCTCATAGTAACCTTCCGCCCGGAAATGATGATTTCTGCACTTATATATCAAGTTTGCATGCTTATCGAAGATCAAAGATCGATACACTCATCTTCGATGGAATACTAACCAGCATGTGAATATGATCCGGCATCAGGTGTTTTTTTGCTATAAGACTTGACTACACCACCCGCATAGCGGATAGTTTTCTGTTTCCCACGCTTCGCGTGCTCAACTGGTTTAAAAAGAAAGCCGCCGTTCAGCGACTTTCTCTCAGTCTATTTACAAGAAAAAGAGCATTGGCGAAGTCTTATCTGTTTTACCCGCTTGCTTTTCGAGCAATATCATCTGACCCAATGAATTCCAACGCCGGCGTTTTCCGGCGTGCTGCTTCAATCATGACTTGAGCAACATCCGAGCTGTGCACTGCCTTGTACTGGGAGAGAGGACCAATCATGAAGGGACGCAGTAACTGGAACGCTATAATGCCCGCTCGCTCTCCCAGACGTTTCTCTTTCCGATTCCCGAGCATAAACGAAGGTCTCAGTATGACCAGTCTCGGAAGATTTAAGGCGATCAAATCCCGCTCCAATTCTCCCTTTACGCGATTGTAAAAAAGCTTCGACTTATCTGACGAGCCCATTGCCGTAACGATGACCATTTTAGCTGCTCCGTATTTCTTCGCTTGTTTTCCCAAAGTGAAAGGATACGCATAGTCCACTTGCCGAAATGCCTCCTGACTACCGGCTTGTCTAATCGTTGTACCAAGCGTACAGAACACGTCAGCTTGTTTAATGGTTGCCCCATCCAATTCTTCCTCAAGCCGATCATAAGAAATGAGCCTTTGTACTAGTTTCGGGTGAGAAATACCCATATCTCGCCGCACAAACACAATGACGCGGCGATAAGCCGGATGGTCAAGTAACAGCTTCACAAGCTGTTGTCCAACGAGCCCGGTTGCCCCCGCGACGACGGCTGTAGCTGATTGTTTTTTTGACATGAGTTGTTCCTCCTTCGTTCATTCGACAGTTCCTATTGCTTCCCTACAATCGCATTTACTTTCTCAATATTGCGGTCTGCCAGATTGGTTATATTATGTATCATACATTGAATTCTTTTGTTGTCTTCTGGTAGCTAAGCTAATCTACACCACAAGGACCAAATAAGTTGCCTCCACTTGAGTAACGGAAGCAACTTATAAGGCTAAGATCTTTTTTCTATGTTCATAACGTGGGGTCTTGGCCAGTATTTCCTCGTGAAATAGGGATAAATATGCTATTTAAAAGGACTCAACCTAAATATTAGCGGTAACTTATTGCGGCCCTCTCACTTCACGGATTGTTCGGAACAGCATATTGGGCAGGGCTGTTTATACGCCACCGGCGAGGCTTCCAAATGCACTTCCGTTGCATTAAGGGAGAGAACACTATGCAGTTTTAGCTCTGGTAATTCGAGCATTTCGTTGATATACTGGAGTGGCATCTGTCATTTCCTTTTTTTGTTGTCGGGTAGGACTTACAACAATACAGGAAGTACTGTTTTTTATTTCAATCAGCAATTAATGTTTGAAACTGCCCAAATACCTTATCCATGTCAATTCCCGCACTGTTGATATACTTCTGATTCGTAAATTCACGGATACCTTCTGCACCAAGTTCTCTTCCAAATCCGGAGGTCTTGATTCCACCAAATGGAATTCCCGGTGATGCCATTGTTGGCTGATTAATGGATACTGCTCCTGACTCCATGGCTGCTGACATTCTGGCAGCATTTGCAGGATCTTCACTGTAAACAGAGCTTCCAAGTCCAAAATCTGTTCCATTTGCAAGGGCAATGACTTCCTCCTCTGTCTTCCATGAGAAAAGCATCATCACTGGTCCAAAGATTTCATCCTTAAAGATTGGATTCTCTGGTGTTACACCAGTCAAGATCGTCGGCTGTACAAATGTACTGTTTTCTGGTACCTTTGGTCCTACTTCAGTTGCTGTTGCTCCATTGGCCACTGCTTTTTCTATCTGTGCTCTTACTTTATCAGCAGATTTCTTTGAGGACAATGGAGCAAGTGTGGTTTCCGGATTTAATGGATTTCCTATGATGAACTGATCAATCGCATCAGAGATAGCTCCCTTGAATGCTTCAAAAAGGGATTCATGTATAAACATCCTCTTATCACCTGCACATACCTGGCCGGAAATTGTCATACGTCCCAAAAGTGCACCCTGCACAGCCTTCTGCATATCTGCATCCGGCATAACAACCATGGCATCGGAACCACCAAGTTCCATAACACATTTCTTAAGATTCTGACCTGCTTTTGCTGCAACACCACGTCCTACCGGTGTACTTCCTGTAAGAGTAACTCCACAGATGCGTGGATCCGCAATCAGGTTATCCGACTGCTCATAATCGATAAAAAGATTTGTAAAGCAGCCATCCGGAAGTCCAGCATCCTTAAATAGCTTCTCCATTGCAAGCGCGCTTTGTGGGCAGTTCGAAGCATGCTTTAAAACAACAACATTTCCTGCCATCAGCTGTGCCGCTGCCGGCCTTGTCATCTGAAAGAAAGGTACATTCCATGGTTCAATCATGTAAATAATACCCAGCGGCTGATAGATACCCACTGCATTTCCAGACATCTGGTCTGTTGTTTTTACAAAATGAGGCTTTAACAGTTCCTTTGCATTATCTGCATAATAGTTCATAATATCTGCACAGAGATTCATCTCCCAAGCTGCAATAGTAACTAATTTGCCCGTCTCAATTGTATTGATTGCTGCAAGTTCTTCTCTTCTCTCTACTGCAAGCTCTGCCGCTTTGTGTAGAATTGCTGCTCTTTCTTCAAATGTTGTCTTAGACCAGGATTTGTATGCCTCTTGTGCCTTAGCAAGCTTTGCCTCAAGTTCCTCATTTGTTAAATTGTTAAACTCTGCTGTTACCTCACCAGTGTAAGGATTTGTTGTTTTATAAGCCATAATTATGTCCTCACTTTCTTTAACTTCAGATTTTTGACTTGTTACTTATGCTACGTGCAAACATGTGCTGCTTACAGATTCTCTTAATCATGATGTCTGCAACGTAGCTCCGTATATTGTAATAAAATCATAAATAGTAGATGAGTATTGTCATTAATAGCATGATCAATCGTCTCTGTACGTACATCGGCTTTTTCTGCAATTGCATTCTCTAGTTTTTTATTTTCATTTTTTCTCTGGCGTTATTTCTTTGCACTGCCTCTCATCTGCATATTATAAACATTGTCCATCAGCATTTTCTTAGGAAGGATTGGTGTCAACTTCATGAAAATCTTCTGAATTCCTACAAGTCCTGCTGTGATATTCATTTTCCCCTTCATCATTGCATCATATCCTGCCTGCGCAACAGGTGTTGGATCAGTTGCATTGGCAAAAAGTGCTGTATCGGAAAGTCCACCAGCATTTGCGAATCCAGTGCTCATAGCCCCTGGCATAAGACATGTCATCGTTACTCCTGTGTCTTTCAATTCTCTCGATACTGCATTTGACCAGCTTGTCACATAGGCTTTTGTTGCGTAATAACATGCCTGAAGTGGTCCTGGCATGGTAGCTGCCGTTGAGCTGACATTCAGAACTTTGCCACTTCCTCTCTTTATCATATCTGGAAGGAAGAGTTTGCAAAGCCTTGTAGGAGTTTCTACATTCACCGCAATCATAGAGAGATCCTGTTCCATGGTACGCTCACGAGCAAAATCACCCTGTCCACCATAGCCTGCGTTATTGATCAGATAATCTACATTCCATCCGTTTTCTTTACATGTGTTATAAATCTGCTGTGCTGCATCTGGAGATGAAAGATCTGCTGCAATCGTGTGTGCTGTCACATGATATTTTTTCTCCATTTCCTTTGCTTGTGCATCAAGTTTCGTCTGAACTCTGCCTACTAGGATCAGATCTCCACCTGATGCCGCATGAATATCTGCAAAGCGTGTTCCGAGTCCGCCGTAAGATCCTGTGATTAGTGCTGTCTTTTTTGATTTACTCATTTTTTATACCTCTTCTTTCTAAAAGTGTGTTTGGTTTTTACTATACTGAGACATTAAGTCCCCGTTAATCCTTATAGTCCGTGGAATAAGCTACCTCTTTTTGTTCCTCTAGTGCAGCTAAACGCGAAGACAAGCTTTTATGAACGAGTTCATATGCGTCACTTCCAAGTGTTAGCCGCAGCGGAGCTTTATCAGAATCTGCAGCTACAATTATGGCCTGAGCCATCTTGAACGGATCACCTGGGAAGTGCTCCGTCCCGGCTTGCTGCGACATTTGCCGAATATGGCCTACAGGGGTATTCTCATATTCACTCATGGGCTCACCTGTTATCATGCTGCTTCCACCGAAGTTTGTTCGTGCACTTCCAGGCTCGACGAGTGTAGCCTGTATATTGAAGGGGGCCACTTCTTGCACGAGACATTCAATAAAGCCTTCCATAGCCCACTTCGTTGCATGATAAATGCTCAGAGCTGGAAATGCTACTTGCCC
The DNA here is from genome assembly GCF_900102215.1 of Fontibacillus panacisegetis. Classification (GTDB taxonomy): domain Bacteria; phylum Bacillota; class Bacilli; order Paenibacillales; family Paenibacillaceae; genus Fontibacillus; species Fontibacillus panacisegetis. The sequence continues at coordinate 146,561 of NZ_FNBG01000006.1, forward strand.
GCCCATACTGGAAAGCTGTATGATGCGACCACCACCTTGCGTACGCAGATAAGGAAGAGCAGCACGAATGACTTGAATGGACCCGATGACGTTCGTATCGAATTGATGCGTAATTTGTTCATCACTCACTTCTTCAGCCGCTCCGAACAATCCATATCCAGCATTGTTAACCACAACGTCAATATTCCCTAAATCCTTAAATGCCTGATCAACAACCGTTCGAATAGCCTTATTATCAGTTACATCCAATGTAGCAACCCACAATTGTTCACCATATCGATCTTTTAGATCATTCAATGCATTATCTTTTCGAATCGTAGCAGCAACCCGATCACCGCGTTCTAATAAAAGCTCCGTCAGACTCCGTCCAAATCCACTTGAAGTTCCAGTTATAAACCATGTTTTCATCAAATATCCGCCTCCAGATTATAGTTATGTTAAACCTTGGTAGGGCTGTTTTTCTTGCTGGTTCTTAATGAGATAACTTCAGACTCCAGCACTTCAACTGCTGGACCTGATTCACGCGCCATCTTGACCATGGCTTGAGCTACATCCTTGCACTGAATGGCTTTCATTCTGGCTAGCGGCCCAATCAATAATGGATCAATCAAGCGAAAGACTGATGCTGTTGCCCGATCCCCAAAACTTTCAGCCTCCCGGTCCCCTAACAAGAGAGAGGGGCGCAGGATGACAAGACGCGGTAACCCAAGTGACAATAAATCCTGCTCCAATTGCCCTTTAACACGTGTGTAGAACATCCATGACTGTTCGGACGCCCACATTGCGGTAACAATGACGTAGCTGGCAGCACCGTGCTGCATAGCAGCTTTAGCCAGAGCCAACGGATACTCATGATCAACTTTACGAAAGGCTTCTTTTGAGCCTGCTTGTTGCATTGTCGTGCCTAAGGTGCAAAAGACATCGGCGTCTTTCAGCACAGAAGTATCCAATTCGCTTTCCAGTCTGTCAAAAGATACTTGTTTTTCCACCAGTTTCGGGTGAGATATGCCGATACCCCGACGTACAAGTACGATGATTCGTTGATATGCCGGATCCTCAAGCAAGAGCCGTACAAGCTGTCTCCCCATCATTCCTGTAGCGCCAGCTACAACAGCCGTGTCTGTCTGTTTTCTATTTGTCATCCTGACCCTCCATTTTTTCATCAAAACTTTTACTACTCCTTGGCTGAACCGGACTCTATCTCTTTTCGGTAAAAAAAGCACCCCTGAGTCCACTTTCTAGCATCGGCCCCTTTTGCACAACCCATCACCTATCCTTCGGTAGTACGAATGACTATATAATTCCTATAATATCCATCCAAATAACAAATCATCGTTTTCTGAACATCGTCCTTAAAATTACGTTGGAGCCCATCCAGATCGTTCTTCTCGATGATATCAACAACCTCTGCGGGCAAGGTGGCTGATAATTTGCAGCCGGTTATGATAGAGGCCTCTGCTTGAAGGATCTCCATCACATCCTCTTGGGTTAATGCGTGTGAAGCGCAAATGATGGCCACTAGCTCTGACATCAATTTGTACAAATTAATTTTATGGTTCAGCATGGTTTCCGGGTCCACATTCTTCTCGAAAACCGCTGTGCGCATGGATTCCAGTCTGACGTAAAGAGGATTCTGGTCGACGAGTTCCATCAGCTCATTCATAACGAGATTTTTGAAGTCATCGAAGCTCCGCACAGGTACTTCCCTTGCCATCTCCGTCAGACGAGCGAGCCGCTTCTCATATTCCCGGCACAGCAGGCTAAAAAACAATGCTTCTTTTGTTTTAAAGTACACGAACAGAATCCCGTTTGACATGCCCATCTGTTTGGCTATATCGGACATCTTTATTTTTTCGTACTCCGATAAAAGAAACATTTCAGCCGCTTTATCCATAATAGCTTTTGCCTTTAAGGCTTTTGCTTCGGGAGTCATTGCACGTTTTGCCATAGTGTTTATCACTCCATTCGACTCATTTTTATGGCTCATCGATTTGGAGTCAAAATAGTTCCGCCTTCCTCTTTTTATCCCATCAAGAAGGCCCTAACCGATTCATCGAAATCGCTGCAAAACGCTTTGGACATTTTTTCTGCTCCATTGCTCCGGGAAAGCCGGTTAATTTGCATGGCAGCGACAACATCGCTGGTTAACGTAACGACCTTTTTCGGGATTTCATTGCTGACGTCCATCGATACCTCGATCCATACTTTATTAACCTCCTGTGTCCAAGCTCCTTTTGCCTCACGATTATCTATGACGATGGCATCCGTTTCCTTGTCACGATGAGCTTCCTTAAGCAATTCCCCAATGGCGTAAGCTTCCTCCATGGTTACAAAAAAATTAGTATGCTTGATAAAGAAAATTCCGTCCTTTTTCCAGTAAGTGGTTGTCTTTGGTAGAAGAGAATCAAAGTTAGCCATTATCTTATATCCATCCTTTTCGAAATAATTGTATTTGTAGGATTAGCTGAACATTTTGATAATTCTATCGTGGGTACGATCTCCAAAAATATTTTTCATGAATACCATTGGTTTTGCCATATAACCTACAAGATAACGTGTTTTGGGTCTTTTAACGGTTACTGCTTTAGCAATGGTCCGCGCGATTAGCGCCGGCTTTGATAATTGATTACCTGTATAATTCTTGATCATATTATCGGCTACCTTGCTGGCTACCTCTGCATATGGACCCTTGGCAGATACCTGCTTAAGGTTTTCTGCGGCAATAAAACCCCACTCCGTCTTAATTCCGCCAGGTTCCACCACGATGACATCAATTCCGAACGGTTCCAATTCTAAGCGAAGGCAATCCGAAAGACCTTCAACCGCAAATTTTGTCGCATGATACCAGCCACCAAATCGGGTCCAAACTTTACCTCCCATTGAAGTTACGTTAACAATTTTTCCAAATTGATTTTTTCTCATACTCGGCACCACAAGTTGGATCATTCTAGCAAGCCCAAACACATTTACTTCCATTTGACGACGGGCTTCTTCCTGAGGTACATCCTCAATCGCTCCATAGGAACCATATCCTGCGTTATTAATCAGAACGTCAATTCTTCCTTCCTTTTTAAGGATCTCATTGACAGCCTGAATCATGGATTCGTCATTGGTGACATCCATGGAAATGGGACGAATGCCTTTTGTCGCAAGATCCTGCATTTTGTCGATGCGCCGTGCAGCAGCATAAACTGTAAACCCTCTGTTTTTCAGCTCAATGGCCGCCTCCTTACCGATACCCGAGGATGCCCCTGTAATTAATACAACTTTTTGACTCATGAGTAAAACCTCCGTATTTCTCGTATTTGATTCTGAGTCAATTATAAGTGACTCAGAATCAATTGTCAACAATTCTTATTGATTTTTTGATTTATTAAGATGATATAGCGAAGAGGCTGTTTCAAGTTAAAGCCCTTACTATAATCATTTCTACATGATCAACAGAATCCTTTAGAACCTCGATTGATACAATCAGTTATAGGGAGAAAAGGCCATTCGAAATTAAAAGAAGCGCTCCACCACAAATAGTTGTGGGAGGAACGCTCCTGTAATGTGACTTATTTCAAATAATTTAGCATGAACTGTGCAGTCTCGGCTCTTGTCGCCGGATCGTTAGGGGCGAATTGCCCTTCGGATCGGCCTTGCACCCACCTTCTATATCTTTGATGTTCAAATTCCATTATCCGTAAAGGTTGGCGACGCTAATTTCTACACTCCATTTGCGGATGAGTTGCTTGTGCATTATCTTATATTCTTGTACTAATAAACAAATAGTCGAATAACTTCACTAATGACAAAATCCCGCATAATATTAGTCACGATTAGAACTGGCATTACAAGGTACGATAAAACAATTGTACGTTTCACTTGGTCTACGTTCCTTCATCGGTCGCTCGGGAATCCCCACATTCAACTATAGATCGTAATCTATAACTACCTTTATTGCTTGGGATGCATCACATGCCATCTCAAAAGCCTCCGTAATTTGGCTATGAGGATAGCGATGGGTGATAATCTTGTTAATCTGCGTGCTGTGTGAACTGAGATAGCCCAAGGTTTCATTTATATCCTTTGGCGTATACATAAATGAACCCATAATAACGGCTTCAGTCATCATCAGACTTGAAAATGCAACTTCAGGGGACTTCTTATGCACAGCCACTACTGATAGCTTTGCCCCCGCTTTCGCCATGCTTAGAAATTGATCCGGTATATTCGATGCACCCGCACAGTCAATATAAATGTCGACATTTGGAGTCGGTAAACCAACACAGTTGTCTGACTGTCCAAAATGCCCAATTAAAAATTCTCTGAAATTGCTTTCTTTTAAATTGAAAGGCACTCCTCCCATCTCTTTGGCAAGTGCAAGACGTTGATCGTCCAAATCCACAATTACAGCGTTATTTACACCTGAGCCAACAAGAGCAGATAACGTACAAAGCCCAATTGCACCAGCCCCATAGATCACAATATTCGAGCCAGGTTTTGCTCCAGGCACATTTTTCCCATGAACTCCTACACTAAATGGCTCAATGACTACGGCATCATCATAGCTAACGTTGTCCGGCAATACGAACAGGTTGTAGTTGAGTTGTGCATTTGCTACAAGAACATATTCTGAGAAAGCCCCACCACGATCAGTATCAGTTGGGTTACGAAAAGTTAAAGGATTAACAAAAACTCGCATACCCACAAATATGTCTTGCACTGAAGCACCAACTTCTGAGACAACACCTACCATCTCATGTCCAAACTCTGCCCCTGGAAAAATTGAAACAATATCACCATTGTAATTATATGCTGTTACATCTGTGGCACAGATTCCCGCACGTTTAATTTGTACAATAACATCATTTAAACCAGGCTTTGGCATAGGCTTTTCCTCAATACTAATTTGCTTGATTCCATGGTATATAGCTGATTTCATAATGTTCGCAACCTCCGGAAAATGTGATATTTTTCACTTGAATTAATAAAATTCTAAATTATTGTATCAGTATAACTATACTAACACCGAGTATTTTTGAGCGTCAATTAAACAGAGATGGACTAAACATATATCAGGAAATTGTAACGCCCTGAAAAATCTCCTTGATTTTGGATAACAACCGAGTCCAACATACCACATAGGTAACCCTCTTTTTAAGAAACCTTCTTGGCTTTATTTTACAGATTCTGGCCATTCGACTTTATCACATTTTTATACCAAAGGAAGCTTTTTTTTCGGCTGCGTTCGAGAGTACCCTCACCTTCATTGTTTTTGTCCACATAAATGAACCCATATCTCTTTCTCATCTCGCCCGTAGAGCAACTTACGAGATCGATACAGCCCCATGGAAGGTAACCCATCAGTTCTACTCCATCTTCTATTGCTTCTTTCATCGCATGAATATGGCTTCTCAGGTAATTGATTCGATAATCATCTACAATTTCACCATGGGCATCCGGATGATCCTCAGCACCAAGACCATTTTCAACAATAAAAAGAGGTTTCTGATAACGATCGTACAACTGATTTAGCAAAATTCTCAACCCTACCGGATCAATCTGCCAGCCCCAATCGCTTGTTTCCAAATAAGGATTAGATCCACTCCAAGAGAAGTTTCCTGTTAGCTGTTCTTCCGCCTTACTAGCAATAACAGTGGACATGTAATAGCTAAAAGATAAAAAATCAGTTGTATACTGTTGAATTAATTCTTCATCTCCAGATAACATATCAATTTTAATATTGTTTTCTTTAAAGAATCGCTTCATATATGACGGATAATAGCCTCTCATCATGACATCCGAGAAGAAAGGGTAATTGTCAATCTGATCGCAGATGGACTTTACAGAACACACGTATTTGTAACGGCTCGGCGACCGAACGGATCAATAAATGCAGTCTATAACTTTATTTTCTTTATTCTGCTAAACTTCTAAAGGAGTACTTCACCCTCGCCGTTGTTCCTTTCATGTCAATGAAAACTGATGCTGGCATCTGCCATACAATAGCAGGACGTAAATACGAAAGCTAACCAATGCTGTCTGCAGTGCTCGAACTATCTGACAGTGGCGCGTCACTCATGAAATAAAGAATTCTACTACACAATTCCCCATTGTTTATGGGTTGAATAATTACTTTGGAAAATGAAAAAAGCGCAGTCCTTCAAGATAACTTGAGTACCGCGCGATACGAATCTTATAACTTCTTAATTTCCTTTAGCATCCTTCAATAGATTCATGGAATCAGTCCAACGTTATTTCGTACTTGATCGCGTAACTTATGAACTTCACCAGTGACAAGTGCTACTCGATTATCCAATAAACTCAACCAATTCACCCCTTTGGCTAAAATAGGTTAAACGATTTTGGCAACTACTTTTCCTGTAATCTTGCCTTCCTTCAATTTGGTTAAATATGCTGGTATTTCTTCCATCGTAATCGAAGTGATTTGTGGAGGATTAATCTTTTTTTGCTCTAATAGCCTAGAGAATTCCTCACCAATTCGAGCCAACTCGGATTGTGCTTCAATATCAGCATTTGTATAGATAGCACCAACAGCTAGTTCATGCAAAGATAACCCTTTATCATAAAATTTAATTTGGTTAAAATCAGGGAATCCAGCAAGAACCGCCATTTCTCCACCGAAGGCAAGAACACCCAGATCCTTGGTCGCACTATCAGGACCTACCGTATTCAACACATAATTAACTCCCGTTCCATTAGTCAATTCTGAAATCCTAGCATATACATCCTCAGATGAAAAATCGATAGCCTCGTCTGCTCCGAATTTTTTAGCATATTCAATGTCCTTACCTAAACAAGTAGTGATCACCTTCAAGCCAGAGAGCTTTGCTAATTGTATGGCATAGCCCCCTACTCCGCCTGCGCCTCCATGAATCAGTATTGTACTTCCGGATCGGGGTCTGAGTTTCTGAATTATTGCTTGGTACGCGGTAAATCCTGCTGCGGGAGCTACTGCTGCCACTTCAAATGCTATTGTCTCAGGCAACTTACTTGCAGTATGAGCTGTAGTAACAGAATACTCTGCGAATCCTCCATCCAAATTGTTTATGTCACGAAGATAGTAGACTCTATCTCCTACTTTGAAGTTGGTCACATTACTTCCAACTGAATCAACAATTCCAGCAACTTCTAGCCCTAATACGCGTTTTTTTTCACTTGTTGGTAGGGAACCAGCGTACGATGCAGTCTGATAGTCTGATGGATTTAAACCCGCTGCAAATACCTTAACTCCTATTTCGTTATCTTTAGGTACTGGTTTCTCCCTGTCCATTATTATAGTAAGACCATCTAAACTACCTGATTCCTCAAGAATAAGTGCTTTCATAAGAATTTCCCTCCCATATTTAATTGACAATATTCTATAAATAACATACATTTAAGCTGCCATTACAATTGTAACATCATATCATACAGGGTCAATGCATTATAAAACGGACTAAACAAAGCAGGAGGAATTGTAATGTCTACGAAAGAAGTTACAGAATTACAACGTTTGGAAGGGCTCAGGTTGTCTAATGAAGAATCCAATCGAATTACTAGATCAAGTATTGAATCTGCTTTGGTGCTGCTAATGAAAGATCAGACTTTTGAAGAAATAACGATTACAGGTATTGTTAAACGAGCCGGGGTGTCCCGTACCGCTTACTACCGGAATTACAAATCCAAAGAAGATATTCTACAGAGTACGATGAAGGAGATTGTAGATAAAATCGTTACTGCGATGAATCTGCATCATCCAATTAGAAACTCATACGAATATTGGCTTGCTTTATTTCAAACTTTAGAACAACATATGGACTGCTTACGCATTATCCTGAAAGTTAACTTGGCTGATGCTATTCTTAACGAAATGCAAAGCGCACAGATGAATACATCAACTGAGAAAACCTTACTTACCAACTACGCTGCTTACTTTTGGAGCGGTGCTGTCTACAGTGTAGCTGCTCATTGGATTAAAAGCGGTGCAAAGCAATCAGTCGCCGAAATGGCAACGCTCTGCTATAAAATTATAGAAGCAGTAGATGGTGATTATTGTGGTTCATAGAAGAGTTTTTGCATACATCATAAAACCAATTGGAACAGATGGACGGCCAGCAATACGGTAGCGCGATTCACCGTCAAAATATAACTAAACGGTTTGTCGGCAGCTTCAGCAGAATCCGATCTGTAATATGAATAAAACAACCGAGAATTAATCGGTTGTTTTGTCGTGTTTTTTACGATACTCAATTATTAGTTAAAAGATACCTTAACATATTAACACCATAGGACTCATTATGCATTTTTCTGGATTTTTATAGAAACTGAGCCCTGCAGAATGGTTAAAAAATAAAATGCATGATATTCAGCGATTCCGGGAATAAATTCTCCTCTCTCTATCCCCAATTCCATTATACGGGTTAATAGCTTAATTACTTCTTCGTAATCCTGATTACGAACAATTTCTTCGAGAATTTCTTTTGAGATCTTGCCGGAGTCTATTACAAGCTGAAAAGAACTTTAAGTCAGTATAACTCCTTAACCATTAGCCCCCACCAAATAAGAATATTTTGATATACTAAATCTTTTTTACCATTACATACTCTCCATTGATATCTTTTTCTCCATTAAAATGAAAACCAAATTTTTGATATAAATGCAACGCTCTTTGATTGGTCTCATAAAGGCTGAGATAAATTTCATTACACTGATAGAGCTTAATGAGATGTGAAATGACGGCTTTCAGCATGATGCTTCCAAGCCCTTGTCCTTGATATTTCTCATCAATCAAAAATCTGTCCAGCCACACCCGTCCATTGCGGCCTTCGGTTGGAAAATAACCATACATAGAAAATCCAACCAAAACTCCATCCCGGTAAAGTCCTGCGGGCCGATAGAAATTACATTCTGTGGCATCTTCCAAGCTTTGTTCCGTAGATTCGATATATGATTTTTGGACTTCACTTACACGTAAAGATAGTATTTCTTTTAAGTTTTCTTTTGATCTTTCTCTGATTTCGATTTTCATACTTCTTCTCCTTTTCATCAAACTGCAACGCAAAGGACTATACTTCTGCGGTTGCCTTATTTGCAAACTGGTTGTTATATAGCTGCTCATAAAATTCTTTTCGATCCATTAGCTCTATGTGTTTTCCTTGCTCTATGATGGTTCCGTTTTGCATGACTAAAATTAAATCCGCATCACGAATGGAAGACAATCTGTGAGCAATCATAAAGCTGGTCCTGCCTTGCATCAGATGTTTCATTGCCTTTTGAATTTCATTTTCTGTTCTTGTATAGACACTGGAAGTTGCTTCGTCCAGAATCTGTATTGTTGGATTAGCAAGAATGGCTCTTGCGATGATCAGCAATTGCTTTTGCCCCTGAGACACATTGGAGCCGTCCTGCAGACTATCCGCAATTTTTTCTAGGTCGTTAGTAGTGGCACGGCTCAATATATCCCCTTTTTCCTTGTTGTTATTTATACAATAGGGTATAACGTAACCAGATAGTCAAGAGGAGGTGGAAATTATGAGTAAAAATCCACAAACGTATTTTACAACAGGGGAATTTGCAAAGCTTTGCGGAGTAAATAAAAGAACTCTTTTTCATTATGATGACATCGGGCTGTTTCAGCCTGCCATTACAAATGATAAAGAATACCGCTATTATTCGCATCACCAGTTTGATGTTTTTAATATCATATCCATCTTAAAGGAATTGAAGGTGCCATTAAAGGAGATCAAACTCTATCTGGATGAGAGAACTCCTGAACGTATACTGGAGTTATCCAAGCAGAAAATCGCGGAAGTAGCAAGAGAGATAGAAAAATTAAATCATATCAAGCACATCCTTGAGGAGACCATTGTCTTTACAAATCAGAGATTGCGAGCAGATTTAGAAAAAATTATTGTGGAAGAGCAGGAGGAAATGAGCATTATCCTCAGCACTTTGCTCAATGAGGAAAATATGAAAGAAGATTATATCAAATGGATGCTGGCATTCAGGAGCTTCGAAAACAGAACCCAATCCAAAGAAACCTCTTTTGTTGGGGCAATGATAAGTAGAGAGAATATCTTAAACAGTAATTACAGCAATCAATCCTACTTTTTTGTAAAAACCAGCAGCAATAGACAGCCTAACTTATCCATCGCCATAAAACCAAAGGGATTGTATGCCGTCGCCTATCACCCTGGAAGCTATGAAACAATAGGCAGAACCTATGAGAAGCTGATAGCATTTTCAGAAAAAAATCATCTTCGCATGCTCGAATTTGCCTATGAGGAATACCTGATAGACGAAGTTGCAGTAAAAAATGAAACAGAGTATATTACACGGATTACTGTTGGAGTAAGCCCCTCGGAGTAATTTACTTTTAATAATTAAATTACTAAAATGAATTGCTAAAAAAAAGCTATTTAGATTAAACTGTAATTTCACGGCCTACCCAATGGATAGTTCTGTTTGTTCCAAAATCCGCTTGCTTTCACCGATTTTAATTTCAAGGAGGGAGAAATTTTCTCGTAGAGATAGGACAGAACGTCTCTGCATATTCACCAAAATCAGCCTGTTGCGTTCAATTTTTCGTGTGAAATCCAGAAGCATTTTCCTAATGAGCTTAAATGTCGCAAATATTTGATTCAGATCATCCATTGTGTACTACAGAAAAATTGCGTCTCAGTTTCCGCAGCATCTACACAAATCTCGCTGGTACCAAAAAAATCCTCCTTTATTCTCCCTGTTTTGTGAAGAACAGATAGCTAAAAAGAGGACTTCTGGCAGTGAATCCTGTGCGGTTGTAGGAACCCATTTGAAGCGTTAATTTCTGACTCCTCCTTGATTAAGAGAACCAACATCAACACCTTTATATTTAAAATGTTTAATGATTTTAAATAACTCTTCCTTCGTTTCCCTTTTCCCGCCTCTGACCCAGTTAGTTGTCACGGAGATAATTGATGAAACAATATAAGGAAAAAAATAATGAGCATATTCTTTTATAATGGAATCCTGTTCAAAAGATGTGCACATTGTTCTCCCAATTTCAGCAATCATTTTTTTTGTTAATATCACATCGACATTATAACGTTGTAGCATAATAAAAACCTGCCCGTATTGATCGTAGAGGTTAATGTAATCCCAAATTATTTGATCGTTTGAAAAATAATCTTCTTCCATCATATGCTCTTTCAAAAAAGGATAAAATATATGATCCATGATGTAACTAAAGACAGCTTCTTTTGATTCAAAATGGGAATAGAAAACCGATCTCGATACACCTGCTTGTTCCATCACTTCTTTAACTGTAATTTTTTCAAAAGCTTTAATGCCTAAAAGGTGAAGAAATGCTTCAACTATTTTATGGCGTGCCCTTTCTGATTTTGGATTAATAATCATAGTATTCCTTCCTCCATATTCCTACAAATCCACACAATGTGTATGAATTGACTTTATCGTAATTGAACGAATGTAAACAATTAATTATGATGAGGCTATAGTATTGAAGGGAGAATATAAACCATGAGAGATTACTTTAAGTATAAGGATAAGGTATGTGTGGTTACCGGCGCCGCATCTGGAATGGGCAAATCAACCACTGAAATGTTAGTAGATTTGGGAGCAGAAGTTTATGCTTTGGATTGGAATCAAGTTGAAGTTAAAGGGATATTCAAGTATATCCATGTAGATTTAAGCAGCAAAGAATCCATCGACGAAGCATTTAATCTGCTACCGGACACGATTGACTCTTTTTTCGGGATTGCCGGTGTTTCTGGTATCACAACAGATTTTAACAAGACTGTAATCATTGATTTTATTGCAAACAAATATATAAGTGAAGCTTATTTAACCAATCGCATGAAAGAAGATAGCGGTATTGTCTTCATTACTTCCACAGGCGGTCTTGGATGGGAAAAGGAAAACAACCAGAAAGAATACATGCCTTTAATAAAGGCAAAAACATGGGAAGAAGCCATCACAAAATTGGATGAATTGGACTTGAACAGGTTACCGGGTCCTTTAGGGTACTCCTTCGCTAAACTTGCTATGAACTACTATGTAGCTCATTTACAAACTACTTTTGCATCAAAACATATCCGAGTTAATGCAATTCTTCCAGGTTCAACCGATACAGGATTGACTGGAGAGTTCAGTGCTGCAGCAGGAGGAGCAGACAAATTAATGCAATATACAGGATTTGCGGACCGCCTTGCCACTCCCCGAGAAATGGGCGAGCCTGCCGTCTTTTTGAATAGTCACATGGCCTCTTACATTTCCGGAGCCCTACTGATTGTTGACTATGGTTCGGGCATTCTCTCTCAAGCTGGTCTCCAGCAGGATTCTATGGGAGGAGCAACATTTGATAAAATTAAGTTACATTTCTTAAAGAAATAGTTTCAAGAAAATATTGACTATGACCGAGTAGGAAGTGACGGCCCCCTACCCTCTTTCACAACCCTACTTGCGGATCAGCAGGCGGAGGATTCAAAAGGTTTACAAAATTCCAGATAACGCAAAATCGAACTTTTCAGCCCTTTTGCTTCCCAGTAGGAAGTTGGAAGGGCATTATTCGTGTTCAGAGACATTTCCCATACGCTTGGATAGTGCCCGCAGAGCAGATCTTTCTGGCAAGTGCCAATGGACTTCAAATCCTCCATATCTTCATACATATCCCTTTTTATAACAACACCTCTCCTGCGCTTCAACTAAATTCCCTCTTCACAGCACTTAATGCAGCTGCAATGACCTGGTGCATATCATAATATTTATACATACCTAAACGTCCTCCCAATATAACATTTGGGTATTGTTGTGCCAGTCCAAGGTATTTTTTGTACTTCTCATTATTACTGTCGTCATTTAGAGGATAATAAGGCTCATCGAATTTTCCCCAAGGTGTTGGGTATTCTTTAGTTATGATTGTCTTCGGCTGATTGCCAAATTCAAAATGTTTATGCTCAATAATCCGGGTATATGGAGTTTCCGCATCCGTATAATTAACAACCGCATTACCTTGATAGTTCTCCTGGTCTAATGTTGAGGATTCAAATTTTAAGCTTCGGTATTCTAATTCACCAAATCTATAATTAAAGAATTGATCAATCATTCCTGTATAAACAATCTTTGGATATTTTTTCAGGTAATCTTCTTTACTAAAAAAGTCTTGGTTTAGTTCTACATCAATGAATTCACTAGAAAGCATCCTCTTAATTATTTGTGTGTAGCCTCCCACAGGAATCCCCTGATACCGATCATTAAAATAATTATTATCATATGTAAAACGGACAGGAATTCGGTTAATAATAAAGGACGGTAGTTCAGTTGCTTTTCGACCCCATTGTTTTTCCGTATATCCCTTTACCAGTTTTTCATATATATCGGTTCCAATTAATGAAATCGCTTGTTCTTCCAGGTTTTTCGGACTTTCAATTCTTGCAGCTTTTCTTTGTTCTGCAATCTTTGTTACCGCCTCCTCAGGGGTAATGATCCCCCATAACTGATTAAAAGTATTCATATTAAAGGGTAGATTATAAATTTCCCCTTTGTAGTTAGCAATGGGGCTATTGGTGTACCGGTTAAATTCTGCAAATTGATTAATATAGTCCCATATCTCTTTACTATTTGTGTGAAAGATATGCGCACCATATTTGTGTACCTGAATACCCTCAATTTTTTCTGTATAGATATTACCGCCTAAATGATCTCTTTTATCAATAACCTTTACCCGTTTTTTCGCTTAGCTGCTTCATAAGCAAATGTACTGCCAAATAGTCCTGAGCCCACGATCAGATAGTCGTACTGCATTCATTTTCGCCCTGCCTTTCATTCATCCACAACTTGAAAATAAAAAATAAACCCGTGGATTCTAAATGATATCTACAGGTTATAAAAAGTTTAGCATTATGTCTTCTCTCAATTAAATCCAACAATTTTCTGTGATAATTTATAGGCAGATATGGAAATACTGCGGCCCAAACGACCAGGTATATTCATTAATCTTCCCATTACACCGTATCTGATCGTATTGTATAGCTGAATATCTTTTTCCTTAAGGTACTTCCACAGCTCTTTTTTCTTTTTCAAGTTTTCCTTTTTGCCTGAACGAATTAACAATATAGTGGAAATAACTGTTATAATCTCGAGATAATTCAACATATACTGGCGAAGCTTGGGATTTGTAATTTCTTCAATACTTATTCCGTCTATCATGAGTTTGTTAACTTTTAGTTGTTGGTCAATCCTCTTGATCATCACTTTCTCATTGACAGACTGGTCTTCTCTTCCAATAAAATACCGGTAGAAATCTACATTTACATAGTAAATTTTCTCTACCTTTTCCAGCGGCTTAAATACAAACAGATTGTCTACATAAAAAGTATGCTCTGGAAGCTTAAAGTGGCACTCCTTCAATAGATTCGTTCGATAAATGATGGAATGCATCAAAATATACTGACCTTTACGAAAGGCCTGGATTTCTTCCCAGGTAAAAATACGTTCTTCAGGAAAGTTTTTGTCATACCTCATTACTTTTCTATGCTTTTTACCCTGTTTTTCATAGACAAAATTGCTTACCACCATATCCACGGACTTCGCTTCCGTAATCAATTTCTTTAGAGTCATTAGTATTTTTTGATACGCATTTCTGTCTACCCAATCATCGCTATCAACTACCTTCACAAATAACCCAGCAGCATACCTAAGACCCGTATTAACCGCACCGCCATGACCTAAGTTTTCTTGATGCACCACTCGTACAATAGATGGATACTTTGCCACATAGTCCTCAGCAATCCTTCCAGTCAAATCACTGGACCCATCATTGATGATTAAGATTTCTATTTCTTCTCCTTCAACAAGCAGGCTGCTGATACAGCGGTCCATGTAATCCTGCGAATTATAACAGGGGATTATGAAAGATAATAGTTTCATTAACAAAAACCTCTTTTTTCTTTTTTAGGCCGCCTTTTGCTTTCTATCTTTAAAAATAATTTTTAATATCGGGAAATATACCCAGAATGAAATAGCGGCATTAATAATCATCGTAATTAAATCTGCAGCTGTTTCGCCGGTTCCTCCAAATCTATCAATCAAGAATTGATAGATAGGGTCCTTATACCATCCCTGGAGAGCCCCAGCGCAAATTGTTATCAAGATGTAAGCTATAAGGTACCAGATAGCCGCTTTATAAATATTTCCTTTAGACCGAAAAGTTATATTGCGTTGAGCAAAGAAATTAATCACCTGTGCGATTCCCAGAGTCAGTTGAACGGCAATGAAGTAGGCAAGCCCCCCGCCTCCACCAGAGGCGATAGAGCCTGACGGATAGTTAAAAATATAATAGGCTGATCCATCAGAATTATGACCAATCGGTAGAATTTGAAAATTGTGAGCTTCCAAAGCAGATCCACTAAAAATCGCCTTCAAAACTGGCATAAGGATCATCTGAAAAACGGTAATGCCGTTGCTTAATATAAAAAACATAATAAATTGCGCTATTTGGGGATGCTTTATACTGTAATTACTCCAGAACGCTTTAATTCCACTCACTAATACCACTTCCTTCTATTTTTACACTAAAGCGTAACTGGATTGGTTCTGTCTGATTGGAAGTAATCGTCAATGTCCCGTCTCCAACTATCCCGGTTGTCTTAACATAGGTGCCGCACATGCCCCCTTCTGCAGTGACACAGTCAGGACCTACAATTTCTATAGCACCCTCAGCTTTCAAGAAAATAGGCAAATGGGAGTAAGTTGCGTTATTATTATTTGCATCCACTACTCGTATACGGACTGATGCGACATCAAATGTATTTACTTCAGTTAAAGTAGTTCCGCTGACTGTAGTATCTAAGTGAATATTTGCGTTTGAAGCTTTGGTTACCTCAGCGACAACCTGTCCATTTTTAATAGCCTCAAAACGATAAACCGG
This sequence comes from Fontibacillus panacisegetis, assembly GCF_900102215.1. GTDB lineage: Bacteria > Bacillota > Bacilli > Paenibacillales > Paenibacillaceae > Fontibacillus > Fontibacillus panacisegetis. Next base: position 162,474 of record NZ_FNBG01000006.1, read on the forward strand.
CGCGGATACGCCCCAATTTTCAATATACTTAAAGAACAACTTGTAAAACGTTACCGGCGATACAAGATGTCGCAGCATTACCCACATCGCTTTAAAAATGTATTTTGGTGGTAAAGCGGTACCAAAGCGTTGAATAGCTAACAAGCACTCTTTGATGGCTTCGGCTTTTTTATGGGAATACTTTTCTCCCTCTTCAATTACATTTCCCACTGTGTCGTAGAATTCAATAGGCGGATGCGGCAAATAACGGTATTTATTATTGACCGGCATAAATTCCCTGATCATCCGTTCATTTTTGTACAGGCGCACTGAATCGGCATTAGTGAAGATGTAGTTTTCACCAACAGAACCTCCGGGATAATCGCCAATATGCATATCTGAACCGACTTCCAGAACTGGCGTTTCTTCCGAGAAACTCGCATACACTTTAGTGGCAAGTTTATGATTACGGTACATGTCCATGATGCCGTGGTAACAAATACGGTCTCCTGATCCAAAATCGCCATGCGTTTGATAATCAAACATACACCAGCCAAATGCCCCTGCAATATCTTCTCTTTTATAAACCTCGTTTAACACATTGGCATGGCGGATCGCATGCGACAGCCGATGAGTAGGAGTATCCGTTGCTTTGGTCGGGAACATATGACCATTAAATTCTGCTATCAAATAGGCTTTCTTTTTATTTGGTGAAATCAACCATCTCGGCAGTAAAGCACCATTCTTCCCTGTATGAGAGAAATCATTGAACGCATAAACATCTTCCAGCAGACTACTTCTCCATAGGAAACGGACACCGCTGGTCTGTCTGCTCTGATCCAAACGGCGTGCTATTTCATTTGTCTTTGAGTATAAGACATCATCATCCTGTGACTCGTTAACTCGTACTCCCCAGAGAATAATCGAAGGATGATTCCGATACTGCAGAATCATTTCTTCTACATTCTCACAAACAATTTGTTTCCATTCTTCATCGTTTTTGATATGCTGCCAACCTGGTGTCTCTGTGAATACAAGCAATCCCATGCGATCACAAGCAGCCAGAAAATGCTTAGACTGGGGATAATGAGAGGTACGAACTGCATTAACATGTAGTTCTTCCTTCAATATTCTTACATCTTCTATCTGCATTGATGCAGGCATAGCATAACCTACATGAGGATAGCTCTGATGGCGGTTTACTCCACGAATCTTGTACTTCTTGCCGTTTAAATAAAAACCGTCACTGCGAAATACGGCTTGACGGAATCCAACAGATACATTGTATTCATCAATAATGTCCTCATTATGATTTTTTAACATCGCTACTAATGTGTATAAATAAGGAGTTTCTGGACTCCACGCATGACTGTTTGAAACAGCAATACTGCAATTAGTGATTGATGCCCCTGATACCTTTAAACTTTTTTGGCCAACTACTTTTTTTTGCTTATCCAGCAGATATAGTTCCAGCGTGTGGTTTGTGTCAGGCTGACTGATGGTAACATCAATTAGCGCATGGTTCATATCCGGTGTCCGAACAAACACATCTTCCACGTAGCTCTGATCCGCTAACAGCAACCATGCTTCACGATAGAGTCCACCATAGGTCATATAATCAATGACATGGCCAAACGGCGGCACATTTGCATCTTCCCGTGTATTTAAGCGGACAACAATTCTGTTCTCGGCTCCATACACCAGTTTATCAGTTACCTCCACTCTGAATGCGGTGTAGCCACCGTTATGGGTCATTACCTTCTCGTCATTAACAAAAATTTCTGCCACATGAGCAGCACCATCAAACTGCAGGAACAGACGCCGGCCCTTCAAAGTCTCAGGAATTTCAAGATGACGTCTATAACCGCATATCATCTGACAAGAGCTTTCTTCCATGTAGTGCACCGGTACTTCTTTACAGGTGTGGGGCAGCCTTACGGCTGTCCCCTCTCCTGTAAAGTTGAAAAATTCATCAGTAATATTCTCTATAAAACTCCATCCATCACAGATACTAATTTTTCTCATTTACTCTTCTCCATATTTTCATTTTGAAGTATTAACAGTGTGGACTAATCCTTCTGACTTGGATTGATTCATAAAGCAAGAGACCAGTGAAGCAACGGTTCCGATTAGGAAAGCAATCCCAAAAATAATGACGGCTTGAGGGTTTCCTCCAATGAAGTTGACCCCGTTCACAACATCCGACAAGGTTGGAAAGCCCAAATAAAGGTGCATTGACAGCGCTACGCCAAAACAAATCGATGATAACAACGGTGCCAAATAATAATTTTTAATTAGAACCAACAATTCTGCTAAAACGCCAGCAATAATTAAGCCAAAGGTTACAAAGGAAAAGGTCCGATCTCCATAGTCCAAAATAATAAATACAATGTTAGCTACAAGCATCAAACATGCGGCCATAAAGCCAATCCAAAAGCCAAATGTTCTGTCTTTAAATAAGACCATTTATTTTCCCTCCCTTTGCGCTTCTTTTAAGGCTGGTTCTGATAAAGAAAAATAAACTTATCAGTAGTAACGCGCTAAGTACATAATTAATAACTTTCAGCAGTGTTTGCCACCATGGTGTAAACCCTTCGACTTCAGTTTCATCTGTCAGACCATTAAGCAAGCTGGATTTGGCTAGTGAGTAATAAAAATGTTTATTGGCCCGTCTTAATTCTTGCAGCACATACCCGTCTTTCTTACTAGCAAGATATTTATGAATTTCACTGGCACGACCGGTATCCGCATTGAATGTGTCTGTTCCGGCAACAAGTGATTCAATGGTTGGAATATTGGGATTGCCCTTGACTGAGTCTGTAATCGTTACACCTTTGAAGCCCCATTCATTTCTGAGGACCTGCGTCATCGTGTCAGAATCTGCATAGGCGAGGCGGGCACCAATCCGGGAGAATGACATCATTGTCCCAAGCGCTCCCCCTTCTGTAAAAGCACCCTCAAAAGCTTTTAAAGGTCCTTGGCGGTATGCCTGTTCCGTCATAAATGTAGCTAGTTCTGATCTGTTCGTTTCCTGATCATTGGATACAAAATGTTTAATGGCAGCTGTTAATCCTTTAGCCTGCATCGCCTTTGCTTGATTAGCTCCCATTAGGTAAGACATAATGCTGTCTTCGGAGTAGTATTCAAAGTTACGTCCGCTAAACGGAGTCCGGTGCATATTAGCGCCTGGTGACCACAGTTGTGTGGTACCGCTGAACAGGCAATCCTCTGCAATAAAATTGCCGCGTTCCGCCAATAATTCCTGGTTCCATGTGGAAGCTGCTACTATTTGGCTAACATGAGCAGTTGCCGGCTGGTTACCGCCATACAAATAATTGGATTGTGAGCCTGAAGGGCCATCTGTATTTTTGTTGGCTGGTTTATTAATCGATTTGACAGCGGGTTGACCAAAATTCTCACCAATCGTTGCACTAAGTTCACTGATTGTTAACTGATCGAGGAATTTATTCCATGTTTCATCATCTTCAAACGGAACATCTTTCATATCAAGCAGCTTGAGGGTGACCTCTGCACCTTGAGTAAAGCTGTCATAGGCAGGTGCATCGGCCGGTTTTTCATATTTTTGATCGTACATCACTGCTTTCAGTTCATCCGTTGCTGTAAGATCACTGTAAGGCTTGGGATAAGTGTTCCAATCATTGCGTGTTAAATAAGTAACTGTATCTCCGGCAAAGTAGTTAAGGTCAACATCGTCGAACTGGTTGGAAACAATTTCTTCTGTATACTCTGACTTGGCATAAGTTACATTATCCAGAGACTCAAGTGGAACAGAGATTGCTTTGTCCGGAGCTCCAGATACACTGGATCCATCTGCAGAGATTAGTTTTCCTTGTACGTTAGCGCCTTCTTTTTTAGCCAAGATATTATTTAAAGCATCATGACTGTCATTTCCAATGGCAAAGTAATAATCGCCCGGATCAAAAACATAACTGCCCTTCTTGCTTGTATCAGCTCCATTGACAGCGTTAGCGTCATAAGTAGCGAACAGATACTCGTCAATAGTAACTTTCACTTCTTCAGTTTCGCCTGCGCCCAATTCACCCGTTTTCCCGAAGCCAATCAATTGAATCGCTGATTTCTCGGCTTGACCTTCTTCATACGGGAGCTGTGCATATACCTGTACTACTGACTTTGACTTTCCAGTATAGGCTGATTCTGCCGGATATCCTTCATTGGTAACCTTCACGGTAGCCGTAACTGTTTTTGCTTGTCTATCCCAATTCACAGCTGTTAACTCTTGAGAAAAATTAGCATAAGAGTTCCCATAGCCAAACGAATACACCATTTCATCTGCATAGTTCCAGCTGTCTTTATTAACAAAAGCCCCCGCATTGCTGTTCGCATTATGAAGCCCTAAAACAGTATCTTGATATCTGGTTTCGTAGTATTTATATCCTTGGTAAATACCTTCTGCTTCAACAATATAATGACCATCGTCATTCGCATATTGAAAATCACCTGCGTTTCTGACCGCTGGTGCAGACAGTGAATCTGCCGCAAAGGTGTCTACCAGCCTGCCTGAAGGATCAGCAGCCCCTGTGATTACATTGGCAACGCCTGTGAATCCTTTCAAACCGGGATTTCCTATCCAGAGAGCAGCATCGATCCCATATTCCTCTTCTTCTAGCCAACCAAGCTCCATGGCGTAAGCACTGTTTATTAAGACAATAGTTTTTGAGAATTTGCCGCTATCCTTAATCATCTTTAATAAATCTTTTTCTGTATCATGAAGTGCAAGGTAAGAAATTCCATCGCGGTCAGAAGTCGCTAAGTCTTTGCCTTCACCACCATCACGGGATAACATTACAATAGCCGCATCATTGAAATTATCCTGATATGTGGCTTGTAAATCGTTGGTATAGAAGCTTTTTTCAACTTCTCCAATAAACCAGTCCGGAGCTGCCTTCACTCTGGCAACTTCGCTGTTTTTATAGGCATCGAATAACTTATCATTAATTTTGAATCCAGCCTCTGCAAGTGCACTATGCAAACTGATCTGGCGTTTTTCGTCCATCCCCGGTCCGCCGGAATTCCCGCTGTACACAGGGTCAGCTGTTGAGCGGCCAAAAAGTGTAACACTGCGTTCTTTAGAACTCAGTGGCAGAACAGCCTGATCGTTCTTTAATAGAACCGTACCTTCTTCCATTGTTTGTACATCATGCATATCAGAATCTTCCAGCATAGCTTGCAAACCAGCATCAGATAACTCGTAATTGCTTTTATAATGCATAGTACTGTCATCAGCTTCAATTACTGGTGCCGTCACATTTAAAAAGACGTTAACTTGACCGCTCCAGCTTATTAACAGCTGCGTCATAAGAATACTAAATGTTAAGAGAACAGCTGTAACAGATGTAAGTCCACGCCAGATGTTTGATTTTCTTCTCAAAAGTGTTACCTCCTCGCACAGGTGCTGATTGGCTTAATGTGATGCTGCAGCTTCATCGGTCAACGCGACATAATCGAAGCTGAATTTAGCTGCATCGACGACAATTGAGGTCTCCGGGTAAGCAACGGATTCCAGATACTCTTCAGCAGATAATGCCGGTCCCTCGCCACCAACTGCTGTACCCATCTCTTCGGTCCATTCTTTCGTGTTAACGTAACCAATTGGATTCGCACCTGCTGAGTATGAACTATTCATAATGACTGCTGTGGGCTTTGATAATTCAAGTGTAGTTAGCCCTTCTTCATCAGTTGAAGTAAAGGTTCCGTAGTACTTCATGATGTTTGCCCCTCTGGGAACAACATCATATTTCCCGTTGTCATTGAAATCTAAGGCACCAGAAAAATAGGTTTCAGTGCTAGTTAAAACATACGTATTGTCTGCAAATGTCTCAATATTCTGTACGCCGAAAGTAGCCTGTTTAAAAGTATGCTCCGGGTAAGCACTTACAAAACCGACATTTGTTGTAGAAGCATAATACCCTGTTAGCTTGGTTGATCCAGATCCAGCCGAATCCCCTCCTTTTCCACATGCTGCCAGTCCCATCACCATCACAGTTAAGCAAACTACCATAAAAGCTTTCTTTACTGTTCTTTTTTTCATCGTTTCTACCCCTTTGATCAAGTTTTGTATACGCTTCCTGATTGCTTTTCTATTGTATTAGATCGTCATTATTTTGTGTGATTCCTGGCATACTCTCAAACAATCAAAGAAAATTTAGCTTAATACATTTAGTTTAGGAGGTTTTTTTTTAGTTTGTGACACGCCTCAGGTTGCCTTATTGACAAAGTGAAGTTTGCTTCATATAGTGAAAGTTGACTTGAGTAAAACCGGAGAGGTGAAAGATGATTATCAAGATTGCTATTGTGGAAGATGATATTCAACAAGCCCGTTTGTTAGAAAGTCACCTGAAAAATTACGCCACAGAGAAAGCGCTTTCTTTCAACATTGTGCATTTCCCGCAAGCTGTAGCACTGCTAGAAAATTACACAGCAAATTTTGATATTATATTTATGGATATTCAACTACCTTATATGAATGGTATGGATGCTGCCCGCAGTATTAGAGCCCTCGACAAAAGTGTTATCCTGATCTTCATTACAAATCTTACCCAGTACGCTATTCATGGTTATGAAGTGGAAGCGCTTGATTATATTGTAAAGCCGGTTGAATACTATGATTTTGCTCTGAAAATGTCCCGCGCCATCCGGAGAATTAGCGAAGAATCACGAAATGACATTCTCATTACTGCCGACAATGGTATCCGTAAAGTTTCGCCTAAAAGTATCCGCTATGTAGAAACTGAAGGACATCACGTCATTTATCACACAGCAGATGGCGATTTCCGGCAATATGCAACAATCTCATCTATCGAAAAAAAACTGCAGACTTATGATTTTTTCAGATGTAATAATTGTTATCTTGTTAATTTGGCGTATGTTCAACGAATACAAGGTTATACGGTTATATTAGATGGCGTCGACTTGAAAATCAGTCAGCCTAGAAAAAAAGCTTTTGTGGAAAAATTAATGGAGTATGTTAGGAGAAAAGACTTGTGAGCGGAATTATATATGATTTATTAGGTGACTACTCCAAGCAGTTTATTATTCGTTCGGCTAGTCTAGTTGAGTTTATATTTTGTGTATTTCTGCTGACACTGCCATTTCAAAAAAAGAACGGTTTTGGATTGAAATTAGGTATCATCACTCCGTTCGCCTTTCCGCTTATTCTCTTAATGTCGGTAATTAATTCGCTCTATCCTCAGCTGTTTTCCGGGATAATGAATATTTTCATGTATTTATTTGTTTTGGCCGCTTTATACTTGCTTTACAGGGAAACCATTTCGGAATTATTGCTGTGTCTTTGTGGCGCAGTAGCAATTCAGGTGGTTGTAGGACGTTTATACGAAATATTGATTATAGTTTTGGATAAAAATCCTTATGAAACTCTTTCACTTTTTAAAGAAATGGTTCCATTGCGGGATTGGGCACTTTACTATTTGATCCATTTTATTTTCTGTACTTTGCTTGCTTTTCTTTTTCGCCGGAACAGAGTTTATGAACATGACAGAGCTAACAAGAGATTAATCATTATTTTCTCGTTAATTTTTATTCTTGTTACAGTGATTCTTAACTCTGTTAGCCGCACTTTTGAAGGCGAGAACAATATCTTAGATTTTATCATTCGGACTTTTGCAATTTTGTATGCATTGCTTACTTTATTGCTGCGTACAAGAATATTGGAGACCAGCAAGCTTAAACAGGATTTGTTAATCATGGATGAATTACTGTATTCAGAAAAAAAACAGTTTGACAGTATGCGAAATGAAATTGAGATTATTAATATGAAAGCTCATGACCTTCGTCAACAACTGGCAAATATCAGCTACAAACTAACCAACCAGGAAGTTGATTCTTTGAAAGCTGCTATTGAGGTTTACGATACAACAATAAAAACTGGAAGCGATATCCTTGATGTGATTCTATATAAGAAGCAGCTCTACTGTGAAAAAAATCAGATTCGTATGAGCTGTATGGCCGATGGCCGTTGTTTATCTTTTATATCGCCTACACATTTATATTCTCTTTTAAGCAATGCCATAGAGAATGCTTTGGAAGCCGTGCAAGCTGTTAGTAATGTCAATCAACGGATGATTTCTGTTTCTATAGGCAAAGAAAACGGTGTTATTGGCATTCACGTCACTAACTATTTTAATAGTGATTCTTCTTTTAAAGATCAGGTGCCGCAAACTAGCAAAAAAGATAAGAACCGTCACGGTTTTGGCATTAAAAGCATGCGCCATATTGCTAAACAATACAATGGAACACTGTCATTTCATTCAGAGGAAGACGTTTTTTATCTGCACATTTATTTCCCGATTTCTTGAACTTAACTAGCAAAAAAAGATCAAGGGGCTGTTCGTGACAACACCTTGATCTTTTTTAAAGTCGGCAGTGGTAAAAAATACTGAAACATAGGATACCCCATGGGTTAAAATCATTGGGTGGGGACTACTATTTGGCGGTTATTCATTGATTCTCGCAACAACCTTACCAGTAATTTTTCCTTCTTTCAATCTAACCAAATAATCGGGGATTTCCTTCATCGTAATGGTAGTAATTCGCGGAGGCACGATTTTCTTTTCTGCCAATAACTTGGCAAATTCGTCTCCAATTTGCGCCAGATTTGCCTGCGCTTCTTCATCTTCGTCGGTATAAACTGCACCAAAGCAATTTCATGCAGTGACATATCAGGGAATCCCGCAGTAACTGCCATCTCTCCTCCAAAGGCAAGCACCTCCAGATCTTCGTTGCACTTTCGGGACCTACTTTATTCAGGACATAGTCCATCCCTTTACCGTTGGGTCAGTGATTTAATCACAGCGTACACATCTTCCGACATAAAATCAATGGCTTGGTCCGCGCCTAGTTCTTTAACATAGTCGAAATTTTTACCTAGGCACGTAGGATAATTTTGGCCAGTTGAATCGCATAGCCACCTACTTCGCCTGCTCCCCCGTGAATCAATATTATTGGCAGGGGTCTAAGCTTTTGAATGACCGCCTGGTAGGCTGTGAAACCTGCCGCCGGAACCATCGCTGCAACCCCGAAAGGAATCTCCCTGGGCAACTTGCTGGCTGTATGGGTGGTGGTCCGGGAATACTCTGCGAATCCGCCGTCCAAATTATTAATGCTGCGCAGATAGTATACGCGGTTTCCCGCTTTAAATTGGTTCACATTTTTCCCTACAGCATCAATTGTTCCTGCAACTTCTAAACCTAATACACGTTTCTTCTCGCTAGCCAATCCCAGCATAGGTAAGATCATACCTTTATCATCATTTTAACCGTTTTCTTGTGTACAGCTACGCCAGAGAGTTTGGCACCTATTTGGGCTAGTTCCAGAAATTCACTCGGTAAACGAAGGTATCTTCAGCTCAAGCAATGAGTGGCGTACTAAAACTCAAATAAAAAAAGCTCACTAGAGAAAATCTCTAATGAACTCTTTTAGCTAATACCGGCGAGAGGACTCGAACCTCCACGGTTTCCCACTCGATTTTGAGTCGAGCGCGTCTGCCATTCCGCCACGCCGGCGTATGAAATTAAAAAATGTTGGTACATAATGGCGCGCCCTAAGAGATTCGAACTCCTGACCTTTTGATTCGTAGTCAAACGCTCTATCCAGCTGAGCTAAGGGCGCATGATTCATAAAAGTGCGGAAGACCAGACTTGAACTGGTACGATAGTCACCTACCGCAGGATTTTAAGTCCTGTGCGTCTGCCGATTCCGCCACTCCCGCAAAATCATGTTGGAGGCGCCACCCAGATTTGAACTGGGGATAAAGCTTTTGCAGAGCTGTGCCTTACCACTTGGCTATGGCGCCAGATAAAAAAATGGAGCGGACGACGGGAATCGAACCCGCGACCCTCGCCTTGGCAAGGCGATGCTCTACCGCTGAGCCACGTCCGCATATAATGGCTGGGGATATAGGATTCGAACCTATGGGTGACGGAGTCAAAGTCCGTTGCCTTACCGCTTGGCTAATCCCCAACGTTATTTTTATTTTTTGATAAAAAAATGGGGCGATCGATGGGACTTGAACCCACGAGTGCCGGAGCCACAATCCGGTGCGTTAACCCCTTCGCCACGACCGCCATAATTTAAATTTTCTTTTGTTGCATAAGTGGCAGGGGCAGCAGGAATTGAACCCACACCAAAGGTTTTGGAGACCTTTGTTCTACCTTTAAACTATGCCCCTATAGGTAAAAATGGTGGAGGCTGATGGATTCGAACCACCGAACTCGTAGAGAGCAGATTTACAGTCTGCCGTGTTTAGCCACTTCACTAAGCCTCCATGTGGTGCCGTCGAGAGGACTTGAACCCCCAACCTACTGATTACAAGTCAGTTGCTCTACCAATTGAGCTACAACGGCATATTCCTTTGTATTGCTAAATGGTGGCTCGGGACGGAATCGAACCGCCGACACGAGGATTTTCAGTCCTCTGCTCTACCGACTGAGCTACCGAGCCTTACATAATTGATTTAAATGGCGGAGTCGACGGGATTCGAACCCGCGGTCTCCTGCGTGACAGGCAGGCATGTTAGGCCTCTACACCACGACTCCACACTAATGTTATTACTACTCAAAGTATGAGCTTGAGTAAATTGCGGGGGCAGGATTTGAACCTGCGGCCTTCGGGTTATGAGCCCGACGAGCTACCGGGCTGCTCCACCCCGCGTCAGTATTAATCAATCTAACTATTCTATTATCAATCAGATGGTGGAGGCTAACGGGATCGAACCGCTGACCCTCTGCTTGTAAGGCAGATGCTCTCCCAGCTGAGCTAAGCCTCCATGGAAAGACAATTTCGATTATAACACAAATTTTAGTGTAAAATCAAGTTGAACTTTTTATGAATCTTAATGGTGACCCGTAGGGGATTCGAACCCCTGTTACCTCCGTGAAAGGGAGGTGTCTTAACCCCTTGACCAACGGGCCTTATTCATTTTAGAAAAATTATGGCGGAGAGAGAGGGATTCGAACCCTCGAGACGCTTGTGACGCCTACACGATTTCCAATCGTGCTCCTTCGGCCAACTCGGACACCTCTCCATATGGCTCCCCGAACAGGACTCGAACCTGTGACAACTCGATTAACAGTCGAGTGCTCTACCAACTGAGCTATCAGGGAATATTAAATCAAGGATTAATCCTTGAAAACTGGATACGAAACTAGATTTGCAAGTTAGACCTGAATGAATCAGGAATTTGGATAAGCCCTCGACCGATTAGTACCTGTCAGCTCCATACATTGCTGCACTTCCACCTCAGGCCTATCAACCTCGTCGTCTTCAAGGGGTCTTACTGATTGGGAAATCTCATCTTGAGGGGGGCTTCACGCTTAGATGCTTTCAGCGCTTATCCCTACCGCACTTAGCTACCCAGCTGTGCTCCTGGCGGAACAACTGGTGCACCAGCGGTGCGTCCATCCCGGTCCTCTCGTACTAAGGACAGCTCCTCTCAAATTTCCTACGCCCACGACAGATAGGGACCGAACTGTCTCA
>NZ_FNBG01000021.1 GCF_900102215.1 Fontibacillus panacisegetis
TCCCTATCTGTCGTGGGCGTAGGAAATTTGAGAGGAGCTGTCCTTAGTACGAGAGGACCGGGATGGACGCACCGCTGGTGCACCAGTTGTTCCGCCAGGAGCACAGCTGGGTAGCTAAGTGCGGTAGGGATAAGCGCTGAAAGCATCTAAGCGTGAAGCCCCCCTCAAGATGAGATTTCCCAATCAGTAAGACCCCTTGAAGACGACGAGGTTGATAGGCCTGAGGTGGAAGTGCAGCAATGTATGGAGCTGACAGGTACTAATCGGTCGAGGGCTTATCCAAATTCCTGATTCATTCAGGTCTAACTTGCAAATCTAGTTTCGTATCCAGTTTTCAGGGAACAAGAACAGCCTGATGGTTATCCAAGTGATACATAAGGTTAAATTGCTTGCAGCATTTGGCGATGCTGTGACCTGAATAATAAGCATTTGTGCTACAAATGCCCGTTTGGTGGCGATGGCGGAGGGGTTCCACACGTACCCATCCCGAACACGACCGTTAAGCCCTCCAGCGCCGATGGTACTTGAACCGAAGGGTTCTGGGAGAGTAGGACGCCGCCAAGCATTATTCCCTGATAGCTCAGTTGGTAGAGCACTCGACTGTTAATCGAGTTGTCACAGGTTCGAGTCCTGTTCGGGGAGCCATTTAAGGCCCGTTGGTCAAGGGGTTAAGACACCTCCCTTTCACGGAGGTAACAGGGGTTCGAATCCCCTACGGGTCACCATCAATATTAGAATCAATCATATGGAGGCTTAGCTCAGCTGGGAGAGCATCTGCCTTACAAGCAGAGGGTCAGCGGTTCGATCCCGTTAGCCTCCACCATCTACTTCTTTAATGAGTATGATGAGTTAATACTGACGCGGGGTGGAGCAGCCCGGTAGCTCGTCGGGCTCATAACCCGAAGGCCGCAGGTTCAAATCCTGCCCCCGCAATTATACTCAAATCCAAATTTGAGTAAAGTTTCAAAATTTACTGTGGAGCCGTGGTGTAGAGGCCTAACATGCCTGCCTGTCACGCAGGAGACCGCGGGTTCGAATCCCGTCGGCTCCGCCATTACATCTTTGAATAAGCTATGAGAGCCATTAGCTCAGTTGGTAGAGCACCTGACTTTTAATCAGGGTGTCGAAGGTTCGAGTCCTTCATGGCTCACCATTGTTTCATTACCGCATGCGGACGTGGCTCAGCGGTAGAGCATCGCCTTGCCAAGGCGAGGGTCGCGGGTTCGATTCCCGTCGTCCGCTCCATTATGCGCCCTTAGCTCAGCTGGATAGAGCGTTTGACTACGAATCAAAAGGTCAGGAGTTCGAATCTCTTAGGGCGCGCCATTAATTTCATAATGTGCCGGTGTGGCGGAATTGGCAGACGCGCGCGACTCAAAATCGTGAGGGAAACCGTGGGGGTTCGAGTCCCTTCACCGGCATCATATTTCGGGATGTAGCTCAGCTTGGTAGAGCACCTGGTTTGGGACCAGGGGGTCGCATGTTCAAATCGTGTCATCCCGATACGACCGAGACAGTCATTGGATAATGGCTGTCTTTTTTACTTGCTCTCCTTTTGATCTTGTATTGTTATTGTATATTTCATAATTTCTTAGGTCACAATATACAATAAAGTCGACAGAAGGGGATTATCGTGAATATTTACCGGATTAAAAAACAGCTCAGAAGACGTTGGAAAAGATGGAGACGTGCAATTTGGACCATTGGTGCTTGTGGCTTAGTAGGGCTGATGGCTTGGCTTGGTGTGCCTCTATCTGATCAAATGGAAAAACTAATGACTACGCAACCAGGTGTGATGGAGACGCTAGGAAAAATACACGAAATAGATAAACTAGCGATTGGACAGAAGGAAAGCTCAGATCAAGATTCATCAGATCAATGGCTCGATGATATCAGAAGATCAGAGCAGGTTCGGATCGTTCATTTGAATAAAAAATATACTTGTGGAGAAGAAGAAAGCTCTGTACTCGGCATATTGTCACCGATAGAAATTACAGAATTAATGAAGCAGCATCCAGATTGGATTGGAAGAGTTGGTGCTGGGGGAGATGTATGGCTGGAAGAGTCCATTGAAGGATTATCTGAGGAGTGTCAACAGGATGGATACATCGGAGTAGATAAGAACGGAAACTTAAGCCTGTTTGAAGGACCACCTAAGGACGAGAAGGTCATCAAAACCTTTTTTCAACTGGATGTTGGTACAATGGAAAGCGCACTCCCTGAAGAAGTGCTGAAACAATTGAAACAAGGTATTCGGGTGCAGGATGTATCCGAATATAACAGCGTGCTTTCCACCTTTAGTGATTATGCAATAGGACAGGGTCAACATAGATAGTTAAATCAGCTAAATGAGCAAAGCGAAAAATGAGATAAAGTAGTGGTGATAAAAGAGGCGAGTAATTCGTCTCTTTTTGTTTGCAAACTTTTTTCCTCAACATGTCTAAACTTTTGATATAATGAAGTGAATACATATGTTCGCTTATTCAAACTATTTGTTCGAGTAAACAGGGCATTTGAGGAGAGACAACATTTGCGGATATTAGGCATCGACCCCGGTATTGCTATCGTAGGCTTCGGATTTATAGATAAACAAGGTAGTAAATGTGTCCCTGTACAATACGGATGCATTCAGACTGAGGCGCATACTCCTGAAGAAGAACGGCTGCTTCATGTATATGAAGGAATAGTGCAGCTCATTGATAAATACAAACCTGATGCGGTTGCCCTTGAGAAATTGTTTTTCAATCGTAATGTAACGACAGCAATGACCGTTTCACAGGCTAGAGGAGTTATGGTACTGGCTGCTACTCAAAAAGGATTGCCAATAGCTGAATATACACCCATGCAGGTAAAACAAGCTATTGTCGGATATGGCAAGGCAGAGAAAAAACAAGTTCAGGAAATGACTAGAATGTTTTTGAAGCTTCAAGCTATACCAAAACCGGATGATGTTGCGGATGCTCTTGCTGTAGCAATCTGCCATGCACATTCGTATACTCTAAATTCCAAATTGAATGAGGTATTGCGGAAATGATAGATTTCTTACGTGGGCAGATTGCCTTATTAGAAACAGAATATGTAGTACTTGATGTACATGGTATTGGTTATCGTGTGTTTTGTCCGAACCCCTACGTGTATGGAACAAAAAAAGATGAGATCGTTACGATTTACATTCATCACCATGTACGTGAGGACGCCATTTTATTATTTGGATTCTCGACGAGAGAAGAACAGAAATTGTTCCGGAAGCTTATTGAAGTGTCTGGAATAGGACCACGTGTAGCTCTAGGCATATTAAGCGGCGGAAGTCCGGATCATGTGGTGGCGGCAATTCATCAGGAGAATATCAGCTTTTTAATAAAGTTGCCGGGAATAGGTAAGAAAACAGCACAAAGAATGATTTTGGACTTGAAGGACAAGTTGGATGGAATGGGTGCACCTTCATTATTTGACGAAGCGCCGGTACTTAGTGATGCTCAAGAAGGGAACTCCGGCTGGCCGGAAGCGAGAGAAGGGCTTAAAGCGCTCGGTTATACTGATACAGAGCTGGATCGTGTATGGCTGCGTTTGAAAGACAGTGTAGGTCCAGATGAAGCAGTGGACTCTGTGATGAAAAAAGCCCTTAAGCTGCTCTATGCGGGTTAATGGTGAGCAAGAAGGAAGGAGTGCAAGGGATCGATGATGGAAGATCGAATTATTTCTGCTAATTTGATGATGGAAGACCAGGCTGTAGAGCTGAGTCTTCGTCCTCGTTATTTGGCGGAGTATATCGGACAGAATCAGATAAAGGAAAATATGAAGATATATATAGAAGCAGCCAAAATGCGAAAAGAGGCGCTTGACCATGTACTGCTGTATGGTCCTCCGGGGCTCGGTAAAACTACGCTAGCCAACATCATTGCTAATGAGCTAGGTGTAAACATTCGGACGACATCAGGGCCCGCTATTGAACGGCCTGGGGATCTAGCTGCTTTACTTACGAACCTGCAAGAGGGCGATGTATTATTCATCGATGAAATACACAGATTGCACCGTACAGTTGAGGAGGTGCTCTATCCGGCAATGGAGGATTCTGCGCTGGATATCATGATCGGTAAAGGGCCAAGCGCAAGATCCGTTCGTCTGGATCTGCCCCCATTTACCTTGATAGGAGCTACTACTCGTGCAGGTCTTCTCTCGGCTCCACTTCGTGACCGTTTTGGAATTGTAAGCCGTCTGGAATTTTATGCGACAGAGGAATTGAGCTTCATCGTCTCTCGTGGGGCTGATATTTTTGGTATAGAAATCATTGGAGATGCTGCAGACGAGATTGCTCTTCGATCTCGGGGAACGCCTCGGATTGCAAATCGTCTCTTTAGACGGGTGCGTGATTATGCGCAAGTGCGCGGTGATGGGCTTATTACCACGGATATAGCAAGAGAAGCTCTGCAAATGCTGCAGGTAGATAATATGGGACTGGATCTGATCGATTACAAAATGCTGCAGGCGATGATTACAAGCTTTAGAGGTGGCCCCGTTGGCCTTGATACGATAGCAGCAACCATAGGAGAAGAAAGTCAGACGATAGAGGATGTATATGAACCATATTTACTCCAAATCGGATTTTTGCAACGTACACCTCGAGGACGTATAGTAACGGCTGCAGCCTATCAGCATCTGGGTTTGCCGTTTCCTGAACATCAGTAAATGAGGAGGAGCAGATTGTGGTATTAGATAAAACGAGTATGAAAATAAGTAGATGGGGAAAAGGAATCCTTTCTGGATTTCTTTTGCTAGGTGCATTACAATTGCCGGTATCATCGGTTTCAGCTGATTCATCCATAGATCGTACTGTTCGTGTTGCCCTGTTTCTAGATGCGGGGAGCACATATAAATCAACTGTTCCAGCAGTTACTCTCAAAGCAGAATCAGAGTGGTCGGCAGGATTCTCATTTGGAGGGGGATTTGAAAGCTGGGTTCAATTGAATGCCGGACAATCGGCACGGTTCAGTGTTGACGGATTCAAGGTAAAAGCGATGGAGAGCAAGGACTGGAGCATCGTTTCCGCTGCAGTTAAGAAGCTTCAAGGCACTGCGGACAAGCCTGTATTAATTGCTCTGGATCAAGGAGGAAGCACACTCTATCAAATCTTTACCGGACCATACGCCACCGCTGATGAAGCTAGCAAGGCAGCTACACGAGTCGCTTCCTCTATACCAGGACAATTAAAAGGACAAGCACCTGAGGCTAGAGGAAGTTATTACTACACTGCAGGAAGCTTCGGAAGTAAGGGTGAGGCTGAAAGCCTTCGTCAAAGCATCAGCAGCCAAGGGGTTGACGCATACGTTGTATTAACTGCTCCACAGCAATTTGCTGTATGGGTCGGTGGAATGGCTAGTGAAAATGATCTGGCAGGCTTGCAGGCACAACTTGCTCAAACTATGCCGCAAGTATCACTTGCCCCTGTTAATCAGGGTACAGGTCTTATTGAATTTAAAGATGCTACACTAAATCTTGAAGCTCCTTCTCCGGTGGATCATTATAAATTGACAGGTGCTGATGCTAGGCTGATTATTCGAGATGGAGAGCAATCGGTTATTCAGGTAACTGAACGTTCTGCGCGTCAGTATCGTGGAGATTTTGAAATTAGCAATTATAACGGCCAATTGGCACTCGTCAATGAGATTTCGTTGGATCAGTACCTTTATTCTGTTGTAGCTGCCGAGGTTCCTTCGTCATGGCATCTGGAATCATTGAAAGCACAAGCTGTGGCTGCTCGCAGCTATGCTCTATATAATTCAGCTATTAATAAGTTCAAAGTAGCAGGACTCGTAGACACGACGTTAAGTCAGGTGTATAACGGGGTGGATAAAGAGATTGCAAGCATAACAGAGGCTGTTGATAGTACAGCTGGAGAAGTTATCATGGCAAATGGCAAGGTTGTCGAAGGTGTTTTCTCTTCTAATAGTGGAGGGGTAACAGCAGATTCATCAGAAGTGTGGAACAGTGTAAATTCCATATATTCAAGTACTTTGAGCCAAGAGGACAAGGCGGCTGAGGCTTCATTGAAATCCTGGTATCATGTTCTTTTGTCGACTGGCAAGACAGGGTATATTCGTGAAGATAACATTGTATTAACGGGTGGATCTACAGCTGCAGGGCTTAAAAAGCTCGCGGTCACAACGAGCTCTGTTATGGTCAGACCATTGCCAATAATTCAATCTAACGTAGAACCTGTTGCTAAAATGAATCCAGGTGATGAGGCGATCATTTTGGACAAGGTGAGTGAGTCGAACTCATATGCTTGGGTTAGAGGTCCTTTCAGTTCCGATGATTTGGTGAAATCGTTAAAAGGCAAAACTGTAACGGAAGCTCCAGCTACTATTACGAACCTGGAAGTGACCCAAAGAGGTCCATCTGGCCGGGTATTGCAGGTTAAAGCAAATGGTCAAATTCTGGATGTAAAATATCCTGATCTTTACAGATCAGCGTTAGGCGGACTTCCAAGCACGCTGTTTGATATTGTTGCTATCGGAAGGTATACTGTACAAGGTGCTGGAGACGTTAGGTCAACGGCGACATCGACTTCAGGGACAACAGTATTGTCTTCGTCCGGCGTAAAGACAAGCAGCGGCAACAATTTAGTCGTACTGGGTGCGGACGGAGTATCGAGAGTTGTTGAACAAAGTAATGAGTTTATGTTTGTAGGACGTGGAAATGGTCATGGTATCGGCTTGTCCCAGTGGGGCGCTAAAGGCATGGCTGACGCAGGGTATGATTATCGTCAAATTTTGCAACACTACTATCAAAATGTGTCTATTGTAAGGAATGAACAATAATGAATGTTGAATTATATGATTTTGATCTTCCAGAAGAATTAATTGCTCAAACTCCATTGACGGATCGCAGTGCTTCACGGTTGTTAACGCTGAATAAAAATGATGGAAGTGTAGAGCACCATACGTTTTCAGATATATTGGAATATTTGCGTCCTGGCGACACGCTAGTGCTAAATGATACTCGAGTTATTCCAGCACGTTTGTTTGGTGTTAAGGAGGATACTGGAGCAAAAGCTGAAGTATTACTGCTCAAAAATTTGGGTGAAGATTGCTGGGAAGCTCTTGTTAAGCCGGGAAAAAAATTAAAAACAGGCTCAGTGATTGTTTTTAGTGATGAATTAAAAGCGACGATTGAATCTGAGGGAGAAATGGGTGGACGTGTTCTTCGTTTCTTATACACAGGAATTTTTAATGAAATTTTAGACCGATTGGGTCAAATGCCTCTTCCACCATATATTAAAGAAAGACTCGAAGACCAGGAGCGGTATCAGACGGTATATTCCAAGCATGAAGGTTCTGCCGCTGCACCTACAGCTGGACTTCATTTTACAGAATCTTTGCTGCAGCAAATATCCGATCAAGGAATCGATATTGCTTTTGTAACACTTCATGTGGGATTAGGGACTTTTCGGCCGATGTCGGTTGATCGTGTAGAGGATCATGTAATGCATGAGGAATACTACGTGCTTCCACAGGAAACAGCTGACCTTCTTAATGCAACTAAAGCCCGAGGAGGCCGTGTTGTTGCTGTAGGCACAACATCTGCACGGACGCTGGAAACAGTGGCTCAAAAATGCGGGAATGGTCCTGTGGTTAAAAGCAGCGGTTGGACAGGTATTTTTATTTATCCTGGCTATGAGTTTGGATTAGTGGATGCCCTGATTACTAATTTCCACTTACCTAAATCCACATTAGTGATGCTGGTAAGTGCACTTGCAGGTCGGGAAAATATTTTAAACGCATACAAGGAAGCGATCGAACAGAAATATCGTTTTTTCAGCTTTGGCGATGCAATGTTCATATATTAAAAGGGATGGTTGATAATATTGGCAGCAATAACCTACGAACATATCAAAACGTGCAAACAATCCGGTGCTAGGCTGGGACGTGTACACACGCCCCATGGCATAATTGAGACCCCAGTATTTATGCCGGTCGGAACTCAGGCTACAGTCAAGACAATGAGCCCTGAGGAATTAAAGGAAATGGATGCGCGTATTATTCTGAGCAATACGTATCATTTGTTTTTGCGTCCGGGTCATGAAATTATTCGGGAAGCTGGAGGGCTGCATAAGTTCATGAACTGGGATCGTGCGATATTGACCGATAGCGGTGGATTCCAAGTGTTCTCACTTAGTGAGATGCGTAAAATTACAGAGGAAGGCGTACATTTTCGTTCTCATTTAAGTGGTGATAAGTTGTTCCTCTCTCCCGAGGTTGCTATGGAAATCCAGAATGCGCTGGGTTCAGATATCATGATGGCTTTTGACGAATGTGCTCCATATCCAGCTGAGTATGATTACGTGAAGCATTCGCTAGAGCGTACAACTCGTTGGGCTGAACGTTGCCTCAAAAGTCATGCACGTCCTGACGATCAGGGCCTGTTTGCTATCGTTCAGGGTGGTATGTACGAAGATTTGCGCAAACAGAGCGCTAGAGATTTGACTTCCATGGATTTCCCGGGGTATGCTATTGGTGGACTGAGTGTAGGTGAGCCTAAGCATTTGATGTATGATGTGCTGGACTATACAGTTCCACTTTTGCCAACAGACAAGCCTCGTTATTTGATGGGAGTCGGTTCACCGGATGCACTTATTGAGGGATCAATTCGTGGAATTGATATGTTCGATTGTGTGTTGCCTACCCGGATTGCGCGTAATGGTACAACAATGACAAGTCAAGGCAGATTGGTCGTTCGAAACGCTCAGTATGCTAAAGACTTTGGACCGCTTGATCCTGAGTGTGATTGCTATACTTGTCGGAACTATTCCCGAGCGTATCTCCGCCATTTGATTAAAGCAGATGAAACGTTTGGACTTCGGCTGACTACATATCACAATTTGCATTTCCTGGTTAATCTGATGGGCAAGGTTCGTCAGGCAATTATGGATGACAGATTGCTTGATTTTCGGGATGAGTTTTTTGAACAGTACGGTCTGATTGGCAATGAAAAAGGATTTTAATGGATTCAGGACATAAAGGGGAAGGAGGAAATGTACATGTTTCAATATGCAGCAGCTGCGCCATCAGGAACGAGTTCGCTAATTTCTTTCATTGTTCCACTCGTGCTTATGTTTGCAGTATTTTATTTCTTATTGATTCGTCCGCAAAAGAAAAAACAGCAAACTCGTAATAACATGCTTAACGCTCTTCAAAAGGGTGATAAGATCGTTACGATCGGTGGTTTGCATGGTACGATTATGGAAATGGCAGACGATACGGTTGTTCTACGCGTGAATGATGTAACTAAATTGACTTTTGATCGCAATGCGATCAGTCATCGCGTGGACACGCCTTCAGAGAGCAAATAATCGAATTCGGTAATTGCTGTTAGATGAGATTGTAGGATAGCCCGCATTGCGGGCTATTTTTTTGTCTAAAGAAAGGGGCTGTCCCAAAAGTAGGTTTATTGTCAAAACTAGAAATAGCCGTGCAAGGAAGACGATCCCCACACCCTGCACCGCTTGATCCTGCCACATTCTATGACCGTATCTCATGTGTAATAGTGTCATGATGCGGAATTCCTGAAATTCCTGCAAATGTGCAGGCTTTGATCATGTAAAGCCTCTAAATGCCCTAAATTGCTGCGAATGTGCAGGCTTTCTCTAAGGATTCTTTTCAAACCAGTCTATTCTGAACCATATTCCTGCATTTTTGCAGGCTTCTGTTCATCCTTTTATAGCAACTTTAAAAAAAACTGTATTTTTACATTCTTTTCCTGATATTTTGCCTTTCCACTGCAAAAAAAAGTGTCCCTCAAAGTTATCTTAGATAACTTTTGGGACAGCCTCGCGATCCGCAAAATTCGAGTGTCTGCATTAGACAAACTTCGTAAAGCAATGCAGGGAAGGGGGGATTATGGGGGAGGGACAACAACCATTTACATACTTACTTACAGCAATAAGCCAGGTTGGATTTCCTATTGTTCTTACTGCGTATCTACTTACTCGATTTGAAAAGAAACTCGACAAACTAACCGAAAGTAAACGAGCCAAAGTGAGGAAATCTATGGAGAATGATCTTTTTGATTTAGTTTAGCTCGCACAAAATGGAAATCTTGAAGCATTAGAATCAATTATTCAAACCATTTTCCCTGCAATTCGGAGTCAACGCATGAATGTTACTACTGGACGTCAAGACGATCTTGAGCAAGTTATTGTAGAGACTGTTGTAGAGACTGTTATTAAAAAAATCCTTTCCTATGGTCTATCTAAGAGTCCAGATTTTACAAGCTTCTGTGAGAACATCACTAATAGCAGAGAAGTATAAGAACAAATCATAAATGCCCTAGAGCACACTCGTTTACGAGTGTCAAGGTTGTAGAGAACTCCACATTTTTTTAACGGTGGGATTCTTTTCTTGTTTTTTTCAAGCTAGTGAACGGGAACATATTAACGCGGAGTCGCATTTAATTATTTTGATCGCTCTATTATATATGAGTTGCACCGCAACATTTTGCAGCATCATTCGTCTATATAAAAAAATGAAAAGTGGCGATCACGTCGTGCGACGAATTATTACGAAATTATTGATATGTGCCGGGTTGCTTGCTTCTATTGCCCTTCCGTTACAGGTTGGCTATGCTCAGGCATCGATATCTGAGCTGCCGATCATTGAAAATGACGCGGCCGTGTTTCAATTGATATCGCACAAAATATCTGCAAAATTGAACAAGTCATCCATCACATTGGATTCGGAGTCCTTGAAAGCTTCTCCGCTGCTTATGAAGAACGGCAACCTCTACTTACCGATCAAGTGGCTAGAGCTAGCGCATGTTGGAAAGATCATGAAAAGCACAAAAACGAATAGTTATTGGGTCGAGTTTAGTCCAGATCATCCGACTTACTTTTCAACCATTCATTTCAAGCCTGACAGCCCCAAACTATATACTGAATCGAACGGCAAACTTACAGTGCTCGATGATGCGCAGAAAATTCTGCCACCGTTTATGAAAAACAATACGCTGTATGTTCCAGTTTCAATGTTGCCACGGATGGGGATCAACTATAACTGGAGCCAGGGAACTTTGCAGTTGACGTGGAGTGAGATGTCAGCGAAGGTTCTGCACCCTGTCTATACGACAGAGGCAGGTCGTATCACGTTCAGTTCATTGGTTCAAAAAGGGTACGGAGAAGTTTCTTTAATGCAACGCTTGGGTCCTGACGGAATGTTAGCCGTTCAGGATAGTAAAGGGTCAAAGACCAACGACAAGTCGATCAAAATTGGAACTCGTGAATTTAATCGGGTTGAGTTTTCCGTTGATCTCCGTCCAGGACCGAATCCGCTGCAGATTCATTCCAGTGACAATCCATCTGCAGACATCATCGTCAATCGGATCGTTAAAGATCCATCCTTGATTCCTGTCCGATATACCCATGATACGTATGCGAATAATCTCGTATTTAATAAACCAACACAAGGCTACCTGCGGGTACAGGCTGGAGAAGCCATTGAAATTAGCGGATCTGTCATTACGGAGTATATTCAGAGTCTTGGATTGGAATTGATGAAGTTTCAGAATGGAGACTATCAAACAAGCGGCAACCGAACAGTCGTTCAGATGAACGAGAATAGAGAGTTTAACGGGTCGATCGCGATCAATGAGCCAGGCAGTTATTTGATTAAAATACTTAGTCTGGACGTATTCGTAGGGGGAGAGACATCGCCGTACAGCTCAGAGAAATGGGCGGAGATTGCGGTTGAAGTACTGCCGAAAGGCAAGTAGCGGGAAGAGCTAAAAAGTATACACATGCAGGGCTATCCATCGGATAGCTCTTTTATTATGGCTTAAGCCAGTTGAGCTCGCGAAGCGTGCGAAACAAAAAACCACCTGCTATGCGGGTGGTGTAGTCAAGCTTATAGCAAAAAACCACCTGATGCGGACGTTATAATAGAGTTGTTCAAGCTACTATGTATAACGAAAGGATAAGGTGGTTTAATGGCTAATCGAAGTGATATGTCACATACAAAGTGGATGTGTAAGTATCATATCGTATTCAGCCCAAAGTATAGACGAAAAGCGATATACAATCAATACAAGGAGAGTATACGAGATATACTGAAGCAACTGTGCAATTACAAAGGAGTAGAAATACTAGAAGGACATTTAATGCTGGACCATATCCATATGCTGGTGAGTATTCCACCGAAGATGAGCGTATCGAGCTTTATGGGATACCTGAAGGGAAAGAGTGCATTAATGATCTTCGACAAACATGCAAATTTGAAATATAAATACGAAAATCGTCATTTCTGGGCAGAAGGCTATTATGTCAGTACAGTAGGTCTGAACGAAGCAACGATTCGAAAATATATTCAGGAGCAGGAAAGTCACGATATCGCACTGGATAAGCTGAGTGTGAAGGAATATGAAAATCCCTTCAAGGGATAGCAGGTAATAAAAGCACCCCTTCAGGGGTAGGCAAAAGAGGCAAAGGCATAGTAGCTTGAACGAAGTGAAAGCTAGCGCCTTTAGACGCGAGCCGGTAATAAAGGCTTATAGCCTTAGAGCAAACCACCCGTTGGACGGGTGGTTATGATTATGGCTTAAGCCAGTTGAGCTCGCGAAGCGTGCGAAACAAAAAACCACCCGCTATGCGGGTGGAGGGATCAAGGGTTTGACCAACTAGACCATACTTGTAAAATTGAGATGTTCAGGCTCAAAAAAAGGATGGTCTAAGATGGCGAAAAGAAAACTATAGTCTAGCTCAGAGATATTATAATGACTTCTTTGAGGAAGTAATTGCCTTACAGAAGAAATATAAGCCACCCCATGGCTACATTGACAATGCACTTCAGACGAACGGGACTTTGATTACTGATCGTTGGGCGTATTTTCTGAAAAAAAATTATTATGCCTGAATGTCATGTGGGATATCGATTCGATCTTGGAACCGATTTGCCCATTTCAAGCCGAGAGAGGACGCAACACCTGCTAGAATAAGTCCGCCAAGCATATCGATTAGCCAATGAATACCTAAATAGAATATGGAGAATACAATGATAGCAGCACTACTGACTGCAATTGCTGCCCAAATGCGATTTCCGGATCGAACAGCCAGTATGGCAACAGTAACTGAAATCGATGTATGAAGACTCGGAAAGCAATTATTTATGCCGGATAACGGACGATATAGCGTATTAAATTCAGGAAAAGCCTCGAGCATGTATAAAGAAGCGCCTGAAGGAGCAAAGGACCAAACTTCATTTACTGGAATTAACAGATAGAAGGGAATTGCTATCAAATAGTTAATCATTACAGCACAACAGGTAGCTTTAAGAAACTGAAGCCTTCTCTCACCAGCAAAAATGATTAAGGATGATAGAATTAGTGCCTGGAATACAACTAGATAGAAAAAAGAAGATATGGTCGTAATCCAATCCGAATGAAACCAGCTTTGGAAGGTAGCCACAAACTTACCCTCAAGAGAGAAAAGCCAAGGTGTGAAATCCGCGTTATAGGAAATACTCTCTTCAAACTTAAGCTCTAGGCTGTTAAGTAAGAGTACCCCAATCATGGATAAAAACATAATCAAGAAAACTTTAGAATGGATGAGTTCCTTTGCGAAACTGACAATAGGGCGCCATGGGTTGGACAAGGTTCCTATGCCAATTAGAATCAATGTTACAACGACCGTCAGTGCTGAAATTGAGAACATCGAGTGAAATTGCAATGATAAATCCTCCTTATGTAAACTGGGACAGATATGACCAGATTACCATAACCGGAGAATTAATGTAACCAAAGCTTATTTTTTATGCAAATTTACTCCAAGCACACCGCCTGCTGCACCGATAAGTAAGGCCGGGATGAGAAGTGAAAGATCGCTAAATGTTAAAGAACTGTCGAGGGCCAGAAAACTGATAATAAAAAGCAACACTCCATAAAACAATCCTGTTACAGCACCTTGATACAATCCCTTACGACCAGCACGTTTTCCTGATACCAGTCCACCAAACAAAGCCGATAGGGAATGCACGATATAGATATACAAAGTAAGATCGGTTTCTTCAATTATTTCAGACTGAAGCAATAAGGATAATCCCAAAGCACCGATCATCATCCAAAGAAAAGCGTACCATAAGCCGGATAACGTGGGGTGTGATAACCTGAAAGAAAAGATGAGGCGGATGTAGTGCATGACGCGATCCTCCAATCGAATATTGATATCCCATATGTATGGTCAAGCTGCCGGCAATATGACTGAAGGGAATGTTTTTTAAGGAATAAATTGTTGGGGATGGGAAGGAGGAATTGAGGTCAAAATAGCAATACATTGTTTTCTTGAAGCATGATTGCTATTGGGAGGGAATCACTGTGACTGAACATATATTCTCGCTCGTATTTCGTACGGTACTTATGTACTTTTCGGTGTTTATATTTATGAGAATTATGGGAAAAAGAGAAATCGGCGAGTTATCGATATTTGATCTGGTGATCTCTATTATGATTGCAGAAATTGCTGTTATGGCGATTGACAGTGAGACGCCTTTGTACGATGGATTTGCGCCCATGATCACTCTGCTTGTTATTCAGATCGTAACCGCAGGACTATCTCTTCATTATCCAATGGTTCGTATGTGGTTCGATGGCAAACCAAGCGTTATTATTCGTAGCGGAAAAATAAACCGGGATGAAATGAAGAAGCAGCGATACAATCTTGATGATTTAGTTACTCAGCTTCGTGCGCAAAAAATAGACAATATCGGAGATGTAGAATTTGCTGTACTTGAAACTAGCGGACAGCTTAGCGTTTTGCCTAAGGATAATTCTGAGAAGAAAACCGCTGAACCCAAGTACAATAAACGAGATTCGACGAATAACAAGGACACAAAAGAGGCGTTAGCTGCCTCTCTTGCATCAAAAATCAAATATGAAGCACTACCATTTTCACTTATTATGGATGGACGGGTAGATGATGATAATTTAAAAATTATCGGGAAGACGCGATTTTGGTTGAAGAATCAAATCCAAGCGTATGGGGTGAATGATTTTAAGGATGTGTTCTATTGTTCAATTGATCATAAAGGCAAAATCTACGTTAATAAAAAAGAAAAGTGGTTATAGCTATTGTGTAAACCATTTACGCAACAAGGGCAAGCGCTTCACATCCTGAAAATCAATCAGACCAATAAAACCTGCTAACGCCACATAAAGGATTCCTGCTATCATCGAGGTGGCAATGAATTGAAGAATCATGCTTGAACTCATAATAACTTCGTTAAACATAAAGGTTGTGGCTCCGGCCATAATAATCATCAAACAACACACCTTGATCAGATCTAGCCAAGGAAGACGGTAATGAAGTGAACGGGATACGCTGAAGCTGTGAAGTATGGTTACAATGACAAAATTAACGATAATGGCGATGACAGCCCCATAGATCCCAAAGTCAGGATTGGACGCAAGGTAGAAGATTAATGAAATTTTTACGATAGCCCCGATTAAGGTATTAATCAAAGCCCGTCCCGGTTTGTCTAACGCCTGCAAAGTTGCTTGGAGTGGAGCCTGAGCATACAGAAAGATGGCAAATGGAGCCATCGTTTTAAGCATCCCGGCAATTTCGGTGTTTTTATAAATAAGCAGACATAGCGGTTCAGCGAGAACATACATAATGACGGCGAATGGTGCGCCTGTGACGAGCGCAAGTCTTAAGGATTGATGCAGACGCAAATGGATGGTTCGCATATCGCCTTTTGCCTGGGCTTCGGCCAAAGAAGGCACCAGGGAGATAGCGAGCGATGAAGTTAGTGCTCCTGGAAGCAGCAGCAACGGGATTATCATGCCTTGAAGCGCTCCATATTGTGAAGTTGCTACAGCGGTAGCTATTCCTGCAATAGCGAGGCTTTGTGCGGTAGTAATCGATTCAAGCAGATAAGACATAGAACCGACAAGTTTTCCCCCAGTTACTGGAATCGCTACTCTCATAATGCGGCCAAGTGAAGGAACAAACAGCTTTGTGAATGGCCTGTGCTCCTCTGTTTTTTGCTTTTTCATTTTCCGTTGAGCCCGAGCTTCTCTTGACCGAAGTCTTTGATATTGCCATAGCAGCACCGCAAGACCAATAACTTCTCCAACGACGACACCAAGCATGGCTCCCGCAGCCGCATATTCAATGCCTTTAGGTAAAAGAAGGAATGAAAACCATAACACGCAAATAATTCTGGCAATGGTCTCAAGAATTGATGAGACTGCGGATGGGATCATATCCTGCTTGCCTTGAAAATATCCACGGTAAACAGCCGAGACAGAAACGATAATAATCATTGGACTCATGGCGATAAATGTCTGATACACTCGGGGATCGGTCAAAATATAACGGCTTACCCAAGGAGCTCCGAGCAGACAAATTAGCATAAATAAACAGCCAGCAACTATGGAGAATATTAGGCTCGTCCTCAGAATGACTGCAGATCGATAAGATCGTCCCTCTGATTCCGCCTCAGCCACCAGTTTGGCTACAGCAAGTGGAATTCCTCCCGAAATAATCGTAACCAGTACAAGAAAAAATGGGTATCCCAGTTGATATAATCCAACGCCCTCAGCGCCAATAACACGGGGTAGCAAAATGCGAGGGATAAAGCCGAGTATACGATTGACGATACCTGCTACTAGAAGAATCATAGTGCCTTGAATAAAAGTCTGCTTATTCAAAGTAATTTCCCTCTCTCCCGTTTTGAACATAACAGCTGGACAACATTTATGACTATTATTTAAGATATGCAGGACCTGTCCGGCTTCATGACTTGTCTTTTTTAGTTGGAAGCTTTTATCCAAGCAGGAATCGAAAAAATGAAGTAGAATGTAATAAGACAGGGTTGATGGAAGGAGGCTTCATGATGGCAGAAGAAGAGTTCACCGAGAAACATCTAAATGAAGCGATTGAAACGTTATGCCAAAGTAAGGCGGAGGAGTTCCGGCTAATCGGCTATGAGCATGTTACAGGGTCGGATATTTGGGCGTGCATTAACCAGAAATATGAAAAGAACGGTTTTCCGCCACTGCACCAATTGGTGAACGATATTCTTTCCCTAAAGGCGACCCAGTTTATGAACTATATGACGATTTCCGCTTATCGTGGATCCCGTTTCGAATGAAAGGGGTCTTTTTTGTGATGCAAACTTGAGGAATACGTTAACAAAAAGACAACAATTGATAAATTGACTGGCTTTTCCTGCATCGCTATAATAGGAATATTGAGAATTGAAAGGGGAACGAAGTGCGGGATGAAAAGAATTATAGCATTCATAACCGTCGTGGTTGTTTCAACTGCAATTATGGCATGGACAACTCCTGACCTGCTTAAAAATGTCCGTCTTGGCCTAGATTTAAAGGGCGGATTTGAGATTCTGTATGAGGCATCGCCAATTGAAGGCGGCGCAAAGGTCACACGGGAGTCGCTCTTAAAAACAGCGCAAAGTCTTGAGGAACGGGCCAACAAGCTCGGTACCAGTGAACCAGAGGTAACAACAGAAGGGACAGAACGTATTAGATTAAAGCTTGCGGGCGTAACTGATGAGGCAGAGGTTCGCAAGCAAATGAAAGAACCTGCATCACTCACTTTCCGCAGTAAAGATGGAACGGAGACCGATCCAAATCAGTACAACAAAATCGAGATGATTGGTACTGACTTCGCTGAAAATGGTGCAAAACTGGAATTCACTCAAATGAATGAACCAATAGTTGGCATCAAAGTGAAAAGCAAGGATAAATTTGCTGAAGTTACTAAGCGTTTGCTTGGTAAGCCTTTGGCCATTTATATGAATGAAACGCTAATTTCTGATCCTGTAGTACAAGCTGTACTAACTGATGGAACAGCATCGATTAGCGTTGGCGGTGATCTTGATAAAGCGAAGGAGCTTCGTGACCAGATCAACCTTGGGGCATTGCCGCTGAAGCTAACTGAGAAATACTCACAAAGTGTTGGAGCTACGCTTGGTAAGCAATCTTTGAAACAAACAATTGAAGCGGGCTTAATCGCATCCGTATTAATTATCCTATTTATGGTTGCGATGTATCGCATCCCGGGCTTATTTGCGGGATTTGCTCTTATTGTTCACACTTGGCTATTGATACTCGTATTTGTATGGGCGGACTTCACGCTGACCTTGCCGGGTGTAGCCGCGTTTATACTAGGTATCGGGATGGCCGTGGATGCCAACATCATTACAAACGAACGGATCAGGGAAGAAATACGAAGCGGGAAGAGCATCATGTCTGCTGTCAAGGCAGGGGGCAAGCATTCCTTCCGTACGGTAATGGATTCCAATATTACGACGATAATTGTAGCTGCAGTTATGTACATGTTTGGTACTGGTGCAGTAAAAGGTTTTGCGCTTGTGCTCATCGTTGAAATCGTGCTTAGTATTGCTACGAATATTTATTTCTCCCGCTTCCTGCAAAACCTGCTCATTAAAGCTGGTAAGCTGTCGAAGCCGAAATATTTCGGTATAAAGGAGAGTGAAATTCGTGAGCTCTAATCATAAAAACATTAAAACTCTTGATTTCGTACATCTAAGTAAATACTTTTACATTTTTTCAATTACATTGACGGTTTTGGGTCTTATTTTCCTCGCTATTTTCGGTTTGAACTACAGCGTAGATTTCAAAGCCGGATCTAACGTGGACATGACGTTAACCAAAAATTTAACAGCAGAAGAGGTCACACCGATCCTTGAAAAGCTTGAAATTTCCAAAGACGCCGATCTTACAGTTGGTGATCAAAGAATGAGTATTCGTTTTAACGAAGTATTGAATGAAACTCAAGATCATCAATTGAAGGAAGAGATATTGAAGCTTGATGGCGGGGCCTCTTTTGAAGTGAATACTGTAGATCCAGAAATGGCGAAAGAGCTTGCTAGAAATGCGATCTATGCAGTTCTGATTTCTTGTATCGGGATCATCATTTACGTCAGTATTCGATTTGAGTGGCGTTTTGCAGTAGCTGCGATCGTAGCGCTTCTACATGATGCATTTATGGTAGTTGCCGTCTTTTCGATTTTCCGTTTTGAAGTTGATCTTACCTTTATCATTGCGGTCCTCACCATTATCGGTTATTCGATTAATGATACTATCGTTATTTTTGACCGGATTCGTGAGAACCTGCGTTTTGCTAAACAGAAGACAACAACAGATTTGCATGAGCTCGTTAACCATAGTGTGTCCCAAACTATTATGCGTTCTTTGTATACGGCACTTACCGTCTTTATTGCAGCATTCTTCTTGTACCTGTTCGGCGGAGAGTCCATCAAAATGTTCTCGCTGGCGATGGTTATTGGACTATTGTTTGGTGCCTATTCATCAATCTTTATTGCAAGCCCGCTCTGGTTCGTACTTAAGAGCAAGCAAAAGAATAAGCCGGCCAAAGCGTCCTAAACGACTATTTAGCCTATGTTTGGTATGATAGAGCCGCGTCCTTTTTGACGCGGCTTTATCACTCTTTTCAGAAAGATTGTGCTTCAGGAGGGTTACTACTATGACACGCGAACAGACCGTGCAAGCGGACTCTATGACTTGGCTCGGTATAGTTAACCATGTAGTCCTGTCATTGCTTAAAGGAATAGTGGGCTTGTTGTTTGACAGCCCTGCTCTGCTAGCTGGAGGATTGTATTCAGCCTCGGATGCAGCGGCTATAGTCGTAAAAAGAGTTAAATTGCCTCATTTGCGAAAACAGACGGGGGCGACACAGCGCATATTTACCCACAAAGAGTCTATAAGACCTTTGGTAGCTATAATGATCTCGGTTGTATTACTTCTCTGCGCATTGCAACTCGGCATTTCTTCGATTACTGCGCTATCTAAAGGAAATGTTTCTGCGCCTGGTTATATGGCTGGCGTTGCTATCGTAATTGCCATTGCGATTAAAGAGGCAGTATTCCAATTTCAATACCGGTGGTGGAGAAATAGATCGCCAGAAGATACACAATCATTAATTGAGTCTCATCGTTATTCTCTGTATTCTTCAATTGCCATTCTAATTGGTGTTATCGGCGCTATGACGGGACAGGCCTGGGATTTAGAGGCTATGATATATCTTGATACAGTAGCATCTCTTATTGTAGTATGTCTTCTGATTTGGAGAGTGTATCGTTTGATTAGCACCTCTATTTACGATGCACTTCTCTCGGAGAGACAGGAGGATACGACCAGTTTTATAGAAACTGTTCAGAGGGTACATGGCATAATTGCAGTTGAAGATTTGAAAGCGCGTGAGAGAGGGCATTACGTGACTGTAGACGCCAAAATCAGTGTGAATCCACGCCTGACCGTTCAGGAGGCGAATATTATAGCTAACCGGGCCAAGGTGCTGCTCATGAGTCGTTTCTCTCATGTTAGTGAGGTCAGTATTCTCATTTTACCCTATGATCCCGGCTATCCTTATAAAAGCAATCATGATGATGCAGGTGATAACAGTACGACCTTAATTCAATAAATATTTGTTGTTTGAATATCGGTAGCGACATTTGCTTCGGTGTATTGGTGAAAGAAGGTGTAATTGTGCTTCAACCGAAATATGACTGGAAGGTTCTGCTTTCAAATGAAACAGACGCTCAAATGCTGAGCGAACTGCTTGAAATTCATCCTCTTCTGGCTAAATTATTAGTGTCTCGCGGGATGAAAACAGCTAACGAGGCGAACGCATTTTTGAATGGTTCTGTGGAGGATATGCACGATCCTTACCTGCTAAGCGGTATGAAAGAGGCAGTGCCTCGTATAATGCAAGCTCTGGAGTATGGTGAGCGCATATTGGTCTATGGTGATTACGATGCGGATGGAGTATCGTCTACTACACTGATGATTCAGTTAATGCGCAGATTAGGAGCTAATTTTGAATATTATATTCCGCATCGCTCGAAGGAAGGGTACGGACTTCACATTCATGCTTTGGAAGAGGCCCATAAACGAGGGGTTACATTAGTTATTACGGTAGATACAGGCATTAGTGCGGTTGATCAAATAGCCTATGCTAACAATGCTGGTATGGATGTTATAGTTACGGATCATCATGAGCCGCCAGATTTTTTACCTGAAGCTTATGCACTTATTAATCCCAAACTTCCTTATTGTCAGTACCCCTTCAAAGGATTGGCAGGTGTAGGGGTGGCTTACAAGCTCGCAACTGCTTTGCTAGGTTCAGATGTACCTGAAGCATGGAGTGAACTGGCTGCATTAGGAACGATTGCGGATTTAATGCCTTTAGTTGGAGAGAATCGAATGATTGTCCGCACAGGACTTAAATCCATGTCGCAATCCCCGTTTCCTGGGATGACGGCATTGCTTAAGGTGGCAGGGTGGAACAAAGGAGAAGTGACCTCAACTCAGGTTGCCTTTGGACTAGCTCCAAGGATTAACGCGAGCGGCAGAATGAGCCATGCGAACAAAGCAGTAGCACTATTAACCGCAGAAAGTTCGGAACAAGCAGACATGGCAGCCCATGAGCTTGATCTTTTGAATAAAGAGAGACAGTCGCTGGTTGAAAATATAGTGGGCGAAGCGATGGACATGCTCGAAGGTAAGGAAGCTTCAGGGAACCTGCCTGATGTTATCGTTGTAGCAGGAGAAGGTTGGAATGTAGGAGTTGTTGGTATCGTAGCTTCCAAAATTCTTGAGCGGTATTATCGTCCGACTCTTGTACTGGGAATTGATTCTGATACTGGTCAGTGCAAGGGCTCAGCCAGATCAATTCCGGGCTTTGATATTTATGAAGCATTAAATCATTGTTCTAGTCTTCTGGAACATTTTGGCGGACATCCATCCGCAGCAGGTATGTCGCTTCATCGTGATCAATTGGAACAATTTGATCAGAGGTTGAATGCATTTGCTTCAGACCTGCTGCTGCCAGAACATTTAATTCCTACAATGACAGCTGATCTTGAATGCTCACTACAGGAAATAACGTTGCCTATCATTGAACAATTGGAAGGATTAGCTCCATTTGGCATGGACAATCCCAGTCCTCGTCTGCTCATTCGAGGCGCTAAGCTGCTGGAGCTTAGACAAATGGGCAAAGATGGAAAGCATTTAAAATTAACGCTAGAACAGCATGGAAAAATGATTGAGGCTCTGGCTTTTGGCAAAGGAGAGATAGCTTATTTGCTCTCGAAGGATGCCATGGTCGACATCATTGCTGAGCCTGGAATTAACGAGTGGAATGGTTCTCGCAAAGCTCAACTGTTTATTCAGGATATATCGATTCCTCAGCTGCAGGTGTTTGATTATCGCGGCTCCAGTCATCCAGAATCTGCAATACAAGACATTCTGGAGCGTCTGTTAAAGCTGCCAAATTGCCAAGCTAATTCAACGGCAGTCGTGTTAAACGATGGTTCGGATGACATGTATAATTTCAAATTGAAGGACACCTCTCTTTGGGTATATGATAGGAGAGTTGGTGTTCTTCCGAAAAGTGATGGTGTGGAAAATGCTGCTGCCCATCACATTAGAACACTATTTGTTATGGAGCTTCCTAAATCGCCCGTTATCTGGAATACCATATTAACTCTCTTCACATCGTTAGAAAGAGTATTTCTGATGCATCCGATGTCCAAATCTGATGATGTGATCGAGATTCCATCTCGTGAACATTTTAAACAGGTCTATGCGCTTCTTAGAAGGCTTGCTGTGGTAAGTATAGCTGAAGACGAGCTGGTACAAGCTCTGAAGGCCCGAACCTCGTTATCAAGACGTATGCTGGCGATGACGCTGGATGTTTTTGAAGAACTCGACTTCATCGAACGGGCATCGGGAATAATAACGGTAAATAACGCACCCTCCAAACGTCCGCTAGATAGTTCAAGCAAATACAAGGAACTGGGATGGTTGGCAGAGATGGAGCAAATGATGCTGCACTCACGTGCGTCCCAAATTACCGAATGGATGCTGGCCCAAATTCAGGAGGTTTCATAATATAAGTTTTTTGTTTTGTTGGTTATGCATTTAATTTAGGAGGAGATCTATTTGGATTTCAAAGATTACATTCGGGTGATTCCGGATTTTCCGCAACCTGGTATTAGTTTTAAAGATATTACGACTCTACTTAACGATGGGGAGAAGTATCGTCTAGCAATTAATGAACTGAAGGAATTGGTTTCTGATCTGAAAATTGACCTTATTGCGGGTCCGGAGGCACGCGGGTTTGTAATTGGAGCTCCGCTTGCTTACGCATTAGGCGTAGGATTTGTTCCTATTCGCAAGAGCGGCAAATTGCCTTATGAGACCATTGAGGCTGGATACGACCTTGAGTATGGTAAGGATACTCTGGCTATGCATAGTGATGCAATCAAGCCGGGACAAAATGTACTCATAGCTGATGACCTGCTGGCAACAGGTGGAACGATTTCTACATCCATTAGTCTTGTACGTCAGCTCGGTGGTAATGTCGTCGGAACAGCATTTTTGATTGAGCTTAGTGAGTTGAACGGGCGCGATAAATTGGATGGAATCAATGTGGTTTCTTTGGTGAAATATCAATAAAAGATTGCAAAAAAAGCCCGTCCGGAAATTCCGGACGGGCTTTCTCACTGTCTAATTAATGTGATGACTCAGACTCCTCAAGATCGTTAGAAATACGAAGTACTTCAAACAATTTGAACAGAAGGCTTAGCAAAATACCAACAATTGTAGCTAAAGCCATACCTTTAAGTTCTACTGTACCGAGTGTCAAAGTTGTACCGCTAAGTCCGACAACGAGAACGACCGTTGCAAGCAGCATATTTGTAGCTTTGGAAAAATCTACTTTTTGCTCTACGAAGATACGAAGACCAGATGCTGCGATAACACCGAACAACAGTAGCGATACACCACCCATAACTGGTGTTGGTATAAACGCAATAAGCGCTGAAAACTTACCAGAGAAGGAGAGCAGGATGGCGATAATAGCTGCTCCACCGATAACAAAGGTTGAATATACTTTTGTAAGAGCCATAACCCCGATGTTTTCACCGTATGTAGTATTTGGTGTTGAACCAACGAAACCGGAAATTACTGTTGAAATACCGTTACCGAGCAAGGAACGATGCAATCCAGGATCTTTGGATAAATCTTTGCCAACGATGTTGCTCGTTACAAGCAAGTGTCCGATATGCTCAACGATTACGACGAGAGCTACTGGAATGATTGTGATGATCGCGGACATGTTAAATTGAGGCGTTGTAACATCAGGCATTGAGAACCATTTAGCATTCGCGATGGCTTCTGTATTTACTTCGCCCATGAAATAAGCTACAACATAACCTGTAACGATACCGATCAGAATATGAATGATCTTAGGGAATCCTCTGAATAGAACCGCACCAAATACGGTAACACCTAGGGTAATGAGTGAGAGTGTGATATGTGATGGATTCGGTGTCCAAGCCTTTGTAGGGTCACTGTTGATCCAGCCAGCCATACCAGCGGCTACTGGAATAAGCTCCAGACCGATCAGGGCAACAATGGCACCCATTGCGGCTGGTGGGAATACGACGTCAATCCATTTCGTTCCAGCATACTTAACTAACACACCGATCAGAATGAAAATAATACCTGTGACGATGAACGCGCCAAGTGCAAGGGCATATCCATTATCAGGATGGGTACCTAGCACAGCCAGAACAGGTGAAATAAATGCAAAGCTGGAGCCGAGGTATGCCGGAATTTTGCCTTTACAGATAAAGATGTAGAGTAGAGTACCGATCCCGTTCATTAGCAAAATCATACTTGGGTCTACTCCGAACAAATTAGGTACAAGCACTGTACTACCGAACATAGCGAACAGATGCTGCAGACTCAGCAATAGGCCGGGTCCAAATGGAACTTTTTCATTAACTTGAATTTCACGTTGCAAAACAGGGTCACTCCTTATTTTATAGGTGATGACTATCCTTAATAGATTAATTATATTGGCGACATTTTTCAACAATAAAATTATGATATCGTTTACTTTTTATTTACTATTTCCAGATTGCGATCATTTGAATACTTATGTATGAATAAAAAAGCCCGAAGCGAGTGGCTTGGGCTGGAAGCAAGTTGATTAAAGCTTAAAAGTTCTGACTTTGCTTCTCGGCTATGTCGCCTGCAATGGGCAATTTAAACGTCTTGCCTTGCAGAGCCATAAGCATAAGTACAATCCACAGAATGAAGCTAAGCGGAGAAATAATGAATGAGGCAATCCATCCGATGACTGGTATGTATGTAAGAATAATATTCAGGACGGTTAGTGTTCCAAAGATAATAATAGATTGCATCGCATGGAATTTGACAAACTTGCTTTGTTTTTCAATGATAAGAAAGATAATACCTGTGATAAATCCTAATACGTAGCAGAGCAGTCCGGCTACTTTGGGATCAAGTCCTGTTGATGAAGGTGTTATGTGTTCATTCATGCCGCTGATTTCCTCCTAATTTAAAATTATGAATTGTTATCATGAAAGATTATTCGCGATGTATGGATAAAATTCCTCTTTTTGGAATGCACTTTTGCATATTGTTAGCAAGGTTGTCAGCATCGCGCGATTTGTTGAATACTCTGGGCTAAGAGTTGACGGAAGAGACCTCAAGAGTCATAATAATATACAATCAAAAATGGGGCAAGAATGACATTTTGCAAGCAGTTATTCAGCTTATTTTCATATAGAAAGGAATCGAATAGATTCAATGGGCATAGAGCGATTACTTGAAAAGGCGTCCGCCTATATAAAAGAACCGGACCTTAACCGCATACGGGAAGCGTATGAATTCGCGGAACAAGCCCACCATGGACAGTTGCGGAAATCCGGTGAGCCGTATATTTTGCATCCGTTAGCGGTTGCAGAAATTGTCGTAGGCATGCATATGGACATATTGTCGATAATTGCCGCGCTTCTTCATGATGTTGTTGAAGACACTACAGTTTCATTGAAAGAGATTGAGAGCCAATTCGGGAATGACTGTGCACTGCTTGTAGATGGATTGACAAAGCTTGAGCGAATCAAATTTCAGTCCAAAGAAGAACAGCAGAATGAAAACTATCGGAAAATGTTTATCGCTATGGCTCAGGACATCCGTGTCATTGTCATTAAACTGGCTGACCGCCTGCATAATATGCGTACGCTTAAATATCAATCTGAAGAAAGCCAGCGCCGCATTGCTTACGAAACACTGGAAATCTTTTGTCCAATCGCTAATCGGCTCGGTATTTCTGCAATCAAATGGGAAATGGAGGATATTGCTCTTCGGTATTTAAACCCGCAGCAATATTACCGCATTGCCAATCTGATGCGTAAGAAGAGAGCAGAGAGAGAGGAATTCATCAAAACTGTAATTTCCAGAATTGCAGAGAAGCTGGATGAGATGGGAGTTGAAGCGGATCTCTCTGGACGTCCAAAGCATATTTATAGCGTGTATAAGAAAATGACGACAAAGAACAAGCAGTTTAATGAAATTTATGATCTGCTTGCGATTCGGATTATTGTAGATAATATTAAAGATTGTTATGCAACCTTGGGGATCATTCATACATTATGGAAGCCGATGCCTGGCAGATTTAAGGATTATATTGCTATGCCTAAGGCCAACATGTATCAATCTCTGCATACGACCGTAGTTGGACCGACTGGTGAACCAACCGAAGTGCAGATTCGTACATGGGAAATGCACAGGACTGCTGAGTACGGGATCGCTGCGCACTGGGCATATAAGGAAGGCTCTGACTCTGGCGGTCCAGAGAATAAAATGACCTTTTTCAACGAAATTCTGGAACTGCAACATGAAGCAAAGGATGCTTCAGAGTTCGTAGAATCGCTTAAAATGGACTTTTTCTCGGATCTTGTTTTTGTGTTTACCCCTTCTGGTGAAGTTATTGAGCTGCCGACGGGCTCTGTGCCGCTGGATTTCGCATACCGGATTCATACTGAAGTGGGTAATCGTACAATCGGCGCCAAGGTGAATGGCCGAATTGTTCCGCTTGACCATAAATTAAAAACTGGCGATATTGTTGAAATTCTGACTTCAAAGCACTCGTACGGACCAAGTCAGGATTGGCTCAAAATCGCTCAGTCTTCGCATGCCCGAAGCAAAATTAAGCAGTGGTTCAAAAAAGAGAAGAGAGAAGAAAATGTCGATAAAGGCCACGATGCAATTGAACGTGAACTTAAGCGAGCCAGTATAGATACTTCTGTTTGGATGACCGATGATAAGCTGCTGGAAGCTGCTAAAAAGTTTAATTTTAACGATATAGAGGATATGTTGTCTGCGATTGGTTTTGGCGGTCTTACAGCTGCGCAGGTAGTGACCAAATTGACGGAGAAGCTTCGTAAGGAGCAGGAGGAAGGAAGCTATATTGAGCTAACCTCCGAGGTTAAGGAAGTGAAGTCTGCTCCTGAGATTCGTAAATCTCGTCCAACTAATGGTGTAGTCGTTAAAGGAATTGACAATTTGCTCGTACGTTTTGCTAGATGCTGCAATCCTGTACCTGGAGATGACATTATCGGCTACATTACACGTGGTCGGGGTGTTTCAGTTCACCGCAGTGATTGTCCCAACATTCCTGCTGCAGGTGAAGGTGAAGAAGCTGCACGCGTCATTGAGGTAGAATGGGAGAACGCGATTGAAGCTAATTACAGCGTTGATATAGAGATCACTGGCCATGATCGCCGTAACTTCCTGAATGAGGTTCTACAGGCCGTTTCAGAGAGTAAAACGAACATTTCAGCAGTCTCTGGACGTTCTGACAAGAACAAGATGGCTCTTGTTCATATGACGATTTTGATCCGTAATACAGATCATTTACAATCGGTTGTAGAGAAGATTAAGCGTGTCAAAGATGTCTACACCGTGCACAGAATCATGCAATAAATGACATGAAGAATGACAGGGAGTAAGCAGACTGATGAGAATCGTGGTACAGCGTTGCAAGCAAGCTAAGGTAAGTGTTGATAACAGAGTCATTGGTTCGATTGAAAAAGGGCTAACGCTACTAGTTGGAATTACACATGAGGATACAGAGAAGGAAGCTGGTTATCTTGCCGAGAAAATTGCGGGTCTTCGCATTTTTGAAGATGCTGAGGGAAAGATGAACCTTAGCGTGCAGGATATTGGTGGAGCAATATTATCAGTCTCGCAGTTTACGCTTTACGGTGACTGCCGGAAAGGGAAACGTCCAAGTTTTATTTCCGCTGCAAGGCCGGAGACGGCAAAGCCGCTTTATGATCGATTCAATGAAATGCTGCGTGAGAAAGGACTCACTGTAGAAACTGGCGAATTTGGCGCAGACATGGATGTAGAATTCACAAACTGGGGACCGGTGACTTTGATTTTGGAGCACCCGTTTAATTAAAAACACTTGGATAGGGAACTTCGGTTTTGGATAACCTTCTAGACATAGTCTGGAACGTTAATTTCCAAAAAAGGAGTTCCTTTTTATTATGCGGCAATCGAGGAAAGCCAAGGCTTGGCAGTCACTACAATGCATACAGGCAGCAGGTCAACGTGAAGCTACAATTCTGTCGCAACTGCATCAAGCCGATGATCGGGACATGATGAATGAGCTTAAGCCATCAAGGGAATCATTGGCACGTCAGTAAATGAAAAAAGCTGAATTAATAAATAAAGGAGAATAAGATATGGTAAAGCATATTCAGGCATATTTTGAGAGTGAGGATCAAGCTGAAGGGGCGAAAACACATCTTATCGCACAAGGGGCAAAGGCCATTGAAGTAAGCTCGCTAAATATGGGTATGGGAGCAGGAATGGATCAAGGTATGGGGGATAATCTTAATGATAGTCATAATGTGTTAGTTCCCCTCCTGCCAGTAAATGGGGATGCTACAAATATGGGTGGGCCGTATGGAGCGGTTGGAATCCCAGGAACGATGAATGCACAGACCATCATACCAGCGATAACTTTGGGGGACAGAAGGGCAGATGAGGATGGCTTTGAAGTTCAAGATGAGCGAACGATGGCGCAGGGAGATCAAAGAGTTATTGATCCGATTGTAGATATTGATCTTGTGGATCGGGCCAGTTCTAACCATTTGAAATACGTATTAAGTGCAAAAGTAACAGATACTGATTATGATGAAATTGTCAGCATGCTAAGGTCAAAAGGTGCAATTGTGGATGAGTCTTTTGAGTAAACGCTTTCTACTTTGTAATATAACTGTAATATTAGTTTCATGTTCCTTTAACATAGTCTGTATATAATAACAGCATGACCCCCTTTTTAATATAATATCTTTGGACCTGCACCCCGTTGGTAGCAGGTTTTTTTCTTTGTAGCGTGTTTTTCTGCACTTTCTAGACTTGACTTTATTACTGCAGTTCCTTAAAATCAGTGAGTATACAGTTTTTATAGTGATTCGATGAAGGGACAAAGTAATTCAACCCCACATCTGCAGAGAGGAATCCCTGGGCTGAAAGGATTCTGGTGATGATTGAACGAATGACTTCCCTGAGAACCGACGACGAAATGCATGGCGTGTAGGGCAATGAGCTTTATGTGTTGCTTTGTCAGAGTAGACGTACGGCGCAGGCGGGCGTTAACCGTTTAAAGCGAATATTTCATTAGTGAATATTCGGAATGTGGGTGGCACCACGGGTGATTTGAACAATCGATCTCTCGTCCCTGTTTGTTTGTAATCAAACAGGGAGGGGAGTTTTTTTATTTTCAAATAGTAAAAGATGGAGGGAAATATATGTCTTTTCAGAAACCAAAAGGCACGCAGGATTTGCTGCCAGGAGTAGTAGAGAGATGGCAATATATTGAAGAGAAGGCTCGCGATCTATGTCGACGCTTCAATTACCGTGAAATTCGGACACCTATTTTTGAACAGACGTCACTGTTCGAAAGAGGTGTGGGTGAGACGACTGATATTGTGGAGAAGGAAATGTACACGTTTCTTGATAAAGGAGATCGGAGTATGACTCTGCGTCCAGAAGGGACTGCAGGGGTGGTTCGCTCTTACGTTGAGAACAAATTGTATGGTGAGCCTGATGTGAGCAAGCTGTACTATATTGGCCCCATGTTTCGTTATGAACGACCACAAGCAGGTCGCCAGCGTCAATTTCATCAATTTGGGATAGAAGCCTTCGGAGCTACAGATCCAGCAATAGATGCCGAGGTAGTAGCACTAGGGTATCAATACTGCCGTGAGCTTGGTTTGCAAGGGGTTAAGGTAGAAATTAACTCGGTAGGCAATCCTGCTGTTCGTGCGGCTTATCGGGAGACATTACTGGGGTTCCTTATGCCTATGAAAGATACTTTGTGTAAGGACTGTCAATCCCGTATGGAACGCAATCCGCTTCGTGTATTGGATTGTAAAGTTGACCAAGCCAAGTTTGAAGGCGCACCTTCAATTTTGGACAGCCTGGATGAAGAATGCTCTATTCATTTTGCAAAAGTTCAAGAGCTGCTTACGGCTATGGAAGTCGATTATGTCATTAATCATCGCTTGGTTCGAGGTTTGGACTACTATACACACACAGCATTTGAATATAAGGCTCAAGGCATCGGAGCCATCGATACGATTGGCGGTGGCGGACGCTACAATGGTCTGGTTGCTGAGGTTGGCGGACCTGATCAGCCAGGTATAGGACTTGGACTTGGACTTGAGCGAATTGCTTTGATTCTAGAGAAGCAGGAAATTGAAATGGGCGAGGTTAAGCCGCTCGATGTATATTTCGTTGCTCTTGGCGAGGCTGCAGACAAGGAAATAACTACACAGCTGTACAGAATTCGACAAGCTGGGTACTCGGCTGAAAGAGACTATCTGGGTCGTAAAATGAAGGCACAGATGAAATCTGCGGAGCGTATGCAGGCACGTTACACAGCGATCCTGGGGGAGGACGAACTCGAACGTGGCGAGATTGCCCTTAAGTCGATGGAAAGCGGTGAGCAGCGCACTGTGAAGTTAAGTGAACTTGCAAATGAACTGAAGTAATTAATTAGTGTATACACAACTCACAATATAAATAATTTTATGTAAAGGGGACAAACAGTATTATGAAACGTAGTCATCAATGCGGAACGCTTAGTACCGCAAACATCGGAGAAACGGTAACATTAAACGGTTGGGTTCAAACCCGTCGTGACCTTGGGGGGGTACTATTTATCGATCTTCGTGATCGCAGTGGTATCGTACAAGTTGTTTTTAACCCAGCATATTCCGGCGAAGCGCTTCAAGTAGCCGATAAGGTTCGCAGCGAATACGTTATTGCAGTTAGCGGGAAGGTTGTACAGCGTGATGCCGAGACAATAAACCCTAACTTGCCGACAGGTCAAATTGAAGTGCAAATTACTGAAATTGAAGTGTTGAACGCTGCAAAAACTCCTCCGTTCTTTATTGAAGATGGCGTAGAAGTTGATGAATCCATTCGTTTGAAATATCGTTATCTTGATCTTCGCCGTCCGGAAATGCAAAATACGCTGTTGCTTCGTTCGAAAGCAGCTAAAGTATTCCGCGATTTCCTGGATGGAGAAGGCTTTATTGAAGTAGAAACACCAATCCTAACGAAGAGCTCTCCTGAAGGTGCGCGTGACTATCTCGTACCAAGCCGTGTGCATCCAGGCGAATTTTTCGCATTGCCACAATCCCCGCAGCTTTATAAGCAATTGCTGATGGTGAGTGGCGTTGAACGTTACTATCAAATCGCTCGCTGCTTCCGTGATGAAGACCTGCGTGCTGACCGTCAACCTGAATTTACTCAAATCGATATTGAAACTTCATTCTTTTCACGGGA
The DNA here is from genome assembly GCF_900102215.1 of Fontibacillus panacisegetis. Lineage (GTDB taxonomy): Bacteria > Bacillota > Bacilli > Paenibacillales > Paenibacillaceae > Fontibacillus > Fontibacillus panacisegetis. Next base: position 31,732 of record NZ_FNBG01000021.1, read on the forward strand.
CGATCTGCTCGACATGATGGAGCAATTGGTTGTTCGTCTATTCAAAGAAACTAAAGGCATTGATATCCCTACTCCATTCCAGCGTCTTAGCTACGCCGATGCGATTGGCAAATACGGCTCTGATAAGCCTGATCTGCGCTTTGGCTTGGAGCTGCAGGATGTCAGCGACCTTGTAGCGACTAGTGGAGTAAAGGTATTTGCTTCTGTCATCGAAAAAGGCGGACAAGTTAAAGTGTTGAACGCTAAAGGCTGCGGAACTTGGAGCCGTAAGGACATTGATGATCTGGGTACGTATGCATCCCGTTACGGTGCTAAAGGTCTTGCTTGGATTCAGGTGAAGGAAGGTGAATTCCGCGGACCGATCGTTAAGTTCTTCACTGAGCAAGAAATTGAAGATCTTAAGGCACGTACTGGTGCAGAAGAAGGAGACTTGCTTCTTTTCTCCGCAGACAACAAAAAGGTAGTTGCCGACGTTCTTGGTGCATTGCGTCTGAAAATCGGTCGTCAGCTTGGTCTGATCGACGATAATGTATTTAAATTTGCCTGGGTCGTTGACTTCCCGTTGCTTGGCTGGGATGAAGAGCAAAAACGTTATGTAGCTGAACACCATCCGTTCACACGTCCACGTGAAGAAGATATCGAATTGTTTGATACAGACCCAGGACAAATTCTGGCTCAAGCCTATGACCTCGTATTGAACGGTTATGAAGTTGGCGGCGGATCTATGCGTATCTATAAACGTGATATTCAAGAAAAAATGTTCAAAGCCATCGGCATGTCTATGGAAGAAGCTCAAGACAAGTTTGGCTACCTTCTGGATGCGTTTGAATATGGTACACCACCGCATGGCGGAATTGCCTTCGGTTTTGACCGTCTCGTAATGCTCCTGTCCGGTCGCACTAACCTGCGTGAGACAATTGCATTCCCTAAAACAGCGAGTGCGACCGATCTGCTTATGAACGCTCCGTCCGAGGTAGATGCTCTTCAAATAGAGCAGTTGCATATCAAGCTGGCGAAGAAACCTGTTGAAGAGAAGAAATAATACGGTTATCACAATAAAGGGGCTCCTTGATTCAGGGGGCCTCTTTTTGTGCGAAAAATATTATTGACAAAGAAACAAGAGGATGTTTTAATCAAATTGTACTTGATGTAACGTTTAATCATGAAATAAGGTTGGAACTCAAATGAACAACAAAGTGTCGATCAAAGATATCGCGCGTCTTGCAAACGTTTCAATTGCGACGGTATCCAATGTTATTAATGGCAAAGGCAGAGTATCGCCAAATACTGTGAGCAAGGTGAACAAGATCATTCAGGAATTGCATTTCGTACCTAGTGCATCCGCACGAAGCCTGAAAGATATGAAATCACATCTGATTGCGGTAGTTGTACCGTTTCTGGAAAAGGGAATGCTTCAGGACAATCCGTTCTATTGGGAGTTTGTACGCGGGGTAGAGAGTGGAGCACGTCATCACGAGGTACAGGTTATTCTACTAGGAATTGATGAGAATGAAGACTTTTCGTTTGTAAGGCAGCGCCATTTAGACGGTCTTATTGTAGTTGGTGTATTTGAACATACGTCAGCTTTTCAGAAATTGCTGTCTCTAGATATTCCATGCGTGTTTTTGGATAGTCATTTATCCAATCCTGATTTTCATCAGATTGATCTTGATGATGAAGCAGGTGGATACTTAGGAACCAAACACTTAATCGGGCTAGGACATAAAGTAATCGGAGTGCTTACAGGCAAATTGGAGGAAGGCGGGGTTAATTATTTCCGTCATCAAGGCTATTTAAGAGCACTTAGAGAATCCGGGATTCCAGAAGATCCTGAGTTGGTTTTTGAAGAGTCGCCTTCTATTCAGGGAGGTTATCAGGTAGCTCAGCGCATCGGCAACTATAAGAGTAAGATCAGTGCTATCTTTGCCTTCTCGGATGTATCGGCGATTGGTTTGATTCGGGGCTTGCATGATATAGGCCTATCTGTTCCTGCTAATTTGTCGATTGTTGGGTTTGATGATATTTTTTATTCCCAGTATCTGATTCCTTCTCTGACTACCATTCGGCAGGATATTGTAGCTAAAGGTCAGATCGCGGTAAAAATGCTTCTGGATCAAATTGACGGAACAGGCCTTGGTATAGATAAAAGGTCCGTGAAAATTCCAGTGAGCCTGGCGGTCAGACAAAGCAGTACAAGTTATAAAGAAATATAGTTCTCACACAAGGTGTAACTATATTTTTTTGATAAATGATTAAACGTTTAATCAAAAAGTTGATTAAAGGAGGTGGTCTGAAAGCTTAACTATTACTGGAGAAGGGCTACATAAATAACATGTTTGATTAAATGTTTTAGTAAAATCAATGTAAGCGTTTAATTAACTAGAAGGGTGGTTTTGCAATGAATATGAAATTTAGAAAAATGCTGTCTTTATTGTGTGTGATGGTGTTGCTATTTACGACTACAGTGGCATGTTCATCAAAGAATAATTCGACTTCTAATGGAACCAATGGGACTAAAGCTGAACAACAAGGTGCTGCCAACAATACTAACAATAGAACTGATGCTGCAGCAGAAGATGAGCAATTGACTCCTGAATCTGGAGCTAAACTGATCGTTTGGGATGGAAATGATGGAACTCCTTTTTTAAAAGAAATTGTGAAAGAGTTTTCTGAGAAGTACAACATTCCGGTAGAGGTTCAAGAACAGGGAGCCCCAGAGCAGATGCAAAAAATGAAAACCGATGGTCCTGCAGGATTGGCCGCTGACGTTCTCGTATTGCCGCATGACAATCTGAGTGAAGCAATTGCAGGCGGTTTTGTACTGCCAAATGATTTTTTTGAAGAAGAGACACGTGCAGAGTTCCAGGAGACAGCTGTAAACGCGGTTACTAAGGACGGCATTTTATACGGATATCCACGTAACATGGAGACTTATGCTTTGTTTTATAACAAGGAGCTGGTTACTGAGAATGATCTGAGCAGTTGGGACAATATTATCAGCTTCTCCAAAAAGTATAATGATCCAGCCAAGAAGAAATACGGTTTTATGATGCCGCTGAACATTTTCTATTTTGCATATCCGTTCATCTCTGGTTTTAATGGCTATATTTTTGGAAATGACAACACAAACCCTGAAGATATCGGACTGAACAACGAAGGGTCTGTTGAAGGAATGAAATACTTCCAATCCATGCGTGAAATTCTGCCAATGGAAGCAGCTGATGCAACGATTGATGTAAAAACTGGATTGTTCCAGGAAGGGAAGTTGGCAATTAATCTTGATGGTGTGTGGAATATCGGCAATTTCTCCAACCTTTCATTTGAAGTAGGTATGGTTCCTTTGCCTGAGTTTCCGAATGGACAACAGCCAGATACTTTTGCTGGTGTGAAGGCTTATTACGTGAGTGCTTACAGTAAATATCCTAACGCAGCGAAATTGTTCGCCAGATATGTAACCTCGCAAGAAGCATTGCTCAAAAACTTTGAAATGACCGGATTCATTCCAGCTCGAAAAGGAATGGAGAATGAACCGGCAATTAAAGATAACGCAATGGTGAGCGGAGCAATTAAGCAGTTCGAGCATTCCATTGCAATGCCTTCCATTTTTGAAATGCAGCAAGTATGGGCTCCTATGGCAAATGCTCTTGAGTTGATCTGGAAAGGCGAAGATGTCAAGAAGACGCTCGATAGCGCTGTTGAAAGTATGAAGCAAGGCATAGAGACGTTGAAAAAATAACGTTGGATATTGAATGACGTCGTCCGTTCTAAGTGACGGATGACGTCGTCCATTTTGTATTGATATACGCGTTCAAAATATGACTTTTTGAACAACCTCTTATACGGGAGATGATTGACAATGAACCAGCATCGTAAGTGGGCGACCGTATTATCGCTCATAGGTATGGGGTTTGGTCAAATATACAATAGACAAATTATTAAAGGATTTCTACTATTTATCGTTCATCTGCTAGGGATTACGTTGGCAATGGTATTGCCAAAAGCTATCTGGGGATTGGTGACATTAGGAGAACAAGCCGATCATCTCGAAAAAGTAGGCAAGGTTTACGTCAATGTCCGTGGAGACCATTCGATCTTCCTGATGATTGAAGGCATGATCGTCATTATAGCAATGCTCATCATAGTTGCTATTTATATCGCTAATGTAAAGGATGCCTACAACGTTGGAAAAATGCGCGAACATGGAATAGCGCCGCGCCGTTTCTCTGATACACTTCATTATCTCGGTGAGGTTAAGTTTCCGCAAATGATCATTTCCTTACCGATTCTGCTCGTTATTTTCTTTACTATAATGCCTATTCTTTTCATGATTTCTCTAGCGTTTACGAACTATTCTGCGCCAAATTATTTACCTCCAGCCAAGCTCGTCAGCTGGATCGGGCTGGATGGCTTCAAGGATATTTTTACGATCAAGGCGTGGAATCAGACTTTCTTTGGAGTAGCGTTCTGGACGCTCATATGGACGGTATGTGCGACCTTGACTACATTTACAGGCGGATTTGCTGCAGCTCTGATGGTTCAGAAAAAAGGGATTCGTTTTAAAGGCTTCTGGCGGACTCTCTTTATTATTCCTTACGCGATCCCTCAGTTCATTTCCCTGTTGATCATGAGAAACATGTTCAATGGAGAATTTGGTCCGATCAATCAATATTTGTCTTATTTTGGACTTGGAGGCTTGCCTTGGTTAACAGATCCGTTCTGGGCCAAATTTACAGTTATTATTGTTAATATCTGGATTGGTTTTCCAATTACCATGCTTATGATTATCGGTATTCTTACAACAATATCGAGGGATTTGTATGAAGCTGCCGAAATTGACGGAGCCACACCATTTCAGCAATTCAGCAACATAACCTTTCCATCCGTCATGCTTTCCTTTGGACCACTTCTTGTTATGTCCTTTGCCGGCAATATTAACAATTTCAATTTGATTTATCTCCTGACGAATGGTAATCCTGCAAATCCGAATTATCAATCTGCAGGCAGTACGGACATTTTGATTACCTGGTTGTTTAAATTAACGATGGACAGCGGTAAATACAATTTTGCATCGATTATCGGTATCTTTATATTCATCATTGTTGCGTCCTTCGCAATTATCAATGTTCGTCGAACGAAAGCATTTAAGGAGGAGGATGACTACAGATGACAACATCGAAGCGTAAATTCAGTATGGGCAATCTATTCTGCTACCTGGGGCTAATTATTATTGGTATTGCTTGTGTATATCCGGCACTTTGGGTCGTTATGTCTTCTTTCCGTCCGGGAAATGCCTTGTACAGTGAGACCTTGATCCCGTCCTCGTTCACACTGGAGCATTACAGTGATTTATTTGAAAAGTACCCTTTTGGGCAGTGGTTCATTAACACCTTTAAAGTTGCTTTTTTTACGATGATATTCAGCACAATTCTCGTAACAATCACAGGATATGTATTCTCGCGTTTTCGGTTCAAGGGCCGTAAGAAAATGATGCTTGGCCTGCTCGTGATCGGGATGTTTCCGGGCTTCATGAGTATGATTGCTGTCTACATTTTGTTAATGCAGCTGCAGCTTCTGAATACGCACATTTCGTTGATTCTGGTCTATTCGGCCGGGGCACCGATGGGATACCTGTATGTCAAAGGCTACTTCGATACGATTCCGCAGAGTTTGGTGGATGCTGCAAAAATAGACGGTGCAGGGCATTTAACTGTATTTCGTCGTATTATATTGCCGCTCTCCAAGCCGATGCTGGTCTATCTTGCGTTGACTTCCTTCAGCGGCGGGTTTGTTGATTTTATTTTTGCCAATATGGTACTAAGTACGCCAGAAAAACAAACCCTGGCTGTAGGCTTGTTCCGCATAGTACAAGGTAGATCTGCGACAGAGTTTACTATGTTTGCGGCAGGGTGTGTATTGGTTGCTGTACCGCTGACTTTATTATTTATTTTCCTGCAACGCTATTTGGTTGAAGGGCTTATGGCAGGCGCCGATAAAGGCTGATCTGCAAATCCGGAAACTGACATTATACTAAAGGAGCTGGAAACTCTATGCTATTGGAAGCTATTTATCATCGATCAAACGATTGCTGGGCTTACGGATATAATGAACGCTCGGTTCATGTACGTATTCGTACAAAAAGAGCGGATATCGATAAAATCAATGTACTCTACGGAGACAAGTGCAAGCCGTGGGGAGATATGAAGGTCAAGCAAATGGAGTTGCTTGCTTACGATGAGCTTTATGACTATTGGCAAGCGGAGGTAGATCCACCTTACGGTAGATTGGCTTATTGTTTTCTTTTGACAAAGGGTGAGGAGCAGATTTGGTTCACAGAAAAAGGGTTCGATAAAACCATGCCAAAGGAGCATCTGGGATGCTTCGAGTTCCCTTACCTGCACCCGATCGATTTGCAAAGTCCACCGGACTGGGCGAAAAACGCAATATTTTATCAAATCTTCCCGGAGCGCTTTGCAAATGGCGATAAGTCCAATGATCCGGAAGGAATACATGAATGGGGAGATAAGCCGGAATATCGTAATTTCTTCGGTGGTGATTTGCAAGGAGTTATTGATCATCTGGACTATTTAGCCGACCTGGGTATTACCGTGATATATTTCAATCCTATATTTGAAGCACCAGCCAATCATAAATATGATACACAGGATTACATGAAAATTGATCCTCATTTTGGAACGAAGGAAACGCTAAAGGAATTAGTGCGCTCCTGTCATGAACGGGGAATTCGCGTCATTTTGGACGGAGTATTTAATCATTCCGGTGCTACGTGGCCCCAGTTTCAGGATGTAGTAAAAAAAGGCCCTGACTCAGCGTATTACAACTGGTTCCACATTCAGGAATGGCCGCTTCAAGTGGTAGATGGCATTCCAACCTATAAGACGTTTGCATTTGAAAAAACGATGCCAAAGCTGAATACCTCGAATCCGGAAGTACGTGATTATTTCCTTCAGGTAGGTCGTTATTGGATCGAAGAGACCGATATGGACGGATGGCGACTGGATGTAGCTAACGAGACGGACCATACTTTTTGGAGAGAGTTCTCTAAAGCGGTAAAAGAAGTCAAACCGGATGCTTATATTTTGGGTGAAGTTTGGCATGACGGGATGAAGTTCCTGCAGGGGGACCAGTTCCACGGGGTTATGAATTATCCGGTCTCGAATGCTATTCTTGATTTTTTTGTTTTCCAGCATGAGGATGCGCACTCTTTTGTGTCAAAACTGGGAAGGTATTTAGCCAGATATCCGCAGCAGGTGAATGAAGCTTCATTTAATCATTTGGATACACATGATACGGTTCGTTTGTTGACCTTGTGCGAGAATGATAAAGCGAAGATGAAGCTGGCTGTAGCTTTTCAGTTTACTTTTATCGGGGCTCCAAGTATTTATTACGGAGATGAAATTGGTCTGGACGGACAATTTGATCCGGATAACCGTAAATGCATGATTTGGGAGAAACAAAATCAGGATTTGGACTTGTTAACTTTTTACAAAAAGTGTATAAAATTACGTAAAGATCATCCAGCATTAATTTCAGGGGCGTTTCGGGTTCAATCGGCCGAGAAGGGCTCATCACTGCTCGTATATGAACGCCAGGAAGGAGAGGATCATCTGATCGTAGCTATGAATGCATCTTCTTCGTCAAGCTTGGTCACTGTTTCTTTACCTGATGGTGTGTGGAAGGAAGCAGATATGGTGGAGGACGGATTTGTGAGCGATCAAAATTATGAAGGTGAATATAAGGCTGAGCTCGGTCCGTATAGATTTCATATTTTATACAAGAATTGATATGAATCGTGAACTGTACTGTCAAATAGAAAAAGAAGGAGTGGTGAAAAATCATGCAAACGAGTGAGAAAATTCACCCAGATCAAATAGAGAGCGAGTCTATCTCGATATATCGTGACATTGGTCCGTATAAGGGCTACGAGTGTAGGGACAAGTATGTCATGATCTATAGTGAGCATGCCAATCTTACCGTAAAGCTGGTGACGCCGGGTATTGTCAGAATATCGGTCTCACTGGAGGGTAGAGATGCTGAGCTAGAGCCATCAAAGGCGTTGCTACCCTATGAACCGCTTGAAGGCTGGAATGTGATTGAGCTGAATAATGAATTGGAAATTACTAGGGGTAATGTTGTCCTCGTTGTAGATATAGCTGCGTTGTCTTTTTATGTGAAGACTGGTCAGGGAACGTTGTGTGGGTCTTACAAGCTGTCCTTCTCTGATACCGCTGTGCGGTGTCAGGGCGGCATGGATGATGAAGCTATGATATACGGACTCGGTGAGACTACGGGATATTTAAATAAACGCGGCGAGAGATATACGATGTGGAATTCCGATGTGTTTGATCCGCACGTACCCGATATGGAGTCGCTATATCAATCGATCCCGCTGCTGATACACCATGCATCCGATAATACTTTCGGATTGTTTATTGATAATCCGGGAAGAACTGTTGTAGATTTGCGCGAAGCGCTAGATAGCTACTTTATTGAGACGGCCAGCGGAGAAATGGATTTGTACTTCATTACTGGCCCCGGGTTTAAGGATGTCGTTACGAATTATTCGATATTAACAGGTAAAATGCCGCTTCCACCACTGTGGTCATTAGGCTATCAGCAATCCAGATTCAGCTATATGAATCAGGAGGAAGTCATTCAGCTCGCGCAAAACTTCAGATCCAAGGGCATTCCATGCGACGTTATTTATCTTGATATTCATTATATGGACGATTATAAAGTGTTCACCTTCGATACGGATCGTTTTCCTGACCCTGCAGCCATGATGAGCGAATTGAAGGAACTGGGATTTCGTATAGTGCCTATAGTTGATCCAGGCGTAAAAGTCCAGAATGGCTATGAGGTATACGAGCAGGGGATTGAAGAGGGACGTTTTTGCCAAACTCCTGATGGTAAAGAGTATGTTGGAGCCGTCTGGCCAGGTCCAAGCGTATTCCCGGATTTTACGGATGAAGTTACTCGTGAATGGTGGGGAGCACTTCATCAGTTTTATGTGGACTATGGAATCAGTGGAATATGGAACGATATGAATGAGCCCAGTGTATTTAATTCTCCTACGAAAACGATGGATGACAACGTGATTCACCGTAATGATGGAAATCCAAAAACACATGGAGAAATGCACAACATTTACAGCTTGCTCATGAGTCAGGCAACTTATGAAGGAATGGAGAAGCTGTTGCAGGGAGAAAGGCCATTCGTGTTGACAAGAGCAGGTTATGCCGGAATTCAACGATATGCCACGGTATGGACGGGAGATAATCGGAGCTATTGGGACCATATGAGATTGTCAATGTCGATGGGACTTAATCTCGGACTCTCCGGGGTAGCTTTTTGCGGAGCAGACATTGGCGGGTTCATGCACCATGCTTCTGGAGAGCTGTTAGCCAGATGGACCCAGTTAGGCGTATTCACTCCTTTCTGTAGAAATCACAGTGCTATCGATACTCGCAACCAAGAGCCATGGACTTTTAATGATGAGGTCGAAGAGATTTGCCGAAAATATATTGAATTTAGATACCGGATGCTTCCTTATCTCTATTCTCTTTTTTATGACTCAACCTGCACAGGACTCCCTATTATGCGGCCGTTAGTGTTGGAGTATCCTAAGGATCGCAATACGTATCATTTGTCTGATCAGTTTTTACTGGGAAAAGATTTGCTTGTTGCCCCGATCTATGAACCAGGCAAACAACACAGGGTTGTCTACTTACCTGAAGGTATCTGGTTTGATTATTGGACAGGAACGCGATATGAGGGAGGCGCTCATATTATCGCTCATGCGCCGCTTGATGTTTTGCCGCTATACATTCGGGCAGGGGCTATCCTTCCTCAGACACAGCTGATGCAGCATACGGGTCAGGCAATTTGGCACAGGCTTGATATCCATTTATATGGTCAAGGCAGGTTAGGTGCGGCAGCTCAGGGTGATGTAGGGGCAATAGGTGCTGAGGTTTCATATCATACAGATGCCTGTGGTGCTTTTACTCTGTATGAGGATGATGGTTTAAGTGATCGGTATGCTCAAGGAGCTTATAATTTGATTCAAATTAGTACTGAAGAGAATGATCGTCAATATACAATTAGTGCTGCTTATGAGGTCTTCGGATTACAACAAGACGATAAATCCATACTGTTTACTGTTCATCATCTTTCCTTTATTCCGAAGTCTGTGAACCTGATTTCAGAAGTTCCTGAAATGAAGCATCTTGAGGAGCAGAGTTTTGGATGGTATTATGACAAACAGGACAATCAACTGTATATTAAAACGCAATTAGCGGGGTTGCAGGAGGTTGAAATTATCGTCGAGGGTTAATAGGAGGTTAGCAGACAATGCTTCATCAATTTTCACGGACAGAGCTCGCTATCGGAGCTGAAGGCCTTGCTGTAATGAAAAATAGTACTGTGGCGGTACTTGGAATTGGCGGTGTAGGTGCGATGGCAGTCGAAGGACTGGCCCGTACTGGAATCGGTCGGATTATCCTTATTGATAAGGATGTTGTCGATATCACGAATGTGAATCGTCAAATTCATGCCTTGACTACAACAGTCGGACAAAAGAAAGCAGATTTGATGAGCGAGCGGGTTAAGCTGATCAATCCGGATTGTGAAACGATCGCTTTAAATATGTTCTATACGGAAGAAACGTATGAAGAGTTGTTTAAATATGATATCGATTATGTGCTCGATGCTTCTGATACGATTATTTATAAAATTCATTTGATCAAAGAATGCCGTAAACGGAATATTCCTATGATCTCTAGTATGGGTGCAGCAAACAAAATGGACCCTACTAAGTTCCAGATTGCGGATATTTCCAAAACACATATGGACCCGATGGCGCGCGTGATTCGCACGAAGCTGCGCGAGGACGGGATCAAAAAAGGAGTAAAGGTCGTGTTCTCCACCGAGCAGCCCGTGAAACCGCGTGCGGATGTTACGGAGAAAATCGCACCTGAAGGAGCGAAAATTCGCAAAGCTAAGCAGCCGCCAGCGAGTAACTCTTTTGTTCCGCCAGTAGTAGGTCTCATTATGGTTAGTGCTGCTGTTCGTGATTTGTTGCAAGCGGGCGGGGTTCAGGTATGAATTCAGTTTTGATTCAGCTAAATCTGGTGCTTTATGCGCCTGAAGAAATAGTGGGAAAAATCCATTGCAGCATCCAGCCTCGTCCTCGACGAGGTTTTTTATTCGCTTTTTTAATCCCGCAGTGATATAATAAAGCTCCTTTTGACTTCGACGACTTTAGGCAGTTAAGCTGAGGAACGAACGGAATTTGATCTTAGGAGGTAACTGAAGTGGAACAATTTCAAAGTGCCTATCAAGAGGAAAAGGAGCGGCTGGACCGCACCTTAGAGACTATTGACAGGAAGCTAGAGCAATTAAGAAGCATCCCCGTCTACACGGGACATGATTTTACGGAGCAGCTGCTCGAAGAAAATCGTGAAATGCAGAGACAGCAGCTTGAGCAGTCGCATCGTGAGCCTTATTTTGGCAGACTGGATTTTGAAGAGCAAGGCAAGTCGATGTCCCCGTTGTACATTGGGAAAGTCGGCGTAAGCGGTGATGATGTTCGTGAGCCGATTGTAATCGATTGGCGGGCTCCTGTAGCCAGTCTATTTTATTCTTTTACAGGTGGAGATCATGCGGAGTATGAAGCGCCAGAGGGTCTGATCGAAGGTTTGGTGTATCTGAAAAGAAACATAGTAATCCGTAAAGGAATACTGGAGCGGGTTGTGGATACGTTTAACAAGGATAGTGACGGACCTGCAGTTTCAGACGAGTTCCTCGTATACAGACTGGGAGAGAATAAGGACAACCGTCTGCGAGATATCGTCTCAACGATTCAGGCGGAACAGGATAAGATCATCCGGGCCGCGAAAAATACAGCACTCATCATTCAAGGCGTAGCAGGTAGTGGTAAAACAACAGTGGCACTGCACAGACTCGCCTTTTTGCTGTATCAGTATAAGGAGCAGATCAAGGCAGAACGCATGGTCATTTTTGCACCGAACCTCATGTTTATCGATTATATTTCAGAGGTGCTGCCTGAATTGGGCGTTGGTGATATCATGCAGAGCACCTTCAGCCATTGGGCTCTTCAGATCCTTGGAATTCATAATGATGGGCTCTTGGTTAGTGATACGGATTCTCTAGTACGTTGGTTTGATAGCAGTGAGAAGGGAAACGAGGCTTTAGAGGATTCACTTCTACCGGGAAGATATAAAGGTTCACTTGAGTTTAAGTCGGTGCTGGACGAATATTTAGAACATATAGCGCCTAATATTGTTCCGGTGATCGATTTCGAGCCATGGGAAGGGAAAAGGCTTCCTTACAAAATGATTGAGCAATGGTTCGAGGATGAATATCGCCACTACAAGGTAGCAGAGCGTAAGGAGCGGGTTCTAGCCCGTATCCATCGCTGGATTGAAATGGAGCTTAAGAAATCTCCGTCTGCTGCCGTGATGAAGGAGCGTAAGAAAAAAGCACAGCAGCGGGAAAAGGCGTATGCCAAAAAGTGGCCGGAGCTAGAAGCGTTGGCTCTGTATCGGAGCTTATTTATACCCTCCAAAGCGGAGTCCCAAGAGATTCAAGCAATTACCGACAAAATACCAAAAGGAATCTTCAAAGAAACACAAGCCTACCTGAAAAAAGGAATGCTGCATGAAGAGGACATGGCTGCACTGCTATATATATATTCTGGTATTCAGGAGATTAACGGGAATCTGACTTTTGACCACGTCGTTATCGACGAAGCGCAGGATTTTAGTCCGTTTCAGGTGGCGGTATTGGATCGATTTGTAAGAGGACATTCCTTTACGATACTTGGTGATTTGTCGCAAGGCATCCATTACTACAAAGGGGTTCGCAAATGGGAGGAGATGCAGACTCTTTTTGATCCTGAAGAGACAGCTTATTTTGCATTGACTCGAAGCTATCGCTCAACGATGGAGATTATCGATTTTGCCAACGAAATATTAAAGCGTGGTGTGGGCAGTGAATTGCTTGCGGTTCCGGTATTCCGTAGCGGCGACCCTGTTCGTCTTGAACCAGCCTATGGGAACGATAGATTGCGGATTATTTCGGCTACATTGGAACAAGCAAGTTCGCATGACTATCGCACAGTTGCGTTGTTAACCCGAACGCTGCATGAAGCTGAGTTGCTGCATACTTACTTACTTGAAAAATCGGTCGAAGCCCATTTAATCAACGGTGACAAAACGCAATATGAAGGCGGTATTTCTGTACTGCCTGTGTATTTGTCTAAAGGATTAGAGTTCGACGCGGTTATAGTAACTGATGTAGACCAAGACCACTATGGACCAAGTGATGCAAAGCTTCTCTATGTGGGATGTACACGGGCGCTGCATGAATTGTGGCTTTTGCATGGAGAAAAGCTGCCGGATTATGTTGTGGCAACAAGTTAGCCTATATAAAACTAAAACAACCGCCTTATGCACTCATAGGCGGTTGTTTCTATTTTAACAGTGTTCCATTATTTATCATCGAATTATTCACTAGCTGTGGCGGCGGCCTCGCGATAGGACGCTCTCATTTTGCTGAGGATTTTGCGGATACTCTCATCAGACAGATAATAGGTTTTTGCCAAATCACTGATGGAATGGCCTTTATGGTGCATATAGTATATTTCCTGATTTCTTTTGGCGATTGATGTGCGGGTTCCGCTCAATTCTCCCCATAATGCTCTGGATTTTTCCGATTTGGGGATGTAGAGCAGTTCGCCTTGTATATAGCGCTGAAGCTCCTTCAGCAGCCTAGGGGGAAGCACATCCTTCCCATTTTTGTAGTTCACGAGCATGGTCCTCCTTATTTCTTGGTTCAGTGATCAATAAGGTATTGAAATAAGTCCACATGTCGTAAATCCCCCTTTCGGCATAGAAATTTTTGTTGGATAATTTAATGATATCGGATCTATATTAACATATTTTAACATGCAATCCTACAAAAAAATTCAAGATAGCAATAAATAAGAGGGGCCTTGCGGCCCCCCTGTCTAGGGCTTCCGCGTTAAGCGAAAGCCACCTCGCTCGCTGTAAACACTTTGATCAGCCCCCTTTTCCAGCTATTTGTCGGCCCGACATCTATATTAACTCATATATGACTCTTGATCGGTAGCGAAAGAACGATTATAAGTGTTTTTTACTATGGCTGTGTTAAAATAGAGGTTGCGAGTAAGTTGATAATGATGATGTAATCAAGGAAGTGAAGGTATGGATTTATTTTCAGTTCGTCAAGATAATGACCCAACCGGAAGACTGCTAGCGGATCGTATGCGGCCGACCTCGTTGGATGAATATATTGGTCAGGAACATATCATTGGTCCAGGGAAGTTGCTGCGCCGTGCGATTGAAGCGGATCAGGTGTCTTCGATTTTGCTGTATGGTCCTCCAGGCTGCGGAAAGACGACACTTGCCCATATTATATCCAAGCATACTCAGGCCGAATTTGTTCGACTTAATGCGGTAGATGCATCGGTAAAGGATGTTCGTGAAGTTATTGAGAAAGCGCATAATGACAAATCCTTTTATGGGACAAAAACGATTCTGTTTTTGGACGAGGTGCATCGATTCAACAGCTCCCGGCAGGATGCGCTGCTCCCGGCTGTTGAAAAAGGAACGATTATTTTTATCGGGGCGACGACAGAGAACCCGTTTCATTATGTGAACGGAGCCTTGCTCAGTCGCTCGACCTTGTTCCAACTAGAGCCACTTAACAAGGAGCACTCCAAGATCGCGATGAAGCGAGCGCTGGAGGATTCCGAGAACGGGCTAGGCTTCATGAAGCTTAACGTTGACGAAGAGGCACTTGAGCATATTGCAGTAATGGCGAACGGAGATATTCGGCGTGCGCTGAATGCACTTGAGCTTGCAGCTATGACAACACCGGCCGAGAGTGATGGAACCGTCCATATTACGCTGGAGGTAGCAGAAGAATCGATTCGTCGTCCTTTGGTTAAAGCGGATGAATCTACACAATATGATGTTCTTTCGGCTTTTCATAAAAGCATCCGCGGCTCAAGCGATGCTGCCTTGTTCTGGTTCCTGTACGCGGTGGAGAAATTAGGTATGGACCCGATGACATTTATTCGTCGTTTGATCGCAGCAAGCAGCGAGGATATCGGATTAGCCAATCCTCAAGCCATGGTACAGGCGATTGCCGCGCTGGATGCTTATCGCAATAACGGTTGGCCGGAGGCAAGGCTGAACATTGTACAGGCTATTTTGTTTGCAGTGGAGAGCCCCAAATCCAATGGAGTCGTTACAGCGATTTCGAACGCGATGTCAGCGATTGACGAGGTGAAATCAGCCGAAGTTCCTTTGCATTTACGGGATACCCACTACAGGGGAGCTGCTAAGCTTGGACATGAGGGCTACAAATATCCGCATAACTACCCGGGGCACTATGTGAAGCAGGAGTATTTACCGAGTAGCTTGTCCGGAAGAACATTTTATGAAGCGACTGAGCAAGGGAATGAGAGTAAAATCCGTCATAATCAGGAGCTGCGGCGCAGAAATAGAGAGTAATGTATAAGGTGATTGAGTAATACATGCTGGCGTTGCATCAAACGGATGCATGAGCGTCAAAAGTGACGTAGAAATGGTGAGTGGAGCGGCAAACAGGCGATGGCGAGTGAGGCGAAAAAAGTTCCGAGACCCATTTCATAGGCCTCGGAACTTTTTTTACTTTACATCTTTATTTTTTCGGCAATTTAACTGGTGCTTCGATCGTACCGCCACCAAGACATAGTTCACCATCATAAAATACAACAGCTTGTCCAGGCGTTATCGCCTTTTGTGGTTGGTCGAACTCAACAAATACTGTACCATCTTCCTGCGGTGTTATTGTAACACCTTGATCCGGTTGACGATAGCGGAACTTGGCAGAGCACTTGAACGGACCTTTTGGCAGCTTGTCAATACCTTCAATCCAGTTCACAGCGGAAGCGGTCAGAGCAGTAGAATAAAGGCTGTAATGACTGTCCCCTTGAACTACATACAAAATATTTTTCTCCAGATCCTTTTCCGCAACAAACCAAGGCTCGCCATTTCCTGAACCGCCGATTCCGAGACCTTGACGCTGACCCAGTGTGTAGTACATTAGTCCATCATGACGACCCTTGACCTCGCCAGTAGCGATATCGACCATTTCACCGGATTTAGCTGGTAAATAATGGCTTAAGAACTCGCGAAAGTTGCGTTCTCCGATAAAACATACTCCTGTACTATCTTTTTTCTTGGCCGTGTATAGTCCGGCTTCAGCAGCGATTTTACGAACCTCTGGTTTAGGAAGGTGACCGATCGGGAACATCGCTTTGGACAATTGTTCTTGATTCAGGGCATTAAGAAAATAAGTTTGGTCCTTGTTGCTGTCTACACCACGCAGCAGCTTGAACTCGCCGTCTTCCTCAACAACACGGGCATAATGACCAGTTGCAACATAATCAGCTCCGAGAGATAGAGCCTTGTTCAGAAATTCCCCGAATTTGATCTCCCGGTTGCACATGACATCAGGATTAGGCGTACGTCCCCGTTTATATTCTTCAAGGAAGTATGCGAATACTTTGTCGTAATACTCTTTCTCAAAATTGACGGTATAGTAAGGGATGTCGATCTGTTCACAGACACGTCTGACATCCTCTGAATCTTGCTCCGCAGTACAGTTGCCGAACTCGTCGGTATCGTCCCAGTTTTTCATGAATATGCCAATGACATCGTAGCCTTGCTGCTTCAAGAGCAGGGCAGTCACAGAAGAGTCTACGCCCCCGGACATTCCGACAACAACTCTGGTTTCATGGTTTGGTTTAGACATGGTTTTCACTCCTTTAGGCCTCTTTTGACCTGTCGATATTTTATCATAAGAGAAGGGATATATACGATGATCCCCTAACATTTGTAACAGTATGGTAAACAATTGTAGCATTTATTGCGCGATTTGTTTTCCAAACAGACATATGATATGTTACGATAAACAGAGATTAATTATAGGAATAGAAAGATATCCTGTTATTAATTGATCAAGGTTCAATTATATAAAGATTATTCGAAAATTGAAAGAGGTTGATTTTTTATGAAAATTTCCACTAAAGGACGTTATGGGCTAACGATTATGATGGAATTGGCCTCGAAATTCGGCGAAGGGCCAACCTCACTTAAGAGCATTGCCGAGAAAAATCAATTATCTGAACATTATTTGGAACAATTAATAGCTCCACTTCGTAATGCTGGTCTTGTTAAAAGTATCCGTGGTGCTTACGGCGGTTACATTCTATCCCGTGAAGCGAGCGAGATTACGGCGGGAGATATTATTCGTGTGCTCGAGGGCCCGATTTCACCTGTTGATTTTACAGAAGAGGATGATCCGGCAAAACGTGACCTGTGGCTCCGCATTCGGGATGGCATTGCGGAAGTATTGGATTCCACAACACTTGAGAATCTGATTTCATTTGAAGAGCATGGAGCTAAAGAAAACTATATGTTCTACATCTAGCATTGTAGCTCGAAAGCTTGAGAGTGAACAATAATGAAGAAGATAAAGAATGACTAACATAAAAAGGAAGTGACCCTCTCCAGTACGATTGAATGAGTGGTTGCTTCTTTTTTAATGAGGCGAACAAAGGAAAATTTCGGTTGTTATCATAGTAGTTTTTTTGTGCAAAATAATATAAAATATAGTTCGTTTTAAATGTACCTTCAAAATATAAGGTGGTTTCTATGAAACATATATATTTGGATCACGCTGCTTCGACTCCAATACATCCTGAAGTAGCTGAAGTGATGATGTCAGTTATGCGCGAGCAATATGGTAATGCCTCAAGTATACATTCTTATGGTCGTGCTGCAAAAAAATTGGTGAATGGAGCTCGTGACAGGATTGCCAAAGTATTGGGCTGCCGCTCTGATGAATTGGTGTTTACAAGCGGTGGGACCGAAAGCGATAATCTGGCTATTTTCGGAACAGTTGCAGCTCGATCCCAACGTGGTAGACATATCATTACTACATCTATAGAGCATCATGCTGTGCTTCATACTTGCGAGAAGCTGGAAAAGGATGGATTTGAGGTTACTTATTTGCCCGTAGACCGTTATGGTAGAATACACTCTGAATCCGTGCTGGAGGCCATTCGTCCTGACACAATTCTAGTTAGCGTGATGTACGGAAATAATGAAGTTGGCACAATTCAGCCTATAGAAGAGATCGGCAAAATTACTTCCGAACGAGATATCGTGTTCCATGTTGATGCAGTACAGGCATTAGGAACCGTGCCGATCCATTGCAACGAGCTGCCGGTGGATTTAATGAGCTTTTCTTCGCACAAAATTAACGGGCCTCAAGGTGTAGGTGCACTTTATGTGCGACACGAGCTTATGATTGAGCCACAACTTCATGGAGGTTTACAGGAGCGCAAACGCCGTGCCGGAACGGAAAATATGGCGGGAATCGCCGGATTTGCCAAGGCGTTGGAACTCGTAAACACAGGATTAGCTGAGGTGGTTCAGCACGATGAGATGCTGCGCAGCACTTTACTGAACTCTCTTGAACAGCGCATCGGAAGTGATAGATATCAAATCAATGGCTCACAGTCGGAACGTCTTCCGCACATTTTGAATATCAGCTTCCCAGAATGCGATGCAGAGACGATGCTCATGAATTTGGATATGGAAGGCATCGCAGTTTCCAGTGGATCAGCTTGTACCTCCGGTTCTTTGGAGCCTTCACATGTGCTGGAAGCAATGAACCTGCCTAAAAATCTTTTGAGTTCTGCGATTCGATTTAGTTTTGGATTGGGTAATACTAATGAAGAGATGAAACTTACCGCTGAAAAAGTTGAAACCATTTTGGAGCGTCTACGTAGTAGAAAATAATGGGCTTCGATTTTAACTTTTTACGGAGGGAGGGTGCTGCGTTTTTTGTCAGCGTATGAATTTGCCCACCGAGGAGGGACCTGTACTTTTGAAGCTTCAGGAGATGATAGGTTTAGCTGTATTTGATCTGTCTAATGGGAAACAGGTTGGTAAAGTCCTCGATATTCTGCTGAATGAAGATTGGTCGATCTCAGGTATTCAATTGGAAGGCAAGAAGCTGTTCTCCTCCAATATTAAGGCGGTTCTATGGGAAGATGTCATAGCCTATGGTGAAGATGCCGTGATGATTCGAAGTCAACAGGCAATCCGGAAATGGAAAGCCGAGAATATACAATTAACTTATTTGGACGGTAGCAGTAAATTGAAAGAACTCCCTGTCCTTACCAGAGACGGGGTAACTATAGGATTCGTATCGGATGTTTACTTTGACCAAGAAAAGGGAAATACAATTACTGGGATTGAAATTAGTGACGGGTTTATTTCCGATCTGATGGAAGGGCGAAAGGTGCTTCCCTATGTTCCGGAAATGACCGTGGGTGAGAATGTGATCATGGTGCCACCGGGTAGCGAGCAGCGGCTGGAGTGAGATCATGAATTTTGTTGACGGATAGGTGATAATGTATGATGAAATGTCCAAACTGCAGTTCTAAAGATATCGGGAAAATCGGTTCCCACCAATTTTATTGCTGGGGCTGCTTTATCGAATTGACGGTAAACGGAGAAAAGATGTCGGTCTATCAAGTAGAAGAGGATGGAACGCTTAGCTCTCTGGATGATTTGTTTTTTGGAGAAGAAGTTCAGCAGGACTTTAACCAATTGCAATTGTAATAACAGAAATATTCATAACGAGGCTCTTTCCTTTTGCGGGAGAGAGCCTTTTTCGTTGTCTTACAGTGATGGGTAACGATTATTTTTACGATTACAGGCATATACTTTGTTCATAGCTGGTCCGATTCCGATGTTCGGGAGGGATATTTGAAGGTGGAGCCGATCTTTAAAAGTAAAATGTTTCGTTACGCTGTTTGGTTATTGCTAGGTCTTATCATTCTCTTTTTCGTGTGGACGCTTCGCCCGATGTTTGCGGTCGTGTTCAATTTTATAAAGGTTATATTTTCTCCTTTTATTATCGCAATGATTATTTCTTATGTATTAAATCCGGTTGTCAAAATGCTCGGAGACAGAAAGGTTCCGCGTACGATGGCAGTCCTCTTAATATATGCGGTATTTTTGACAAGCTTATCGGTCATTTTGATGAATGTGATTCCGATGTTCGCGTTGCAACTTGAGGAATTAGGAGAGCATTTGCCGGAATTAACGCTACATACGCAGCAGTTGATGAACCGCTGGGATAACAGTATTTTACCGGGCAGCATACGCATGGGTATGAACAATTGGTTTTATCAGTTTGAACACCGTCTTGCAGGAGCAATTTCAAGCTTTCTCGACAATATCGGCACAACAATTGGAGTAGTATTCAACGCATTTATTGTACCGTTCTTGATCTTTTACATGCTAAAGGATTTTGAAGCCTTTGAGAAAATTGTACTTAGATACTTGCCGCGAACAAGACGCAAATCCATCGTTACATTGCTAAAAGAAATTGATGATGCACTCGGAAATTATGTACGGGGCCAGTTTCTCGTGTGCGTTATTATCGGTGTGCTGGCGTATATCGGGTATATGATAGTTGGTATGCCATTTGCTCTTTTATTAGCAGGTGTAGTGGCGGTTTGTAATATCATCCCTTATGTAGGTCCGTTCCTGGGGGCGGCTCCTGCGCTGATCATGGCAACGACGATTTCATGGAAAATGGTGCTGTTTGTGTTCCTGGTGAATTTGATCTGCCAATTGATCGAGAGTAACATTATTTCTCCGCAGGTCGTCGGACGAAGTCTTCACTTACATCCAATGACGATTATTTTTGCACTGCTTGTAGGGGGAGAAATTGCCGGGATTCCGGGGCTAATCTTCGCCGTACCGCTGTTTGCGGTGGGGAAGGTTGTGATCCAGCACTTTTATGCTTATTACGTTAGGCGTAAAACGGTTTAAACGGGAGCATGCGTGCATTGACAGCATATTCTTCGCCTTATATACTTAAAATGATTTGTTTAAAATAATTTTGTAAATCTATGATGAAATAAAGTACGTCCAAGTTGATTTTCCCAGAGAAGGAGTTCCTTCGTTTAGGTGACAGTGTTTACCTCCGCGATGGCTGAAAGAACCCGAATATTGACCGGATGGAAAGCTAATTTCGGAGTGTGGATTAAACTTCACCGGGTGGTTTCCGTTAATGGACCGATAAGGCGATCGTTCTATTTTGCTCATGACGTGCAGAATAGTCGATAACCAGGGTGGTACCGCGATTGAATCGTCCCTGAATTTCAGGGGCGTTTTTTCTGTTTTATATGATTTTGTGAAAACATTTACCAGGGGGTATATATCCATGAAAGCAAGTGAAATTCGCTCTAAATGGCTAGAATTTTTCGCCAGCAAAGGGCACAAAATTGAACCAAGTGCATCGCTCGTACCGCATAATGACCCGTCTTTATTATGGATTAATGCCGGTATGGCGCCGCTTAAGCAATATTTTGACGGTCGTGTAAAACCGGAGAATCCACGTCTTACTAATTCGCAGAAATGTATCCGTACGAATGATATCGAAAACGTAGGGAAAACCCGTCGTCACCACACTTTTTTTGAAATGCTTGGCAATTTCTCCATTGGCGATTATTTCAAAGAAGAAGCAATTACGTGGGCATGGGAGTTTTTGACGGGAAAAGAATGGATTGGCTTTGATCCTGAACGTCTGTCTGTAACTGTGTATCCGGAGGATGAAGAAGCATACAAGTTCTGGAATGAGAAGGTTGGCCTTCCGGCTGAACGGATCATTAAGCTGGAGGATAACTTCTGGGATATTGGCGAAGGCCCTTGCGGACCTTGTACAGAAATTTTCTATGACCGTGGCGAAGCATATGGCGATTTGTCTGATCCGGAATGTTATCCTGGCGGAGAAAATGAACGTTTCCTTGAAGTGTGGAACCTTGTATTCTCGCAGTTCAATCACAATAAAGACGGCAGCTACACACCGCTTCCAAATAAAAATATTGATACAGGCGCAGGGCTTGAACGTTTTGCTTCCATCCTTCAGGATGTGAATTCCAACTTCGATACAGACTTGTTCCAACCTATTATTGCAAAAACGGCCCTGCTTGCTGGAGTGAAATATGGTGAGAAGGAAGAGACGGATGTAGCTTTTAAAGTTATCGCGGACCATATTCGTACAGTTGCATTTGCTGTAGCTGATGGCGTATTGCCTTCTAATGAAGGACGCGGTTATGTTATTCGCCGTTTGCTCCGCAGAGCGGTTCGTTATGGCAAAGTGCTTGGACTGGACAAACCGTTCATGTTCGGCCTAGTTGAGACTGTTGGCGATATCATGGGCACTTACTATACCGATGTTGTTGCAAAACGGGATTTTATCGAAAAAGTAATTCATGCTGAAGAAGAACGTTTCCATGAAACGCTTAGTGATGGTCTAGTTATTTTGTTCAATATGAGTGAAGAGGCCAAAGCGGAAGGACGTACAGTAATTAATGGTGCAGATGCGTTTAAATTGTATGATACTTATGGATTCCCGCTCGACCTGACAGAGGATTTTGCAGCAGAGCATGGTCTTGGCGTAGATTCTGAAGGATTTGAAGCGGCGATGGAGGAGCAACGTGAACGTGCTCGTGCAGCGCGTCATGACAGTGGAAGTATGAAGGTACAAGGCGGAGCACTGTCTGACTTTACGACTAAAACAGAGTTTGTTGGATATAATGAGCTTGAAATCAATACTAAAATTGTAGCCATTGTGGCTGATGATCAGTTCGTGGATACACTGTCCGAAGGGCAAAGTGGTCAAGTAGTTTTAGCTGAAACTCCTTTCTATGCGGAAAGCGGCGGTCAAGTCAGTGACCAGGGTATCATTCGCAGCGACGCTGGAATTGCTGATGTGGAAGGGCTGTTCAAAGCGCCTCATGGCCAGCATGTACACCATGTCACTGTAACTTCTGGTGAATTGCGTGTAGATGCAGTAGTGACAGCGGTAGTTAACCGCGAGCTTCGCAGAGATATCGTGAAAAACCATACGGCGACTCACCTGCTGCATAAAGCACTTAAAGAAACACTCGGCGAGCATGTGAATCAAGCTGGTTCCTTGGTAGAGCCTCAGCGTCTGCGTTTTGACTTCTCGCATCTGGGCAGCATTTCTCCTGAAGAACTAGTAGAAATCGAGCGTCGTGTGAATGAACAAATCTGGAATGCACTGGATGTTGTCATTGATCTGAAGCCGATTGATGAAGCTAAGTCAATGGGAGCTATGGCGCTGTTTGGTGAAAAATACGGAGATATTGTTCGTGTAGTACAAGTTGGCGGATACAGCTTGGAGCTGTGTGGTGGTTGTCATGTAAGCAATACTTCTGAAATAGGCCTGTTCAAGCTCATCAGTGAGAGCGGTATTGGCTCTGGCGTTCGTCGGATCGAAGCCGTTACGGGAAAAGGTGCTTACTTGTTTATGGATGGTCAACTCGACCTTCTGAAACAATCCGCAGTACTTCTTAAATCCAATGTAACAGATGTTCCCAAACGGATCGAAGCTCTGTATGCACAACTTAAAGAGCTTGGCCGTGAAAATGAATCCTTGCAAAGCAAGCTCAGCACCATTGAAGCCGGGGAACTGACCAGCCAGGTGGTTACGATTGGTTCGACAAAGCTCCTGCCCGCACAGGTTCATGTTGGAAGCATGGATGCCCTTCGCGGAATAGCTGATGAACTTAAAGTGAAACTGCCGGATACCGTGCTAGTGCTTGGTGCGACTATGGAAGACAAGGTTAACTTTGTTGTTGTCGTTCCGCAGGAGCAAGTGAAACAAGGCCTTCATGCTGGCAAGCTTGTAAAAGAAGTTGCTGCAATTTGCGGCGGCGGTGGCGGCGGACGTCCGGACATGGCACAAGCTGGCGGTAAAGATGCTTCCAAGCTCGAAGCAGCATTGAAGCATGCTGAGCAGTTGATTGCTGCACAAGTTTAAGGTTCAGTAAGGATTTAAGGATTTACAGAAATAAGCAAAACCTGCAATTATGCATTTTTTTGCTAGCGAAATTTCTGATTGGAGAGGAATTCCTGCAATTGTGCAGTAATTCTGAATCAATTTCGTTGATAACGAAATATTACGCCCCAAAAAATGTATTTTTGCAGGAAATTCATTTGACTAATGATCAGCAGAAAGAATTGCTGTATATTTGCAGGAATTTGAATTTTGAGATGGCATCTCACCTAAGCGTTTGTTAAGTCTTTGCTGATGAATTGAAGATAACAATCTGAGCCTGTTATTTCTTAAGCCAAGCTGTAATCAAAATTTGCCTTTTTGAGCAACATATAAAGGGAAAATTTCCTTATGGAGCCCATGATATGATATAGTATGATTAGGATTAAGATGAATCAGTCTGCGAATACCAACCGTATGTCTGAAGAAGCGAGGTGTCATCATGGACTCCATGGATAAAACCGTCAAGTTTAATGTTACTGGCGATGTTGAGGAAGTTTCTGCCAAAGAAATTCTTCTTGCGGTATATGAGGCTCTCCAGGAAAAAGACTACAATCCTATTAACCAGATTGTCGGTTATTTATTGTCCGGAGATCCGGCGTATATACCGCGTCATAACAATGCAAGAAGTATGGTGCGCAAGAAGGAAAGAGATGAGCTGATCGAGGAACTGGTCAGATTTTATCTTGCAGGACATCGTTAGGAGTAATCATGAAAATATTGGGTCTTGATTACGGGGACAGAAGAATTGGTGTAGCACTAAGTGACGCCTTCGGTTGGACAGCACAAGGGCTTGAGGTCATTGAACGACGCCGTGAAGGTGAGGAATTTGATCGCATTGCCTATCTGGTTGACCAGAATGCTGTTGAAGAAGTCGTAGTAGGGCTACCGAAGAACATGAACGGCACCATCGGTCCTCGTGGTGAAATATGTATGGCCTTTGCCGATGCTTTGAAGGATAGACTGCAAGTGCCTGTCATTCTTTGGGATGAGCGTTTGACTACTGTATCCGCGCATCGAACGCTGATTGAAGCAGATGTCAGTCGAAAGAAGCGCAAAGGGGTCGTTGATAAAATGGCCGCAAGCTTGATTTTACAAAATTATTTGGACTCTAAGAGTATAAAGTGAGGGTGATCGTAAATGTCTAAAGATCGTATCGGCAATGAAGAAGAACCGGAAATTATTTATATCCCTGATGATGAGGGTAATGAAGAAGAATTCGAAGTTATTATGAAATTCGAAGTTGACGGTTCCGAGGCAAAGTATATGATGGTCGTTCCTTTGGATTCCGAGCTTGAAGATGAAGAGAGCGAAGAAGTATACGCATTCCGTTACGAAGAAGACGGAGATGACCTGAAATTGTACACGATCGAGAGCGATGAAGAATGGGAGATCGTGGAGGAAACCTTCAATACCTTGATCGACGAGTTCGATGGGGAGGAAGACAATGACTGAGTTCTCCGCAGATCAAGTAGTCTGGACTTCCCGGGTAAGTGACCACTTTGGTCCTGTAGTTGAACTTCGGGATGATGCTGGAGCTGTATCGTATTACAGTGTTGAGAAAGAATTTGATGTTGCGGGTTCTTCTTACGCTGTATTACGTCAGGAGGATGGTTCTTCGGAAGAACCGGAAATTTTTAAAATTGTAACAACTGCGGATGGCACCCTTGAGCTCATTACAATAGATGACGATGAAGAATGGGAAAATGTATCCGAATTGTACGATGAGTTGACGTTTCCTGAGTAGGCTGAAACGCTGATGGGGAGACTATAAATTGTACAGATAATATAGATCGGTCTGAGAAGGGCGGGATAACCGCTCTTTTTGGCTGTAAAGGGGTTGACCTATTGAAGAAGGCGATAAAATGGCTGCTTGTGTTTGTACTAATTGTGATTATAACTGCTGGAGCAGGAGCTGCTTACGTTTATAACGGCATTCAACCTGTAAAGGCATCTGAGGAGCCTGTAAAAATTACAATTGAACCTGGTACAGGAACCACTCAAATCGCAGCCATACTTAAGGATGAAGGACTTATAAAAAATAATTTTATGTTCGTTAGCTACTTGAAGTGGAAATCCGAAGGCAGCAAATTTCAGGCAGGGGTATATGAAATGACTCCGGGCATAACTTTTGACGAAATTATTTCCAGGCTTAATAGTGGTGATGTTGTAAAGGCAGAAATGATTCGTTTTACGATTCCTGAAGGATTTACAGTAACCCAAATGGCTGAGAAGCTTGCTGAGGAAGGATTTGTAGATAAGGACAAGTTTTTGGCACTAGCAAAAGCGCCTTCTGGAATTGATAGTGAATTACTGAAGGAAATACCTGAAAGTGCTGAGTTTATCTATAGACTGGAAGGGTATTTGTTCCCTGAAACATATGAACTGAAGAAGGGAAGCAATGAGCAGGATATCGTAAATCGGATGATTGCAGAGACAGCAAATCGATTGAGTGGGATTTCTGATTTTAATCAAAAGCTGGAGCAAAGCGGGTTGAATTTAAATGAGCTCATGACGGTGGCTTCCCTAGTGGAGCGTGAAGTTGTTGTGGATTCAGAACGCAACGTTGTAGCTGGAGTTATTTATAATCGTATCGCTAAAAATATGAAGCTCGAAATTGATGCGACCGTGCAGTATTTGTTAGGTAAGCCGAAGGAAAGATTGCTTAACTCGGATTTAAGAAGTGTTGACAGTCCGTATAATAGTTATTTATATAATGGACTGCCACCGGGTCCGATTGCTGCACCAAGCTTAAAATCGATTGAGGCTGCGCTTGAGCCGAAGTCTTCTGATTATTTGTTCTATGTCACGAAGAAGGATGGCAGCGGCGAGCATTTGTTTGCTCATACGTATGCGGAACATTTACAGAACATCAAGAAAAGCAAGGCTACGGCCAAATAACTGAGGTGTATATAAATGGGTAACAAACCGGAACTTCTCGTTCCTGCAGGTTCCTTAGTGGAATTACAGTCTTATATTGAAGCCGGTGCTACTGCTATTCTAGTCGGTGATTCTAAATTCGGAATGCGGTTGCCTGGAGATTTGAATCCAAGTGACATAACAGAAGCGGTGAAATATGCTCACGTCCATGGAGTGAAAATATATGTTTGTATCAGCAATTTGATGACTAACGATTTACTCAAGGATCTGCCAACCTATATTCAGGAAATTGGGGTTGCAGGAGTAGATGCTATACAATTTGGCGATCCTGCTGTGCTTCAAACCGTGAAGGAGCTTGCACCACAAATTGCTCTTCATTGGAATGCTGAAATGACTTCAACTAATTATTCAACGGCTAATTATTGGGGTCGCAGGGGAGCTTCACGCGTTGTATTGGCGCGAGAGCTCAATATGGATGAAATTACGGGCATGTATCCCGAATTACAACTGGAATCTGAGGTTCAGGTACATGGGATGACGAATATTTATCATTCCAAGCGGTCGCTGGTTCGCAGTTATATGACGCATCAGGGTCGTCCGGTATCAGAAGGTGAAGAGCTTGGCAAGGAGCGAGGACTCTTTCTAATTGAAGCGGAGCGTCCTGATGAGAAATTCCCGATATACGAGGATGCAAGTGGAACACATATTATGAGTTCGGATGATATTTGTATACTGGAGGATCTTCATATTCTAATGGCTTCCGGCGTAAGCAGTTTTAAAATAGAGTCACTACTAAAACCAGTAAACTATAATGTAGCGGTGATACAAACTTATCGTAAGGCTATAGATAAATATTTCGAGGACCCGGACAATTATGAATTCGATGATACATGGATGGAGGAAATCCGCAAAGTTCAGGATCCCGAGAGAGAGCTGTCCTTCGGATTTTTCTACAAAGAGCAAGTGTATTAATATCAAATACAATGAAGAGGTGAACGAAGATGCAAACAGCGGAGAGACACATCCCGAAGTACAGCGGGAAGCGGTATCGCTTGGATAAGCCCGAATTGCTTGCGCCGGCGGGCAACCTCGAAAAATTAAAATTCGCTATTCATTACGGTGCTGATGCTGTATACATCGGGGGACAACATTATGGCCTTCGTTCCAATGCAGATAATTTCAGTTTTGAGGAAATGCGCGAAGGTGTTGAATTTGCTAAAAAATATGGAGCAAAGGTGTTTGTAGCGACAAATATTTATGCTCATAACGAGGACTTGGCAGGTATTGAGGAATATTTGCGAAACCTGTATGAGGCAGGAGTTACAGCCATTATCGTAGCTGACCCTGTAATTATTGATACAGCTAAACGTGTTGTTCCTAATCTGGAGGTTCATCTAAGTACTCAACAGTCTACGATCAATTGGCAAGCGGTGAAATTTTGGAAAGAAGAAGGTTTGCCTCGGGTCGTGCTCGGAAGAGAGACAAGTCTGGAAGAAATTGAAGAAATTAAAAATCATGTAGATATTGAAATTGAAACTTTTATCCACGGTGCTATGTGTTCTTCATTCTCTGGACGTTGTGTTCTGTCTAACCATTTTACTGATCGAGACTCCAACCGTGGTGGCTGCTGCCAGTCCTGCCGCTGGAAGTATGATTTGTTTGAGGATGGTCGTCCAGAAGAAGTGTGGACATCTGAAGAAGATATGCAGGACGGTCAGGCAGGACGCAAGCTGCAACTAGGAGTTACACAGTTGCCTCTATTTGAAGAGCAGGATAACGCTTTTACAATGGGCTCTAAAGATATGTGCATGCTGCAAAACATCCCTGATTTGATTGATGTTGGTGTTGATAGCTTTAAAATTGAGGGACGGATGAAGTCGATTCACTATGTAGCAACAGTAGTTAATGTATATCGTCAAGCGATCGATGCTTATATGGCTGATCCGGAAAATTATGTATTTAAGCAGGAATGGCTGGATGAAATAAATAAAGCTGCTAACCGTCCACTCAATACAGGTTTCTTCTACGATACTCCAGATCACGAAGATCATATTTATGAGCCTGAAGAAAAAGCGGCTCCTTATGATTTTGCAGGTCTAGTTATGGAGTATGATGAAAAGATGGGTATCGCTGTCATTCAGCAGCGCAATCATTTCAAACCTGGCCAGGAAATCGAGTTTTTTGGACCAAACGGAACCTTTTTCAAGCAAAAGGTCGGAACGATCTGGGATGAAAAAGGAAATGAACTGGATGCAGCACGCCACCCACTTCAACGGATTAAGATGAAGGTGGATCAACCTGTTTCATACTTTGACATGATGAGAAAGAAAAAATAGCTATTAATTAGAGCTTTGGTCTAAGGACTAAAGTTCTTTTTTTTATTTAAATCGGAATATTTAATTAAAAATTTGGGTCTATAAGCCGATATAAATAATGAAATGTCATTTTGATCAAATAGGGGAGAATTGTATTTTTATGCATGGGTTCAACCCTATTTTTAGCAGGTAATTATTATGAGCGGTGGGTGATTGACATGAATCTGCTTCCAAAGAAGAAATTGGCAGAAGACAAGGACAAACAAGAGAAGAAGAGCAAGGGTACGAAGCTAAAGGATGTAAAAGCTCTTGGTAAAGGTTGGAGTAGCTATATTGAAAGGGCTCAGGGGATGCTGCCTAAGCAAATCAATCCGGCAAAATCTGTAGGGATTCGTCTGTTTCTCATTTTTTTCATAGCTATTATGTTTTTTGTATTGGCTATAGGGATTTTATCTTATCAAATGGCTAAAAGCACGATACAAGAAAATGCTGAACTTGCAAACCTGCAGACAATTGCTCAAACTTCACAGAAGCTAGACATCATTTTTCAGAAATATGAAGAGAACCTGCAGCAAATGTTTTTAGATGAAGAGATGCAGAAAGCAATTCTGGAAGCATCATTGTCAACTAATGGGGATTATGAACGCTTTACATCTACAAACAAAATAAAAGAACGGCTTAGTGCGATGACGTATTCTACTAAAGGTATACTCGGAGTATACCTGATATCGCCAGACAATCTTGTCGATGATGTTACTAGTGGTTCTATAAATTCGGCTTTTTTGGACACTGTTCGTGACCAGCCATGGTTCACTGAAATGGCAAAGGCTTCAAAAGTGATGTGGCTTAATGTTCCAAATGAAAAAAATTCAGGGTCAAATGTATTCAGATTGGTTAGATCAGTGCAAAGCGTAAACAGCATGAAGCGTTTTATTGTAGTAGCAGATATTAATCTGGATATATTGAATGGTTACCTTAAGGAGGTAAACCTTGGTACGAACTCTACAGTACAAATGCTTGGGCCTGACAATATAGTTGTTGGATCAGCGATTTTAGAAGATATCGGCAAAGTGACTGAATATGATTTGAGTAAAGCCGGTAATGAGAAAGTAGGTAATATTAACACCACGGATATTAATGGGAACTCGGTTCTGGCAGTCTACAATAAACAGATCACTACAGACTGGAAGCTGCTAGGCACAGTAGCGACTGAGGAATTGATTAAAGATGCTAAAGGCATCCTGTTAGCTACATACATAGCAGCAGCAGTAGTTGCTGTAGCTGCAATAATTATTGCAATGTGGATGGTAAGAATGATCGCACATCCGTTATCTAAGCTTCAAAACCTGATGGAAGAGGGCTCCAAAGGGAATTTGAATGTACGTATGGAGACGAAAGCGAAGGATGAAATCGGTCAATTGACGGCAAGCTTCAACGTGATGATGGAGCAAATTACGACTCTTGTAAAACAAACGAACTTTTCGGCGCAAGAAGTGTTAGATACAGCCACTGAGCTTACTCAAGCATCTAACAAAACCGCCATTTCTGCGAGAGAAATAGCAATTGCAACCGAAGAAATCGCTAATGGTGCAACAAGTCTTGCGAATGAAGCGGAACGCGGCAATGAGCTGACAGAAAATATTTCGCGGAAAATGGAGCAGGTTGTAAACACCAATAAAGAGATGGAGCTATCTGCTCGCCAGGTGGAAGAGTCCAGCCAGCAAGGAACTGAATACTTGAAGGGCCTTCTGAAGAAAACAAATATTACAGTAGATATGATTAATTCGTTAACTGCAAAAGTTGACTCACTTAAATCAAGCACAGGCTCAGTACTTAAAGTGCTTGATGTTATGCAAAATATTACACAGCAGACTAATATTTTGTCATTGAATGCTACAATTGAAGCGGCACGTGCCGGGGCTGCGGGACGAGGCTTTATGGTAGTTGCTGATGAAATTCGCCAACTGGCAGATCAATCCAAACAATCTATTACAATGGTAGGACAAATCACCGATAACATTCAGCAGGAAATGAATGAGACGGTGCAAGCGTTGTCCGAGGCAAGTCCGATGTTCCAGGAGCAAATCAGCTCTGTGAAGGAGACCAATCAAATTTTCGTATCGGTTCGTGATCAGATGGCAGGTTTTGTTCAACATTTAGATGTTGTTACAGCTTCTATTGATGAATTGAACCAATCTCAAAACGTGTTATCTGAAGCAATGAGCAACGTGAGTGCAGTTGCCGAACAATCTTCAGCTACTTCCGAAGAAGTTGCATCCTTAAGTAGCGAGCAACAAACCGTTGGCCAGCATTTGGTTGAGCTCTCGGACAAATTGGAGAATGTATCCGCTGGATTGAAAGAATCGTTATCCAAGTTTACCGTATAATTAACGAAATGAACGTGTCAAAGATGATGCTGTCCTATGATCGATAATGATCACAGGACAGCGTTTTTAATTTTGTAATAAAGGAATTGCAGATCAGAATAGCGAAAGGCCGGCTATATGGTGTGAATAATCTTTTCCCAGGAAATAATGGTATTAGATTAGGAGGCGGCAGGATGGCATTAATAAGAAAAAAGCGCATATTCTATATTCTGATCATATTTACTTTGATATTCGCGATATACGCAAGCCGTATTGGCTGGATTCAGTATAAGGCAGCTTTTAAAGCGGTTACAGCTAGCGGTCAGACTATAAACGAACTGGCAGTCAGGCAAAGGGAAGAAGGTATAGAGCTTGATTCAGGAAGAGGGCAATTTAGTGATCGTAACGGGGTTTTGATGACGGGTATTACTAGATGGGAGCCTGTGTTGTTTCCTGTTGCTAAATTACCGAATGAGAAAACATTGGATACTTTGGCAAGTATGCTAGGAACAAGCAGGGATAAGCTCCAATCGACCTGGAGCACACTAAGGGTTCCATATGTGTGGCCCTATAAAGAAGCATTAACGAAGAATGTAAATGGTAAAGAGGAAAGAAGCAGCTCAACACAAGGTTTTGAGTTGATGCCCTATGTGTATCGCTATCCTGAAGAGGAGAGTGGACGACAATGGTTAGGGTTTACATCCCAGCGTCCTGATGTGATTCTGAAGCTTCGATCCCAAAATAAACAGAATGAAAATTATTCTTTATCCATGCAGGTAGGTGCGGCGGGATTGGAAAAGACCTTCGACAATTTTCTACGAGGGATTGGAGGGACAAGGGCATATTATACAGTAGATGGACAGAAGCGCCCGTTAACAGGAATTGGTATCAGAGTAAAAGGAGCAAATAACAGATACTACCCGCTAACTATTCAGACGACAATTAACAATGAAATTCAGGGTGATTTAGAGCAACTGGCTGAGAAAATGGGATTAAAGGAGGGAGCCATAGTTGTTTTAGATGCTAAACAAGGTGATGTAGTCGCCATGGTGTCTCGGCCGTTCTACGATCCGTATCATGTAAATATGGAGGATGGAAGCTGGAGTAATAAAGCTGTTAAAGCGGCTGTGCCGGGATCTATTTTCAAGGTGGTCATCGCTGCCGCGGCATTGGAAGAGCAGGTAACTAACCCAAATGAAGTTTTCCACTGCTCAGGCCATTACGGAAAATACGGCTTATCATGCTGGAAAAATGGTGGACATGGTGATATTTCACTGAGTGAGGGGTTTGCTAAGTCCTGCAACATCGTATTTGCCACGTTAGGGGAACGATTGTCTGTGGAAAGTATTAACCGAACAGCCCATAAACTGGGGTTATCCAGATTGAACGGATGGCATGCTGACGTTTTTCTGGATGGTGAAGCCCTGTCTCAAATCGATCAGGAGGAGGCAGGACGAATTTTCTACGACACTTCAAAAGCAGACGGAGGCACTCTAGCGCAAACGGCGATCGGGCAAAGAGATGTGCTGATGACTCCGCTTCAAGCAGCTAACCTTGTAGTCACATTGCTAAACAATGGGGTAGTATATTCTCCTAGATTGGTGAGTACAATTCATTTCAAGGATGGCTCAACATTAGCGAACCTTCCGATACAAAGTTACTTATTCAGGGAGGGGAGAATTCAACCCGAGACAGCTAATATGTTATTGGGCTGGATGCGGCAAGTTGTAACGGATGGAACGGGGCGTACGCTTAGCTCAGCCAAGTGGCCACTTGCAGGAAAATCAGGGACTGCGCAAGTCGTAAAAGATGGAGAGCATCGAAATAATCAATGGTTCATCGGTTATGGACCAGTAGGCAAACCCAAATATGCAGTTGCTGTGCTGTCGCAAAATCGTCCGGTCAACTCTAATCATCAGGCTATACAAATTTTTCGAGGTACCATGAATATTCTCGAACAGCATGAACAAAAAAAATGACCCTAATTGTGTGAGGTATATGATAAAATAGTGAGTGATGCTATGCTATAGTGTATGCCAAAGTCATTGAATCATAGAAAAGTGGGGAGAACGACATGGAGACTTTGCTGCTGTGGTTATTTTACATTTCATCGTTATATGCGTTCATACCTGGACTGATTACTCGTTTGTTCGGTTTTCGTGTATTCAGGCATGGCTCAACTAAGGATGAATTTGCTCTCACTTTCGATGATGGGCCAGATCCTGTGTATACTCCAAAATTGCTTGATCTTTTGAAGCGTTATGGAGCTAAGGCAACCTTTTTTGTAGTTGGCTCGAATGCCGAAAAAAATCCTCACCTCATTAGACGAATGTATGATGAGGGTCATTTAGTGGGGATTCATAATTATGTACACAAGACGAATTGGTTGATGTTTCCTGATACTGTTAAGAAGCAAATACAGAAGACAAACAAGATCATTTACGAAGTGACCGGAAAAACAACACATTATTATCGCCCTCCATGGGGAATTGTCAATTTATTTGATTTTGCCAAACGTAATGATACTCAAATCGTGTTATGGTCAAGTATTTTCAACGATTGGCGCGTTAAGGTTGGTGCAGATCGCCTGACAAAACGTATGCTGAAAAAACTGCGTGGAGGCGAGGTATTTCTGCTTCACGATTGCGGCGCTACACTTGGAGCTGATAACGGAGCTCCGGGGGAAATGCTGATTGCTCTGGAGAGAGTGCTGGAAGAGGCACAGCGCCGCGGGCTTCGCAGCATTCGTATTGATGAAATGATTCAGGAGACTGAACGTATCAGGAACGATAGGAAGGCTCCAAAATCAGGAACTTCTAAAGCGTTTGAAGAAAAAGGCTCCAAATATCAGCGTACAGAGTTATCATGGTTCAAACAGTTTATCGTCACTTTATGGTTGCTGTGGGAAAAGATATTTCACCTTATGTTCCAATTGCAAACGACCAATAAAGAAGATCCTATATTTCATTTTCGGTTTCGGCCGTATCACGGCAAGGATGTAGCTATGGATAACGGGGATGTCCTTAGGAGTGGAGACCGAATTCTGGAGCTGCACTTTGATAACAAAAAATTGTTTACTATTGGATCACGATCCAGAACTCCGGTTCAACTGGCTCTTCAAATGATAAGAGGTGTTGAGAAGACGTTGCCGGAGCTAGCAAGTTACATCAGCAGTCACCCTGAGACGCATGATGTTAAAGCGGTGTACGGCGTTAGTATGATTAACCGTGGGCCAGAGAAATTCGGGTTTACAGTAACTGATCTTCCGAAAGGCTGGTTTGCCACTTCATCAAAGATGTATCTGAAGTTCTTATTACGAGTTATTCATCCTTCCGGAAATACACGTGTGAAGAAATCATCACATGAACTAGTTCCAAAGTTAATTGTTATGTCTATGGATACACTGATGGATAAATATTTGAAGGATGGATCTTACGGCTCACATCATCGTCTTTATAATAAAAAAGTGGAGCCTGAGGAAGAAGATGAGACTGCACTTCAAGCCACTATGAGCCAACAACTATTGTAGCGATTTTGAATCATTAATTTTATTAGAAAAAGAAAGGCTCTCCCGCCGCTGGAATGCGATTTTGGGAGAGCCTTTCGTATTTTAAAAATGCATGTGAATTAAATCTTCAAGATGCCGCCTTTGCTCGCATTTGTTACCAGCTTGGAGTAACGAGCAAGGTAACCGGTTTTCACTTTTGGTTCAAAACCTTTCCAATTTCCACGGCGACGTTCAAGTTCTTCGTCAGAAACATGAAGTTCGATTTTACGGTTGTTGAGATCAAGCTCGATAATGTCTCCATCCTCAACAAATGCAATAGGTCCGCCCTCTGCAGCTTCAGGAGAAATGTGACCGATACTGATACCACGGGAAGCCCCTGAGAAACGTCCGTCCGTAATCAAGCCAACCTTTGCTCCGAGTCCCATACCCACGATTTGTGAGGTTGGAGCTAACATTTCCGGCATTCCTGGTCCACCTTTTGGCCCTTCATAACGGATAACTACGACAGTGCCTTCTTTTACTTTGCCGTTAGCGATACCTTCAAGTGCTTGCTCTTGAGAATCGAAGCAAATTGCAGGACCTTTATGATATCCGCCAACTGAAGGATCAACTGCACCTACTTTAATTACAGAACCTTCTGGAGCAAGGTTGCCGTAAAGAATTGCAAGTCCACCTTTTTCAGAATAAGGCTTGTCGATTGGATGAATGACGCTATGATCGAGGATTTCGCAACCAGCAACGTTTTCAGCGATTGTTTTACCTGTAACCGTCATTTGCTCACCGAAAATCGCCCCTGGTTTCTTGAGCAATTCATGCAATACAGCACTTACGCCGCCCGCTCTTTGAACATCCTCGATAAAGATGTCAGATGCAGGAGCCAGCTTGGCGATATGTGGTACACGGTTAGCAACCTCGTTAATACGTTCAAGCGGATAATCGATCCCTGCTTCTTGAGCAAGAGCAAGTGTATGAAGCACAGTATTAGTAGAACCACCCATTGCCATATCAAGTGCAAAAGCGTTGTCGATGGATTCTTTAGTTACGATATCACGAGGTTTCAAATCCAGCTTGATGAGTTCCATCAATTGAAGCGCGGATTGTCTAACAAATTCACGACGTTCTTCAGCGATTGCAAGAATTGTTCCGTTACCTGGCATAGCAAGTCCGAGTGCTTCAGCCAGACAGTTCATGGAGTTGGCTGTGAACATACCTGAACAGGAGCCGCAAGTTGGACAGCCGAATTGTTCCAGTTCCATCAGATCGTCATCACTGATTTGACCTGCTTGGTGAGCACCAACACCTTCAAATACAGATGTAAGGGACAATTTGCGCCCTTTGCTGTCAACGCCAGCTTTCATAGGGCCACCACTTACGAATACCGTTGGAATGTTCACGCGCAGAGCGCCCATCATCATGCCTGGTGTAATTTTATCGCAGTTGGGAATGCAGACCATACCGTCAAACCAGTGTGCAGATACTACTGTTTCCAGAGCGTCAGCAATGATTTCACGACTTGGCAAGGAATAACGCATGCCGATATGACCCATCGCAATACCGTCATCAACACCAATGGTGTTGAATTCGAAAGGAACACCGCCAGCTTCGCGAATTGCTTCCTTTACAATTTTACCGAACTCCTGCAAATGCACGTGACCCGGTACGATATCAATATAGGAGTTACATACTGCGATAAAAGGTTTATTGAAGTCTTCTTCCTTAACACCTGCGGCACGTAGCAAACTACGGTGAGGTGCGCGGTCGAAGCCTTTTTTAATCATGTCTGAACGCATTTTTTTGGCTGTCATGATGACGATCCCCCTATAAATAAAAATATATTGTTAATATGAAACTTTGAAACATTACACCGCTAAAGGCTATCTTTAAAGTCTATCATATGTGTTCTTCTTTTTCTAGCAAGCAAAATCAAGAAATCCCCGGTTAAACTGGGGACTTCAGCATAATCTAGATATAAAAATGATATGAAGATAAATGCACGGGCATGGTTTGCTTAATGTTTGCCAGTGGCTCCGATATGTCCAAAGGCACGCCGTTGCATCGCTAACGCCCACTGAACAGATGGCTCGATTACAGGTGAGGTCCATTTTCTTACGACAGTTTGACTTAGCATCATTGTGAGCACTATTGCCCCGATCACAACGAAAAGAGCGGTCCAGTCGTTCTGGATATATTGATATAGCGGCGAAACGGCAGCGAACCGGATAATAAAGCCATGCAGTAAAAATACATAAAGAGTTCTGCGCCCGTACTCTGTTAATTGGCTCGCCCCTTGTGGCACGATAGATAAAAATGCAGCTCCGGCAATGATTTGCAATAAATAAAGGCAAAGACGATATATTCCTGCATACCATTCATGATGGTCCAGCTGACCATAGGTCATATTGCCGTAGAGCCATCCTGGGGCAATGTCTACGCCGCTCAGAAGTATCACAGCAAATAAGAGAAGGGATATAGATAATGCAAATCCTCTTGCTTTAATGGTGAGCATTTGCTCCAGCTTTTCAAATGAAAAATGATAACCCGCGATAAAGAATGGAAGAAATACGAAAGTACGAGAGATGCTAAGCCACGTTCCGTCCATTTGCAAATAACCGACTAGAACCCCGAGTGTGATGGATATAGCTAACTGCTGAACCGCAGAACATTTGTGCATCATAAGAAGTAGTAGTCGCCAGCCGATATGACTTGCTAGAAACCAGATCAGTAGATATGGAGCAAAAAAGGAATGGTGAATATTTTTAACTTGAAATACGGTGACGTCCATCAGGGAATATAACGTTTGAAAAATAATGTACTGGAATGATATTTGCAGCAATATTTTGCGTCCGGCTTCACCAGTTAAATTGTGCTTGGCGAAATATCCTGTTACGAATACAAATAGTGGCATATGAAAGGTGAAAATCCACATATAGAGAGAATGCATGCTATCCAGTCGGGTAATTAAAGGTTCTATGGCATTTCCGACAAAGACGCAAAGGATCAAAAGAAATCGCAGGTTCAGGAAGAACGTCTCTCCTCGTGCTTGTATTGGGTTTGCGCTCATGACGAAGGCTCCTTTCAGTGCGATTCCGCTGATTATAGGTCTTAGCAAATAAATGTTAAAATTTAAATTAATTCTTCTATGTATAAAATACTCCTTTTAAAAACGCGAACTTGTGATTTATATCACAATAGAAAACGCTATCAGGTTTCATAATTGTGTCCAACTGTTGACACCTTGGAATATGTAATGGGACTTGATTTTGTCTCATGTCCAGTCACGATGTAAAATAGAAAATAGAGTACCAGGCCCAATACAATGGAGGTGCAAAATGCCAGGGATCACTATTGCTGATACCACTCTGTCATGCCGGGGTATATTGTTTGATAAGGATGGCACGCTGCTGAATTTTATGGACATGTGGGGAACTTGGGCAGACAAGCTGGTTCAGTTGATTGAAGGACAACTCTCTATAATGAAGGCAGCGCCCAGAGAGAATGTTTCCGATTGGCTTGGTCTTGTCTACAATAAACAGGGGATAGTCATCGGATATGATAAAACAGGTCCGCTTGCGATGGGTACGGAGGAAGAAGTAACCGCGTTATTGGCCTGGCGATTCTATAATGCAGGGATGCCTTGGAATGAAGCGGTAATGAAGGTTCGTGAGCTGAATGCTTTAGCAATGATTGAAGTTGAAAGATGCAGACCAGCACATGCATTGCCAGGTTTACATGATTTTCTTGTATCCTGCAGCAGAGCTGGTATCGCTTTAGGTATCGTAACGTCAGATACAACAGCAGAGACGTTAAAGCATCTGGAGTGGATGGGCCTTCGCAATTATTTTTGCAGCATTGTAGGTAGAGATCGTGTTGGCAAGGGAAAACCCGATCCTGAAATGGTAACACTGGCTTTACGGGAAATGAGAACCTCTACGGAGGAATGTATTTTAATTGGAGATAGTAATGGAGATATGATTATGGCGAAACGCGCTGGACTACGAGCTGCGATTGGCATTGCTGGAGATATTGCTTCAGGTGAAGAATATTTGCTGGATGCAGATTACATTGTGACAGGATATTCCGAATTGATGGTGCAATTGACATAAAAGGAGAGAAAACATAGTGAACGCAAAGGAACAATTGGCTTTATGGATCAAGGAAAGCCGTAAAATCGTGTTTTTTGGAGGGGCAGGCATATCTACCGAAAGTGGTATTCCTGATTTTCGCTCAGCAGCAGGAATTTATCAGACCGAAAAGGAGTCGCCGTATGCTCCCGAAGAAATTTTAAGCCGTCCCTTTTTTAATCGCCATCCAGAGGTGTTTTTCGACTTTTATAAAACAAAAATGATTCATCCGGAAGCACGTCCCAATTCTGCTCATAAGTTGCTGGCTGATTTGGAAGAGCGGGGCCAGCTATCTGCTGTCGTTACACAAAACATCGACGGATTGCATCAAATGGCGGGAAACAAACATGTGCTTGAGCTTCATGGTTCGATACACCGAAATTATTGCATGGATTGTAGCAGGTTTCATAGTTTGGATGATGTAATGACCAGTTCTGAGATCGTACCGCGCTGCAAGGAGTGCGGAGGCATTGTGAAACCGGATGTCGTGCTGTATGGGGAGAGCCTTGATGATGAGGTGATACGTGATTCAGTGAAGGCGATTGCAGAAGCTGACTTATTGCTGATCGGAGGAACATCATTGACAGTACAGCCAGCCGCCCATTTTGTTACGTATTTTCAAGGAGACCGAACCGTGCTGCTGAATGCTTCATCCACCGCATTTGATCATCAGGCGGATTTGCTCATTACAGAGCCAATTGGTGCTGTTCTGGGTGAAGTAAGTGAACTGCTGAAGCATTAAGAGAGAAGAACACCCCTTCCATCCAAGACTATGGACAGAAGGTGTTTTTGCTTTATTTGGATGTTTTTTTTCCAGATGCGTTTCTGCGGTATTCGCTTGGAGATTCGTCGTGAAATCTTCGGAATTGGCGCGAAAAATATAATGCATCGGTGAGTCCGACGGAAGAGGCAATTTGCTCAATAGACAGCTCAGGGCGTTGCCTTAGCAACTGCCGTGATTTATCAATCCGAAGCTTTAAAAGGTAGGTAACAGGTGTAGTTCCGGTTTCCTTCTTGAAAATCCTTGATAGATAAGCACGATTATATCCCAAGCTGGAGCACATTTGTTCAATCGATACGGGATGGGCGTACTGGCTGGACATATAGTGTATCATTTGTTTGACTATTCGCTGGACTCCCGATTCTCCTGCAGGCAGAGTAGATTCAAGGACTAATGCTTCTTCCGCTTCAGCCAAAATTAAATATAGACTTCCTAGAGATAATAAATGAGCGCTTGATTTCTTGCTGCGGAATGATTGAAGGACCGCTTCCAGCAGCTCAGGGATTTTGCTGTCCTGACCGGATCGAAATACTGGAAGCTGTGGTGTGAAACCGGCATGTGTGATTAACTCTGCTGCTTTATCGCCTGTAAAAGCAATCCAACGATAACTCCAGGGCTGATTATCGTCTGATGCATAACTGACAAGTTGGTCAGGCTGGATTAGAAAGCAATCGTTTTGCCCAAGCTCATAGTGAGCAAACTCCGTTCGGAAGCTTCCTCTGCCTTGTTCTACACAGTGCAATAGAAAGTAATCATATACTTTAGGTCCTAATTTGTGGTTAGCCATTGTCTGGCTTTCACCGGCAAATAGAACGTGAAGGTCATTTGTTTGAAATATTTCGGGATTGGCAGCAGCGCTATATGTTTCAGGCATAGTTATATACTTCTCTCCTTGTAAAGTATTAATATACTCTTTATATTACTAGTTGAGGTCACAATTATCCATATTTAACTCGCATAGATACATTACTTAATACGTATAGTTTTCTTATACTAAATACGTGAGCAACAACTAATGCAAGATTCCATAATGATGGGGTGTTATTAATGAAAAGACAGGAAATGTTAGATTTGTTTATTACACGTTGCGGAGAGAGCGCTGAGGAAATTCAAGTTTTTAATGCTCCCGGCCGCGTAAATTTGATCGGTGAGCATATTGACTATAATGGAGGGTATGTTCTTCCGGCAGCGCTGGAGTTTGGGACAACACTTGCTATACGGAAACGTAATGACGATAAAGTAACATTTACATCTACAAATTTTCCATATCATATTGAAGTGGATTTGGAAGGAATCGGAAATGAAAAAACTGGCGAATGGGTTGATTACCCGCTCGGAGTAATTGTTGAGCTACGCAAGTTGGGAACTGAGCTTACCAGTGGTTATGATCTATTGTACCATGGTGAAATTCCTAATGGATCAGGTCTGTCCTCCTCCGCTTCCATTGAAGTTGTTACGGCGTATGCATTCTCTACTATGGAAGGAAAAGATACGAATACTGTAGAAATCGCACTTTTATCCCAGCGTGCAGAAAATTTGTACGTTGGTGTGAACAGCGGAATTATGGACCAGTTTGCGGTAGCAAACGGTGCGAAGGATCATGCGATTTTGCTCATGTGCGATACATTGGAATATAAGCTGGTTCCATTTGCTACCGGCTCCTATAAGCTTGTGATTGGCAATACGAACAAACGAAGAGGTTTGGTTGATTCCAAATACAACGAGCGCCGCTCTCAGTGTGACACTGCATTGCAAATATTGCAGCAGGATGAGCCGGAATTGAAATATCTTGCTCACCTTGCTCCTGAACGTCTAGAGGAGCTTAAGAGCAATTTTAATGATGAGATTCTGTACAATCGTGCTGCTCATGTCGTATTAGAAAATTCCAGAGTATTGAAATCCGTAGAAGCACTTAGTAACAATGATCTGATCACTTTTGGCAGTCTGATGAATGCTTCTCATGATTCGCTCCGTGATCTGTATGAAGTAAGCTGTTTAGAGCTAGATGTGATGGTAGAAGAAGCACGGAAAATTGATGGAACACTTGGTTCTCGGATGACCGGAGCGGGTTTTGGAGGGTGTACGGTATCGTTGGTGCATGAAGATTCTGTTGAACGTTTTCTCAATGAGGTTGGTGAAGCATACGAACGTCGGACAGGGCTCAAAGGTGAGTTTTATGTATGCGGCGTAGGTAATGGAGTTCATGAAATGAAGGAGGAGAACTAATTATGGCTATTTTAGTCACAGGTGGAGCAGGTTATA
This sequence comes from Fontibacillus panacisegetis, assembly GCF_900102215.1. Classification (GTDB taxonomy): domain Bacteria; phylum Bacillota; class Bacilli; order Paenibacillales; family Paenibacillaceae; genus Fontibacillus; species Fontibacillus panacisegetis. Next base: position 73,965 of record NZ_FNBG01000021.1, read on the forward strand.
TTGGTTCACATACGGTTGCGGAATTGCTTAGCAGAGGAAAAGAAGTTGTAGTCATCGATAATTTGCAGTCCGGGCATCGTGAAGCACTGCTTGGAGGCAAGCTGTATGAAGGTGATTTACGCGACAAGGAACTGCTTGCAAAGCTGTTCGCAGAGAATGACATTGAGGCCGTAATCCATTTTGCTGCGAATTCTTTAGTTGGGGAGAGTATGAAGGACCCTGTTAAGTATTACGATAATAATGTGTACGGAACTCTATGTTTGCTGGAGGCAATGGATAAAGCGAATGTACGGAAAATTGTGTTCTCCTCAACAGCGGCAACTTATGGTGAACCGGAAAAAGTACCTATTGAAGAGAGCGATGCAACGAATCCAACGAACGTATACGGTGAAACAAAGCTGACAATGGAACGGATGATGTCCTGGTTCGACAAGGTGCTGGGCATAAAATATGTAGCACTCCGCTATTTCAATGCAGCCGGGGCACATGAGAGCGGTAAGATCGGTGAGGATCATCGTCCGGAGAGCCATCTGATTCCGTTGATTCTGCAGACAGCACTTGGACAACGCGAATCGATTTCCGTATTTGGTGACGATTACGATACACCGGACGGTACATGCATTCGTGATTACATTCATGTAAGCGATCTGGCTGATGCACATATGCGTGCTGTAGATTACTTGGTTAGCGGCGGCGACAGCAATGTGTTTAACCTTGGCAACGGGCAAGGCTTCTCCGTTACGGAAGTAATTGCTAAAGTGCGTGAAGTAACTGGACGTGAGTTCACAGTAGTAACTAGCCCGCGTCGTTCCGGAGATCCCGCAATACTGATCGCTTCTTCAGATAAGGCAAGAACAGTGCTTGGCTGGAACCCATCCCGCGATAAACTTGATGATATTATTCGCAGCGCTTGGGAATGGCATCTCCATCATCCTAACGGGTATGACGATAAATAAGGAGTTGAGAACAGTGGGAGCAGAAGAGACAAACAAGCAGAAAGCGCAGCATGCGATAGAGCAGCTTCTCCACTATGCTCTGGAGCAGGGGCTATTTGAGGAGCAGGATCTGGATTATACACGGAACCGGCTGCTGGAATTGTTCAGCTTTGATGAGCCGTACCTCGTTCAGGTTGGAAGTGAATCATTATCTGGTCCACAGCAACCGTTGCAGATTTTAATAGATTTTGGCTTCGAAATTGGGTTGATTCCTGAAAATACGGATACTTACCGTGATTTGCTTGATGCTCGTATTACGGGTCTCTTGATGCCGCGTCCTTCAGAAACCATAGCCAAATTCATGAATACAAAGGGTCAGTCCGGGATTGAGGCAGCGACAGACGAATTCTACAAGCTGTCTGTAGCAAGCAATTATATTCGGATGGACAGGGTTTCACAAAATATTTACTGGAAACAGCCTACTTCTTACGGTGATATTGAGATTACGATTAATCTTTCCAAGCCTGAGAAAAATCCGAAGGAAATTGCCATGGCGAAGCTGCTTCCTCCTCCGATCTATCCAAAATGCCAATTATGCCGGGAAAATGTAGGTTATGCAGGGCGAATCAATCATCCGGCTCGTCAAAATTTAAGAACAATTCCTCTTGATTTGAATGAGGAGCCGTGGCTTTTTCAATATTCACCATACGTTTATTACAACGAGCATTGCATCGTATTCCATCATGATCACGTGCCGATGAAGCTTACGAAATTGACTTTTAAGCGCTTGCTGGACTTTACGACCCAGTTCCCGCACTATTTTATCGGGTCTAATGCGGATTTGCCGATTGTAGGCGGTTCGATTTTAACACATGATCATTTTCAGGGCGGAAAACATACTTTTGCATTAGAAAGAGCACCGATTGAAGCAAAATTCGAGCATCTAAATTATCGTGGTGTTACCGCAGGTATAGTTCATTGGCCAATGACGGTACTTCGTTTAAACGGTCAGGATCAGGAAATTTTACTTGAGGCAGCTAACGATATTTATGAGCAGTGGAAGGTATATAGTGACCCTGCAGCTGATGTCTACGCATTCAGCAAGATTGAAGAGGAGCAGGTTCCACACAATACGGTAACTCCTATCGTTCGCAGAAGCAAGGACGGCGGCTATGAGATGGATATCGTACTACGCAACAATCGATGTGATGATCAGCATCCAGAAGGAATTTTCCATCCTCATCGGGAAATGCATCATATCAAGAAAGAAAATATCGGTCTGATCGAAGTGATGGGCCTGGCTATTTTGCCGGGACGGCTTAAAGAGGAATTGTCTGAAATCGCGGAAATTTTGAGCGGAAATAGTGAAATGTACGAGGCTGCAGTGTCGGGTACACGTTCCGGGCTGACCGTTCATGTTCCCTGGATTAAGGAATTGATTGCTGAACACGGTACAGCGCTAACAAAAGATCAGACAGAGTCGGTGTTGCGAGAAAATGTCGGTAACAAATTTGCAGAAATATTAGAACATGCAGGTGTATTCAAAGCGAATGAATCTGGACGAGCAGCGTTCCGTCGTTTTGTAAATTCCGCAGGCTATAAAGAGCTATCCTCTTAAGAGGATGGCTTTTGGCCTTTTATTCAAAGAAAAAGTATAATATAGGGGGTAGCTGGAACGTTACTTTTTGATTAAGAGAGGAGTTAACAAATGGACCGTTTTCAATTTCATAATCCGACAAAACTGATTTTTGGTAAGAACCAATTGCAAGCTTTGAGTACGTTAGTTCCCCATTACGGGAAAAGAGTACTGCTAGTGTATGGCGGGGGAAGCATTAAGCGAAGCGGTCTTTATGACAGAGTGATTGCAATTTTACAGGAAATCGGCGCCGAAGTGACCGAGCTCGCAGGTGTAGAACCGAATCCACGCTTGTCCACTGTTCACAAAGGAGTAGATTTGTGTAAAAGTAATGATATCGAATTGATTCTTGCGGTAGGTGGAGGCAGTGTGCTTGACTGCTCAAAAGCAATTGCTGTTGGTGCAAAATATGACGGTGATATGTGGGATTTTGCAGAGCATAAGGCGGCTCCGAAGGATGCACTTCCATTAGGCACAGTGCTGACGATGGCAGCCACAGGCTCTGAAATGAATGGCGGCTCGGTCATCTCCAACGAAGAGACTCAGGAAAAGCTGGGCTGGGGTAGTTCGTATGCTTATCCAGCATTTTCAATTCTTGAACCAGAAAATACTATTACACTTCCTAAGGACCAGACAGTCTATGGAATCGTTGATATTATGTCGCATGTGCTTGAACATTATTTCCATAAAGATTCCAACACGCTTCTTCAGGATGAGTTCTGTGAGGGTCTGCTTCGCACAGTCATTGAGACCGCTCCTAAACTCGTGAACGATTTGGAAAACTTCGAACATCGGGAGACTATACTCCTGAGCGGAACTATGGCTCTTAACGGAGTACTGAATATGGGGTTGTCAGGCGACTGGGCGACTCACAATATCGAGCATGCTGTATCTGCAGTGTACGACATTCCTCATGGCGGAGGGCTCGCTATTCTGTTCCCGAACTGGATGAAGTATGTTATGCATCATGATATTCCCCGATTCAAGCGTCTTGCTACTCACGTGTTCAGCGTTGACCCGAGCGGTAAGAGCGATGAACAAATCGCAAGTGAAGGAATTGCGGCGCTCCGTGCCTTCTGGAATTCTATTGGTGCTCCGAGCAGTCTGTCAGATTATAACATCGACGACAGCAATTTGGAATCTATGGCAGATAAGGCAGTGCGATTTGGAGCGTTTGGAAATTTTGCCGTCCTCGAAAAATCGGATGTACTGGAGATTTATCGACTCTCCTTGTAATTTTATTAAAAAGAGTGCACAACTATGTTTAATGAGAACATGTTGTGTACTCTTTTTCTTATGTGCACAAGTCCAAGATTAATTAACTTGATGAAACATCTTGGGGAATGATACGTATTAATGACATATAGTGAGAATTATTTGATAGTACCGAGTAGTGGCTATGTGTTATTTTTGACATGTATTATCACGTAATTGAGAAAGGAGGATTGTCTTGGAACTGTTATTTTGGAGCTGCTTTGTAGGAGGAGCACTGTTTACTCTAATTAGTACCTTGTTCGGTGATCTGCTCGGAGGTTGGCTGGAAGGTGTGTTTGATTTTTTGTCCGCAGATTTTCTTAAGCCGATTATTTCTGCATCCGCGATTACTACTTTTGGTGGTTCAGGGATTTTGCTCTCCAGATATACGAATATCAATTCTATTGCAGTACTAATTATCTCGATTCTAATTGCTCTGCTGCTATCGGTAATTATTTATTTTGCCTATGTAAAGCCGATGGAGAATAGTGAAAATTCAGTCGGGTTTTCAAATAGCGAGCTTCCTGGCAAACTTGGCGAAGTAACTGTGCCAATTCCTTCTAACGGTTACGGTGAGGTCATGATCAAAATGGTCTCGGGCAATACGCTACATATCGCCAGCAGTTGGGATGGCAGGGATATTCCTGTCGGGACACTAATCGTTGTGGTGAATACGCAGGATGGTGTTGTGCAAGTATCTGAGCTGTACGAGAAAGACGAAAGCAATACGTAATCAATTAGACAAGGGGATGATGTGATTGGATTTTTTGTCTGAAGCTGTGTTGATTCCTGGTGTTATTATCGCAGTTATCGTTGTGCTGGGTATAGCGTTCTGGGCTAGATACAAAACGGTGAGCCCTGATGAAGCAATGATCGTTACTGGATCTTTTCTCGGGAGCCGTAACATTTCTGAGGATGACTCCGGTCGAAAAATAAAAATTGTTCGTGGCGGCGGTGCTTTTATTTGGCCTATTTTTCAGAAAGGTGAATTTATGTCGCTCCTGTCCCATAAGCTTGATGTTATGACACCTGAGGTATATACGGAGCAAGGGGTTCCTGTATCCGCTGATGGAGTCGCTATTATCAAGGTAGGCAGCTCTGTAGAGGATGTAGCTACAGCGGCTGAACAATTTATGGGCAAGCCTATTGAGTCTCTGAAAGGGGAAGCCCAAGAAGTGCTGGAAGGTCATCTGCGTTCGATTCTTGGTTCTATGACCGTAGAAGAGGTATACCGCAACCGTGATAAATTTGCCCAGGAAGTGCAAGGGGTTGCTGCCAGAGATCTTAAGAAAATGGGACTTCAGATTGTTTCCTTCACCATTAAGGATGTACGTGATAAGCATGGTTATTTGGAGGCGCTTGGTAAACCAAGAATTGCTGCGGTAAAAAGAGATGCTGAAATCGCTGAGGCTGAAGCAGTCCGGGATTCACGGATTCAGAAGGCGCTGGCGGAAGAATCAGGACAAAAGGCAGAGCTGCTCAGAGATACGAACATTGCCGAAGCGTCTAAGGAAAAAGAACTGAAGATTGCTTCGTTTAAGAAGGAACAGGATACTGCGAAGGCTGAAGCGGATCAGGCGTATCATATTCAGGAGGCTCGTGCTAAACAGACGATGGTTGAAGAACAAATGAAGGTCGAGCTCGTACGTAAAGAACGCGAGATTGATTTGCAGGATAAAGAGATTGCTGTTAGGCAGAAACAATATGATGCTGAGGTTAAGAAAAAGGCAGACGCCGATCGTTATGCGGTTGAGCAGGCTGCTGAAGCTGATAAGGCCCGTAAAATGCGTGAAGCGGATGCCCTCCAATATTCTATTGAAACACAGGCACGTGCATCCGCGGAGCAGAAGCGTCTAGAAGGTCAAGCGATCGCAGATGCTGAACGGGCAAAAGGTACTGCAGATGCAGAAATTATTCGTCTGCGCGGTCTGGCTGAAGCAGAAGCCAAAGAAAAACTGGCGGAAGCATTCCAGAAATTTGGAGAAGCCGCTGTCCTGGATATTGTCGTTAAAATGCTGCCGGAATTAGCTGGTAAAATAGCAACTCCGATATCTTCCATTGATAAATTGACAGTGGTAGATACTGGAAAGGGCGAAGGCGCGGCACGAGTAAGTAATTATGTAACTGAGCTTATGGCTACCGCACCGGAAATGCTGAAAAGCGTATCAGGTATTGAGCTTGATAAGTTAATTAAGGGATTGACACAAGGAAAAGGAAATGTTAGTCAGTCCATCTCAAAGCAGGCTGAAGGCGCATCTCCGCTAATTGCTCAGCAAGATGGTTCGCAAACCCCTCAAACGCCTTCTGCTTAGACGAGTATGAGCCGAAAGAAGTATAGACTAATTGCATTGCATATATAAAGGCTAGCAAAAGCATCTCATAATAATGTGAGATGCTTTTGTTTTATTTCACGCGATGACTGGCAAGGATGATTAGGGTCGATTATAATAGTTATAAGCGTTCCGGAAATAACGCTGTTAAATGAGGTGCAATACAATTGTGAAGAGCCTAAAAGTGGCCAAAGTGCTTAATAACAACGTCATCATCGCTGATCATCCAGAATATGGTGAGGTTGTTGTGATTGGCAAAGGAATCGGTTTCAATCGTAAGGTCGGGGATACCATCCCTTTGGAGTCTGTTGAGAAGATGTTCTTACTTAAAAATCAACAGGAACAGGAGCAGTATAAGCAGCTCATTCCACAAGTCGATGAGAAATTAATTGAAATTATCGGTGAGATTGTGTTGTATATTGCGAAGCAGACCAAGTCCGAGCTAAATGAGCACATACATATTGCGCTGACAGACCATCTTGCTTTTGCCATCAAAAGAGTCGAACAGGATTTGCTCATACACAATCCGTTTCTCTTTGAGACGAAGGAGATATATCCGGAAGAATATGAAATGGCAAAGTATGCGGTTGATCTGATTTATCAGAAGCTTGGAGTTGATCTCGGAGAGGACGAAGTAGGATTTGTCGCTTTGCATATCAATAGTGCATTAACAAACCGACATGTTAGTGAAGTTCGGGAGCATACACAATTAATTGCTGATTTGATCGCATTGATCGAACAGGAATTCAAATTCACCATTTTGCGAAGCTCGTTGGATTATTCCCGCTTGCTTACTCATTTGCGATTTGCCATTGAACGTATCCGCCGTGGTGAGCAAGCAACGGAGAAGTCAAAGCTGGATGCACTTTTGAAACAGGAATATCCTGTGTTATACAAGTTGGCAGTGAAATTAACCCAAGTGATGGAAGAACGTTTACAAAAAGTAATCTATCCGGCGGAAGTCAGTTATTTGACCATGCATTTACACCGTATAGCTCCTCCTCAAACTTAATAAATGGGGTTGCAGTCTGCAGCAGGGTTTGATATAATTTTTGTGGTAAACAACTGAATAAATCACGATGTGTGACTGATTCGATCAGGCATGAGTTGATAAAGTATTGATTGTTTCGTTGGCTAACGGGGTATTATATCCGTAATAGGGACGAACACGATCAGTATCTTTTAGCTCATGCTTTTTTGTTGTTTAATTCTCAAGGATTACTGTAGGAGGATGTTTATGTTCAAGAAGTTTTTCGGCATCTTGCAAAGAGTCGGTAAAGCGCTTATGCTTCCTGTTGCTCTTCTACCTGCGGCAGGATTGTTGCTGGGAATCGGGAACATGCTCGTAAGTCCGGAATTTCTGGACCTGGTTCCTGCCCTGGATAATCATGGCGTACATTCAGTAGCTGTAGTAATGATGAATGCCGGGCAAATCATCTTTAACAACCTGGCACTGTTGTTCGCAGTGGGTGTAGCGGTCGGATTGGCTGGTGGTGAAGGGGTTGCGGGATTAGCAGCAATCATCGGTTACCTGGTTATGAATATTACGATGGGCTCGGTGATTGGTGTTACGCCTGGCATGATCGGTACAGACGCAGCATATGCGAATGTACTGGGAATTCCGACACTTGCTACAGGGGTGTTCGGCGGTATCATCGTCGGAATCCTGGCGGCAAGTATGTATAATAGGTTTTTCAAAATCGAACTTCCTTCCTATCTCGGATTTTTTGCAGGTAAACGGTTTGTTCCGATTATGACAGCAGCAACATCAATTGTTCTTGGTCTCATCATGGTTCTCATATGGCCACCGATCCAGAGTGGACTAAATTCGGCTTCGCACTTCATGCTTGAACAAAACCGGACATTGTCTGCTTTCATCTTCGGTATTGTAGAACGTGCGCTGATACCGTTTGGTCTTCACCACATTTTCTATTCTCCTTTCTGGTTTGAATTTGGTGAATATGTAAATAGTGCTGGACAACTGGTACGCGGTGACCAGCAGATCTTTATGGCTCAGCTTAGAGACGGTGCTCCATTTACTGCCGGCACGTTCATGACAGGTAAATTCCCATTCATGATGTTCGGATTGCCTGCTGCTGCTCTTGCCATTTATCACGAAGCAAAACCTGAAAATAAAAAATATGTTGCGGGTATCATGGGTTCAGCAGCTCTGACTTCGTTCTTAACAGGGATCACGGAACCGTTAGAATTCTCTTTTTTGTTTGTAGCACCTGTATTGTTTGCAGTTCATTGTGTTTTCGCAGGTTTGTCTTTCATGACAATGCATTTGCTTAGTACTAAAATCGGGATGACATTTTCCGGTGGTCTGATCGACTATATGATCTTTGGGGTTATTCCGGGACGCACCCCATGGTGGAATGTTATTATCGTCGGTCTGATCTTGGCGGTCATTTATTATTTCGGCTTCCGCTTCGTTATTCGCAAGTTCAATCTTAAAACACCAGGTCGTGAAGATGCTGAAGTTGATGAGAATAATGACGATGCAAAACCTGTAACTCATGATGAACTACCTCATAACATTTTGTCTGCTCTTGGCGGCAGCGATAACATCGTGCATTTGGATGCTTGTATTACGCGCTTGCGTGTAGAGGTTAAGGAAAAAAATGAAGTAAGTAAAGATCGCCTTAAAAAGCTAGGAGCATCAGGGGTATTGGAAGTTGGTAACAATATTCAAGCTATTTTCGGTACACGGTCAGATACAATTAAGACGCAGATTTCTGATATCATGAAAGGGAAGACACCGACTATTGCTCCTAGTCAGCCTGATGCATCAGCTAGTGCCGGGAAGCCTGCACAAGTTGAACAACAAGCAGCACAAAACGGAGATGCGATTATTCATGAGGATATTGTGATGCCGGCAAACGGTGAGCTTATGGATATTACAAAGGTTCCTGATCCCGTATTCTCTGAGAAAATGACGGGTGACGGCTTTGCAGTTCTTCCACATGACGGAACGATTGTATCTCCAGTCTACGGTAAAGTGTTCAACGTATTTCCTAGTAAACATGCGGTTGGTATTATGTCGGATGGCGGTAAAGAAGTTCTCGTTCATATCGGCGTAAATACGGTTAAGCTCAAGGGACAAGGATTTAAGGTATTAGTAAATGAAGGAGATCTGGTGTCCGCAGGACAACCGATTATGGAAGTAGATATTGCTTATGTGAAAGAGCATGCTCCTTCCATCATTTCTCCAATTATCTTCTCTAATCTTCCGGAAGGTTCTGTAGTTGAACTTAAGAAATCCGGGACATTGAAGAGCGGGGAAGATAATATCATTACGATAAAATAATTTTACTAAAGAAAATAAATTTTAAGAGAGCAGGTTGATCAATATGGAAAGAAAATTTACTATCATCGATGAAGACGGAATTCATGCACGTCCAGCAACTGTCTTGGTTAATACAGCAAATAAGTTTAAAGAAACAGAAGCATTTGCAGAAGGTAACGGTAAAAAAGTAACTTTGAAATCAATTCTTGGCGTTTTGTCTCTTGGTCTGGAGAAGGGTGATTCGATCACTTTGCTCACTGAAGGAGCAAATGCAGAAGAAGCTCTTCAAGCGCTCACTGATGTAATGATTTCCGCAGGACTTGGAGAAGTCCATGCTTAAGATTGAGGGTATCGCAGCATCGGCAGGAGTGGCAATAGCTAAAGCATTCAAATTGGAGCATCCCGACTTTACAATTACACGTCGGGATGCGGATGATGCTACCGCTGAAATTGCACGCCTGGATGAAGCTCTGGCGAAATCGCAACAAGAGCTTGAAGCGATTAAAGAGCGCACGCTTCAGGAGCTTGGAGAGAAAAAGGCTGAGATTTTTGAATCTCATCTTCTCATATTGAATGATCCGGAGCTGCTGACACCGGTTCGTGACAAAATCTCGTCAGAGAAAGCGACTGCTGAATTTGCATTAGACGAGATCACGAAACAGTTTATCGAAATGTTTCAAAATATGAAAAGCGATTATTTGAAGGAACGTGCAGCAGATATGCGAGATGTAACGAAGCGTGTGCTGACGCATTTGCTGGGCCTATCCTTTATGAATCCGGCAGACATTAGTGAAGAAGTTGTTGTAATAGCTGAAGATTTGACGCCTTCGGATACAGCACAATTAAACCGCACTTATGTTAAAGGTTTCACTACGAATATTGGTGGGAGAACTTCTCACTCTGCAATAATGGCACGCTCGCTTGAAATTCCGGCAGTTGTCGGAACAAAAGAGGTGCTGTCCAAAGTAAATCAAGGCGATATAGTGATCGTAGATGGCCTTGATGGTGCAGTTATTGTGAATCCAACTCCTGAGGTGCTGGAGCAATATCGTGAAAAACGCGACAATCATCAGCGTCAAATCGCAGAGTGGAAGAAACTGCAAAAGGTCGCGACACAATCTAAGGATGGCGTCCATGTAGAGCTGGCAGCTAACATCGGTACTCCAAACGATGTGAATGGTGTGCTGGAAAATGGCGGCGAGGGCGTAGGTCTGTATCGTACCGAATTCCTCTATATGGGCCGTACAGAGCTTCCTTCTGAGGATGTTCAATTTAATGCATACAAGACCGTACTTGAGAAAATGCAAGGTAAACCTGTTGTCGTAAGAACACTGGATATCGGCGGTGACAAGGAGCTTCCATATCTGGATATGCCAAAAGAAATGAATCCGTTCCTCGGCTTTAGAGCGATTCGTCTTTGTCTGGATCGGACGGATATTTTCCGAACACAGCTAAGAGCATTGCTTCGTGCAAGCGTATATGGCAACTTACGCATCATGTTCCCGATGATTGCAACGCTGAACGAATTCCGCCAAGCCAAGGCATTATTGCTGGATGAGAAGGAGAAGCTCGTATCCGAAGGGGTGCAAGTATCCGACTCTATTCAACTCGGGATCATGGTTGAAATTCCTTCTACAGCCGTACTGGCCGATCAGTTTGCGAAAGAAGTTGATTTCTTCAGCATCGGAACGAACGATCTGATTCAATACACGATGGCTGCTGACCGGATGAACGAACGTGTCTCCTATTTGTATCAGCCGTATAATCCTTCGATTTTGCGTTTAGTAAAAATGGTCATTGATGCAGCGCACAAAGAAGGACGTTGGGCGGGTATGTGTGGAGAGATGGCTGGCGATGCTACTGCGATTCCGCTGCTTCTCGGTCTTGGACTTGATGAGTTCAGTATGAGCGCTACTTCGATTCTTCCTGCGCGTTCTCAAATCATGAAGCTCTCCAAAGCGGAGATGGCCTCTTTGTCAGAGAAGGCACTGCAAATGCAGACGGCTGAAGAAGTTGTTGAATTAGTTCGAAGCATTGGCATGTAATATTAGTAATTAAATCTTTTCCAATCAATACATCGGGTTTCATCCATTATCTGGCGCCTTCGGGCGCCTTTTTTTCTTGGTTTGAGGTTTATTTTTACATTCGGTTGGGATAAAGTGGAGATATGTGAAATAGAATGCACAGAATTCATGGAATCAAGGAGCCCGCATATGGAGAGTAGACATAAGAGATTAGGTATTGTGGACATCGGGTCCAATTCAATCCGTTTGGCTGTTTACGAGGTATCTGCGCAAGGACAATACAGGCTAATTAATGAGAATAAAGAATCTGCACGCTTGAGTGAAAAAATAAATAATGAAGGGGTGATGGGACGCAAGGATATTTTATCCATTGTACCGATTTTGAGGGAATTTCAGGATATTTGCAGGGTGTATGATTGCGAGGATATCGTTGTTGCCGCGACTGCTGCGATACGAAATGCCGTTAATGCAGATGAAATTGCTAGTACCCTTTACGCTCAAACCGGACTGAAGATTGACATACTGTCGGGGGAAGAAGAAGCTTACTATGGTTATTTGGGTGTCGTCGGAGGAATGGAAATAGAGAATGGTTTTATTATTGACATCGGCGGCGGCAGCTCTGAAATTACTCTTTTCCTTAATCGGGAATTAGTATCTAGTGTATCTCTTCCAATCGGTGCAGTGAATTCTCTCTTGGCTTACGGAGGAGAAGATACTTGGTCTGAGCAAAATATGGAGGATCTGCGCGCACGAGTAGAAGAGCTGATAACAGACTATGACTGGATCAGATCTCATCCCGGCTTAACATTAGTGGGTCTTGGAGGCACTGTGCGTGCTCTGGGTAAGCTGGATCAGCGCATAAGAAAGTATCCGCTGCGAGTGGCTCATCAGTATACACTAGAGAATGAGAGTATTGATTACTTTGCTGAGTTGCTTCCCCCGATGCCGCTGGACAAGCGTAAACGAATGGACGGTTTATCTAAAGCCCGTGCTGACATTATTGTACCGGGGTTGCTTATCTTACAGGCAATTAAAGAAGCAACTGGGTCAATAAAATGTATAGTTAGCGGCACAGGTCTGAGGGAAGGGTTATTGCTGAAAACGATGGGGGCCAAGCTCCCCTCAATAGCTGAGGTAGTTTCTCGACAGGTAGATGCTCTGCTGTCTTTTCATTCTACAGTATCACCAGCTCATTTAGAGCGTGTGAGAAAACATGCTGACTGTTTGTGCAAGGTGATGAGACTGGATTCATCGGAGGCTGGTGAAGATTGCAAAAAGCTGATTCATGTAGCAGCTATGCTATATAAAATCGGCAGTGGCATCAGGTATCATCAATATGACAAACATACGCTGTATTGGCTTACCCATGCTCCAATTGGAGGTCTTACACACCGTGAGAGCATACTAAGCGCCTATATTGCGGATTATCGTTCCAGTAACGGGAAAAGACTTAATGTAGGTGAATACCGCAGTTTGCTAAGAGATAGTGACGTTATATTGATCCAGCAGCTGGGATCACTGCTTCAAATTGCAGTTGCTTTGGATAGCAGTGAGACCGGAGCGATTGAAAGGGTTGAAGCCTCATTTGATCATGGAGCATTGCTGCTGGGATTAAAATGCCGCAGTCAAGCTTACCTGGAAATCAGGCAGCTTGAGGCTACGGCTAAAAATTTCAAAAAAGTATGGGATGTCAAATTGGAATGGGAGATGACCCCTTCTTCCATACATTGATATTAAGAGCAGTATGTTGGCTGCGGCAAGGTGGGAGCTCGTTTGCGATCGGTTCGTATTTTCCGTTCGAGACGAGCTTTTTTGCTTTCACATTATCGGACAGGGAGAGCGACAAGATTTCTACTAGTGTCTCACTTGTCTCCTTTCTTTTCACAGGACACATGAGCTCAACTCTTCTAGTGAGATTACGGGTCATCCAATCCGCGCTGGACAACCATATTTCCGGGGAGCCCCCATTTTCAAAATAATATATTCGGGAGTGCTCAAGGAATCGATCTACAATGCTTCGTACCGTAATTCGTTCGCTCAGTCCCTCAACGCCAGGGCGAAGACAGCACACACCGCGAACAATTAATTCGATGTTTACACCAGCGGCGGAGGCATCATACAGTTCATCGATCATCTCTTGATTGGACAAGGAATTCATTTTCGCAATTATTTTGGCAGGTCTGCCTGCTCTTGCATGCTCTGCTTCTCTGGAAATTAGGGACAATAGCCTGTCCTTCATTCCGCTAGGGGCAAGTGTAAAAGCCTGCCAACGATCCGCAGTCGACGAGGAGTAGCCTGTTATGAAATTAAACAGCTCAGATGCATCCTCACCGATAGCCGGATCTGTTGTGAACAGACCGATATCAGTGTACAGCTTGGCAGTAATATCGTTATAGTTGCCTGTGCCAACATGGACGTAACGTTTTAAATCCCGTCCTTCTTGTCGAACCACGAGTAAAATCTTCGCATGAGTCTTCAGACCAACAAGACCATATACGACATGACAGCCCGACTTCTCAAGCTTTCTAGCCCACGCGATATTCCGCTCTTCATCGAATCTTGCCTTGAGCTCAACGACTACAGTGACCTGTTTACCGGATTCCGCTGCTCCAGCCAGCGCTGAAATGAGCGGGGAGTTGCCGCTAACACGGTATAGAGTCATTTTGATCGCCATGACTTTAGGGTCCTCTGCCGCTTCGATAATAAAGTCGGTGACTGCATCAAAACTTTCGTAAGGGTGATATACGAGTACATCCTTGGATTTAAGCACCTCAAAGTAATCGTCGTTTTCAACGAATTCTGCCGGATAGACGGGCTCAAGTTGTTTATTTCTTAGTTTCGGATATCCTTTTACAGCGGAAGATAGCTTGCCCAGAAAGCCGAGATCAAGTGGACCATCAATTTCAAATATGGAGTCATGGATTTCGAATTCCTCTGTGAGCAGCTCTAGCGCGTAAGGATGAATGCCCTTTTGAATCTCCAGTCTGACAGGCGCACCCCAACGGCGTTTTCTAAGCTCCTTTTCGATTTCTTCCAATAAATCTTCCGCCCCTTCCTCATCAAGGGCAAGGTCGGCATTGCGGGTAAGTCGGAATTCGTGTACTGCTAGAGGTCTATATCCGCTGAACAGCGTATGAATGTTGTGCCTGATGAGTTCCTCAATAAGAATAAATGGCTGCTTCTTGCTGTTAGAATGATGCGGAAGAGAAATAATACGCGAAAGATTTGATGGTATTTGCACTATTGCGAAAAAAGGCTCTTCCTCCTCTGATCTTTGGGTTTCTGGTTCTAACACAACTGCCAAATATACGAAACCGGTATGGACGAGTGGAAATGGACGACTCTGATCTACAGCCATCGGTGTCAGCACCGGAAAAATAATGTCATGATAATAGGTTTCCATTGATTTGCGTTGGGTAATATTCAGATCTTCATATTTAAGGAAAGAGATATTTTCTTTTGCAAGCAGTCTTGATAGTTCTTTAAATGTGCGATACTGATCAGCAACCATTGACGAAATGCGGGAGATTAGTCGTTTGTACAATCCAGCAGGAGAATAACCTGAGAAATCCTTTTTTGCATATCCTGCTCGTAATTGATCCTGAATTCCCGCAACACGAACACTCATGAATTCATCCAAATTGCTCGAGACTATGGATAAAAACTTAGCCCGTTCCAGAAGTGGATTACTGGTATCCTTTGCTTCCTGTAGAACCCGCCGATTAAATTCGACCCAACTCAAATCGCGGTTTAAGTAACGAGCACCATTTCCTGTTAATTCTGAATCTGGCATGACTATACGACCTCCGGAAAATAAAATAATTGATCTGAAAAAATGTGATAGGCATACATTAATTTTACCGCGTAGAGACTAAGAAAATGGTTAAGTTATGTTAACGCAGTGTAAAATTTTTATCTCAGTGTAAAATAAATGGTCATATATGGATTATCGATAAGTTATTACTCAATTTGGGAAAGATAACGTTATGGCTTCGGTCATGTTTATTATCTGAGGAGGTTGTTAGTTATATGACGGAGAATCATCATTCCAAGCAATTAAGTGCTTCGCACAGAACGGAAACTACCCGTTCTTCTCTGCATGAGCTGCGGGACAATGGAGGTATTCCAGGGGTTGTATATGGAACTGAAGGCGAAAATTTGATGATTTCTGTTGAATCGAAAGATCTTGTTAAATTTCTACGTAGCGGCCGATCTGAATTTTTTCAGCTTCAGGTAGAGAACGAGGGCTATCCTGTATTGATTAAGGAGGTTCAGAAGCAGGGTGGCAAAATCATTCACGTAGATTTTCAGCATGTATCCAAAAACAAGCCTATTCGTGTAAAAGTTCCATTGCATATTAACGGTACAGCGATAGGTACAGAAGCAGGCGGCGTGCTTCAGGTTCAAGCAAATGACCTTGAAGTGGAAGGCCTGCCTGATGCTTTACCTGCCAGTCTGGAGATTGATGTGGCCTCACTAGGTATTGGTGACAAGCTGCTTGCAGGTGATGTTCAGCTTCCACAGGGCATATCCTTGATTGCAGATACAGAAGAGCTGATTGCCTCAGTAATTCAAACTCGCGGTGCGGAGGCGGCGGATGAAGAAGATGTGGCAAATGAGACTCCAGCTGAGTCAGAAGAGTAAGTAATGGTTAATATTAAGGGGTGTCTTAAGTGGTCAATACCACTTAGGACATCCCTTTTATATGTAGCAAAACTTGACGAATCTAGTTTTTGTAACTAGAATGGTTGCAGGATAAAAAATGACTAATAATGTAAGGGGAAGAAGGGACAGCATGCCACCAAAACAAAAATCAAATTCTATCGCACAGCGTAAGGTAGAAGCAGAACAGCTCGCGAAGAAGCAACGGAAAAGACAGATTATCTGGGTATCAACAGTAGCCGTATTGCTCGCACTTATCGTGGTGGTGCTGGCCATCGATCCGAAGCCGGCTCCAAAGGTAGCATCATTTGATTATGACAAATTAGCGGTTCTCGGTTCAGCCGATGCTCCTGTCAAAATCGTAGAATTTGGAGATTTTAAGTGTCCAGCCTGCAAAAACGTGAATGATTTTCTTAAGCCCAAGCTTGTAAGTGACTATATTGATCAAGGAAAAGTTGCATTTTATTTTATGAACCTGCCGTTTCTCGGTCCCGATTCCAATACAGCAGCTTTGGCGATCCAATCGGTCTATCATTTGAACAAAGACGATTACTGGACTTATTTTGATGCGATATACAATAACCAAGGCGATGAGAATACAGAGTGGGCAAATCCTGAATTCCTAGTAGAAATTGCGAAGCAGGCTAATCTGAATCTTGATTATGATCAGTTGAAAAAGGATATTGTAGAGAAGACATATCAAGCAGAAGTAGACGAGCAGTATGCAAAAGGTGATTCATTAGGTATTAGCAGCACACCAACATTTTTTATTAATGGAGTACAGTATACAGAAAACTTAGGGGATTACGCCAAGCTACAACAAGCGATAGAAGATGCCAGCAAAGGTGAATGATCCGGGTGAAAGGGGAATCGACCTAGGTGCGTTCTTTTTTTAGAGAT
The DNA here is from genome assembly GCF_900102215.1 of Fontibacillus panacisegetis. Classification (GTDB taxonomy): domain Bacteria; phylum Bacillota; class Bacilli; order Paenibacillales; family Paenibacillaceae; genus Fontibacillus; species Fontibacillus panacisegetis. Next base: position 90,995 of record NZ_FNBG01000021.1, read on the forward strand.
TACGGGATTTATCTGGCTTGGATCGTATCTATAGTTGCCACTGCGGGCAGCTTGTATTTAAGTGAAATATTGCTGTTTGAGCCTTGCAAGCTATGCTGGTTTCAACGCATATTTATGTATCCGCAGGTAGTTTTGCTAGGAATAGCGGCTTTCCGTAATAATCGTTCTATTATTTCTTATGTGCTGCCTCTGAGCTTTATTGGGGGTTCGATTTCTGTGTATCACTACGCAGAGCAGAAAATACCTGCATTAAGCAAGCTGACGCCGTGTAAGGTCGGAATTCCGTGCAACTTTGATTATTTAAACTGGTGGGGGTTTGTTACAATTCCGCTTTTGGCTCTGACCGCGTTTATTTTGATTATTGTATGCTTGTTGGCAGCACGGAGTACTAATAGATAAAATAATAACAAAAGCCTCGCTGATTCAGCGGGGTTTTTTGTTTGATGAAGACCTGGTAAATATTTTAGAAAAAAAATAAAAAACATATTGTATTCCTAATAATTCCGAGTATAATACTATGTATATAAAGAAGAAAGGAGAGATCATATGATAAATAGGGATGCAGAGTTATTAGCAGAGCGGTGGGTTGACGACTATTTGGATCTCTTCAATTATGCAGGTACTATTGGGGACGTTGAGTGGCAGAAAGAAATTATTGAAATACTAAATAATAGCAAGGCACTAATTCAACATGAAATCCGCACAACGATCATGCAGCACCTGTGGCATAAATATGATTTGGTAAATGAGAAAATGCTGGAGTTGTTCTCAAAAATGAAACACGTAAATTCAAGCGTAGAGGAATTATCGATCAAGGAATTGATCTGGAACTTGAAGCTTCAGAGGATTGATCTTGCCAGAAGAATTAAGACATATTGCGGATAAAACACTCTAAATAAAAAACGGCATACGGAGGTCCGTTCTGCCGACGTCATAAAATTGTAATGTTATACAGATCACTAAATGATTCAGGTAGTATTCAGTCGACTGATTTACTGGATAGGTACTGCAATGAGATCATGAATTGTCGGGATTCAAGATCTATTACATTGCAGTTTGTTTCATTTCACGCATCATGGACATCATCATAGTCATCATTTCGTCGCATTCTTGCATTTTGGACATCATCATGTCTACGTCCATATCCATCATGTTCATTTCATTCATGCATTCCATCATCATTTTCATGGACTTCATCTTGCACATCATGTCTTCCATACACATGTTCATCATCATTTGCATACACATCTTTTCCATTTACTACATCTCCTCTTAATTAGAATTTTATTCCTTTTCCAAGATACTATATTATTTGGGCATGTTCAAGACTTTTTTATTGATTTTTATATAATGTTATTGTATTATTTATTATTTAAATACTATTAATTAGATCAGAATTATAGAAATACCCCCTTATGTTCCCCGATATTCCGCGCCATCTTTACTTCAAAATTCTGTATTACCTGTACTGTAAGCACCTACTGTGACAAGTGCCTAATCCTTTGCATATGATGCCTAAGACGATTATTTTGTGGCAAAGGGGAGGACGGCTCTGAAAAAGCGAAGCAGAATTACAAAATCCGGCAGAGCGAGAAAGTCGCTTTATTATGTGGATAACCCGGATATTAATGAGTTAGGGATGTTAGAGGATCGTAAGTCTAGGGTGCTGGTAGAAGGGGATAAAAAGTGGATAGAAGTAGCGGCAGAATCACCTTCCTCTCTTCCTGCCGAACTAATCCCTGGAGAGACTGCATACTTGTCCCGGCAAGATAATGAAGAGGTTGAAGAGATTGAAGAGATTGAAGAGATTGAAGAGATTGAAGAGGTTGAAAAGGTTGAAGAGGTTGCAGAAATTAGTTCGGTCGCAGAAGCGCCAGGCTATTCTTCATTAACACACCTGCTTCAGGAGAAAAAGGGTCCGCAAATGGACAAAGGGATCATTTATACTGACGATTTAACGAATGCATCTGTAACTGGTGAAAAAATCGCACCCTATAGTATTGACTCCAGTAAATTGAAAATGGGCTCAGTCGGTACGGCCTGGTTGGCTGATTATGCAGTACAGAGCATCAAAATTGCGGATTCAGCAGTAGTCTCTTCCAAAATCGCACCCCGCTCCATTACTGCAGATCATTTGGTAGACGGTTCCATTGAAGGAAAATCGATTCGTGATCGTTCCATCAGCGGCAATAAATTGGAGGATGGCAGCGTATCAGCAGCAAAGCTGGCCGATGGAATTATCAGCGGAGACAAACTGGCGGATGGCGCAATTGAGAATCATCATTTAAGTCAGTGGATCGTCGCTACTGATCTTATTCAGGACCAAGCAATCACTTCAGATAAAATTCGCAGCGGAGCTATCCAATCCATACATTTGGCAAACAGTGTAATCGATACGTCCAAAATTGGAGAAGCATCCGTAACGACTTCTAAAATACGCGATAGTTCTATTACTGGAGCCAAGCTTCAGGATCATATTGTTGAAAGTCGACATTTAGCGGACAACGCGATAACCATTCATAATCTTACACCCGGTCTGATAGCAAAAGAACATCTTGCCCTCTCCAGTGTTGGAGCAGAGCAGTTGGAAAAGGATATTATTTCAGCAATTCATATTACGGACCAAGCGATTCAGTCGAGGCATATTTCACAGGGCTCCATTGAAAGCGGACATTTGCAGCATGGCATTATAGGGCAGGATCAGATTGGAAACTCCGAAATTAAAGGACGGCATTTAGCAGATAAAAGCATCCTCTCTACGAAATTGTCGGATCAATCCGTCGGTACGCAACAAGTGGTTGAGCAGGCGATCACGTCATCCAAGATTGCAGATCAGAGCATTTTACCGCAAAAAATTGCTGACGAGGCAGTGCTTACAAGGCATATTGCCAAAAGTGCTGTACAGAGTGCACAGCTGTCCTCGAATTCAATAACTTCATCTCATTTGGCTTCGGAATCAGTTAATTCAGATCACGTCGCTTCAAGAGCTATTCAGGAGTGGCATTTGGCAGATGGAGCAGTTACGGGTGAAAAAATAGATTTCTCGGCAATATCTGAGGAACACATTTCAGAGAATACAATCTCTGAGGTTCATCTAAAGCCTGTAAGCATTACAGAAGGTAAGCTTGCTGAGCGTGCTGTAACGGAAAAGAAACTGGCTCAAGGAGCAGTAACTGGAGACATCATAGGATTCCATCAGATTGATTCAAGGCACATCTCGCCGGAAGCAATACAACAAATCCATTATGCAAAGAACAGCATCGATGGCAGCATTCTTCAAACTGGAATAGTTCGTGAGGAGCATATAGGATCAGGAGTAGTGTTCTCTCAGCATTTGCAGGATCATGCTGTGACATCATTAAAGCTATCACCTGAGAGTGTTACGACGGATAAAATAAATGATCTGGCTGTGACCACCTCCAAGCTGGCTGAAGGAAGTGTCATCGCTTCCAAGATAGCTCCTGAAGCTCTTCAGACATGGCATTTGTCAAATGGAATCGTTCAGTCGAATAGTATTGGGACAGAGGTAGTACAGCCTCAGCATCTGGATACTAATTCAATAGAATCCCGACATATTCAGTCTAATATTTTGGAAGAACGGCATTATGCCGATCAGTCGGTATCCGATCGTGTATTGCAGGATGGAGCTGTAGGTGAAAAGAAACTGGCTGAGGGCTCTGTGCAGTCCCGCCATTTGAATGATCAAAGCGTTGAAGGTCGTCACATGGGTGATGCCAGTGTAGAATCCCGACATATTCAGGCTAATGCAATCACGAAGACCCACCTATCATCTGAGCTGCTGCTTAACGGATTGCTGCCGGAATCTGGTTTAAGCGGAGGGGATCTTCAGCTGTCATCTATTCATCGAGCTCATCTGCAAAATGGAATAGTAGACTCTGAAATATTGCAAAATACGACGGTAGGATCTCAGCACATCAAGCCACATTCTGTACAAAGTGAGCATATAGGTGAAGGAGTCATCCAAGGAGCGCATCTTGCAGAAGGCTCCATTCAATCTCGTCACTTGGGAAATGACAGCGTCCATAGCGATAAGATCAGCGAAGGAGCGATACAGTCGAGTCACATTGCTCCAAACGTGGTGGAAACTCGGCATTTATCTTCTGAAATATTGGAAGGTGGTCTTCTTCCGCCAGGTGGTATTGGCAGTACGGAGATAAATCCAGGTTCTATCGAGCGAGTACATTTGCACAAGGGAGCAGTAGATAGTGAGGTGTTACAGCTTGAAGCTGTTGGAGCACTACATCTGCAAATCCAATCGGTTCAGAGCTATCATTTGACTGCTGAAGCGGTACAAAGCCAGCATATAGCTGCTGGGAACATTCAGTCACAACATTTGGCGAAGAACAGTGTTACAGGTGAACATTTTGCTGATAACACAATACAACCCCGACATTTTGGAAGCAATGTGGTGGAGGCGCGCCATTTATCGGCTGAGTTGCTCCAGGAAGGTCTGCTCCCGGAGGCGGGAATTCAAGGTAAAGATATACATTCAGCAACAATCCACCGCGAGCATTTGCTGCCTTTTTCAGTAGATAGTGAAGTGCTGGATCATGAATCAGTAGGATCCAACCATCTGAAACAAGGGTCTGTATTGAGCGGTCATATAAAGAAAGAAGCTGTACAAAGTACTCATTTGGGAACGGGAATTATTGAGTCCTTCCATTTATCTGATAGTGCTGTCAATAGTAACAAAATCAGTGAAGAAGCAGTACAATCCCATCACCTTGGAAGCAATGTGGTGCAATCCCATCATTTATCTGCTGAATTGCATCAGAAAGGGCTGCTGCCGGAGACGGGAATTCAAGGAAAGGATATACAAACAGCAGCGATTCAGCGCGGACATTTGCAGCCATCTTCAGTAGATAGTGAAGTGCTGGGTTATGAGACAGTAGGGCCCCATCATCTGAAGCAAGGGTCTGTGCTGAGCGGCCATTTAACAAAGGCAGCTGTACAGAGTGTTCATTTGGGGACGGAAATTATTAAGTCTGATCATTTAGCCGGTAGGGCTGTCGATAGTGACAAAATTAGTGAAGAGGCAGTACAATCCCATCACCTTGGATACAATGTAGTAGAAGCCCGTCATTTATCGCCTGAATTGCTGCATGAAGGGCTGCTGCCGGAGGCGGGAATTCAAGGTAAAGATATACAGGCGGCAGCCATCCAGCGAACACATTTGCAGCCATCTTCAGTAGATAGTGAAGTGCTGGGTTATGAGACAGTAGGGCCCCATCATCTGCAACAAGGGTCTGTGCGGAGTAGTCATTTAACGAAGGAAGCTGTACAGAGTATTCATTTGGGGACGGGAATAATAGATTCTTACCATTTAGCCGGTGGAGCTGTCGATAGTGACAAAATTGGTGAAGGGGTAGTGCAATCCCAGCACCTTGGATACAATATAATAGAAACCCGTCATTTATCGCCTGAATTGCTGCATAAAGGGCTGCTGCCGGAGGCGGGAATTCAAGGCAAAGATATACAGGCGGCAACCATCCAGCGAACACATTTGCAGCCATCATCGGTAGATAGCGAGGTGCTGGGTTATGAGACAGTAGGGCCCCATCATCTGCAACAAGGGTCTGTGCTGAGTAGTCATTTATCGAAGGAAGCTGTACAGAGTATCCATTTGGGGACGGGAATAATAGATTCTTACCATTTAGCCGGTGGAGCTGTCGATAGTGACAAAATTGGTGAAGGGGCAGTGCAATCCCATCACCTTGGATACAATATAATAGAAACCCGTCATTTATCGCCTGAATTGCTGCAGGAAGGGTTGCTCCCGGAGACGGGAATTCAAGGCAAAGATATACAGGCGGCAGCCATCCACCGTGGACATTTGCAACCATCTTCAGTAGATAGTGAAGTGCTGGAACATGAATCAGTAGG
>NZ_FNBG01000003.1 GCF_900102215.1 Fontibacillus panacisegetis
TTATATGGAATTAACTAAAAAAGCACTAATTGACGAAGGCAATAAGAGATTTGGTTTGGTTGCAGAATATGTACGATATTATATTGGAAATGCGATGGATCACGAACGGATACCTACTTCTGAAGACATTTCTGGTCAGTTTGAAAGCTTAATGACAAGTGTGGTTAATGTATATGACGGGAAAAGATTAACACTGGATTTTACTCTTTATCAAGTAAAGGATTTAAGTTTTTCTAATCTGAATGAATTAGCAAGATATGGTGATTATTTATTCCCGGATGAACGAGATAATAAATATTTAAAAGATGCCATTGTAAATAACAAAAACCAGGTGTACACATATCATTACAATGATCAAGAAATAGAAAAATACTTCATGCCTCTTACAGTAAAAGATAACCGTTATGTTCTGCTCCTCTCATCAGATTATAAATTGATGACAGATGTTATTTACGACCAAGTATTTTTCTATATCTTCACGATCATAATCTGCTCAGCAGTCTTTGCTGTATTGTGCTACATTGTGTATTACATTTTTATTAAGTATAAAGAAAATGCAGTGATGTCAGTGCATTCAGAGTATAAAGGCAGTATGGAGAATTTATTTAGAACAATTAGAGAACAACGGCATGATTATAACAATCATTTGTGTACCGTCCATGCTTTTGTGACTTTAAAAAAATACGATGATTTACAAAAATATGTTGAAAATCTAGTGGGAGAAACTGATGAAATCAATGATATATTAAACATTGATTGCCCTGCTATCATTGCATTAGTCCAGGCTAAAAAGTCACAAGCTGTATCGAACAATATAAATTTCGAGTTTCAATTTTTCAAGTTCACTGGGAACGAATTTGATCATATTAAAGCTATTGATTTAGTGAAAATACTAGGTAATTTGATTGATAATTCCTTTGAGGCAATCAAAGAAAACACGACCAAAGATAATCGTCATTTATCCATAGTAAAATTGACAGGAAAAAAGAACGGCAGAAAAATAACCTTTACAGTGTATAATAATGGACCTCAGATTCCTGAGAATGAGCTGAATAAGATTTTTGCTTCAGGGTATACTACGAAAAAACATGGTTCTGGTCTAGGCCTATCTATCGTAAAAAAAATCGTGGATAAAAATAATGGTTTTCTATTTGTAGAGTCTGATAGTTACGGAACTTCGTTTATAGTAGAATTTAGTGTTTAACTTGTATGCATAAAATTATCGAAAAAGTAAAAGATAAGGTGGTATGTCAATACAGCTAATATGATGATTAAGGGAGGAAATATGAAATGACACAAGTTGATACGAACGCATTAAAAAAAGCAGAGGCATCTACAACTATCGCAAAAGATATGATTACACAAGCGATCGAGCAATCCGCTTCTAATCAGACGTTATGTGAGGAAGCATTAAAGCAAGCTTCCAATGAAATTACTCAAGCTCAATCCATGGTTAAGCAAGTACAATCCTCATTACAGGCAGCTGCACAAGCTCAACAACAAACAAAATAATTAGCTTATGACGAAAGGACGCCCCTATCTTATAGGGACGTCCTTATTTGCTATTTGATAATAGCTTAAGTAAAAAAGCTTTTAAATCAATAATGCGTAAATATTGTGGCTTTTGATCCGTTCCACATATGATTAATGGCACCAGCGACTCTTCCTGACGTATAGAGCCGTGTCCTCCTCCTCCCTTGTGCGTCGGTGAGCTTTGGTCAGCTAATTCATATCCTGGTTTTGCGGTGACAACTAAAAACTCTCCTTTGTGTGAGTGTAACGCTCCGGATAATCGTTCCAATACATCGGGATATAATCCATATACTATCGAGTTATTTACTGCATTTACTTTTAAATCCAATACACCTAAATCCCCTTTGACTGCCCACTTTTGTTGATAATGATCTTTTATCTTTCCATCTGCTTTATACTGAAGCATTTTGGCAGTGGCTCCTTGGACTGCGTACATCCATTCATTTTCTTTCCACGACACAAAATCGATACGCGGATCAGTTGTTAGTAAGCGGGCGATGTCTTGTAGCGACTTATTCCTATTAAGCTTATAAACATAAGCCATGGTCTCATTTACTGCAAGAACAATTTCTGTTTTGTCCGTGACATTTTCACCTGGCGAGAGAACGTTGTATCCTTTGAACATGGAAGGCAAATCAATTACCGGATTCTTTTCGGCAGGAAAGATTCGAGTCATACCGCTATCTCCAGCAATGATAAAAATGACTTCTTTTAAAGCCTCTTCCGGTGAAGGAAAAGAACGTAATAACGAATGAAGCTGTTGATCAACTTCCTTGACTCCATTCAGACTTGGAGGCCCGTCTTTATGAATCTTCTGATCCAAATCCGGTAAATATACAAACAAAAAATCAGGCAGCTTGTTTGCTTGTATCAAATGTTTGACTGTTTCGATGGAATATTGATTATTAATTCCTATCCGTCGGGTTATATCGTCTGGTAAGTTTTTGATTCCTTTGAGCGGATTAGTGAGCGATCCTAAGGCTAAGAAATCCGGTCCTTGTACCGGAATTTCCTTAGGTAATGAGGTTGGTCCATGAATCCAAGCAGGAATCGATAATTTATGATCCCTACTTCCACGATAAATCAAGCCGTTGATCGAACCTGCTTTTAATCCGCGTTTGGCCAGGTCCTCATAAATGGTTGGCAGCTTGGGATTCAAGTGTTTATTATTCAGATGAATTAACCCATCAACTAATGTCGGATCGACCCCATGTCTTAATACTTCCATCGGTCCTGTCCCATAATTGATAACTTTTTTAGTGTCAGATGAAAACCACGTCAATCCAGGTACGTGATTCTCATTCGGATAACTTCCTGTTAACAAAGAACTATCAATCGTTACAGACATCGTAGGAAACGAACTGACCATATTTTTATTATACTGGCCATGGTTGATTAGATATTGAAAAGCTGGCAGTTCTTTTTGTTTTATTCCTTGATCAATCGCTTGAGACATCAGAGAATCAATCAACAAAAAAATTATTTTCTTTGAATGTCCATCTTTGACCGATTTAACCTGAAATAAATCCTGTTCATTAGCTTTAGAATCCTGCCTTTGGCAACCTAAAACCAAGATAAAGATAAAGGCAATGTACAGAAACCGAATTATTTTAAGCATGGAGACACTCCTTTCTCCCCGATTACTACATTTTGTCACAGAATTCCTGTTATATTCGAGGGAGATTTTGGAGATGGAATTATGGAATGGTGGTCAAAATCAACAGTCAAAACGGATATCAGGCACTATAGGCTACCCTATCGATAATGCTGAAGCTGAAAGGAGCTTTACAATAAACGAACCAGTGTAGAACGCTACAATTCTTGAATAAAGGCCTGTCATGTCTGTTATAGCTCAGCTCTCACAACTGAGATTTCGTTATAGACTGACCATGATTCTGAATCGAAAATTGAATTATGCTAAATGCTCAAATATCAAGACTAAATTTATTCATCATCCAATTTGCTAACCCTTCTGCTTCTGAATCATTTGATACCCGTTTAATAAACTCGGGCATATTTTTATTTAGTTGTTGTTCAATCTCTTTGATTTGATCCAATTCCTCACTGCTTAATTCAATCGGGTTATCACGGTCACCAAGGTATTTATTGTTAATCACTGATTTGATTTGTTCGTGAAATTCGCTCCATTGGCCTTCTAGCTCAATTTGTGAGTCTGGATGGTTAGAGCTGCTAGCTGATGTTTTTCCTTGAGCATATTGGTTTAACGAAATTTCCATTTGCAAGTATGAATAAGCGTTAACAATGTTCCACATCGTGCCTCCGCCTGTTTCGATGTAATGATAGCTATTGATATCAGCACTTAGATCACTCATCAGCTGATCATACTGCTCTACTTGAGCTTTTAAAGTATTTTTATTAACTAGAAGCTCCTCACGGTTTTTGGCAAAACAAGCTCCAACAGAACTAGGCAAATAACTTTCAGAAAATGTCGTACTATAAGAAAATAAATAAACAGATTCAGAAATAGCCCCGTAATCCAGATCACCAGTACTTAGCAGCTTGTCGGTGCAAATGAATGAGGATAGGACATCAAGATTTTCATCTGTTTGCTCACGTCTATCTTCAGAAGGTAATATCTTCTTAAGGATCTTGTTACCCTCTGCTACTACACTTTGGATGGAACGATTATTGCCGGAATTATTAAGTTGATCATTGTACCAAGGTAGACTCGAATACATCTCCCCTGACGAAAAATATACAGACACCAGTATTCCCTTATTTTGTCCTTGAGAATCCTTAGAGTACTCCCCAATTACAATAATATCTTTCATTTTATCTTCATTCATATCTTTAAAGCTTACGGCTTTAAGTCCTTCAAAATATAAGTCCTTTATATTCATATCTGGCGGTAAGGTAAATAATACTTTTTGTTCTGAATCTACGATGTGATACATAGGTTGTTTAAATTTATCTTCAGAGAGATAACCAGACACAAATCTTACATTGCCCCATGGCTGCAAAACGGCCTGAAAAGTTTGCTCTTCAATGATCTGATATCCAATTTTAATAAAATCATCAAGATGATCTCCTGCAGGTAATGCTGCAGCTTCGTCCAATGTATCGTAGGTATCATCGGTGAGAGAACTCGCTTCATCAGCGTCATCAAAACGCTCTACCTCTCCCAACTCTTTGATTACTTTAGTGAATGGCTCAACATGTACTATGTACTGATTCCCATCCTCAGCATGATCTTTGAACAGCTGATATTCAATAAACCCATCTCCTATATAACCGTTAAAAAATGGGTCCAGATCAGAGTCAACGGAGTATCCCTTCTCTTTTAATATAGGGAGCACAAGCTCTTCAATAGCGGCTAAGTAGTCTCTAAAGCTAAGCTCATTCAAATTCCTTGATTGAATAAAAAGATTATACAGTGGCATCCCGCTAATACCCTCAACAACGGTTCCTGTATTCGTATTGAGATGATAGACAGCACTTTCATAACCTTTCGAGACATCGGCGTAAAAGATCAGTAATTCATCGCTTATTCCCTCTAGCGTCTTCTTGCCGCGGTATTTTAATTTCTCATCAAAATTAGCTTGCATCTGTTTGGTTAGCTGATCTATGTCTGATGTAATGTCTGATGAGGTTTGTGGGGTTTCCTTTGCCGTGCAACCAGCTAGGCTAAATGTAATCATGATAATGAGTACCCATAATCCTATTCCATGTGTTCTGTACATAATCTTCACCTGTTCAACTCCATTATGCTATGTATTTGAATGCTTCATAATGGTGTTTCTACATAACGTTTATAATTCCTTCCTCAAATTAGGAAACAATCCACAAAAAAATGGGGCTGTCCCAAAAGTTGGTTTAGTGTCAAAACTAGTAGGGCATTTAGTGGATTTACATGATCAAAGCCTGCACATTTGCAGTTGGGGTTTTCAGCCTATTTCAGAACTTCGGTAGCAATAAAGGAAAAAAGTTCCCCTATTCCATCAGGATTCGCTCAAGATCATAAAATAAAGGAACTTAATTCCTCTATTTTGGTGATAAACGCTTGTTTTTGGCATTTTAGGGCAATTTCAGTAAAGATAAAGGAAAATGCTTCCTTTATTTTCTTTAAAATCATCTCATTTTCGAAAATAAAGGAGATTTTTTCCTCTACTGTGTTCAATCTGCAATCCTCTGACTTCTCACGAATAAGCTAGCTGTACTATTTCGATAAAGCGCAATTTGGAAATTTGGAGTATCTTATTTTCATTTTAGGCGGTGACGCTTGGGCGTCATAGTTGTTTTTACATGCTATTCCTGACGCCCCTCAAAGTTAAGTTATCTTAGATAACGACAGCCTCTAAAAAAGTATTCATTATGATTTCAGCCGTTAACAAGTTAACATAACATTTTATATGTTAACTTTATAAAATTCTACTTAAACTTGCTCCCTTAACAAACAAACGCTCTATATTTTTTTCTACTGTCGGATCAGGTACTAACGGAGGTGCTTGGTGTGGCTTAGTTCGAGCATCAATGATCATATTATCGCAGCCCCAATGCTTGTTCGCATAAGAGCTGTTAACACCATAAATATCATGAGAAGGATTGCTTCGCGTGAAGGTAGCCCAAAGGAAATTGCTGATTGAAGCACTCATGAAAGAGCTGTCATCACAGAGAATGATCATTGGACATGACGGTATTGGCCCCTTCTCTTGAATAGATTTGGTTAGCCCTCTCAGCTCATCTTCTGCGTCTGCATAGCTGCTAAATTTAGGTCCTTGCATAGCCACAACGCCTGGCATTACGAGCTGTACATCTTCATACCCGCGAATATTTCTTAAATGATCAGGTACTTCTACACATAGCTCTCTTTGTTTGTCTCCATATGCAGCGATAACTACTTTACTTCCGCTGTTTAAGCCGGTTCCCGAATAATCAAGAGTATCAATCGTTGTATTTGTATGAAAATGAATATCTCTTTGAAGATCAACACGTTCTAAAATATACTTCAAAAATTTTAATTCATGATGTGAATCAATCCGTTCATTTTCTTCCGCTGTAATAAATAAATATTTCGCCAAGCTTAGTTGTCCAGTGCCTAATATGCGATTGGCTAGAGTGAGAAGCTCTGCAGGCTTCTTCACCTTCTGATAAGGTGTATATCTTTCGCTCCCGATTGCAAATAGTAACGGATGAACACCCGCCGCATCTACAGCATGGACTTCCTTTACACCTGGAATTTCATATTTGATTGCATCCCCAGTTAATTCATGAATAAGTTCACCAAATGAAGTATCTTCTTGTGGAGGTCTGCCAACTACAGTAAAAGGCCAAATTGCGTTTGGCTTTGCAAATACCTTATGAACCTTCATGACTGGAAATGGATGTACGAGACTGTAATAACCTAAATGGTCGCCAAAAGGTCCCTCCGGCTTAGTCTCCTCAGGATAAATCTCACCGGTTATTACAAAATCAGCATCACTGCTAATACAGTATCCATCAACATAGTTATATCTAAAACTGCGCCCAGATAGCATACCCGCAACCGTCATTTCAGTAAGTCCTTCAGGCAAAGGCATAACCGCTGACAAGGTATGTGCTGGAGGACCACCTACAAAACAGCTCACTTTGAGAGGTTGACCAAGTTTGTTTGCCTTGTCCTGATGGATGCCGATCCCGCGATGAATTTGATAATGCAGTCCAATTTCTTTATTCATTTCGTATTGATTGCCGCTGAGTTGAATACGATACATGCCCACATTGGAATTCATAATACCAGGCTTATCAGGGTCCTCTGAATACACTTGAGGCAGCGTAACAAAAGCCCCGCCATCATTAGGCCAATGATGAATAAGCGGAAGATCAGATATTTGAATTTCTTGCGCTGTAACAGGGAGTTTTCCCAATTTTTTGAGTGGAAGAGCTTTAATAGCAGCCAAGCCCGTGCCTAAATTTTTGAACGGCTGTTTGATCGCTTTCATCGGATCATTGCGGACTGCCATGACACTTTGAACGGAGTTCCACGTCTTTCGGAAAATGAATTTACTGCGCTCAACCGTACCAAACAGATTGGATACTGCACGAAACTTTGAACCTTTTACACGCTCAAATAACAGGGCAGGTCCACCTGCCTCGTATACTTTCAAATGAATAGCTGCCATTTCAAGATAGGGATCAACTTCCTCTTGAATCCGTACTAAATGTCCATGCTTCTCTAAATCAATGAGGCAATCTTCTAAATTGCGATACATGATAGTTTAGCTCCATTCTGAATTCATAAAATGATAGTGTTACCTAGTATTAAATAGATTATAAACAAGATTCGGCTCGAATAAAATAGAAAACCGACCGCAGATACGTTTCGCGATCGGTAAGGAATTACTTTATATGTGACAATTACTTAAGCTGATCTTCTACCTGACTAAGATCGTAGCGGTCTTGGCTAAGCTCTTCCCTTGCCCGTTCAACAGGTTCCGGTTGTTGGCTTAAATACTCTTCTGCCTGCTGTAATGCTTTTTCTGCCTTATTCATTGCATTATATGCATTACTAACAGTATCCTCACTTGGATGGGATTGTGCTTGTCTCACAGCACGATGAGCTTTACCTACTGATTGCTGTGCATCGGCTATGGGGCTTTGAGCTTGTAAACTGGAAAAAGGCTTCGGCATAGTTATTCCATCCTCCTGTACGTTCTGGTCGGTAATTAATTCTTTTTTAATTTGTTTCATTTGAATGGAAAATATACTTCCCGTAATTTTATTGACATAAATATAGTTATGTAAACAAAAACAAATTAAAGGTGAACGATAGCCTATTAACACCAAAAAGCGCCCGTTTTCCGGACGCTTGATCTTGCACAAATTGATTTAAAATTTATCCTTCTTCTGATCATACTGCTTCTTCAATAATGCAAAGATTACAGCATCTACAAATTGATTCTTCTCGAAAAAATAATCTTTCAAATAGCCTTCCTCATAGAAGCCGGTCTTTTCGAGCAAATATCTTGAACCTATGTTGTCAGGATCTATAAAGGCTTCGATCCGGTTCAAGCCGAGATCCTCAAATCCGAAACGCATAATTTCCTGTATTACTTCAGTCATAACACCTTGCCGCCAATAGGTTGGATGAAGCTCATAACCGATTTCCGCTTTGTAATACTTCTTAACCCAGTTGTGAAAGCCGCAGGTTCCGATTACCCGATTGTCTGGTTTGACAGTAATTGCCCAGCGAAATCCTTTATTTTCTAAATATCGGCTGTTCCATCTTTGGATAAGCTCTTGTGCTTGCCTGACCTCTACAAAGCTTTCCAAATCGTAATACTTTGTTACCTCATCATTGGAGAAGTAATCAAATAAATCATCTGCATCTTCAAACGACAGATTTCTTAATATAAACCTCTCTGTTTCCAACTGAGGAAACAATTGCATGGCGATCGACCCTTTCTTACAGGAATAAGTAATACTTATTATAGGTGAAAGGATGTCGTTGTTAAAGAGTTTATCGTTGCTTAAGACTCAGATACAACAGTAAAGCGTTCATTTATATGCTTGGGATTTTCAATTTCATCAACAACAGCAACGGCATAGTCCTCATAGCTTACATAGCTTTCACCCTTGGAATTAACAAGAAGGTTATCTTTGCCTGTTTGATATGATCCTGTACGTTGACCGATTGCGAACAATGCAGATGGACTAATAAATGTCCAGTTCACTCCGCTCGTGGCTTGAAGAATATCGAGATTTTTACCTTGATTGGAAGCAGTCGCAAAGAACATCTCCGGAAATTCAGGAGTTTCCAGCACACGGGTAGTTTTGTTTTCATCAACAAAAAGACTTCCTGCTCCACCAACAACAATCAGTCTCGTATTTGCAGTACCTTTGATGGCTTCGATCAACACATTCCCTGCATCAACGTGAAGATGCTCTTGTCCAAACGGTGCGCCAAAGGCATTCACTACAACGTCAAACGGTTTAAGATCTTCAGCGGTCAAATCGAAAACATCCTTCTCAATAGCTGGAACGTTTTTCGTTTCCAATTTAGAAGCATTGCGAACGATAGCCGTAACCTGATGACCACGATCAGCAGCTTCCTTCAGAATACGACTTCCTGCTTTTCCTGTTGCTCCAATAACAGCAATGTTTGCCATAATAAATACCCTCCAATTAATTAATAATATTCATTTCTATGTGTTAATTTAGCTATTTGTAATAACTAACTTAATACCGATACCAAAAGGATCTGACACTGTTACTTCATGATCATGTTCTTGATAAACAATACCCGATTTAGATAATCTGGATACTACTTCGTCAAGTGCTGCTTGATTAGGTAGTGATATCGTAAAATAACGCAGCCCTACTGCATCCTCTGGATTAGCTGGTGCACCCGTTCCTGCCCATGTGTTCAATCCGATATGATGGTGATAACCGCCTGCGGAAATGAATAATGCCGCATTCCCATAATGCAAGGTGATCTCAAATCCCAGTACGTCACAATAAAATTGCTTGGCAACGGATAAATCTCCAACATGAAAATGTACATGACCGATAACGGTTTTTGGTTCCAGGCCCTTCCATACTCCATCTTCTGAAATGTTCAGAAGACCTTCGATGTCTACAGGATCAGTAGCCATCAAATATTCACCTTGGCTATTTCTTTGCCAAGCTTCGCGGGGGCGATCAGCATAAATTTCGATTCCGTTCTGATCAGGATCATTCAGATACAGCGCTTCACTTACTAAATGATCTCCCTGCCCTACAGGAATTTTATGCTTAATCAGATTTCGCAGCGATAAGCCTAGTGCTCTACGATTAGGAACTAAAATCGCAAAATGATAAAGACCTGAAACAGAACGTTCTGGCATCACTTGAAGCTTCTCATTCTCCTCAAGGACAAGCAGTGGTGTTATGCCATTAGCAGTCAGCTCGGCCACGCCTTGTTCTCTTCTTAGAACCTTAAATCCAATCACTTCTTCATAAAATGCAATGGATGTCTCCAAATTTCTAACCTTCAACCTGACAAGGCCAATCGTGGTATCCGGATCTATTATAGTCCAGGTCATATGTGTCATACCTCCTATATAAAAGTTGTAACTTGGTCAGTTACATTAACAACTTGTAATCAGTATAGTTACAATTAAATAACTTGTCAACCTATATTGTTAAATAGAAGCTCGACATAACAAAAAATGCCCCATATCGGGGCATCTTAGTAATGAAATAATTTTATTGCAATTATTTAAAGCTGGGCAGGCACAAATTCATTAATATTGTGGACAATATCTTGAAGGGTAACTCCTGCTAAAGACTTCTCCATTGCAGATTGAGCGGTTGAAAATATCGGTTCGATAGAAGCTTGTATATGCTTGCCAACCGGGCAATCAGGATTTGGCTTATCATGAACTGAGAACAGAGCATCCACCTCAACAACATGTACAGCGCGATAAATGTCGAGCAGCGTAATTTCTTCTACCGGTCGAGTTATTTTTGACCCTGCGACACCCGGGCGGGCTTCCACAAGTCCTGCCTTGCTAAGCATTCCCATAATTCTGCGAATGACAACCGGATTTGTGTTAACGCTAGCGGAAATATATTCAGAAGTATTGACACCATCTTTATTGAATTCGAGCAGGGACAAAATGTGTATTGCTACAGCGAAGCGTGAGCTGATCGTCAAGTGTATCCCCCCCTTTCCATTCTCAATGTAACTATTATTGTTACATTATCGATGAATTGTCAATTACTCGCTGCAAAATATGGTTAATTAACGTTCAAACAGGTTACCTAGATTACCAAGAATACTTCCTTCTTCCCGGCCACCGGAATGACGGGAAGCTGATATGATTCGATCTGCCATTCGGCTGAATGGAAGGGATTGTACCCAGACTTTGCCTGGACCTCTCAATGTGGCAAAAAATAACCCTTCTCCCCCGAACAGTGCACTTTTTACTCCCTTTACGAATTCGATATTATAATCGATAGTAGCCGTCATGGCTACTAGACAACCTGTATCTAGACGAAGGACTTCACCAGGAGCTAAATTACGCTCAAGCACGAGACCGCCGGAATGAACAAATGCAAGTCCGTCCCCTTCAATTTTTTGCATGATAAAGCCTTCCCCGCCGAAAAAGCCGGTTCCCAGCTTGCGCTGGAATTCAATGCCTACAGACACACCTTTAGCCGCGCACAAAAAAGAATCCTTCTGGCAAATTATCTTTCCGCCTAACAGCTGCAAATCCAGTGGTATGATCTTGCCGGGATATGGTGAAGCGAACGTAACACCTTGTCTTTGATAACCTGCATTTGTAAAAACAGTCATGAACAGTCCTTCACCAGTTAACAGACGCTTGCCTGCTCCCATCAGCTTGCCCATGATACCACCGTTTCCGCCGCTTCCATCTCCAAAAATCGTTTCCATCCGAATGTCTGGGTCCATCATCATGAAGCTGCCTGCTTCCGCAACTACGCTCTCCCCTTGATCCAGTTGAATTTCCACACACTGCATTTCACTGCCTAAAATTTCATAATCAATTTCATGCGCATTCATCGCCATTTTGTACCCCCACTAAATAGTAGTTTGCTTAAAAGATCATTAATAATTAATTATGTGAAATATTCTGGAAGTTCTACAATCGTTCGAGCATCATGACCATATGCTCTATCATTTGCGGTACATCCTCAATAACCTCTTCACCAAATTTGCGCCGAAATGATACTGTAATTTCTTGAAGAGCGTTTGAATTGTGATCACCATAAGTATAACTGATCTTCTGAACTAAATGAGCATCACCCCAAATTTTATGAGCTAAAGTTTCTGACGCTACGCATTCAAGCTCAGCATTATCTTTATTTACGTATTTGTAGAAAACAGGTTGCAAGTGGCATCCGTGAATTTCAGCTAGTGTGCTGTCAAGTTCCAAAATTTCTCCTGCCAAATCTTTGGTTTCGGCCCACAAACGAAGCTCCGCGCTACAGTCAGTACGATCCGGCAGGGTAAACTTTATTGCGTAGTACCGGGACATTGTTGAGAGCTCAACACGATCATTCCGATTAACAACCTGCAATTCTCCGCACAAATCCAGATCATATACCGCACCTTCCACTACTACCTTTAAATTATCAAAAATCGTTGGGTCAAACATATGTATGCTCCTTTATGCAATTCATGGTAAATCGTAGTTACATTATACTCTCAAATATAATCTAAAAAAACAAAACAGCCCACAAGTGAGCTGTTCTGCATCATTTTATTCATATACTGGTACGCCGCGGACTTGTTTCGCTAGTTCAATAAAAGGACCCTCTGAAAGATTGTTAAATCCTAAATGTGTCGCTCTGAGGCTAAGCAGCTTATCCCCTGGAGCTACGCCAAATTCTTCCCAAGTTTGTACAGGCAGTTGAATGTAACGTTCACTGTTCAAATATGTCCAGCAAAATATACGATCCTTAAAAGCTACTGACTGACCCTTAGGAATGGAAAAGCTCTGAATCTCAGGTATACTTGCGAACACTTTGGCAAGTGGTGAGTTGTCAATTAGCTCCTTGCATACGACACTAAAGCCTTTGGCGGTGTTACGTCCTGACATCAAAATGACATTGGTATCAGGTCTGATGCGATATTCCTGCAGGGCTTGATCCGGCAGGCAAAATGAACCATCAGGAAGTATTTTGCTCCAAGCATAAAAGTACTTCCCTCCCTTAGCAGTGACCGCCATACTTATCATCCCTCCGAGAATTTTGATGAGATTATAATGATTAATCTATCTCTTTATTAGATTAATCATCACTCAAGGGACGGGAATTGAGATATGACTAAAATCACGATTGCCAAGTAATTAGGAAATTTTGGGATTCGTTACTCCGTCATTTCTTCAAACTTTTTTGCAAAAAATAATTGATATAACCGTACAACGATAATCTTGACCATCATATAAACCGGGATAGCAAGAATCATTCCAAGAATGCCTCCAAAATCTCCGGCGATTAACAAGAGAACGATAGTAGTTAACGGATGAATGCTAATGGTTTTCCCGTATATGTAAGGAGATATAAGATTACCTTCGATCTGCTGCGCAATCACTACGATAATAATGACCCATACTACCATCGACGGAGATACAGTGAACGCTACAATCACACACGGAATTGCACCTAACAATGAACCGAAATAAGGTATAAAATTGAACAATGCTCCAACGATCGCAAGCATTAGC
Source organism: Fontibacillus panacisegetis (assembly GCF_900102215.1). GTDB lineage: Bacteria > Bacillota > Bacilli > Paenibacillales > Paenibacillaceae > Fontibacillus > Fontibacillus panacisegetis. Next base: position 13,704 of record NZ_FNBG01000003.1, read on the forward strand.
GGGTAAGGCAATCCAATGATCCAGAACCCGATAAAGCTCATAATGGCCAGTACGATCGCACTGATCATACGTCCGGCAATAAACCCCTTGAGCATGTTGTCAATTTGCTGGAACACTTCATTCCCATCACCGCGGTAACGTCCAGGAACCAGTCTTAGAATCGAAGGTTTTACTTTGTTATCTTCCTTCAGCATGTAATAAAGCAAGATCGGGACTGTACCCACAACAATAAAAAAGTCATTAAGGAATGTGAAAACATGCGACATATATCCAGTAGCCGCTTCAATTGCAGAATTCACATGCTCTGTGATTTTCTCCATAAATTTGGAATTATCACTGCTGACCATGGAGAAATATTGATTGTTTTGAATTTCATTCATTTGGCTCTCAAGCCCTGTAATCAGCTTAGGCACGTTGTTAATAAACTCAGTAACCTGTTCTTGAAGTGGCGGCCATACAACCATCAGAAATATAGTCACTACACCCATGAACAGCAAATAAATGAGCAGGATGGACAGCATACGGTTCAGCTTCTTCCCTTCCAGGAAAGAAACGATCGGCCGCAGTAAATAATACAGGAACGCTGAAATCGTAACTGGAACAATAAGAATTGAAACAAGTGTTACGATCGGATTAAAAATAAAGCTTACCCTGTTCAGCAATAAAATGATCGTTAAGATCATAATGATGCCCAAGGACCATCTGTAAAACGGTTTATTCAACAAAAACTTTCCCCCTCACATTACTTTTTCAGGAATTAAAGCTATTCAGGAAATGTATCTACTGCTGCATCCAGAAGATCGTCAAACAATGCATCATCCTGTTCAATCGCTTCATCAACCTGTAGAAATTGTTCTTCAACACCAGGCTCATTGGCGTAGTTCAAACTGTAGTCCCAGTCTTTTCCGTTTTTACTGAAGAACGTAATTTCATAATCAGCCGCATGAGATTCTACACGAAAAATCGTTTTACCTAAAAAAGATCCGTCCCCTTCTTTATTCATTTCTGCATTAACAATAGTAAGATTCATTCAGTATTTACTCCTTTTTCATCGATATTTCCTAAAGTTTCTAATATAATCGATATGTTGCGACGTTTTGGTACATCCTATTGCATTATCGTACCATGTTTCACGTCAATAGCAAGAAAGATGTACGAGGTGAATATTGAGTGAATAAATTAAAGAAGAACACGGCACATCCACTTACTCCGGCAAAGATTCTGTCATTCGGTTTTGGCATCATTATTATTTTAGGAACATTTCTATTATCGTTAGGCCCTGCATCTGCATCAGGGAAACCAATGCCGGTTATTGATGCATTCTTTACCGCAACATCTGCAACTTGTGTAACTGGTCTGGCCGTTGTAGATACAGGCACCCAGTTTTCGCTTTTTGGACAACTTGTCATTTTGGCATTAGTGCAAATTGGCGGCGTGGGCTTCATGACATTAGGAACCCTCATCGCCCTTGCCTTTAACCGTAGAATTTCCCTGCGTGACCGATTAGTGCTGCAAGAGGCTATGAATTACAATTCCATGGAAGGACTTGTTTCACTGATTCGTCGTGTTTTCATATATTCTTTTGTTATCGAAATGACAGGAGCATTACTATTAACGATCAGATGGGCAATGGATATGCCGTTCGGCAGAGCCTTGTTTTTTGGAATTTACCATAGCATTTCTTTCTTCAATAATGCCGGCTTCGATCTGTTCGGTTCAACACATGGTCCTTTTAGTGGTCTAGGTATGTATGCTGAAGACGTATACATTAACATTGTAGTCATGATTTTAATCTTTTTAGGTGGTATCGGGTTTATCGTTATGTCTGATGTACTTAAATATAGAAAAACTCGTAATTTGTCGCTTCATACAAAAATCGTATTATCTATGTCGGCCTTTTTAATTGTTGGTGGCGCTGTGATCATCTTTGCTCTGGAGAACGGCAACCCATTATCTATGCAGCCATTATCTTTGGGGGAACGAATTTTAAGTTCATTTTTTCATTCAATAAGCTCTAGATCAGGTGGAGTTACCACACTCAGCATTGCAGATATGGAGAACTCGACTCAATTTTTACTGATCATGCTGATGTTCATTGGTGCAGCACCGGGCTCAACAGGCGGCGGAATTAAGGTTACGGTGTTTGCTATATTGCTGGGTGCGATGTATTCCATGATTCGTGGTAGAGAGGATATTGTATTTTTCCGTAAACGCCTATCCAAAGGATCAATTTTGCGTGCGATTACTCAAACATGGTTGGCACTGTTTCTCGTCATCTCTGCTGCAATGGCGTTGTCTGCCCTTGAAGACCGGGAGTTTCTCCCCCTTCTTTTCGAAACGACCTCAGCATTTGCAACAGCTGGCTTGAGTCTTGATTTGACTCCAAAGCTGACTGACATCGGTAAAATTGTCATTTGTATCGTTATGTTCCTGGGGCGTGTCGGTCCAGTCACTCTCGCATACGCTCTAGCACCAAAATCAGGTAAAGAATTATACCGTTATCCGGAAGGTAAAATTACCATTGGTTAATAAATTTGAACCAACAAAAAATATCAAAGTTGGATAGTGACACTGATTCGTAGTATGATATTACCATATAGATTTCTAAAAAATGGAGGAGTGGCCATGTCTGATTTCGGTCAAAAATTACAAAAATATGCAGAGCTCGCTGTTAAAGTAGGGGTAAATGTGCAGCCCGGTCAAAATATGATCGTGAATGCAACAATTGACTCCGCCGAGCTTATCCGTCTAATTGTCAAAGAGGCATACAATGCAGGCGCTCGCTTTGTCAAGGTTAACTGGAGTGATGATGTAGTCACTAGATTAAGATACGAAAAGGCAGCGGACGAATCATTCCTGGATGATCCTAAGTGGTATGCAGGAGAAATGCTTGAATATGTACAAAATGGTGCTGCCGTTCTGCACGTTATCTCTTCCGACCCTGATTTGTTAAACGGAATTTCGTCTGAGCGAATTACAAATCATCAGAAAACATATGGTCATGCAATGAGCCAGTATCGCGATCTGCAGATGGCTGATAAATTCAGCTGGTCCATTGTTGCGGTTCCGTCCATTTCCTGGGCTGCTAAAGTATTCCCTGAGCTTCCGGAAAATGAACAAATCCCTGCATTATGGGAAGCTATTTTCCGTACGGTGAGAATTGATCATCCGGATACAATTGAAGCATGGCGTAATCACATTGCGAATCTGTCTTCCAAAGCCCATTATTTGAACGATAAAAAATATCAAAAGCTGCACTATATCGCTTCAGGAACTGACCTGACGATCGGTCTGCCTGAAGGCCATATTTGGGTAGCAGCCGAGAGCATTAATGCACAAGGCAACACTTTCCTTGCCAACCTGCCAACGGAGGAGGTCTTCACTGCCCCGCTTAAAACAGGCGTTGATGGAACTGTGTCCAGTACCAAGCCTTTGAGCTACAACGGCAACATTATTGATAACTTTAAGCTGACCTTCCAAAACGGACGTATCATCGATTTCTCAGCCGAGGTTGGAGAATCCAGTCTGAAGCAGCTTGTTGAGCTGGACGAAGGCTCTCATTATTTAGGTGAAGTCGCTCTCGTACCGCATGGCTCACCGATTTCTCAATCAGGCATTCTTTTCTATAACACCCTATTTGATGAGAATGCTTCCAACCATCTTGCGATTGGTAATGCATATGCCTTCAACCTTGAAGGCGGTAAATCCATGACGAAGGAAGAGCTTGAGCAGCATGGTCTTAATGCAAGTTTTAATCATGTTGACTTCATGGTAGGTTCTGCGGAAATGGATATTTACGGTGTTACAAAAGACGGCAAGGAAGAACAAATCTTCTCCAAAGGCAACTGGGCGTTTTAATTACTGTTTAAAAAAACCTTCACCCCACTTCCATTGTGGGGCTGAAGGTTTTTTTGTTATTTCAACAGAATCTTAACTCAGTTCAATTATGGAAAGTTTACTTGACATAAATGTTTCTTTATTATATTTTACTTATGGAAAGGTAACTTTCCAATGTGTATTGGAGGTGACCATTTGAAGAACAGGCTGGAAGAGCTTCGCAAATTGAACGGAATTAAACAGGAAGAATTAGCGTTAGCTTTGGAGGTGTCCAGGCAAACCATAGGTTCCCTTGAAAATGGGAGATACAATCCATCAATTCTCTTAGCCTATAAAATCGCTCGTTTTTTCAACTTGAGTATTGAAGATATTTTTATCTATGAGGAGGAATAAAGCAGTGAAAAATTATAAATCCGGTAAGTATATAGTGTTTTCTGTAATTGGTCTTATGATTTTTACAGCAGGTCTTGTTCTGATAAAATCAATGCCGGATACACAGGACATTATGCGTGTATTGCCATATCTTTGTATAGGAATCGGAGCCGGCATTTTTGGACAAAACCTGGGGGAAGTTCTGAAAAATATCGCAGTAAAAAACAATCCGGAAGTTGCGAAACAGATGGTAGTAGAGGCTAATGACGAGCGGAATTTAACGATAAGTAATAAAGCAAAAGCCAAAGCATATGACTTGATGCTGATGGTTTTTTCGGCACTGATGCTGACCTTTGCTTTAATGCAGGTTAATATGTATTTGATTCTGGCTTTTGTGGCTGCCTATCTGTTTATTGTTTTCTCACAAATTTATTATTTGAATAAATACCAAAAAGAGATGTGAATATTTATGAAAAATAACCCGAGAGAAGGCACTTTTTTCAAAGTGTCCAGCTCTCGGGTTTTTAACTTTAATGCTGTAGCAAACCTACGATCTCATGCTTTAATTCCAGAAATGCCCGATGCTCTCGAATATTTGCCGTTCTCTTCTCAGGCAGCTTCACTTCAAATTGCTTCAATATTCGTCCTGGATTTGCACCCATTACGACAATGCGCTGAGACAGGAAAATAGCCTCGTCGATATCATGCGTAATAAACAGCACGGTTGTCTTCTCTCTTTCCCACACATCTAGCAGCATTTCTTGCATTTCAAGCTTCGTTTGAGCATCCAAGGCCCCAAATGGTTCATCCATCAGCAGCACTTTAGGCTGATTAGCAAGTGCTCGTGCGATGGCTACGCGCTGCTTCATTCCGCCGGATAACTCCTTCGGATAGGACTTGGCAAAACTCTCAAGCCTGATAATCTTTAAGAAACGATTGGAGATTCCCCTTCTCTCCAAAGTTGGTATGCCTTTTAGCTTTGGGCCATACTCAATGTTCTCACGTACTGTAAGCCACGGGAACAGTGTGTATCCCTGAAACACCATCCCCCGCTCCGCACCCGGTCCTACAATAGGTTCATTATCTAGAGTCAGCTCACCACCTGTTGCCTCATCAAGCCCGGCTACAATACGAAGCAATGTGGATTTTCCGCAACCAGAAGGTCCTATAATAGTTAGAAATTCATTTTCCTTAATATTCAGATCGATGTTCTCAAGTGCAGTAAAGCTTTTATTTTTGGTTTCATATGTTTTATGAAGTCCCCTGATTTCAATCTGTCCGTTCGTATACGTCGAAGGAGCATCCCCCACCTCTGTATACGTTTCACGTAAAGATAGCTCTGCTGACATTATGCTCATCCTCCTCCGAAAAGATCATTACTTCACCAATCTAACAACGATCCATTTTTTATGCCCAAGGAAACCACCTGCGGTTTAAAAATGCAAAAATCCGATCACTGATCAAGCCGAGCAAACCAATCACAATAATTCCGACGAAAATTTGATCTGTATTTAGAAACCGCTGCGCCTTCATTATGGCATAACCCAAACCGCTATTAACGGCGACAAGCTCAGCAACAACGAGATATGTCCACGCCCATCCAAGAATGAGTCGCAGCGTATGCATGAGCTGAGGCCGAATCGCTGGAATTAAGACAGTCTCAATGGCTTTGAGTCTACCTGCTCCAAGAGTGAATGAGGCGTGCAGAAGATCATGAGGTACACGTCTTGTAATATCGGCAACCATTAGAACTAGCTGAAAGAAGCAACCGATAAAGATAAGCAGAATTTTGGCCCATTCTCCGATACCTGCCCATACCATAATAAGAGGAATAAATGCTACAGCCGGCATATATCTAATAAATTCCATAGGCGGTTCTATGAATGCTTCACCGTATTTAAAAGTACCTGCCAATATGCCTAGTGGAATGCCAATGAGACAAGCTAACAGAAATCCGGAGCTGACGCGAAATATACTTATTCCGATATGATGCCAATAATCTCCAGTGCCTAATAGAGTGAACAGTTCGATTAACACCTCATGCGGAGCTGGTAAAAATGTTGAGTTCACTGCATGAGTGTAGCTTAGCAATGACCAGACTCCGAGCAGTGTCACGAAAGACATGATTGCAGTCAAGGAAAAAGCTCTGGTGCCGATTTCTTTAAAGATTTGAATTTTATGAGGCTTTCGCCGGATATTCCCTGCCATCCATCATCACTTCCCTGCTGCTTTTTTTACGAACTGATCATCAAACAGAATGCTGATGTCATCAATGTCGCCGACCATATCCAGTTTGTTTAAAAATTCCGCTGTTTTTGCACCTGTGTATTCTAGTGAAGTGTAGCTACCTCCCTTTTCAAATGCTGCTATATTATCTTCTGGCGTAAACAGCTTGATGCTGTCTAGTCCAAGCTTGAAATCCTCCGGTGTGGTTTCTGCTTTAGCTGCCAGCAGCTGAATAGCTTCATCCTCATGTTCCTTGAAATACTCAAGTCCTTCAAACCAGGCATCAACGATTTTTTGTACATCGCCTGGTCGATCCTTTACAACATCCTCGCGAAATACGAGTAAATCGGGAATGAGTCCGGGAGTATCTTTGGAGGAGAATAATACTTTACCCTTGCCTTCCTTCACTGCTTTCGTTTGGAATGGCTCCCACAACACAGCGGCATCGGATTTACCGGAAATAAATGCAGGACCTGCATCATTTACTGTCATGTTCACATAGTTAATATCTTTCTCACTCATTCCGTGTTGTTCCAGCGCAGTCAGGAGGAGCAAGTGATCCACTGTACCCAGTTCAGTAACGACCGTCTTCCCCTTTAAATCTGTAACAGACTGAATGTCAGGTTTACTGACGATGGCATCACCGCCATGGGAGTTATCGTTGACAAGAACTGCCTTTAGTTTAATTCCTTTTGAGACAGGAGCTAGCGAATCACTTAATGTTTGGCTGTTGGCATCTACCTTGCCTGTTGAGAGAGCTTGCAGAGAATCGCTGTATACCGGGAAAAATTCCAGCTTGACGTTAACGCCATGCTTTTCGAACAAGCCTTTCTCTTCAACCAGATACCACATATACCAGCCTGGCCATGGACTTAACGCAATAGTAATCGGTTCATCCGAACCGTCCTTTGCCCCTCCCTTTGTCTCGTTGCCACATGCTGATAAGGCGAGAAGTGACATTATGAGAGAACAAGCCAGCGCAACCTTTAAAATCTTTTTCATCTACCCCACTCCTGTCTATTGGCCCTTATGCAGTCTCATAAAATTAGAGACGATGATTGGGCATATAATAAACAAAAGCCCGGGAGACAGATCTCCCAGGCTTTTATCCTTCCGTGTTATATAGCTTAGCTTATGAGCTAATAGTTCTGACTTATATGCGCTTCGCTATACGCTGATCTCTCGGACCTGTCCTGAAAGCAATAGCAGTAGTTTATTCTCCTGCCGACATATGCGATCAACGGAACCCTAGACAGCTTTGTTGTTCCCGAAGAGATGCATATTCTTCAAGAACCGATATTTAATTGTTGTTAACTAACCTAACATTTATCTGCATTATAAATGGACGAAAAACAAAAAGTCAACACTTATGTTAGGTTTCATTACATATATTCTATTGAAACATTTAATTAACCTCATTAAATATAGGGAGAACTTTTCTCCATGAGCCTAAATGGCTAATATCCTCGGCGCCATCTGCGGCATATGCTTCACATAGAAATCCGGTAACCTCCGAAAGATCATCAAGTTCAATTTTTCCGAGTGATAATGGAGAAGGAATTGCGGATAAGAAACGCCCCAATTGGTCAGCAGGCATTTCCCAAACCTCAAGTTCAATGGATGCTCCATCGGCATCCCTTTCTTCAGGATTTCTTTTAATTAACCCTGGTTTCTCAGGATTACCCGCAAGCTTTACAAAATTGTATTTCGGAGCAGTTCTCGCCTCGCGTATAAATACCGCCCCATGTTCTAGCATTTGCAACTCAAGCGGATAACCTCGCATATGAAGGCCACATACTGCGATTTGAACTGTATTGCCGGCATTCGGGTAAATACATGGCTCGTCTGGAGCGATAAATCTGTCAGCAGTCCCAATCAGCAAGCCTTCTTGGTTCCATAAACCAAATAAGGTAATGCCAAAAGGCAGATCAACATCTGCATCCTCGGATGGTATGGATATGGCGCATAAATCCAATAAGTTGCAATGATTCGTGTAGATTCCCATTTGACTGTTGGTGTGAAGGGGTTCATCACTGACTTGCTGTCTCGTCCATGTACCGCCACAGGTAGGCATAATGAGAACATGATCCTGCAACAACTTTCTTGCTTCCAGCTTATATCTTTGCAAGAGATGAGAAGCTTCAAACAGTGAGGATGCAGTCCACGCCGCAGCTGTCCCAGAGCGCAAAATAGTCTCAGTAATTGGCAATAAAGAAGCTGGATGATTGTTTACAAATGTCCCAAGGTCACTCCATCTCTCCGCTACCAAAGGTCCATCATACAAAATTTTTGCAGCTTCGGTAAAAATACCGATGTCAACATATTTTACAGGAATGCCCATGTTCTCGATCCGCTGAACAGTGGCATTCCAGGCTTTTCGGTACGCCGCTTCATACGGGCCGAAGAAGCGCAGCGGGCCCCGCGGCAGGCAGAGCTGCGCGGGAAGTGCCGGCGAGGGCGGCGGGACGTTGCGGGACCAAGGGTCCTGCGAGTCCATGCCGCGCACGGCAGCGTCAACGGCAAGCGCATCAGCCGCTGTGTGACCGAATACGGTCACACAGTCCAGGCTGGCGCAAGCCGGCACTACGCCGCGGGTCGGCCAAGCGCCCAAGCTGGGCTTGAGGCCGACCAGGCGGTTCAAGGCGGCCGGCACTCGGCCCGAGCCGGCCGTATCAGTGCCAAGCGCAAACGCCGCTTGGCCGCGGGCAACAGCTACGGCTGAGCCGGAGCTGGAGCCGCCGCTGATCAGCTCGCCGCGCAGGGAGTTGCGCGTCTCGCCATAGGGACTGCGCGTACCGACCAGCCCGGTCGCGAACTGATCCAGATTGCATTTGCCAACCGGGATCGCTCCGGCGTCAATTAACCTCTTAACCACCGAGGCGTGCTCGGACGGGACATATTGATAATCTGGACAGGCTGCTGTGGTAGGCCAGCCTCCAACATCAATATTGTCCTTAACCGCAAAGGGAATCCCCCAAAGTGGATGGTCTTTGAAATTTTTGTCCTCCAGTGCATCGAGAAACTTCTGAATTCGCTCCATAGACGGTGGCGTAATCCAGATGTTGTAATGCTGGTCAATCGAAGCGCGACTAATAATTTCTTGAACCACTTCCTTGGGATGAAGTTCACCGCTGACATATTTCCCCCTTAGATCTTTAATCGTTAGAGCGAATGGAACGTTCATATCGAATCCCCCTTCTATATTTCAGCTGAAGCAAACGCCTTGAGCCCGATAACTAACTGACCAGCGTGAACCTCTTCCCCTGGACTAACGTAGATCGATGATATGATACCGTCACAAGGTGATATTTGATTAAATTCCATCTTCATACTCTCCTCAATAAGCAGAGTGTCCCCTTTTTTCACTTCATCACCCGGCTCGACGAGTATTTTCCATACACTTCCCGGCATAGAGCTGCGGACACCTGTAACGCCCTGAGGAAGCTCCTCTTCCGGAGCAGATTTGTCGTGACCTGTGTCGGATACATATTCAGCGAGCCCAAGTGCCTTCCAGTGATCTCTTTCTTCCCGGAATGAACTTTGCTGCTTGGCGCGAAACTGCTCCACAGATTCTTCAATTTCATCAAGAAAGCTTAAATATTGACCTAAATCAAATGTTGTCTCCGTAATTTGCGCTTCATATCTGCCGCGCAGGAAATCCTCTCTTAGCACAAGGAGTTCATTAGCTGTGACAGGATAAAATACAATTTGATCAAAAAATCTAAGCAGCCAAGGCTTGCCTTCCTTGAAGCTCTGCGTACTGCGCAGTCGATTCCACATCTGGATCGTTCGGCCAACAAACTGATAACCTCCGGGACCTTCCATCCCGTATACACACATGTATGCTCCACCTATACCAACCGCATTTTCCGGAGTCCATGTCCGTGCCGGGTTATATTTGGTTGTAACTAGACGGTGTCTTGGATCAAGCGGTGTAGCTACTGGAGCGCCAAGATATACATCGCCCAGCCCAAGAACTAAATAATTGGCACTGTAGACAATCTCTTTGACATCCTCAATCGAATCAAGACCGTTTATCCGTCGAATAAACTCAAGATTGCTAGGGCACCACGGAGCGTCTGGACGTACATTATTCTGATATCGCTCTATCGCCAATTGCGTAGCAGGGTCATCCCATGATAACGGGAGATGGACAATGCGAGACGGAACGCTAATAGACGCTAACGGTGGCAGCGCCTTATCCAGCGACAGGATGTATCTAGCCGCTTCTTTTACCGTAATTAGCGATGGGTTGATATGAACCTGCAGGGAACGAATGCCTGGTGTCATTTCTATAATCGGCAACCGTTGATCCTCTTGAATACTCTGCATTAGAGCATGAACCTGAAAACGAAGCTTAAGATCCAGCTCCATATCCCCGTATTCAATTAATAAATACTGATCTCCGGCACAACGAATCGTAATTGCGAATTCGCGATGTTTAGCTTCTGCTAGAATTGGATATTCCGAATCGATTTTATTAATTTTGTCAGTTAATTGGGGCAGCGTTCTTAAATGAAACTCTGTTGTCGATTTCAAGAAAAGCTCCTGATCGCGTCTTAAGCTCTCAGCATCCTCCAGAGTAAGCAATTGAAATGACAATTTATCTCCAGGATGCAGTTGCCCAAGCTTCCAGAATTCTGCGCTTGCTACCGTAACGGGACATACGAACCCTCCAAGGCTAGGTCCATCTGGCCCTAATAGAATCGGCATGTCGCCTGTAAGGTCAAGCGTTCCGATGGCATAAGCGTTATCGTGAATATTAGATGGATGAAGTCCGGCCTCGCCGCCATCTTCTCTCGTCCATTTCGGCGCAGGTCCAATAAGTCTGATACCGGTTCGAGAGCTGTTAAAATGAATCTCCCAAACTGTATCTGTCAGCTGTCGCAAGTATCCCGGATCTAAAAACTGCTTTGTGCAATGCGGCCCGGGAATTACACCTATTGTCCAGCTTTTTGTAAGGGAAGGTTGAGCACTTTCATGTAAGGTAAGTGTTTGAGCTTGCTTCGCAAGATTAATCCCCAGAACATCCCCGCTTCGCAACGCCCTGCCCCCATGGCCCCCAAAACCGCCTAACGTAAAGGTAGATGAGCTCCCAAGCACCTTCGGCATATCAAAACCACCAGAAATTAGAAGGTAAGTTCTCATTCCAACTTTCGCTTCACCAAAAGAAAGAGTTTGACCTCGCTTGGCTGACAGTGGTGTATATAGAGGGATCGATGCATCATCCAATTTAGTCTCCATGTCAGCTCCGGTGATACAGAACGTTGCATCTCCGCGGAAACGATATGACCCGCCTCGCAAGGTTAGCTCTAACCCGCTCGCCTCTTCTTCATTTCCGAGAATCTGGTTGCCTATTCGAAAAGATAAAGGGTCCATCGGTCCGCAAGGAGGCACTCCAACATCCCAATGCCCCACGCGTCCCGGCCAATCCTGAACGGTAGTTTGCAGCCCTCCGTCAAGAACCTCCAAAGCTCCTTCAGCAGGCTTGAAATTCTCCAATAGACGAGTGTGGACATATCCATCACGAACTTCATCCTGATTTAATAGCGAGCGCAAATAAGAGAGATTGGTTGTGACTCCATAGAATCGTGTCTGCTCCAAAGCTGCGGCTAATTTCTCGATAGCCTCCTGACGATCCCTTCCTTTTACGATAATTTTAGCTAACATAGGGTCATAGAGCGGAGTAACGATAACGCCATTTTGAACCCAGGTTTCTACGCGAGCTCCATCAGGTAAAACTACAGCATCAAGCGACCCTCCGCTAGGCCGGAAGTCGTGGTGACAATCCTCGGCATAGATGCGAACCTGTATGCTATGCCCGTCAGGCTTTGACGATACATTAGAATCCAGATTAATTAGCATATCAGCAGCTTCCAAAACCATCCATTCGACTAGATCGATACCGAGCACTTCTTCAGTAACGCCATGCTCCACCTGAAGTCTGGTGTTCACTTCCAGGAAATAATATTGGCCCGCTTCTGGATCGTATAGAAACTCAACAGTCCCAGCGCTCCGGTAGCCCGCTTCCGCAGCAAGCCGTCTTGCAGCTTCATGCATACTCTCCCTTAGCGATGATGGAAGCAATGGAGCTGGAGTTTCCTCCATCACCTTTTGGTTGCGGCGTTGAACAGAGCAATCCCGCTCTCCCAGAGCCACAACTTCGCCAAATCGATTACCGAAAATTTGCACTTCGACATGGCGGGCACGCGCTATATATTTCTCGAGAAACAGTCCGCCATTTCTGAAATTGGTTTCTGCCAGATGTCGAACGGCTTCATAAGCCGAGATCAATGATGATTCATCATTACACACTCGCATGCCAATTCCGCCGCCACCCGCTGTACTTTTCAAAATAACCGGATATCCGATGGTCTCCGCTTCAGCAACGGCCTCTTCTACGCTAGAGATAAGCGGAGTCCCTGGCAATAGCGGCACTCCTGCATTAATGGCGATTTCCCTAGCCTCATGCTTTAGTCCGAACTTCACCATTTGCTCTGGTGTAGGACCGATAAATACGATTCCGTATTTGTGACAGGAGGCTGCGAATTCTGCGTTTTCACTTAAAAATCCATAGCCCGGATGGATAGCTTCTACCCCTGTCTCAATCGCAATTCTTAGAATTAGCTCGCTATTCAGATAACTCTCCTTAACAGGCCCATCTCCGATCAATACCGCCTCATCGGCCATTTCAACATGCTGACTATCTTGATCCGCCTTCGTGTACACCGCTACAGAAGCAATGCCCATTTTCCGCAAGGTGCGGATAATCCGGACGGCGATGGCGCCGCGGTTAGCTACTAATACTTTTGTGAACGACTTCATCGTCTAGTCCCCTTTTATCGTTAAGTTTGGATAGCAATTAATGAATAGCACTAATCCCAGATCAGAACACGAATTGGCGTAGGATTGTAGGCGTTGCAAGGATTGTTCAACTGCGGGCAATTACTGATGAGAATAACTGTTTTACAGAGTGATGTAAGCTCCACGTAAGCACCTGGAAAGGAAATGCCGTCGGCAAATGTAAGACCGCCCTCCGGAGTTACTGGCACGTTCATAAAAAAGTTTATGTTCGGAGCTAAATCTCTCTTAGTGTAGCGCTCGTCAAAATTTGAGAGTTGCAACATGAACGTATCTCGGCAATTGTGCATTTGCAGCGTATCGTGAGAGTACCTGACGGTGTTGCTTTGTGCCGAGCATGATCCGCCAATCGTATCGTGACGACCGCATGTGTCCGCAACGATTTCTAGCAATTCCTTCCCGGACTCGGAGCGAAGGATTGATCCTGTAGTCAGGTACACATTGCCTTGTGCTGTAATTGTATTGATTGCGCTGTAATGATCCTCGGGGTCTTCGGCATCGTAAAACAAAGTGTCAGCAGCTTGATTGCCGCATACATCTATAATCCGTATGGTTTGACCGGGTAAAAGCTCCTTCATAAATCCATTTCCTGCGAGAATGGTCTCATCGTAAATCGCATTTTCAACACAGCGTTTACTTTCAATCGGTTTTAAACTGGTCATAGTCTGACACCTCCTGAAAATGCTTGCTCTTGAAGAGCGTAATATTGCCAAGTATTTTCAAATGCCCTGCGATTCTCTGGTCGATAATTCACACAGTAATCCAATGGATTAGAGGGAACTGCCGGAACGGATTCCAATTCTACGCTGGCAAGCGGGTATGTTGTTTCCGGATTCAGGGGGTGAGGAGTATTGGAAATAACCACGAGCACATCCATCTCCATGCGTAAAGTGATAAAATCCCCATCCGAAGCATGATCCTGCTCAAAATGCATCGTCCCATCCTCACCGCAATAAACCTTGGAAAAAAGATTAACGGTTGGACCGAGATCCCGCCGCTGCATACCATTTCTGATCAACTCAACAATAAAATTCTCTTCTCCACTGCGATTCCAGGCATTTCTTTCTTCTTGATATGTGGTGAGACCGTATTTTTCATCAGTCAGCTTTCTTGTCGTATAGCCTCCGATCGGATCATGCCAGCCGAGGGTATCCTCTACAATGGAGGCAAGCACCCTTCCGTTATCACTCAGGAGTACGTTTCCCTTGGTCAAATGTGAGGTGTGTTGAGCTTTTAATGTATCCGGCATATTATATCGCTCTGACAAATCTTTTGCGTGAAACAGCATTAAGGAAACGTTGGAATGTTCCTGCAATGAGGTGAATCGAATGGCTTTACCTCGACCTACGACGCCAGACCATTTTGCACCGGGTTCTAATTTCAGCTTCCAGGCATTGTTCATATCATTATCCTCCTTCGTGTATAGAAAAATAGCAAAGCCCGGGAGATTTGATTCTCCCAGGCTTTTATCCTTCCGTGTTATACCTAAGGATGTTTTCTATCTTTAGGTACATCCGTCTCTCGGACCAGCCTGTGTTAATACACAACGGAACCCTAGACGGTATTGGCGTTCTCTTTGAATCGAGAACTTATTTAGTTCACCTGTCATATAACCTAACATTTAATTGGATTATAAACGTGGTTAATATGTTCAGTCAATACTTATGTTAGGTATTATAACATATTTTTATTGAATTTAACGCCTTTGATTTATTAACATAACATATTATGTTATATATTTCTCAAACAACTATTACTTCTTCCATTTGAAAGAGGTGTGAAATTTAAAAAAAGAGCACCTGGCAAAAGACCTAATTAGTCTATTGCACAGGTACTCTATAATGTGTACTCATAAAATCATTAAAAAGAAAAAATACTCATAAGCAGCACAACGAGCATAAGAATGGAAACTCCGTATATGAGCGTTAATTTAACCAAGTTCTTTTTGGTCCGTTTGTCGTAATCAGGGTTCCCTGATTTGTTCTCCGGTGAATTACCAATAATCAGCGTTGCAATCGCAGCAATGACAACTAGCAAAATTATTGCAATATAAAGCCACACTAATTTATTCACTCCTAGACAAAGTAATCATCATACTTGAAACCGTTTTCTCTTATTGTAATGGAATGTCGTTAATACGTCACTTCCTTTTTATTTAATGAGTCCCAGGAAGGTTTACTTTGATATTTTATGGTAAAACATTCCTTTTATATTAAAAATATAGTAGAATCATTGTTATGGATAAAATAGATAGACACCGCCATTGCGTCGGAGAGGGGAATATCATGCCGGAACGGTTGGATTGGCTGCTCGATGCTGATTTTCATAATCTTGCCGAAAGCGTTCAGGAAGAAGTATATTATGCGTTCTATGACCTTGTGTATGGGGCCATTTGTTATGTAGTTAAAGACCATCAGACAACCGAGGACATTATTCAAGAGGCTTTTCTGAAGGTTGTCGAGAAGAAGCCCCGGTTTGAGCATGAGAGTGCCATGCGAGCTTGGTTGAAAACGGTTGCGCGAAACACAATGATTAATTTTTTGCGAAAAAATAAAAAATACAGTAACCAACTCAATACAGACAGTGTTTATATGAATATAGATCCCACTCAATATGGAAGCACATCTGTAGAGCAAATAGTTGAGATCAAGCTTATGGAAGAAGCGATAATGAACCATTTATATACCCTGAAGCCTGAATACAAAACAATGGTAGAATATCGCTGGAAGCTAGGGATGAGCTACAAGGAAATTGCCGAGGAGCTAGACCTTTGTGAGAACATTGTCAGACAAAGGCTGTTCCGAACCAGAGAAGGGATCAAAAAAATGCTGTTCAAAGAATGGGGTGGCGATTATCTCAATAAACCGGCCCAATCCCGGATATCCAGATGAGTATGAAAGCTTGTTTCAGCTTGCCTTCTTGAGGGCGGTGAACACCATGCCATCCATTACTGCTGCACCTGATCGGAACCGCTCCTGGAATAAAATGAAGGTAAAGCTGTTACAGGAAAAGGATCATATTAATGTTGTGAGCCCGTCGAGTTCTACTGCTGCCGACGAACCTGATCATGACGATTCAATCATGTTTTATTTGTAGATTAGATTAGTAAATTGAATCCATACAAAAAGGCGGGCACTCCATTATCGGAATGTCCGTCTTCATCGTTGTTTTCTATGTTAAGCGCCGGCTTCTTCAATAGGAAGAAATTGCTGCTTTAGCAGCTTTACGCGGGAAATTCTCTTGTTGTCGATTTCTTCCACCATGTATAAATAATCTTCATGCTCTACGGTATCACCTATTCGGGGTGGTAGTATTTCAATTCTGGAATAAAGCCATCCCCCGATGGTGTCATAATCCTCAGAGTCCAGCTCAAATCCAAACCGATCGTTAACTGATTCTATGAGCATAAGTCCATCGATAGAATACGTATCTTCATCGACTTGCTCAATACCTGGACGCTCTTCATCAAATTCATCCTGTATTTCCCCTACGATCTCTTCCACGATGTCTTCCAGTGTAACCAGACCAGATGTTCCTCCATATTCATCAATCAGAATTGCAATTTGCGTCTTGCTTCGCTGCATGCGTTTCATCAAATCGCTAATTTGAATGGATTCTGGTACAGCCATAATCGGTCGTAGAATTTTACGATAATCCTGCGTATTGGAACGAATCAGATCTTTAATATGAATAAATCCAATAATATGGTCCTTGTCGTTGTTGCATACCGGGTAACGTGTTCGTGTACCATCCAGTGCAACTTCAAGGTTCTCATCCAGAGAGTTTTGTGTATAGAGGCAGATCATTTCAGTACGAGGTATCATGATCTCTCTCGCGGTCGTATCCGCAAATTCAAAAATATTATCCATAAGCGACATCTCAGTACTATCAATCAGACCGCTCTCACTGCTCTCCTTCATCATGACTCTGATCTCTTCTTCAGTAAGAAGGGAATCATTTCCTGACCTTGGTGCAATGCCAAACAACCGCAGCAATGCTGTTGATAAACCGTTTAATACCCACACAATCGGGTACATTAATTTGTAGAATACTCTCATCGGTCTAGCGGTTAGTAACGTTACAGTTTCCGCCTTGTTAACGGCAATGGTCTTCGGTGCCAGTTCACCGAGAACAATATGAAGTACAGCAATGATAATAAAAGCAACCGTTATAGAAACAACATGAACAGCTGCCTCTTTAAACCCTGCGAGTTCAAATAGCGGATTCAACATGGCAGCGATAACTGGCTCACCTAGAAATCCTAGTCCTAGTGAACATAATGTAATACCAAGCTGGCATGCGGATAAATAACCGTCCAAATGATTTAGTATGCTTTTAGTTATAATGGCACTCTTTCGCCCTTCTTCGACTAACGTATCAATCCGGCCATTTCTGATTTTTACAATAGAAAATTCAGCCGATACGAAAAATCCGTTAAGCAGAACCAACAGTAACATTAGTCCTAAATAAAAAAGACTCGGTAAAGGGTCACTCAATAGTTTTCCTATTCCCGCTCCGTTCGCAGAGAATAGGTGCACCTCCTTCGCGGTTTAAAATGATAAATATTAATAAATCGATTGTATATCGTCAACTTCCCAATGGGTCCATCTCCCTTGCTTGGCTGTAAATTGATGCCGAAATATGATTTAGTTTAATTATATTATTATACACTACACAGTCAAACCTTTGTGTATGACAGTATTACAAGCTATATCCATACAATTTCTTTAACAAAATATAGAACGGAGTTTCCCTATGTGCAGGAAAACCCCGTTCTATATTAGATTATGAAGGTATTATGCTCTTCTAGTTGGCGGGTTGCCTATTGTGCCTGGATATTGATATACAAGCGGTTGATCAAATGTTGCGTAATCCAAATTTACCATCAGGAGAATGGTGCGCATACCTGTATTTGGATCACTAATAATAATGTGATCGCGTCCTGCTGCCTCAAGTACTCCTTTGAATATTTTGGCATTCCATTCGGAGTTGTTCTCGTATGTCATGTAAAACGTACCGACTTTGCCAAGATTTAAACGTAAAATGTTCTCAATATAAGATTGCTCAAACGTAGGGATTTGTGTAGGAACCACAGTTCCAGTAGTTGTCATTGGGCTGCCGCTTGGAACCTGAGGCGGTGTTTGCTGCTGTGGCATTTGCTGTTGCTGGTAACCAACAGTACCCCAAGACCCTGGATTGCTGTTGCCGATTTTATATGTTACTGGACGATAAGGCTGATTAAACATATGAAATTCCTCCTTAGATATTAATACACACTTGGACAATCTTCTCCGCTTGGGGCAAAGAAACAGTGAGCTCTGAAACGACCGGTATTTTGCTGGTTGTACCATGTATCAGGGCAATCTCCTGCCGGTCTGAAAAACCAGAGAGCATTCGATG
Organism: Fontibacillus panacisegetis; assembly: GCF_900102215.1. GTDB lineage: Bacteria > Bacillota > Bacilli > Paenibacillales > Paenibacillaceae > Fontibacillus > Fontibacillus panacisegetis. The sequence goes on from NZ_FNBG01000003.1 coordinate 32,400, forward strand.
CTGGCCATGTTCTCTCTCCATTAATAACTCGCTGCGCGAGTCGGATATCCCGATCACGTGCTCTTTGATAAAAATATCCCTTTTGAGTTGCTTCAAAGCCACCTGGAGATTGAAATACCATATCATTCATATTCCTTATGTTCTTGAAATCAAGGCAATTGCCGAGAATTCTGTTCACACCTACGTTGCCAACCATCATCATTCCCTGCTCACCTTCGCCTTCAGCTTCTGCGCGCATCAATCGAGCAAGCAAACTTACGTCTGATGAGTTCGTTTTAATTACTGCCACGTCACGTCTTCCCCCTTTCCTTCTTGCTGAACGGTACATCATATGTGCAAGTGCCTATCTTGGTGCAAATGAGACAGAAACCTATTGAAATTTATCTGATTTATGATAAGAATCAAAAATAACAAGCGATGTAAACGATTGCAATTTTGAACTTTTGGTGACTTTTTTCTATGGACGCGCTTACATGAATAGCATATACTGAGAGTAAATAAAATTTTTCCAATTATTATTTCTTTTTAGATTCACATCTTTCATCAGGTTCTCGATTCATAAAGCCTTTTAGGAGGTTCTCACATGAAAATCGCGATTATTGGCGGTGGCCTTGCCGGGTTAACTGCCGCTGCTTATTTGTCAGACAGCCCTGATACTGAAGGAATAGTGTTCGAACGCAGCCCACAGCTTGGTGGTCGGGCATTTACGTATGAAAAATCCGGATTTACGTTGAACTATGGAGCTCATGCCGTATACGGGATTGATCGCCATACCCTTCAATTTATGGAGCAGGAATTGGGACTTAAGTTCCAGAGCAAGCAAGTGGATAAACGCAAGGTTATGTATGCCAAGCATGGATCTCTAACCCCTGCCCCACTCGATTTTGTGAATATTATGAAAACCGACGTGCTTACTGCGATGGAAAAAGTTAGGTTTGTGGCGGAAATTGCTGCAGTGATCGCAAATATTCATCAATTGAAGCATTATCCAACCTTGGGAGATTATCTGAACCGTTCGCACGCCTCATCTGATGTTAAAGAGCTTTGGGAGCATCTTGTGAGCTCGAATTTTTTTATTACACCTGAGGATGCAAGAAAAGTTACTGGAGAGGCCATTGCGGAGTATTACCACAACCTTTTCCTTTCTCAGAAGCCTGTCAATTATATTCTTGGCAGTTGGGCAACGATTACGAATCAGCTGGTTGAGAAAATTGATTGTAATGAGCATTGGAATATTGCGGTAAAGGAACCGGTAGAGTCCATTACGAAAGTGAACGGGAAATTTATTCTTAATACTAAGACACGCGAAGCTCTCGAATTTGATGAAGTTATCTTTGCTATGCCTGTGCAGCAGGTAGCAAAATTACTGGAGTCAACGCCTTGGAGCAGCAACATGGAACCTTATAAGAACAATACTTCTACCGAAGTTCTCGTCTATGATATCGGTTTTTCCAAAGTAGTAGCCCGCCCATTCCATTACATTAGTGATATGGACAACAAGCTGTTTATCAGCGATGTATCGGCCACGGATCATACGGTTGTACCAGAAGGTGGCCAGCTACTGCAAGGGATTGCTTATCTTAATGATGATTTTGCCGATGAAGAATTAAGAAAGCAGTATCTGGACAACAAGACACAGCAAATGGAAGTGCTTTTTGATACTTATTATCCCGACTGGCGTGAACATACAGCGGTTAAGCGAGTATCCAAGAAAGCGATGGTATCCAGCGTAAAAAATATTCATTCCAACAAATTGTTGCCTAATCGCGTTCAAGATGTACCATTCCTCTTCTGCGGAGACGGATGCACAGGAAAAGGCGAGCTCGCTGAACGCGCATTTTCCAGCGGTCGTGCCGTCGCGCAAATGCTGCTCAAAGAGAAAGCAAGAACTAAAGCACTTATTCATTAATTGCTGTTTGATTTGAGCAAAGGTGAATTTTCAAGACAAACAAAGAGGCTGTCCCAAAAGTTATCTAAGATAACTTTGAGGGACACTTCTTGTTTAGCAGTGTAAAGGCAAGATATCAGGAAAAGGATGCAAAAATACAGTTTGTTTAAAGTAGCCATGAAAGAATGAACAAAAGCCTGCAAAAATGCAGGAATATGTTTCAGAATAGACTAGTTTGAAGAGAATCCTTAGAGAAAGCCTGCACATTTGCAACAATTTAGGGCATTTAGAGACTTTACATAAACAAAGCCTGTATATTTGCAGGAATTTCAGGAATTCCGCATCATGACACGATTACACATGAGATACGGTCATAGAATTTGTGGCAGGATCAAGCGGTGCAGGGATCAGCTTCCTTGCACCGCTATTTCTAGTTTTGACACTATCTCTACTTTCGGGACAGCTCTTTGTGATATGAGAGATTTTGTCTAACAGGCTCATCTAATATTGACGATGTTGCTGCAAACCGGCATGATATATTTTACTTAAACGTTCAAAACCAAAATATCGAGTCCCTTGAAACTTTAAATTGCCCTCATCACCTTCAGAACATTGGCCATATTCAGGACCCGTTAACAGAAACTCCAAGCGCTCTCCGCTCTCCACTTCAAACGTCACGTAATAGCGAGTGTCCGAGCGATTTACAGTCAACTCAGCATCATGCCTATGGGAGACATCGGTTCGTTTACTAACGATGGTCGAATGAACGATTAGGACAGGTTGCCTACTGTTAACATAGTAACGTCTTAAGCTGCTTCCAACAGACGCAATGATAATGCCTAAAATAATGACAAAGAAGATCGGAAAAGCAGTATTCATCACTCCAAGCATTTCCATCCATGATTGCATCCTTCTCCCCTCCTTCACTAATTTATATGCCGTCCAATCGGAAACTTGTTATTCATTAGAAGTGTAAAATATGCCACCTTGTCCTTCTATGTGAAAAAAATAAATAACCTCCGGCTCCTGGACAAGAACCGAAGGTTATCTAGAATGGTCTGATGATGTTGTTGATGTACTAAGCATAGTAAGTGAGAAGGAGTTGACGAGTTTCTTCTGCTCCATCCATTTCATTGTCCAGAAGGTTCTTATCAGCCCAACATGCTTGGCAAGCTTCTTCTGTTGTACATAAATGAGCGTCTTCACATGTGTAGCAGAATTGAAGGTAATTGCGGGTTACTGTTTCTTGGTTTGCTGTTTTCATATTGAATCACTCCTAAGTTTTTTTGGAGCTTCTCAGCTCCTTTATTTTTGTTTGGTTTGTGATCTTTCTTACAAGTTAAATATATCACATAGTATCAAAATGTAAATGTGATAAATTTCACAAATTGATGAACATCACAATTTTAATTATAAAAATTGACGTGTTCTTAAAGAACACGCCAACTAATTCCTCCATCTTGTGTTTGCAGCAACAATGATCGCTTATGATCGCTTTTGGAAACAAGAAGCCAGCCTACGCTTTCGGAATAGAATTGCATTTTGACTATTTCCCTATATTCAAGCAGTACTTCTGTTAGTTTCTCGCTCTCAGGAAGCGCAACCCAGTCTTTCCCTTGATTCATCGTGTGAAGAACGGTTGTACCTTGAATACTCCACCCTGTTTGTTCGTTTAAAAAATAAGGAGCTTGCAGCTCATGATCCTCACTCTTCACACTCTGCCATGGCAATCCAAATGGCGCTAATGTCCAAGAGGCTCCTGAATCTGATGTAAAGTATCCATTAAACTTCATTGTATCCTCTTTGCTGCAGCCAACGGGTACGTATCCTGACTTAGTGTTATCAGAAAAAAAAGTAGGTGTGCCTACTACAAAGCTCTTGCATTTTGTGTACTTGCTAGGGTTGAAGAATTGTTTATTCTCCTTCCATTGTGCCCCGCCGCTGTTTGTCATGAACAGCTTGGGCTGTCCCTGATCAAGCGTCGTAACATATCCGTTGCTCTTGTTTGTAAATGTCATAGCAACAGCATGCCCAGCTCTTGGAAGTACCAGCTCATTTTCAGTGTTTTCATGAATCAGCGGTGAGCTCATCACTTTATTCCACGAAGCGCCACCATTAACGGTCCGATATAATGTTTTGACTCCATCACTATTTTCTGTGAGAATCCAACCATATTGTTGATCAATAAAATAGATGGCTGATACAGAACTTGCCTCAGGCAGGGATGACATTTTCCAGGTCAAACCGCCGTCAATCGTACGAAGCACGATGGCCTCTCCAGAACCTAGAGAATTACGTACGATCCAACCGTTTATAGGATCAATAAAGAACAAGTCCTTGCCAAATTCAAGGCTGTTCGGGAATTGTACAGAAGACGCAGGTGAAATATTGGTCCATGTTTTTCCTCGATCCTGGGTCAGGTAAAGCCGAAGCTCGTTACGAGTTGCTCCCCAAGCCAATCCTGTAGTTTCGCTTAACAATTTAAAATCAGTAAGCCTGGTTTGTATCTGATATTTCTTGCCTTCTTCAACTTTAGTGTCTACAGCTGTATTGTTGATAGACTCAGGGTTAACGACTGTTAAAGTCTGACCTTCTTCTGTAACGCTGGCTTCTTCTTGAACCGGTGTCATGGCCGAAGGCTGTTGAGAGGTACAGGCTGTTAACAAAATACAAGCCAGCGCTACGCATCCGGTTAGTTTGCACCACCATTTCAAGAAATTCAACCTCGCTTTCAAATTCTAGTTGTCCTACTAATTATATCATATGAAATATAAACGATTACAACCGCTCATCCTTAGCAAAGTTAACCGAAATATGCTGATTCGGTTTGTAGACAGCAAATGCATAACCTTTATTGTGTAAATAATCTATGATTTTAGGTAAAACTTCTACTGTTTGAGATTTCTCATGCATCAAAATAACTTCAGTGTCTTGATCAACCTGTCGTTTAACCTCTTGCAAAATTCGGTCAGGCTTCCCTGTATAATACCAGTCCTTGGAATCTACGGTCCAATCCCACATTTTAAATCCTGCATCAGCAATATCATCAAGAAACTTGCCTTTTATTTCTGGTTTGCTGCCATATGGAGCACGGATCAGTGCAGGTTCATAGCCAAGAATGTTATTAACTAATTGCTGCTCCTTCTGAAACTCTTTGATGAACCTAGCAGAACTACCACTATTATATAATATCTTTTTACTATGCGTCATACTATGTAGCCCAATATAGTTTCCAGCATCATGAGCATCCTTTAGTTTTTGTTCATTTCCCTTTAATTGATTACCGATAACAAAAAAAGTTGCATGAATTCCTTTTTGCTCAAGAATGCTGACGATTTGATTTGTATACTTACTAGGACCGTCATCAAATGTTAAATACACTATTTTTTTCGCTTTAGGGCTGACTGGCTTAGTCACTGGCTGCTGCTTGGTCTCAGTCTGTTGTTGTTCAACTTCAGTTGTTATGTTGCCGTCTTCACTTGAAGTATCTTTAGGCGATGTGGCTTGTTGTACTTTCGTAACATCGGGATCATTTGCAGTATCTGTACTAGATAGCTTTTGTGAAATGATATCCCCACTCGATGAGCCTTTATTCTGACTATAGAGCACCGAACCTGCTGCCGCTATAGAAAATACCAAGGAAATGGCTGATAATATAATCGCTGTAGAAATCATGAATTTCATTTTCTTTTTGTATGACATTTTGTATCACCACTGCCTCTCTATCTCTGTACTTGTATTATATAGCATAATATATTAATAGAGTATCGTCCTTACAGAATGGTTACATAGATGGTTACAAAGTCCTCATATATTAACATTTTTAGTAAGTTAACATAATTATGTTTATGTCGATTATTGAAGATCTTTTTTTCAAATACTAATGTTTTATTTTAAATTTTGGGTGTTTCATGTAAAATGAAGGAAAGCAAAAGTAAACACATTAATTAAATGAAATTAAGGAGATGGATCCATGGACATTCAATTGCGTTCCAGTAGAGTAGTCATTATTGGGACAGGGGCAGTTGGCGCTACTACTGCCTATACTCTATTTCTTCGGGAACGGGCATCGGAAATCGTATTAATTGATGCAAATAAAGAAAAAGCTCTAGGTGAAGCTTTGGATATGAACCACGGCTTGCCTTTTACAGGTGGTGTAAAGCTGTGGGCCGGTGATTACAGTGACTGTGCCGGAGCTGATATCATCGTAATTGCTGCAGGTGCATCCCAGCGTCCTGGTGAAACAAGAATTGACTTGCTGAAACGTAATGCTTCCATTTTTGATACGATTATCAAAAATATTGTGAAATACAATACTCAGGGTATTATCCTTGTCGCAACAAACCCGGTTGATATTTTATCTTATGTGTCCTTGAAGCAAAGTGGGTTCCCTTCCAATCGAGTGATCGGTTCAGGTACATTGCTTGACAGTGCCAGATTCCGTTATCTGATCGGACAAAGCAAAGGCATCAACCCACGCAGTATTCATGCACATATTGTTGGTGAGCATGGTGATTCTGAGCTGCCGCTTTGGAGTTTAGCTAACGTAGCAGGTATCGGACTTGAAATTTCTGAAGAAGAAAAAGTAGATATTTTTAATAATACGAAAAATGCTGCTTACGAGATCATTAATGCTAAGGGCTCTACATCATATGCTATCGGTTTGGCGCTTGATCGGATCATCACCTCCATCCTTCTGGACGAAGGCTCGGTTCTGAACGTATCTACACTGCTCACCGATTATAATGGTGTTTCGGACGTGTATCTTGGAGTTCCAAGTATCGTAGACCGCTCTGGTGTTCGTCAGGTGCTTGATTTGGAGCTTAGTGATCAAGAGCTTCAGCAATTCCAAAGCTCAGCTAACAAGCTGAAGGCAGCTATTGCTGAACTGGATCTGTAATCAACAATGTAATCAATAACAAAGGGAACTTCCTTATTGGAGGTTCCCTTTAGTTCGTTCATTGTATTTCTTTCTGATCATCCTGATATTGAATCCAGTCTTCATAGCATTGATCCAGCGCTTTTTGAAGCTCATGCTGTTGCTGCAATTGAACCTCGTATTTTGTCCAATCTGTCTCGTCAGCATTTTGAGATTGAATGGATTCGATTTCTCGCTCAAGCAGCGCGATCTCTTGTTCAAAATTACGTATTTTCACTTTTTCTTTCGTACGTGGTTCCTGTGGTGACACTTGTTTTTTGTTCTGTACGATCGGCCGCGGCTCATTAACTAGCTGTATTCTCTTTGTAGCTACCCAATCATAATCTCCTTCATAAATGGCCACTTGCTGCTGCTCGATCCATGCTATTTTCGTAAAAATCTGTTGCAGGAAATACCGATCATGCGATACTGCAATAATGGTTCCGTCAAATGCTCGCAAAGTATCTTCCAATACCTCCCGCGATTCAATATCCAGATGGTTCGTCGGCTCATCCAGAATAAGCAGATTAACCTCTTCATACATAAGCTGGGCTAAACGCAGACGCATTTTTTCTCCGCCACTTAGACTTTTAACCTTTTTGAATACATCGTATCCGTAAAAAAGAAACTGAGCTAATATATGTCGCGCTTCCCCTTCAGCAACAGCAACTGAATCTCTGAAAACATCGATTAATCGCGCCTCATCATTGTCGTAGACAAACTTTTGTGAAAGATAGCCCATTTTTACGTTACTACCAATTTTACATGAGCCAAAATCAGGTTTCGTCTCGCCTAAAATAATTTTCAGCAAGGTTGACTTGCCGGTTCCGTTCTCACCAACAATCGCCAATTTGTCCTGCCAGTACACCGAGAAGTTAACATCCTTAAACAAGGGCTTTTCGTAGGATTTTCCCGTCTCTTCAAAGATGATCACTTCCTTGCCGCTTCTCTCTGACGTCTCTAAATTCAAATTCAATTTCTTAGGCGTGATCGGCTTTTTGACTAGTTCGATTTTTGCTAATGCTTTTTCCATGCTTTTTGCCCGACGATGCAGGGAAGCGTTAGGCGGATTAGACTCGTTAGCCCGTTGCTTAAGTCGCTTTATCGTTTCTTTCATCTTTTTAATTTTCTTTTGCTGTTCCTTATATTCTGCGAACTCACGCATCATTTTGGCTTCTTTCTCTTGTACGTAAGCATCGTAATTTCCTACATAAGTACACGCTTCTCCGTCCTCAATTTCAATAACTTTCATAGCGATATTATTAAGAAATTGGCGGTCGTGAGAAACTGCAATGACAGTGCCGGAGAAGTCTCCAAGATAACCTTCCAGCCACTCTATAGCATTCATATCCAAATGATTGGTCGGTTCATCCAGCAACAAAATGGTGGGATTCTTCAAAAGAATTTGGCCTAACATCACCTTCGTTTGCTCTCCGCCGCTAAGAGAAGTAAATGGCTGGTCGATTAGAGATTGAATTCCAAGCCCGGTTGAGACATTCGCTATTTGTGAATCCATCTCATATCCGCCCTGCTGAAAAAATGTCTCCTGCAGCTCACCGTATACTTTTAACGTCTGTTCTGTATCATTGACTGCTGTAGACATCATTTTCTCCAGCTCAGACATCCGTTCTTTAATTTCTAGAAGACCCGAATAGGCTTCCAGCAGCACGGCCTCCACACTCATCCCAGGATAATGTGGAATTTGATGCAGATAACCGATCGTAGACTCCTTCTTTTTAATGATCCTTCCTTGATCCGGATCTTCCATCCCGGCGAGCATGTGTAGAAGCGTTGTTTTCCCGCATCCGTTACGTCCTACAATGGCAACATGCTCTCCTTCTTCAACTTCGATTTCAAATTTTTCAAACAATATATTTCCACCGATAATTTTTTGAATATTTTCAGCTTTAATTTGCATACATAATTCCTCCATGTAACGCACCAAAAGCCATTCAAGCACAAAAAAGACTGCTTGATTAACAAGCAGTCTTCGTCATTTCGAGTTGTCTCGTTATGTGAAAAAGAATGGTCAATCAGCTACGTGTTATTATTTGATTTGCTCTGGAAATGGACAGACTTATCCCGTTAGCCGCAAAATCAAATGTAATGACACGTGCAATATACATAAAAATATCCATTGTCGCACATGTCTTCGTAGTAGATTGAGTCATCTTTTTCACCTCCGTTCAGTCATAATGCTTAATTATAATATATTCTTGTTCATTTGAAAACATTTTTTCCTTTATTGAATAACGATATTACCCTCGCGTTCTCTCTCTTGGTGGTTAACCAGTCGGTTAATAGCTTCCAAATAAGCTTTGGCGCTGGCTTCAACAATATCTGTGCTTACGCCTCGTCCTGATGCCGTATGTTCCCCCTGTCTAATTACGACGTGGACCTCGCCTTGAGCGTCAGTACCATGCGTTACTGAATGAATGGAATAATCGTCAAGCTCAACGTTGACACCAGTAGCTTTTGCAATCGCTTGATACACTGCATCAACTGATCCGTTGCCTACCGCAGCTTCATCTACAACAGTTCCATCTTGCTTAATGATGCGAATAGCGGCTGTTGGCATAGAACGGTTGCCGTAAGATACTTGGATACTATCCATAACAAAAGGACGCGGTCCCTCCATTGTACTATCATCCATCAATGCTCTAATGTCTTCAGACAGAATATTTTTCTTCCGATCGGCAAGAGCTTTAAATTTTGCAAAGGCGATATTGATCCCTTCTTCGTTCAGATTATAGCCGAGATCGATCAGCTTTTCCTTGAAGGCATGGCGTCCTGAGTGCTTCCCAAGCACCAGTCTGCTGGAGCTTGCACCGATAGTTTCTGGAGTGATGATTTCGTAAGTGCTGCGATTTTTGAGCATGCCGTCTTGATGAATTCCTGATTCATGGGCAAAAGCATTCGCTCCCACAATCGCTTTATTGCCTGGAACGCTCATTCCGGTGTACTTACTCACCATGCGACTTGTACGATAGATTTCACTCAGGTTCAAGGACGTTTTGGCTCCGTAAAAATCACTTCTTGTTTCCAGTGCAAGTGCTACCTCCTCGAGACAGGTGTTCCCAGCTCGTTCCCCAATCCCGTTAATCGTTGCTTCGAATTGATCGACTCCGTTAGCAATGGCAGCAAGTGTATTGGCGGTAGCCATTCCCAGATCATCGTGACAATGCGTGCTGAGCTGTATTTTCTCAATACCAGGTACTTTCTCTTTGACTGTTCTAAACATAGCACCGAATTGATCTGGTGTAGCAAAACCAACAGTATCCGGCAAATTGACAACTGAAGCGCCTGCCTCTATTGCCACTCTGGTTACTTCACAAATAAAATCAAGCTCAGTACGGCTAGCATCCTCTGCTGAAAATTCGATCCGGTCAAAAAACTTCCGACCATAACGAATTGCAGCTTCAGCAGTCTCCAGCACTTTCGCACGATCCATCCGCAGCTTATATTCCCGATGAATCGGTGACGTTGCCAGCACGAGGTGCAGACATGCATTTTCTGCATCTTTTAGCGCTTCATAAGCGGCATCTATATCCTTCACATGACAGCGGGCAAGACTGAGCAATGTCGCATTCTTTACTTGTTTTGCCACTTCACGAATACTTTCAATCTCACCTGGCGAAGTTGCTGCAAACCCTGCCTCGATCCGATCTACTCCGAGCCGTTCCAGTTGGAGCGCAATCTCCACCTTCTCATTTGTCGTCAAGCTAACTCCCGGTGATTGCTCACCATCACGCAATGTTGTGTCGAATACATAAATTTTTCGCACTGTCTTTCCCACCTTTAATTAGTTTTGTATATAGAAAAAACCTCTTTCGCTCTGTGACAGGCAAAACAGGTCCTGTCACAGGGGCGAAAGAGGTTGCTTTCACGGTACCACCCTGATTCACCGTTATTCACTAAATAACGGTCTTTGTGCAATTCATGCTATCTAAATCCATCCTTTGCATGATTGCAGTACGGTAACGAGTACGAATCGGCGATCCCTAGTGATGATAATAAAGTAAAAATGCTGCTTGCTATTATTCATCATCATTCGAAGATCGCAGCTCGAAGGTGAGAAGGCGTTCGGATTAAGACGGTGATTTCAGCTTGCTCACCGCTCTCTGGACTTAAGAGCCTGTGCCTATTCCTTGTCATTGCCACAATATAAATCAAAAACCCCTTTCATCCCGCACGCAACATAAATCACGTGTCTTAAGGGACGAAAGGGGTTAACTTCCGTGGTACCACCCAGATTCACCGGCATTCCACAGGGAATGCACAGCCTCAGGAGAGCGAGCACTTCGCTTCTCACGCACGGTAACGAGTGCTAATCGGCCATCCCTACATCATACGGTTCAGGATAACAGCTCCAAGGCGAGTCGGCGTCGGGATTAAGACGGTGATTTCAGCGTATTCACCGTTCTCTGAACATAAGAGCCCATGTTGCCTGATCCTTTTCACAGCCAGTAGTTGTAAACTTGGTGCTATTATATGCCGATCTACAAAAAATAGTCAACAAGCTTTTCAAAATATTTATTAATTAATGTCATTAATTATAATAGTTAATGTTATTAATTAATGTAGATTCAATTCCTTATTTTGTCCTTAGAACGGCGGTAACCAAGCAGGCTTTAATCTATCATTTTGTCTCGAATTTCTTCTCGAATTGTATCTATAATGTTCAAAATTTTTATTGTGCCGAGATCACCCTTTTCCCGCTTCCTGACAGATACGGAGCCTGCATTTTTTTCATTCTCGCCAACCACCAGCATATATGGAATCTTTTCGAGCTGCGCTTCGCGAATTTTGTAGCCAAGCTTCTCATTGCGAACATCAATCTCTACTCTAATTTGGACTTCTTCCAGCATTTGTTTCACTTGCAAAGCATAGTCGACGTAATTCTCTGACACAGGCAGTATTTTCACTTGAACAGGGGCTAGCCATAGAGGGAATGCACCGCTGAAATGCTCGGTTAAAATTCCGATGAAACGTTCAATCGATCCATACAAAGCACGATGAATAACGACAGGTCGATGTTTGAGGCTGTCCTCGCCAATGTAGGAGAGGTCAAACTTCTCAGGCATTTGGAAATCGAGTTGAATCGTTCCGCATTGCCAGCTTCGCTTTAGCGCATCGAATATGTGAAAATCTATTTTGGGCCCGTAAAATGCGCCATCGCCTTTGTTGACATGATACTCGATTCCCAGATTATCCAGCACATTCTGCAAAGCTTGCTCAGCCTGATTCCACAGCTCCTCTGAGCCCATTGAATCCTCAGGCCTTGTAGAAAGCTCGACCTTATATTCAAAACCTAAAACTTGATATACGTGATCAATCAAAGCAATGATTCGGCTAATTTCTTCCTCAATTTGCTCTGGTAGTACAAACAAGTGCGCATCGTCCTGACAAAATGTACGCACCCGCATCATCCCGTTAAGCGCACCGGAGAATTCGTGCCGATGTACCTGACCAAATTCAGATAATCGAATCGGTAATTCTCTGTAGGATCGTAATTTGTTTTTGAAAATAAGCATGTGCCCCGGGCAGTTCATCGGTTTTAACGCAAATTTAGTTTCGTCTACGTTCGTGAAGTACATGTTGTCCTTATAATGATCCCAATGGCCTGATTGCTCCCAAATCCGATTATTCATCATAAGTGGTGTACGTACTTCCTCGTAATCACGTTGTCTCTGCAATTCGCGTGAGAAGTTCTCAAGCTCTGTCCGGATCGTCATTCCCTTTGGAAGAAAGAAAGGCATGCCTGGTGCTTCTTCCGAGAACATGAACAATTCCAGCTCTTTCCCGAGTTTACGATGATCACGCTTTTTAGCTTCCTCAAGAATGTGCAGATGTTGATCCAGCTGAGCTTTTTTCGGAAATGCAGTTCCATAAATACGCTGCAGCATCTTGTTATCAGAATCGCCACGCCAATATGCACCTGCCACACTCATAAGCTTGAAGGCCTTGATCCGACCTGTGGATGGAAGATGCGGCCCCCTGCATAAATCCACGAATTCACCTTGCTCGTAAACCGTGATTACCGAAGCCTCCGGCAGATCATGAATAAGCTCTACTTTTAGCGGTTCCTCTAAATTGTGAAAAATCCTGATTGCTTCCTCACGACTGACAACTCGACGTACGATGCGGTGATCCTCTTGAATGATCTTCTCCATCTCTTGTTCAATCGCTGTCAGATCGTCAAGGGATAATGGCTGATTTATATCAATATCATAATAAAAACCGTCCTCAATCACGGGTCCGATCCCAAGCTTGACTGCCTCAGCACCATATACTCGTCTCAGTGCTTGAGCCATTAAATGTGCTGTGCTGTGTCGATATATCTCTAATCCATCCTGTCCTTCAAGTGTAACAATTTCAATCAGGGTGTCAGACTCGATGGGATGGTTAAGATCATAGAGCTTTCCATTCATTTTTCCGGCAATGGCTGATTTCTTCAGGCTTGCACTGATGGACTCCGCTACTTGATCAAATGTGGTTCCTTCTTGATACCTCCTAACATTTCCATTCGGTAAAGTTACCTTGACCTCCATGACTTATCCTCCATTCTGAATTCATAATTTTGAACGCAAAAAAACGCATCTCGTCCTCAAAGGGACGAGTGCGTTCATCTCGTGGTTCCACCCTAATTTGATCTGCAGCAAGTTATCACTCGGGAATACCTTCCAAAGTTAATGCTACAAAATCCTTATTGGTATCCGATATCGTAGATAAAACGGCGCCGCTTACTATCGCGAATACTGATCAACGGGTTCAACGCCACGGCTACAAAGTGGTAATTTCAGAGCCGTGACTGGAGAAGCTTGCAGCGTTTGCCCCTCTCTCTGTACAGTCCGTGCAGGAAATCATGTCTTTGATTCTCGCCATATGAAATGATAATGGTGTTATTTTACTTTTTTATTAATCATAAAGTCAAGAGGTTTTTTACCATGACTACGAAAATAGTTTATTACCTAACCTTATTTTTCATCAAGCTTGTAGGTAAAATTGTGCTTTTGTCCATCAAAAATGCTGTTGTAGGAAAAGAATAATACACCGTCTTTTTCCCTTTCGAACTTGATCTCATCCCCATGATACGGAACATCATTATGCTCTGCGTATTCTTGTTCTTGTCCATTTAGCTGTTTGTATAACTGAACCGTATCAAGCGTTTGCAAGTTAATCAGGGTTAACAAGCCGGTACTGTTAGGTCTGACAAGCGCAAAACCTTCTCCAATTCCCTCCACGGAATAGATTTCATCCAAACCGACTATTTTAACTAAATCGTACTCCAGCTTGACCTCTCCTGCCGAATCTAACACATAAAGCATTTTTCCGTCTGTCATCACAGGCCGATCACCCAAGTATGTCACATTAAACACAAAACGTTGCCAGTAATGAACTTTTGTTTGTTTTACTAATGAGCCGTTAACCATTAATGCAGAATATAGATTTGTGTTTATCATAGGTTCGCCGTAACTATCGGTTAAAATTAATTGTTCTAATTTCCCAGAAGATACCAGATCTAAATTACTAAATCCTTTAATATCAAGCGTCATAATCCCCGCTAATTTAGCTTCAGCAATAGAACTGGAAGCATAGTGAACCTCGCCATTCGTGCGGTTTAGCCAATAAAAATGAGAAGGCCCTCTTACCATCATAAGGCTGGTATTTGGAGTTACCTCTACAAATTGATCTCTTGAATTCCAGTTTACTTTAGCCTGCATCAGCTCTGCTACGGAGCGAATAGATACATAAACTTGGTTATTTTTGATAATCGGGGTATTGGCAAGCTTAACCTCTTTATTATTTCTAGTTGCAGTAGCCTTACCTAGCGTCATTATGATCTTCTGACCTGGCTGTGAAATGGTGATTTGTTTGTTCTGACTGTTCCAGGTCACTGCAGAGCTTAGCCCGTTGGATACCTCCCTCAATGGAATGTAGACTGTTCCATTCCGTAGAAAAGGCTGTGACTGGACAGAATATGAACTACCTTGAATAATAATCGATATGTTTTGTGCTTGATGGCTGCTTGATACGGTTTGAGCAGTAGCTTGCGAACTGTTTTGAGAAAACAATAAAGATGTCATACAGCCTGTTAGGATGCATGTTTTTATGAGAATACTTTTTAAATTCACAATTTCTCCAACCTTTCCATACTTTAGTTCCACAAATATAAACGCAAAATAAATAATATTGTTTCATAGTAATGAGAAAACAGCCTGAAATTTGACATCCACTTCCAATTTATCTATAGTCAAAGTTAACTTGGAGCTTACATCTGCAATCTGATGTTCTAGTGGAAGGCAATGGAGGTGCAGCATCACATGAATTACAGCAATTGTCCTGTTGAAATTATTGAACGAGCAATTACACCAAGAGGGGAAATCCAGTTACAACGCAGAGGCGAGTATTTTGAGGTAATAAGCAATGGTACATTTCTGATGGCGACATATAACGGCGAGTCAGAGCGACTGCTCGTTCGCAGCGCACTTCAGCATGTAGCAAATCCGAAGACTGTGCTTATAGGCGGGCTTGGTGTTGGTTTTTCACTTCAGGAAGCTCTGTTGGATAAACGTATTAAGCAGGTTACTGTTGTTGAAATTGAGGAAAAAGTAATTGAATGGAACAGGTCTGTCCTTGGCCCTGCTTCAAATTATGCTTTGTCACATCCTAAATGCAAATTAGTAAATGATGATCTGATCTCCTGGATACAAGAAACAGGGGATTCTTTTGATTTGATCTGTCTCGACATTGATAATGGTCCGGATTGGAAAGTGTTTGAGGGCAACAGCTTACTCTATGATGAATTGGGCTTGAAGACATTAACTCAAAGGCTTAATCCCGGCGGAAGTATTACATTCTGGAGCGCAACGCCGTCTCCGAATTTTAAAGATCTATTAGAATCGTTCTTTGGAGAGGTTTTTGTATACGAAATCCCCCAATCTCATGGTGATCCCGATTACATTTTCCTTATACAGAATGATACAATAGCTCTATAACCGCATCTTGTGGAGGTGTACCGAATGAACATACAAAAGATAATTGATCGCAAAAGGCTGGATGAAAAAACGGTACATATGCCTTGGTTCGTTCAGCAGTTTATTGATTATAAACTACCCGACCTCTCTCCTTCTACTCTGCTGGAATATGTAAGAGATTATGAGCAGTTTTTTGGATGGTTAAGAGCTGAAGGCTTGTCTGTAGCGGACAATAATGCGGGTGTTACTCTTCTGGAGCTAGAGACACTGCATATGGAGAGTGTGGTAGGTTATCGACTTCATTTAACGACCAGAACCGAAGGGACGAATTCCAAAATTACAGTCTCTCGTAAAATGTCTTCCCTTCGCTCACTATTTCATTACTTGAGTCAAATTGCTGAAGACGAGAATTTCTACCCGTTGCTCAAGCGTAACATTATGGCCAAGGTGGAAATCAAACGGATTCATAAACCAAAGGATACCGCAGCCAAGCTTAAAGGTAAAATCCTTGAGGAAGATGAATTAATAGAATTCATCAGCTATATTGCTGAGGGTTACGGTCAGGATATCCATGACAACAAGCAGGCACTTTATTCCTATGAGCAAAATAAAGAGCGCGACGCCTGCATTGCGAGTCTGATTCTGAATTCAGGGTTACGGGTATCGGAAGTTGTGAATATGAATGTAGATGATTTAGATCTCGCTAACAAGCTGCTATACGTTTTTCGTAAAGGCAACAACGATGAATCATTTAAGACGCCTGTATATTTCCGGGATCAATCTAAAGATGATTTATCCCATTACTTAAATTTAAGAACGACACGATATCGTACACCCAAACGGGAAAAGGCGCTCTTTGTCGCCGTTCCGAACGGGCAAAAAGAGGGCAAACGCATGACAAAACGCGCCATTCAGGCGATGATCATCAAATACGCCAAACGGTTTGGCAAGCCATATTTAACGGTTCATAAACTTCGGCATTCTTTTGCTACCGACTATTATTTACAGAACGATATTTATAAGACCAAAGAACAGCTTGGACATGCTTCTACCGAAACAACAGAAGTATATGCGCATTTGACTGACAAGACGATGTCTGAAGCGATTGAACGTCGTGCATAGAGTGAAGGTTTATTACAGGGACTATCTCCATAATTTCTAGGAATAGTCCTTTTTGACATATTTTCAAACTTAATAGAAAATTATTGACCACCTATCAAATATATGATTATATTGATTTGTAATATATTAACAAAATATGTATGTAGTAACACGACATATGAGTTATTTCCATTTAGAAAAACTAATTTTCTTTAAAAGGTGATATTTTATATGAACAATTCAACCTCGATTCTCGAACGAGTAAATTCCTTTATTTTGCAGGAAAACTTATGCTTAAGTAAAATAGCCAAAAAAGCAGAAGTAAACGCAGGTACGCTGAGCTCTATTTTTAATAGGAACAAGATATTTACAATCGATCAGTTAGATCGGATTACCGCTGTGATGAATTTGCCTGAGGGTCATTTATATGACCAATACATTGTAGATTATTTGAATGAATCATCACCAAACTGGCGCAGAATCCGCCCCTTTCTGTATCGCTGTGCAGATTTGGACAAGCTGGACTGTATAAAAAAAGTAGTGAGTCTATTAATGGAAAATCTTATGTATGCTCCACTGTTATTTGATGTCGCAGAGGATTTTTTTCAGACTCAAAAGTTTGCCGCTGCGAGATTTTTGTATGAAAGTGTCGCTGAAAGCGAAAAGCAGCAGCATTCGGAACGACTTGCTTTGTGCAAATACAGATTATTTAATTTGAGCCTCGGAAATGATCAAATCAAAAATCAACATGCTGCTATCCAATTTGAACCCTATTTAGAACGGCTGGATGAGATTGACCAATTGGAAGCATTAAAGGATCTGGCAAATTTATATCGCTCTTTACGAGATTGGGATAAGCTCGAGGTACTGGCAAAGCGGATGGAGGAAAAAGGCAAGGCCTACTATTTCTCTAAAAGTAGATCTCACAGTAAAGATAAGATTAAAAAAACAAGCAGGCCTGCATTTGTTTATATTGCTTTCCCTTATTTACTGCTGGGGGCTGTTTATGAGGCACGTAAACAACGCGATTTGGCTTTACACTTTAATTCTTTATATGCAGATTTAGACTGGGTTAAAGAGAAGGATGAAGAAACATTATATTGGAAAAGTCTATTTAAAGAGTGGTCAGTAGCTAATATTTTTGTATCCAAGCTGTTCTTAGGAGATGTGAGTATTCTTCCAGACTATGTAGTCTATTTTGAATCCAAAGATCACGAAATTTTAGTCGCATTATTAAATATTGTTGAAGCAGCAAATCAGCATTACTATAATGTGGATGACATTCTTCAACAATTTGCATCTAATATTTCAAATTATTTGGAAAATCAAGAAGAAAGTCCCTTTTATTCATCACATATTATCTCAGATGTAACCATAAATTTATCAAACGAACTTGCGGAATATTACCTGCGTAATGAAAAATATGAAGTTGGGTATACCTATTTATTAATATGTTTAGAAAAATCATCCAAAAATAGGGATAAATCTGGTATAATCAAATGTGTAGGTTTATTTGAACTCTACAAAGATGAGGCTTCTTGTGAAGTTAAATCAACCTACCAAAAATTAATTAAAGAGGTGTATGAACATGAAAAAAAAATTAACTTATCTTCTGATGACATCTAGTCTTTTTGTTTTAATTCTCAGTCCAATTACAATCATATCAGATAATGGCAGTATAACTCCTCTTTATTTTCATGGTGGCGTTTGATTAATATTCCTGAAGAAATAGTAATGATAGACAAGCTTAAAAAATCGATTTGAAACAAGAAACCACCACAACTAGGCAATAGCCTGTTCGGTGGTTTTCCTTGTCTTTAATCTTCTTAACTACACTGTTCTCTATAAACTTCCAATCATAAAATTAACGATCTCTCTATCCTGTTTCACCTCAAACAATTGTAGACGTTCCTCTATTGACAGCGCAAGTACTAAATCTCGCTCTTTGTCATTCAGACCACGGTACACAATCCCAATAACCTGACTCAATTCTCTAACAAGTTGCATATCCTCAGTCGAAGTTACCAGAACCAATTTTGGATACTCCTCTTGTTTAAATCCTTCCAAAATGACAAGATCATACTCGCGAAAATAATCTATTAAACTCTGAACCGAAGTCTCTCGCTCCTCCATAATCGCTGTTCTCCAAGGAGATGTGATTGCTGTAGCTAAAGCGCCAGCTTGCCGCAGCTTATAGGTATCGGTTCCTTCTACATCGCTATCGAAGCCGTGAACATCATGCTTGATCACAGCTATTTTATAATTCATGTCATTAAGTATAGGGATTAGCCTTGAGATCAAGGTGGTTTTACCACTATTTTTGTAGCCTACGATTTGAATAATCTTCTGATCAGTCCTACTAGCTACCTCAATCATGTTGTACCCCTTGGCAGCTTCAGCACCTTAACCATCTCTCCTGCATGAACTCCAGTGGTCGTTGGAGGAATAACGATCAAAACATCGCTATCCTTGATTGTGATCATTACGCTTGATTCATCCAACTGAGCCGGATAGACCATAACCCTTCCATCTGAATAATCTAGTCGACCTCTTACAAAACGGGTAAAGCTGTTCACTTTACTGTAAGCTTTGCCCAATGAAGCTGAGAATTCAGGTAGGAATAGCTGTGAGCTTCCAAGCATCTTTTGAATAGCGGGTCTGACGAAAAGCTCAAATCCAACAAAACAAGCTCCAGGATTCCCCGACAGTGCAAATAGCAGCTTGCCATCCTTCACAGCAGCCGTTGTTACACTACCTGGTCTCATCTGTACCTTGTTAAATAGCATTTGGACATCATTGCCTGTAACTAAATCAGCCATAATGTCAAAATCTCCGACAGAAGCTCCACCTGTAGTTACAACGATATCGTGTTGGGCAAATGCCGCTGCAACCTTGCTGCGCGCAAGCTCCAGGTTATCCTCTATCGCATGGAGAATATATGGTTCTCCACCTGCTTCGCGTATTTGATTCGCCAGCATGTATGTGTTGCTGTTTCTTATTTTGCCATCTTGCAGTGGCTCTTCTACACTAAGCAATTCAGAACCGGTAGAGAATACCGCCACGCGCGGTCGTCTAACGACTGGAACCTGATGGATGCCAAATGTAGCCAACACCGAAATCTCGCCAGTTCCAATATGCCGTCCCTTCTCAAGAATGAGATCACCGAGGGCCAATTCCAGACCGACAGGGGTTAAGTTTTTACCTACTTCAATTTCACGTCTGATCTCAATATATTTTTTCTTCTGATGATTAGCATCCTTCTTATGGATCTCTTTCGTCATTTCAAACATAATGACTGCATCTGCTTCATCAGGAACCTTGGCGCCTGTCATAATGCGTGCTGCTGTTCCAGACACCAGCTTTACATTAGGCAGGCTTCCACAAGGTATTTCATCCACTACTTCAAGCTCAACAGGCTGCTCTGAGGAGCAACCTTTCGTATCAGTGCTAATGATAGCAAAGCCATCCATTCCTGAGCGGCGAAAATGTGGGTACGGATGCGGTGCAGTAATATTTTCCGCTAAGGTGCGTCCTTGCGCTTCTGCCAAAAGAACCCGTTCACAGTCAAGTAAACGTGCATACGGTAATATGGATGCTTGGGCTGCACTTACTTCTATAGCTTGACGACGGAATTTTTCAGCCTTTCCTCCCGCTTCGCTTCCAGCTAAATTACTCATTGTTGTGACACCTCCGACGTTAATTGCTCTAAATGGTCTTTAAACTTAGATTCTGCTATTTCCGAGACCTTCATAATTTCTTCCTTTGTTAAGTTATCATAGTGAATTCCCATAACGAGCGTTACCGTACGCTTCAGAACTTTTGCTGCTTGTCTGGCCATCTCCACACTTAAGGTATGTTCTTTATGTCCTGGGACAATTGAGGTCTGCACCTGAAGCTCCTGATCCTCATAATAAGCAGTCGATGCTGCACCAATATGTTCCTCGCCTCCGGTAACCATAATTAAAAGATCACGCCCCATGGGGAGTGATCTCACAGTAATGTCATCAAAGTTCATCATTCGCAATCTCTCCTTAGAGCACACTCTGTCCTCTATTTTATAGGATACCGCGAATTTCGTCCAAAGATGAAATATTTTCTTGAAGCATAAAGTTCTCAAGCTCTTGAAGCAGTTGCTCACCAGCTCGTAAATTGACAAAGTTATAGGTTCCGACTTGAATTACCGTTGCGCCTGCCATGATGAATTCAATAATATCGGTAGCATTGCTGATTCCCCCCATGCCGATCACTGGAATCGTAACTGCCTTGCTAACCTGATGTACCATTCGCAGCGCAATCGGTTTAATGGCTGGACCTGACAGACCCGCATATAAATTGTTGAACACACTGCGACGTTTGTATACATCTATTTTCATTGCAGAAAAGGTATTGATGAGGGAAACGCCCTCCGCCCCTTCTTCCTGACACATTGCCGCCATTCCGACAATATCCTCTGCATTCGGTGACAATTTGACTATCAAAGGCAAGGAAGTAGCTTGTCTCACCTGTCTTACAACTTCCCGCGCGGTTACAGTCTGAATGCCATAAGCCATTCCGCCTGCTTTGACATTGGGGCATGAGATGTTCAATTCAATAATATCTACAGCTTTACGCCCTTCACGTTCTCTATTCATGTTATCTTCATTAATTAGAGCTGCACCCTCAACGTACTCTTCAATCGTGTTGCCACCCAAATTTACGATCCGTGCAATATCAAGCTTTTCCCATCTGGAACATTCCTGTTGCAAAAAAGCACGTACACCAGGGTTCTCCAAGCCAACACTGTTAAGCATGCCTGAAGGTGTCTCATACACTCGTATCCCGTCATTACCTTCTTTGGGATGCAGAGTTAATCCTTTACCCGATATGCCTCCAAGCCGATTAATATCATAATACTTAGCATATTCTTTACCAAAACCAAATGTACCCGAAGCCATAACGATCGGATTTTTAAAATCAACGCCTGCAATCGTACAATGTAAATTGGTCATTCAAAAACCACCTCCTCCGCGAGAAATACCGGGCCGTCGGCGCATGCCTTTTTACGACCATCCTTACATTTCACGCTGCATACGAGGCAGGCTCCTATGCCACAGGCCATTCTATTTTCAAGAGAAACGTAGATCTTCGCTTTACTTCCTGATTCAATCTGTTTACGCTGTACCGCATGTAACATAGGATGTGGACCACAGGTATAAATCGTATCGTAAGCATTGAAGTCAACTGAATTTAAAATTATTCCACCAATATCAACATAAACATTGCCTGTGGTAGCCTTACGAAATTCATCAACCATGTAAGAATCTCGGCTAAATCCTAAATATACGTCAGCATTTTTGATTTCACGTAGTGCATAATAGAACGGTGCAATTCCGATACCACCGCCGATAAAAGCGGTTTTTCCCGTTGGTTTCTCAAAACCGTTGCCAAATGGTCCTTCTAACGAAATAGGATCGCCAGTTTCCAAACGAGAAAACATTTCAGTACCTTCACCAGCTACAATATACAGAAATTCAATAACATCCCTGGAGATGTCGAAAATGCTTATGGGTCTGGACAACAGGGGATATCGATCCCAAGCTCGCAACATATAGAATTGCCCCATGCGACCTCCATCATGTCCTTTAACTGCTAATCTAAATACTCCTGGTGCTACTTGTACATTAGACAACACTTCTGCCACGCCGCTCACTCTCCTCTATCTCTCCGTATCTAAATATCTAGTATCGCTCATTATAAAATGCAATTTTTAAGTAAACAAGTCTGTGATAAACGTCACACTGCTGTTGATTGACATAATCTGGCCTTAAATCGGGAATAATTATTTTTACCATTGTTACGTGAAAAGGAGAGGTATAGCTATGTCCAACAAAATAATGCGCCTACGGTTGCTAGTGACAACTCTTGTCATTATTTTGATCACACTAGTCACTTGCCATGCTACCGTACAAGCCCATCATAAGCCAGTCACTGAGGACATGGCCACCGAAACTTCCAATTCAGTTGAAGAACCGCTCAGCCTTGGAGAGCTGAGAAAAAAATATTCCGAAACCTTCAAATTCAGAGGCCCTGAGGTAAAACAAATTGCTTTGACATTTGATGATGTCCCTGACCCCCGCTTTACACCAAAGGTTCTCGAAATCCTTCGTAAGCAAGGTGTTAAAGCAACTTTTTTTGTTGTTGGCAGTCGGGCACAGAAGCACCCTGATTTGTTGCGGCAAATCCATCAAAACGGTCATCTTATCGGCAACCACTCCTATAGTCATCCTCAGTTCAAAAACCGTTCGGTTAAACAGTTTCAAAACGAAATTCAGCGCACCGAAAAAATTATTCAGAGAACCATAGGATATCGTCCCAAGCTTATTCGACCTCCATACGGTGAGATCAATGAAGGACAAGTCAAATGGGCGAAGTTAAACGGGTACAAAATTATAAATTGGAATGTAGATTCACTGGACTGGAAAGGGCTTGGGAAGGAGAAGGTGAAGGCTAACATTTTAAATGCTGTCGGCCCTGGATCTATTGTGCTGCAGCATGCCGGCGGCGGAGTAGGCTCCAATCTTAGCGGTTCCATTGATGCACTACCTGATGTTATACAGTCGCTGCGAGCGAAAGGATATCATTTTGTAACTTTAGATGAGCTGCTTCATACAAAGAAATATAAGTAGCCAGTACTATAAAAGAGAGGAATGGATATGGGCTTATGCCTCATTATCCATTCCTCTAACTTTTTTGAGATATATCGAAACAAGTAAATTATTGAAGGATATACAATTTGACATCCTGGAAACCGAAAGTGCTCACTGTTTGTGCACTGCCTGGAATGAAAATGTCGATACGATGTCCTTTTATAGCTCCACCCTGATCTGTCGCAGTAGCTACGAATGCTTTATCAGGAAGATTGTTGTGACTGTGTCCTGTAACCAACACTTTAGTACCCATTGGAATAACACTCGGATCAACTGCGATTGTGCCAAGCTCTAACGGTTTGCCAAAGTAATCAACAGCTCCCCATTTACCATTCTCACTTGCTGCGGCGGAGTATGCGGTTGCTGTGACATTAACGGTTTTGGAATATTTGAAGGTTTTTCCCCATGCTTCAACGACTTTATCACTAGATAGTACTTTAAGTGACGGCAATATAGTAGCAGTGCCAGTGGAATTCGCATTAGCCGATGCTGCAGATACAATTGCGTTAGAGTTATTGCCTGCGTCTGGAACAGTAATTTGCAGTCCCTCATAAATGTTGTTCTCTTTGACCGATGGATTCGCACTCATTAGCTTGTCTAAACTCACACCATACTGCTTGGAGAGTTTGTAAAACGTGTCCCCCTCCTTCACACTATGTATTGAATCTGCATGAACAGGTACTGTCTGTAACAAACCTGCCAAGCCTACTGCAATAACTGCTGCTCTGATCGTTCTTGTAAATCCTGGATGTTTACTCATGTTGTCCTCCTTTTTATATCACCTGCGGAGTTAGTTGTCGGATTCGGGAAAAAGGATTACACCCTACGCAACGTTTGCGCTTCACCCCAAGAAGGCCATCACCAGTTCAAAGAGCATTTGCTCTACATTTGTGGCTCTTCATAAATCGTCCCCCGCACTTGCTTCAGCAAGTTTTGGCTATTTGAATATATCACAATTTTGTTACCTTTTGACCATGAAAATGTTACCAAAGCGTTGAAACCATTGATGTATATAGGTTTTTAAAGGTAAACTTTTTGTAAAAAATAAATTATTTCCGTTTTTTTATGCGGACACCAGCATCGTTATTGTTGTGATTTTTGGTGATTCCAAGTTTGCCGCTCATCCTCCCGTTTGCCGCTCCACCCCACCATTTCTGTTCTTCTTCTCATTGTTGCCCACATCCCTATTACTCTTGTTCCCACAATTAAAAAACGAAGCTTCCACGCAAGTTGTATTACTTGCGCTAAGCTTCGTTTCAATCAAAATCCTTTACAGCACCTTACTAAGAAAATCCTGAGTCCGCTGGTGCTTAGGTGCATTGAAAACTTCCTGTGGAGTACCCTGTTCCATAACAATTCCTTGATCCATAAAAATAATCCGATCGCCTACTTCTCGAGCAAAGCCCATTTCATGGGTTACGATCACCATCGTCATTCCACGTTCTGCAAGCTTCTTCATAACATCAAGCACTTCTCCGACCATTTCAGGGTCAAGCGCAGACGTCGGCTCATCAAACAGCATTACATGAGGCTCCATGGCAAGTGCGCGAGCGATTGCAATGCGCTGCTTCTGTCCACCGGACAGCTGAGAAGGGTAAGCATCTCGCTTGTCCTCAAGGCCAACTGTACGAAGCAGATCAACAGCGATGGCTTCTGCTTTGGCCTTATCAAGCTTTTTGACCCGGATGGGTGCCATCGTAATGTTATCCATTACCGTTTTGTGCGGAAACAGATTAAACTGCTGGAACACCATCCCCATTTTTTCACGCGTATTGTTAATGTTGTGACGTTTATCGGTAATAGATTTACCTTCGAACTTAATCTCGCCATCTGTTGGTTGCTCCAAAAGATTCAAGCAGCGCAGAAAAGTACTTTTACCTGAACCACTAGGTCCGATGACGACAACAACCTCCCCTTTTTTAATTTCGAGGTCAATGCCTTTCAAAATGTGAAGGGGCCCAAAGTTTTTATGCAAATTTTTAACGGTGATCACTGGCCTTCAACTTCCTTTCGAACACGCCCAAAATACGGGAGAGGGTAAATGTCAAAATAAAGTACATGATCGCAGCGATCAGATAAGGTGTCATAGGGTCATAAGTAATACCGACAATAACACCGGACTGGAATATGATTTCAGTTACCCCGATCATCGATACAATGGATGATTCCTTAATAATCGTAATAAACTCATTACCGATCGCAGGAAGAACGGATTTTAACGCTTGTGGAATGATGATAAATCGCAAAGTCATCCCTTTGCTCATGCCAAGAGAACGAGCAGCTTCACCTTGCCCACGGTCCACCCCTTCAATACCTGCTCTGAATATTTCCGCAAGGTAAGCGGAGCTGTTGATAGTAAGTGTTATGGCCCCCGATTCGATGGGGCTGAAGCTAACACCCAGTACAGTAGCGAAACCGTAATGTATAATGAGCAACTGAACGAGCATCGGCGTACCACGTAGAAATTCTACCCAGGCATGACCGAAAAAACGAACGATTTTCCAAGAAGACATTCTGAGCAGGGCAATGATGAGTCCTAATACAAAACCGCATAATACACCGATCGCCGCCAATATCAGTGTGTATTGCACACCCGTGAGGAAATAGCTGCGGTATTCCCAAAACATAGTAAACAATTCCATGAATTTAATCGACCTCCTATTTAACAACTTAATGCCAATTGGCAAAAAAACAGAAAACAGCGAACAGCTTCGCTATTTTCTGCAGGACATTCAGTAAACGCTAAATTCGCAACTATTTCTTCTCAGCAAGAGCACTGGCTTCTGCAACGAATTTATCAATGCTGCCATCAGCAATCAGACGATCCAATGTAGTGTTGACTTGATCAAGCATTTCTTTGTTGCCCTTTTTCACACCAACCACATAACCTTCATCCTCATTTGCAGGCTTCGCATCGGTAATTGTAATGCCATCAACTTGTTTCACAAACGATTCAGCAACAGGTCCTTCAAGCACTGCAACATCTACACGGCCAGAAGTAAGCTGCAGCACGATATCAGAAATTTTAGATAATGAAGTTAATTTTGCGTTAGGAATTTCTTTAGCGATATCCTCTTGAATCGAACTCTTTTGAACACCGATCTTCAAGCCTTCAAGTGATTCCATCGTAGTATATTTGTCTTTGTCAGCAGTACGGGATACTACCGATTGTTCCGCTTTGTAATAAATCTTGGACATGTCGATTTGTTTCAGGCGCTCTGGTTTAGGGCTCAGACCCGAAATAACGAGATCTACACGGCCGCTCTCCAATTCGTTAAGCAGGGATTCAAATTTCATATCCTTGATTTCTACTTCTGCGTTCAAATCCTTTGCAATTTCCTTTGCGATTTCAACGTCAAAACCTACAACCTCATCTTCGCCTTTTTCATTTTTGATGTGGAATTCATATGGCGGGAAGTCGGCACTCATGCCTACAATAATTTTTTTGCCTGCAGTGTTTGATTTATCGTTACCGCACGCTGCGAGTACACTTGTTACCATCAATAACGCTACAAATAATATGCCCCATTTTTTCATTTGTCTCTCTCCTGTCTGCTTATGTCGAAATATGTTATTCCGAACTACTGGGCTAATTATAAAGCAATATGCATATATATGCAAAGGATTTTTCAAGTAATTCATTTTATTTTCACACTTGAAAGTTTATAACCGCTATTTTTACTGTTTGTATAATAAAACTGTGGTTAATAATTTAAATGCTTAATAAACTGAGCAAAATCGTTGGATTACATAAAATTTTACATAAAAAATCAAATATTCAATTCTAATAATACAGTTACAATACATCATTTCAGCAAACCTCATTCTTGGATTATTATGTATATTAATATTAATAACGTGCATAAAACTTCTATCCGTATACATTCATGATGTATAAAAAGATCGGGAATAATGTATATCAAAATAGTTAAAAAGAGGTGCGCCCTGTATGCTGTTAGAAGCGCTATATCATGTTCCCCGAGATAAATGGGCTTACGCTTATGATGTTAAGACCATTCATTTACGTTTTCGTACCAAAAGAGACGATGTCGCTGAGGTACATGCTCTAACTGGAGACAAATATAACTGGGGAGGAACATTTCAAGAACTCCCGATGGAAAAAGCCGCTCATGACGGTATGTTTGACTATTGGGAGGTGGACGTCAGACCTAGGTATAAACGATTGGCTTATGCTTTCAAACTGAGCTCCGGCAATGAAACAGTGTATATGCTCGACACAGGTATACAGCACGAGCCCCCTGCCCCTCCAGGTGAATTGTTCGAGTTTTCTTATATTCATGAAATTGATGTTTTTAAAGTGCCGGAGTGGGCAAAACAAGCTGTATTTTACCAAATCATGCCGGAGAGATTTGCTAACGGCGATCCGTCCAATGATCCTGATACGGTCGAGCCCTGGGGTGGAAAACCTACTCGTCTTAACTTCTTTGGTGGTGATTTAAAAGGAGTGCTGGATCATCTGGACTATTTGTCCGAACTTGGAATTAATGCGATTTATTTTACACCGTTATTCGTTGCTCCCTCTAACCATAAATACGATACAGTGGATTACAAGCTGGTTGATCCTCATTTTGGAACCAATGAGACTTTACGTGAATTAGTTGAAGCATGTCATAAGGTGGGGATTCGCGTGGTTCTTGATGCCGTTTTTAACCATAGCGGAGAACATTTTCCTCCTTTTCAAGACGTGTTGAAAAACGGTGAGAAATCGAAATACAGAGACTGGTTTCATATCAACCAGTTTCCTCCCGAAGTAAAGGATGGTATTCCTTCGTACGATACCTTTGGTTTTTTTGGGAATATGCCAAAATTCAACACCGCAAATCCGGAGGTTAAACAATATTTATTAGGTGTTGCAGAATATTGGATCAGAGAAATCAAGCTTGATGGATGGCGGCTTGACGTGGCAAATGAGGTTGATCATCACTTTTGGCGGGATTTCCGTCAGGTTGTTAAACAAGCAAATCCTGAGGCGTATATCATTGGTGAGGTTTGGAGTGATTCACTGAATTGGCTGCTTGGCGATCAATTTGATTCAGTGATGAACTATCCTTTTGCAGACAAAGTTCTGGAATTTTTTTGCGGGGGCATGGATGGATACAACTTTTCCAATGAGATGGGCTCACTTATCATGCGCTACCCTCAGCAGACAAATGAAGTCGTCTTCAATATGCTGTGCAGTCATGATACTCCCCGCCTGCTGACAAGGGTAGGCAATGACAAAAGAAAGCTGAAGTTGTGTGTCGTGTTTCTGTTCACATATATCGGAACACCATGTATTTTTTATGGCGATGAGGTTGGTATTTTGGGCGATAGTGATCCGGATTGCCGTAAATGCATGGAATGGGATCAAGCCAAGCAGGATCGTGAGCTGCACGATTTTTATAAGCTGATGATTCATCTTCGCAAGCAACATAACGCTCTTAGACAAGGACGATTTCGTTTTTTACAAGCGACAAGCAATGATCCTTGCATCGTGTATGAACGTCTGGACGACAAAATGCATTTTACGGTATGGATGAACAATACAGATAAGCCGAGAACGTTATCACATCCAATGGAGACCGAGGATTGGCGTGATGCTTTGAGTAATGAAATCGTCAAGCCCAAGAACAAAATGATGAACATAAGCCTTGACCCGTTCGCTTTTAGAATTCTTTACAGACATTTAACCTAACAAAAATGGACTACCCCCAAAGCTTAAGCCATGACGGTTGAAAGCTCTTTGGGGGTATTTAGTGCTGTATTCACCTTACGATGACACTAAACTGATCTCTCTTATTTATACTTATAACCTCAGTAAAGAAGTTGTTCTATAGTCTAATACAATTATAAGAATAACAAAGCCGATCATATGCATTGAGAACACTGGGCAAGCTTTGTTTAATTAGGGATATTGAATTGGAGAGAAGATACCTCATTACTGAACCACCATTCTGTAAAAGTAAGAGTCAATTTTTGACCATCTCTTTTAATAAATGAAAGTCCATCTCCTTGGAAGCTCATATCGGTCTTATCCCATGTATCAACCCTCTGCTGTTGTTCTTTGGTCAACAGTGTCTTGTACAAAGCAACTGCTTCGTTTGTACTCCGATCTATTAACCACAACGTTCCATAGGGATGTGCTTTCACAAGTAAATAGTCATCAAATACCGCCTCGACGTTAAAAGTATTCTCATCTAAATTGGTTAACTTAGCTAAGTCAAAGCTTTTATTGATTGAACCATTTGGATTTACAAATATTACAGTTGAACCATCTCGCATGATAACTTCCCCGTTGTGCTCAACTTGGTTACTATCAACTATACCATCAAAATATCTTACCAATGCTGTTTTAACTATTTTTGAATCATGAATCAATATTTGATAATGATCTCTCAACGCTAATGTAGTGCCGCCATGCCTAGTTATGTTAAACAAATAAGTATCAGGATCAATAAGAGTTATTGAACTGTATAGAGGGCTAATACCTTCAATTTTGAATGTTGTATCTCCCAACTTTGAAATCGATTTATTATTGAATAAGGCATATACACTACCAGAGTGATTATCTAACCAGAAATATTCTCCATTAGAGGATGCGCTAGTAAGTTGTTCACCTGTGGTTACACTAACCAAGGACTCTTTAGCATTCCATGAAACATCAATACCAAATGCAGTTACAGTGAAACGAAGTGGAACGTAAGTTACACCCTGCATAACAAAAGGAGGGGAATCAAACGAAATAGCTTTGTCATTAACTTTAGCGCTCTTGGAGCCAATGTTCAGACTAATGGTTGTTTCTGGTCGTTGAATCGTAATCGTATTTGTTTTCTTGTTCCATACAGTCACGCCTTGCAGAAGATCAGTGGTCTTTCTAAGCGGAAGATAAACTCTCCCCTCCTTAACGATAACTTTCACTTCTGGAAGGGAATTATCATTCCATATGACTTGAATAGGAGGTGCTACATCAGCATGTACTCCTTGCGAAAAAAAAGATGGCAAACAAAAAGCAACAAATAAGGTATATAAAATCTTTTTCCACATTACAATCGCATCCATTTCTATTGAATTTTATTACTACGACTAATCCATATAAACAAACGTTAAATTCTTACTTAAAGTTACATTATATGGATAATAAAAGAGAAGTTCATTAAATTGAACTTCTCCCACTTTGGTTGGAATTCATTTAAGGATTTGAAACAGTAATTGTTGCTGTACCAGTGCCAACAGTAATAGTAGCGTAATCTGCTCCATCAGCTACTGGTGTTTTTGTAACACCATCAACATTTACTCCAGTAAATTTAGCATAGCTTTTACCTTTGACTGAATCTGATCCTGCTATTGTTGCTAAAAGTTTCCATTTTGTTACTGACGAGACATTAGTTCCTGCTACTTCTACTATGGAAGTAAGGAATGTTTCTTTTTGAGAATAACAATTTACATCACTACATATTGCAGTACCTAATTGCGATAATCGTGTATTTCCATTTACATTTCTGTAAATGGTCATCGTTACATTCGAACCCATTTTAA
The DNA here is from genome assembly GCF_900102215.1 of Fontibacillus panacisegetis. Taxonomy (GTDB): domain Bacteria; phylum Bacillota; class Bacilli; order Paenibacillales; family Paenibacillaceae; genus Fontibacillus; species Fontibacillus panacisegetis. The sequence goes on from NZ_FNBG01000003.1 coordinate 63,507, forward strand.
ATCCATTTTGATCATTAACTACATTGTTAGAAGGTAGATGAGTACCAAAACCAAAAGTGTTATCAGCACTCCATTTTAAGTATGGTTTCCATTTAAATGTTCCATTATTATTCTTACTATATTGAAGCCCCATATCTGTTTCAATGGAAGCCCCCGACGACTTCATGCCACTGAATCCAGAGTAGATATAGGCTATCCCCGTTTGCGTATTGCCCATTTGAGTAGTAGTAGGGAGTGTAACTGTACTGGTAATATAGTTCCCATTTCCAGCTATTTTGACTCTTCCACCAATTCCGTCTGGAAGGTAATTAGCTGAAAGAACATTAAATAAACCGATTTCTTGTGCATTAACTAATTCGTTATCTTGTGTATTAATAAAATCGTTATCTTGTGCATTAACCAATTCGTTATCTTGTGCATTAACCAATTCGTTATCTTGTGTATTAATAAAATTATTATCTTGTGCATTAGATGTATCAACAGTGCTTTCGATATCAAAAACTTGTAGAGTTTCCTCTTCATCAGGAGTCATTTCATAAAAATACCCCGTATCTCCCTCAATTAAAAAATAGTTGATAAGTTGATTAGTATCATCAATCAGCTGTCTATTACTATGTTTATTATTTTCTTTAGTTTCTTTAGCTACTTCTCTGGATTGCTGAACAATTGAATCAATTTTTGATTGGCTAATAGTTTTTATAGACATATTTTTCACTTCTGGGCTGAGTGCTTCTTTTGCTTTTACAACATCAGTGGAACCTAGCAAACTAGTAGATAATAAAACCGTTAAATAGAACAAAATGAGAATCTTTTTCAATTTACCAACTTCTTTCCATGGGATATATTATAAATTATCCACACATTACCATGTTTGTCAATATATTAATATAGTTGCCAAATACCATTGACATTTCCACCTAAGGATTAGACATTTGAGTAATGTCGATAGATTTCTAAAGTGCATTTTTGGGGCAATCAAAAGTTCTCCTTCAGTATGTCTAATTAAGTCTTTCCTCCTCTGTTATATTATTCTAAAATATAGTAGCGTTATATGTTTCATTACTTGAGCCAAACGTTCAGTTTGTGCTAGTGTATCGTAAATTCCTTCTAATGAAATGTAAATTACAAAGTATAGTCACATGTTTGCGTTTTCTGCATCTTCACAATTTTCTTCATATCAAATTTCGTTCCATGAAAATGTTATATGTTAGATATGTAAGACATTCAAATTCTAAGAAAACATGAGCATTTAAGAGAAAAGTGATACTCCATAGAGGGAGGTTAAGATAGTCTCAAACTTATCCTATTTATGATAAATTTAGTAAATATTTAAGGTAATACTTTTGCTGAACTATATTGCAATAAACAACCTAGGAACAAATAAGGCTTGTAATCGGTATTATTCATCCCGATCGAGTATCAGTGTAATATGTTTTCTTTGAACACAGTACTGCAAAAGGCATGTGCTTGAAACAAAACTGGTTAGAAAACTGGCTTGCAAATGAAAAAATTCATCAAGGACATTTACCTATGACGAATGCTTTTTGATTTTAGGACCGCAACAACTTCAGGCGAATAAATGACACACTTCACCCGTCGTGCAATAACAATTTAATATCAAATTTCCTTAGTAAATTGATTAAAAATAACTCGTTCACCAATATGATGAATAACTGAAGAGTCCAATACATAACAAAAAGTTTGCGGTGTTTATTAGTAAGTATAAGATAACCACACGGCAATCTTATGAGTAAATAACAACCTTCATTCTCTTGCTCTGATTTGATCATAAATGGCCTCATATTGCTGTGCTGAACGATCCCAGCTATAATCTCCGCTAAATGCATTTTTTACGATGTTTTTCCACACTTTAGGCTGATTGTAAAAAGAGGCAGCTCTACGCAGCGTATACATTAAATCATGCGCGTTGTAGTTTCGAAATGTAAAACCGTTACCCTCGCCTGTAATTTCGTTGTAGGAATGTACGGTATCATTTAACCCTCCAGTCTCTCTAACGACAGGGATGCTTCCATAACGCAACGCCAATAGCTGACTGATTCCACATGGCTCAAATCTTGAAGGCATCAGGAACATGTCGCTTCCAGCATAAAACCTGCGAGATAATCCTTCACTGAATTGAATGCGTACCGCCAATTTTTCGGGATGGCGATAAACCGCTTCTTTGAACCAATCCTCATACGCTCTGTCGCCTGTTCCTAAAATGATAAACTGGACATTGTCATAATAGAGCCATTCATCCATCATTCTGATCACAAGCTCCAAGCCTTTAGGCTCAACGAGACGTGTAACCATAGCTACAAGCGGTACATTAGATGTAACCGGCAATCCTAATTCAGCTTGAAGCAGAAGCTTATTTTCTCGTTTTTTCGGCAGACTTGTCCTGTATCTTACCGATATATCCTGATCTGAGGCCGGATTATAAATCGATGTATCGATCCCGTTTACAATGCCGGATAACCGCCCTGCTAAGGATCGTAGAAGACCATCCATTCCGTATCCGTAGTACTCGCTTCGAATTTCATTCGCATATGTAGGGCTAACGGTAGTTACATGATCGGCAAATACAAGCCCTGCCTTCATAAAGCTGACGTTGCCATTATATTCAACACCCTCGGAGGTAAAATAATCATGTGGCAAACTTAACAAATCACCCAGAACCTCGTACGGAAAAACTCCTTGATATAGCAAATTATGAATCGTGAACACGGTGCGAATCTTCCTGTACTTTTCTTGATCCCGATAATGCTCACGCAGCAATAATGGAATCATCGCTGTGTGCCAGTCATGGCAGTGCAGTATATCAGGAATGAAATCAATGATAGGCAATATTTCAAGGATCGCCCGGTTCAAAAAAGCAAAACGTTCTCCGTCATCCCAATGACCGTATACGCCATCGCGTCCAAAATAGTACTCATTATCGATAAAATATACAGGAATACCCTCATGATAAAGGAACTGAATCCCTCCGTATTGTATGCGCCAGCCTACTGGAACAACTGTTTCGGCTACAAGCTCAAGGTTACACAAATGGGCTCTGTTCATATCCTTGTATTTTGGCAGCACAATTCTAACGTCATGCCCTGCCTGCTTTAAAGCTTTGGGCAACGCACCAATAACATCAGCCAAACCTCCGGTCTTGATGAACGGTCCGACTTCTGCGGCAGCGAACAATATTTTCATGGAGTCGTTCTCCTTTATTTTTTCTTTGGTTCTCTTGTGATTTGCCAGATCGACATGCTTAATGGCGGTAAAGTTAATGTGAGGCTATGTGTTCGATTGTGCCAAGGGACTTTTTCAGCTTTCACAATATATTTCTCTTCACCTTGACCTCCAAAGACCTGGGCATCACTATTGAAAATTCTTGAATAAACACCACGCTTTGGAACCCCTATTCGATAGTTTTCCCTAATTTCCGGTTGAAAATTGATTATAATGAACAATGTATCGCTTATTTTTTTTCCTTTACGTAAATAACAAATTACACTCTGCGAATTATCGTCCGGATTTATCCATTCATACCCCTTGAATTCATGATCCAACTCCCAGAGAGCCGGCTGCTGTTTATAGAAATGATTGAGCGCTGCTGTGTATGTCTGCATCTTTCGATGGCTATCGTAATCGAGCAAAAGCCAATCCAGTTCGTGCTGATCTCTCCACTCTATAAATTGGCCGAATTCACCTCCCATAAACATCAGCTTTTTCCCCGGAAAAGTGATCTGATAACCGATGAGCAGTCGTAATCCGGCAAATTTTTGTTCATAAGTGCCAGGCATTTTATCCAGAAGCGATTTTTTACCATGAACTACCTCATCATGAGATAACGGAAGTGTAAAATTTTCTGAATAAGCGTAGCAAATCGGGAATGTTAGCAGATTATGATGTCCAGGCCGATCCCGAAACGGTGTCTCAATGTATGCCAATGTATCGTTCATCCAGCCCATATTCCATTTGTAGTTAAACCCTAATCCGCCTTGTTCGACAGGAGCTGATACTAGCGGCCATGCGCTTGATTCCTCGGCCATCATAAGTGCATTCGGGAAGTATTGAAATACAACCTGATTTAATTGCTGAAGAAAAGCGATGGCCTCCAGATTCTCTACACCGCCATGATGATTTCGCCTAAACCTCCCTTCTTCTTTTTCAAAATCAAGCCGAAGCATGCTTGTCACCGCATCAATTCGAAGTCCATCAAAATGATATTGATCCAGCCAGTATATTGCATTGGAGATAAGGAATGATCGAACCTCCGGCTTGTCAAAATCAAAGCTTAACGTTCCCCAGCCCGGCTTGTCAGCCTTTTGATGATCACTGTATTCAAATAAAGGAGTTCCGTCGAATAACCTCAAACCATGAGCATCCCTCGTAAAATGTCCAGGAACCCAATCCAGCAAAACCCCGATTCCAGCCATGTGACAACAATCTACAAAGTACATCAAATCCATTGGTTCTCCATACCGGCTTGTCGGGGCAAAATAACCTGTAATTTGATATCCCCACGATAAATCATAAGGATGCTCACATAGGGGCATAATTTCAATATGAGTGTATCCCATCTGTACCACATAAGGGATTAGGAGGTCGGCCATTTCACGGTAGCTGTAGTAAGATCCGTCTTCTTTTTGCTTCCAGGTACCGAAATGCAGTTCATAAATGTTTAGTGGTTTCTGGTAAGGGGCACATTTCCCCGCAAGCCATGATGAATCATGCCATTGATAACCTTCTATCGACTTCACAATCGAAGCGGTCGCGGGTCGAACTTCTGCATAGAAAGCATACGGATCGGATTTTAAGAAAATGCTGCCATCCTGAGCAGTCACTTCATATTTGTAAAAACTGCCTTCGTGTACATTCGGAAAAAAGCGACTCCAAATTCCCGAATCGGGAACCTTATATAATAAATCGTTCTCTCCTCTCCATCCGTTCCAATCGGACGCTATGGAGACTTGACGCGCATTCGGAGCCCATACCGTAAATCGTACACCCTGCACACCGTTTTCTTCACATAGGTGGGACCCCAGCGTCCGGTAGCTGTGGAATAGTGTTCCCTGGTGAAACAGGTAAATATCTGTTTGCGATACAACATTCAAATTTGGATTCATTAGCTCTCATCACCTGCTCTTTTTTTACTCTTAGTTCTATTCCACTACTTACACATAATTTCCAATTAAGATTATAATTTAGCATTTTGAAAAAAATTAATGTAATATTTTCTTCCGTTTTTCATATTTTTAATTTCAACCACATGATCTAGTTTATGTAAGAACTGCCCAGACAAAACCACACGGAGGGGAAAACAGATGATTAAAAAAAACTGTATTGCAATGTTACTGGCAGGAGGAGAAGGCCGCAGATTATCACCCTTAACATCGAAGCTGGCAAAGCCAGCGGTTCCTTTTGGCGGTCATTATCGTATTATCGATTTTCCTCTCAGCAACTGTGTCAATTCAGGAATCGATACGATCGGTGTACTAACACAATACGAAGCGGAATCACTTCATGATCATATCGGCGACGGAGATGCGTGGAAGCTCCCTCGATCAAATACGGGTGGTATTTCCCTCCTACCTGCATATGATACGGGCTCTCCAGAATATGCTGGAACAGCGGACGCCATTTTTAAAAATATTGATTTTGTCGATGGGCATAATCCTGAAAACGTACTTATTTTGTCTGGTGATCATATTTACCACATGGATTATCGAGACATGCTGCAATCTCATATATTGTCTGGAGCAAGTGCAACAATTTCGGTCATGCCTGTGCCTTGGGAGGAAGCGCATCGATTCGGCGTAATGTCCAAGGATGAAAAATCACGTATTACAGAATTTGCCGAAAAACCGAAGGAGCCTAAAAGCAATTTGGCCTCTATGGGCATTTATTTATTTAAATGGGATTTTCTTAAACAGCATTTACTTGAGGATTCTTTAGATGCCAATTCGAGCCATGATTTCGGTAAAAATGTTATCCCGGCTATGCTGGAGGCGAATCATCGACTCCATGCTTACGAATTCAAAGGTTATTGGCGTGACGTTGGAACAGTCCACAGCTTATGGGAAGCTCACATGGATCTGTTATCAGGGGATACTGGTTGGAAATTAATAAATGAAAAGTGGCCAATGTATACGAGTGGTCAATATAGAGGAAATGACTCATTAAGTCTTGAGCAATCCGATTTGCAAGGTTATGCAGAGCGATCAGTCATTTTTGGAGGAACAGAAATCGGGCGATATACAAAAATTAAGGATAGCGTCATTATGCCTAACGTAACGATCGGCCGGAATGTACACATTGAAAGGGCAATTATCGGTGAAGGTGCAGTTATCAAGGACGGGGCGGTCATCAAAGGAACTGGTCACGATATCTTCGTAGTTGGACCAAACGAGACGGTTGCTTCCAAGCCAGCGGTTCTTCCGCAGCCTTCCAGATTGCTTAAGGAAGTATACGATACCGCTAATCGACTGCTTGCTGAAGGACTGTCATCTTGAAGAGCAGTTAACATAAATCCTCATACGTTTCCATAACTAAAGAGGTTCTTCCCAGGATAAAAGTAATAGCAGCCTGTGAAGAACCCCTTCGAATGTTATATATCATTTATTACTTAGAGCTGATTATACAATTTTGAGTTCATTTCATACAGAACATAATGACGATCACCTTTTTGTCCCTTACCTTTGGGCTCAAAGCCCAGCTTCTGGTAGAGCGAATTCAGCTTGTCGTTTTGCGCTGCGGTATCCAGTCTCAGCCCTTTGCGATTTTGCTCTTTACTACGTCTGGCAGCCCAATAAATGATCTCTTTACTCAGGTTCTTCCCTCGATAAGAGGTACGAAGAGTCAGTCGATGCAAATAGCTGTAGCCGGGTTCATTCAGGTGTCCCCAATATCCGGGATCATCATCCTGTATCGTACACATGCCAACCGCCTCATGATTACTGCATAGTATATAAATGTCACGGCTATTAAAATAGGACTGAACTTCCTCCACAGTAAATTGCTCCGGCTTCCATTGCTGAAAGCTTAGAGTACCCATCCAGGATGCAGCTTCAATCAGCAAGGAGCGGATCAGGTCAAAATCATTGGAGTTTGCCTGACGTATTTGAAATAGTCCTGCTTCGCAAGAAATTTGATCCAAGTAGTTATCCATCTGGACTGGACACCTCGCCCTCATCCTTGATCTCGTGAATAGGCAGCATAACGGAAACGGTTGTACCTACACCAAGCTCACTATGAATGTCCATTTGACCATGATGCAGCTCAACAAGTTGTTGACTAATCGCCAGGCCAAGCCCTGTTCCACCGCCTTGGTGATTAACCTGAAAGAAGCGATCCTTCACCTTGTTCAGATGCTCATGACTTATTCCTATCCCGCTATCTACTACTTCCACAAGCACTTGCGTGTCCGATTGTTGCTTGATCACAAAATGAATCCAGCTATTTTCAGCAGAAAATTTAATCGCATTATCGACAAGATTAAGAAATACCTGTTTCAGTCGATTTCCATCACCATTGACGTAAATTCCCCGCTCAATATGGTCGTCCAGTTTGATCTGAATCCCTTTTTGCTCCGCTTTCGCCCAAACATTAAGCATAGTTTCCTGAAGAATTTCCTTCAAATTCACTACTGTGATGACGAGCTTCATCTCATTCTGCTGGAGCTTGGAGAAATCGAGCATTTCCTCAACAAGACCTATTAAGCGATCGGTTTCTTTTGCAATAATGCCCATACCAAGCTCTGTCTCTTCAGGATCAAATCCACCTAGCTTAAGCGTCTCGCTCCAGCCCTTAATTCCAGTTAGTGGTGTGCGAAGCTCGTGCGAAATCGAGGAAATAAAATCATCTTTAATCTGATTGCTTCTCACAATTTCTTGAGCCATATAATTTAGCGTGGCAGCGAGTTCACCAAGCTCGTATTTGTAATTTCCCTTAATTCTGACATCAAACTTCCCTTTTGCCATCTGGGCAGATACCGCACGGATATTGTTAATGGGCTTAACTATCGAGTTGGCGAGCCCGATACTAAACAAGGTTACTAATGCCAACACCGCTCCCGCTACGCCCACAGAAACCAACGTCAGATTCATCAGCTTAGAGTTTACCGACTCTAATGAGGTTAAATACCTGACGATATAGCGGGTTTCTCCCCTCACCTGAAGAGGCGTGGACACAGCCATAACAGTTTCGCCCGTAGAAGTCTGTCTCCCGATCCATGTACCAACATTACCGGCAGCAGCTTGAGGTACATCGCTAGTCTGAATCGCTTTATCAGCCTGGAAACCGCTACTGCTTGCCTGCACTTCACCTTTATTGTTCAGGATCAGCAATTCCGTGTTATCCAGCTCAAAGGTACGCAGCATTTCTGTGAAATAATCCGGGTCCCGTTCTGCATTAAGCCTGACAAATTTTTGAAAATAATCAGATGCCCATGTGGAATGAACATACATATGATTTTTAATCGTGTCGTAGTAATACATCCGAATCGCCAAGGAGAAGATCACCTCGACCATAAAGAGTGTTACAAACACTACGATAAAATAATGTAAAACAATTTGCCGGCCTATCCCTCTTTTGATCATTGTCCCTCGCCTTTCCACTTATAGCCGTGTCCCCACACGGTTTGCAAGAAGGCTGGCTCGGAAGGATTATTCTCAATTTTTTGCCGAAGTCTACGTATGTTAACGTCCACAATCTTAGGATCACCCATATAATCTTTGCCCCACACCTGATCAAGCAAAACATCACGGCTTAAAGGGGTGTTTTCCTTCTCCAGAAAATACTGGATCAATGAAAACTCGGTAGGTGTAAGCTCAATCATTTGTCCATTTTTCTTAAACTGCTTAGAAATAAGATCAAGTGAGAACGGTCCGGATGTGAAGGATACCTTTGCGTTACTCTCACGGTAAACATTAACTCTTCTTAGTAATGAATGAATTCTGGCAATCAGCTCTGTTGGGCTAAACGGCTTGCTGACATGATCATCGGCTCCGACGGACAGTGCATAAACTTTATCTTGCTCCTGTACTTTCGCCGTCAAAAATATAATACCGAGCTTCTCGTTTGTTTCTCTTATTCTGCGGCACACCTCGAAGCCATCTATGCCCGGAACCATTACATCCAGTAAAGCAATATCGATATCGTGAATGCTCTGCAGCTTACTAAGCGCTTCATTCCCATCGGCTGCTTCCAGGACTTCAAACCCGTTGCGTTTCAGATTAATCACGATAAAACTGCGAATGGATTCTTCATCTTCCAAAATTAGAACTTTACTCAACTTGGTTCTCCTCCCCTAACGCTTGATTTCTTTCTCACCTTTATTAATCTTTGCTTCAGTATAGCTTAGGAAACCGATCACTTTATCGTTATCTCTTGCGAGCAGCTGCCAATCGATTTTATATCTTTCCCATTCTGATATGGAGAAGAAGCGAATTTCTGCTACTTTCTCTCCAGAATCGATTTTAGTAAACCAAAGATGCTCATTAGGATCGGATTTGGTATCGATCGTTACATTGCCCCACCAATCCTTAGGCAAATTGAAATAAAACCGACCGGACAGATCCATATATTGCTGCATGACAAACTTCATCTTCTCTTTCTCATCCCATTGATAATATGAGAATAACGGAATGTCGTCATATGAGAAGGACTCCCAGCCTCTGGGCTTTTCAGAGCGCCCGACTTCCAGTATGCCATCTCCATCAACATCTCCGCTGAGTACCGGAAAGTTTTTGAAGGTGGAATCCTGAGATGGAAGCAAATCCACTAAATTACCATCTATCATCGCAATGACATGGGAGTAAGCATAATGAGTACCAAAGGCTGCATCGAGAATAATTCCTTTGATTTTCGGTGTAATGTTCCCGCTAACTGTGTTGTAGTATTCTTTAATCGGATCATCCAGCTGTATAGTAGCAATTTCTTTAAATGATCCATTATCGAATTCATAAGTCGTAACCGTACCGTTCTGATCGCGCTTAAGGTTCACTACGGTAATATCTAATAGATTATTATTGTTAAGATCATCAAGCAAAAAGTGGTTATAAGGCAAGGTCAGCACTTTATCTACCTTGTTACCGTCATAAGTGTAGACCGCCAAGCCTTTTTGCAAATCTTCATCACCGCTAGTAAATCCGGCGATGATGTCAGGGCGTCCATCCCCGGTAATATCACGAATTTCAAAAGTCTCCAGCACCTGACCTTCTCCATCGAAATGGACTTTTGGAACCCAGGTATCCTCGTGGTGCTCCAGAATCAATCCATGAATTCTGACAGCAGCATCCGGTGTTTCGTAGAACACAATGGCTTCCTTAACACCGTCATTGTTCAAATCCGGTGTCCGAATCGAACTGACGTCGCTAACATCTCTCGGACGAATGATGTTAGCCCCTTTGATTTCAGAATTAATGACATTAATCAGTGATTCTTTATCAGAGGTGAGCTGTGGAGTTTCCATTAACGATTTCGGGTCCTTAATTAAGCTGCAGCCACTAAGGACTATAAGCAGCAAGCAACCAGCTAGTCTGGCAGTTAGGCGCTTTCCGGCCATCATCATCACTCTCTTCATTACTCATATCAAATCAATCGCTCTCTTCTCTTCTACAGTGAGTCTTCTTCCGGTGACATCGATTTTAAGCTGTCCATCATAAATTCCCCAGATTCTTGTACAATATTTCTCTGCAAGCTCAATCGGCAATGCCGAGATCACCGTTTTATTATGATCTGTACACAAAGTCTGAAGAGTCTTAAGAACACGCTCGGCTGAATGTGGGTCTAGCCCTATGACAGGTTCATCCGCTGCAAGAAAACCAGCTCCATGCACAAGTGCACGACAAATCGCCACACGCTGCCGCTCTCCACCACTCAGGTTTCCTGCTTTCATGTGTGCTTTATCAATCAATCCGAATCGCTCCAGCTCATCCATTGCTCCCATATAATCATCAGAACGAACCATACCTGTCAATCGTCTAAACCAAGGCGTCTGACCGGCTTGTCCAATCAGTACGTTCTTTAATGCCGTTTTCTCAGGATAAAAAGAAGGATTCTGCTCTAAATATGCGCATTTCGAACGATATTTCTGCGATCCACGTCCACCACCGCGAATGACATTAGCGTCATCCCATGTATAATCCCCTTGGTCCCATCTGTCTCGCAGTGAGAGACAGCGAAGAAGTGTGCTTTTACCACTGCCGCTAGAACCTACAACACCGATCATCTCTCCCTGCCGGAACTGTATATCGATACCTTTCAGTATTTTTTTCTTATTTCCGTCCACTGATTTGTGTAAGTGGTTCACTGTTATCATGAGCTGTTCTCCTTTACGGGTAGACAATATCTATTACGTCCAAAAAATAACTACCTCTATATAGTGTATTGGAAATAGCATTGAAAATCCATTACAGCATCTTCATATTTCAAGTTTTTTAGTCGAATTTTTGCGAAATGCCAAGCCAACAATCGAAAATATGACATAAGCGGAACCCAGAAGTGTGAAAAGCAGACCTGCTCTGCCCATTTCCATCACCTGTCCGCCCAGATTTGGACCTATGATGCTTCCAAAACTAAAATGGAACGAGGCTATGACATTTGCAGCCGGAATCAAATGTCTTGGCAAAAGATCCGCTGCATATGCAAGACCTAAAGAGAAGAAAGAACCTACGAGCCCCCCTGCCAACATGAACAAAATGACGAGTGCCCAGAATTGATTTCCGCATAACGGAACAAACAGAAACATCAGGCCCCCCAGAAGTCCTGCAACCATAAGAATCCCTTTTCTGCCAAAACGGTCACTGAGAATGCCAAGTGGAAGCTGCAGAATCAAGCCTCCGATTCCGAAAAATGGCAGCAGGGTAGAAATCTCACCCGTACTGAGCCCTATTCTGAGTCCATATATAGGAAAATTGCTGTTCATGGATGATTCCATATAGCCATACAGCAACGATGGAAGCAGCGCAAACCAGGCCAGTTTATAAATAAGAGTGTATTTCCGTTCCGTTGCGCCTTCCCCCGGCTCAAGCTTCTCTGGATGCATATCCGGCATTCTAACAATCACAATCATGATCATGACAACAAACAATACCGCCAGAATAACAAACGGAAGCAATTTCCCTAAAGGCAGCAAATGAATACCAAGCGGGCCAAGACTAAATCCCAGACCATAAGACATTCCGTATAATGAAATATTTCTTCCTCTGCGCTCAGGTGGTGACACAAGCACAAGCCACAGCTGAGAAGTAAAATGAATAGCACTATCTCCGATCCCAACAAGTAGTCGCAAAATAAACCATAGTTTCAAATTTGTAACCAGAGGAAACAACGGGAGAGAGATCAGAACAACGATGAGTCCGCCTAGCAGCAGCTTCTTAAAGCCGGTAACGCCCAGCACTCTCTCGGCAACAAGTGACATAGCAAAAGAGCCAATATATAATGCTGCAGCATGCATACCGTTAACAGAAGAGGGAATTCCCTGCTCCTCCATAAAAATCGATAATAAAGGCAGCAACAGCCCTTGGCTGACTCCCCCGAGAACGATAACTGATAAGAGAATAACAAATGGAGAGATACGTTTGTTGGTCTTGGATAGAAGATAAGTCATGGGTTAAGCCTCCTATAAAATAAAGAAAAATCGTCAGAATTCTCGACGACTTTTTGCAACAAAGATTATTATCCGATTTATTTGTACAAACAGGAGTATACTTTGTTCATCCGATAAACACATTATAGTAGACAAGCCCCTCCCTAACAAGCCATAATAAACATGAATGCTTTGATTTGTGGGAGGTATATTTATGACCTATGAGGTAAAAATTGACGTTTCGCCAGTCTACGAACTTGTAAGCAGCTTTATGATATATACGACGCGAAAATGGGTTGACAATTTAGATGTAGGATCTGAATGGATGGATCAAATCAAGCCACTCATTAATGAAAAAACTCGCCATTCTTTTGCTGAAGCTGCTGCTTTGCCCTTTACAGACTACGATATTTTATATGCCTTTGCTATTGAACGTAACGGTTTAGACCGTATCGAAGACTTCTTGGCCGATCTGGATGAAAGAGATGAAGTCTCCCTTTTGCATAAAGTTAAACCCTATATTGACACTGTGAATAGTGAGGATATCGTTCGGATCAAAAAATATTATGTTCCACTATTGCGTACTTGGAATGAATTGTATTTTAAGCCGTTATGTTCTCATTATGAGAACCTGCTTCAAGAAGATGCTGCTGAGAAGGAATTGCTTTTACATAAAATGGACCCTGAGGCTTTAATTGAATACGCTTCTGGTGGCCTGGTGCTGGAGCCTCATTTACCGATCCAGCGTGTAGTGCTGCTGCCTTCGATTCATTTTAGACCGATAAACACTTACTACTTCTATCATGGAACACTATTCATTCAATATCCAATTGACATTCCTGAGCTGGATGAAGATGAGCCACCTACTTATCTTGTACGATTAACCCGTGCTCTTGCTAAGCCTGAACGGCTCCGCTTGCTTCGATATATCGCGGATCAACCAAAGTCTCTTCAGGAAATTATCCATGATTTAAACGAAACTGAAGATCAGTTAATGCATCACTTGATGCGCCTTCGTGTCGCAGGTCTGCTAAGAGTTCACCTTATCAACAACGATACGGAAAAATTCAGCATTCGACCAGATGGTGCTTCAGAGCTGCAAATGTTCCTGGAGTCATATATTCGACTTTAAAATGGATCATGATATATAGAAAAATAGAGAGATGTGCCTCATGCTTAAAGGAGTGACCTGCTGTGAGCTTTTCGTTTAAACAACAAATCATTTTTGATCTTGATGACACGCTTGTATACTGCAACAAATATTTTGAGCTTATCCTTACTCAATTTGCGGATATGCTTACTGATTGGCTTGCATCTGATCGGATAGCAACCAAAGACATTCGTTCCAAGCAGATAGAAATCGATGTGGCTGGTGTACAAAAAATCGGCTTTGCGAGCCACCACTTTCCGGAATCCTTGATCGATACGTACCGATATTTCTGTAATGAACTCGATCGAAATACTGAGGTCTCTGAAGAGGATTTATTGATGAAGCTCGGCATGAGCGTATATGAGCAGGAAATTGAGCCCTATCCTGGAATGGTTGACACATTAAACCTATTGCAGCACCAGGGGCATGAGCTGTTCTTGTATACGGGCGGAGAAACGGTGATTCAGCAGCGAAAAATTGAACAGATGCGGCTCGCGGATTATTTTCAGGATCGTATTTTCATTCGTCAGCACAAAAATGTGGAGGCACTTGAAGAAATACTTACATCACGCTATTTCTCACGTGAACAGACGTGGATGATCGGCAACAGCCTCAGAACAGATATCGCCCCTGCTCTCTCTGCCGGGATTAACTCGATCTACATCAAGCATCCTGACGAATGGACGTTTAACATTATTGAATTAAATCAAGAGCCGAATCATTCAATGTACACCGTAGCTTCCCTAGTTGAAGTCCCTCATGTCATCAGCAATAAAATGACAACAATCTAACAAGGGAGGGATTGGCATTCATTTTTATGAGAAATTAAGTGAAGTTTATGATGTAGTATTTCCTGTGAATATGGACACAGTTAGCTTCCTGACTAAAGATCTGCCCGCAGGTGCAAGTGTACTGGATATAGCCTGTGCTACCGGTGGTTATGCGGCTGCACTCTCGAGTCTTGGCCATAAGGTAGAGGCGCTTGATTTAGACAGGGGCATGATTCAACAAGCGAAAGCACGTAAGGACACCGGAGTGAACTGGATTCATGGAGATATGACCAAAATTCGTGATTATTATGATGGCAACTGTTTTGATCTGATCTACTGCATTGGCAACTCCATAGTGCATTTGGATCGCAAAGAAGATGTCATGAATATGATTGCAGATTGTCGTCAACTCTTGAGACCGAACGGTAGACTGGTCATTGGAGCCGTCAATTATAACAGGATTATTACAAATCAAATTCGCAGCCTTCCCACTATAGAACGCAAGGAAGAAAACATTCGGTTTGAACGAAATTATCGGTTAGATGAGACGAATAACAAGATCCTGTTTGAGACAAAGCTCGTTGAACTTGTGAACAATGAAGAAATATACTATGAAAGCTCCGTACCTTTACTCCCCTTGTATGGTGAGGAATTGTGTACTATAGCTTCTCAATCGGGGTTTTCAAATGTAAAGTTATACGGCGGGTTTCATGAGGAAGCTTACGAGCCACTAAAATCAGGTTCGGTTGTTATAGTTGCTACTTAAATTAAGAAAATGATACAAAAAAATAAACCTACGGAAGCTGATCTTATCAATTGGCATCCATAGGTTTATTTACTACTATTCTCGATCAATTTCCAATTTACCGCTGATTCGGTCGACAAGTGAGATTCGGGCTTTATATTCCCCTTCAGGGTCTTTAAAAGTCAGAAGTTGTGTATGCCCTTTCTCCAGCAATGTATTGAGCATGGCATGTGAAATCTTTTTACCTGAAAACTCTTTCCAAATCACAAAGCCGCAGCCTTGCTTGAAATGAGAGCAACCATAGCCTTTACGTCCCTCAATAATCTGTCCCCCGCAGCCATCCCTTGGACAAGGTGCAAGGGGTTGTAAGCCCCCAGAGGGTGGCGTTGACCCTGATGAAGGCCGTGATCTCGATGAATCTGTAGTGGATCTAGGGCTCGAACCTGAACTACGTTTACTTTTCCCCTTGGTCTTATCCTCTTCAGGGGATTCGAACCTTGAGGCATCCGCCTTCCGTTGGGTCCGCACTTTTTCAATAATGGAAATCGTAAATTTCTTCACGCTCTCCATAAATTTCTCTCCCGCAGCCTCACCTTTGGAAATTTGGTGCAGCCTTCGTTCCCAATGCCCCGTCATTTCAGGTGAAGTAAGTAGCTCAACTCCTGCGAGACGGATTAGCTCGATCGCTGTGCGACCCTTTTGAGTGACAGTGATTCTTTTACCCTGCATCGTAATGTAGCCAACCTTTTTGAGACGTTCAATCGTTGCGGCGCGAGTGGCAGGTGTTCCTAGCCCCCCTTCCTTCATCGCATCGCGCAGCTCTTCATTCTCAAGCTGCTTGCCTGCGCTTTCCATGGCTTTCAGCAAAGTACCTTCTGTATACGACTTGGGCGGCTGAGTTGCCTTTTCTTTTACTTCTACTTCACTACAATGAACTTTCTCTTCCGGATTGATATGGAAAGGTTCACTTACGAGCTCTTCCGCCTCATCTTCCTCTTCTTTTTTACGACCTTTACCTGATGATTTGCTGTTATCCTCATTTGGCTGACATACTTTCCATCCAAGGAACAACAGCTCCTTCACATTTGTCTTGAACGTCTCCGATTCGACCTCTGTCAGAACGGTATGCTGTTTATATTCTGCCGGTGGATAGAAATGAGATAAAAACCTTCGAATGACCAAATCATAAATATCCTGTTCTTCCTTGCTCAAATTTCCGGCGCGTCTTAATGTTGGGAGAATTGCATGGTGATCCTCAACCCTGGAAGGATTGCATACCGATTTATTGTTGACATTTACAATGCTCTGATTAGCACCTTCAGCCAAATCGCGATATGAGGTGGATTTTAGCATATGTAACGCTTTATGCATGCCATCGATATTTTGCTCATTTACGTAGTTCGAGCTTGTCCGGGGATATGAAATGACTTTATGACGTTCATAAAGCGCCTGAGCCAAATCCAGCGTCTTCTTGGCTGAATAACCATACTTGGCATTCGCTTCACGTTGTAGAAGTGTAAGATCATACAGCTTATAAGGATATTCCTTCGTCTCTTTCACTTCATAGCTAGTAATAGCGCCTGCTTTTCCACGTACCTTTTCGGCAATCGAAGCGGCCTTTTCCCCATCTGTCAGTCGGTCGCCTTGCCAGGTCCCCGTATAGGATCTTTCTAATTGCTGGAATACAGCTTTAATATCATAGTATGTTAGTGAATCGAAGCTCTCGATTTCCTTCTGACGATCATAAATAAGAGCTAATACCGGCGTTTGTACTCTGCCAACCGATAACAGTGTATTATGCTTCGTTGTAAAGGCACGGGAGGCATTCATCCCGACCAGCCAATCCGCTTCACTTCTCGCTCTGGCGGCAAGCGTCAAATTATGAAACTCCCTACCCTCATGCAGACCTTCAAAACCTTTGGCAATACTTTCTGCTGTAAGATCTGAAATCCACAACCTTTTGACAGGCTGATCCAGCTTAATATGCTGTTGAATAAGATCAAAGATATATTGTCCCTCTCGTCCAGCGTCACAGGCGTTTACAACCGCGTTGCAGCGTTTGGATAATTCGCCAATCGTCTTTAATTGATCCTTGGTTTTCGGATTCGGTACAATTTTGAATTGCTGTGGCAGAATGGGCAGATCACCAAAATTCCATCTCTTATATTTGTCATCATAAGCATCCGGCTCGGCCAAACCTAACAAATGACCGATGGCCCAAGTGATAATATAATGTTCTCCTTCCAAATATGATCGATTGTTTTTTGCTCTCGGCTCAATGACAGCAGCAATCGTCCGTCCCATATCCGGCTTTTCGGCGATAACGAGCGTTTTCATTTTCTAATGGAGCCCCGCTTTCTCTCTCTACTCGCTAAAAAAACGTTGTCTGTTTCTTGATTCTGTTCCAAGATTAAAAAGGGCCGCGCACCGCGCAGCCCTGTAGCTAACTTATATTATAGCATAACTTAATATTTTCTGTAATTATGCAAGTACTGTTGCACCCATCAAGAATTTATCAACCTCGCGAGCAGCTTCCCGACCTTCATGAATTGCCCATACAACAAGGCTCTGTCCACGACGCATATCGCCAGCAGCAAATACTTTATCTACATTGGTATTGTATTTGCCATAACGTGCTTTAACGTTACTACGGCGATCCGTCTCAAGATTGAGCTCATCAATGATAGTGGACTCAGGCCCATCAAAACCAATAGCGATCAGTGCCAATTGTGCCGGAAATACCTGCTCTGTTCCTGGAACAGGCTCGTAACTTTTACGTCCTGTTTCATCTACGCTACGCTTAATTTGAACCGTATGAAGCTCTTTAAGGTTCCCCTCTTCATCCCCAACAAAACGAGTTGTCATGATAGAGAATTCACGGGGATCGCTGCCGTACAGAGCTTTTGCTTCTTCCTGTGCGTAATCAAGTGTATACACATTTGGAAATTGTGGCCAAGGATTTTGAATTGGATCACGTTCCAAAGGTGCTTTCGTATGTGTACCGAATTGAGTAATCGAACGGCAACCATGACGCAATGCAGTAGCAACACAGTCAGAACCGGTATCACCACCACCGATGACAATAACGTCTTTACCTTCTGCTGATAAGAATTGTCCATCTTCCAGACCAGAGTCAAGATAGCTCTTGATTGTCTGGTTCAGGAATGGCATCGCGTATTGTACTCCGTTCAATTCTGTACCTTCGATATTAAACTCACGAGGTTTAGTAGCTCCACCACAAAGGACTACCGCATCGTATTCATCAACTAGTTGCTGAGTCATAATGTCGCGACCGATTTCGGTGTTCGTAACAAATTTAATTCCTTCAGCAGCGAGCAAATCCACTCGGCGCTGAACCACTGCCTTATCCAGCTTCATCGTCGGAATTCCGTACATCAGCAAGCCGCCGATTCGATCGGAGCGTTCAAATACAGTAACCTCATGTCCTGCCTTATTCAGCTGCGCTGCACATGCAAGCCCTGAAGGCCCTGAACCTACAACAGCCACTCTGCGTCCTGTCCGATGCTCAGGCGGTTCTGGAACAACCCAGCCTTCCTCAAAACCTTTGTCGATAATTGCCTGTTCAATGGTTTTGATTGTAACAGGCTGTCCAATTAGACCAACCGTACATGAACCTTCACATGGAGCTGGACAAACACGACCTGTAAACTCTGGAAAATTGTTCGTTTTATGCAAACGGTCTAGCGCTTCCTTCCATAATCCGCGATGTACCAAGCTGTTCCACTCTGGAATCAAATTGTGCACCGGACAACCGGAAGTTCCTCCCGTCATATCTATCCCTGTATGGCAAAAAGGTGTTCCGCAATCCATGCAACGGGACCCTTGCGTTCGCAGCTCTTCATCCGACATATGCTTATGAAATTCCTGCCAATCTTTCACCCGTTCGGAAGGGCTCCGATCTCCTGGAAGCTGACGATTAAATTCCATAAACCCTGTTGGTGTAGACATTATTAACTTCCCCCATCCGTATCAGCGATTGTTCCATTACTCTCGGAACTCTCACATTTCAGTGTATCTTGATGTTAGCACCACACGGGTAAAGTTATTAATGGATTATTGATATGATAATTTGCACTATTGCGCATTATTCTTTTGTCGGTTATAAGTTAAAAATCTGTAATCATAAGGATTCTTATCATCACGAATCCCCTGAATTTCACTAACCAAGCTAAATTCTGTCCAATCGATTTTCGGAAAAAACGCGTCGCCTTTAAACTCCTGATCAATTAAAGTAACGAGTAGTGTATCAGCATATTCCAGAAAAAGCTGAAACACAGCTCCTCCCCCAATGATCATTAATTCTCCATCTTGGGCATATTCAAGCGCTTCCTCTACCGAATGGACCACATCGGCATCTTCTGCTTCATAAGCATAATCACCAGTAAGCACAACACTGCGACGATTCGGAAGAGGACGGCATCCAAGCGATTCCCAGGTTTTGCGTCCCATGATCATCGTCTTGCCAGTCGTCTGTTCCTTAAAAAACTTCAAATCCGCAGGTATTCGCCAAGGCAGCTGATTGTTAATGCCAATGACTCCATTGCGGGACATGGCCCATATTAAGGTGATTCCCACACACTCATCCTCCTTGTAGTGATCTATTGATCTATACCGCCACTGTAGCTTTTATCGTTGGATGACACTGATAGTCTTCAAACTCAAAATCTTCATAAACGTAGTCAAAAATAGACTCCGGTTTACGTTTAATAACCAGCTTAGGCAATGGATAAGGCTCTCGCTCAAGCTGTGTTTTGACTTGTTCCAGATGGTTGCTATAAATGTGAACATCACCGCCGGACCAAATAAACTCTCCAACCTCAAGATCGCATTGCTGCGCTACCATATGAGTCAAAAGTGCATAGCTCGCAATATTAAAAGGCAGTCCAAGGAACGTATCAACCGACCGCATAGTCAGCATACAGGATAGCTTGCCTTCGACAACATAAAATTGAAATACAAAATGGCATGGCGGCAGCTTCATATGATCAACTTCCCCAACATTCCACGCACTTACCAAATGACGGCGAGAATCCGGGTTTTTTTTTATCGCTTGAATGACATTTGTTATCTGATCAATATGACGACCATCCGCTGTTTCCCATGCTCTCCATTGAGAACCATATACAGGACCAAGATTGCCATTTTCGTCAGCCCATTCATCCCAAATCCGCACGCCATGTTCTTTTAAATAAGAAATATTAGTATCGCCTTTCAAAAACCATAACAATTCATGAATGACCGATTTTAAATGAATCTTTTTTGTCGTTACAAGCGGAAAACCCTTGCTTAAATCAAACCGCAGCTGTCGGCCGAACACAGAAATGGTCCCCGTTCCTGTCCGATCTTCCTTTTTTGCTCCGTTATCTAATACATCTTGTAGTAAATCCAAATAATTTCTCATCTATCCACACCTCGTACTCCGTATGTTTTAACCTATCGTGTTTTCACTTATACTTATACGTCCTACATTATAACAGAAACAGAGAACCGTAGCCTTATCACTTGAGAAATATATACATAGCAGACCAGCTTAATCGCACTCGCTTATTCCTTCGAATGCCTTAACGACCAATTGCTGTACATAGGCATCGTTCAATTCAGCACCGGTTACCAGCAACCGATAAAAAATCGGTCCGTATATCAGATCAATACATATTTCTATATCCAGATTTTCCTGCAGCTCCCCTCTATGAACACCCTGCTCTATCAATTTCCGGGCTTCCAAACGTCGAGGCTGGAAATATCGGATTCTATAGCTCTCGGCCAATGCCTCATCAAATTGTCCTTCACCAAGTAATTGTGTAATGATATGACCCTCTCTGCTGGTTAAAAACCGGGTTAGGTTTACAGCATGAATAGTGATGTCGTCGAACACAGACCCTGTGTCGGGAACGGGCAATCGTTCCGAGGCAGCAGACATGAAACCATCCATCACCACGGCAGCTTTATTAGGCCACCATTTATAGATCGTCGCTTTGCTGACCTTAGCGCGTTCCGCCATTTTTTCTATTGTGATTGCAGCAAATCCCTCCTGCAACAACAATTCATAAGCAGCCGACAGTATCGATTGTTGCGTCTCGGTACTGCGAGGACGTCCTCTTTTCGCTTGCATATGTCACCCCGCCTTTAACAGTCTTTTTGTTAAAACTATACGTATAGTTTACAAAAGAAAAATACATTAATGCAATATCAGCC
This sequence comes from Fontibacillus panacisegetis, assembly GCF_900102215.1. Lineage (GTDB taxonomy): Bacteria > Bacillota > Bacilli > Paenibacillales > Paenibacillaceae > Fontibacillus > Fontibacillus panacisegetis. The sequence continues at coordinate 84,971 of NZ_FNBG01000003.1, forward strand.
TATTTACAAAACGATACGTTTAGTATATATTTAATTCATAATTAATAAACGTTACGTTCAGTAATTAAAAAGTAAACTTTGGCTCAGGCGAAAAAGCACTGGGAACCATCGTGAGGAGGAGCATTAATGAGAAAGAACAATAATAAGGAGAATACGCATACTTCAGACAAGATCATATTCATGCTGGCGGCCGCTTGCGGTTTGATTGTCGCAAATTTGTATTATGCCCAAACGCTTGTTGGTCCTATCCGGCTGGATACCCATCTGTCCTCAACGGCAGCGGGATTAATTGTCACCTTGACACAAATCGGGTATGTGATTGGATTGCTGTTCATCGTTCCATTAAGCGACATTATTGAAAATCGCAGACTAACGGTCGTAACGCTCCTTGTTGCTATCGGCGGTCTACTGACGGCGGCAATCGCATCTAATGCAGCAGTATTTTTGTCAGGGGCATTGTTGGTCGGCTTCGGTTCAGTTGTAGCGCAAATTCTGGTCCCTTATGCCTCCTATCTGACATCCGAGGAACGAAGTGGAAGTGTAGTTGGAACGATCATGAGCGGACTTCTACTGGGTATAATGTTCGCCAGACCGATAGCGAGCTTTATTGCCGGACTATGGAGCTGGAGAGCCGTTTTTGTAATGTCCGCAATCATGATTTCATGCTTGACTATACTGCTTGCGCGTCTACTTCCGAGACGTCAGCCATCGCCGGAAATTTCGTATGGCAAATTGCTAACCTCACTGGGCACACTGTTTCTGCAAACGCCGGCACTACGCCGCCGTGCCTTTTATCAAGCATATCTGTTTGGAGCATTCAGTCTCTTTTGGACGGTGGTTCCCTTGCGGTTGACTGACGATTTCGGCATGTCTCAAGGTGGAATTGCGTGGTTTGCGTTAGTAGGTGTTGCCGGAGCTGTTGCAGCCCCTATTGCAGGAAAATGGGCAGATAAAGGATGGACCAAATTATTAACGGGAATTGCAATGGTCGTTGCCGTCTTGTCTTTTTTACTCATCCATGTTTTTTCCAGCCATTCAACTCTCTCACTTATTCTGCTTTTTGTTTCGGCGATCACACTGGATATGGCTGTCTCGGGCAATCTGGTTCTTGGCCAACGTATTATCTATTCATTGGGAAACGAGACGCGCGGTCGTTTGAATGGCCTGTTCATGTCGATATTTTTCATTGGAGGAGCCGTGGGCTCTTCATTGGGAGGATGGGCGTATGCTCAAGGGGGCTGGTATCTGGCATCTCTGGCGGGTCTTTTTATGCCGGTCATTGCTTTACTGTATTATTTTACTGAGCCTGGCAAAGCTCGATATGCTCGAATGAACGGCAACAATCATTAACCTTTGCTCTAAATCCACGAATACAGGCAGCCCCTCAGAAAATAATTTTGTTCTGGGGACTGCCTGATTACCGTTCTAGATGACTTCTTTTCGTTTGGATAAATAAAAATATAAAATAACTCCTGCAATCGAGCATAAAGCCGCACATAAACCTATGAATCCATATCCAGCCTGAAGTCCACGAAATAGTCCTAAATGAGTATCCGCTCCGAAAATTCCTTTTGTCAATTCTGTAACTGCCCCGATCAGATAGTTGCCAATTACACTACCGACCCCCATGAGTGTTACCGTAAAGGTAATTGCCGTGTCACTCCCATTAGGATATCTTCTAGCAACAAAAGCCATAACCGTTGGATAAATCATTGCAATACCTATGCCTGATGCTGCAAAGAAAAAAGCTAGTTTTTCTCCACCAAAGATGGCAATAAAAGTGCAAATAGCTGATACGCCTGAAAAAATAATTAACGATAATGTAAAACCGAATTTATCGGTAAGCGGTCCAAGCAACAATCTCGCAAGCGAGAAGCATAAAAAGAATGCAGACAGCATTCCCGAAGCTGAAACGGTGTCCCACTCGTATGCTTTCTCTAGAAAGTTAACAAGCCAGCCACCTACAGCCAACTCGGAAACAACACCAAATGATAAAATAAGTACCATGAGCCATATAACAGGATCTTTTATTAGTTTTTTTAGAGGTACACGATCTTCATGTGAAATCTCATCCCTGGGAAAGGAGCTCAGCAGCGCAAAAATAATCGGAATAATGGATAACAATAACATAACCAGATACATTCCACGCCAGTCCAGCGTATATCCGTTAATCGTAACCTTCATTAACCCTGTCGCAATAAGTGGTGCGACTGTTGAACTAAGGCCATAAAAGCCATGAGTCAAATTCATCATGGTTCCCGTGTTTTTAACAAAAATACGAGCCCCTAAAATTGCTAAGCCGATCTCCAGCATTCCGTTGCCTATATACATTAGAAAGTAAGATGCAGAGAACAAAGCATAATGTTGCGAAATAAAAATGAATATACCTGACATTGCCATTGCGGCAAAAGATATAACCGTTACAATCTTGATTCCCCAAATTCTAGTCAAATAGGCTGTGAAGGAGCAGGCAAGCAAATAGCCTAACGCATTAAGAGATAATAAGGAACCTAACTGTGACTCATTTAACATAAAATCGAACTGAATACGGGGAATCGCGGGTCCTTTTATATTTTCTGAGAAGCCGAAAATAACAAAGCCGATAAATATGGTAGCAAGCTGCATGGCATAAATTTTGTTGAATGTTCCTGATCGTTTTTCCACTTTATGAAGTCTCCTTATGCATTACCTTTTCAAGTAGTCGTATTATGTGAATCGAAAATTCCTCCTTTTTTTTCAGTAGAACAACATAAGAACAGCACTCACTAAAACTTCCTTATAGCCTTATATAAGTATATTTCTATACTAACTCGATATAAACGCTTTATAAATATAATATTTCTATATCTGCATATAAAAATATGGAACTAAAAATGTTTACTAAGGCAAAAGGAGTTAAATAAATAAACATTCCCGTACCAAAACTTAAATAATTAATTAAATTATCTATTTCAATCCTAATAATTAATTTGTGTTTTATAATATTATTAATTAATTTTTCTAAAATTCATATTTGTATTTAATTAATTAGGAGATGAAATACGTGGATAAGCTCGATGAACAAATTGTTGAACTTTTAAAATGGAACAGCAGAATGACCAGCTCCGAAATAAGCAAGATGGTTCATCTATCTATCCCTGCTGTATCTGAACGTATACGGAAGCTTGAGGAAAAAGGTATTATCGAAAGATTTACTCTTAAGCTGGGGCGGGAAGCAACAGGAAACGGCCTACTGGCCTTTGTATTTGTGACGCTTGAGCGTCCTGATTGCATACCTGAGTTCTCCGAAAAGATCAAAGAATCGAAGGCAGTACTAGAATGTCATCACTTGGCCGGGGAAGACGATTACTTGTTGAAGGTGGCCGTATTGGACATCAAGGCATTGGAGCAATTTATCTCCAACCACCTGAAGCAAATCTCTGGTATCGTAAAAACAAAAACCGTCATTGCCCTATCCACTTTAAAGGAAGAATAGGTCATTGACGATATGAACAGTGTATATTTGATTCGGAATATCATCATTGGAATGTCGATCGCTGCACCTGTTGGTCCGATCAGCCTCATCTGCTTCCGTTCTGCCTTGTCAGGCGGTATCCGATCAGGAGTTAGCTCCGGACTTGGCGTAGCTCTGGCGGATGCTTTCTACGCTTCTATTGCCGCCATTGGACTGTCGAGCCTTTCCAGTCTGTTCATGCTGTATGAGATTCATCTGCGGATTCTAGGCGGGCTATTTATAGCTTATCTCGGATTTACGACCCTATTCAAAACGCTGCGGTTCCATAGAGCAAATGCCGAAGTAGAAATAAAACAACGCCATTCCGATGAACCGGAACAGCGTTGTTGGAAGGCGTTCATTTCTACTTTTCTGCTAACCTTAACAAATCCGATGACGATCATGTCGTTTGCTGCTCTGCTAGGTGGCTCAGGTGTGATTGCAAACAATCATGGTGTTCAGCAATCTCTCCAATTTATTACAGGAATCTTCTTGGGCTCTGCCCTTTGGTGGATGTTGCTTAGTATTGGAGTCGCCTATTTTCGTAAATACTTGTTATCACCTATAGCCATTCGTTTTGTTAACGTGTCATCATCGGTGTTGCTCATTGTAATCGGAGCCTACTACTTGGTATCGGCCTTCTTGAAATAGTGAAAATATTGTTCGTCCTTCACATAACCAACCTGCTCATAAAGCTTCTGTGCTGCTGTATTTGTCGTTGCTGTTGATAATTCAATTCCCTTGGAATGGATCAGCTCGCAATAGTTCGACACAGTCCGCAGAAGCTTTCTTCCTACTCCTTGACCGCGATAGCGCTCATCTACAAACAAATCGTTAAGAATTAACGAGCGTTCCATTGAAATGGAGGAGAATACAGGATACAACTGAGCGAAACCGATGCTTTTCCCATTCGCATCATTCTCTTTTGCCAAGAAAATAATGGACTCCTGATGTTCAAAACGATTAAACAAAAAGCTACGAGCAGCATCCAGATTGCTTTCCTGTTGGTAGAACACTCTGTATTGGTCGAACAAAACAGCCGCGTCTTCCAGGTCAGCAATTGTAGCCTGTACAATATGCAACGATTGAATAGGCATGTGTCATCCGTCCCTTTTCTATACTGTTCTTAACCAAAAAAGCCAAAAATACCTGCGAGCAAAACGACAATAGCAAAAATCATGCGGTAATAAGCAAATACCTTCATCGATTTCTTTTGCAAATAAGCAATAAATTTCTTTATCACAACCATAGCCACAAGGAACGATACAACAAATCCAACAATTAGCAAAATGATTTCTTCAGAAGTAAGATTCGAAAATCCTCCAATTTTCACAATCTTCAAGAAGCTCATCCCTACCATTACTGGAATAGCCAGAAAGAAAGAAAACTCTGCCGCAGCTACGGTTGAGAGTCCTGCTACCCATCCCCCGATAATCGTTGAAGCTGAACGCGACATACCTGGAATGATAGCCAGAACCTGAAATGCCCCGATAATCAGCGCCTGCTTAACCGTAACATTCAGCTCATCTCCACCGCCGCCTGGCTTATTGTTTCTAAACTTCGATTCCGCATAGATCATCCATATACCACCAAAGAACAAAGTGAACGCTACTACTACAGGAGTGAACAAATATTTATCCGACAAATCATTAAGCAGCACTCCAAAGATCCCGCCTGGTATACAAGCAATAGCTAGCATAAGCCAAAATCTGAATCCGGATTTTTCAAACCCAACCTTTTGCGGGAAAAAGTTGATCAACGTATCTTTAATTTTACCCCAGTACAAGAATATCACTGCGAGAATTGCGCCCAATTGGATAACATAGGTGTACATTTCCACAAAAGAAGGAGTAGTACTCTCAAAACCTAGAAAATTTTCAAAAATAACGAGGTGACCTGTCGATGATACGGGTAAAAACTCCGTAATCCCTTCCACAATACCGAGAATAAAAGATTTAATAATTGATATGATCATATCCATAGTCTGCACGATCTTCCTTTCCAATAGCGTTTGTAGACAATATTAATAGTGTAAAAAATTACAAACTGCAACATTCATCCTATCATAAAAATCTCCCTTTAGCCACTTTCCTAGTATGCTCCCTTAGTTCATTTTACGGCTGTAGTTATCCTCATATGACATCTTGTCTTAATCAGAGATTACTTCTTGTGTAATTTGGATTTGACTTTTACATCACTATATCCTAATATTACGATATAACGATTTATTGAATGAGGTGATCTAGTATTGGATAAGGATTTCAAATCTTATAACGAGGTAGCCGATATTTTAAAAGCATTAGCTCATCCGGTTCGGCTCTGTATCGTAAAAGGCCTGATGCAAAAGGAAAACTGTAATGTCACCTACATCCAGGAATGTCTTGACCTTCCCCAATCGACTGTATCTCAGCATTTGCAGAAATTGCGCAGCATGGGAATCGTCGAAAACGAACGTAGCGGTCTTGAAATCAAGTATCACGTAGCAAATGAAAGAATCAAAAAACTAATCCGTATTTTTTTTGAGGAGGAAAACCATAATGAGTAAAAAGGTGCTTATTGTCGGCGGAGTAGCCGGCGGCGCATCAGCAGCAGCCAGACTGCGTCGTCTTGACGAAGACGCTCAAATCGTCATGTTCGAGAGAGATTCCTATATCTCTTTCGCAAACTGCGGTTTGCCCTACTATATCGGAGATCATATTAAAGATCGTTCCAAGCTTCTCGTACAGACTCCGGAAGCGATGTATAAGCGCTTTAACATAGATGTCCGCATTGAAAGTGAAGTCATCGCTGTGAATCCAGATAATAAGACTGTCACTGTTCGAAGCAAAGCAAAGGGCGAATATGAGGAGAGTTATGATGCATTGATCCTTTCCCCTGGTGCTAAGCCAATTCGTCCAAATTTACCAGGTATACAAAGTACTAGAATTCACACGCTTCGCAATATTCCTGACACGGATCGAATTAAGGCACGTGTCACTGAAGAGAACGTAAAGTCAGCTGTTGTCATCGGCGGTGGCTTTATCGGTGTGGAAATGGCCGAAAACCTGCGGGATATCGGTCTGGATGTTACTTTAATCGAAGGTGGGCCGCAAATTCTTGCCCCGTTCGATTCTGAAATGTCCTCCGTTCTTGCCAAGGAGCTGGAGGATCATGGTGTACGTCTTCTTTTCTCCCAAATGGTTCAATCCTTTGAAGAATTGAACGGCGAGATCGAAACCAGAATGGCGAGTGGTCTTTCCGTAAAAAGTGAGATGGTCATTCTCGCCATTGGCGTATCTCCTGACACCTCTTTTTTGAAGGACAGTGGCATGGAATTTGGCCCACGCGGTCATATACTAATTAATGAATACATGGAAACGAATTTGAAGGATATCTATGCTGTTGGTGATGCTGTGGAAGTTACTGATTTTGTAAATGGAACAAAAACTGCAATTCCGCTTGCAGGACCAGCTAATAAGCAAGGACGGATCGCCGCTGATAATGTGAGCGGACTTCGTACACCATTCAAAGGCTCGCAAGGGACATCTATTATCAAAGTATTTGGACTGACGGGAGCTGCCACAGGCAACAACGAGAAAACACTTCAAAGACTCGGTCTGCCTTATCATGTCACCTATGTTCATCCGAACTCACATGCAGCATATTATCCAGGTGCTACACCTTTAACGATCAAGCTGCTGTTTAATGATGAAGGCACTGTGCTCGGAGCGCAGGCGGTCGGTTTTGACGGCGTAGATAAACGCATTGACGATATCGCAACTACAATCCGTTTCAGAGGTACGGTTAGTGATTTGACTGAGCTTGAGCTGGCATATGCACCACCTTATTCTTCGGCCAAAGATCCGGTCAATATGGCGGGCTACACTGCTGAGAACGTATTGTCTGGTCGGACAAGTGTTTTTGTTCCTAAAGATTTAGAGTCTAGAGATCTTGCAGCAACGATTCTGGTCGATGTACGTAGTGAAATAGAACATGCTAACGGACATATTCCAGACTCCTTGCTTATACCAGTGGATGACCTTCGTAGTCGTCTTGGAGAGCTGGATCGTGAGAAGGAAATTTGGGTATATTGTCAGGTTGGTTTGCGCGGTTATACAGCGTCAAGAATTTTGCAGCAAAAAGGATACAAGGTTAAAAACCTGACCGGGGGTTATAAAACCTATGTAATGGCTAACTATAAACCGGGAACTAGAAAGATCAATGATAGTGAAGGAATATTATCCACCCAGGCTCAAATTGCAGCTGCAACAGAGGCAAAAGAAGCTCAACCGGCGAATGTTGCTCTTGAAGATCAGGATTTGCGGATCGATGCCAGACTTGACGCTTGTGGTCTCTGCTGCCCTGGCCCATTGATTCAATTGAAAATAAAAATGGAAGGGCTAAAAGACGGCGAGGTTATGCATGTCATCGCATCTGACCCAGGGTTCTATGAGGATGTTCAAGCTTGGGTAAAGATGAGTAAAAATCAATTGCTTGATGTTAAGAAGAATGGCGATGGAATGATTGAAGCTCTGCTTCGTAAAGGGGCGGGCCAGGAAGTGATACCCTCTTCTACCTCAAATGCAGCTACATCTGATGTAAAAAAGCCTGAGGGCAGCTCGATGGTCGTTTTTAGCGGGGATTTGGATAAAGCTATCGCATCCTTTATTATCGCAAATGGAGCGGCAGCAAGTGGCAAAAAGGTAACGATGTTCTTCACCTTCTGGGGGTTAAATGTCATCCGTCGACCTGATAAGGTTCAGGTTAATAAGAGCATGATTGGTCGTATGTTTGGTGCAATGATGCCCCGCGGCAGCCGCAAGCTCTCAATGTCCAAAATGAACATGATGGGCATTGGAGCCAAAATGATTCGTGGTGTCATGAAAAATTCGAATATCTCTTCACTAGAGGAATTGATGCAGACAGCTCTGGATCAAGGTGTTGAAATTGTGGCCTGCCAAATGTCCATGGACGTTATGGGGATCACCAGGGAAGAGCTAATCGATGGTGTCAAAATCGGCGGTGTCGGCTACTACTTGGGCAAAGCAGATGAATCCGGCATTAATCTGTTCATATAGTTTACATGAATGGAGAAGGGGCTGTCGCAAAAGCTACAGTTGGGCGTTTTTAGCCTATCTCAACACTTCGGTAGCAATAAAGGAAAAAAGTTCCCCTATTCCATCAGGATTCGCTCAAGATCATAAAATAAAGGAACTTAATTCCTCTATTTTGGTGCTACACGCTGATTTTTCACATTTTAGGGCAATTTCAGTAAGGATAAAGGAAAATACTTCCTCTATTTCCTTTAAAATCATCCCATTTTTGAAAATAAAGGAGATTTTTTCCTCTACTTTGTTCGATCTGCAATCCTCTGTCTTCTCACGAATAAGCTAGCTATACTATTTTGCTAAAGCGCCATTTGGAAATTTGGAAATCTTATTTTCATTCGTTGTTTTTGCATGCTATTCCTGATATCTTGCCTTTCCACTGCTAAAGAGAGCGTCCCTCAAAGTTATCTTAGATAACTTTTGGGACGACCTCTTTCTCTTACTCTTTATTTATAGGACTCTTGAATATATAAATCCGCTTCGTTCCTTCCACCTTCTTGAGTGAATTCATAATCTTCGGCATGAATGCCTTTATAGTAGTATCTTTCAAAATACACAGCAAAACAAGCAAGAACAACAAATATGCCCATTTTAGATATAAGCACTGGTACAGGAAGCTCTATTCCAGCTAACAGTTGAAATAATGTTTGTATCGGAAGCATAATACCAATAATACTACAGAGCCGCAGCAGTACAGTTAGTATGATGTCGCCCAGCCCATTTTTTCTTTTTAGCAAATACAAACATAACAGCATCAATGGACTGATAATTCCTATATCGAGGACATACGTAATTTCTGTCGTATATACTTCTATCAATTCTAAAGAACGATGGTTAAGTAGCGAAGAAATAATATCAGGTAGCCATGCTACAAATAAAGCAATTCCTGAACATACTAAAAATATAGATATTCCTTTAGTTGGCAAAATAGATGTATGTATGTCTCGCAGCTTCTTTTCATCAATTCCTCTCACAAGACAAATAAAAGCAAAAAATGAACATCCAAATAGAGCAATATAGAGTAAATGAAATGAATTATATGTAACACCAAATGCAATACTAGTTGCATAATATAGCACGGTTCCCATCAATGCAGTTAGTTTTAGTTTTGTTGTAATAGTTCTTTTCTTTATGTTCTGGATAAAAGAGATTGTTAAGAGGGGGACGACTAAAATAAGCATTGTAGCATCACTGCCGATAAATATCGGTGCTTTAAAAAACGAATCATATTTATAAATCCCGTTACCAAATATCTTTATACTGTCACCATATTGATTTGTTACATAATATCCTTTCTCCGTTGAAAAGGAGAATACTCCGGACATAGTTACAATGATCAGTAGAACGATACAGGAAACAATTAAAAGATCGACATCTTTGAAATTCTCAGAGCTCTTCCATTTTACAGTCATTGTTAACCTCTCTCTCAATCAATAAATGCGACTACTTTATTTAATTCCTCCACATTTTCCGGTGAAATTTTCAGGGTAGTTTGTTGGATTCCTGTTCCACCATAAACATGAGTGAAACGAAAAAGCCGTTTATCCAAAATGGTTGGAATGTCAGGATTTATGAGTGACACATTGCCAATTTTACATCCTGTGATTTGCTCAACTTCTTTTGGTGTGGCTAATCTTACGATATCAAACTGAAGATCATTAATGAGTTCATCAAAGTTAACTTTGTCTCGATCTCCTGAAATAATTAGTGCAAAATAGTCGCTCAATCCACCTTTTTCCGTATACAAAATCAGAGTAGGTGCTGTTTGACCAGGATCGATCCCGAAATATTCAGCCCCTTCCTTGGCAGTCTTAATCTGCAAATCATGAGAAATGAATTCATAGTCAATACCTCTTATCTCCAATAAATCTTTAAGGGTCTCCATACTTCCTCCTAAGGTTGATATGGCGGTGGGTCCATCACTTTGAACCTGCCATCCATTTTTTTAACTGTATAATTAAATTTACTATTGCGTGTCTCTGTGTCACCAACGTCAAACTGTGATCCATCTTCTCTTTTGAATGTTATCGTATAAACGATTTCGTCATCACTAATAACCTCTTTGCCTACAATTGAGTATGCAACTGATGACTCTGATTTAACGTATCTTGAAATGACAGATATAGTACTTCAAATATAGTTGTTATCTCCCCGCCATTCACCATTTTATTCCAGTTCCGCGCATTATGTAATAAGAAAGTGGCCCAGAAAGCATCCCACGCTGTTGTATCGTCTTGAAATAAGCCATAGGTTTGACATGTTTTTTGCATAGAATCCAATTCACAAAGATCATAATTCAATAATGTGTTATCAATATCAAAAATAAGTGTAGTATACATGTCGCTCACACACCCTAACATTTTCAATTTATTTTATGCACACATTGTAACAGATTCATACTGATTCACAATATTATATACATCCTAACGACACTGAATTTTCAACAGCAAGCAAAAAAAGAGGCAAGACCATAAAGGTCTTGCCCAAAATATATGCTTAGGAGATCCCGTCAAATGAGAGAAACGGGATGTTGCAAATTCAGAGATCAGAACTCACGGAAATTACATATGAATTGGATGACCTTCAACCAATTCAGCAGTTTCCATTACGATTTCACCTAGAGTTGGGTGAGCATGAACCGTAAGGGAGATATCTTCAAGCGTAGCACCCATTTCAATCGCAAGACCAAGCTCTGCGATCAAGTTGGAAGCTTCAAGACCTACGATTTGTGCGCCAATAACAACATTGTTGTCAGCATTAGCGACGAGCTTGATAAATCCTTCCGAATGATTCAAGGAAACAGCACGGCCATTACCCGCAAATGGGAATTTACCGCTCTTCACGTTAATGCCTTTTTCTTTTGCTTCTTTCTCCGTGTAACCAACACTGGAGATTTCAGGATCAGTGAAGCAAACAGCAGGCATACCTTTGTAATCAACAACTGAAGGCAATCCTGCGATAGCTTCAGCTGCTACTTTACCTTCGTAAGAAGCTTTATGAGCTAGTGCAAGACCAGGAACGATGTCCCCGATTGCGAAGATTTTAGGATTGCTAGTACGTCCTTGGTGATCGACAACGACCATACCGCGATCAGTTAATTCTACACCAGCAAGGTCTAATCCAAGCTCACCATCAGTGTTAGGGCGACGACCAACCGTTACAAGCAAATAGTCAGCAGTAACTTCTTTATTCTCACCATTAACGGAGTATTTAACTGTTACGTTCTTGTCCGTTTGCTCAGCACTTTCTGCTTTTGCATTCGTAACAATTTCAACGCCTGTTTTTTCCATGTTTTTCGCAACTAGGCGAGTAATTTCCTTGTCAAAACCTGCAAGGATTGAATCCATACCTTCGATGATTGTTACTTTAGTACCGAATTTGGAGAACATTTGACCAAGCTCAGCACCGATGTATCCACCACCGATTACGATCAGGCTGCCAGGGATTTCATCCAATTGCAGAGCTTCTGTGGACGACAGGATACGACCAGTGAATGGGAAAGGCTTCAATTCAATTGGACGGGAGCCAGTTGCAAGAATGCAATGTTTGAAACGGTAACGTGGTGATTCATGATCATTGAACAAACGAGCTTCACTTTCGTTGATGAACATGACTTCGCCATTGAAAACTTCGATTTTGTTCTTTTTCATGAGACCGCCAACACCGCGTGTCATTTGGCTAACTACACCATTTTTGAACTCTTGCGTTTTCTTGAAGTCCACTTTAACGCCTTCAGTTGTAATACCAAAAGCATCAGGATGTTTCGCCGTTTCATAAGCATGAGCTGCAGAGATCAGAGCCTTGGAAGGAATACAACCACGGTTCAAACAAACACCGCCAAGCTCGGATTTATCAGCGATAACTACTTTTTGACCCAGTTGGGCAGCGCGAATGGCTGCCACATATCCACCAGGACCTGCTCCAACGACTAGTGTGTCAATATCTATAGATGCGTCTCCTACTACCATGTTATTATACCTCCATTACGAGCAACTCAGGGTTACCAAGAAGCTGTTTAATATAGTTCATGAAGTTTTGAGCTGTTGCTCCGTCGATCAGACGATGGTCGAAGCTCAGTGACAATGCCATAACTGGAGCTACTACAACTTCACCATTCTTAACTACCGGTTTTTCACTGATACGGCCAGTTCCGAGAATAGCCACTTCAGGATAGTTGATAATTGGAGTAAAGAACATGCCGCCAGCGGAGCCGATGTTGGAGATAGAAATTGTGCTGCCTTTCATTTCAGCTGCAGACAATTTACCTTCACGGCCACGGAGTGCCAAATCAGAAATAGCTTCAGCAATCATCCAGATGCTCTTACGGTCAGCATCTTTGATAACAGGAACGATCAGACCATTGTCTGTATCCGTTGCAATACCGATATCGTAATGTTTCTTGTAAACAATTTCGTTATTTACTTCATCAATGGAAGCGTTAAGCGCCGGGAATTTACGGGAAGCTGCAACGAGAGCTTTCACGATGAACGGCAGGTAAGTAACCTTGATGCCTTTTTTCTCAGCGACTGGTTTCATACGTTTACGGAAATCAACGAGGTCTGTTACGTCAACTTCGTCCATGATCGTAACGTGTGGAGCTGTGTAAGCTGATTTAACCATAGCATTAGAAATCGCTTTACGGATACCTTTGAACGGTACGCGTTCTTCGTCCCCACCAACAGGGATTGCAGTAGGTGCAGATGCTGCCGGACTTGCTGCAGGCGCTTCAGCGCTAGCTGCCGGTGCAGGCGCTGCGGCTGCTCCACCGTTTTTGAAAGCTTCAACATCTTCACGAGTGATTTTACCAGCATTACCTGTTCCGGTTACTTGAGCAATGTCGATGCCTTGTTCACGAGCAAATTTACGAACACTTGGAGTTGCCAGAACTTCACGATCAGGAGCTGCAGGTGCTGCGGCTGCTTCGCTGCTTGCTGCCGGAGAGGAAGTTGTGTCTGCTCCACCTTGTGCTGCTTCAGCTTCTGGTTCATGAGCTCCTTCTTGCTCAGGAATGTCGCCTTCAGCGTCGATAACTGCAACAACTTGACCTACACGGAAGATAGCGCCGTCAGTACCGAACACCTCTTGTACTGTACCGTTAACCGGACATGGAACTTCAACGACCGCTTTGTCGTTTTGTACTTCCATTACGATATCTTCGTCTGTTACTTTGTCGCCGACTTTGATGTGCATTTTAATAATTTCGCCTTCATGCAATCCTTCGCCAAGCTCTGGGAATCGATATTCAAATTTTGCCACCTGGATGACCTCCTGTTTTTATTCAATAGGTTTGAAAAGCTAGATTAGAATTCAAGAACTTTCTTAACTCCGTCCACAATACGTGCTGGTGTAGGGAGCCATTGATCTTCGATTTGTGCAAATGGATAAATTGTATCAGGTGCAGACACACGAAGCACTGGAGCTTCCAAGTGCAGAAGAGCTTTTTCGTTGATTTGAGCGATGATTTCAGCAGCCAAACCAGCGGATTTTTGAGCTTCTTGAACTACAATTGCACGATTTGTTTTCTTAACAGAAGCAACAATTGTATCGATGTCGAGAGGTACTAGTGTACGCAAGTCAATAACTTCAGCTTTGATTCCGCTCTTCTCAAGCTCATCAGCAGCTTTAACAGCTGTATGAACCATCAAACCATATGCAAGGATGGTTACGTCGGAACCTTCACGAACCACGTTAGCTTTGCCAAGCTCAACTGTGTATTCACCATCTGGAACATCAGCACGGAATGCATGGTACAAGTTCAAATGCTCCATAAAGAACACTGGGTCATTATCACGAATTGCGGAGATCAAAAGACCTTTCGCATCATAAGGGTTTGAAGGAATTACAAGCTTGATACCTGGAGTTTGAGCAATCAAACCTTCCAGTGAGTCAGTATGAAGCTCTGCAGCCTTTACACCACCACCAAAAGGTGTACGGAATACGATTGGTGCATTATAGCGTCCACCGGAACGGTAACGCAGACGAGCAGCTTGAATCAGAATTTGATCCAATGCTTCAAAAATAAAACCAACAAATTGAATTTCAGCAATCGGACGGAATCCTTGAATACCAAGACCAAATGCCAAGCCACCAATGGCGGATTCTGCCAGAGGTGTATCAAATACACGCTCCTCGCCGAAATCTTTTTGCAAGCCTTCTGTTACACGGAATACACCACCAACATGTCCTACGTCTTCCCCGAAAATTACAACGTTCGGATCACGACTCAACTCTACGCGCATCGCATCGCGAATTGCTTCTTTCATATTCATTTGTGCCATTGCTTCATACTCCTCCTCATTAGAACTGAACAGTCAGATATAAGACTTATGAATTATTTAAAATCGGCTTTTTGCTCTTCCAAATGCTTAGGCGTAGTTTCGAACATACTGTCGATCAAGCCTGAAACAGTCATTTTTTCAGTTTGCTCTGCTTTTTTGATTTGTTCGTTAACTTTTGCTTTTGCTTCTTCTTTTACACGAGCTGTATCTTCATCAGTCCAGAGGCCTTTCTTCTCCAGATATTTAGCTAGACGAGCAATTGGATCTTTTTCGTTCCACTCGCCTTCTTCTTCTTTTGTACGATATTTACTTGTATCATCAGACAAGGAATGCGGACGGAAACGATAAGTAACTGCTTCAATCAAAGTAGCGCCTTCACCGTTACGAGCACGTTCAGCAGCCTCTTGAACAGCACTGATTACAGCAAATACGTCCATACCATCAATTTTCACACCGCGAATACCAGCAGCAACTGCTTTGTGAGCAATGGAAAGAGCCGCAGTTTGTTTTGCGAATGGAGTAGTAATCGCATAGCCATTATTTTGCACGAAGAAAATAACCGGCAGGTTGAACGCTCCGGCAAAGTTCATCGCTTCGTAGAAATCACCTTCAGATGAACCGCCGTCTCCAGTATAAGTAATGGCCACTTGTTTTTGTTTCTTCAATTTATAGCCCATCGCAATACCCATGGCATGAAGAACTTGTGCGCCGATAATGATTTGAGGCATAAGTACGTTAACACCTTCTGGAATTTGACCACCATGTTGATGACCACGGGAATACAAGAAGGCTTGGTACAGCGGAAGACCATGCCATACAAGTTGCGGCATATCACGGTAACCTGGGCAAACGAAATCATTTTTATCAAGAGCGAATTCACTACCTACCATAGTAGCTTCTTGTCCGGATACCGGAGCGTAGAAACCAAGACGGCCTTGACGACCCAAGTTAATAGCGCGCTCGTCCCAAGTACGGGTAAATACCATACGGTACATAAGTTCTTTCAATTGATCATCAGATAAGTTTGGAACTTTGTCTTTGTTAACAATTTCACCGTCTGGCGAAAGTACGGTTAAAGCCTCGACTTCTTCCGTATATACTTCATAAGGAATCTTGCTCTTGCTCATTATCTTCACCTCGACAAAATATTTGATGTTTGATTATCATGTTCCTCTGTTATAGAATTATTATACATCTGTTTCACCGCTTAAGTCAAAGAAATTGGGCACGAACGACTATATTTTTTATTTTTGTTTGTATAACAGGTGTATAAAACTTATATAACACAGCCCTATTTTATGACAATGTATGCGATTACTATTACCAAGGATATCTTAACTGAATGGGCGTCCAAAAGCAAAATGACAAAGCCACGAAGGAGCGTTAGTACTATGACAGATTCAAGATATTTAAAAAGAACCATTATAAAAGACGAAATCGATAGCCTGCTTTTAGGCGAAAAACGCAGCTTACGGATCTACCTGCCACCAGGGTATAATGAGATACTGAGCTACCCCGTCGTTTACTGCCAGGATGGCGAAGAGTTTTTTAATTTCGGGCGGATTGCTACTCATGCCAACCAGCTTATATTAGATGATGGAATCGATCCGTTTATTATAGTAGGTGTTGAAGTCAATACCTCAGTGCGCACAGAAGAATATGCTCCTTTCGGCAATCGATTTGAGGCTTATACTTCCTGTTTCACTGAAGAAATTATTCCCTACGTAGAACGTAATTATCCTGTCCGGAGAGAAGCAAGAGAACGTATACTTGCAGGAGACTCCCTTGGGGGCACTGTATCTTTGCATTTAGCTATGAAAAACCCTGAACTGTTTTCCAAAATCATCAGCTTGTCCGGTGCATACTATGAACCCTCTCTGGATATTTTGGCTAAAGAAAATGATCTATCACACCTTTCTCTCTATATGGTCGTGGGACTTCAGGAAGATAATTACACAACAGACACAGGTACGTATAATTTTATTGAATTGAATCGCAAGGCCAGAGCATTACTGGAGGAGCGTGGAGCGAAGGTGAAATACTTCGAAAAGGATGGCAAACATTTATGGGGATTTTGGCAAAATGAGCTCCCAGATGCGTTAATTTATTTTTTAAGCTAGGATAAAGTCATATAAATTAGAAGAACCGCTGTATGATGATGAATTCATCTACAACGGTTCTTCTTTGTGGGTAATTGAGTTATTTAATTGTAAGACAACAATTTATCCACTTTTTGATTCAGTACCAGTACCATATTCCCCGTGATTAAGAGATCTTCTTGGAAGCGTCCATCTATAATGAACAGAAAGCATGCGGAAAAATACCACCAAGACGAATAAAAGAAGCAGCCCTATCGTTGATTTGAAGAAACCAAGACCAATCGCAAGACCTGCTAACATGGCCCAAACAGCGTAGATTTCGTCGCGAAGCACCAAAGGCTTGCGTCCCGCAAGCAGATCGCGGATCATCCCTCCGCCAATCCCTGTCAGTACCGCAGCTACAAGCACAGCACTAATTGGATGCTTCATCTCGTAGGCATACAATGCCCCTTGAATCGCAAATGCCGATAAGCCAATGGCATCAAATAGAGCCTCCGTCTTTTTCCAATGCCGAATCCAGGACATGGGCAGAACAAATGCAACCACAATGGAGAGCACAGCGAGCATGATGAGTTCGCCTTGAGCCCATAGTGTTGTAACAGGAACTCCAATGAGTACGTTACGAATGATCCCTCCACCAAAAGCTGTCACTAGACCAAGAACAAGAACGCCCAAAATGTCGTACTCCTCTTCCATCGCAACAACTGCACCTGACATGGCGAAAGCGATCGTTCCAATAATACTGAAAATATCAAATATGTGCATGTCCCCTTGCTATCCCTGCCCTCTCTTTTATCTCTCCTATATTACAGTGTTCATTGTAGTACTCAGCAGTCGAATTGTGCAAGCATCAAATGTGAATTATACTTAATAGGTATTTATTTCAAATGTGACTTTACTTGTTTCATAGAAAACGACCTCAGAGAGGAAGGTTTACATGACATCAACGAATAGAGTTCTCATCTTTACAGGTGGTCAAATCGATCCTGCATTATTAGATGAAATTCGTCAGGAAGACATCATTATTGGAGCAGATCGTGGAGCGTTATTTCTTATTAAGCATGACATTATCCCTGATATAGCGGTTGGAGATTTTGATTCAGTCACACCAGAAGAAATGGAAGTTATTCGGGCACACAGTAGAGAGCTCATAGCTTGTGATGCCATTAATAAAGATTTAACCGATACTGAGCTAGCTATCGACTTGGCAATCGACAAACAACCTGGCGAAATTGTCATAATCGGTGCTCTTGGCTCAAGACTGGATCATACCCTTTCTAATGTACATATGTTGCTGCGAGCCATGCATCATCAGATAACGGCTTCTATTATGGACCACAACAACTATGTAACATTGACAGGCTCAAGCAGCATTGTACAAAGTCGCGGGTACACTTATGTCTCGCTTCTGCCATTAACACCAGAAGTAACCGGAATTTATCTGGACGGCTTCATGTATCCGCTTGAGGACGCCACCTTAAAGATTGGACAATCACTAGGAATCAGTAATCGTTTGCTGGATACCGAAGGTACGGTTCGTATTGAAAGTGGATTTCTATTAATCATTCAAAGCAAAGATTAATACCAAGTAACATTTTCGTAACTTTTGAAAGCGATATTATATACTTGTCTATACAAAAAACCTTGATCCTTCAAGGTTTTTTGTTTGTTACTATTTCGAATGCTTTCTTATTTCTTAATTTTTTGTAAACTTTAATCATTTTTTAATAATCCCCTTCAAACTCTTGCCCGGCAAGGACTTAAACACCTTTTACCATATTTTATGTGGTTAAAAGTCTGTTATACTTCATTTCGAACCGGTCAACAACTACAAGAACTTTGGAGGTACAACATGAACAAACAAAAATTATTCCAAAAAGTATTGACGGTAGGTATTATCTCATCTATCGGATTCGGCTCCTTCCTTGCAAGCGGCGCTGAAGCTGCACCGGCCCAAACTGCTGAAAGTGTTTCGGTATCAAAAGCTACACAAATCGTAAACTTCGGTGAAAAATATATGGGCACACCTTATAAATTTGGTGCATCGACATCGACTACAGCAGTATTCGATTGTTCATCTTTTATGAAACATATTTTTAAGAAATACGGAGTAACACTCCCAAGAACATCTGTAGCTCAATCTAAAGCGGGTACAGCAGTATCTAAATCGAACCTTAAAAAAGGCGATCTGGTATTCTTCTCTAGCGGCAGCCGTTCAACAGGTAGAAACATTACTCACGTAGCGGTATATATGGGCAATGGTAAAATCCTTCATACGTACGGTAAACCAGGTGTTACAATTTCCAATCTGAATTCCGGAACATGGAAAAAAACTTACGTAAAAGCACGTCGTGTTCTATAATTCATCATTCTTATCTGCGACATACGAGGCTGTCCCATTAAGGTCTTCAGAGATCTTTGGGGCAGCCTTAAGACTATTTTCATAACATTAATTAACCATATACCCTTTTCCACGTACAGTATGAATGAGTTTTTTGGCCTGACCCTTGTCTACCTTGGTTCGTAAATGGCGAATATATACATCAACTACATTCGTTCCCGTCGAGAAGTCATATCCCCACACTTCTTGCAAAATTTCTTCCCTCTCACAAACAATTCCTGCTCGTTTCATAAGATAACGCAAAAGATCAAACTCTTTGGGAGTTAATTTGATAAGCTGATCTCCGCGATACACTTTACGACTCTTCAATTCAAGCTGCAAATCTTCATATTGCAACTCCTTCATGTAACCGTCTGCAAATCTCCAGAAGAGTCGCATTAAGTTGCGAATTCTTGATTCCAATTCGTCAATCGAAATCTCTTCACTTACTACATCATTTGCCCCAGATGTAAATGCAGCAACGGTTAATTCAGTATTTGGAAATTGCTTCATAATCAATATGGGAAAAGGTTGATTCATACCGAGTTGAGTCAACACTTCCAGAGCACTCAAATCAAGCAAATGCTCACTCATCAGGAGCATTTCAGGGCTTTCATGTGAAATTTCCTCAAAAATTCCTTCACTATCCTGAGTCAGAATAACATGAAAGTCTAAACTCTCCAGTAGATTTTGCCATCGTTTCCCTGTGTCTTTGTTTCCATATGCCAACACAATTTTCTCTTTCATGCCCTTGAGCGACCACCTTCCAACTCACTTACTACTTAAGATGGTCAAAATAAAAACAAACCATTCCGCTAAATAACGAATTGGTCTGTTTATATTAACTTTTATTAATTGCTTGGCAATTTATACAAATTTATTTTCGCAACTCAAAATACCCGTTAGCTGCTGCGTCAGCTTTAGATGCGAACACTTCATCGACAGGAAATGGAACATCCATATTACTTCTTAACTGATATTTAATTCCGTTCACAGGATTTTTCCCTCCGACAATTGATTTTGTTTTTACCAGCCTCCCTCCGCCAAATGCATAATTGTTATAATACTGATCTCCTATGGGTACACCTTGCAAAAATACAATCATCCCTACATCATCCAAAGTATTATGCCAGTCCTCTTGAGAAATGATTGGCAACGTAAAAACGTAAGACAATCCTTGTTTTATAGCATATTCATTATGATAATTAATCACATTAGCTAGATCCTGTTCAATACTGCGAACGATCGTAGAACGTCGCACTTCCTCAAATTTACCCACATCCTCTAGCTGAGGTAATGATACAGAAATTGCGGAAACTGATGGTGTAGCAATCTCTTCAAACGTTCCCCTTATTTCCTCTCCTGAAAGTGAATTAATGATCGTAACAAAGTGATCCAAAGTAAACGACATACTATTTCCAAGAGTGTCCCTATAAAGGAATGGTTTTTTCGGTAGCCAACGATGCCCCCAAAGTATACTTCCACTTCCATCATTAGATGTGGTTTCACACAAAGCATACAAATAATAACCATCATAATCGATCACAACAACAGCCGGTATATACCTCATCAATACACTTTTAGCAATAGGATCATCCTCAATACCAAGGTTGATAGCGAGAGTATTTAGCATGGCCTCCAGTCCTTGCTCCTTGTCCACACGCATAAACTTATCGGAGTCATAACCCGATTCGTAATGTTGCATTTCATTAAGGTTAAGAGCTGCTCCACCATCCTGAACTGCTGTTCTAAGAATGGAAGTATACTTGATCTCCAAACTATTCACTTCACGCAGTTGTCCCGATCGCAAGCAGCCTATCCATAGTAAGGGAGCTATTATTAAAACGAAAATGATGGACCAATCAGTAATCTTCATTCAGTACCATCCCCCCATACGTCAATTCTTCATGATCATCGCTATCAAGATTCCCGAACAGAAATAAAGACAATATTGTCAATGGAGTTCTGGATCGCTTGTTCAAAGAAATGCTTACAAAATCACCTGTCTCAAATTTGTATTTACGTGATGAGTGATCAGAATCAAGACCTGTACCTGCTATTGAACCATCGGGATACAGCACCTTTAGTACATCTGAGGTAAAATAGGAATCATATACGACAGTGAAGTCACCCTTAAATGTTGCTTCATTTGCCGGATCATCATATTCGGGATGATATTTTTTACGTTGATGCTCTAGTTGAATATCATACATTATTCCTGATACAGCGACTTGCTTGGAAAAATCCTCATACATCGCCGGGCTGAGGTAACCTTTGTTTCTAACAGCATCGGTAAATTGAACGAGTGTATTATAGGCGGCTAAAGAATTAATATCCTCCTGTCTTTGTGCAGTCTGCACGGCCGGATACATGAATAAAAGAATCACTGCGAGCAAAGCTGCAGTGATTTTGGATAACGCGTTCACCATGCTCTCTCTCCTTAGCTTTTAACGAAAACAATTTTTACTGTATTTCCATTCCTATCCTGCTCAGTAAACGCACGATAAGACGACTCAAGCTCCAGCAGTATGACACCCTCGTCCAGAATAGACTCAACTGTCTGACTCTGAGAATGTGAACCACCTGGATTAATCAAAACATTTCCATCCACAATCACTTCTACGTTATTTTCAAACCAACCTCGTAACCCATACAAAATATGATTACCAGAATACACCACAAAATGATCTGTTGGATCAGGATCAGTTGCAACATCTTCATTTAAACCTTTAAAGTCCGAGATACTTTGCTTCTGAAGCTGGATATGCGGCAATAATTGCTCCATTACTACAGTCTGCTCCCGAGAATTCTCTAGTGCAATGAGTACAGAAGATAGACAGAGTAAGGCAGCACACATAAGCCAAGCCATACTTTTTAAAGTATTTATCATTTTTTTGTTACGGAGTGACGGTCGTTTGGGTGAAAATGAGTCCCCTAACAACGTTCGAGTTGTCTTTGATTACTCTGGCTTTAAATTTACCGCTGGGATTAACGTAGTCATTCAGACTCTCGTTCCATGAATTACTAATATCCGCATAACTATTCCCACTAACTGCTCCATATTGCTCTGCAGTTGACAAATTACTGATGTTAAGTACATTTCCATACCATTGACCAGCATTATTTTTGCCTGTCTTTACCTGTATACCAAACTGTCCACGATCCTTGAATTTACGCAATGCATTTGTTACCTGCGAGCCGCTCACCGTAGTGTCGTCATATACCGTAAATGAAGCTTGTGACAGCTCGGTTTGGATGTCCGAGAAATTGTTCTGAGCGGTTTTGGTTGCTTCCTGTGCGGATACAAAAAGAACAACAACTATCGTAATCAGTGCGATCGTCAAGAAGATACCTGCGGCAACCTTTAATGCGGATGAAGCATTATTCATATTTCAATTCCTCCATATCAATTAAATTGTGACTTTCATCAAGTTAAAGATTTTGTATTTGATCAAAATAGAAATCCATCTGCTTGAAGCTCATCCAGATTAATGGGATTACGAGATATGCAAAGACAAGACAATACATTGGTGTAAATCCGATCATGCGACCTAAATTCGACTTAACGTCTAATGATTTCTCGTAATCAATTCTTCGTTGTTCAAAATGGTATGCCATTTCGCTATCAAGATCATCAAAGGCCTGAGCAACTGTAATTTTTTCATTAGCAAGCAGGAGCTTGTCCACTATATTTTTAAATTCTTCCAATGCCACTTCATCCTTCAGTTGCTTAAGTGCTTCCTCCCCACCATGACCAAAGTGAAGCAAGCATTTCTGAATTGGAACTTTAAAAATAACAGCGTATGTATGAATCCACTCCAAGATTTCCTCTACAGAAATTCTCTCAAGCTCTCGCAATACAGCTATGACCGTTTGATACTGGTATACTTCATGCTTCATATCCATAAGCCGTATTTTTTTCTGGAACATAAGCACCCATACAGGTATTTGATAGCCCATTACTCCTGCCAATAATGAAAGTAAAACTTCCCACCACTTTACATACTCATTATTCCAGCGATCCAGCTTACTCATCACACGAAGTACAGCACCCTTAATTTGCTCTTTGGTGAGTCGTTTTTGATTCTCAGTCATTGCATAATTAGCAGCCTTGGTCACTTCTTCATTAGTCGAACGATCAGACATCCCGAGTTCCTTCATAATCTCTGTATCCATGGTTGCATCTTCTTTGGCGATAACGGCATCCTCATCAGACAACGTGCCAAAGAAGGTATAGCTTGCTGGCGGTTCATTCATGATCCAGACTCGACTCTGCAAATGCAAGACCGTACATAAACTAATCGTAAATAATACAGATGCAAGAAACATTACAAGACGTCGTATTTGTAGCCATTCAAACAAAATCGTTTGATTACTATCTCTAAGCAGATTACGAATTCTATCATAACTGGCAGATGCAGGTTTCGGAGAGAAATAATATACTGCTTTACGTACAATCAACCACTTATAAACTTTTGATTCCCACCGAATCTTTTGCAGATCTACCCTGTAACTGGTCTCTTCTTCTCCTTTCAGCTTTTGCAGCAAAATGTAACAGAACAGAATAATGACGAACAATCCAATCTTTACGACCATTCCCGCCTTACTTAAATAAAACTGATCCATCAACGGAAAATTATGTCTGGCCCATACTTCAACTGGCTTTGCAAAAAATATAGGTATTAGTGCAATGAAGTTCAGTCCTTTAAGTAAATAATCCAGCTTGGTACGCCTTAATAAATCCAGTTGAATTTCTCCTGTCAGACTTGCAATCCCTCGTAAATAAAGTGACCCGCGTTCCTTGCTTTTACGATCTCCAAATTCCATAACGAGCCTGGATATGCCAGCAAACGCCTTGAGAAATCGGTTAGGTGCTGTTTCATAATACTTTTCCAAGGCTTCATCAGGTGTTGTGTCTGTCAATGCCTCGTGGATTCGATATGCATGACGACTCATTTCCTCACCCGCGGTCTCCCCGGCTTCATCAATTGCGTCAGCAATCATGCCGTGTCTATGATAGGCATGCCGAATGGCGGACATAGATTGCAGCATTTGCTTAAGCAGCTTGTGCTCAACACGATTGACATAACCCTCAAGAAGCAAACCATGAATGACAACAGCAGTTAGTAATAAAGTCATCAGGAACATCACGCTAGGATTTAAAATGACGAGTATCGCTATGACTGCTCCAAATGAACACACTAGTATGTACGATACTTTCATCGTTTGTCGTCTCAGCCTAAATTCGTCATACAAATGCAGTATCGCCAACCTGCTTCGTACCTTCATGAGATAGTAGCGCGATATTGAAATTTTTATAAATATTGCATAGGATCTCAGTAAAAATGATGAAATCCATTTCTTGATTTCGGAGCGTATATGTTGTGGTGAAGCTTCATAACCATAGCTCAATCGTTCATTTCGTTGATCAAGCTTACGACTGATACAATAAAGTACACCACAACACAAAAGTGAACATCCAAATACCCATATCAAGATTGAGCTAAGCGACAATGGATTCCCCCCAGTATGCATCCACAAACAACTGGAATTGATCAGCATCTTCCGAAGTCATTTCTCTGGCCATTTCGCGCTGTGACTGTATCGTAATGGGGTTAACTGGTACATAACTACCATTCCTATATTCAACAATAACGTTCTCCGTATACCTGCACTTGGAGCCGATATCTCCATCCAATCGACAACACTCTGTAATCCGTTCAATGTATCGATTCCCTTGAGCATCACGACACAAATGCACATCAAAATCGATAATCCCGGCAACCTGAAGCTCGGCAATCACCTCATCCCTGAACACACCTGCTTTCAAAAGAGAATTACGCAGCGATTCAATCAGATCGCGAAATGTCTTCGCATGATGAGTGAACAGTGTGAACAAGCTGGCTACCTGAGACATTTGAATCATCCATGCCGCCACTTCATCAGTGGCTACTTCTCCGAGAATGTTGACAGTTCCGTCGGTCTTTTTCTGAAGATCCAGACCCGCCTGCCCTGATACGTATTCCGTCTCCCTAAAGCTCAAAATATTTCTGGAGCTGTACATTTTCCGTAAATTCAGCTCAAAAGACATCTCTTGTACACGTAGGGTGTAAGAAGCATTAATGTGCTTGACCAAAGCCATAAGCAGCGTAGTTTTTCCTGATCCCTGTGAGCCGGTTATCGCTGTAATACGACATCCCTTCATCATATATTTGAGCAGTTGAATCGGCAGCGATGCATTCCCCCCTTGGATTAAATGTTCTAGAACTGCAGACTTCACATCAAATTTGCGAACAAAAAACGCCCATGTTTCCGAAAAAGGAGGCCTGACAACTACAACCCTGGAGCCGTCTTTCATTTCATTGACTTTATATCCATTAGCTTCTGACAATTGTCCCGGATAATTGTATTTATAAATGTTTTGGCATACTCTTTTTAACTCAGCTTCACTGCCGAATGACAAAAACGATAGATGAATACTTTTTCCTTGATAAAAAATCCAGACACTATCCCAGGTTCGTGATCTCTCCATACCATCTTCATCCAGAGAGTTATCCTGTTGATTCCATCCAGTCCCTGTTAACCCGCTAACACCGCCGCTTACACCATCAATACGCTGCTCGCGAATTATATCAATCACTGAATAACCTTTAAAAGATTGATAGATTCGTTGTACGATAATGTCCAGTTTCTCTTGAAACGATAACATCCGATATTCTCGGTAAAAAACTGCATCAATATCTTCATCAGAGATTTCGTATTTTGGTGAACTGTCCTGATCTCCATCATCCATTGTCTTAAGTACATCTAGCTGATACTCTGCAATGATTTGGCTCAACGCATCCTCTCCATACCTGAGACCATACAAATACATAAGTATTTCAAATCGATCCTGAACAGTTAAACGACTACGATCATGAAAAGGAATCACCTGATCCACATGATTTTCGCTAAAGCCATAAGAACTGACTAGTAAATCCCTGATATACGATTTGACAAACCGCTTGTCATCAATATCTCCGAAGGTACAGCCTCGCAAAGCCTGTCTTAGCTCTGTACGTGCTTTGACTTTACGCAGCCAGACCTCCTCACTCATCCCCCAGTTGTTGCTTGTATTGCGGCTTAATTCATGCAAGCTGTTCTTCACGAAAATAATCATTTCGGCTAAGGAATAACGATCCTGGCTACGAGCATGAACACCTCCATAGCTGCTCGTATTTCTGACTCTCCACCATACGTAAAACAAACCTATAACAATAATTAGAATAATTCCCATTCCGTTCGCTATTGTCCCCAAGCACTCAAGCCCCCTTGACACCACTCGAACATGAATCACGATTAGTAAGGTTAGGAGTTTGCCCAATCATACTGAGCAATGCCTCTGATAACTCCAACAATCCGAATAATAAAGAATCGCGTTTTCGACCATGATTTGACAAAAGTAAATTTCTTCTAAAAAAACGAACGATGTCCTTGTCATTCCACGCATCCTTAAATTCGGTATCACTCGCCACTCCATAAACAGGAACCTTAAAATCATACTTGCGCCTGATATTGTTAATACTCCATTTGGAATTGTTATCATAATTTGCGATCACGATAGCGTTATAATTCATTCGATGATCTTCAAGGGATCGCCTATAAGCCTGTTCAAAATCAGACCTCTTCTGCTCTAAAATCATAATGTTTATTTCATTCTCCCGATCTATATCGTTAATGATCAACGATTGCGAACATGGACACATGATCAAGCTGCTGCATTTGTTACAAACAGATTGATTTCGTATCACAATGTCATATACACCCTCTGCCACTGTATACAATGACTTCATGGAACTTTTAAGCATCCCTGAAGGGACACCGCCTTGATGCGGGAGAATTCTACCTGAAGCTAAATCCAGACGTCCCGGAATGACCGGATAAGTGTAATCCGTTATATTGTGGTTATTCAACTTTTGATTAGAGGATAAACGCAAGAGAGAGTCTACACCATGTTCAGGCAACTGCAACGCAGCCTGACTCGTTGCTTGCTCAACCAACAACATCTTAGGAATATTAAATCCATACTCGATTCCTGATTCAGCACATTGTTCATTAACTAGTAGAACCTGATGCTGAAATTTCAGAGCGATGCTCAGTCCCACCGCTGCAGCCAACTCACCAGAGATTCCATTGCCGCTATCACTAAATACAATTCTCATGCCCGTCTCCTTTCAACGACACGCAGCGCTCTTCTTGTTTCTGCTGTTCCCCATCCAGTAAGTCTTCCCATTAGAAGACGAAGGGCACGTTTGTAAGATCTCGAAATTCCTTGCATCTTAAGCAGCTGCGCATGTTCATTTTCTATCTGAACTGCAACATTTATCTCATTCCACGGAATCCATATTTCAGCGTGGCTCCAATTGACGGGGATATCTTCCATAAAGCTCATAATGTATTCTGAGGTTAAGAAGCTATCTACAGTTCGAACATAGATCGGAAGAACTTCCATATTCGTCAATTGCGGCCATCTTGCCAATAACAGACGGAACCATTCCGCACTGCTCTCTACTTCATACCGATCAAAAGACGTTACCCATACAATTTGATCAGCGGATGCCCACAAATTGTAACCAATATGAAAGGATTCCACATCATATAGAACATAATCATATGCTGCTTGAGTCAAGTCAGGTAATCCGTCAGAAACGTCAAATCCAGAAAATTGCATCAAAGGCAGATGCACAGCAGCACTCCCGATTGTATAGCGGTATTTTCGAAAATCAGTAACATCAACTAATAGAACTCTCTGATAAGAAGTTGACAACAGCTTGCATAAATAAAGAAGCAAATCGCGCTTATCGCTTTTTCCTGCAAAAATCCAAGACTTCACCACGTCATCCCCCTTTCTATTTGGACATTACAAAAGACTCCTCAATCTCCATTGAGTCTGCTTTATTCACTTCACTAGCCTGCTGTGCGGCATAATTTACGACCTTATCAGGTGACAGAACCGATAAATCCGATTCCAGACCAGATCTGGATGATAGTTGCAAGGCTTGTTCCGCCATGTTCACAATGTTGGGGTCACGTTTAATTAAATCCAGTACCGCTTGATTTACCGGATAAGTCGGAATGGCCTTACTCTGCAAATATGGCTCTACATAGAGCAGCGCGTAGATAGAAGCCTTATGCAAATAAGCATCTACAATTGCACTGGACAGGGATAATATTTCACCTTCATTAATCGTTATAGTCATAACGCCGGAGGATAACCTTTGTATCTTTTTCTTGGACAATAAAATATAATCTTGGCCAGTCGGAAACTGGATACGAATATCTACTACATCGTTTTTAGCAAGAGTTCCCGGAAGAACTACAAAGCCCATATCACGATATCTCAAATCATCAGTAGCCGCCTCCTCTTCAAACAATAAGGTTTGGGTTAGCAATGTATTTGCCCCTATTGAAACCTTAGCGACCTTTCCGGCAATATCTTTCTTGGACGTTATCCAATCCTGCGGTACTCTGTCCTTCGGCATCTCGACAGATGTCAAATCTCCCTCGCTAATTTTGTGTCCTGCTGTAATCTTTGTTTTTGTTGTCCAACCAGCTACAGTAGTACTTATTCGTTCATCTTTCAGCTGTATTATTTCTGTCTCGTATTGCTGAATCAATGCTGATCTCGTCTTATTCAGGTGTTTAACACTATAGACAGCGTACCCTGCAAACAAAACTCCAATTACTCCAGCGCCTATTAAGCCTGAATAAATCATTAATTTCGTTCGTTGTCTCATTTTTAACAACTAATTGTTCCTCCTCCATCGTTTTCTACCTAACCCGAATCCACTTCGTTGCTGGATGATGTTCTGAGGCAGAGCATCACCACACACTTCCATAAATACTTCCTCCGTAAACCCAGAAGGTGAAAACGGGTCCGCCTCAGCAGGAAAAGAATATACCTCCTTAATTCCGCTTGTTTTCCGAAGCTGTCTAACGATCTCCTTCCTGCCGAATGGGACACAGCAAATCCATTTTGATGCTGCGCGAACATCCTTGAATTGGTCGGCAAATGTCACCAGTTCTTCCTGCCGCCATTCTGCTCCAGAGCATACTAATAAAGATAAATCTGCTCGTTGGAATTCCTCCAGGCACTCTTTCCGACGACCGGACCCCAGATCGCAAATTACAAATTCATAATAGTCTGAAAATAATGCCAACAGCTCATTTCTTGCAGGTGATCGAATATACTGAACCCCTTTGATTTGAAACCCCTTATTCTGTAAATGTGATAATTTAGCGTTATTTCGAAATATCCCTTTCTCCGCTTCAAATATCTCGGACAATGCTGTAAAGGCTGTTGATTTGGGGTCCAATTCAATAATCGCTACCTTCTCAGCACGACGAGATAAGAGATGCGCTATAGCAATAGATAAATGCGTAACTCCTATACCTGGGCCAGTACCCATAACTGCAATTACAAAAGGTCGTCGATATGTTGTTACAGCAAAAGAACGATCCGATGGCTTTTGTGATGTTTGCAGTAATAGTTTTAAGGCTTCAGCAGTTTGATGAGCAGTGTTATAACGATCCTCCGGACTAGTACGTAATAAACGACACAGGATAGGCGATATGTGTGCAAATCCTTTATTTCGAAGCCTTTTATCAGCATCATCAGACCACAACGTATATTGACAATCTGTTCCGAGATACAAAAGCAACGCTCCAAGTGAATATAAGTCAGCTCTTCCATCACTTTGCTTACCCCCATATTGTTCAGGGGCAGCGAAGCCGACTGTGCCAAGCTTGACCGTATCTTCCTGTGAAGCTTCTTTATACGTACGAGCTATGCCAAAATCGATAAATGTGATCTCCAGCTTGCTATTAATTAATAAGTTGGAAGGCTTTAAATCCCGATGAATGATCGGAGGCTGATGATCATGTAAATATTGAAGTCCTTCACAAATTTGCACCCCAATTTTTATAAGCTCTTCAAACGAAAGTCCCCCTTTTCCCATTACATATTTGTCGAGATGAACACCTTCGATGAAATCCATGACAAGATAGCAAAATCCAGTGTTGCTTAAATGAAAAAAATCGACAATATGTGGTAAGCGGTGATGTTGGAGCGAAATTAATACCTCTGCTTCCTCTGCTAAATGATCACCTCTGTTTGCTGATACAGAACTTTCCTTTATCGCCCACCTCTTCCCCGGCAGTTTTAAATCTGAAGCCAAATATACCCGACTCATTCCTCCTACACCGATTAAATGTTCAATTTGATATCTTTGTGCCAGAATAGCGCCTTTAACCAATCCAGATTCCAGAGTCAACTTTGTGCTTAATCCTCCTTTCAAGACGCAAAAAAGGGAAAGTCTCCAATGCTCGTCCCAGCCAAACGACTGAATACAAACATGGGATACTTTCCCTGCAACGATTGTATAATTTTGGAATTAGTATAGAACAGAATTACTTGAAATGTAAAGCACTATTTTACAAAATATTAATTAACGACATTAATATTTAATCATATATATCGTGATTTCATCCCGATTATGAAATAATTGTTTGGCCCGCTGTATCTGCATTCTTGAATCCTGGAACGTATGAATAACATCCTGAATAAGAGCCATTGGCTTCTTGCTTAATAGCTTCACCGTTACGACCGCTGTTCCTCCTGGTACTAGAGAAAACAATAGATCAGTAACCAGCTTCGCAGTTAATTTAGGACTCCAGCTCATGTCACAGACTAGCAAATCAAACTGGTTATCTCTAAATTTAACGCTGTTCGCATTTTTCTGCACATACGTGAGATTCGGAGATCGGAGTAAAGAAGGATGTATTTTAGCAGGGTCAACTGCTGTAACTTTTAGTCCTCGCTCAAGCAAAAATGAAGTCCACCCGCCAGGGGCAGCACCGATATCAAGCGCCTCATGAAATGAAGTAAAATCAATACCAAAGACCTGTTCAGCTTCCAGTAATTTAAATTTTGCTCTGGAGATTTGTCCTTCTTCTCGCTGAAAACGAATAGCACCCCCGTTCCAATCCGATAAATTCTGTTCCGGGGACGTAACTCCTGCGAATATAGTATCTTTTGCAGCCATAATTGAAATAATCCAGTCGGCATCACGTACAACAAAATTGGCCTCAAGGCCAGATAATTCATTTTGAATCGCATCTTTTAGCTCGGAGGAACTGCCTTCCCATAACGAATGTTCTGTTTTCCGTGTCTGGATCGATACCTTGGAGCCATTAAGTTTAGAATTGTCCAACAAATACTGGATCAAACCACTCTTCCAATCAGTCGACTCGTTGGAGCTCCATTCCCAGCTTATCTTAAACATGTGACGAAGAAACATAGGGCTAGAAGACTCAAGCTTCTCTATAACATGTTCCTCACTGTCCAGAAGAGTGGCAACAAAAACCTCACCTGGTACAAGAATAGTGCTCTTCACCGAGCCGAAGCTTCTTCTCAGCTCTTCCTGAGCATATGGAGCAAATCCATGGTTCGCCGTACAGACATATTTTGTTGATATTACATTTAGTTCATTCTCTTGTGTATTATGATGATTCAAACTTTAAACCTCCAGAAGTAAATGCGATTCTACGATCTAAACCCTCAAGTTTGCTGTTATTTCCCAGCCTTACGTTCACTTTCCATTTCTATTTCATCAAGAAGATCAAAAGGAATAGGACCATTGTGTAAAATAACATGTTCTGGTTTGTTCTGATACAGCAGCTCATACATACTTTTCTTTCCGTACATGCTCGAAGTATGCAAATAAATTTCACGAGCATAC
This sequence comes from Fontibacillus panacisegetis, assembly GCF_900102215.1. GTDB lineage: Bacteria > Bacillota > Bacilli > Paenibacillales > Paenibacillaceae > Fontibacillus > Fontibacillus panacisegetis. The sequence goes on from NZ_FNBG01000003.1 coordinate 117,087, forward strand.
AGACCTTCCTGTACCATTGCTTTAACCATATCAGTTCCAGTCTTCTCCCCTGGACCCATATCATAATCCAACGATAAAATGTCTACTTCGGTTAACCTTAACACTTCAAGACATTCATCCACTGTTCGTGCCAATGTAAAGCCTTGTGGACAACGACGAAAGTCGTCCATATATAAATGAATCACAGTTGTTCTTCCCTTCTGTGGTATTTCCACCGCTAGGCATTTATCCACCTCTGAACTTTTTTCATATCCTCGCTGTATGTTCCATCTTCACCAGGTTCAGTTTCAAAAATAAGCGGTATTTCTTGAGTTAATAATTCTCTTAGCGCTTCCCGTTGAAACAAATCCTTAAATCCTGCCTCACCAATATAGCCTTGACCCACTCTCGCATGTCGATCCTTTCGCGATAGACCTGGATATCTGGAATCATTCAAATGTATAACGGATAATCCTTCCCAATAATCGAGCTGACTTCCCTTCAGTGAAAAATAACGATCCATATTCTTGTTGCTTGGCCATAGTCCGGATGCAAACGCATGGCACGTGTCCAGACAAAAACCCATATGCTCTGGCGATGCGCAAAGCTTCTTGACTGAAATCATTTCCTCCATCGTCATCCCCATATCGCCATGATTACCTGCCTGATTCTCGATCAACAATTTAGAACTGCCATTCCAGCCTAATAGCACCTCATTAATACATTGTATAATATTTTGATATCCATGTAAGGGGTTTCTTGCCTTAAATGTGCCGAAATGGACAACAATCCCAATTGAACCACATGCCTCTGCAATTTCCAAGTCATTGCGAAGCGACATCACGATCCTTTGAAATTGTTCAGGCTCAACCTGTCGATCAATCGCCAAATTGCTCGGATAAGGAGTATGAGCTACCGAAACTATTTGATGTGTAAGGCAAAATTCTCTACACTGCTCGGCATCTCGGAGATCAAAGCTTTTGACGGAAAGACTTCGAGGATTTTTAGGGAAATATTGAAAAGCCCCCATCCCGTGTCGAAAAGCCTCTTTTGCAGCTCCAAAATATCCTTTTTTAATGCTCAAATGTGCTCCGATTTTAAGGTTAGCGGTCATGCTGACATCCCGGACTATAGAATGCTTTACGTCCGTTCAATTCGCTCTTTACGATAGTATCTCCGCAGCGTGGACATACTTCTCCTCCCCGGTCATATACCCGGCACAGATCATTTGCTCCACCAGTCAGCGTATCGTCCTTAGTTAGCGGCATTTCCATATATCCACCCGCTTCTGTTGCTTCACTTAGAACCTCTCTCATCGCAATATATAGTCGTTCAAAATCCTCGGCTTGCAAACTTTGCAGTTTGACCGACGGTCTGAGCTCAGCTGCATATGCAATTTCATCAGCATAACAATTACCAATGCCTGCGATAATTTCCTGATTAACAAGAGCCGTTTTGAGACTGCCTCTTCTTCCTTTCAGGAGAGATACGAACACAGACTCATTCATTTTGCGTCCAAATGGCTCAATCCCAAGATGGGCCAAGCTTTCTTCAGCCTCTTTTGCAGTTAACAAATGCAGGTGGCCAAGTCTTAATCCTATAAAATATAGAACCCACTCATCGCCAAAGCTGATTTCTATTTGTGTATTGCGCGAAGGTCGATCATTTTTATTGCCTAAATAAATTATTCCTCCCAGCATCAAGTGCAGGATAAGACGACGCCCATTGTCCAAATGAAACAAAAGATGCTTGGCGCGACGTTCCACAAAAATCACTTGTCTACCGTTTAATTCATGAATAAAATCCGCGACTTCCAAGTTGATTGATTTATCCCGATTTACGATAACCTCGGTAATTGGAAGATCCAATATATACTTCGAGAGTTGTATTCGATAATTTTCCATTTCCGGCAGTTCCGGCATGGCTCATCTTCCCCTTTATTCACATAATGCTTAATTAGATTGCTGCTGTACTACAGATCATATTTCGAAGTTCTTCCAAATCGTTGCAAACGTGATCTGGCTGTACACCTGAAGCATCAATAAATCTCTGTAAGTTGTCGTTTGTAGTTAAACCAGTCAATACAAGAATCGTGCCGCATCCCGCATGAACTCCAGCTGAAATATCCGTTAACATGTTGTCTCCAATGACAGCAACCTCTTCGTTGCGCAGCCCAAGCCGATCGATAGCGAAATTCATGAGTATACTTGAAGGTTTACCGATAATTACTGGTTCTACTCCAGTTGCTGCTTGAATGGCCGCTGAAATAGTTCCTGCTCCCGGCATAAGCCCCTCCTGCGACGGCAAAAGCAAATCAGGATTTGTCAAAACATAACGAGCTCCGGCAGAAATCCACTGTGTGGCCCGGGTTAAAGTTTCATATGTAAAGGAACGGTCTATCCCTTGTATAACAAAATCAGGATGATCCTTCTCCACAGTCAAACCTGCTTCACGCAACGCATTCAACAGTCCAAATTCACCAATTGGCGCCACCTTTGCACCAGGTTCTATTGACGCAATATATTCTGCCCCTGCGACAGCAGATGTGCATACCTCCTGTTCCTCAGCAGCAATACCCATTTCCCGAAGATGTGCAGCTACTTCACCAGGAGTTCGAGATGAATTGTTAGTAACAAATAAATGGGGAATCCCTTGAGCATTCAAATCAGATATCAATTGCGCCGCTCCCGGTATAATACGACTTCCATGATATAAGGTTCCGTCTAAATCTATAAGATAAGCTTTCCAAGAAGCTGTCATGATGAATACTTCCTTTCATGCAAAAATCATAGTAGCATCTACCTTATCATTGTACCTAGGTTGACAAAGATTTGGCAAATTTTCTCCAAAGTTTGATGCTCCTGTCGCTTCCTGCGCTTTCCCGGAAAATAATTTTTATTATCTTCTTTATTACCCATGTCTTAGAATAGGATACATTACATGCTCCCTTGCCAGATCCGATTGAGGAAATACCTCTCTGGCTTCTCTTTCAAGCTGTTGCAATTGATCATTATATTTATATCTTGAGCTGAAATGGGTTAGAAACAATTGTTTTGCTCCGGCTCTCTTAGCGGCTTCTGCCGCCTGCTTGGTCGTGCTGTGATGATAAGTATATGCCGTCTCAGCGAGTTCATGTAAAAACGTGGATTCATGAACCAATACATCTGCATCTTGTGCGAGCTGTACTGCTGCTTCACATGGTCTCGTATCGCCAAGTATAGTTACAATCCGTCCAGGCTTCGAGATACCGAGTACATCTGTAGAATGCAAAAGAGACCCATCTGGTAAATTGATGCTTTCTCCCCGCTTTAGCTTGCCATACATCGGTCCGGGCTTGATACCATGTCTCGCCAGCATTTCAATATCAAGCTTTCCAGGCTGGTCTTTCTCCGTAATCCGGTAACCGAAGCTATCGATCCGATGATCCAGCAATGCCGATTCAACACAAAAAGACTCATCCTCAAAAAGAATGCCTCCTTCATGCTCGACTACTTCGAGCGAGTAGCTAATTCTCGACTCACTAATCTCAAGTGCGGTCATAATAAATTTTTTTAGTCCTGGTGGCCCGAACAAAGTAAGAGGTGTGTTGCCTCCCTGATAAGCTCTGCTGGATATAAGTCCCGGAAGTCCAAAAAGATGATCCCCATGCAGATGAGTAATAAAAATATACTCAAGCTTACTCAGCTTCAGCGGTGAACGTAATATCTGATGCTGGGTTGCCTCGCCACAATCGAACAACCAGAACGTGCGTCTCTCGTCAAATAATCGAAGTGCAAGTGAAGTCACATTTCTTTCTAACGAAGGTACACCAGCGTTCGTTCCCATAAAATATAATTCCACCTTACATCCTCCTCACTGTTCTGCCAGCTGTCTCTACGACTGCCAAAACCCTCCGAATATTCGGAGGGTTTTGCCGTAGAACATAATAAGTCATCATTAAGCTTTATCAACGTTAAAATATTGTGCTTGAGGGTGTGCAAATACCATAGCAGACACTGAAGCTTCCGGCTCCATCATAAAGCCTTCAGTCAAATGCACGCCTATATCCTCCGGCTTCATAAGTTCAAATAATGGCGCCTGATATTCGAGATCAGGGCAGGCAGGATATCCATAGGATACCCGAATTCCTTGATATCTTGCTCCATGACGCTGCTTCATCGTCATATCATGCGGATCAGGGAAGCCCCATGTATCGCGCATCATATGGTGAACGCGTTCTGCTAATGCTTCAGCGGTTTCAAGCGCAAGGGATTGAAGTGCATGCGAACGAAGATAGTCACCCTTGTTTTTCATTTCTTCAGACAGCTCACGAATTCCCTGTCCTGCCGTTACTACCAGAAATCCAACATAGTCCATAACACCACTGTCTACAGATTTCAAAAAGTCTGACAGACACAAGAACGGTTCAACACGTTGTCTAGGGAAACTAAATGTCTTCAGAACCTTGGTGTGATCCTCAGGATCGTAAATGATAATATCATTTCCTGACGATTGAGCCGGGAAAAACCGGTACATCGCTTGAGCACGTATTATACCATTTAACACAGCTCCTTGCAGTAATTCATCAACGGTTGCTTTCAGGGAAGCTGCTTTTTCATCACCTGATGCCAGCAATCCCTCAACTGATCCACGTAGACCGAGGTGATGTCCCAGAAGCATCTGCATGTTGATATACGGGATAATATGATTGATTGGGTAATCACGCAATACGTGGCGATCCAAATCAGGTGGTATAAAGACAGGTGCATCTGTTGAAATATTTGATCTCACCGCTCTAGTAAGCTCCGGCAGCTGCTTTGCTGTTGTCGTATCCGTATCAGCTTCCTTTTCAGCTTCCATAGCGAGTCGCATTTCTTCACGGCTTGTAGGGTCCATCAGCTTATTCGCCAAATCGAGACCATCCATCGCATCCTTGGCATAAACGACCATGCCGTTATACTCGGGGCGAATACGCGTCTTCGTAAATTTGCGAGTAAGTGCAGCACCGCCCACCATAATCGGTACATCAATTCCAGCATTGCGTAAATCCTGAGCTGTGGATACCATTTGCTGTGCCGATTTAACAAGCAATCCAGACAGCCCGATCGCATCGGCCTTTTCCACTCGGTAGGCTTCAATAATCCGTTCCGGTGGTACTTTTATACCCAAATTTACGATATGATAACCGTTGTTGGACAAAATGATCTCGACAAGGTTTTTACCGATATCATGGACATCGCCTTTAACTGTCGCAAGAAGAATTTTACCTTTTACAGAGGACTCATTCTTCTCCATGAAGTTTTCCAAATATGCTACGGATGCTTTCATAACTTCTGCGCTCTGAAGCACTTCCGCTACAATCAGCTCATTATTGTTGAACAACCGTCCGACTTCCCCCATACCTGCCATCAGAGGGCCATTAATGACTTCAAGCGCAGTATAACGATTTAAAGCTTCTTCGAGATCCGGAATCAAACCTTCCTTCGTTCCCTCAACAACATAAGATGCCAATCGTTCTTCCAGAGATAAATTAACTGCTTTTTCTTTTTTCTCAACCTTCTTATTACGGAAGGCCGCAACAAACGCAGCCAAAGTATCATCGTTCGTATTGTAAATTAGTTCTTCTGCAAGCCTACGTTCCTCCTCAGGAATCGAAGCATAACGTTCAACCTTCTCTGTATTCACAATCGCATAATCCAGACCTGCTTTAGTACACTCGTACAGGAACACAGAGTTCAGAACTTCACGTCCTGCTTCCGGCAAACCAAAGGAGACGTTACTAATGCCGAGAACGGTATGACAGGATGGCAAAGCTTCCTTAATCAAACGAATGCCTTCAATGGTTTCCTTGGCAGAGCCAATATACTGCTCATCACCAGTCCCCACCGGAAACACCAATGGGTCAAATATGATATCTTCAGCATTCAAACCATATTTGTTAACGAGTAAATCATGAGAACGTTTGGCAACCTCCAGCTTATCTTCCCTCGTAATAGCTTGTCCTCGTTCATCGATGGTACCAACTACTACAGCTGCACCATACTTAAGAATAAGAGGAGTAACGCTCTCAAATTTTTCTTCGCCGTCCTCAAGGTTAATGGAGTTAATTATTGATTTACCCTGACAATATTTAAGCGCCAGGTCAAGTACTTTGGGATCGGTTGTATCGATCATGAGCGGTACCTTTACCTTTTTCACAACAAGTTCAAGGAATTGTTTAATATCCTCAGACTCATCACGATCAGGGTCCTGAACACAGACGTCAACGACTTGAGCGCCGTTTTTCACCTGTGCACGGGCTATTTCAGATGCTTCCTCGTACTTGCCTTCTACTATGAGGCGTTTGAATTTTCTCGAACCCAGAACGTTTGTTCTCTCCCCAACCATATAAGGACGGTTGTCAAATTCAACATAGACCGGATCGATTCCGGACAGTGCAGGTGGATGTTCGCCTGCAAGAGGTCGTGGACTATATTGACTTAATTTATCTGCCATAGCAGCGATATGTGCAGGTGTCGTACCACAGCAACCACCAGCGATATTCAGCCAGCCTTGCTCTGCAAATGCTGACATCTTCTGAGCGAGTGAATCCGGTGATTCATGATAATTACCGTTCTCATCTGGAAGTCCTGCATTCGGATAGCAGCTAACAGCTGCCTTCGCCATTTCCGACAGGGTTCTGATATGATCTCTCATAAATTCCGGTCCGGTCGCACAGTTCAGACCAATCGAAATTGGGTTCAAATGCTCAAGTGAAATATAAAATGCTTCAATATTTTGACCAGCCAGCGTCGTTCCCATCGGTTCAATAGTCCCTGAGATCATTAAAGGCAGCTTTTTGCCAGTAGCTTCAATAGCACGAGTTATCCCGATACTTCCGGCTTTTACGTTTAATGTATCTTGAGACGTTTCCAGTAGCAGTGCATCCACACCTGCTTCAATAAGCGCTACAGCTTGCTCTTCATAGCTATCGCTTAACTCATCAAAAGTGACACCACCCGTGACAGAAAGCGTCTTTGTTGTTGGTCCCATCGCACCAATGACATAACGAGGATGATCTGGAGTGCTGTATTTATTAGCTGCAGCGATCGCAAGCTGAGCAGCTGCAAGGTTTATTTCACGTGCCCGATCCTGCAAATCATATTCTGCAAGCACTACAGAGGTTGCACCGAACGTGTTAGTTTCGATAAGATCAGCGCCAGCCTCAAAGTATTGTTCATGAATTTTCTGAATAATATCAGGTCGGGTGAGCACGAGCATTTCATTACAGCCATCCAGCTCTTCCCCGCCAAAATCAGCTGCTGACAAGTTCTCCTGCTGGATCATAGTGCCCATAGCACCATCAAGTATTAATATTCGTTCTTTCATTCTTGACTCTAAACTTGGTTTACTCACGTTCTGACCCCTCCTGTGAAACATTAATTTTTAGTTTATCAGATTAAAGCGTGGAAGAAAAGTCACATTTCAAAATGGACTTCTCTTGCTATTCCTGACTATATTCATGATTTTAAATTTTAAATAAACTGTCGACAATAGTGTTCACATCAGATATAATTCTATCAAGCTCACCGAAAGCGGGGTAATCCTATGGCGGAAATAAGAATAAGAAACACGAATGAAATTATTGCCGGCGAAGAAAATGTTCGGGATTTACTTTCTCAATTTGATGTTATTTATGAACACTGGAATACAGATAAAATCCCTAATGCTTTACATGATAACTTCACTCTAAATGACGAACAAAAAGCCGAAATTTTAAATACCTATAACGCTGAAATTAAGGAGCTTAAAAGGCTTAGTTCAATATGATATTACACAACTCAACCATAATAAAAACTGCCCCTCCGGAAAATCAGGAAAAGGCAGTTTTTATTATTTCACTGTGAATTCAGTTGAAGGCATAGAATGCTGATCTTTGGCTGTGACATGCGAAATTACATGATAAGTACCAGCCTCCTCAAAGGCTTGCTCCAACACATACACTCCGTCACCCGAGCTATCGACCGTTACTTTTTGATGCTTGTCTTCGGCTTCGCCGTCTTTCCAAAACTCAAACATAACCTCTTTGGCATCATCAACATTATCACCTTGATGAGTCACTTTAGCTTCGAATTTTACTGTTTCCCCAGCCTTAGCCTCAATCGGATTTACTTGAAGGTGAACTTCAATCGGTTGTGGGACAGTGTCTCCTCCGTTATGTGCGGAATGTCCTGAAGTGTTACTGCTTTTACCGCATCCATTAACGATAAAAACCAGTATGATCACAAGACTTACGGTAAACCATCTTCTAATCTTCACTTTGATCTCCCTTCACCCGTTCGTAGCAAATTAAGAAAGCTCTTTTATAATGTCATGTAATTGTGATAAATGTTTGATTTCGTAATTTGGCACAATTTCATCGTCACGAGTTTTTTCATCACGGTTGATCCACACCGCCGTAACTCCAACTCCAAGAGCACCTTTAATATCCGTTGTCAGCTTGTCCCCAACCATGATAGCCTCCTTAGGCTCCACGCCGAGCTTATCAAGCGCATGATGGAAGATCGTCGCATCCGGCTTTCCTTTTCCAAAGTTCCCTGAAATAATAATTTCATCAAAATAAGGAGTCAACTCAGGTACTCCATCCAGCTTTTCTTGCTGAAGCGCAGGACAACCATTGGTTAAAAGCAGCAATTTAACATTTCCCTTCAATTCATTCAGAATTGTAAAGGTCTCTTCATAAATATGTGGACGGGAACGGCGTTCCTTACCGAACATTTCTGCAAGCTCCGCGGCAAGATTCTCATTATCAATACCAAGAGCAAGCAGTCCACGACGCCATGACTCTTTGCGATATACTGGCGCTAATTGCTCCAGTTTACGGAATTCCGGTTGTTCGCCCGCTGTGAAATTAGCCCAGAGTCCTTCAAAAGGATTGATCCCGATTAATTTGGTAAATGGAAACGTCTCGTAGGATTCATACAGTTCTCTTGCTTCCTTACGCACCGCTTCTTCAAGTTTAGATGGATCGACTCCAGCCTCAGCCTGCGCCTTACGGCAAGTTTCTTCAAATGCTTCTCTTACGCTTCGCTCATCCCAGAGCAATGTGTCGTCCAAATCAAAACATACCGCTTTAATAGCCATATTAACCGTTCCTCTCCTCTATACAATTCAATTCTTACACATAATTTTAATTGATCGATTACTATTCTCTTTCAAAAGACACTTGATACGCTTTGGCGAACTGCTCCAAAGTATCACCCATCGCAGCAGTATTAAATAGATTACGCGTACGATAAAAGATCCAATTTGTATCCTTGCTTTTTGGAACAATGGTTACTTTATTACGGCTTACCTTGATACTTTTGATATTTCCAGCTTCCAGCAGCTTATCTCTATTGAATCTAGATGTATAGAGCCAGTTTTTGTTCACACGCAGATATGGCTTTCTTAGGAAAATGGTCAAAGCTAAAAGCAAGTACAACCCAATTGTTATCCAGTATAAGCTTGAGTTCAACTCTGACGAGTTGCCAATAAGACCTATACCACCATATAGTCCTGCAAGCAATACTAATGCCACAGGCAAAATAATCTTGCGGCCTTGAAACAATTCTCCTTCTCCTTTAGCCCCAAGACTGGTTCGAGGATTGCCACCACCTTTATTAATGACAGGACCTTTTCCTTTCTTGTTCATCTTAATCTGGTTACGCTCTACTTTTCTGTCAAATGAACCCATTCCATTTTCCTCCCAATTAAGCTGCATAAATTTCAATTTATGTATAGCCAAACCTTGCGGCTGGCTCTACTTACTCATCGACAATTTCAATGGAGTCAAGCTGTTGACGAAAGTTTTTTCTAATGTTCTGCAAATAAACTTCACGAAGCTCTGCTCTCTCGGCTTTCTCTTCCTCAGTCAATCCAACTGATTTATGCTTGCGAGCCAATTCATTAATGCGCTCCACCAAAGAATCTATATCCATAATTCCCTCCTGTTTAGCCTCAATAAAATCATAATAATCGTTTTAGGCATCAATTTATACTTTGACATGATAAAAAGAGCTTGTCAAGGCGATGATCTCGCATCAGACAAGCTCTTAAACATAACATAAATCATATCATTAAATTTCCGGTAACAGCAGAGTATCCCCAGCTTGAATTGAGCTTACTACCATCTTGTTAACCCGTTTTATTTCATCTATATAGACTCTTGTATCTTTACCGTTAGGCTTATGATTGGCTGCAATTTCCCACAATGTATCTCCAGGCATAACTATTACCGTCTCATAAGAAGTATTATCCTTCTCATGACCATTAGATGCAAATGCAGTAACCATTCCAGTAGTAGTAACTGTTAAGAACAAAACAAGAGCAACAATCTTTATTAAGCTTCCGCGACGACGAAGCAAACCTTCAATCGTAATATTGATATTCAAATGGTTGCGTGTTGCAGGCTTATTATCATAAATACTCTTATATGTACTATATCTCAACATTATCACCACTCCAAACAAGTGTTCTGTTATTTACAAATACTATAACACGAACATTTGTTTGTTTCAATAGATTTTAGAACAATTGTTCCTATTTTATTAATTCTTTCATTGGTTAATATTTTAAAACTTAGAACTTATGTTTGTACGAACGGTAGTTCTATGTTATAATTTTCCCAAACGTTACTAAGTGGGGTTGATTAGTATGTCTAAGGTTTCTAGCCGACAACAAGCAATTCTTGAATTTATACGAAATGAAGTCCGATTGAAAGGTTATCCACCATCTGTACGTGAAATTGGTGAGGCTGTTGGACTGGCTTCCAGTTCAACTGTACATGGTCATCTTGACCGTTTGGAGAAGAAGGGTTTTATTAGGCGTGACCCTACCAAACCTCGGGCTATAGAATTACTAGGACATGATGAGTCAGAGAACGCTAGCTTATTCTCACATAGTGTAGCCAGAGTGCCGGTAATCGGTAAGGTAACTGCAGGTGTTCCGATCACGGCAACTGAGAACATTGAAGATTATTTCCCTCTTCCCCAGCACTACTCTGGAGATGGTGAAGTCTTCATGTTATCTGTTATAGGAGATAGTATGATTGAAGCAGGCATTCATAACGGTGATTATGTAATTGTTCGTCAGCAACAAACCGCGAACAATGGAGATATCGTCGTCGCGATGACTGAAGAAGATGAAGCTACAGTCAAGACTTTTTATAAAGAGAAGGATCATATTAGATTACAACCAGAGAATCCTGCGATGGAGCCTCTTCGGTTGAAGCATGTAAGTATTCTCGGCAAAGTCGTCGGCTTGTTCCGAGACATGCATTAATTCGTATGTACAATGAAGGGGCTGTCCCAAAAGTAGGGTTAGCGTCAAAACTAGAAATAGCGGTGCTAGGAAGATGATCCTGCACCGCTTGATTTTGCCAGATTCTATGACTGTATCTCATGTGTAATAGTGTCATGATGCGGAATTCCTGCAAATGTGCAGGTTCTGATCATGCAAATCCACTAAATGTCCTAAATTGCTGCAAATGTGCAGGCTTTCTCTAAGGATTCTCTTCAAACTAGTCTATTCTGAACCACATTCCTGCATTTTGGCAGGCTTTTGTTCATCCTTCGGTAGCTACTTTAAAAAAACTGTATTTTTGCATCCTTTTCCTGATATCTTGCCTTTACACTGCTAAACAAGAAGCGTCCCTCAAAGTTATCTTAGATAACTTTTGGGACAGCCTCTTCTATTTCTATCAAAAACCATACAATGCGATAGTATGTTCTACTTCATCAGAATATTTTTTAGCAATACGTGACTTACCGAGGTTTGACTTAATAATCTTGTTTATTCTTTTGTCCCCTTTGTCCGAGTATTTATTAAGAAGCGCAAAACCTTCCACAGGCAATTTCTCCACGAACACGCTTAGTGCATACTCCAATCCTTTGGATAAAACCCGATAATCCTCTGATTTGCCTAATGTGTCATCTAAAACAATATCATCGAGAATTCTTTCAGATAATTTTATTGAAAAACGTGTATTAGATTCTTGTTTCAAAAGGGGAGGATGTGCCATTGCAGCTACAAACGCACGTTTTTCTAACAGACTAGCATTATGGTACATACGTTCGAACAGGTTTTGTATGACTACAAATTGTTTCTCTCCAATTCTTTGCAGTGACATAGCTGCTCCCTCCCGTATTCTCCAGCGAGTATCATTCATGGCTTTGACAATTTCGATTGTAATGAGCTCCCTCCTAGCTTCATTCGCATATATGTACAAGGCTCCCATCGCTTGAATCGCACAAAACGGCAAAAACACACGAGGATCATTAGTATCAGCCTGTCTCTCATCATATTTCACCCATCTCAATAAAAGCTCCCACATTTTATCTGTTACAACAGTTGATTGATATTGATCCGCAAAAAAAGCAGCCAGCTCCAAATTCCCGCGTGGTCCAGGTAAATTCGACTCATTCATTAGAAGCATTTCCAATTCTTCAAATTCCGCCGCGTTTTTTAATTTTTCGCATATTGACGTGAATACTATTTCCCGAGTTCCCATCTTCTCAGCTCCATATATGTGAAATTGCCCAATCAACCTTAGTCTATGGGTCATAAACTAGATAAAAAACGGAGGCAAATAACTATATGCCAAACTATCGCATCATCGTCGATTTGTCTGACCGAATGCTGTATTTATTGGATAACAACATCGTTATTAAAGGATATCCGGTTGGAATCGGTAAAATGTTAACGCAGACTCCAGTCGGTTCATACACAATCATCAATAAGGCTCCTAATCCGGGAGGCCCTTTTGGTGCTTATTGGATGGGCTTATCCAGACCTCATTATGGAATTCATGGAACAAACGACCCCTCTTCAATAGGTCACGAGGTTTCTCACGGCTGTATAAGAATGCACAATGAGGATGTCGTTCAATTAGCAGGTATAGTTCCGATCGGAACTAGTGTTACTATCAGATATTAACGCAACAAACAAACTCTGTTTAATTCTATCATAAAATAACCGATAACATTTATGTAGCCCATTCAAACAACTAGGAGGTAGAAACTATGGACGTTGCTGCGTTATCCATTGGTCTTTCTCAAAGCAACCTGAAACAAGCAGTAAGCATCTCGGTATTAAAGATGTCAAAAGATCAAGCAGAGGTAAATGGTGAGGCACTCATCAAAATGATGGAGCAGAGCATTCAACCACATTTAGGCGGTAATATCGACATTAAAGCTTAGTTTGAGGGCCCATGGAGAGGACTTATGATTTTAAGTCTTCTCCATTCTTTATTTGCATATATGCCTTAATTCCCCCACTTTATGGACACATCAGCCCCTATTCCACATAATAAGGTCCCTCATGTCCCTCCATTTCCCACCTTCCACCTAATACTAACCTTGCACAATAATCATCTTTTTTCCGATAAAAAAACCTCTGATGATTCCAACTGTCAGTCAGAATTATCAGAGGTTTACAATTACTAATGTTAATTAGTACAAAGAGATGTATTGATCACGTTCCCATTGGTGTACTTGAGTGCGGAACATGTCCCATTCGATAGCTTTCAATTCATAGAAGTGAGTTAGTGCGTGTTCGCCAAGTGCATCAGCAACCAATTCGCTGCGCAGCATTTCGTCCAGACTTTCTTTGAGGTTAGCTGGCAAACTTGGAATTCCTTCTTCGATCAATTCTTCTTCAGTCATGATGTAGATATTGCGATCTATTGGAGCTGCGAGTGGCAATTCGTTCTTAATTCCGTCAAGACCTGCTTTGAGCATTACAGCAAGTGCAAGGTATGGGTTAGCTGAAGGGTCCGGGTTACGAACTTCAATACGGGTACTAAGACCGCGAGAAGCCGGGATACGAACCATTGGGCTACGGTTACTGGAAGACCAAGCAACATAGCAAGGAGCCTCATAACCAGGAACAAGGCGTTTGTATGAATTAACAGTTGGGTTAGTAATAGCTGCATACGCACGTGCATGCTTCAGAATACCTGCCATATAATGGCGTGCATCTTTACTCAAGCCAATTGAATCATTCTCATCTACAAATGCATTTACTTTGCCTTTGAATAGTGATTGATTACAATGCATACCCGAACCACTTACACCATACAATGGTTTCGGCATAAATGTCGCATGTAAGCCGTGATGACGAGCAATTGTTTTAACTGCCAATTTAAAGGTTTGAATTTGGTCAGCCGCTTTAATTGCTTTTGCATATTTAAAGTCGATCTCATGTTGACCAGGAGCTACTTCATGGTGGGAAGCTTCGATTTCAAAGCCCATTTCCTCCAATTGCAAAACAATTTCACGACGGCAATTTTCACCAAGATCTGTTGGTGCAAGATCAAAGTAACCACCTTGGTCATTCAACTCCATAGTTGGGTTACCTTTCTCATCTGTCTTGAACAAGAAAAACTCCGGCTCCGGACCTACGTTCATTGCTGTATAACCTAATTCTTCCGCTTCCTTAAGAGCACGTTTCAAAATTCCACGAGGACAGCCTTCAAATGGAGTTCCATCCGGCATATACACATCACAAATCAGTCGACCAACACGACCCTCAGTTACCCAAGGGAAAATCACCCATGTTTCAAGGTCTGGATATAAGTACATATCGGACTCTTCGATCCGAACATAACCTTCGATCGATGAACCGTCAAACATCATTTTGTTATCAAGAGCTTTTTCCAATTGGCTTACCGGAATCTCTACATTTTTAATTGTTCCAAGTAGATCGGTAAATTGCAAACGGATAAAGCGAACATTTTCTTCCTTGGCAATGCGCATAATATCTTCTTTTGAGTAACTCAACATAACCTCTCCCAACGTTTATAATTTGAAAAAGCGAGACAATTCTCCCTGAATAAGGGATACTTGACCCGGTCTTTTACCGGTTACCAGCTGTTGCTTCAACATACGATAAAGCTGTGAATCACTCATCTCTTTCCGTTTCTCTTCCGTGTCTCTATTCATCACGGTCGCTTCTTCGGATTCCTTGTTCATCGGATTCATAACTTGCTTAATGCCAGCAATATTGACACCTTTATCAATGAGACCCTTAATTTCAAGGAGGCGCTCAACATCGTTAAATGAAAACAGACGCTGGTTCCCTGAAGTACGTGCAGGCACAATAAGCTCATGCTGTTCATAATATCGGATTTGACGTGCAGTTAAATCCGTGAGCTTCATTACGATACCGATTGGAAACAATGCCATATTTCTCCGAATATCATCACTCATCGCTCTCAACCTTCCAGTAAATGATCTTATCTATAATTCTATGTAAACTATCCTAACATGTCAATACAAATGTTAGAATAACTCACAAAAAGCTGATCATTCAGGTTAAAAACGTGATTACAGCAGCTCCCGATCCTTCATTGTCTGCAAGGCTGTAAGAAGTCCAAACTTCACATGAGAGTAAGTTAACCCGCCCTGCATATACGCTATATATGGATCGCGAATCGGGGCATCAGCTGATAATTCTAGGCTACCGCCTTGAATGAAGGTTCCGGCTGCCATAATTACTGGGTGTTCATAGCCAGGCATATCCCAAGGTTCTGGAACAACATGACCATCAACGGCAGCTGCGCGCTGAATCCCCTGTACAAAAGCTATCAATTGCTGTGAACCGCTGAAGGAAATTGCCTGGATTAAATCACTGCGGTGATCATTCCATTTTGGCCGGCTTTGAAAGCCTGCCCGCTCAAATACTGCGGCTGCGAGCACACTTCCTTTTACCGCTTGTCCTACAAGTGTCGGGGCAAGGAACAGCCCTTGATATATTCCTCTAGTCGTCCCTAACATCGCCCCGACTTCACCACCAATGCCTGGAGCAGTTAGTCTATACGCGGACAATTGAACCAAATGTTCCCGCCCTGCTATATATCCGCCTGTCTCTGCTATTCCGCCACCCGGATTTTTGATTAACGAACCGGCAACCAAATCCGCACCGACTTCAGTAGGTTCTTGAAGCTCTGTAAATTCACCGTAGCAATTGTCAACAAATACGATTACATTCGGATTTATTTCCTTCACACGGCGGACCATTTCTCCGATCTGTTCTACAGAGAATGAGTCTCTCCACTCATACCCTCGTGAACGCTGAATACCGATTACTTTGGTCTCAGACTTCATTTTAACCTTTACCGCATCCCAGTCAACTGTTCCATCTTCCAGCAGCATTACTTCGTCATAATGAATTCCGAAATCCTGAAGCGAACCCGTGCCATCACTTGGCTTACCGATCACCTTATGTAAAGTATCATATGGACGGCCCGTAATGTACAACAGTCTATCCCCAGGACGGAGAACACCAAACAATGCCGTTGCGATCGTATGAGTTCCTGACGCAAAATGCGGACGCACAAGCGCCGCCTCTGCGCCGAAAACATCGGCATACACAAGGTCAAGCACTTCGCGTCCGCGATCATTATACGCATAACCCGTAGATCCTGCAAAATGGAAATCGCTCACTTGGTGTTTTTGAAATGCCTCGATGACCTTCCACTGATTCCGGTCAACGATTGAATCAATTTCACGGAATTTGGAATCCGCCTTCCGTTCCGCTTCTTCCAACCAGCCTACAATTTCCTCTGAAAATACTGCCATGATACCCTTACCTCTCCCTTACGTTCCCCTAGGTGTTATTCTAACCTTAATCATATAATTATTATTACTTATTATCCAGCTTCAAATCCTCAGTTCGAAGTGTCATAAGCTCCAATTTGCCCGGAGATCCTCCTCCATATTGATTGAGCAAACGTACCGCCTGATGACGAACCGCTCGTTCAATAATATTACGGACATATCGCGCATTACTGAAAATTTGCTCGCTTTCACACTTTTCTCGAAGGAGATGCTGTTTTAGCTTAAGGATGGCCTGTGGCATCATGGTATAGTCCCGAGCTCTTACCATGCCCTCAGCGATTTGAATCAATTGGTCAATCGTATAGTCAGGGAAATCCATCTGGATTGGAAACCGTGAAGGTAAGCCTGGATTAGTAGACAGGAAGAAATCCATCTCATCAGAATAACCAGCAAGGATAAGAATGAACTGGTTTTTCTGGTCTTCCATCGCTTTTACAAGAGTATCAATTGCTTCCTTTCCAAAATCCTTCTCTCCACCACGTGCAAGACTGTAGGCTTCATCAATAAACAATACCCCACCAAGCGCCTTCTTAATCAGGTCTCTCGTTTTTTGAGCCGTATGTCCGATGTATTCACCAACTAGATCCGCTCGTTCCACTTCAATCAAATGACCCTTGTTCAACACGCCCATTCTTTGAAACATCTTGGCAACAATTCTTGCAACCGTCGTTTTTCCAGTCCCGGGATTACCTTTAAACACCATATGATACACCTGAGCTCCAGTCAGTAACCCTGCTTCCGAGCGCATCGTCGCAATTTGCAGCAAAGCGAAAATTTCAAACATAAGCTCCTTGATATGATCGAGTCCAATAAGACCGTCCATTTCTTTTTGCAACTCTGCAAATTGCCCCTGCTGCTGAACTCCTTTCGCAGACCCTAATGGATCACTATCGGGTACAGCTTGCGATAACAATGGAGGCTCGGAACTTCTCAATATTACATTAATCTGTCTGGAAGGCCTCTCTTCCGAAGAACCGCTGCTGGCCATCACACGCCCTGACATATGTAGATCACCCCATTATATAGTGGCTCCAAAGCTTCTTGTTAGACACGCACATATAGAATGTATTCTCTCTTCTTGTCCGTTATTAGAAGTTTTATCATTTCCAGCCAAAGATGATCGCGATCTGGTCCATTTTCCATTTGGTATAAGCTAGTATTTCTCTAGCTGTCTTCTGCGTCGGTTTAAGAACCTTCGTTTCTGTCAAAGATAGCTTAGGATCAGAGTAACCCAGCATCTGAGAGATTTCTAAAGCTCTGTTCCCATGGTAGGTATGGGTCATAATAAGAGCCGTCTTTAATCCATGCTCCTCCATAATTTTCTTACTGAATTTCAGGTTCTCATAGGTGCTGGTAGCTTTATTTTCAAGCAATATTTTATCTCTGGGAACTCCATGAGCCTCAAGATAAATTGCCATTCCTTCTGCTTCCGTATATCGATACTCCGGTCGGTCCAACCCTCCGGTCAAAATAAACACTTGAAACTTGCCGTCCCTATAATCCTTCAGACTTAACTGCAATCTCTCTTCCAGACCTGGACTGGGTTGATCCCCCCACATAGCAGCGCCAAGTAAAATTCCTGCGTCAGCAGGCGTTGCCATTTGCTTCACAACAGCAGGATTCCGCTCAATACTTCCGATTTGCGCAATAACATAAACGAGCCACAATATGCATGCCAGCAATAACAATAACGTCCATCTAAACATCCGTCTTCGCCAAGATCGCCGGGGGCGATTTGCAGATCCTGAATAGGTTTTCTTATTCGATACGAACATGCTTCCCTCCAAATTACATAGAATCACCTTGAGCGAATTCGCTTCGATAATGATTCAATGACATTTCAAAAAACGGAAAATCGTGATTTTGAATTGCATGCAGCACTTCCTGTGCTGTTTCAGTGGCCATATCGTAATCTCTGACACTGATAAACCCTTTACTTAAAGCCTCATCCAGCTCATCCTCATCCAGCAGAAAAACTTCACCACTTTTTAACACGACTATATCCAGATACAAATCGTCAAACCAAGGTACTCCTTGATCGGTAACCCCTTGTGTTTTACAGACATCGATATACCACTCTACGATCTCTCCCTTATCATCAAACATAGCGGTTATGACATAATGTACTCCTTTTGGATAATACTGCAGCCAAATATAGCCCTTATCTGCAATCCGAAAAGTATGTCCACCATATGTTTTCCACAGAGGATCACGTAGTGCATTAATGCTGTATGCCGTAACATAGCCTGTAAAATCATCACTCTCAACAAACCTGGATTTAAATTGACGCTGGGTTACTCTGCGCCAATTCGCGCGGTCTCCGAATTTACGTTTCATGGCATTAACCCTCTCAAAACAATGTACCTTCAGCTTACCATATTTAATAGACAGTCTCAAAAACGATTTTTCAAGGACAAGCTCCTGCGCAAACAAAGAGGTACAGGCTCCTTAATATAAGAACCTGTACCTCTTGATATAACAACAATTTTCCATCAACCGTTAGTGCCTATACCCGATCCATCATTTCCTGCTGGAGCATCTGGTGTTCCACTATCCGGGCTCGTGCCATTATCCAGTGGTACACCCGTGTCACTATTATCTGAAGAGTTACCTCCGCCGGTATCTCCAGAGGATGTTCCTCCAGAACCCCCACTACCGTTTCCATTTCCATTGCCATTACCGTTTCCTGTTCCAGGACTTTGGCCGCTATTCCCTCCAGATGAACCGTTGCCGGGTTGACCGTTTCCATTACCCGGTAATGTTCCTTGATCACCTGTTGGAGGTGTAACTCCGTCAGTTCCATTTCCACTGCCTGGCCCCTCTGGCAGACCATCTCCATTACCATTAAGGCCTGGATCAACTTCATCCATCGGCGGTTCATCTGCGACTATAAGAACCTGAACTGTATTCGAAGGATCACTTTCAGTATTATTTACCGGATCATAGGCTCTTACATAATATTCATAGCCCGTGCCCGCGACAACACCAATATCATCATAAGACGTTCCTACTGAATCCATATAGTGAGAGAACTCAGTCTGCGTGTTATCTTTCCGATAAATACGGTAGACTACATCATTCTGACTAACTCCAGTCCAGCTCAATGATATTACTCCGGTATCCTCACTGTAGGAGGCTGACAAGCCTGCAGGTGCCTCAACCGTTTGCTCCGGCTCCGGTTCCGGCTTCTGCAGATTTTTGGGTACCGGGAAATCTTTAACCGGAACTCCCTTCAGGGCTTCCTCCATAATTGCTGCAAACATCGCTGCTGTCTGTCCACTGCTGCCATTCAACAGATGGTTCTTATCCGGCTTGTCATAGCCCATCCAGATCGCTGCCGTCCATTCAGGCGTATAACCAACGAACCAAACGTCACGATTCTTTTTGCTGTTCAAGCCATTGATACCATGCTGCGTTGTTCCTGTCTTACCAGCAACCGGACGACTAATCTTCGCGCGTTTACCTGTACCGTCATTAACGACGTTCTGCAGCATTTCAGTCATGTAATACGCAGTCTGTTCACTAATGACTTGCTTGGATTTCGGCGGATTGTGTTTATATCTCTCGACTCCATCATGATCCACGATCGATTTAATCGAATACGGAGCATTATATTCGCCACCATTAGCAAACACGCTGAATGCTCCTGCCATTTCCAATGTGTTCGTACCATGGGTCAGACCGCCAAGTGCAATCGCAAGGTTGCGATCATCCTTGTCCATCTTAATGCCCATTTCTTCAGCATACCTTACGCCTGTCTTCACTCCGATTTCATTCAATAGCCATACAGCTGGAATATTCTCGGATCTGGTCAAGGCGGTTGTCAAATTGATTGACTTAGAATAACCATGCAGGTTTTTCGGACAATAGTTTCCGAAGCACTGCTGCTCGTTACTGATCATCGAATCAGGTGAATATTTCTCACTTTCAAGCGCAGGTGCATAAGATACGATCGGCTTGAATGCGGAGCCAGGCTGACGTCGGCTATCAAGTCGACTGAAGCCTTTACGCTGGTAGTCACGTCCACCTAGAACAGCAACGAGACTGCCATTTGCATGATTCATGATCACGATTGAACCCTGAACCTGTTGATCATCTTTGCTCTTTTCAAAGTAATCATCGTTGGCAAATGCCTTTTCGACTGCTTTCTGAGCCTGGGCATCCATCGTGGTATAAATTTTATACCCGCCACGGTTCAGTTGGTCTTCTGTCAGACCAAATTTCTCCTCAGCCTCTTCAATTACATAATCCTTAAATGCCAGATAGCTTTGATTTTTGACCGGGGGCTCATAAGTATATTCTACTGCTTTAGCCTCATCCCGTTCAGCAGCATTAATGTAGCCCTCCTGAAACATCAAATCAAGCACTACAGCACGACGTTGTTTGGATAATTCCGGATTTTTCAACGGATTGTATCTTGATGGACCCTTAGGCATTGCTGCCAACGTAGCCATTTCCCACAAATCCAAATTATTTAAATCACTTTTTCCAAAATACCGTATGGAAGCAGCCTTGATCCCATAAACCGTACCCCCGAAACTAATACGATTTAAGTACAGCGTTAAAATTTCTTGTTTAGTTTTTTTACGTTCGAGCGCCATCGCTATTGACATCTCGGTAGCTTTACGGAAAAACGTCTTGTCTGAGCTTAAGAAAATATTTTTGGCTAATTGCTGTGTAATCGTACTTCCGCCCTCAACCATGGAGCGTGCTGCAATGTCTTTAACCGCTGCGCGTCCAATTGACCATAAATCGACCCCATTGTGCTCGAAGAAACGTCTGTCTTCCGTCGCCACAAATGCATTTAATAGGAGCGGAGGAATATCTTCATGATCCACGGGCTCACTTTTATCTATTGACAATTCTCCCATGAGGTTGCCGCTGCGGTCATAAACTTTTGAAGTTTCATAAATTTGCAGTTTGTCCACATTCTCGGCTAGTATCTTCTCGCCGCTAACGGTAATGTACAAATACCCTGCAATCGCACAGAATATCGCAATCGCCGCGGTAAAAAACATCGTCAATAACACACGTTTCATCGTCAGTTTTTTCTTTTTATGACCCTTCGGTTTTCTTGGCTTCCGATCTGGCGTTGTGCTTCTAGTCAATCCAGAAGTTTTCTTTGTAGACATGAATTTCTCTGACTCCCTTCATACTGATCAATGATGGCATTGTATTCAATAAACGGATCAGTATTATTATGCTCGGAAAGAAAAGAACAACCTTGTTTCAGGTTGCTCCGCTCCACTTCCTATAGCATTAAACGTATCGAATTTGAAAAAGTTTCAGTCAGAACTTATCCTTCATTCTGAGTATCTTGCATAAGTGAAACATTACGCTGTGGCTGGAAGGTTGAAATCGCGTGCTTGTACACCATTTGCTGACGTCCATCACTATCAATCACAATGATATAGTTGTCAAACGCTTTAATCGTTCCTCTGATCTGAAAACCGTTTGTTAGAAAAACAGTAACAGGGATGCTCTCTTTACGCATTTGGTTCAGGAACGTATCTTGGATGTTAATGGATTTGTTCATTAGCGGTACCCCCATAAGAATCAATTAGTAGTGTTTAGAATTATATTCAAGATCAGTAAGAAACTTTCCTGCTATTATATCACGAGCAGAATCCAAAATCGTGGAAAACTTTTCGCCCTCCCCCAGATCAATCCATGAGATATCAGCCATATGGCGGAACCATGACAACTGCCGTTTTGCAAATCTTCGAGTATCCCGCTTCAGTTTCTCCACAGCAACACTTAGCGGGACGTCATCTACAAGATGCTCCACGATTTCCTTATAACCTAATCCCTGCATGGATACGAGTTGACGGGCATAGCCCTGATTCAGCAGATTTTGTATCTCTTGAACGAGGCCCGACTCCATCATTTGATCGATACGCTGTTCAATACGGTTATATAGCATTTTACGGTCCATTGTCAAACCGATGATGCAGAGATGATATGGAGACTGCTTAATCTGCTCCTCTAATCGTGAAGATAATGTGTCCCCGGTTAGATGAAATACTTCTAGAGCGCGAATGACTCGGCGGACATCATTTGGATGAAGCCGTTCTGCCGATTTTGGATCTACAGCGGATAGTTTGGCATGCAGCACTTCCGGTCCTTCCTGATCTGCGATTTGCTGCTGAGCAAGACGGAAATCTTCATCTGCTCCCGCTTCGATAAATTGATACTCGTAGCATACCGATTCTATATAAAGACCCGTACCACCTACGATAAAGGGCAGCTTTCCCCGGCCATGAATAGCCGGAATAAGCTCCTTGCACCATTCCTGGAACTGAGCCACTGAAAATGCTTCATCCGGCGAAAGCACATCAATCAGATGATGGGGAACCCCCTGCATTTCTTCTGTTGTGATTTTCGCTGTACCGATATCCATCCCGCGGTAGACCTGCATCGAATCCCCCGATATAATTTCGCAGGAGAACATCTTGGCTAGCTCAATGCTTAGGCTTGTCTTGCCAACTGCCGTTGGTCCAACAAGTACAAGCAGTTTAGGTTTGTCGTTAGTGCTCAAGCGAAATCACTCCGTAAACAATTTTAGTATGGGATCTCTCCACAGGATTAAATCCGAGCCGTTCAAACTCACCACTGCCCTTCTTTTCCTTTAGAACGACACTTTTTCGTGCCACTCGCTTGGCCTCTGCGATGACGTCCTCAGACAGGCAGTCATTATTTGCGAACATACGGAGCGGCGAAATAGCAGATGATTCCATAATCGGATCACGAAACATAGGGTCAAAATACACGACATCAGCGCTCTTGTCAGGCATCTCACGCAGTGCAGCAAGATGATGGATACACCGTGGCTTTATTCTCCGCAGGGCATCGTCAAAAGCCTGAATTCCAGATACATAGGATCGGAAGCCTTCACGCAACAAAACCCATAGAGGAAGTGAGTCTTCAAGAGCTATAACTTCGCCATCGGGTCCTGCCGCAAGCGAGAAAACGGCTGAATCCGACCCAAGTCCGGCGGTACAATCGATAATAGTGTCACCAGGCGTTACTTTTGCAACATCCAGCATTGTGTCATTTTGGCCTTTTAACAGCCGTTTTGCACGTACAAAAGCCATACTGGGATGAAACATGAATGACTCTCCATCGGATCGTATCAGTCTTGCTCCACCTTCTACAATAACTAGTATATCTGTGTTGCCATAACGCTCAGACAATTTAGACACAGAAGTCCGGTTTCTGCGAACATATTGTACCCCCGATTCTATGGATAGTGCCTCTGCTCGCTCTACCGCTTCAGGTGCTTCATTGTCTCCCGTCGTAATAATCAATTACCATTTCCTCCGTTCACATTACCCGTTTAAACAATTTTTCCAAATCATAAGCTGAAAAAGAAATTACAATCGGCCGACCATGCGGACAAGTATATGGCTGCTTGCAAGCACCGAGTCTCTGAATTAACGTATTTGCCTCTTCTGGCGTTATTTTCTGATTAGCCTTTATCGATGCTTTACAAGAAACAAGTATGGATGATTTTTCTCTTAGCTTCGCCAGATCAATACTGCGTTCATTGAGAACCCATTCGGCCATTTCTTCAATGATGGCTGTCTCTTCACCGGATGGAAACCAATACGGATGTGAGACCACACGGAATGTTCCGCCTCCGAAGTGTTCCAAAATAACCCCGGCTTGTTCGAACCAATGAAGCCGTTCTTTAATTTTTTCACTCTCAGCAGAGGTAAACTCAAGAGTAATCGGAATAAGCAGCTCTTGGGAAGCGTCAGCAGGGTGACCAAATTTTTCGAAATAATATTCATAGTTGACTCTCTCATGGGCCGCATGCTGATCGATTAAATACAAACCCTCTTCATTTTGGGCAATTAGATAAGTGCCATGATGCTGACCGATCAGTGATAGTTCAGGAAAAGCCGGAATTTCAGGTTTTTGCTCTGGTGAAGAATATAATGCTTCAGGAATCTGTACTTTAGCATTATACGAATTACTGTTGTTCAGTTTGCCTGAAGCACCTGATACTGGGGGGACAGCAGTCCCACCGGTATATCTTGCTCTGTCACCGGTAGATACTTGCTCACGCACTGTAAAACCGCTGTTAGGAACGTTTTTTTTAGTAGTGTCCCGGTTACTGCTATATCCCCCTTGAGGGCTGTTTATTTCAGTCTGAGAAGGAGCCTGAGATTGTTTGTATTGTATATTCTCATTTCGCTGCGATTGGAAGTGGAACTGCTCTTGAATGACAGACTTGGATTCTCCTCTTCCAATATTTTGCTTCACCACTTGAGGAATGAGAACTTGTTCGGAAAGTAAACGGCGAATACTATCCTCTACAAAAGCATTAAGCTCAGCTTCTTTGCTGAAACGGACCTCAAGCTTGGCTGGATGAACGTTAACATCAACCAATGAAGGATGCATGTCGAGCATCAACACAACAAGCGGGTAACGATTAATTGGAAGCAGCGTATGGTAAGCTCTTAAAATAGCTTGATGAAGACCCTGATTTCGAATGTAACGGCCGTTAACAATCGTAGACATTCCTCCGCGATTTGAGCGAGTCAGTTCAGGCAATCCAATATATCCTGATATTATATAATCCAGGTTTTCTGAAGAAATGCTGACCATTTTTTTTGACGTATTTATGCCATAAATGGATGCAATCACCTGAAGCATATCTCCGCCGCCTTGACTTTGGAGCAATGTATTTCCATTATGACGCAAAATAAAAGCTATTTCCGGATGGGCCAGAGCCTGCCTGTACATCACGTCTGATACATGACCGAGCTCGGTCTGAATCGTCTTCATATACTTAAGCCTTGCCGGAGTATTATAAAACAATTCCTTGATCGTGATATCAGTACCTTTAGGGGCTGCTGTCTGCTCATTTTCTTTTAATGTGCCGCCTTCTATAACGACAGCCTGACCTAGTCCCGTATCATTGTTGCTTGAGAGTAGCCGAACCTTGGACACTGCCGCTATACTCGGTAATGCCTCTCCACGGAAGCCAAGACTGCGTATTTGAAACAAATCACGGCCGGAGAGCAGTTTACTTGTAGCATGTCGGTAAAAAGCTGCCTCACAATCCTCCGGATCAATGCCGCTGCCATTATCAACAACTCGAATGAGTTCAAGTCCGCCTTCTTCAATCAAAACTTCGATTTTCGTCGCTCCGGCATCAATCGCGTTCTCTACTAACTCTTTGACAACGGATGAAGGGCGTTCTACAACCTCACCTGCGGCAATCTGATTCGCGATATGTTCATCAAGCACTACAATTTTACCCACTGCTTGTCCCTCCTTGCATAACATCCTTGATCACGAATAATTACTGATAATAAACCTATAGATGTCTCGATTTTGCTTTCATTTCATTAATTAATTGCATGGCCTGAAGCGGGGTCATATTCATCAAATCAGCATCTTTAACCATGTTAACTATTTCTCTTAAAACATGATCCTCAGAGCTGCCCGAAGCTTTTCCTCCGCTTTTTTTAGCCGGTAGCTCATCTCCAAAGATGGATAACTGAACAACCTCGTTACGATTAGACTTTTCTGTGCGAACTTCTGTAGGTATGCTGCCCTGATCCGTAGCTGCTGTCTCCACTGAACCCGTTCTTTGCGTCGCTGCAGCGGCTTGCTCGAATCCTTGAAGCAGACCATAAGCTCTATCTATTATATCACCAGGAAGTCCAGCCAGCCGGGCACAATAAATACCGTAGCTGCTATCTGCAGCTCCTGGAATCAGCTTGCGCAGAAAGTGTACCTTTTCGCCACTCTCCTGTACAGCCATGCAATAATTTCTAAGTCCTGGAAGACTGCTCTCCAAATGCGCCAGTTCATGAAAATGCGTCGAGACAAGCGCCTTGCAGCCAATATGATGATATACATACTCAATAACAGCCTGAGCGATTGCCATACCTTCGCTAGTAGAAGTTCCGCGCCCCAGCTCATCAATGATGATCAGGCTTCGAGACGTTGCTTTTTCAGTCATGACCTGAATATCAGCCATTTCGACCATAAAGGTGCTTTGACCACCGATCAGATCATCCGCTGCCCCAATCCGGGTAAATATACGGTCAATCATCGGAACCTCAGCTTGGGCTGCAGGTACGAAGCTACCCATTTGCGCCAAAATAGAGATGAGCGCTACTTGTCTCATATAAGTGCTTTTTCCTGCCATATTGGGACCGGTAATAAGCAAAATGCTAGCTTCTTCTTTGCTCAGGTGTGTTCCGTTGGAAATAAACGCGGAATCATTCATCACCGACTCTACAACCGGATGTCTGCCCTGGTCGACTACTAAATCAAATCCGTCCGTTAGAACTGGCTTCACGAATCCACTATCCGCTGCGACAGCAGATAACGAGCGGTACACGTCGATCTCGGCAATCTGCTCCGCCAGACGCTGCAATCTGGAGATCTCTGCAGCTATAGACACACGCAGCTCGTTAAAGAGGGCAAATTCAAGGTCAACCATCTGCTCTTCTGCTTCCAGAATTAGCGTCTCTTTCTCCTTTAGCTCCGGAGTAACAAAACGTTCTGCGTTCGCCAGCGTTTGCTTGCGTTCATATCGTCCTTCAGGCAGAGTCGATAAATTCGACTTGGTCACCTCGATGTAATACCCAAACACCTTGTTATAGCCGATTTTTAGCGACTTGATTCCAGTAGCCTGGCGTTCAGCGGCTTCCAGCTCGGCAATCCAGCGTTTTCCGTTAACTCCTGCTTCCCGAAGCACATCCAGTTTTTCATGGAATCCATTCTTAATAATCCCTCCATCTCTCACAGAGACAGGCGGCTCGTCAGCAATTGCACGATCGATTAAATCCGCCAGATCATCGCAAGCGTCCATTCCTTCCGCAATGAAGCGTAGAGTAGACGATGAGGAGGCTTTGCAGGCCTCGATGATAGCAGGCGCTTGACGAATCGATGTCTTGAGTGCATTCATATCTCGTCCATTTGCGTTACCATATGCAATCCGTCCAGTAAGACGTTCGAGATCATAAATATTTTGCAATAGTCCTTTCAGATCTTCACGTAAAATAAAATCACGATGCAGCGATTCAACTGCCTCAAGACGTTGTTCAATTCGATTTTTCTGCAAAAGAGGCTTGTCTATCCAACGGCGCAATAATCTAGCACCCATGGAAGTCTCTGTTCGATCCAGAAGCGATAATAAAGAGCCTTTCTTTGAGCGCTCACGAACCGTTTCAACCAATTCCAGGTTGCGACGTGTGAAAGGATCAAGAATCATATATTGCTCTGGCTCATACGTGGAAATTTTCGTTAATTGTCCCAGCGAGCGTTTTTGAGTCTCGCTGAGATATCCAACTAATAGTGAAATACACTGTTGACGCTCAGGCTCCAGTCTGATCCAAGCCGATTCACCAAACTGTTTGCGGGCGATCTCTTCCTTCTCCTTATCCCAAGCGGTATAGACAACGGGTTTGCCTATAGATGACGACTGTTCAGAGATCCAATTCAATAAAATCTCGTCACCGATCATTTCAGATGGATCATAAAGAGCCACTTCATCCCGAAGCCATTTGTTGTTCGACGGGGATGAAGTAACGTACAGCTCCCCTGTCGATAAGTCGCAGGTCGCTACTGCCTTAACACCTTCACGTTCAGTCAGGCACAAAATATAGTTGTTCGATACTTCACCGACAACCTTGCCTTCCATAACCGTACCCGGTGTGACAACACGAACAATTTCGCGTCGAACTACGCCTTTTGCAGCCGCAGGGTCCTCCACCTGTTCGCAAATCGCAACCTTGTACCCTTTTTCGATTAAACGATAAATATAGTTGTCTGCCGAATGATAGGGCACGCCGCACATCGGGATTTTTTCTTCGACGCCGCCCTCTCTTCCAGTCAGCGTAATCTCCAGCTCCTTAGAAGCTAAAATTGCATCATCAAAAAACATCTCATAAAAATCACCCAATCGAAAAAACAGAAAGGCGTCCTTCGCTTGGGCTTTCACACTCAAATATTGTTGAATCATCGGCGTATAGGTAGCCATGAGTAACCTCCAAGTAACCATTCATAGATCTCTATTATACCAGAAAGGGTAGGAGGCTTACGAGCGATTTTGTATTTTCCATAGTCTTCGGATATCCGCAGATTCATCCCAGGTTTGGCCGGATAGAACTGCTTCAAGAAAAGGTGAAATGTAGTTCTCGTAGCGATGATAGGTAGTCGCAGAAGTAATATCGTTAATTAATGGCGGCAAAGCGTAGCGCAACATTTTTTGGTCACCAGTATAGAACGCTTGATATATTTCATCTCTGTGTAGAGGTCGAAGCGACAATTCCCCCACATTCTCCACTATTAGTCTGGCTAATGCGACTACACCTTTTGTAACAAGAGGGGATACCAAGAAGCTCGGCAGGGTGCGATATTCAAAGCCTCCATATCCTTGTTCACGAAAATCACCGAGATTACCGTACAATGGACGACGGCGAAAGCTGCCTGGGTCCTCGATAGCTGCAACAGGTAAAGCCAAATAATTATCCAAAGCTCTAAGCAGCTCGCCAGTCAGTGGAACTCCGCTAAAATGAACGTGTCCTCCTAATGGGAAACCACGTTGTGGCATCCCCCCGGCCTGCCATAACAGTCCGTTATCTGGTATGGCGCGTTGCGCCGACCTGAAGGCATGGAGCAAATGGAGCACTACTTCACTCGGTTCACGCCCTGGAGCCGGTCGCAATTCCGCCAGTGGATACAGTTTCCTGCCCCTGTAACGTAATACATCACATCCTGCCTCGCCCTGCCGATTCAAATATCGCGAGGCAGGAACAACCTTCCGATTACCGTGGTCAAACAGCAGAAATTCCGGGTCCATTCCGAGCAAAATTTCCGGCTTAACCACTGAAAATGTATGCAATTCATCAAGCAGGCTGCTCATAGCCTGAGCAAATAATGGAACCACGCTGTCATCCCGAGCATCCGGAGTGACATGAATTTCTTCAACGATAAATCTACCTTCCTCCCCAGCGTTAATGAGAACCTCCCCCAGATCAAGTCCCAGCGCGTACAGCGTCTTCACTGCTGTTCTCTCAAGGCGTTTCCATAATGGCGATTGCCGATCCGGCTGTTGTTCATGCATCGAGCTCATTTTGCCGCCTGTACGTAAGGGAACCGCTCTTAACGCTTTTAGATGAAAAACGCTCACTTTATATCTCCGAAAATATGCTGCCTTATTTTTTGCCCATGCTTGATCAGGTTGTTGGTTATTGGTGTTATGATAAATTCCTGCTAATTCAAGTCTTTGCTTTATTGATTTTACCGACATGCCCTTATACTGCGTTAGTTCCGAGTTCATGATCCAATTTCTGGTTTCTGCATCTTCCCTGTGCAGGGGTGCACCAATCTCAATCCACTCTATAGCGTTACTTTGAAGATTATCTTGCTGTTTTAACGCTCCAGATCGCTGAATAACGCGATACGTCCCTCCAATGGTTTCCAGACAACGAAGAAGACGACTTCTAAAGCTTCCTTGCTCAACCTGTATTTTCAAGACATGGTTAGTCATTTGCGCCATAAGCCCACCCTCCTGATCGGTGAGAAGCATAAATAATTAGCCCATTTTTGCTTAAATAAACAAAAAGAGGGCAGCCGCCCTCGACGACGACGCCCCTGCCGCATATGGTAGACTATAATCCATTACAAAACTGCAACGGGATACCTGCTACGTGTTGTTCAGCCTCTTACAGTTCGTCGTCGAGGAGATCAGGATCTAAATCTTCATAATCACCGTCATCTGAACCGAAGTCGAAGTCCTTATCTTCGTCGCCCCCAGGCGCTACCAAGACGTTAAGCTTCGTTTCAGCTACCAGTTCAACGGCGAATTCCCGTTCCACACGAATGATGACGCGTCCATCCCCTGACACGCTAGCTTCAACGGTGCTTGGTTCCTGCGTTGCCTCCGCAGTGACTTCAACCGTTGAAGCGCGGTGTTTGGAATCAAGATAGCTAAGCGGCACATTTTCTACATAGGAAACCGTTTCTTTAGCAACCTCGGTCTGCGAGTTTTTGTCGTAGGAATACCAGATGTTGATATCGTAAGTACCAATAACTTCAATTCCGTCACCGGCTGCTACCGCTTCATACTGGTGGTTAATAATCCAGGCCCCCAGAATGCTTGTCGGCTTGTGAGGCGGAGTCACGGTATGTGTTACGGTAGAGAACTTACGACCTTTTCCGCAGATCGCTTTCGTGATGATCTCTCTACTTTGATATTTCGATGACATGATTAGAACCTCCTCCATACATCGTTCAATACATGTGTATGCAGGGCATTCGTCTAGGGTGACAACTATTTTATGAGGTTGTTCAAAAAGTCAGATTTTGATCACGTTCTCGGTGCTGAAAATCGCACTTTTTATCTAACCTCGTCCAAGCTTCCAGCGTTTGTTAAGTGTTGCAGGAGCCTTGTCCTTTTTCGCGATATATAGATAGTTGGCCAGTTCGCGGCACAGCTGCAGAATCGCAGATCTTAATTCAAACTCTTCACGAGAGGATGGAAGCTCCATCCGCTTGAAATCTTCCTCAAGCTTATGCAGCATGACTTCCGTCTGTCCTGTATATTCCTCGCTAATAACATCCTGGCTAAGTCGATCAAACAGCATCGCTACGTGCTCTCCCTGAGGCATACGTTGGTAGACTAATGAGATCAGCTCAAGCATCGTTTCAACACGATCCAGCTGCTCTTTTCGCATGAAAAAATAAACAGACCATGTTTCATTGGGAGCGATCATCTGGTTTTCCAAGGCTCTTTGGGCAGAATTCAGTCCCTGATCTACCAGCTTTCCTGCTTGTATCAGTTCTTTTCCATCCCACAGATGGTAAGGATCACGAAGCGATTCAGCGATATGATTGAAAATGACCGCTAACAGCCTGTCCACCTTACGGCGGATATCAAGCAATTTATTTTCCTCTTTTGGCATATAGGCCATATTTACGATCACCGCACTACCAAGCCCGATAATCAAAAGCTCAATTTGCGTAAGCATCACGTCAACACTCAAATGCTCCCCGCCAAACACCCGAAATACCACGACCGAGCTGGTGACAATGCCTTCTTTGAAATGAGCGCGTGATATTAATGGGAATGCGATTAATATGTATACGGCTAAAACCCAAATATGAAAACCAAAGACATAAAATAAAAGAAACGCTAGTAACAAACCCAGAATAGAAGCAAAAAATCTGGATGATACGGTCGCAATACTTCTCTTACGAGTAACATCAACCCCCAGAATCGCCAATAATCCCGCTGAGTTAGCTCCTTCAACTCCTAAAGCATCAGCGATAATAATTGCCATAAGCGCGGCGATCGCCGTTTTAATTACCCGCATAAATCCACCTCTGTCTCTAATGATCAGCTTTTCAGAAAATATCTTAAAACACATCGTACTGTATTTCACAGTCAGGTACAATGAGTTTCTTGTCCGAGCGCAACAAATTTATAGGGAGCGTCACCGCTCCCTGATAAGTTTCCGTTCAATATAGACTACCAGCTGATACATAGCAGTCGCTACAATTGCAATTATGACTAAACTGGATAACACCAGAGTAAAATTGAAAACCTGGAACCCGTAGACGATCAAGTAGCCGAGTCCTATTTTTGCTACTAGAAATTCTCCTACAATTACCCCTACCCACGCCATTCCAACATTAACCTTAAGCGTAGATACAATCGTCGGGAAAGAAGCAGGAAATATCGCCTTCAGAAAAATATCCCGCCTGTTGCCGCCAAAAGTACGAATTACTTTTATATAATTGCGATCTACTTCGTTGAAGCTGTTAAACACCACTAATGTCGTTACGATTACAGTAATGGAGAGCGTAGTGATCACAATTGCTGTAAACCCTGCCCCAAACAATACAATAAATATCGGTCCCAACGCGACCTTCGGCATACTGTTAAACACAACCATATATGGATCAAGAACCTTGGATAAAAAAGGAGACCACCATATCAGCACAGCAAGCAGAGTTCCTACTAGAGTTCCAAGCAAAAAGCCCACAACCGTCTCTCCTACTGTCATCGCCAGATGTGGCCATAACTCTCCGTTCAACGCATCATTAACGATTTGCCTGCCGATTTTGGACGGATAGCTGAAAATGAGAACGTCAACCCATCTGAGCCGCCCTGCCAGCTCCCACAGAACTATACAAGCAATAAGAATAGCCAGCTGAGTTGACCAAACAAGCCGGGAGCTTACTTTTTTATTTTTAGTGTGTTCACGCCACTTCTCATTAATCCACTCGGCATCCATATTTTTTCCTCCGGTCAAAGGCTCACTCCCCCCTTCCATCCAACGTCTCCAGATCTCTCCAGATTTCATGGAACAGTTCATTAAACCCTGACTCTTCGCGCGCATAAAACGGCTGAGCTAAACGTATGTTGTCCGGTATATCATATATGGTTCGAACCTTACCCGGCTTCGCTGCCAGTACAATGACCCGATCACTGACCGCTATCGCTTCAGACAGATCATGAGTCACAAGAATCCCTGTCTTCCCTCTCTGCCTTAACGTATCAACGACCAAATCCTCAAGCTGCAGCTTGGTTTGATAATCCAAAGCAGAAAAAGGCTCATCGAGCAGCAGTAAATCCGGATTAGTTGCCAGCGTACGAACAAGCGCTACTCTTTGCCGCATGCCACCCGATAATTGATGAGGATACAGCTCCGTTGTATTCCCCAGCCCCATGCCCTCGAGCAGTTCAATAACCATCTCGCGGCTGTCGTTATTTAAACGCTTCGTTAGTTCCAGGCCCAATGTAGCATTGCTCAGAATCGTTCTCCATGGGAACAAATAATCCTGCTGAAGCATATAGCCCACCTCAGGGGATGGCCCATTCACCTTATGACTGTGAACAAGCACCTCTCCCCGAGAAGGGAACATCAGTCCTGCAATGAGAGAGAGGAGCGTGGTTTTACCGCATCCACTAGGACCAACCAGACTGACCAGTTCACCGGAATGAACATTCAAATTCATCCCCGTCAGAGCCAGCAACACTTCCCTGTCCGTCACATAGACAAGATCCACGTTTTTCAGTTCAACGACAGGCTTGATATCAGCTTCAATGGCGGTCTTGTATAATTTGCTGGCTTCGTTAAGCTCGTTCGGATCATTCGGATCATTCGGATCATTCGAATCATTTGGATCGTCGAGCGGCTCCATTTCTTCACGCTCCCTCCCGCGATCTATATTAACGTGACGATTGAATAGCTGTTTTGGCGAATGTATTGTCCACCACCTTATCCGGCTCAACACGTGATTTAAGCTCTCCAGCTGAATCCATAACATCAAGCAGATTGTTCCAGGCTGATTCCTCCAGAACCGGAGATTCTGCGTAGGTCCCTTGCTCCAAGTATCTCTTCACCGCGCTTACCAGAATATCCTGATCCGTATCCTTGAAAAATGGAGTTATGACCTTTGCCGTCTCCTCAGGTGAATGAGTTTGTACCCACTGCTGACCTCTGTATATTGCGTTCGTAAACTTTTGCACAATATCCTCATGATCTTTAATATAGCTTTGCTTAGTCATGAATACTGTGTATGGAAGACGTCCGCTCTCTGTGCCGAACGAAGCGATGACATGACCTTTTCCTTCTCGTTCAAAAATAGAAGCCGTCGGTTCAAACAGCTGAACAAATTGCCCCGTTCCTGATGCAAAAGCTGCGGCAATGTTGGCGAATTCAATATTCTGGATGAGCTCAAGATCATTTTGTGGATCAATCCCATGCTTCTTTAAAGTGAACTCCCCGGCCATTTGCGGCATTCCACCTTTACGCTGACCCAGGAACACTTTATCCTTCAGCTGAGACCAGTCAAAATCCTTAATTTCATCTCTCGCAACTAAAAAAGTACCGTCCGTTTGCGTGAGCTGGGCGAAGTTAATGACCGGATCTTCCGCGCCCTGTTGGTACACGTATATCGAGGTCTCCGCTCCAACTAATGCAACATCGATGGCTCCCGACAGCAGAGCAGTCATCGTTTTGTCTCCCCCCGCCGTAGTCTGCAGCTCAACATCAAGTCCCTCGTCTTTAAAAAATCCCTTCTCAATGGCTACGTACTGCGGAGCATAAAATACCGAACGAGCCACCTCCCCGATTTTCACTTTAGACGTTTGACTGCTGCCGCACCCGCTTAAGCCTGTAGCAAATAAAATGATTAGTGATAGACCAATCCATCCGTAACGTTTAAACATACCGATCACCTCTTTCATGGACAAATAAATGCACAACTTTTAATAAAGTGTATGCATCTGCCCATCAAATGGTTAAACCAGGCTGTTTTTCCTCTATAATCTACTATGCCAGATTTTCCGAGCAAATAACGAAAGGGACCGCCAGCAAGCGCCAGCGATCCTCTGCAAATTGTCTTAATTATAGTCCGTAGATTTCCTTATACTTCTGCTCGAGATAATCGGCTAAATAGTTAGGGTTGAGTTCTTCCCCCGTAACTCTTTCAATAATCTCTGCAGGCTTCAAGCTCTTGCCGTACTTGTAAATTTTGTCCGTGAGCCATTCTCTGATCGGAGTGAAGTTGCCTTCCTTAAGCAGGTTATCAAACTCCGGGATTTCTTTGCGAATCGTATGAGCGAATTGAGCAGCATACATATTCCCCAGTGCATAAGACGGAAAGTAACCGAAGCTGCCGCCAGACCAGTGAACATCCTGCAATACACCTACACCATCATTTGGCGGCGTAATTCCGAGATAGGCTTCATATTTTTCATTCCAGACCTTTGGCAGCTCGCTCACTTTAAGTCCCTCGTTGAAGATCATTTTCTCGATCTCATATCGAATAATAACATGAAGATTGTAGGTAAGCTCATCCGCTTCAATGCGGATCAAAGAATTCTCTACAGTATTTATTGCGCGATAAAAATCCTCAGCTGTTACACCTTTAAACTGTTCCGGGAAATGCTGCTGCAGAGCCCCGTAATATTTTTCCCAGAAGGAACGGCTACGTCCGATGAAATTCTCCCAGAAACGGGACTGCGATTCATGGATACCCATCGATGTACCTTGACTTAGCGGTGTTCCAGCCAGGTCTGGACTAATATTTTGTTCATAAAGCGCGTGCCCGCCTTCATGCAAGCTACTAAAAACAGCACTTGCGACATCGTTCAGTAAGTATTGAGTTGTAATCCGCACGTCACCTTGGTTAAGTGTAATTTCGAACGGATGCACACTTTCATCCACCCGACCTGCTTCAAAATCGTAGCCGATTTCGTTCAGCAGAAATTTACCGAACTTCTCTTGCTCGTTCGCAGGATATGTTTTATTAAGCAAAGGATTTGCCGGTTTATTTGGCGAAGCAGCGATCGCATCCACCAAAGGAACAAGACGATCTCTTAATTGTCCAAACACTTGATCCAGCTTCTCAGCCGTAAGCTCCGGTTCATAGAGATTTAACAGGGTATCATAACGAGTCTCTTTAGGTCCCCAGTAATCAATGAACTCTTGATTCATCGCAACAATTTTAGTTAAGTATGGCTCAAATCCATTAAAATCATTATTTTCCTTAAAATCCTCCCATAACGTCTCTGCATGAGCAGTCAGCTCAGCATACTCGCGGTATTTTTCAGGCGGAATTTTAACACTATTATCATAGTCTTCCTGTGAGTTCAGTATCATTCTTCGGCTTGTCTCATCAAGCTCACTCATCACTTCAGGAGTATTGAAGTATTTTAGAAAATCGTTCATTTGCCCGGATGTTTGTAATTTAAACGCCTCAGTAGACATCAATCCAATCGTCTCGGAACGAGCAGCTGCACCTTTTCTTGGCGCTCCTGTACGCAAATCCCAATGCATTAAAGCCACGGCCTCTTCATAACTCTTTATTTTCCGCAAAAAATCCACATATAATTTCCATTTATCGGCAGTTTCCTGTTTCATGCCAGCTTCCACCTCGATTAACGAATTTAGGTATTCCTCTTGATGATACTTTTTACAGGTCGTATAATCAAATTTTAGACGAGGTTTTTTATTTCTCAGTTTTAAGATTCATAATTTTTTATGTGTTAAAAGTTTAGAGGAGGTAAGTTAAACATGGGACAACTTCAAACTATTTTGGAGCATAATCAAAAGTTTGTCGCTAACAAAGACTACGAGGCATACATCACAGACAAGTATCCGGATAAAAAAATAGCCATCGTGACCTGCATGGACACGAGACTTGTTGAACTTCTTCCGAAAGCTATGAACCTTCGCAATGGTGATGCAAAGATCATTAAAAATGCGGGCGCCATCATTTCTCAGCCTTTCGGCAGCGTAATGCGTAGTTTGCTGGTTGCAATCTATGAATTACATGCTGATGAGGTGTTCATTGTTGGTCATTCAGGCTGCGGGATGGCATCCCTTAACTCTGAACATATGATTAACTCCATGTCTGAGCGTGGAATATCAGATGATGTATTGAATACACTTGAGAATTCCGGCATCAAGCTTGGCAAATGGCTGCGTGGCTTCAGCGACGAGAAGGAAGGCGTCATTCATACTGTTAAAACAGTAAAAAATCACCCTCTCCTGCCAGCAAACGTGCCTGTTCACGGCATGCTTATTGACTCAACTACAGGAGAATTGGAACTTCTTGTAGACGGATTTAAAAATAAATAATTAGTTAACATTCTTAAAATTGGCGTGGCTCCATCTCTGGAGTCGCGTCATTTTACTTTAAAACAGATTCCAAGAAAAGAATGACAAATAACAGGTACAAAAGTGTGATAAATGACACAGAATAGTATTATCCATTTATTTTACAATTCTAGAAGATTATTTATATTAATTTGATATAAATACGTTGATAAAAAATAGGAGGTTCAATTGAATGAGGAGTGTTCCTAAAAAAGGTAAGAGCAAGCAGAACAATTCTTTTCTATTTGTAATTATTGGTATTCTCGCTCTTATTACGGTTTTGCTAGTACTATTATTATTTTTGCGCAATGCAAGTGAATCCTCCACTTTCAAAGGTATGCCAAATTATACGGAGATCAAGGGAAAGTATGACATTGAAGGCTTTAAATACGAAAAGCAACCCCATCTTGGCAGTCCAGATGCCAAAGTGAAAGTAGTCGAGTTTGCTGATTATAAATGCCCTGCTTGTGCTAAATGGTCGGCAGCGAACATGGAACGCTTTAAGCAGGAATATGTTGATACTGGCAAAGTTGAATTATTTTTTATGAACTTCGCTTTTATTGACCGTGATTCGATCCTTGCAGCTAGTGCTGGTGAAGCGATTTATCATCAAAATAATGAGGCATTCTGGGAGTATAATCAGGAGTTATTCGCTAATCAAGGAGATGAATCCAAGATTTGGGCTACTCCAGACTTTCTACTCGATTTCGTCAAGAATAATATCGAAGGTATCGATTACGATTTATTTGAGAAGGATTTGAAAAACCACACCTATATGCTGGATGTCAAAGAGGATTACAAAACAGGCGGTAATTACGGGGTTAACGGCACACCTCAATTTTTCGTAAACGATCAGCTTATTCGAGAAACCTCCTACGAAGCCTTGGCGGCGGCTGTTGATGCAGCACTAGCAGCGGCAGAGTAAAACATCCAAGCATTGATGCTACCAATTAAAAAGAAGTCTCCAATCATTAATATGTTAGATTGGGAGACTTCTTTTTCTGTTCTACGAACTTATAGAGCACCCCATCTCATCCTCTTCTACTCTACCCATTCAAAAGAAGTGCCCTCAATTTCTTGCAGCATCGTATTGAAGAACCAGGTCACACCGATCCACCAGTTGGGGTCCTCTGCGTAGGTTTGATTTAACCATTGGATAGGATGACTGGCTCCCGGTCTGCGATTGCTAATATTTTTAACCGTCTTTGCAGCAATGTTGGATGAAGCTTCAATGCTAGAATTGTAGCTCTCCCAGCTTCCGAAGACATTAAAGGGATTATTCGCAATTTTCTTGGCGTCCTTGTGGCTCTTGGGAACAAAGCCCTGCTCCTGTCCAGTGATGGCAAACAGTAAAAGAGGATGAATATCGTATAGCCTTCCTGACTCAATGATGGATGAAAAGTATGGATCATCAGCCAGCATTGAATTTCTTTCCTGTAAAAATGCTTGCAATCGCTTTTTGTTCACATCGACGTATCGGAGCTCGGCCGGAATGCCGTCAACGAATCGGAGCATGGCTCTTTCTTTGATTCTGAGTTGTGCCATTTCCAATGCGGCTGGATGAAATTCCTCCATTATAATAGCTTCTTCTTGCTCGTGTGGATAGAAAATTGCAAACATAAGCACAGCCGCAACAGCAATACACCCTATCGATATCGACAGAGCAGTTCTCCGATTGAATGTGAACCAGCCTATTTTTTCTTGTGGAGCAAAGATGTCAGCCGTCTCAGCAGCGGCGGTAATCTCGGCCGTTACTGCTGCCTCCTCAGAGGTAACGGTCTCGACCAAATCCGGCGGGATTTCCGAGGCTTCCGGCGCTTGAGACAACTCATCCGCCAATGCGGTTAGGGAAACAGCAGCTGACGGATGCTGCGACCACTTATGCAGCGTGTCTCTCAGCACGTTTTCTTCTACAGGAACGGCTGCTCTGCTGCTTACCCATACAGCTAATGGAACCATGAGCTCCTCTTGATCCAGATCCAGAGCCATGCACTCTCTGAGTGCATCATCCTGATGAATGACGAGCGTATCCTTACCCTTGTTCAGCAGCTCGGCTCGCATCCGCTTCTTCACCTCATCGGGAAAGGAAGGCAGCCGCCCCTCAATAATCCGATGGGCGGCGTCCGACCAGATCGCGAGCCGCTGCTCTGCTTCAAGGTCTCTATGCTTCAACTCTATGTATTTCTTCAGACGAACCGCTTCGCCATTCGATAAAACATACTCATGCATTCTATGTATCCCAGCCTATTCACAAATTCTTGCAGAGGAAAAAATCCCCTATGAAAATGATTCCATATACAGGCTGGGAAATCCTGCTTATATAAAGTTCATCTTTTCCAAGGCAAATCTCAAGTGCCGCAAAAGGTTCGATATGTGCAATCAGACGGTTCGGGAGCTGCTGAATATTTAGCTTGACCCGGTGAATGCTCATAAGGATTGGCAAGGACGTTCAAAAGCTGCTCCATAACGCTATAATCCCCATCCTTAACAGCCGCCTCCAGAGCTTCTTCAACCCGATGATTTCTAGGGATGATCGCAGGGTTACTGCTGCGCATCAATTGCGTTGCAGCTGCTTCGGCGCCCTGCTGCCTACTCAGTCTGGCGTGCCACTGCTCCCGCCATTGTTCAAATTCCGCTGAGCCAAACATCGGCAGGTCCTCCAGCTTATTGTGAGTCAAAGCAACGAATGTATTCGTGTAATCCGCTTTTGAATGCTGCATCAAGCGTAGCAAATCCTGAACGAGCTCCTCATCCTGTTCTTCTTCAGTATTAATCCCCAGCTTTGCTCTCATTCCGTTCAGCCAGTTGTGATGGAATTGATCGGCAAAATCCGAAATTGCCTCCTCGGCCAACACTATGGCATGATTTAAATCATCATCAATTAAAGGCAACAGAGCTTCTGCAAATCTTGCAAGATTCCACGCGCCTATGTTCGGCTGATTTCCATACGAATACCTGCCCTGACGGTCAATCGAGCTGAATACTGTTGTTGGATCATAAGTGTCCATGAAGGCGCACGGCCCGTAATCGATCGTTTCCCCGCTGATCGCCATGTTATCGGTATTCATCACCCCGTGGATAAACCCGACAAGCTGCCATTTGGCAATGAGCCCGGCCTGACGCTTAATCACAGATTTAAGCAGTGAGAGATATCGGCGATCCTCGTCCATATCGATTTCCGGATAATGCCTTTGTATTGTATAATCCGCCAGCATACGAAGCTCTTCAGAAGAACCCCAATTTGCAATGTATTGAAAAGTGCCTACCCGTATATGACTGGATGCAATACGGGTCAGCACAGCCCCTGGCAGCATCGTTTCGCGGATGATCTCCTCACCCGTTGTTACAACAGCCAGGCTGCGGGTAGTTGCGATCCCCAACCCATGCATAGCTTCACTGATGATATATTCCCGCAGCATCGGCCCTAGCGCAGCCCGACCGTCACCGCCCCGGGAATACGGTGTTGCACCTGCTCCTTTAAGTTGAACATCAAACCGTTGTCCTGAAGGAGTAAGCTGTTCACCTAGTAAAAGTGCACGCCCATCCCCAAGCATCGTAAAATGCCCGAATTGATGCCCTGCGTATGCCTGCGCGAGCGGTTCAGCCCCCTCCGGAATCATATTGCCCGCAAACACGGCTGTTCCTTCGCTGCTTCTTAGAGCTTTGGCGTCCAGTCCCAAGGAGGCCGCCAATTGTTCATTCAAAATCGTCAACTCGGGTGAACGAACAGGTGCTGCATTTTGTTTTGTATAAAAAGCCCCCGATAAACGAGCATAACTATTGTCGAAATTCCAGCCTGCTTTTTGGATAGAAGTCATATCAGGTGTCGTAGCTCCTTTAAAAAGAATGATGATGCTATTTTAACCTTTAACTCATTTCTCAATCCATTTTCGCCATAACGACTTGACGAAGTTGCCAGATGTTCTCTTCAACCTCTAGCGCCTTTTCCAATCACCATACGCTCCCGCCACTCGGGCGGTAGTAATGATGCATAATGCGGCTGAAGGTAGCGGTCATCCACCAGTACGATTACTCCACGATCTGCCTCAGAGCGGATGAGTCTGCCTCCGGCTTGAAGTACTTTGTTCATACCGGGATACACATAAGCATAGTCGAATCCATCCTTGCCTGCCTCGTTGAAATAATCTCTAATAATGTTGCGCTCTAACCCGATTTGAGGCAAGCCTACACCAACCACAACTACACCTGTCAGCCGATCACCAACCAAGTCGACACCTTCGGAGAAGATTCCTCCCATCACTGCAAACCCTATAAGTGTTCTCCGATTGTTCGCATCAAAAGCAGATAGAAACCCATCACGTTCTTCCTCAGATAAGTTCGCTCGTTGCAGTAATACCCGGGCATCAGGCTCTTTTGCCATAAAAGCTTCATGAATCTCATTCATATAGGCATACGACGGAAAAAAGAACAAATAGTTACCCTTCCTGTTTGCCGTTAACTCGAACAATAATTGAACCAATCGGCTCTTGCTTCCTTTTCGATCATGATACCGAGTCGATAATGGCTCCACATGCACATCCAATTGCTCCGGATTGAAGGGTGACGGAATAGAAAGACTATAATCCTCCTCACCGGCAGCTAACATGTCCCTGTAATATCCCAATGGGGATAAAGTGGCCGAGAAATAAATATGGGATCGGAAGCTCTTCCCCATTTCCCCTAACAAAAACGAGGGGTCCAAGCAGAACATCTTGATCGCAACATCCTGTTGAATGACTTCCACATACGTAACGTACCGTTCATCATACAGCTTGCTGATTCTCACAAAATTCTGAGCAGCAAAAAAAGCATCCAGCAACAGTGGATTTTGCTCAGCAAGACCGGTATTGACCAGCTCATTCTCAGCTTGAAGAGCAAAGGATTCCACCATCATTATGAAATCTGCAGGTAGTTCCTTAAGGATGAGTTCTCCCTCTGCTGCCTGCTCACTCAGTTTATTAAAATAAGCGGTTAACCCTTGGGTCACATCATATATCCCGCGGTTAAGCTCTTTATATTCCTGCTGCAGATCAAGAAAGCTAAGCTTGTTTAAGGTGCTTGAGAACATCTCTCTAGCCCGATCAACCAGGTTATGAGCCTCATCAACCAACAACGCGGTCTGATTCTTCTGCTCAGCGAACATTCTTTTTAAGGATATACGAGGGTCGAAAATGTAGTTGTAATCGCAAATGATCGCATCCGAAGCGTACGAAACATCCAGCGAAAACTCAAATGGACACACCCGATGCTTGCGGGCATATTGCTCGATGACCTCCCGATTCATTCGCGTTTCATTCGACAAGATGTCCAGCACCGCGCCATTGATCCGGTCATAGTAACCATCCGCATATTCACAATCTTCTTTTCGACAGCTAACCTTCTCCTGGAAGCAAATTTTCTCCTTCGCTGTAAGGGTCACCGCATGCAAATGGAGTCCCTTGGATTCCATCAAGACGAAAGCCTCTTCCGCAGCAGTCCGTGTTGTCGTACGAGCAGTCAAGTAAAATAGCCGTTCCAATAGCCCTTGACCTATCGCTTTAAGCGTCGGAAAAGTGGTGGATATCGTCTTCCCAATCCCGGTAGGAGCTTTGGCGAAAAGACTAACCCCTTCTGCAATCGTCTTATACACCGCTCCCGCCAGCTTTCGCTGACCCGCCCGATATCCCGGAAATGGAAACGATAAGTCTACGATACTCTGATTTCTTCTTATCCGGTGCGTTGCAGACATCTTGGCATAAGGGACATATTGACCCACGGTGTCATTTACGAAACCCTCCAACTCAGCAAAATCCAGCTTTTGCACAAACCGTTTTTGCTCTTCCACATCGAGGTCAACATAAGTCAGTTGAATGTTCATTGTCGGAACCCCGTTTGCTTTAGCATACATATATGCATAAAACTTAGCCTGCGCCCAGTGTACCGGATACGACTCTTCAGTGATCAAACCAATGTCTGCTGCAGTTGATTTGATCTCATCTATGGTATAGGTCCCGTCTTCCGCCAATAAAATCCCATCACATCGTCCATCTATGACAAAGAGAAGATCCCCATAGGGAATCTCCATCGATAAATAAACTTCACTCTGATCTAGCTCACTGTATTGTTTCTGTATTTTCTGATGCGCCTTCGTACCTTCAACCATCGTACCCATATTGCGGAAGCCACTCTCCAAACTCCCGCTACTAAATACATATTCCACTAGAGGTCTTACTGCAATCTTAATCGGGTCGCCCAATCGATCCACCTGCCGATTCAATATACTTCACAGAACATTCGTTCTATATAGTATACCATGAACCTGCCTCTCAAAATACTTTCATTCAACTTCGTTTTCTGACGAAAAATCGTGATGGTTGGACGTATAAAATGAAAAAGCCAGGATTTCTCCTGACTTCTCTTAATCGATATATCCTTTGCTCTTTAGAGCTTCATACGCTGCTTCCTGATTGTCATCCTGAATTTGATATTCAAGAGCTCCTTCTACGATTTTCGCGCATCGTCCCCCATAAGGCTTAAGTGACTCTTTAATTTCTTTGATATCGGCATTTCCTTTGAACGGATAACTGACCTTCATTTATGTCCCACCTCCTAAGGTAGAATTAGCAAAATGAAAGCCAGTCCGATATGACGAAAATCATACACCTTATAATAAAGCTAACCGAATTTACTGAGATTAATACGGTTTAGCCAGTTTACTAAATTTTCCTGTTGTAGTTTCTAATGCAAACATCTTATGTAGCAGTCCACCAGATATTACTTCGGGTGTTTTTATTATTTCACCAAGTTTTTTGTAGTCCATACCTTTCTGCCTAGATAATCAGATAAGGAGGCCGGATAATCTTTTCTCCTTGATTTCTTTCTAAGCCCAAAATTTCAAGACGCTTTCATCAACTATACCTCTCTTTATCCACCTCTGTTGGTTTTCATTCTTTTATAGCTGTAATTATA
The DNA here is from genome assembly GCF_900102215.1 of Fontibacillus panacisegetis. Classification (GTDB taxonomy): domain Bacteria; phylum Bacillota; class Bacilli; order Paenibacillales; family Paenibacillaceae; genus Fontibacillus; species Fontibacillus panacisegetis. The sequence goes on from NZ_FNBG01000003.1 coordinate 161,272, forward strand.
ATTTTTTATTTCTTTTTTCATCTATATATACATCTAAAACTTCATTGATATTTTCTTTCTAATTCTTTCTTGAATACTTGAATTGGTTTTTTATAATCAATAGGTTTATAGATAAACTTGTTCAACCAGGCACTAAGATCAAACGTATGATTAAATTCCACGTCACTACAATAAAGAGACATTTCCTTCATAGTTCCCAGGACACTCTTATCATTTACAAAAACTATATGTTTTCTTCTTAATTGCAATATATTAACATGCCAACTAAAAAGCGAATCAACCTCATGTAATTCAACAGGAGTTACCTTCATATCTTTTATAAGTTTTTGAGTAAATCTAAGCGCTAGCATCTTATTTTTTGCTCCCTTAAATATATTCGCACTGGCTTCATAGTCATAAGTATGATTTGCTAGTCAGTTTTCTTATCTATTTTTTGTATCTTAAATGTAAACTTCCACTCTGCTGTATTTCCTGAATATCTTCCCCGGTTTTCTTCAACATTTACCTTGATTGATTTGTTTATGGTTTTTGTTACAGAGGATACCTTTATAGTTAAACTCGAAGTATTACTATCAGGTATTTTATCTTGCTCCTCAGCATATGCTTCTAATTTAATGCTATCAGATGATTTTAAACTTAGGGTTACTGTTGATCCTTCCTCAATTTCTTTGTCATTAACATATGCGATTGTATACCAATCATTACCAACATGATTATTCTCTACTAATTCCACACTTACGAGAGTTACCTTTAACTTTATTGTCTTTGCTGCTGCCGTTACAGGTTGTACGAGAATGGCAAAAAATAGCGAAAACACTAGTATAATTTTAAATCCTTTTTTCATTGAGAGTGCCTCCCTCTAATGTACTTATAATATTTATCCTATACTATTTCATTAAAGATGTAAGTAACTCCTTCTTATTAATGAAATTAACGAAATTTCCAATAACTTGGATAAATTTCATTTAGTATTTTATAGACCTCATAAGTTGGTCTTTAGACAGAAGTATTGATATTTATTTTTGATGGATATGCTGACTGGGAACCTGCTTATATATGTTCCGAATTGAATTCTTCGGATTCAGAATATGTTATTAAGACATTAAGCCTTGATAAAACCCCTAAAATTTCAATGGGCGGGTTTCAGGTTCTTCCAGATTATTCAGTTGAGGATTTTCCCGAAAATTTAGCTTACTAATTTTAGCTGGAGGGGATGCCTGGATGGAACAGAAAAACAATGCTGTACTACCGGTTGTTGATCATGCAGTTAAAAGGCATATTCCTGTGGGTGCTATTTGCAATGCAGTTAACTTTATGGCTGAAAATAAATATTTAGATAAAATTAAGCATTCTGGAAATACTCTTGATTTTATGAAATCGCAAGCACCACATTATAATGGAGAACAGAATTTCATTGAAAAACAAGCTGTCTGCGATTCGAATATAATTACGGCTAATGGCTCTGCAGCGTTGGAATTTGCAAAAGAAATCTTGTTGTTATTGAAAGCCAAATCTGAAAACACTGTTTTGGATTGGTATAAACTTCATAAATCGGGATATTACCATGAGTAAACAGAACACTACAGTTTGATTGAAATTTAAACAATTGAACTGACTCTCTGGGTAAATCATGATATAAATGTATACAATACAGATCATTAAATGATGACAAAAAGGAAAATACGATGAACAGCCTATCTTCACTATATCCAGCCATTACAGCTCTTGATCTGAGAAGCTGCTTAATTAGCCAGCAAGGTACGTTAAACTTTGAATATTATCGGAATCAACACACAGTGACTGAACTAGCAAAAATCAATTCCTGCACCAAAAGCATCTTGTCCTCACTCATTTGTATCACTATGGATAAGGGGCTGCTTCCACAATCTGATACACCAATAACAGCATTTTTTCCACAGCTAAAAATGGACAATGATGCCCGAAAGCAGGAGATCACACTTGAGCATCTGTTGACGATGTCTTCGGGTTTTAACTGGACGGAATTTGGCGGGCAGAAGTCCTTCCCTCTAATGACCAAATCGCCCCATTGGACTAATTTTGTGCTGGAACAGACTTTGTCAGACCCTCCAGGGGCTAAAATGGAATACAATTCAGGCAATTCACAACTGCTGTCCGCCATTCTTGTCCAAACAGCGGGCATGTCTACCGCACGATTTGCCGAGCGATATTTGTTCGAGCCTCTTGGTATCGAAACCTACAACTGGGAGATTGACCCTCAAGGAATACATACGGGCGGCTTCGGGCTGTGGCTTCGTCCAACAGATATGCTGAAGTTCGGGCAGCTCTATCTACAGCAAGGTACATGGAACAACAAACAGCTCATCTCAAGGGAGCTGTTAGCACAATCTGTACAGCCCTTCATCTCCGTAGATGCTCCATACCGCGGAAGCTATGGCTGGCATTGGTGGACCGATTCAGTTTCTGATCCATCGGATATGTCATCTGCGCCTGCTACCCAATATTTTTACGCCCGTGGTTATGGTGGACAGTATGTCTACATTATTCCGAGCCTGCAAACCGTAGTTGTCTTAAGTGATGATAAACCTAAAAAGAAACAGTATTCTTATGATGTATTCCGCCAGCTAATTGCGCCTACGCTGATTCACCAGCAATAGCTTAAAGCCCCTTCGCAAAGTCACCCCCAGTTTGTAAGTCGCATAAATTAAACAAGCCAGTAACTTGGTAAATTACCAAGCTCCGGCTTGTTTCTGCTATATCATAATTCGAGCTTACTCTAACCCCTCAATAGTTCCTTCCTTCAATACGAAATATCCATTTCTAGCGAAGGCTAATATTTTACTGGCACTTATTCCGGTCTGCTTCGAAATATCAATCACCATGGTGTCCGGGTAGACCTCGACGATGCTGCGTATTTTGAGGTAGGCGTCCTCACAGCTTTTGCACATTTTTCTACTTGTTTTCTCGGATAAATTTCCACAAAAATCACATATTTGATAGTTTCCCATGGTGTCTCCTTTTCTATGTGTCTATGTACCTAGTGACTTTAAGAATAGATATTACTATTTTACTTGATGATCTCTATTATCGCTAGATATAGTTAATTAATTCAGTGAGTCTTGACGCGGCCGGACCGAACGATACGTTATTCCGAGCATACAAACAGTAGTTGTTTTGAGTGATGATAAACGGAAAAAGAAGCAGGTTCCTGTGGACGTCTTTCGCGAGATTATAGCGCCTCTCTTGGCATCAAAATAGTGTAGAATACATCCGGTCTAATACAAATGCCAGATCTCCAGGCAATTTCGAACATTGCTTGACGATCTGGCATTTGTATTTATAAGATATTAAACGAAAACATATTCTCCTTCACCAATCTGAATCGTCTTTCCTTTGAGTGCTGTCGAATTCGTTTCAAAAATAACCTGTTTGAATTGATTCTCATCACCTTGCACGAAATCAAAAGACTTATCTCCAATCTTTAGGCTAAAGGCATCGTCCTCTGACTCTGCAACAGGCAGTCCTAATAGCGCTCCCCAATGTTTAGCGGTAGCCGCAGGATCTGAGACACGGAATACTGCGCTCACGATTTCAGCATGTCCTGCAGGATGTGGCTGAATGACTCCGGATGATGTTAATCTTTCCAGTCTTTCTGCATCTGTTCCGTTCCATTGAATGATAAATGGATAGACCAGTCCCTCAAAGTGCCCATCAATAGTCATCATCCGCCATTCTATTAATCTGCCCTCGTTATCTAAACGCCTGCCATTAATGATAGGAGATAATGATAAGCCTGCTTCATTCAAGGACGCTGCTACTTCTTCAATATTATCCGTCCGGATAACTACCCTGCTTAAGATTTCATGCTCCGGTAGAACTTTAACCGCATCTTTTACCACTCGGTTATGTTCTGTTGCCTTGGCCAATTCAAGATTCTCGATGCCCAGAAACTCAATATAAGTCAGTCCAAAATAACTTAAGGCATTATAGGTTCCCCAATCTTTATGAGAACCCCCTTTAAAAGCAACCAATCCATGATCTTCAAAACTTGCAATCGGTTTGCTCAGATCATTAACATAGTGTACTAAATGATCCCACTTCATCGTGGCCATGATTACTTCACTCCTAGCTCAGTAGTTCGTTTTACAGCAGCAAGAACGCTTCTTTGCAGGCCTGCTGCGAAATCACTGTTGTTCAACTCGTACAAGCCATGAATCCCAACACCGCCGGGAGAATTATTAATATCGAGTAGCTGTCTTGGATGCAGCCCTGTTTGCTGAAGCATAACGACTGCTCCCATAACATTCTCCAGCGCTACCTTCCATGCTTGTTCCCGCGGGAGTCCAGCGAGAACACCAGCGTCTGCTAGAGATTCAATGAAATAATAGATATAATTGGGGCCAGCTACACCAAAACCAGTGAAGACATCCATTAATGTCTCATCCAGATATTCTACCTTTCCAAATCCGAGCAAGAAACGCTCCACTTGATCACGAGTAGCGTAAGCATTTAACGCTACACCACTGTATCCGTACCCAGTATCGGTCAATGTATTAGGAATGACCCGGATAATAGAGCGTTCAGCTCCAAAATAACCGGCCAACTGCGCATTTGTCACACCTGCCACAATCGATACAATTACGGCAGAAGATGCAGCAAATTGTTGTACAATTTGTCCAAGTGCAACTAAATCATCCTGCGGCCGGACAGCAACCACAATCAGATCAGCTGTAGACAGGCCCTGCGCTTGCGAATTCTTCGTATCCACGCCGTATTTGGTATTCAAAAACTGAAGACGTGCCTCATTAATATCTGATACACTAATTTGATCTGCAGACAGGCTGTTATTCGTTATACTTGCCCGAATGATCGCTTCCGCCATCTGCCCTCCTCCAATAAAATGAATCCTTTCTTTTGTCACTTTCATTCACATCCTTAATTAATTGTTATTCCATGCTTCAGGCAGAATGAAGCCATCATATTTCTCTAATCCAATAATATATTCTTCAAACTCTTTGGATTCATAAGCTGCTTTCAAGTCTTTTGCCCATTGAGCATTTTCGTCCTTTTTATTTACCGATACGATAATTCTGTGTTCCAGCGGTGTATTTTCTATTTTTAAAGCATCTGTAATCTTTCTGTCCGAATTCGCAATGTAATTACCGTTTACAACACCATAATCAACATCTTGAAGGGAAACCAGAATTTGAGCCGGGTCCAGGATTTTAATGTCAATATTATATTTATCCGGTTCCATACTGTTAATGTTAAAATCAGCTACACCCGCACCATCTTTAATTTTGACCCAACCCAGTTCTTCCAGAATACGCAGTGCACGCTCTTGGTTCACCGGATCGTTCGGAACAGCTACGGTTGTACCATCTTTGACATCGTCCAGCGTAGTATGCTTTACGGAATAAAGACCTTGCGGAGCACCCGGTACATAAGCTATGCCTACCATGTCTGCATTGATTTCTTTGTTAATGGCCTCCATATAGGCCGTACTTTGGAATATACTAGCGTCAATAGAGCCTTCCTTCATCGCTGGATTGACTTGCATGTTCTGCGAGAAGGTTTTTATATCAATGGTATATCCCTTTTTCTCCAGAATCGGTTGAATCGATTGACGGAATTGTTCCTCATAGGTTCCGACACCAAATCCAACGGTAATCTTCTTCTTATCTCCAGAATTCTCTGCTGCTTGATTTCCGCAAGCCGTCAACACTGCCAGAACACCTATCAACATCACTAACACTAACTTTTTCATACTTTCCTCTCCTATTCAGATACAGATTTTTTTAATTGTTCCAACGCTTCATCCGTCACATTTAGTGGGATGGCGCAATTTGGCGCAAGAATAAACGGTTGATTCTTCATTAATGTCAATGCTTCTTTAGCCTGCTGCTTGATTTGTGCAATATCGTTTGCAGCAAACAGCGCATGATCGACTCCACCTACCTTGGTAGCTTTGAGATTCGCATCCAAACCTGGATTTCCCTCGGCTACAGTATCCCAGCTAATCCCATCAATCCGATAATCATTGAATATCTCAGGCCTTGCATAAGGTCCGCAAGTATGAAGAATGTTTTTGCCATAGCTCGTAGCCTCCAGGACAATAGAATCATAGGGTCTGGATAACTCATTAAACATAGCATCATCAAACAATTCAGGGTGAGCCGTACCCGTTACTGCGTAGAATAAGCCGTCGGAACCTGCTTGCCGCAGCTCTTGTACATAATCGGCCAAGGTTAATGAAATAGTATGCAACGCATGATGTGCTGCTGCCCTATGCTCTTTAAACAAAGATTCCAAAGTTACAGGGTGCTCAATGCCAAACACTGTTTTGTAAACATAAGCAGAGCGGCCTACAATAAATAGCAACACTGTTAATGGTGAGAATACCGTTTGGATTAGTGGGGTTTCAGGCAATCCTTGACGAATTTTTCTAACCGCATCTAAGTGCTCTGCCAAAGGTGCTGAATCTACAGCCTTTATGACTTCGATATCCCACAGATTAGCTGCTGTCGGAATCACCGTCGTTTGCTGCCTAGGAAATACGGTCTGATAATCCTTAAAGTCGTATTGATTCCCCCAAGCTTCCGCTAAATAAGTCGCTCTTGGATTAATCTTGACCCAATCCCAATCGTATTTTTTGGTAAAAGAAATTGTTGTTTCTGCTAAATCATCTGCATTTTGTTCTTTGTCAATGAAATGACGCCATCCGCTGACAATCGGACGATCCGCCAGTTCTCCGGATAATAATGCATTAAATCGATCTTGCTTGCTCCACTCACTCATCTGTCGATCCCCCCAATGTATGTTATTACTAGTAGCGACGAATTTTCCTTGCTAGTGTATTACCTAAAGATTGAATGCCTTGTACTAAAATAATGAGAATAATTACAGTAGCTATCACAACAACAGTGTCAAAACGTTGGTATCCATATACGATAGCCAAGTCTCCGACACCGCCGCCCCCCACAGTTCCGGCCATTGCAGTTGCGCCAATCAAACCGATCGTGGCAGTTGTCAAAGACAGGATTAATGATCCAACCGCCTCCGGCAGCAAGAAATACTTTATGACTTGAAATGGAGTAGCCCCCATCGACTCGGCGGCTTCAAGGATTCCCGGATTCACTTCAAGCAGGGAGTTTTCTACCAAACGTCCTATATAGGGTGCAATATAGATAATCAACGGTACGATCGCTGCACTTGTCCCAATTGAGGTCTGCACAATCAAGCGGGTGAAGGGTACAATCGCTACTAGCAAAATAATAAAAGGCAAAGAGCGTATAATGTTGATAATCGGATTTAGTATGGCATAAAGCACTTTGTTCTCCAAAACCCCACCTGGACGAGTGACTACAAGTAGTATCCCAAATGGAATGCCGATCAGCGAGCCAACAAACAAAGAGATTCCCACCATTTGAATCGTCTCGATAATCGCCTGCAGAAATTGATCACCGGTTATTGCTGTTTTAAACATCAGATTCTACCTCCTCTATACCGACTCCATTCCTTTTTAAGAAAGATAAAGCATTGTTAAGCTCTGATGCCTCTCCACTTAATTGAATAATCATGGTTCCCAATGTCGTTTCTTGAATCTCTGTCATATTCGCAAATAAAATATTGACCTTCACATCGCAGGAACGAATCATCTCATACAGGACAGGCTCAGAAGCTTTTGCACCGGCAAAACTAAGTTTATAACGATGACTGCCATGTTCTGCATGGATTGATTTTTGAACGCTTGAAGTAACGCTATTTTGAATAACCGTCTTGACAAAATTTTGTGTAGTCTGATGTTTGGGATGTCCGAAAACATCTAGAACGCTTCCTTGTTCGATAATCCGCCCCTCTTCCATCACCGCCACCTTGTTACAAATTTCTTGAATGACAGACATTTCATGAGTAATGATCATCACAGTAATGTTGTATTCAGCATTGATTTTTTTCAAAAGCTGCAAGATCGAATGGGTCGTCTGCGGATCCAAAGCAGAGGTCGCTTCGTCGCACAGTAGGATAGACGGATTCGAAGCAAGCGCTCTGGCAATCCCGACACGCTGTTTCTGTCCACCGGATAATTCACTCGGGTAACTGTCCGCTTTGTCGGTCAAACCAACAAACTCTAGCAATTCCAATACCCGCTGGCGAATTTCATTTTTATTCTTTTTTAATAGAACGAGAGGGATCGCCACATTATCAAATACTTTTTTAGATTCTAATAGATTAAAGTGTTGAAAGATCATGCCTATATTTTTCTTAGCAGCTCGTAATTCTTTATCATTGTAAGTGCCTAAATCACGTCCAGATACCAGAACCTGTCCTTTGGTTGGTCTTTCCAAATAATTGACTAAACGAATTAATGTGCTCTTCCCTGCACCACTGTAGCCGATAACCCCGAATATATCGCCTTTTTCGACCTTTAAATCGATCCCTTTAAGAGCATCAATTGTGATCCCTTTCCTAGTAAACGTTTTGTAAACATTCTTTAATTCAATCATTTTTATTCCCCCCAATCGTACTTCGAATTTTGGATTCAGGAATTAGCTTTCTCCTGCAGCTTCACCAGTGCTTGTTCGGCTAATAAAGCAAAATATTTGGCAGCAGGTAATATCGCAGCCTCATCAACATCGAAACGAGGATGATGTAAAGCATAGGCCGGGCCTGTTCCTATATTTACAAAAGCACCGGGTATCTGCTGTAAATAAAATGAGAAATCTTCTCCTCCCATTTGCGGCGGGATATCATGTACATCATAACCGGCTTGTGAGGCGATCTCTTTGGTAAAGTCAGCCCATTCTCCATGATTTATCGTTGCTGGAGGGCCTGGATACCAATGTAATTGTGCCTCTGCCCCAGCTGCTGCAGCGACCCCTTCGATAATTCTAGTCATTTGTATAGGTATGAGACGACGAATCTCTTCATTGTAAGTTCGAACCGTGCCTTCTAATTCAACTTGTTCCGGTAATACATTCCATGTAGAGCCTCCATTAATTCTGGTAACACTTAGCACAACCGGCTCTGTCGAACTGTTCTGACGGCTTACGATGGTTTGTAGAGCTGTTATGATTTGAGCTGAAGTCACTATCGTATCAACACCTTTTTCAGGAGTAGCCGCATGAGCGCCGACACCCTTTACAGTGATTTCAAACCGATCAACACCTGCCGTTAAAGCTCCTGTTCTCGTCCCAAAAACACCTGTAGGCAAGTCTGGTGAATTATGCAGACCAAATATAGCCGCAACATCCTTAAGCCCCCCTGAGGCCAAGACACTTTCAGCTCCATGTCCTGTCTCTTCTGCCGGCTGGAACAGCACTCTAACTCTTCCAGGCAAATCTCCTTCACGGGCCTTCAATAGGAGCGCAGCACCTAAAATAGTAGCCGTGTGGAAATCGTGACCACATGCATGCATTTTTCCAGGGACCTCAGAGGCAAAAGGCAATTCGGTTTGTTCATCTATCGGAAGTGCGTCAATATCACAGCGAATGGCTACAATAGGTCCTTTCTCCTGTCCGATCTCTGCGATGAGTCCGGTTTGCAACGGAAGATCCAGAATATGAATATTCGCATGGGTCAACCATTCCCGTAATTTCTCTGTCGTTCTAAACTCTTCATAAGCTAATTCAGGCTCTCGGTGCAAATTTCTTCGAACATCTATTAATTGATTAGCTAAAGCTTGATCAACCTCATTCAGTGGATTCATAGGTGATGTACTCCCCTTTCGATATGGCTCAATGGACACGAGCTCATGCCTCCTCGTTATCTTCAACCCCTTCGATTCGCTTGAGCGCAGTAGATAGGCTGCTTAAAATATGAGCTCGCATTGCTTGTTCTGCACCCTCTTCATTCTTCTCAGCTATCATTTGGAAGATCAGATCATGGCCTTCATCTGCCTGCTTGCTCCAATCTCCGTGCATAGAGACGAATCGACAGTAGCGAAGCGAATGATCTCTTAATTGATTCAGAACCTTCTCGAACGTTGTGAGCTGACTTATTTCAGATAAATAATCATGAAACTCAAAGCCATAGGATACAAAATTCTGATTATCACCAAGTTGGAAGGATTGCTTAATTTTTTTAACTATCGTCGTTAAATTATGAATATCTTTGTCAGTAGCGTTCCTAGCTGCACTTCTTGCAATATAGCCTTCAAGCATACTGCGAATAAGAAATATTTCTTCTACCTCTTTAATGGTGACTGTAGCTACCCGCAGCCGACCATTCGGCTGTCTAACGAGAAAGTTCTCATTCTCCAATCTCTGTATGGCTTCTCTTAGCGGAGTACGACTGACTCCGAGCAACGCCGCCAATTTTTCTTCGTGCACAGGTTGATTCGGCTCTAACTCACTATCAATAATTTTTTGTTTTAATGCATAGTAGGTATTATCCTTTGACAACCTCCGCGATCGTATCACCATTTATTGCTCCTTATCGATAATGTGTGGCTACAAGCCTAACAATATATTTGTATAATTGTATACAATTATTGGAATGGGATATATTTACACCCTAATGTATCCATATTATTCATCTTTATGTCTTTATTTAGATTGTGATTAGTAAACCTGTTTAAGCTTTTTTATACTATATTCCAATAATTCCACCTAGTCAAGTAGGGATTAGAAATAAAATTTCACCCATAATAAAACAGCCCAGAGCGTATCAATTCGCCTCGGCTTGTTCTATTCAATATGATCTCTTTGTATAAGAATCAATTGCACGGTAAGTATTTCTACTAGCTATTGTACTTCATGACAAATATTATCACTATATACTGCTTCGCTGTATAATATTGCCCATTTTAAATAGTTAACACAGGGTGGAAATTATTAAAAAATTTTATAATAAAAAAACAGTAAGAAAATGTTTCTCCTGCTTAGCATCGTCTTATACAATTAAGGTACTCCAATGTATTGATAACTAAAAGTCATCTCTCCTAGCTCTCTCGCCAAGAGCTGCGAAATTTCCTGGGAGAGGAGCCTGGTCAGCATGTCCTGCTGGCTATGAATGAAAAAGTGGTCACCGGGCAGCATGTGCAATTTAAAATCACTTGCAGTCAGATCCTTCCATGCCCATAACTGATTCTCGCTCACTTCTAGATCCATAGTTCCTCGGTCTATCTTGATAGGTATATGTATCACACAGCTGCATATCCGACCTCATGATGGGCAGAATCATATCCATGATTTCTTCGTTGTCTAGCAACATAGCATCACTGGCTTAACTGTATATGGGATAATCTCTTTCGTTTACGCAGGGATCAGCCGAGCCACCTCTGTAAACCGTATAAATAGATGCACTTAGCTGCACAAGGAAGACAAACCAAACGTTACAGTGGCTGCAGGATTTGTCTTCTTGCAAACGATCCACGAATTAGAAGACTTAAACTGGTAAATGCCGCTTCTCTACTCAACCTATTTCTTGTATATGACTATAACTAAACTTGAACCGCCTTATCCAGTAGTTTGCTGCTAATCCAGATGAGAAGTATCGAATAAACAAGCTGTGGCAGCATAATACCCAGCGAGAAAATCGTTAATTCAGATAATACATTAATAGCAGGTAGCGTCTCATGCTGATTCAATAAAAGTGGATGCAGCCACTCTGCCGAAGCTGAAGTAGTCATTCCCCATGATACCAACTTCGTATAACCTATCGTATCGTGAAATAATATCTGGAACAGGGTTGGTAACAATAAGAAGATAGCGACAAAGATTAAACCGAATCTGGTGGCACTTTTCGCAATAATAATAGCACAGACAACTTGAGTGCCTGAAAAAATAGCCATGATCATCGTGCCAACAAAAATACTCCAGAAATGAGTAACAAACCAGTCACTTGCTTGAATTACTAATTCATTACTCGTATCCAGTATCGAGCTATACAGCAGCACCAATAAGCTGTTGCATACTATTAATGACACAATCATCATCACAATTCCAGCGACGTACTTGGCTGTAAGAAGTACAAAGCCTGAATGCGGCAGGTTAAACCAGTGGACTAACGTTCTATTCTTCCATTCGGTGAAGATTGAATAAATGACCCATACCGGAAGATAGATGACATGGAATAAAATCATCACCAATAAGCTATAGAGTACGATCTGAGTCTCGTCGATAAAGAAAAAAACCGCTGCTCCGATTAAGATGAGGAGTATATTGAAGTAGATCCACATCTTCGACGCTCTGAATTCTTTATAAAATAACGTTATCCAGGATGTCATACACAATACTCCCTCATTACGTTTAACATACTTTGCTCACGTTCTTCTCGAATCTTCTCAGCTGAAGCATAAAGCGTCATCTGGCCTTCTTTCATGAAGATCGCATAGTCCAGGTAAGGCTCTATCTCGGACACCTCGTGAGAAGAAATAACAATGGTCTTCTGATAAATACAACCGAAATGAACAAACATTTTCAAAATATCCTCTCGTACAAGCGGGTCCAGCCCCGCCAAAGGCTCATCCATAAGCAGCAGCGGCACTCGACGTGCAAGTGCGATAGCAATATTCAATCGCATCTTGTTGCCCTTGGATAGCTGAGCCACCTTCTTATTTACATCAAACTTCAGGAACGTAACAATCTCTTCTGCTGCCGCCCTTACGAAGTCGGGATAGACCCTCTCGGCATAACCTATCGTCTCCTGAATCGTATAGAAGCCATATAAAGACTGATCATCTGTCACATATGCAATCTGCTTACCTGATTGTCGTGTTACCCTAGATCCATCTAGTCTTATACTACCTTCTGTGGGACGTAACAATCCGGCAATTAGGTTCAGAAGAGTTGTCTTACCGCTGCCATTTAGTCCAAGCAGTCCAACAAATCCTTGATCAGGCAACCTAAGAGAGACATTATTAACAGCCACAATCCTACCAAACCGCTTTGTAACCTGATCTAGCTCAACCGTAATTGAATGTTGCAATCAGGAACCCCCTTCCCTCTTAATCACTTCAGTAATTTGCTGCTGGATTTCTTCATTAGTGTAACCCATTTGCTTCATTGAATTTAAAAAAAAATTCACCTCTACTTCAGCCATCTGAGACCTTAGTTGATTTATTATTTCCTCATCATCAGTCACAAATGATCTTTGCCCCCGTCGTTTCTCAACCACACCATCTCGTTCCATGTCAGTGTACGTTCGCTGAATCGTATTGGGGTTCACTCCTACCTCAATAGCCATTTCTCTTACCGATGGCAGCTTGTCCCCAGGGCGGAGATTGCCATTACAGATGCGTTGATAGAAGTCATTCTTAATTTGCAAATATATCGGATGATCATTGGAGAATTTCATTATTTGCCCTCACTCTTTTAGTCTCCACATAATTCTATTTTATTCTATATATTGGTATCGGGCAACTAAAGATACACTTGTTACATCCATTTCATTATCAACATTATCTTTACTCCATCCCCTGAAACACTTCGAATCCCCTTCACACTGAACACCACGATGCTAAACTTTAATAAGTTAGAAATAGTCATAACATTATTTAAAAGTAAACAGTTTATCTTGATCTAGACGTAGCTGATAAACGGTAACGAGCATCATATTTCCATATGCCGAGCACAATCCTGTAAACACACTAATTGTAATTGAAGGTATGTGAGATCGAGTGCATTTCCTTGGAATACTTCCTTCACTAATGTAGGAGTTATTTATTTTTCTATTGATCATTCATACTATCTTAGTGTACTATGATAGTAATACAAATGGGGTAATTTTACAAGTTGCGAAATTGTTGGCGGGATATATTTCTTTTTACAGAGAAGAACATGGAAAAAATGGATTTTGAAAAGGAGAGGGATTAATCATGTCAACATATCAAATTATGAAATGGATATTTTTACTATGTGTTGTTACCTTGTTCTTGAACGGGTTTCTTTATGTAGGAATTAGAAAACCAGAGCTATTGTACAGTCTTGTAAGTGCAGCAGGTCTGGGACTAATCACCGGAATCACCGCTCTTCTAACCAGAAAGAAGAAATAAAATTATCGTTACTGCTCCTTCGGCCAACTCTCTATGTTTTACCCTATATTGTCTAATTCCTAAGACAAAAAATTATTCTGGTCAACTTGTAAAGAGAGGTATTCTATGATGAACAATAAACTCCCCCCTTCATCTCAAATCTATCCCTGACAGCAATCCTACTAAGGAGATTCCAGAGTTTATCAGCGGATCCTATCTGCCTGCGATACCAAATTCTCATTGAATATAAGGAATGAGAAGATAAAGGAGTGAAAGCCATGCTACAGGAACCTGTATTACAACTTCGTGATGTCAGCAAAACAATCGATAACAGAAAGATTATAGATCAAATGAATCTGGATATATTCCCAGGTGAAGTATTCGGTCTGCTGGGTCCCAATGGGGCTGGAAAGACGTCTACCATTCGATTAATCGTCGGCTTGACCTCGCTACAGCAAGGAGATATCGTGATTCACGGCCATAGCATTAGGACCGACTTTTCCAGAGCTATTTCCCAGGTAGGGGCTATTATAGAACAACCCGACCTGTATACGTATCTCACCGGCTATCAGAACCTGCTCCACTTCGCTCGTATGCATGAGAACATCGCGCATGATCGAATTATGGAGATGGCTGACATCGTAGGACTCACGAACAGAATCCATGATACTGTACGCAGTTACTCACTCGGTATGCGGCAACGATTAGGACTGGCGCAAGCACTGCTTCATTCCCCTTCATTGCTTATTCTCGATGAACCCACAAATGGACTTGATCCTGCCGGTATCCGAGAAACACGCGATTATCTACGCAAATTGGCTCATGCAGACAATACTGCCGTTCTCATCTCTTCCCATTTGCTCTCCGAGATCGAGCTGATGTGTGATCGGGTAGGTATTGTACAGCAAGGCAAGCTTTTGCAGACCCTGGAAATTTCAGAATTATCCTCCGCTTCTCAGTCCAAAACGCCTTTAGAGGATGCCTTCCTGAGAATCACAAGTGGGAATGTTATATGAAGTTTATCAATCTGGTTAAAAATGAACATATGAAGCTCTATCAGCAGCGAAGCAGTATCCTCTCACTGTTGATTGTATATGCATGCACTGCATTAGCGGTCATCGGACAGCGTTGGGGCAACTCGTGGCCCTTTTCAACTTATTGGGACAGCGTCTCGTATGCATTGCAGATATTTACCCAGCTTTTCATGTTGATCTCGATCATTATTTCCATCCATATGATTAGCAGAGAGTATTCAGCCGGTACCATTAAACTTCTGCTGATCAGGCCGCTGTCTCGAAGCTCGATCCTGTTATCCAAGTACATTACGATTCTCTTATATGCACTGCTTGGTATCCTAGGCAGCATTCCGCTGACCATGACCCTTGCAGGGATTATATCCGGATTCGAAGGATGGAATCAGATGGAGGGATTGCCAGTGATGATTAAGCTATTTGTAATGAAGCTGTTTATTTTCCCATTTTATATAGCATTGGCCTTTATGGTAACTATACTTACTCGTCATCAAGGCCTCTCCCTTCTTATTACGATACTATTCTTTTCCATTACTGTAAGTTTCGTTCCCGTGATCCCCGGAATGAGCACCTCTGTCACTTTTTTGTCTTGGAGCCTGCTTAATGCAGCATTCCTTATCATTGGCTGGAGAGCATTCCAGCGACAAGAGGTATAACAAAAGAAAGAGCACCTGAAAGGAAGTCAAATCATGAAAAAACATATGACCTGGATCAGCCTGTTACTCCTGCTTGTACTTATTATTGCAGGCATAGTAGGAGTCAATAGTCTCTATACGGTTGATTTGGACAAGGAACAGAGTATTGAAGCAAATGGCATAGAAAATATTACAATCAGCAGTGATATCACGGACATTTATTTATCAATAAGCCCCGATAATCAAATACATGCGCAAATCACTGGCATAGCCTCCAAGCTGAGTGATTACGACGTTTTTCTGGTATCTGATAACGATCATTTGCACATACAGACACTTGAGAAGAATGCTGCTATCTCCTCACTCAGCCTGACCAAATCTGTCGGATTGCATATTGATCTACCCGCTAACCAACTCCAAAACTTAACCATTAGAACCAAATTCGGAAGCGTATATGCCGAGCAGCCCCTGACAACCGAAAATTTCAGCTTCAAAAGCAATCTTGGCGGTATTTATCTGGATTCTTATGCTGGTCAAGAGTTAACAGTTGATTCCGGCCTCGGAAATATTCAAATCAAGAAGCTGGAAGGAGATGCCTCACTAACTACAAGCTCCGGTCAAATAACCATTGAGCAATGGCGGCCGCTTAATAAGCAAAATAAGGTGCAGACGAATAAAGGAAATATTGAGGTTGGCATTACTTCCTCTTCACAGGCTCTATCCTTCTTGTTCTACTCCAACGGTCTAGTCCGTACAGATCTTGATGCTTCCTTCACAACTGTACCTGCTCCGCTTAGCCAGATCGGTATGAATCGAATAGCGGGCAAACTTGGTGAAATGACGGATCATCCTGCCAAGCTTGAGATTGGCAGCGACACAGGAAAAATTATCGTTAAAAAAAGTAAGAAATTCACTAAGTCTTGAAAGTAGGGGTGCTATTTTATATGAAACTGTTTGGATTAGTTCGTAATGAAAACATGAAGCTGTATAACATGCAGTCCACTTGGATCATGCTCTGCATATCTTTTGTTTCCATTCTAACCATCCTGCTATTAACCACACTTCAGAACCAGCCTATTAGCAATTACTGGACCGTTGTGTTCAACTTATTCCAGATGGAAAACCAGATACTATATGTTATTCTAATTCTCTTCGTCTCCCAGATCATCAATTACGAATTCTCATCAGGTACTGCCAAGCTTTTGTTCATTCGCCCCATATCCCGTTTGCAAATCATACTGGCAAAATGGATATCCAGCGTTCAGTTTGCATTTCTGGTTCTGATCATCAATCTCGTCTCCTGTCTGCTACTGGCTCTTCCAATGTCAGGAGGGGTTTCCTTGATCGGGGATAACCTGCAGCAACTCTATATTTTGTGCACCATAAAGCTAGTCGCCTTTATTTTATATACCACACTGTTCTTCTCACTAGCTGTTATGATTCGAAGTTCTGTTCTATTTATCATCATGTGCCTTGTTCTTATGGGATCACTTCAGAGCATGCCAAGTATGTTTATTTTTCCGCAGACCGGACTTTTGTTCTCAGCAGGCTGTTGGGTGATATTCTGTGGAAGCATCTTGATCTTTGCCCTAGCGCATTTTAAAAAGTCGGATATTTAACCAAGCAAAATGCTCCCCTCACTGCAGCAGGTTTTCTTTTTAAACCTATCTGCCGTAAGGGGAGCATTTCAAACTGGAGAACCCGTTCATTTAGTTTATATTATAAGTATGGATTTCGCCCAACAAGCTCCTATAATTCAAAGTGTATTCTTCTATCGTAAAATAACCGGTGTAAATGGAATCAACTATCAACAATAAATAACGACAATACCAAATTGATAATCGCCAATACTAGACCAATCGTAAGCACAAACGATGATCCCGATGCCGTTGCTTCTGTCATATCATTGGACACAGTGGATAAGTAAGTATTTTGTTTAGCTGATAAAAGCGAGACCATAACGGATATACCAATAGCACCTGCCACCTGCTGAATCGTTAGAAACGGCGAAATTCCGGCAATAGTGCAGTTTTTTTTCATTTGAATATTTCACCCAAGATAATTCCTGCAAATATGCAACTTATTTCTATCTTCAGCTCATATTTTGCCTTATTCAGAGAGAAAAACTGCACATTTGCTGGCTTTCTATAGAATTGTGCGAATTCATTGCAAAAAGCCTGCACATTTGCAGGCTTTAGGTTTTTGCTTTAATCATTGTTTACTGCTCCCCGACCTTAAATATACGATCACAAATTCGATTCAACAGACTCGTCTCATGGCTGACAACGATAACTCCGATATCCCTGTTTTTGCAGATGTTAAGAAACGAATGCCAAATTTTAGCTTGAGTAATCGCATCGAGCATGGTTGTCATTTCGTCAGCAATGATATATCTAGTGGCAGGATTCAGCGCACGAACTATGCAGAAGCGCTGCTTCTCACCACCGGACAGCTCGACAGGCCAGCGACTTAGCCATTCCTCCCGTATTTCAAAGGCATCGAGAATTTCCTGTGAGGGTGCATAGGATTCAGTCAAAACATCGCGCATGCGCCACTTGGGATTAATTGCTTTTTCCGGGTGCTGGTAGATCAATTGAACGGGGCGAAAAGTATGCCTCTCCATTACCTGATCATCCACCGTTACACGCCCTCTCTGAGGTGCAATGTACCCGGCCAAAATTCTGGAGAGCGTCGTTTTGCCGCAACCGCTATAGCCGGATAATCCCAGCACCTCGCCTGGAGCTACAGATATGTTCGTATCCTTCAATATCCAGCGGTCCTTGTGATAATAGTAACCCAGATTTTCCCCAATCAGAGACATGGTGCAACCACTGCCTTTCCCGTAACTTCCGTATCGAAATCATGCTGCGGTAAAGCTCTCCATAGCCTTTGGGTATATTCAGTTTTCAGCCGTTCACCATTGCCTTCAAAAGCCTCCGCCTCAGAGATTTCCACCGTAGTTCCGTCCTTGATGACAGCCACACGGTCCGCGATTTCAAGAGCCGACATGATATCATGGGTAATCAGCATCACTCCCGCACCATCATCGGCAAATTGCTTAAGCTGCTTCAAGATTTCAGCAAGCGCCTCAGGATGGATTCCGGGCGTTGGCTCGTCAGCAATAACAAGCTTGACGCCTTCCCTTACACTGGTTGCAAACAGCACCCTGCGCAGCATCCCGCCTGACAGCTCATGTGGAAACAGCCGACCATCGCTATTGTTCAAGCCATGTTGTGCAAAGAGCCGTTCCTGCTGTGCCTTTGCTGATTTCTTATTCAGGCCAATCTGAACCTGCTTTCCGACACGCATAAGAGGATCAAGATAATTAACCGATTGTGGGATAAAGGAAATTTCGCGTCCCCTAAGCTGTCCCTTCCTTTTGTCGGTCAACTCTTCACCCCTATACATGATGCTTCCGAGGCAGATGGCATTGCCAGGCAAAATGCCTAGCAACGCATGTGCCAATAGGCTTTTACCTGAACCGCTTGCACCTACCACGGCCACAATCTCACCTTCCGCAATGTCCACATGCATATCGTTGATCGGCCATATTACGCGCTTTTGCGTTCCCTTAACATATTGAGAGAAGCCAATCGACAGGTTTTCCACCTGTAGTAACGTTTTTTTCTGTGTTGAACTCAAGCTGAATCCCCCTTCTATTCATTCGAGCTTGCTGGTTCCAGCAAAATACGGAGCTGCTCACCTATACTGTCAAAACATTTAACGACAACTACTAACAGCAGACCCGGAAAAACAACCAGCCACCATTTTCCCGTTGAAATATGGCTCATCGCTTCAGACAATATAATCCCGATCGCCGGAGTTTGCGGAGACAGCCCGAAGCCGAGAAAGGTTAGCGCCGCTTCATGCAAAATCACATGGGGAAACATGAGCAAAAACCCGATCATAATTTGCGGAAAAATCGCTGGCATGATGTGCTTTCTTGCAATGTACCACGGAGATTTTCCATAGCTTCTGGATATTTGGATATATTCGGCGCTTTTGATTTGAAGCACTTCAGAACGCACTACCCTTGCTAATGCTGTCCAATGAGTTAAAGAAATGCTCAATACGATACCATGAATACCTCCACCTGCGATAAAGCAAATCAGAACCATAAATACAAGATGCGGCATACCAATAAATAAATCGATGATCCAGGAGATAACTGCATCCACCGCCTTACCAAACGTCGCCGCGCAAATCCCCATAACCGTTGCGATAATAACGCTGATCAAGGAGGCGAATGCCCCCACTGCCAATGACAGACGCAAACCCTTCATCGTTCGCGTCAGCATATCCCGTCCAAGCCAATCCGTTCCGAACAAATGTCCCAGACTTGGGGCAAGGTTTTTGTTCGTTGCATTCAAGCGAAGATGGTCATTGCTTAGCCAGAAGCTAAGTATCAGAATGATGAGCAAAAAACCGGAGGATATCGTTAGCCACAAGAGCATTTTTTTTCGGACATTAAATTCCCCGCCTACTTTCACTCCTTGGACTTCGATCTCCTCTTGTATACTCAGCATACTAAACCACCCCCTTCGTTCGTGGATCAACGATTCTGTTCAACATATCAGCAATCAGATTGCCTGCAAATACAAACAAGGAGCTGATCAGAATAATGCCTACCATTAAGGGAAGATCACCTTTTAAACCGGCAGTCGTCAAGGTGCTGCCAAGCCCCGGATAAGCAAACACCTGCTCCGCCAGCATAGAGCCTCCGAACAGCTCGCCAAAATAAGCAAATTGCAGGGATATGGCAGGAATGATGGAGTTACGAAAGCCGTGGTTTTTGAAAATTTGCCATCGGCTTTCGCCCCTCGCCATAGCAAAGGTAACGTACTCCGTGTTCAGGATATCGATCATTTTCTCGCGCGTATGCATCGCCACATTGGCAACGCCCAGAATGCTTAAAGTCAGAGCTGGCAGCACAAAATGATGAATCCGGTCAATGAAACGCACTTCGCTTTCCAGCATTCCAGCCGGAACCGCCAAGCCTACGGGGAACCACTTAAGCCAGACGGCAAACACGATTAACAGTATAAGCCCCATCCAGAAAATAGGGGTGGATACCAGCGTATAGCTGTACCATTTAATGATTTTATCTATTTTTTTACCCCGATTCATAGCAGCGGTCATCCCTAGCAAATACCCGAAAACCCCTGATAAAATCCACGCAGTGCCCATTAACGCCAATGAGGTCAAGAATCGACTCTGGATAATATCAATGACCGGACTCCGATACAGCTTAGAGATGCCAAAGTTGCCCTCCAGCATCGCCCCTGCCCAGAACAAGTATTGCTCTACCGGGCTTTTATCCACGCCCCAATACTCTTTAAATTTCTCAATTTGCTCCGGCGATGCCGAGCTGTCTCCGCCGATGTATGCGTTAACCGGATCAAGGGGGGACAGATGAATCAACGAAAAAGTCAGGACAGATAACCCGAATAACAGCGTTACTACACGAATCAGGCGGACCACTATGCTTTTCATTACGATCATTTGCCCCAAGTCCATTCTGTAACATTGCCAAACAAAGCCCATTCATGACCGTGGGAGTGAATCGGCTGCTTGCCGAGATCCAGCTTCTCATTAGCCAGGTACAAATGGTCTACACGCACCAGCCAAACAATCGGCGCATCTCCAATTCCGCTAAATCCGGTTGTTCCATCCCACTGAGCAAGCTTCCAGTACTTGTTTGACTCCTCCTGAGTAGGTGCGGTTAACGCCTTGTCCAGATACTCATCGACCTTGGGATTGCGATAATATGACATATTGTTGATGCCCTGATCGAACACCTTGGAGGAATTCATTGTGTATAGCTGATGTGGGTGATGTCTCCCCCCTCCCCAAGCCACTGCGGCGGTCTTGCCTTTCACATAAATATCATCCCAGGTCGTACCCACCGTGTTCATCTTGATGCCGAATTCAGCGGCCTGATCTGCTACAGCTAATGAAAGGTCACTGCGAAGCTGGTCACTTGAGCTAAAATAAAGGGTAAACTCAGCTTTGCGACCGTCTTTTTCTACAATTCCGTCCTTGTTCGTATCCACCCAGCCCCCATCAGCAAGTATCTTTTTGGCAGCTTCGACATCACCATCCTCAGTAACGGTCTCTTCGTTAAACCACGGCATATTGTCACAAAGACAATACGCCTTCTGCCCGTAACCGTTCAATGCGACATCAAGAAGCTCCTGACGGTTAAGACCAACATTCAGAGACTGACGTATTGCGAGATCGCTGGTCACATCATTGCCGTACTCCACCTCTTTGCCATTAGTCAGACCTTTGCCGCCGCTCGGTTGTGTAGGCAGCATAATTCCACGGGAGTCAATGCTCTCATATATGCGAAGTGTCATCCCCTCCACCTGCTGCTCCGCGAATGTCGGAGGAACATAGACGATGTCGGCCTCACCAGCCTTTGCAGCAGCCAATGCGGCGTCCTCTTCATACAGCAGAAAAGTCAGCTTTTTGAATTGGGGCTCTGTCCCGTACCAGTAAGGATTGTATTCCATAATAACCTGCTGCCCATCATCGTATTGAACAATCTTATACGGTCCTGAACCAATCGGATTCTGTGAATAATGGTCATCGTAATGAGCCTTCGGAACAATCCCGATCTCAGTGAGCTGGCTTACAAAGGTGGAACGCGGCTCGTTAAGTGTAATGACAACGGTGTGGTTATCAGTAGCTTCAATCGATTTCACAAACGACAAATCGAATTTAATACCGTCCTCTTTAAGCATTTCATATGTAAACTTTACATCTCCCGCGGTAACCTGCTCCCCGTTGGAGAATTTAGCATCCTCGCGTAATGGGAAGGTCCACGTCAGCGCATCCTCGCTAATCGTATAGGATTTGGCAAGATCCCCGATAAAGTTAAGCTCTGGGTCAATCGTAAGCAACGAGCTATGCGTCAGACGAATTTGTGTCATTCCCCAGCCTTTCTTCGGATCAAACTGCCCTCCGTCCATTTTTCCTACTGCAAGCACCAATTCCTCTTTATCCGTTTGCGAATTTATTGCACTAGATGCATCATGATTTGCTGTCAATTCAGATGAACCAGACTCACAGCCTGTCAATAACAAAAACACCGAAAATGCGCTTAGAAAATACGATAAAGCCCTCTTTCTTGCTAACCATCTTCTATTTGATGCTCTCATGAGATACCTCCACAGTATGGTTGTTTATTAATAATAATCATTACTATTAATATCGTGTTAATTGTAATTATTACGATTAAAATTGTCAATAATTTCTTCTTCTTTATATGGAATCACAATGTAAAAGAGCTTTTCACTAATAGACGAACAACCAAAATTATCGTATAATAACATTGTTATATAACATCGTTATATAACGTAATCACAAGGAAATGGGGGATCATTAATGCCACCAAAAGCAAAGGTGTCCCGTGAAGAAATACTTGATAAAGCCTTTGAGCTTACGAGGAAAAACGGTTACGAGAATTTGACGGCCCGATTACTAGCGAAGGAGCTCAATTGTTCTACACAACCCATATTTCATATCTTTGAAAATATGAATCATCTTAAAGCGGCTTTATATGATAATGTCCGCCTTTATTTCTCAGAGGTAATGAATACGCCATCTACAGATCCTGATATTCCACTGTTTCTAAGTATGGGGTTAAGCTATCTGGAATTGGCGCAAACAGAAAAACATCTGTTTCGATTGTTATGTATGTCGGATTCTTTTCAGCTGGATAGCTTGTATGAATTGGCTGGTAAAGACATACCTTCTTTGGATTCCAAAGTAATTACAAAAATGTGGATTTTCACACATGGGATCGCTTCTATTCTAGCCACAAATACGACCGTACTACCGAAGACCGAAATTCGTGAGTTGCTTATCGAAGTTTTTCAAGATTTCTATCACGGTAAACCAGATTAATTCTTTGAAAGAGGTGTAAGTATAATGGACGTTAAAATTAGTAAGGAACGCACACATTTGTTTTCACCTAACATCAACATCGGGGTGATGGTTCAAATTACGGGTGATGTAGAGCTGAATCTACTTGAATCTGCCATCTCTCGAGCTGTATCCAACAATGAAATTTTGAAATGCAAAATTCGAATTGCTGATGATGGAGACGCTTATTATTCCGTACAAGCAAAACCATGTTATTCCTTCAGCGTTACTAATCTGGAATGGCAAGAAATAATCAAGCAGCAAGAACGCATTCCTTTTCAATTAAAGCAAGGTGAACTTATCCGTTTTTTCGCAATACCTCAGGACAACTTCGTTCGATTAGTCATTGTAGCTCACCACCTTGCGGGTGACGGACTGTCCATTTCGTACTTGCTAGAAGATATTATGAATGCACTTGCGGGTAATCCTCTTACATACAAGCCATTACAGCTCTGGTCAACGGAAAACAAGGATGAGTACGGCAAGTTAAATCCCTTTTTGAGAATTATGATGTCAAGACTAAACAAAAAGTGGAATAAGTCGGGGAAGGTCTTTTCTTTCGAGGATTATGAATGGATGTTTCACACCTATTGGACAGAACGAGAAGCGGCTATTTTTACTCAAAACATACGTAAGGGTGATCTCACTAAACTGCAAGAGTTGTCTAAAGCCAATTCCGTCACACTGAATACCACGATTTCAACCGCATTTATTAAGGCTGCCAAAGAAAAATCAGATGTAGGTATGGCAGTTAGCATACGTCCTGAAGGCTATTCTGGCATGGGAAATTATGCTAGTGGAATCTCGATACAATACACTTATGATCACGCAAAGAATTTCTGGGAAAATGCACAAGTGGTACACAGCCTTATTTACGATAAATTGAATAACAATGCTAAAAAATATTTCTTATTACAGTTCATGAGTGGGCTGGCCCCCACCTTGATTGACGCAGCCTACTTCGCTGCCTTTGATGGATATTCGAATAAAGCAGCAAAGACGATGCAAAAAATGTTCGGCTATAACGGAAATCCTAAAGCAATTAGCCTTACCAATTTGACCAAACTCAATATTCCTGCTCAGTATGGAAAATACGCTCTATCTGATTTTACAATGGTTCCACCACTTGTACCCAATGGCAAACGTGTCATAGGAATAGCTACATTGGAAGAAACACTAACCATCTCTATGCGCGTAGAAAAGAATACGATCACTCCATCTGAAAAGGTATTCTTCGAAAATGCTATACAGGAACTCATGCCATATCAATCTTAATTACCTTAATGCTCTCTGTTTAAGTCCAGATATAAACATAACCAAAATTGCGAATTTTGAATGCTTCAAACTGAGGCGGTATGTTATAACCCATCCATATGGGACCTGTGAAAAAAACAGCCCAATTCCATTTGGATTTTTTCGGAAAGGCCCTAACCTTAGATAGCAAGTCTATCATAGGTCAGGGCTTCTTTTAATGCTCTTTGCATGATTTATGCAACTATCGTTTATCAATCTTTTTTTCTCACTTTAGTTATAGCAATACATCCACCTACAATCAGAATCATGCCTATGATCGAGAACGCATCAGGTATTTCCAGCCAAAAGGCAAAGCCCCACAACGCATTAAACGCAATTCCGATGTATCGCACGATTTCGACGACCACCGCATTTTCATGAGTAAAAGCCTTAGTTAAAAATACTTGTGCCAGCAAGGAAATGACTCCGATACAGATCAGATATAACCACTCTTCAGCACTCGGTATTACAAATTTGCTCCACATGAGAGGAATGGATATCAATGTTGCCGTGACCATGAAATAAAATATAATTTCGTATGTGTGATGCTTTTGACCTAAATACCTTATGCATATCCCCGCTCCAGCAGAAAACAAAGCAGCCAAAATCCCCAGTAAAGCAACGATCGAATAAGTAGAATATCCGAATGGCTTTATAGTAAACATGACTCCGGCAACAACACTCGGCATGATGAAATAAACTTTAGGCGGAATCTTCTCCTTCAGGAAAAGCCTGGACAGCAGAATCGTGAAAATAAGCGATGTATTGATAAGAATAATGGCATCCACCAAAGGCATATGAGCGATCGTGTAAAAATAAAAAATCATGTATAATGCTCCGCAGCAGCCCCGTAAAACCAGCATCGGAATGCCCGCTTTTGAAAACGGCACCTTATCTTTTTTCATAAAATACACAATCATCATCGTTCCTATCAAGCTACGGAAGAACACAATCTCATTAGAAGGAATCGATGCTGCTGTTGCTTTCACGAATGCGTTCATGATGCTGAAAATGAAGCTGGACGCAATCGCATACAATATCCCGCTGATGGCTGGATGATGGTTAATCTTCATAGCAAACGAATGTCAACTCTTCATCGAGGCTTTTCAGCGCAAAATCATCTGATAACAAGGAGTCCCGATGCATCAGCGCAAACAAGCTCAACTTTTGCTCATAGAGATTGATCATTTTATCTATAGTAGGTGTCCCCAATGCTTGATTACGCGCTAAACCTTGTAATATTTTCAGCCTGTAATAATCTTCATTTGGCACTCTTGGCACACACCAATAACCTGCCTCATTTTGATATACCTTCTGGATAGGGACAGCCGAGAAATCAAAATACCTGCCATTTGCATCCGGAGTCGAGAATGGATCAATTAATAGAGAAGCATAACGGATATACAACAAATACTCTTGCTTGATCGCAGAAAATGAGGTGAAATTCTCAATATCTTCTCGTGATAAGCTCTCTGTCCTTACTGGATAATTATCATCATTCATAAATTGAAGCAGATTAAATTGCTCTACATTAAAGCCATTTAATATCCCTGTGATTTCCTCCCACTGCATGAGCAGATCGTGTATAACATACTGAGTGATCGGTCCTTCCGGGTAAAACTTGTACGCATACTTTAAGGTCCCGTCTTCTCCAAATATATAGTTTAATGCGTATTCGTTCATAAATATCGGCGAATGTACATAAATGGAGATATTTCGGCTCTCCGCTACAAAGGGATCTCTCGTTAATTCAGCGGCAATCCCCAATGTACGAAGCCAATCTATCAGCTGCCGGGCAGCATCGGAGTTTTTACTTGTTGAGCCCAAGTAGATTTTCTTTTTCACACCTTTGGTCAATACTTCAATCGCCGAGTTTTTCCCCTTGGTCGCTGCATAATACGTTGACAGGCTAACAATTTCAGCATTACAACCGGATTGCTGCAAAAAATGGCTGACTATCCGATGTGAACCAATGGTTGGCGATACAAGGACAATGCATTTTACACACCTCAATATCCCGATATCCATTTGCTTCAACACACTGATATAAGCGTCGTTCGTAACGGATAAGATCATCGTATCCCACTCCCCGTTAACCGCATCATAGCCAACAAAGGCATGGTTTATAACGCATTCACCCGACAACAAATGATGCTCCTTGTTCTGCACATGGGCACACAATTTATGGTTGTTTTCAAACAGCTCTTCAAAAAATGCTTGTGATCGCGCTGAAATTCTGCCTGCTATTCCTACACTACATTCCAGATTATTTTTCAGGTTAACCGCAATTTGTATCGCCGCTGAGCCTGTGCCCAATATAAGGACTTTCTCCAGAATTTTCACGACTAAGCCTCCTTCTTGTAAATAGCAACATCAAATACATTGCCCGGCTGCTGTACCCGGTTCACGATTCTCCACAGCGAAGAGTCTACATCCTGTAACGGGTAATTAAACAAAGATTTCAGACCGTTTCCATATCGCATAGCGACAACAACATTCCCATTCGTTAATGGGTGCAGCTGCTGTAATAGCTCAAACTTCTCTTTGATCGTTGATGCAAACACGATATGTGTAGCCCTCTGTGTAAAATCCAGTTGATCGATCGTAATATTCTCTATCCTGATGCTGGAATTTTGACCCAGTAAGCTCACAACATTTCTTGCCAGACCTACTGCTTCCGGATCGATATCGATACCAACCACCTCTGCTCCCGTTTTTCTCGCAATAAGCAATGGAGTCATCGGAAATGCCCCCGCCCCAATCAACAGCACCTTGGAGCCAGTAGTGATCTCAAAGCGGCCAAATTCACTTGCAATACAGGCTTCAATATTATTAAAGTACTCTGCAATGCCCTGCCTGTTTAGCAGAAGCTCCATCGCTCTATATTTCTCCATAGCCCAGACGCAATAAGCGGACTGCTCCCTAAGTTCTGCTATGTTCCTGGCTAGCTTATTATTGTTGAATTGACTCTCTACTTGCTTCCATATCTCTTCATTCTGTTGATTTAATACAAAAGCCGTAAATTCACCAATCGTCTTCTCCATTTCGCTATAGTTATTGGCATGCTGGTCATATGACATATTCAGTTCTCTAAATTCGGATAAAAAAGCTTCCATGTGCTGTATCAGCATAGCTGGAGTGGTCATTCTATTCCCCCTCTTAGTCCTTATTTATCCAAACTAAACAAACGCAGTCCCTACAGCAGATATATCAACATGGCCTTGAATCTCCAGACTCGTAATATCTCCCCTGTGACATCGAGCCCAAACCTCAATCATTCCACCCGGCTGTGTAATTTCAAGATGAATGTCTCTTCCCTCTTTCTTCGCCACATATGCACCTATGGTAGCAACACCAGAGCCACAACCCCGCTCCCAAATCATCGTGTCCGTATCAGGGATATAAATCAGCGGCGCCAGCTCATGACTTTGCCTCCGATACAGCATAATCCCAAGTGCCGCTTCACCTTGCAGCAGCTCTGGACATTTCACCATCCTCCGCGCAAAATCCCTAATAGAGCTGTTAAAACTGTCTACTTCCACTACCGTATGAACAATACCAGGATACCGAGTAACCACAGCCTGTATCATCGCGCCGTTGCAGTTGATCATTAGATTATCAATAGCTAAAGGAATCGGCATTTCTGACCTACACAGATATCCGATCTGCTGCGCTTGTACCTGGCACATCAATATCCGGTTACTTCCTGACACCTCAAGTGGAACCTCCAGCTGCTGTCCAGGCCGCAAATTCCTTCTCCACGCCATCACCGCCGCTAAAGACATCGTCGCATTGCCGCAAAACTCTCCAGCCATCATTTGAAGCCGTGCCCAAGCCCCCTCGCATTCCGACAACTCAATAAATCCAACCTGTTCAGCACAAACATGGTCATACGCCATCATACGTGAAGCCACTTGCTGGTAAGTATCCCGGGTGTGATGACTCTCCACTAGGATCGTCATATTCTGAGTCGGATTCGTCTTAATAAACTTGACCTCCATCTTGCCCTATACACCTCGATTTCGGAAGAGAATGTAATACAGTAATTCTTTGAGACTGAACGAATACTGGAAGTAACGTTAGATAAAGGTAAAGAGGTGGGTGTGGTTAATCGTAATAATTACTATTAAAAATGTCAATATTTTCTTTTTAAAACTATTTAAAAATGCAAAAAAGCCCTCAGCAATAACCATTGACTGAAGGCTCTCTTATTCATTTATGCTATTCGTATCGATTTAGGTTGATTATTGTACCTTTGTCTCTCCGGTCACTTTGCCATCAAGTACTGCAGTAGCTTTTACATCTTCATTTGCAAAGTTGAGGTTACCATCGATCGTTGCAGTTTCATGCAAGTTAAAACCATTTGCTTCTACGTACACGTCACCCTTTATTGTTCCGCCTTGAACCTTCAAGTTTTCACTTTGTACAGTAAATTTAGGTACAGTTAGTGTATATTGTGCAGTAATGTTCTTGTCTGCATCTTGAGCGTACAATGCAATCTTACGATAGATATCGCCGTCTGCTGCACCTTTATTACGGAATTCCCCAGCTACAACAACATCTTTATCAAGTGTAAGGTCATTAAGAGTAGCAACAATCCAGGTTCCTTCTGTACTCACTGCCTTAACAAAAGCTTCGCCATCGTTCACAATGGATGCCGTTGTTACAGCATCTGTTGTCTCAGCAGTTGCTGGTGGTTGTGTTGCATTCGAAGCACTTTCCTTATTTCCACCACAACCAGACAATAATGCAATTGCGACCCCAGCCACCAATAATCCTCTAAACAGTTTCACAGTAACCCCTCCAACTTTATATTTATTATGACTCTAGTATATATCTAAAATTGAAGGTAATAATGTGCCAGTTTTCACAATATTGTGTCAGTTTTTAATTTTCACGGAGGAAAATGTTGACAATGATACTTTTGTCATTGCATTATTATTTTAGAATAATCATCTAAACACTCTGTACCTAAATACCTGCTGAAATCGTAGATAGCCGTATGGATAGCATCATGTAAATCATTTGTGACTTTCATACCTGGCTCCCACCACCAATTTTTGATGGTAAAAGGGGTTTTTGTATTCATCTTCTCTGGTTCAAATCTTGCAATCAGTTGATCACCATAGAGAACGGGCAGAACATAATATCCATATTTACGTTTCTCTGCAGGCGTGTATACTTCCCAACGATATTCAAAATCAAATAGCTGTTTAACCATTTCCCGATCCCAGAGAACGTTATCGAGAGGTGCTAGAAACCTGATTTGATCGTTTTTGCTAGTGTTCGTAAAATGATGTTCGTCACCCTTTTTGATGTAAAATGGGGTTTTAATGTCTTCGACATACAACCGTATGATTTCACCTGCTTCACATAGCTCATTCAAGGTTTGTTCTCTCTTTACCTTATCCGAGAGGAAATGTCCTTGCCATGCGCCTCCATTTTTGTCCCACACCATCCCTACACTGCTGACCCGCCGCTTAATATACCAGAGTAAAAATTCCTCCTCACCTTTAATAGAATCCGTCTTAAGCAGATGTGAAGGTAATACATTTTCCGTAAAATCATATTGTTTCTGCGTTCCATTCTTGTTAACAACACATAACTCGCCAATAGTATAAAGATAGTCCAACGCAGCACTGGATAATTTCTTGTGACCCCAACGGTTTTCATTGTTTTGACCCATCGAAATAGAAATATCCTTAGAGCCGATCGCACCATTTTTTCTAATATGATCCCGCACATCATCAAGTATTTCCAGAGCATCCAGCTGGTTTCGATGGGCTAATGTGTTTTTTGTGCTCATTCCACTCGCTGCTCTTATTCTTTCAAACTTAGAATAGTCTTCAGATAAGTAGATACACATCTCTTTATCAACCCCGTCTACCAGGAGATGTTCCTTATATAAAAGCTTCTTCAGCATTTCCGGTTTGTAATCCGTTATTTTAGACTGCAGCACCAAATCAGCATTTCTCCCCACTACATGAAGAGGGTCATATTGAATGCTCCTCACTTTAGTAAAGTATTGTATGACACCTTCTGAACCACTATAGTGTTGACTGCCGTTTAAATTGTGATAATTTACAAGAAATCGTCTAGCTTCGTCTTTGGTTATACACTCACTTTTCACGTTATCCCTCCTTATATGAATTTCTTTATTTTAACAGGACAAAGGCGACAACAGTTTGTCGTATATTATTGATTTATAACTTCTACCTCATTTGCTTTTGCGTGTCATATTCAAAACGGCCAGTCCAAAACAGACAACCGTTGTCACGATTAGAACAAGAATACTGATCCAAGCGGTTACCTCATAATCGCCAAAATAATAGGTTACACCCATCATTTTCTCAAATTCAATCAAAGTCTCAGCGGGTGCTCCTGCAAAAGCCTCAGAGAGGGGGACATCCATAATAACCTGCCGAAAAATAGATACAGCGTGTGATACAGGGAATATTTTGATCACGAACTGAACAGCATCCGGTAAAGCTCCAACTGGGAGGTAGATCCCTGTCATAAAACCGATCAGTGTCCCGATTACCGTACTCGCTGTAGCAAATGCATTATTGCTTTTAAAGAAGGAGACTACAAAAAAGACGATGGATGTATTGACAAGAGTACAAACCAATATAAGCCCGAAAACCTTACCAAACGCCACTACAGACAGCAATTTACCGCCATTGGCCACGATATAAATTTCCACTAATACAAGTGCTACAACACTCATGATGCAACCGATCAGAAATGCACTAATCACATATCCACCGGCGATGCTGCTTCTGCTTACAGGTGCGGAATTAAAATCCTTGATAATTTTCTTTTCCCGATCACTGACGAGCGTGCCAAAGGCACCCATGGTTGTTGTTACAGAAGTTACTGCCAACAGCCCCGCCATAATCCAACTATCCATAAGAAAGCGAATATTTGCTATTTCCTTATATTCACTCGTCCACACATCGCCCAAAAACAAGGCATATAGACCAATAATAATAAACACAGCAAGCAACGAGAAGAACACTGTACTTTTATCTTTGAAAAAGAGGAGGAGATTTCGTTTAGCGAACCCAATCATTGTCTAAGCTCCTTTCCAGTTATACCTATAAAAGCATCATCCATCGTTCCATTTAGAACTTCGAAGCCTTTTATGTACGGTTTGCATTGTTCAAGAATCGGTAATGCAGCCAATGTGGATGGAATATTTATTGTTATTTTATCGACCTTTTGGGTAAATTCGATTTGTGCTTCTGTCAGGAACTCCGTCAATGCCTCAATATCTCCTGAGAAAAGGTTTAATTGATCGCTGGCGTACCTGTTTTTTAATTCGGTTGGTGTTCCCTTTGCCGCAATGTTACCATTATCGATCACGACGACATAATCCGCATCAGCCGCTTCCTCCATATAATGTGTGGTTAGAAATACTGTCATGTTATTTTCTTTTTGCAGCTTTTTAATGATTTCCCACACATTTTTTCTGGTTTGAGGGTCAAGCCCCGTTGTAGGTTCATCTAATATTAAAATGGTTGGTGTATGTACAAGTGCGCGCGCAATATCGGCACGTCGGCGCTGACCGCCTGACAGATTTCCGTAAGGACGTTTCAAGAACTCGGTTACACCCGCTGCTTCCGCCGCTTTTTGCACGGATTCCGCCAACTTTGTTCCTTTCGCCCCATAAAAGCCGCCCCTGATTTTCATATTTTCTTCTACTGTCAGTAAAGAATCCAGCAATCCGTCTTGAAATACAGCGCCGATGACGGAGCGTATCTTATCATCGTCTTTACCCAAATGGTAACCATCTATAGTAATCGTGCCAGAATCGGGCTTAAGAAATGTACAAATAATATCAATCGTTGTTGATTTCCCGGCCCCGTTAGGACCTAAAAAGGCGAACATCTTCCCCCTCTCCACGTAAAAGCTAATATCTTTAACCGCTTGCACATTGCCATACGATTTGCTTAAGTTCTTCACTTCAATAATTGGCTCCATAGCTGATTCACCCCATGTTCAATTGTCATTGTATAACCCTTCCATAATAGGCTTGATTCTACAATGATAGCTCGTTATCCAAAGCAACTCAATGATCAATAATACAACACCAACAGATCATTGTGTAAATAGTCCCTCGCATCATATCCAAAAAGTCGGATACTGCCGTTTCTTGTCCATGTTATTCACTAATAACGCAACCAATACAATAACAACAGCACCAATCAGCACTGGGGCAAATAGAAACGACCATCCGCTGCCTGCCATAATCACCACTAACGGATTTGCACCAGCTGGTGGATGTGTTGTCTTCGTCAACATCATTAACCCAATGGCGAGGCCCACCGCAGCAGCCATAACAAGAATGCCCTGCCCAAAAAGATGGTACATAACCAAGCCTACAAAGGTTGAGATCATATGCCCTCCTATGATGTTCCGAGGTTGAGACAACGGCGCATCCCACACTCCAAATGCAAGTACACAACTTGCACCAAAAGGGGCCATAATCCATGCTTCTACCGTAAACTCCGTTAAAAAAGCTAAAATCGCAATCGAGATAAATCCGCCCACCGCACCGATCAGAGCATTTGCCGGCAGCACTTTTAGTGGTGTTCTGCCCTTCCCTTTCATTTTTTCAAAAAATGCTGAAGCCTGATTTCCACTCATTTTTAATCACTCCTATATACATAGTTATCTAGTGATTTAGTTATATAATATGTCATTCGGGTTGTCAATAGCCTCAACAGAAACTATAATATAACTAGTTAACTATGTAATGGGGTGTTTTTATGAATCATAAAGAGCTGCTTCTAAAAATTGATCCAAACATG
Source organism: Fontibacillus panacisegetis (assembly GCF_900102215.1). Taxonomy (GTDB): domain Bacteria; phylum Bacillota; class Bacilli; order Paenibacillales; family Paenibacillaceae; genus Fontibacillus; species Fontibacillus panacisegetis. Next base: position 194,924 of record NZ_FNBG01000003.1, read on the forward strand.
ACCTTCAGTGTGAATACGCAAATCAAGGAACAGCTTAAATGGATGATTGGTACTGGAGAAATCGAATCCGGAGACATGCTGCCTGCTGCCAGTCAATTGGCCAATGAATTGGGGCTGAATCGAAATACGATCAATTGGGTATACAATCAACTGCGTGATGAAGGCATCGTTTCGATGCATAAGGGCCGGGGTACAATTGTATGTAATAGCCCTGAGGTTGAGCAGTTGAAAAGAGAGCGTGTGCCCATGTTGCGTTTGCTAACGGATACTATTCACCATGCGCAATCGGAAGGCATTGAATTGCACGATTTTTTCATAGCCGGTCTTGCTTATGTTTTGCAGCACAACACAGGAACAACCAAAGCGCAGCGTATTGTTTTTGTGGAATGTAAAGAACATGATCACCCCTTTTATGTAAAGGAAATTGAACGAATCACCGGTTGTGAGATCCTTCCACTATTTCTGGAGGATTTATCATCGGGCGAGGTCAATCTTGCAGATGTGCTTGTCCCAAGCGACATAGTTGTAACCACATTAAATCATGCCGATCAAGTAAAGATGCTTGTATCTCAGTATGATCATAAAGTTCACGTGATAGGCGCAACGGTTGAACCATCGGCCCTGATCCATATGGCAAGATTAAATGCTGAGGCCAGCGTGGCATTTATATGTCTCGGGAAAAGTGGCGGAGAATGGATGGCTAGTCGAGTCGAGGAAGCAGGTATTCACCTGAAGCAAGCAAACACTGTAGGGTTATATGGCGCAGATAAAGAGCTGGTTGCTAGCATTTTGGAGCAATCTGATCAAATCTATGCTTCCTCTGCTGTATTTCCAGCGGTCAAACAAATGCTGCCTGATAAAGTCGAACTCTACCCCATGCACCTGGAGAAGAGCAGCGAGAATCTTTTGAAGGAGATTACGCGTGAGCAATAACTTAAAAAGGACCCAAAAGCATTGTTCTTTTGGGCCCCTTTTCTATGCAGATGGTGGAGTTTGAAACTTCTCTCGAAGCTTATGAAAAATAATCGATTGATGCATTTCTTCTGATTGCTTATACGGAAAAATAATTTTAGATTTCTTCATGGCTATATATTCTTCATCTTCTCATCTATATGATTAACAGTCGAAACATCAGGTATATCCACTGCTTCCGTTTTCGTAACCGTTTGATCAACCTTCACTTGCTCAGTTGCCGCAGTTCCGCAAGCCGTCGTCACCAAAAACAGCATCACTACAATAAAGGCACGTTTAATAAGTTCAATTAACATTCAGCTCCAAACACGTTATGTATAGTACCTTCTTTTTATCGTCAGTTTTTGGGTACTATTTTAGATTCCATTGAGCAACTCTGATAGCCTGGCCGTGAACTCTTCTACCATCCTTGTGGCTTGTTCTTTTTTTCTAGTGATTCTCCCTAAAATAACCGGATCGGAATGATACTGCTTCAATGGAATAGTCACGATCTGTTTTTGATAGCTTGCAGGCAAAGAATGCAGGATAAAATCAGGTCCAATCGTAATGGTATCTCCTTTAACAACCATTTGATATAAGGCCTCCATATTGTTGCTTGATAGGGCAATACGGTTTGAAGGATGCTCAGATACCAAATGTTGAGCAATCCGTTCGATATCTTCATCTTTATAAAGGACAAATACTTCATTCTTTAAATCTTCAGCAGTTACCGTGTTCAAAAAACGAAGCGATGAATTCTTGTTCACAATCAATACGGCATTGCCTTGTATTATAGGCATCCAGTCCAAAGAAGCATCCTGTTGCTGCTTAGAGCTGTAAGAAATCAAACCCATACTTGCATGCCCTTCATTGACGTGATTCATTACTGTCTGCGTATCTCCCTCTATCATTTGAACATTGAGCAAAGGATATTTTCCAGCAAATTCAATAGTAGTCTGGACAACCTGTGGAACCAATCCAGGTATGGTGGAAATGATAATATTTTCTGAATATTCCTCTTTAAGATGTGAAAGTTCTTGCTTCATCAAATCCACGCTTTTGAGAATGGATGCTGCGTGTTGAAGTACAAGCTGTCCTTCTTTCGTTGGAACAATCCCTTTCTTCGTGCGATGAAAGATCACGGTATCCAATTCTTCTTCCAGCTGCCGTACCGATTGGCTAATCGTGGGTACTGTCATATGATGCACACTAGCAGCCTTAGTAAAAGACCCATAACCCGCAGCCGTAATCAAATATTGTAGTTGTATAATATTCATGAATTCTCATCCTTAAAAATATATTTAGGTTGATTAATTATAATTAAATATATTTTATCATGATGAATTGGTATTATACATATATCAAGGGAAGTTCTATAGTTGATATGAGTTGTATCCACAGCAAGGAGGTCAGCAGGATGAGAAGTTGGCAAAGCTTTCTTGTCGAACGATTATTAATACTAACTAAAAAGCAAATTAATACTGCCACTTATATGGAACAAAAAAGGATAGCTAATGAAACCCCTTATGTACTACCCGCTAAGCTGCAACAAAAATATAATATACTGAAAATTAATACCTATTCATTAGATACCTACATGTTGAAATCGACCTCACAGCCGGATACACGACAAATTTTATATTTGCATGGTGGAGGGTATATCGAACAGCCACTATCATGGCATTGGCGTTTTTTATATCAATTAACCCAAAAGTTGAATGGAACGATATCTGTCCCTGTGTATCCCAAAGCACCAAATCATCAATATAAGGAAGCCTTTGAGAAGGTTCTTCCTATTTATGAAGACTTATTAACCAAGGTTTCGCCAGAAAATATTGTATTGATGGGCGACTCCGCAGGTGGCGGCTTTGCACTAGCTTTAACACAATTGTTATTGGAACAAGGGATTTCGCAACCAGGCAACATTATCCTTCTTTCCCCGTGGCTTGGACATCACCTTAAGTCATCCGGACATAGCAGGAATGGAAAATAAAGAGCCTATGCTGGATGCGAAGCTATTGATTGAGGTCGGTAAAGCTTATGCCGGGGAAACAGCAACCAGTAATTATTTATTAAGTCCGATCAACGGCCCTCTGCAAGGCTTAGGCAAAATTTCATTATTTGCAGGTACTCACGAATTATTCCTGCCCGATGCTCGAAAATTCAAGACATTAGCTGAACAAGAAAAAGTAGCCATTAATTATTTTGAGTACCCCAAAATGAACCATGTATTCCCTGTATTTCCTATTCCGGAAGCCAAGAGGGCTATGCAACAAATGATAGACATCATAAAGAACTAACTTCAGTCCGTATAACTAATTTCTTTGGCAGAAAAAAGCAGCTCTCCTAAATAGGAACGAGCTGCTCTTTTCAATCCTCTATCTCAGATTACACATTTGCTCATTATTGTCTGATGATGAGGATGTCTCTTGGAGGTGTACTTGTGCTTTGAATCCGAGTAATCTCGTTATTCGTAAGATTGCGGCCTACCAAAATAAACGAAGAAGTGACGTTGTTAAAATTAAAATTGCTTAAATTCGCCACACTTTGGCTGCCACGGAACACACGGAAAGATCCCTGAAAGTTTATTCCCGCGAACAGCACCAGCGTTACTTCGGAGCTCTGGGCCACGTTTCTAAGTCTGAAGCTCGAAAGAACGTTGTTGAACCGAAACGCTCCAAGATCACGAACCGCAACTCCTCCACGTCTAAAGACTATTCTACGAACTGAAAAATTATTGCCAGACCATAGTATTACTAAAAGCAAAGAACGGCATCTGACAATTACACCAGTGCAATAGTCTTTTAAAAAAACCGAATTTGGATTATTCAGATATTATCCTTACATTTTTCGCGTTTGCTTGCGCCGGATATGCATCATCAATACCACCCTTAATTTCCACTGCCACCTTTTGCCCGATCTCTATCTCCTGGTATGTGCTGTGTCCGACGCGGATGGAGTATGCTGGATAACTTAATTCCAATGGATCATCACTTTCTAATGATTCTTTCAGTTGGTTCTTAGTAATGCCTTCAAATAAAAGAATCTTTCCTTCATCCTTCTGAATAACATATCCCTCAATTTTCATGTTAGAGTTACAGCCTGACAGTATAAACAATACCGCTAGTAATAAAATTATACTCCTCATCGTATCTCCTTAATCAGATAAACATGCTGATATTGATTAAACAAAATCACGCTCTTTATTATGTTTTTTTACTTTCCCAAGCACCAGCATAACACTCAACGCAAACAGAGATACGGACATACCAGGAAGAATATCATTGTGTCCTACTCCCAGCATTAATACAATGATAGACATTTCAAATAGCAGAATCGCCCTCGTCCGCCTTTTGTACGTTGCTATTTCTATTTGATCCAGTGGCTTGTTACTGTCCTCGACAGGTCCAAGAATAAAAATGACAGCACCTGCTAGCAAGGCCAATCCCAAGCATATAGAATTCGTCCACGGAATCAGCTTAATTGCCCAAAGCACTGCCGAGGTTAACATGATGGAATACAAATAACATAATAATTGTGTTTTTGCATGATATCCACCAGCAAATGAGCGTAACGGAAGATAAGCAGCCATGAACAAAATACTCTGCCAAAACATCCCGCTGATTAAGCCAATCGCGACAGTCGTTAGTACATTCAAGATAATAAAAAGACCTTGCTGCAAGCCGTAAGCGTAAAGGTCTTTATCATCTTCTCGTATACTACCCGAGTGAATAAGCTGTGCTATCATTTTGTCCAATAATTGAGCTGCCATTAGAATTTACGAAGTCGCTCTGCTCCCTTGGGCAGCTTCGGTTGATGGATAAACGCAATACAGTTGGTATTTACATTCAATGCCGTAATGAAAAGCGAAAAGCTTGCAACCATGCCACAGAGATTAACAATAAGCTTCTTCATATCAATTCTCCTCCCAAGTTTCACTTTAATTACTTCATAGCCACACTATCATGAAAATAAATCTCGTGCGTTGAGATGGTAAAATTCATATATTTATTGGGTAAAATTAACATTCACAGGATTATAAAGGAGCACATCCACACAAAATCGTTCCCCGGTATAGTCCAGGTTTATTGAACCATTGTATTTTGCTAATGATTTTTGTACACTTTGCAGGCCCAGTCCGTGATTTTCCTTATCTGCATGGGTCGTTTTTATTTTATGATCTTCAATAATGAGATCTCCGCTATATGAATTAATCAATCTGATATAAAGAACATTTCTACTGAAATCAATCGACAGCTCAATGTTCTCTTTTTCTTGTAGTTTTGAGGTTGCTTCTATAGCGTTATCAAGCAGATTGCCGACAATGATGACAATGTCAATCGATCGAAAATTGAATTGCTCAGGAACATTTAAATGCAATTTGATCTCGATCCCCAGCTTCTGAGCCTCATATATTTTATAGTTCAATATGCTGTCCAGCTCGGTATTGTTCGATTTGGCGTATTCATTCGTAAAACTGGCAAGATGATATATATTTTGTATGTAATCCAATGCAACGTCGTTATTGCCCTTTTCAATCAAGCCTTGAAGTGTTGAAATATGCAGCTTGATATCATGGCGAATGATTTTTATGTTTTCCTGGGATTCAGTTATGATTTTCAATTGCTTCATATAAGCATTGTTTTGTTGCTTGAATAGATTTCTTTCCATTTTTTCCTGATAAGATTGGATCAGAACATCATATAAATAAAACACAAAAAAATTGATCAAAAATAGGATTGTAATACTAATGAATAGCTGGATGAGGTTATCGTTATTGCTCTCTGTCATTAACATAAAGGTAGAAAACAGTGTGCCAAAAGGGATGCCCACAACAGCAAACCAGTGCAGCGGACTGATTTCAATGCCGGTTTTCAGCATTTTGAAATTGGAGATGACTAATACGACTGTGTAGGACAGAATTTTGCTTACAATCAAAGATAAAATTAAATCTACATCGATAGAATAAGCATGCTTGTTCAAGTCCAGTAAAGAAAACATGATGATCGTAATGGTTTCAACGGATATCAAAATCGCATAGATGTAAACTACAGCCGTAACCCGTAACTTAAGAGAACTAGAATACAGTGCGGTAATCAGGAAAAATAAGATGAAATTCGATAACATATTAAGGATCGGAACAGAAAAGATGATATGTATTGACCCAATGACGAGAAAATATGATATATAGGCGATCAGTTCAAGCTTTGGATTTAGCTCATTGCGTTCAAAAAAAATGCTCATAAACTTATAAATGGTATAAGTCCCAAAAATATTAGACAGCAAATATACGATATCGTAGACATCCATTAGCAATTGGCACCCTCTCGCCTACGCTGTAAAAGTCGATCACGAACACCCTTTCTGTGCTGCTGGCTGATCGGCAAGATCGTTTGATCGGACATTTTGACATAATCATATTGGTACTCAATGACATGATAATAATTAACCAAATACGATTTATGTATGATAATAAAATCCTGATGGTGGAGCTGCTGCTCAATCTCCAGAAGCTTGCTATAAAACTCATGATATTGATCCTGCAGCACCAGCTTCACCTTTTTGCCTTTACTTTCAAAATATAAAATATCTTTGATCGGAATTTTATTGTTGGTACGCCCTGATTTATATTCAAAAAAATGATTTCCCCGATCTACTAAATCAATGGCCTTTCGGACCACAGCCTCTATTTTTTCTTGCTGCAGCGGTTTGATCAAAAAATTCAGCGGCCGGATCTCGAATAGCTCCATCGCGTAGCTGTCTTTACCCGAGATATAAACAATTTGTATGTTTTCATTATTCAATTCATCTCTGATTTTTCGACCTACCTCTACCCCATTCAGCATGTGAAGCTCTATATCCAGGAAAATCATATCAAAATACGCTCCGTCGGAAAGAAACTGAATGAGAGCTTCACCGGAATAAAACACCTCAACTTCTATTTTTCTCGGGAGGCCCTTGTTTAAATTTAATAGTATACTTTCCACTTGCGCACAAACATGCTTCTCATCATCACATATGGCAATGCGTAACACGGTGCTCACCCGCCTTGGCTTGGATATTATACCAATTGTATCATATGAAATCTATTATTTGCCAAATATAGAGCTTGTGATAGATTGTTGCAAAAAAAGAAAAGCACTTTAACTGGCGGGTTAAAGTGCCTTACTTTGCTATTATTTTGCTGCTTCAGATAGTTAATTATAATTTCCCTCTAAATAAATGAGTCTTTGAGTGCCATAGATCGTTGTGGCTAATTGATTGTCATTGTAGGCTCCGTCTCCGGTTCTGCCTGTTACATAAACCTTGCTATTTTCAAACTTGGTGACCACCGTAGAATGTCTCCATATAGTTCCGTTATGGCCTTGAACAATATCACCTAAAAATGCGTTGGCATATGACAACGTCTTTAACGTTCCATAAGGCCCTTTATTCGAATTCCCCGGATTACTCTTCAAAATCCTTAATATACTTATCTAAAAGCGTATCTGTGTCCGCTCTAAACAAATTGGCATCCTGAAATAGCTGATCTATTAGTCCCAATGTTACGCTTTCATATGGTTCATAGCAGCTAATCAGCTTTAGTTCGCCATTCGAAGCTTTTGAGAGCGTTACATGAAGCAGCTCCGAGCTGGTTGTTTTGTCACTGCTGTATTTTTCCGTCTGGTAAGGGCTAATCAATCTGGTAATCCTTATAATTCAGCTCAAGGCTTCATATTTTTCAAGCTTCTCCATGACAGCATCCACCCACTTCGGATCGTCCCATAAATTAGGGTTGTCGAGCTTTCTTTCACTCGGGTGACCTGTTGCTATTGTATCTACACCATCTTTGTTTCCAAAATACAAATCTACTATTTTTAATGACTTGTTGACAGACTGAACCAACAGCTTGCAGTTCATCCCGGACCCCTGATTCGTAAAAGTTAAATTCACATAGTAAAGATTGTCCTCAAGCTTGTTGAGCTCAACTTCCTTAAACTCATTGTCCATACCGAAAATGACCCCAATGCCGCCCTTCAATTCCTGCTGTTGTTCTAATGCCAACATTTTATTGGTGAAGGTAAGCAGATTTTCATTCGCGATGTAGTGTTCAAAGGATACAGCTTCCTGCTCTGCAACCGCTCCGGTATACAGATTGATGAAGGCTTTTCCGAAGTCCTCCATGGAAGCGTAATCATTTTTACTAATCTGATCCCCTTGGATTGCAAACTGTTTATTAACCAGTTCACTTAATCTCTCTGCTTCTGATTGCTCTGGCAATTCAACAGAAGCTTCTATATTAGACATAGATTCTTTTGTTGGATTATTGTCCTTCTGTGAATCTTCCTTCTGAGAGCAGCCCACAACGACCACAAAAACCAATACTGCAATACTTATCGTAAATTTCTCCATAGTACCACCTTTTAGTAAATCATTCAGTAATCTCGTTAGTTCTGCGAAGCTCAAGACACGTTCTATGTGTTATGGCATTCTCATTGCGCTCTAATATAGTTCATTAATATCCCCCTCCTTTGCTTGGCTCAATGCAAAAATATGGTTCCGATTATTCCAATTATAGAATACATTAAATATTTATACGAAACGGGAGGGTATCAAAATTGATGTATTTTTTGGGTAAAACTTAAAGGAAATCTGAGAATAAAACCATGAGAAATCGAATCCAGAGGCATGCTGCATACGGATAGTTAATAAGTATATGAATTAGTTCGAGCATAAAAATAAGGACAAAGCCATAATAGCCTTGTCCTATGGGGGGAGCGTATCTAATCCGGTTAATCACGGCGTTGTGCCGTATTAAGTCCTGCTTTATGCTTTGCTTATTAGACATGATTCAAATTACAGCTTTAGCCACAAAGCGGGACGGACACCGCCTGTACATTTGCCATCGCTGATGTTGCCTTTCAATATATTGTTGCCTTGGATACCTATATTACCGTCACCGTGGATGTACACGGCCTTTACATTAACGCGGCCGGGCGACCGAAGCCACCACCACCAAATAATCCCCCCTTTATTTGCCTCAAGTCTAGCTATTCGCTTACTGTTGTTTTCGTCTTTTCTTTCAAACCAATATTTTTGATTTTTTCCTCGGTTATACAGTTTTGAACTGCTATCACCGAAATATTTGCAAACTACTTCCTCAATGCTTAATAAAAACACACTGTCTTGCGTATCTGTTCCGCCTTTTGAACCATACCACGGATTGTCAGGATTTTTATTTATTACCGGCATTATTCTTGATTGATCAGTTGCATTGAAATTGTCATAAAATTCACCATTAAGATATTTTCTTAACGCGCAGTCAGCCCATGTTATATCTTTATAAGCATCATGGTAAGCGCGTTGTTCTATAATATTTTCAGTTATAATCAAAGCCGTATTGTTCCTTATGTCAAGCACACGCCAATGATAACCGCCGAATGATAATGATGAGTCGATTTTAATATCTTCCATCTGCTTTCTCCTTAATGGGAAACAATAAATCAAGCTGTAAATCTTCCATTTTACTTCCTTTATGTATAAAATTATAAAAGTTCAACGTTTCTTCAAATCCTTGCCCCGCCACTGTTTCCGGAGATATCCAGCGTGGGGAATCCAAATCATTATCATATTTGTCGCTTGCGTCAACCCATTCTCTTAATAAACGCCAGTCCTGAAAGTCCCACGTCCTCAACACATGTGCGGCATATAACCCACCGTCAAAAGTTCGTTTTACTAAAGGCGCGGGTATCTCTATGTCGTCGGGAATCGACACCCACACTTCATATACATGCGAAGGTTCTCCGAGTACTGCTGCCCCCTTAGAGCAGTCAAAACCAAAACTTCGGGCGTCGGGTTTGATATCTAGCAATCCGCTTTCTACTACAAATTGCGTAATCATGTCAATCGCTTTACCTTCGCAGCCTTCTCCCGTTGCGTAAGCAGCAGCCACAGTCATGGGCGGCAGATATACAATCCGCACATCTTCGTCCTTCAGTTTGTTTAAATTTTCATTTGCCTTGTTTATTTCTTCCATTGACTTTTCCTCCTTGAAGTTGATTTTAGAGACAGTCAAGGAATCCACAACCTCCAGTAAACTTGCGTCGTCAGGTAGCGCGAATTTCGCTCCTCTGAGATTTAGATATTCGACAAAGGCTTTGATGACGCTGCGAATAGTGGAGAGCGCAGTGATTTCGTCCTCAATATCCGCAAGGTTACGCTCAAAGGCTTCGATTGCAACGCGCGCTTCCGAGCTTTGCAGAACCTCGGCAATCTGTTTCAGCGGTATCCGCAGTTTACGCAGAACGATAATCTGACGCAGACGTGTGATGGTTTCGGCGTCGTATGCGCGATATGTAGAATCTTCCTTTTTCGTAGGAGTAATCAAGCCGATTTGCTCGTAATACCTAAGTGTACGGGTTGAGATTGAAAACTGCTTTGACACTTGACTAATCGTTTGCAGTTCGATGACTATCCCTCCTTCAGAGTATAAATATACAGGTTAACGCGACGTTAAAGTCAACAGAGTAACCAAAAAAATGCGTTTTATAAAACGCACGGTAAACCAAAGAGATACCCCATAATCAGGCCGTATTCCAATGGTGTTAGATAACACGTCCGTTTTATATTTGAACTTATAATAACTTTTCAAATAATAATATGAGCATGTTCATAATTGTTTTCATATAGGAATTAACAATCTTAAAGGATATATTATTATCATAGCTATTATTATTGCTACAAGCTGTTATAAATCCGGGGAAGTGACCTTGACCCCGGAAGAACAAGAGGAACTACGCAAACGTGAGGAGCGCAAGGACAGGCTTCATCAGAACTATCTGCGCCGCAAGGCTAACGGCAAGCAAAAAGAATATGAGGACAAAATCAAGGCTGCGAAAAAGGCTGAGATGGACATGAAAAAGAACACCCTGCGAGCCGAGGATATTCAAAAAGGCGTATTTGTTCCAGTTAGCCACTTGCCGAAAAATGAGCCTACCAGAGCCGTCTTGCCTGTGGCGGTTAATCAATAACGGAGAAACGGATACCCCATGACAAGGTATCCGTTTTTATTACTTAATTGGTATCTGCATTTCGGTAATATATTCATCGGGATTATTTGTAGCCCATTCACCTTTATGGTAGATTTCTCTGATTGGGCCATCAGCAAGATAGTTGTTCTGCTTCATCCATTCAAAGAGCGTATCGCACGTTTTACTGATAGTTGAGAATGGGCCATTGTGAACAATACAGGCCATTTTTTCAACTCTTGGAAGCTCATAAACATTTACCTCACCGTTGCCCTCAAAGGGTTTAGTAACAGGTTCGGCTACCTCAACATCAAGATTCTGCTCATCGTACATGACATTCCACTGCTCCAAATTCCACCATCCGGAGTGGTAAAGCATAAGGCAGGGGATTGTTCGTTTAACACCTTTTTTGTCAATGTACTCATTGACTGTCGGCCACATTTTTTCTAAGTTTTCATCGAAACCCTTTTTAGCAAAAACCTTGCGGACTGATGCAACAAGAATCGGCTCAACCTTTTTTATGCTTATTTCATTCATTTGCGCTATGCCTCCATTCTTTATTAAAAAGATATTTGTATGGAGACGTTCAAGCCTGTTGTATTCATTGGACAAGGTGGTTTCAAGAAGCACGGCTTTGTTTTCAAGCATTTCAATTAACATTGGCACCGAAATGCCCTTATTCAAAACATCGGCGATTTCTTCTAATGAAAAACCAGCGTCCTTTAATGCCAATATTTTGTTGACAGTTACCAGTTGTGAAGCATCGTAGTAACGATAGCTGGTGAATTTATCAACTGTCTTTGGCACAAGAATTTTAAGTTTTTCATAATGATATAGCGTGTCTGCCGATAAGCCACATAGCTTTGAAAACTCACCAATTCTGAACAAAATATCATCTCCCAACAGACTTTACAGGTGTGCACCCCTGTCGTCTGTTAATAGACTACGCCTTTGGGTAACCCAAGAGTCAATAAGTATTTTTAAAATTTTCATTAGCGGACAAATTTTTTCGTATACGTTTCGTAACCAACTCATGAGTTCGCCCTAAGCCCGCGGCAGCGCCCACGGCACTTTGCCCGCGCAGCGGGAAAGTGTCATAGTGGGTTACATACTTTGAAAAAGTATGTAAGTTGCCGTCCCGACCTCAATGCGCCTTTAACGATAGCATAGCATAGCATAAAAACGCGGCCACTTCCACAAAAATAATACAAGCCTCTCTGCGGGTAAGCCCAACCGCCGAGGGGCTTTTTATGGTTTAAGTTCGCTGACGAGTACCACAGAGTAGCGGAGTACATTGAAGTCAATACCCCTGCGGCGGCAATCTGACCGCCGCAATACCAAAGGCAGTTTGTTTTCCTAATATATAAGGCCCATAGTATCCCTCCGCCCAAAATTTTCGATTGCCATACTTATACTTCAAATTCGCATGCTTCTCGAATATCATCAGTGCGCTTTTTCCCTTCAGATATCCCATAAATGAGGATACTGAGATTTTTGGAGGAATTGCTACTAACATATGTACATGATCTGGCATCATGTGACCTTCTAATATCTCCACTCCCTTGTATTTACATAAACGTTTGACGATTTCGATCAAGTCTTTCCTCACTTGATTATAGATCTCTTTCCGTCTATACTTCGGGGTGAATACAATGTGGTATTTGCACATCCACTTGGTGTGCGCTAAACTGTAGTTCTTGTTTGCCATCTAAGACCATTCCTTTCAACCCCGCCTGAACATCTCAATTCTATCGGCTTGGTCTTAGTGGTCAAACCCTTGATCCCTCCACCCGCATCAGGTGGTTTTTTGTTTCGCACGCTTCGCGAGCTCAACTGGCTTAAGCCATAATAAGAGGAAGCTAGTCGCTTCCCCTCTAAGTTATCAGAAGAGTTAAAGTGCTTTTCCATGTTATTGCTTAAGCTTCTCCATTACAGCATCAACCCATTCCTGATCGTCCCATAATTTAGGGTTATCAAGCTTTCTTTCACTCGGATGACCTGTTGCTATCGTATCTACACCATCTTTGTTGCCAAAATACAAATCTACTATTTTTAATGACTTGTTGACAGACTGAACCAACAGCTTGCAGCTCATCCCGGACCCCTCTTTGGTAAAAGTTATATGCAAATAGTAAAGATTATCATCAAGCTTGTTGATCTCAACTTCCTTAAACTTATTCTCCATGCCGAAAATAACCCCAATGCCGCCCTTCAATTCCTGTTGTTGTTCTAATGCCAACATTTTATTGGTGAACGTAAGTAAATTTTCGTTCGCTATGTAATTTTCAAATGATACCGTTTGCTGCTCTGCAACCGCCCCGGTATACAGATTGACGAAAGATTGTCCGAAGTCCTCCATGGAAGCGTAATCACTTTTACCAATCTGATCCCCTTGGATTGAAAATTGTAAATTAGACAGACCAATTAATAATTCTTCTGCTGATGTTGCTGGAGTCAGAATATAATCTTCTGTATTAGTAGATTGTGAGCAGCCCGCTAGAGCCAAAAATACCAAAATTATAATACCTAATGTAGATTTCTTCATAGTACCTCCCACACAAACTTATTGACTGTCCCATCCAATAATTAATTAACTCACTCTAAAAATCTCTTACTTCTTTTTATTAAACATTCCGAATTCTTGAATCTCCACAATTCGATCTTCTTTCGTTGGGTTTCGTCAACCACTATCAAGTCGAAGTTCTGACTCGCTATTGCAGTATCTATATCCTTTGCAGCGAATATATTCCATCCATTTTTTCTACTCAGTATCTCATGTCCTTCTGATAACATTCCACAATGAAAAATGGCAACATTCCATCCATTTTCTATGTAATATTTAGCAATGTCATAAGCCAAGAGTGATTTGCCCGTACCTGGTTTCCCTTCAATCGCAACAAACGGTAATTTATTTTGATTAATAATCTTGATGATTTCATCCCTAACGGTTAGTTGGTTACCGTTGAGAAAGTAATTTCCACCAATAAATTTCGCCGTCGAGTTAAGTGGGGAAACAAGATATTCACTTGGCTTGAATAGTGCATCTATCTCAGTTATGACTTTTGGCTTTTGAGTTTTGATGACATTAACCAAGTCGTCTATAGTAGACTTTATGAGATTTTCAGAATCATCTAATCTATAAAACTCATTCGTCTTTGCAATATATGAGAATGATTTCACTTCATAACCTAATGCGCGTAAGTAGTATTTGTTTTGAGATAGTTGCTTTTGAACCCGATTTGGTTGGCTGTTGTTTTTCACTTCAATGTTAAGCGTGAAGTTAGTCCCAAACCGCAAGAGATCAAACTCTTTGGAAATCTGGGGGATGGTGTAGCCCATATAGAATTCGCTCATTTGAACAGTTCGAATATCACAATCAAGAATTTCCAAAATCATGTCTTGAACATCAATGCATTCTTGTTTCTTAACCGTAATTCCAAAATAGTTAAGGTATCTGTTAAATTGATCTTCTTTTAATGACTTGTATGCGTCAGCATATGAGCTTAGGCTTATGGCTTTCATAGTTACCTTTCCTTCTTCTTAATATTTTGAGAGGGATTCATTTTAGTTCCTTTTAAAACTCTTTTAATATATATTATACAAATTTTTGATGTTACAAGATACGTAAATCACTGACTGAAAAAAAGTTATTATAAACTTTCTTTGCCCCAAAATTACTTACAATTTAATTATAATTATGATACATATATTTCATAAACAACATATCAATTCATGTATTAGTTGCCACGGCTCTTCGTACAAATCCAAATTTTTTTAGATCAATATATAACAGAAAGGAAGACCAGATTGTCCGGTCTTCTCTCTCTTTATAGAACTAACATGAACGTTGAATACAATAGAAATACTTATCTATCAAGTACTAATCCACGACTACCTTTATTTAGTTGACATAGAAAAACAGAATCTTTATCATAACTCTTTTCAGCCTGTAATCAGAAAATAAGTATTATTTGTGACAATTTATAGGTCGCTATTTATATCTTGAAATGTTTTCTCGCTTTATTGATTATTGAGTCAATTTCAACAGCTAAAACACTTCCATCTAGCGTATTCAGATGCCATAAAAAGGCGGAAAATCTCCGTGTTCCATCCTTATAAACTCCATACTTCGGTCTGCTCTTGAAGGCATTTTCAATAGGTTCAAACAACAACTGATCATCAATCTGAAAATCCTTCAGTCTTTGATTAACCTGTGCTATTATTTCTTTGTTTCGTTTTAATTTTCCCATTATTACTTCCTCGCTCTCGTTTTTATAGTTTGATTAGCAGGCGTAGTATTAAAATATCATTTGAGAGACTAATCGTATGTAAGTAACACGTATAAAAAAAGAACTCTCATTTTTCTTCTGAGAGTCCCTCCAAAACTTCAACCAAGCATGAACTTTCCAAGACCTATCTCTATTTTTTCCTGTGACTCTTCACCACTGATCATTTCCATAAAATTCAATCCCTCTAGTACCTTGTCTTTTCGATTAACAATAAAATTAAAAAGAAATCTTTTTTCATGAGTATTACTTAATTGTATTTCGAATGTGTAAAACATTTCTCTTGCAACAATAAAACTGTAATCATTGACGGCTTGTTCAGACTCAAAATCGCGAATCATATCGCTAATATCATCAACTACTTCTTCCATAGTCTTCTCATAAAGTAAAAATTCTCGGAACATATTTAAAACATTAATTCCTCTATCACAAATAATAAATCTATACTCACTACAATTTTTATTGATGAGTTCTCCAAATTTTGCACCTATGTCCATAGCCACATCTCTACTTATTAAACTTCTAGATACAAAATAAGTAATCATTTCATTAGCAACTTGGAGATCCTCCATATTTTGATAGATAAACAGCTTTTTCTTTATTTCAAAAATTACATTCTCAACTGATCGTTTTGCTCTGATAAGTTCATGAACACCTAAATTAGATGCATATCTGTTTTCTAATTTATTAATCCAGGCTTGTTTAATTACCGCTTCTACTTCCTCTCCATTTTTTAATGCAGATATCATTGATTTTGCTGTATACTTATTGCCGTAAAAATCATTCACAAATATTTCTTTGTTTGCATTAACAGATATCAATTCTTGTATTGCAGTGGTAAAAATAGAAAAATTGTATCCCTCTGAAAAATCAATTTTCTTGACATTTTCAAACCACCCTAGTAGGGTCTCAACGTATTTAAATGCAAATTTTAGATTTTTCACATCAACCGCATCTAATAACGTTTTTCCTGTCATCATTTTTTTTATTATGTCAATATCGCTATCTTCAATAGGTCCCTTAATACAAATCTTTTTAAGTATTTCGGGTATTTTTTCACTTGTTACTACAAACTTTTCTTCATATTTTTTAAAAATCTCACTGTACTGTTTTGTTGGTGGATCATCCAAAGATATTTTATAATTAATATTTACACGATCTGCATCATTACAGAGTACTTCATGAGACAAAAGTATATTATAAAATATTTCAAAAGCGGACTCTTTGTAAGGAAGTTTTAGACTTTTATTTGGGAGCCTACTTAACACTCTGGTTTCTAGAAAGACTCTTATTCTCTCTAATTCCTTCAATGCAGTAGCGGGATCACACAATGCCCTATCAGTCATAACATAATCAAATAACTTTGTGACTATTTGATCCCAGTATGAATTTAAGTGCTCAAAATAGACTTGTTTTGATTTTTGGATATCCTCTGCAAGTTCTATTGCAATATTTTTTTTCATCATTGTAGTAATACTACCATAAGCACTTTTAGACGTTATATCTGTTTTTATATTATCTAATCTAGGTTTATTTAATATATCTATTATCCTAACCCTGGTTTTATTGTATAATTTACTCTTCGATTTACTGATTCCTCTCTTCTCTATATTATATAAGTATTTCAAAAATTTCAGACGACTATATTTATCCGTAAATTCTTCAATATGAAAATACAACAATTTTTCTAATTTATTAATGATTCCACTTTGATCAGAATTCTTAAACTTATTTCTTATTGCTTCTACAGAATTTGATTCCATGTTTTCAGTTTCATTCTCATCTGCTATTTCTTGACACAGTTCGTTCATCGTTAGCAAACATTTTGTTTTTTCGTTTTGCCCCAAATTATATTTTGGCATAACCTTCCACCATTCTTTCAAGTTAATTTTATGCTCCTTTTGAAGATGTAACCCTTTAAAACAAAAAAGTGATATAAAGTAAAAAATGACCACCACAGTTATATCTTGTAGTAGCCATCATAGAATAAAATATTTAAATCCTGCAGAACAACTCAACAGATTGTTCAGCCTTTTGTTGACTTCGATAATACCCGGACAAACGATCAAAAGGAATATAGTTACCGTTTGAATAGGTTGTAATTGCCGCACGGCCAATATAAAAACCAGCATTTGAACGCATCACTTAATACTCAGTAATTTCTAGGACCTCTTTGTACTCGATTCCATCAATTCTCATCTTCATACATCCTATTGATTCAATTTTGTACAAACTTCAGAAAATACTGCCATTATTTTCGTAAAACTAAAAGCTTGGAATTCATTCATTCTCTTTACTCTATTTAATTTTAGGCATTAAAGCTTTAGTTTCTCCTAATGCTGTAAGTCCACTATAAGCGGATAATACTTCATCTTTCCAAGACCATCTATTTGAACCAATTTTATTCTGCTTCAAATAGTCTCCACCACTAATCAAGCACACTACATGTTGGGCACGAGTAACAGCTACATAAAAAATACGGGCTTCTTCCTCCAAATGATTTTGATTATATTTTCCAATCCATTCCTGATAACGAGATGACATTCCCTTTTCTCCTTGAAGGCATACATCCAATCCCCAATTATCTTCATCAATGTCAAAAAACTCGGGCATCTGTTTATCATTTAACAAAGGTCTCTCGATATTTGGAATAATAACTATAGGATATTCTAAGCCTTTTGCCGAATGAACCGTTGAAAATCTTACTGCATTTTTCACTTGTTGGTTTTCTTCGTCCACCTCAGCATCATCCATTGCTAACTCTGTCAAGAATGCATTTTGGAACCGTTCTAAGAACTGCTGCATCGTCAAGGCTTCAGCATTCATCTGTTCTCTTGACCACATCACGAGTTTCTCAAGATTTGCCACGGCTTGAGCATTCCCTCTTGATTTATAATATTCTCTAATTTTTGTAAATTCATATAAACGAATCAACAATTGCGGAACAAGTTCAATCTTAATACGTTTTCTGAATTCCTTTATTCCTTTATACCAATCCAAACATTCAGGGGTTCCCTCAAACCAATCGCATAAAGGAGTTACTGAGTCAGTTTGGCGATAAATATGAACCGGAGCTTTAAACGGTAAAAATGGTGTCTCTAATGCAAGGTCTAAAGAAACATCATCACGATACTTCATCATTGCTTGCAGCATATAATAGCAATTTATTATCTCATTTCTTTGGAAAAAACCTCCGCTAACATCTGTTACAACTGGAATATCTGACTTAAGTTCTTTGAATTGCTGCTCATAATTAAGCATCTGATCATTCGAACGAAAAAGAACGCAAATGTCTTTGTATTGTACATTACAAAGACCCTTTCCATGCATATCTATCTCTTGACTTTGAAACATTTTTATTCGCTTTATTAATTCCTCCACCAATTCATTTTTATTACGACTGTAAACATGATAATACTGAAATGGAACCATACTATCCTGTGGTACATGTGCTTCATTTGGGGTAACTAGTACATCTTTCATCACACTATATCGTTCCCCCATACTGTCAAATAGCGCTGATTGAGCCTCGTTTAACGGCTTTGTTGGGCGACGCGAAGCATTTAATGACAACATAGTCACACCATTTTCCTCAGCCATCTGTTTGATAATTGAATCATCTGCGCCGCGGAACCCATAAATAGCCTGTTTACGATCTCCTACAACTAAGACATGTCTTAGTTCTTGAATTAATTGATCAATTATTGTTTTTTGTAAGCGATCTGTGTCTTGAAATTCATCCACAAAGAGGTATTGGAATCTGCGCCCTAAAAGGGGGGCAATAGTACTTCCATTTTGCTGCATCATAGTTGCAGTCTTGTGAAGTAAATCATTGGAATCAACCCCGCCTAAAGACTCTTTAATACTCTTATATCTCTTGTCTAAATTATTCAAAAAGGCAGCAACCGCCACACGATATTCTTTCCCATCATCATTTGGTTGATTTACTGTTTCATTGTAGAGATCTTCAATTTTCCTACCATTTCCACGTACCCGTTCATACCATTCTTCTAATTTTGAACGCATTTCATGTATAGCCCAAGGTATTTTATTAGATTGAAACAAGATTGACATCTCTGCATTTTCTAAAGCATAGTTCATTGTATCATCTAAAGCTCCAAGAAAGTGTCTGCGGGCAATCAAAACCTCTGTTTCGTGCGGTACGTATTCCTGGTAACCAAATGTTTTAAGCATCATGGAACAGAAACCATGAATAGTTCCAATAAAAGTAGATGACAATCTTTCTTTCTGTGCGAACCAAAATTTACGCTCTTGTTCGTTATCCTCTAGTTCAGACTTCCTTAACAGATTTTCAACACCTTCTTCAAGGCGTTGGCGCATCTCATCAGTGGCTTTATTAGTAAACGTGATGAGGGCGAAATCATCTATAGAAGTTTCACTTCGAAAAGTATCTACCAGATGTAATACAGTAGCTACCATCACCCGCGTTTTACCGGAACCCGCTCCGGCAGAAACAACTGTTATCTTATCAGAACCAATTACTCGATCAACTATAAGTAGTTGCTCTTCTGAAAGTTCGATTCCTCCACGTTTATTGTTTTCAACTGTAATAGAAATTCCTCCACTCATCTTATTCCCCTCCTCCAATTCCCAAACATTCCATACGAACTGGACAAGTAGTACAATGTTTACCAGCATGTTTTGGAAACTTATTTTCCTCTATAGAAACTATCCAGTTTGCTAATTGTTCTTCCGATGAATCTTTGTGCGAAAGTGTTTTTCTCGTGTAATCAGTGTCTTTATATTGAAATTTTTCGATTACATGGGATTGAATAGTTAACCTCCACCAAGAAACAGCATCAAATAATGTTTCAAATACTTCTACACCATCAATATCTTTCATCATAATTGATTGGGCACGGGTTTCATCTTGTTTTTTTGTAGCACTTAGAAGCCATTCATGACTAAGTTCATAATCTAATAACGGAATAGTTAGGATTCCAGAATTCAAATAGTTAGGCACATTGAAAGAAATAATTTTGTTATCATCACTAGGAAGTGTGACATCAAATTCTTCATTCTCCCCATCAATTATTCTTACTGGATACAGTCCACGCTTACTTGCATGAAATTGAAGTTGGTCTTCAACTTGACGTTCAACGGCTACCCATGTCTTAGAATCAAAAGTTGGGAACAACTCTGTTACTTGATCCTTAACACACTTTTTGGCTTCCAAAAGAAAGCGAAACAATCCATCTATCTTCTCATCTTCTGATCTTAGGACCCTCGGATTTGGCCATTCACCTGTATATTGAGCTAAATTTGTATAAATTTTATCTAACCAAATTCCTTTTGCAACAATATTAAGTTGCCATTCAGTGCGGTAAACCATAGCCTCTGGATGCAGTAGTTCTAAACGATATCGTAGGGGACATAACCCATAATGGGCAAGCTCATTTAACTCATACCTTTTTCTCCGTGCAGGAGGCGGAGGTGGAAAGACTGGTGGGACTTTGGCGAGTGAGATATCTAATTGATCAAAAATACTGCTAACTTCAGTAGGCTTATTCATTAGCCTTTCAATTTCGCCAAGATAAACACTTTTTTGAAATGCACGTTCCCCATCCTTGCTAGAGTATGATAACCAAAGCTTTTCACTTGCAGAACGAATTACGGTTAAGAACATATAACGTTCTTTCATCATATGATTCTCTCGATTGTCCTCATAAAAAGGCCATGATTCAGAGTACAATACTGGAGAGTGCTGACTGTCAACAGCTACATACAAAACTGCTGGCTTGTTAATTCCATCCAATGTTTCTGGAGTTACAATGCTTAAACGGTGATCTTCTTTACCATGATCGTCGTTATCGTTGTTGTTATCCTCGTCTTCCTCCTCCTGCTCAGTAGTACCCCGAGTCAGAGCGTGAATTGCCTCTCCAAATTCACTCGATGTGATATCTATAGAATAATAACTCCCAAGTTCTTCGAAAACCTGTTGAATTTGTTCTAGAACTTCTTGTTCTTCACGACGCAGCCGTTTTGGTAATAATTTTTTCATTTCGGCTTGCAATAATTCAATATGAGATGCAATTGTTTTTTGCCCTCTAACAAACAACCGAACACATGCACTTTCTAGAAGTGAAACAACTTCCTTCCACCTTGCTAATGTATGATGATCAAGTTCAAGTAAATGTAAAGGTAATCTTTTATATTGTGTTTTATGTTTCAGAATAAGTCGTTCCAAAACCGAATTCCACTGTTCCTGAGTTTCACAATCACTAAAATACTGATGTTTTACAGAGCGAAACAACGATGCTGAATCTTGCAACCGCGGCCCAAGCCAACCTGAAGCCAGAATTGTCTCCAGTTCGTCCATTGTCAACTTTAAATTTCCATTTTCCCATATACGGTACAAAGTCAATACAAAACGACCAACTGGTGTGAGTAACAACAAACGAGGTTGAATAGACAATGTAACCGGAATTGGTTCCGAAGAACTGTCCGAATAAAATAATAGTGGGTTCATCGCTAAGTGATCTCTAAAACGATCAATAAATTCTTTAGATCTTCTCATAACAATCACTACATCATCAGGTTTGTACGTTTTGTCTGCGAACCAAACTTGCAGTTGGTCGATACAAGCCAACATTTCCCTATCACGATTTGGATATTTTTTTATGATAATATTTGAAGTATCCCCTGCGTAGTTCACTGTATTATCAGAAAATAGATTTGATTGCAAAAAGTTTAAGTCTTCTTTTTTACTATTGGGATCGGTCTCCAGAACTTTATTTGTAATATTCGGAACAGAACTGTAGGTGTTGCTTATTATTTCAAATCCTTTAGGTTGATTAGGATTTAAGGGAACGACAAAATATAGTTGGATTTTTTTATTCAAACAAGTTTGAACAAAAAGCTTCTGCAGTTCAGTAAAAAATGTAAATCCTTCCATTATCACAACTGATTCTGGAGCAAATCCATTAAGCAGAAACTTCCTAGCAGCAGTTTCAAATAGCTCTCGATTTTTTGCTTTCATTTCATTATGAAATGAATTATGTATTGCAATCAAATACCTACCCAATTCTGGATTCACAAGACAATCTAATTTTTCCTGCGGAAGAGAAGTGTATCGCAAGTCAATACCCTGAGTTGCTAAATCATAAAAAACACGCAAAAAAGAATTCGTGTCCTTATGAAATAAATCATGTAGCAATATATCGTCAGCAGCTACTTCTTTTAAAGCTCTTTTTAGAAAGGTCTTTTCCTCTCCACGTGTAGCAAACTTAACACCTTTTTCTTTCAGAACTCCTTTAAGAAAATCATTAAACAAGGCACACTTTTTATCCTCCCATATTTGAGTCCTAGGAATTAGCTCCTTACGTTCACGAGCCAATGCTTTTGTTGCAGTGACATATAAATAGGATTTACCCATAATCATCTCTTGTTTAATTAATGCATCAGATGGTCGAGAATTCTCATACGTACATAAGTAAGGCATTAAAGCCCTCCTACCCTTTAAATTTTTTCAAGTTTCATCTTTTTTACATTTTACCATAATTTACGCTCATAGGAAGATAGAACTACTCTTTTAGCGTACCCTTCAAACCCTTTTTTAGAAAAAAAAGAACACTCCCAATAGGAATGTTCTTTATCTTCACTTCAAACCCCACGCTTATTACCCCACAACAAAGTGTGTAACTGCGGGAGAACTTTAACTTGTCTCAAATCTGAGGAAGCCATGACTTGATTAATCAACCATTCATACTTCTCTAATAGTGCAAATGCCAATCCTTCTCTATCTAATGTCGTTACATCGCTATTACCTACCTGCAAAACCAACCTTATGTGAGGATATCGTTTATGAGCTTGTACTGCATACTGAAGATCATCTTCATCAAAAACGACTACTTTAATACATATTTCATTTGAACTATTTTTCAAGTTCTCCATAACCTCGTCTAATTTTTCCCAATCAGTTATCATTCCTGAACTTGGTGGTTTCGGGGAAATCGTCAAGTCATCAATATCTGCCATCCACTCTTGCCATCTGCTTCCTTGTGTCTCCAACCCAACTCGAATTCCTTGGTCATGAAGCAGATTCACTAAGTATCCAATATTCTTTAAGAGTGCTGGATTACCGCCAGAGATGGTTACATGCTCAAAAGTGTTTCCACCAAGAATTTTCAATTCATCCCAAATCATTTGGGCAGATAATTGTTTAATTTCATTCTTTGCAGAACCGTCCCATGTAAAGGAAGAATCACACCATGAACAGGAATAGTCACAGCCAGCTGTTCGAACAAACATTGTTTTTTGTCCAATCACCAAACCTTCTCCCTGAACAGTTGGACCGAATATTTCCAGCACCGGGATGGGCTTTTCCTTAGAAGTCAATCTGCCATCCACTCCCGTCTTGCTTCGGCATAGCTGGTTGGTGTTTCGAATAACCGGACAAATTCAGTTCTTGCATCCACGTCTTTTGATGAGTATTTATCAGTACTTAGCGCTGTTTCCATCTGCTCATAAAGCCAAACGACCATGTTTTCAGCAGTCGTATTCATTAACGGCAACGTCTCATTTAGATATCTGTGGTCTAAGTATGGCTCTATTTGCTCACGCCAAATTGTTTTTATCATTCCAAAATCTATCGTCATGCCAATTTCATTTGTATATCCACTTACTCCAAAAACAACTTTATAGGTGTGACCATGTAGATTTTTACATTTACCCTCATATGCATGCAAGTGATGCGCCGCGTCAAAAGTAAATTCTTTACTGACTAATACTCTGCGCTGATGATATTTCAACTGTTCTTGAGTAATATCCTCTTTAAACTTTTGCAATGCATCTACAATGACGAATTGCCCTGGCATTTTGTTCATAACATCTGCTCCGGATTTCTTCCTTGCAAAAATCTATCCAAACCAGCTTTTCTCAACTGGCAAGCAGGACAAGTACCACATCCATCACCGATAATACCGTTGTAGCAAGTTAAAGTCTTTTGGCGTACAAATTCAAACGCCCCTAATTGATCTGCCATTTCCCACGTCTCTGCTTTATCAATCCACATTAACGGAGTATGAATGATAAAATTATGATCCATCGCTAAATTTAACGTCACATTTAGGGACTTGATGAAATCATCCCGGCAGTCAGGATATCCACTAAAATCTGTCTCGCAGACGCCTGTTACAATATGTCTAGCATCTACTCCTTTAGCAAATACTGCGGCGAAACTTAAAAACAAATGATTACGTCCTTCCACAAATGTGCTGGGAAGTTCACCATCATTATGAACAATTTGGAGGTCATTACGTGTCAGAGCATTCTGAGTTAGTTGACCGAGCAAGCTCATATCAAGTAACGTCCACTTTACTCCAAGTTCATCGGCGATTTTTTTAGCACATTCAATTTCTAAAGCGTGCCTTTGTCCATAATTAAAGGTGATTGCTTCAACTTCGTCAAAGTGCTTCATTGCCCAAAACAAACAAGTTGTACTATCTTGACCGCCACTAAAAACTACAACGGCTTTTCTGTTTTTTTGTTCCATAATCTTACCCACTTTCTCACCATTCTCCCTTAATGATAACAGATGTACTATTTTATCGAAAGTTGACTATTTATCGTTGCCCACAACTAATCTAATCTCTACAACTTCAAACAAATTAGGAAACTTCTCTTTAATCTCTTCTAACAGACGTTTACCTTGGACTGGTGGGAGGGTACTATAACCATTCTCAATGAGTAATCTAATATGTCTTTTTATAGAAGGCCTGATTTGAGAATTGTGATTTATTCTTTCGAGTAGTTGATAAATATTCCCAACGTCTTCATAATCAAGATCATTCCGAATTACTTCAAGAAGGTTTATTTTGATCTGCTCAAGTTGAAGTTTTCTTTCAACCAGTTCTCTTAATTCATAAAAGTCTATTGATTGCCACTCATCAATTACGGAATTGAGTTCAGATTCAATCTGTGAACCCTCCATTAAGAGCTCAACACATGCAATCATTTTTAATTTAAGTTCCTTAATTGGCTTTAGAATTTCTAATTGGACTTGAAGATTTAACAAATACTTAACTAAAGTGCGCGGAGTTAAAGCAAGACAGTTTTTTAGATTTGATACCTGCTGCACATTAGTTAGAATTTTTCTTTTCTTCTTCTCTAATTCAGACAAAGAGAACTTACCATCATCAACAATTTCTACTCCCACTTCTTCATAAGTCGCTTGCATACCACACTCAATAAGAAAATCAACTACTTCCATTAAAGCCTGGTCAAATTGCTTTGATAATTGATCAACTTCATTGTTTAAAGCAAATAACCTATTAAATTGAATGACTAACTCTGGTTGTTCTAATTGTTGTTCCAGCAGCGTATAATTCACAAGGTCTTGTTGTCGAAGAAATATCTTTTCGTTAAAAGTACAAATTTGGTCTGCAAGTTTAATCCATTCTGATTTACAAGAACCCATTAGAAATGGAATCATCGTTAGTCTTTTTTCAATTGATTGCCTAAAGCTTTGATGAAGCAGTTCAAGATAACCACTATAGCTTTCTTTTAAGTTTGATAAGAATTCCTTCAAGGTTAGACTACCTATTGTAAAGCTTTCTAACGTTTTAGAAGGTACAAGACTTAATAACCATAGATCAAATTCTTCATTCGCTAATACATCATCATCTGGAGTCTCATAAAAATTTTCACGTAACAAATACCAATCTGAATAACATTCATCAAGCAATGACATTAATTCTTTGTTGAAGGGAGATTTTCCTTTCGCATCGGAAGTCCATGAGGATTCGCTATATATTCTGGCTTGTTGCGCCCAATTCCTCATTCCGTGCACAAATACAGGTAGCTTCAACCCAAGAGCTAGCTCGAGAGATTCAAACCATATTTTACGAACATTTTCTGCCTGATATATCCATTTGGAGGTTTCATATTCATTCGAGATTTTTTGAAATGTATTTAATTTTTCTGAATACTTCATCGTTTGAAAGTTGGTAATTTGAATGCCAACGTAGCTACGATTTACATTTATAGAGAACTCGTCATTTTTGTCTAGTTTAATAGGATATCGTGTTCGATTAACAACTTCATTCCATTGAATAACTGAGGAGGTTCGAGATGTGAATGAGCGGTTCATATGTACCCCCTTTATAACATCATGTACCAGAGCAGCAACTCCAGATCTAACAGGTAATAATAGTTCATCGTTTACTTCTTTTCCTTCTACCCAATCTCTGACTACCTCTTTTTCATTGAAGACAGCATTATTTTCATTTTTATACTCTATTTGAAGCGGTAGTTCTTCCCTTGTATTACCTGCTGCTATCTTGTTTAACTTAATAGATATTTGATTTTCGCTATAACCAAAGTGCTTTAACAGGGGTTCAGAAATTATCATTTGAATTGCATCCTCAGACGCATACCATTCAGATAGTGTTTTAATAAACATATCTTCATGCTCCGCAAACATTTCCCTGCGTATAAGTGGAATAACTCTACTAACATGCTTTTTACCTTTTAGAAAGAAGCGTAAGATTTCCTTGCTATTCAGTATCATGTAACGTAATTTACCTTTTCCTATAGGAATAGCATCGTATGTGCGTCTTAGCATGTGACTATTAAATGGGAGCAACTGAACTCCAAGATAATTTAAATTACTATCCTTGTCGCTTTCCTCTGGCAGGATACCAGAACATTGTTTGTAGTGCGGACATTTAAGAGAGCAGTTGAATCCCTGCGTCGCTTTCAGTTGGGTAAGATAATTTGCTATATATGGTACTACTTGCTTACGATCAAGATTGAAAAAGTCTTTCCCAGACTCATCCGATAGCCATAGCTTTTTTACACGATCATTAATAGTATCAAGATTCTGTATTCTTTGTGTGAGACTAAACCCCTTCTCTGTATCCTGAACTGCACCAGGTGTCAAACCAATGACCACATCCCAGCTCCCTTCTTCTAATGTAATAAGTTGATCAAGGATACTGGTTGCGTAAATATTAACTGATTGAACTAAATCATCAATCAACAACAAAGGACGGATTCCTCTGCTTTTTATCTGCAAAGACATTTGTTTAAAAAGGGTTCCGATATCTTGTCCCTCGAAAAGAAAATGGTCCAACTGCCGCGAGAGATTTTGTCGAAATGCTGCGTATTCTAATGGAATATGAAGGGTTGTATTGGCGAGTAAAGTTTCAAACTGTTCCCGATGCATCACCTCTAGTGGATTTTTAATTTTTCCTCGTTTAACTTGTGATGTAAAATCAATAATATTTTGCTCAATCACCGGCCTTAACAATAGTGCTGTTGGAACGATCTCCTCATCGGACTCCATAGCTTCCGCTAATGTTGTCCAAACCATTTGGTTAACAAGGGTTATGGGCTTTTTAAGCAAAATCCCCCACCTGTCTTCATCAATACAAACATCTAGGGATAAATTCAGTGTTTCTAAACATTTTTTGATCAGGGTCTGAGGATTTAGTTCTGTTCGTGAGATTCGTATCACGGGTCTATCTGATACTTCCGCTACCCACTTATCTTTTAACCAACGAAGCAGTTCGGATTTCCCCGATCCTGTCGAACCGAATACTAAATAAACTCTGTTGCCACTAGTATCAGTTTCTTTGAGTTCTCCCAACAATTCATCTTCCGTAACCTCAGCGATTAACTGACTACCGTTATACCTATGCATTACTTGCGGAAAATGCGTTCTTCTGAAATACTCAGGTGATTGGTCATATCGCTCATCTGCAGTACCAGCTAAAAGTTTAAGCGAATTTTTGTTGAGACAAGGAAGCATTAGTATCACATCTCCCCTCTACCTTAATCCAGTTCAATGTATTTTTTGGCCCATAGGATTTATATGGAAAATCTTGCACATAACTCAATTCTATTTCCCCTGCCTCAGCTAATCCCATCAATGAAAAAATAATCCCTTTATAAATATTCCCTTCTGATGTTAAGCATGGAATAACCGGGTGAATAAATCTTTCACAGAATAGATGTAATCCACCCTCCCATGTCTCGTTTCTTTCAATAATACTTCTCATTAATGAAAGTTGTGGAAGTGCATAAAAACCTGAGTAGACACGTCTCCCCAATCCCCAACATTCCATCATACGCTTCCATGCATTTACTTTTTCATGACCAACTACTGTCTTCATTAATTGGCTATTAACTTGGTAATGAATATTACTCACAAATAGTCTATCTGGCTTTACAAAGAACTCTTCAAAAATTGTCGTAAATAAATTATCAAGTGAATCGCTCGGCATATTATCAGAAGTTGAAATCCCCCTTAATCTCAGAAAAACTTCTTTGTTAGACCATGCTTTATTTTGTGACACATAAAATCGTGCTTTGTCTTTATATATGAATTGTAAATCTTCTAATACCGTCAAGGCACATTCGATTAAAGAGGTAATGTCACCCTCTTCCCGATACTGGAACTTTGTTTTTAACCCATTTGCATCCATTCCAGGCTTAGCTCTTAGTTCCTCATAAATTACTTCAATTTCTGGCCCGTAACACATTTGGAACAACATGTTCGCCCCTCCTCTGCTTATTTTCTAAAATATCTTTAAATGTTCTTAATAAGTGATAATAATTGTGGACTGATCTTAACTTCATATATTCTCTCGGGGAGGGAATAAAAATCTGTTTTGCATTAATTTCACATACAGGGCATTCACAATGAAGTGGATTTTCCAATCGAGGGCTTGTGGGTTTTGCTCTGGATTCTGATAAAAAAAATGTTCTAAATGGTCTACTGTAAAATACCTGAAAGAATGCAGCGGCCATTGTTGGTCGAGTTGAATCAAATGACTTTACTCCAATATCAACCATCGCATGAAGTTGAGGAATCCCTGTTACTCCAAAGACATGAAGGTTGGCAGATCCAACAACATCTACAGCTCTCCTAATCATTTCAATCTGTTCAGTCTGATGCTTAAATAACAAGGACCCGATCCCGAAATTTTCATACCCCATCTTAATTAACTCATATGCTGAAAACTCTATACTAGCTTGGTCATAACCTTGGATTACTCCCATTGGTTGAACAAATTTAGGAAGCTCATACTTATTAAAGAGATTTAAATATTCGTACGCATTAAATAGCGTTCTTTCTATGGCCATGTATCGTTCAGATAAAGAGGTCTTATTTAATAGGGGTTCATCAAAATGAACCATTTGAATTTTTGCCGTTGAATCGCAATCTTCCAAGATTGATAGTTGAATATCAAAAACATCTTTTAGTGGTGGCCTACTTTTTTGTTTAACATAAAAAACTGATCCACAATCTAGTATTAACTTTTTAGGTTTGTTTCTATACTTCTTTACTCCTCCTCTATTGTCTGGAATTGCACTTATTAGCACCGGACACGTAGGGAAGTAGTCACAAAAAATTGCATCACTATGTGACCAACCAATATAAAAATCCACAACACGAACCTCCTTTTCATACGTGATTATACGTGATATTTTGATTTTAGCATATTTTTCTTCACATAACTACTCTAAAAAATATAAAAAAAGAAGCCTTCAGGCTTCTTTTATCCATTGTCTCCATATTTCATATATTAATCCGCGCTGTTCATCATTAAATTTGAAGCGACCATTATTTACATTTAAGACAGGATTATCTCTGTCAAAGAAGTTTCCAGTCCAATTTTCATAATGAAATTTCTTTAATAACAATGGACGCGGCAAAATTTGTGAACCAGTAATCCATTGTTCAATGAAATATCTAATATAGCAATACCACGCTATAGAGGAATCAGCAATAGATTTTTTTCGGAACTGTTTCCTTTGTACCACAGAAAGGTATCCTAATTCAGAGTAATCATTCATTAAAGAATCAACGTACTTGATTAAATCTTTGGTTAATTGAGGATATAAACTACGCTCAATTCGATAGTTTAGAAAATCTTCAAAAATATCATGCAACGATCTGATGGTCATTAGTTTAGTGGAGTTACTACTTATCTTTTCTCCCCTCTCTATTAACCGTTCAAAACGTTGATAAGACAATAATTGATGAACACAGTAACTTGGAAACTGTTGTACTTCAGATACAATTAGAACAACATACTCATCATTCTTACTACCATTGGGCAATTTGTATGTAAATTGTGGGTTTTTCACTTGTAATTTGTTATCAATTAAACTCACGACAGTATCATAATTGACTAAAATGACGTCTTCGCCAACTACATCAGACTGAACTACTGGAAATCCCCAATCTTTGATCTGACCTAGGGGCAAGACAGTAAAATAAACTTTATTGTTCTTTCTCGTTAAATTGCTTATGTTCTCAAAAGTAAAAAACATGGAATTTCCCCCAACGCAAATATGCCTTAGTGTACCACACTAAGGCATATTTGCGCACTATTTATTCCACCGCTTCTTTAATTCCTGAATTTGACTATAATATACATGTGTATTATGGAAGCCTCTTCGTCTGTTCCTATTGTTACCCCTGAATACTATGACATCAATTCCAATTTCCCTACATATATTACAACCACATTGTTCCCATGGTCTTTCAGATAAAACCTCTCTATACATGTCCTCATGAACTTCACGCTTTTCACCAAGTATTTTGTCATACTCCAGTATAGCTTCAAGTGTCGAATCTAACTCTCTTGTCCCTGCGCTGAACTCTCTAAGAGCGCCCAAAGCCTCTTGTTCAAGTCTTCTATATTCCGCAAACTCTATTTCATCACTATTTTGCAACATTTTTTTCACTCGACCAGATGTTTCTTTGGCTTCTGGAATTCTAATCGCTGTATAATGTTTTCCATTTAAAGAGTGGTAATTATGCCCTGTTCCTAACCATGCTCTTCTCAATGGTGAAGAAGAGTCAAATGATGTCACGCCCAACTTATGGAATGACTCCATTGTTCTCACATCTCGTGCAACACCAAATAAGTGCATTCGAAACGTAGGGCTTGGAATAATAGGCGCTATTTCTTTTAAAATTTCATATATTTTTTCAGATTGTTCTCTGGCTAAACCACCTAGGGCAACATAATCGTAACCTAACCCAATAAGATGCGCAACCGCTCTTCGGAAAGAAGGCGGGTCCCACCCTTGAACTATACCTATCGGATGGAACTGATAGTTCATTATTTCTTTTCTTTCTCTATACATGTGTAAAAATTCTTCCGCCATCGTAAGGGTTAATTCATAACGCTGATTTCGAATGTTTTCATCTTTTTGAAAGGGTCCGACTATCAGATGATCAATAGATACACCATAATCTAAACCTAAAGTATGATAGTAATCCATAATTTCTTCGGTCGTATACGGTGGTACATCTTTATCAATATAACTAAAAGCACCGCAATCACCCATAATAGGATACTCTCTAGGTAGTTTATAAAAATCGTGCAAACCCATTTCTTCAATCATCTGATTTTTTTGTTTGGTGGCACTATCAATGTTTACTTTAGAGACAAGTAACCCATCAAACTGTGGTCTATCGAATATCTGGTGAGCATACACATCATTTTCTAATGGATTTCTATTTTTTTCTGAGAAATCAGTCATAAAATCATAATTAGGATCTACCCTATCATCATTCTCTGGAAGGTAAAATCTTGGTTCCTCAATGCAATTTATAGCGACCAACTCATCCGGTACAGGGAACATTTCACTAAAGAACTTTAATAAATTTCCACTATCCGATGTTTCATTAAATAACTCAAGTTGTTTAGTTGAAGCAATCGAATCTAAAATAAATGATCTAATTTGATCAGGATGATGTATTATTGTGCTCCATTTCTGATCAATATCAGTTGTAATAATATTTCTTAATAAATGTGCAAAAAGATAACCTTTAATTCCGATCAATCCATATTTAAAGGTTTTAGCTTCTTTTTCACCAATAGTTAATACATGATAATCATCCCAATTTAAAATTCTAGCACGACTAGATGCTCCAGCAAAAAAGATAACCTTTTGATTTTTATCCAGATTCAGTGGCCACTCCACAGCTTGTAAATATTTATCTCCGAGCAAGAAAAAAATAAGATCATATTCTGCAATTTTTGTTTGTAGTACCTGCGTAATTTTGAGTTCTCGCGCCCATCTTTTTATAGACCGTGAGTCCATCGTGTTAAAAGTTACTTCATAAGGCACAATTTGCTCATCTTCATTCAAAAGGCCATAACCCGCTGAAATAATGCAAAGATCAATGTCCCCTCCTTGCTGACGATATTCTTTAATACCATTCATTAGCGCAAGATGTTGACTACCGGTGTACATTTCATCAGCACGTTCTTTAAATTCCAATAATTCTTCTTCTCTTCTTCTCAAGACTTCTTTATTTTTAAAATCGTCAAATACAAGTTGATTTATAGGTTTGTGTAACTTCTCTCCAGTACAAGAAGTCACAACAAGAATACGGTTTGACAAAAACATCCCATCCTTTAACACAATATAAAATAGGGCGAGAACGCCCTATTTTCAAACAACTTTTGCTTGTTTAAAGAAAATTCGTTTAACAATAATTGCAGCAACTAATTGAACTAATGTCTTAACAATAATTTGGCCAACGATAGCTAAAAACACAGCATTCCACGGAAGAATATTAGCCCCCAACGGTGATAAACCAATAACAACGAAAATAATACTATCTAAGATTCCACCAACAATTCCACTATACGCTACCCTTAGATGAAAAGGTAATTTAAGACGGGAATAGATTTCTGTATCTGTGGTCTCAGATACTGCAAATGTAATAATTGATGCAAAAACAATCCAAAGTGTATCTCCCAGTAAAAGCGATGTTAATGCTGATAAAATCATTGCTAATAAAATAAGCAAATAGGTCCTGCGTCGACCAATGAAATTTTGAACAAAATCACGGAAAATAAATGTTGCCCCAATTATAAAAGTCCCTGCCGGAACAATGAAGGGACCGATAAAAAATGGGGGTACTCCTGCTGTTACAACATTTGATGAAACGATAGCCAGTAAATAAGCTACGATGGTTAAATATTTAATTTTACATCACCTCTTCAATTTGATCCATCACCAATTATAACACCACTTTTGATTCCGACCTACCCTCGCTAAACTAAATCATACTACAAATTTCGACTCAGTTTGCTAAGAAATATTTATTAAGGGAGGTATTTTTTACTTTAAGTCGAATAATTAAATGAGAGATTAAACTTTTATAGATTGGTTGAAGATGGAGGTTATTTTTTTGAATAATTATGGAAAATCTGCTATTCGAGCAGTAGAACTCATTCAATCCGGTGAAGTTCCTTATACGGAAGATGCCTGGAAAAAAGCGACCACAGAATTTTTCACAATTAAAACCAAGGCATGTCCCAGAAGTGCTTTTTTGGGGCTTTGCGAAGCAGGCTTAATAAAAGATGTTCATCAGATACATATCAAACAGCCTCTCAAAAATACAATTAACAAAGATCATGCGATTGAAGCTGTTCAACTGCTCACAGAAAATGAAGATTACGCTTCATACAAATCGCTTCAGTTGTGGAGGATTATTATGCTAGGAAATCAAAAGTCACATAATTTCCAAATGGACGTAGTACTGGCACTATGGAACAATGGCATGATTTCTCCCGCTAAAACTTATATTATGGCTTAATCTTCATAAAAAAATAAATGCACAATCCAGACTGAGGTATTCCCGGTCAAGTAGACAGTGCAAAAATAAAAAAAAGTGCCAGAATAGCTCGATCTGCCTATAATCAATGGTTAAATGGAAGCCATAGCCCCTACTCACATTGTGAAGCGGTAGCCCGGTAAAATTTTTGCCGGGCTGGCTACTTAGTTTCATTTTATAAATTCGATAATCATGCATCTCTTGCGAAAGCAATTGGTCTGAATCGGAAACACTATGCTCGAAACTAAATACGCATACCATTGCGTCATCAGCGGCCTGCTCATTACATATCTGTTGATCCGTCTTTCAATACAAGGTGGGCTTGGTCAAAGCATTAAAAAGTATAAGTAATTTCCGCCTACTTGCTCACAATTAGGTTGGGCCGCGTTTTTTAAAATGGTTTTTCTGTGCTTTAACCTATACGTTTAACAAGAAGGAGAATTGTTAAATAAATGGATTGGCTTCAGATTTCAAAGATCGGGCCACACTCACACTGTTGATTCGATTATAAATGCTTCCCATTATTATTTCTAAATACGAGTTAAACTTTTATTTTATAACTTCTTATTAAAATGGCCTTGAAGCCCTCCGATACATAACCTGCTTATCCCCATCAAACAAATTCCGATAAACCACCTGCCCACGGCTTGAGAAGGCATCGACTACCTTGCCATTCCCTGCATAGATTCCTACATGTGTTATATCCATAAAACAACCATTTCGTTCATAGCTCCAAAAAACCAAATCACCCGGTGCTAAAATCTCATATTGAATTGCAAGACTATTATCTACAATATAAGGTGGCTGTTCTGCCGCTGTATGTAAGACAAGGGAAGTGACTTCCAAAAGTACTCACTCTTATTTATAACGAAATATCAATTCCACAGATCCCCCCTGATTATATACAATCCACTGCACCAGCTTCTTCAACGCCCCATTCTTCTCTTAACTTGTCACCGCTCACTGCAATGCTCCACAACTCCCTAAACCGACCTGCCCGTTCATATATCTGCTCAATAGTCGGATAATTTCCTTCATCTAATATAACTTTCCGCAAATCCTTCAACTCTTCCTCCTGCTTCTTTATCTGTCTAGACCGAATAGCTTTATACTCCAAAAATACCTGCTTCGTTAGCATGTCCTCTTCATATAACTCATGCAACTTGTCTAACGTTATCAATCATGCTTAACACCCGTATACCATTTCTTCTGCTTGAATAGTAACTATTTTGCTATGTATCTTCATTTCTACTCAGCTAAGATTTACTCGCTTATTCGAATAGATTTAATTTCCCACATTCATATATTGAAGCTACCTATTAGGCTATAAAGAAAAGCCTACCTAAAGATCAGACTTTACTTCAACTTATCCATTTGATCAATCCTTCCCACCAAACACCTCCCCCATCATCAAAGCCCCCATCTTAAACCCATAAATAAAAGCTTCTGTCGAATGCATTGAGCATGATTCCCCAGTTAAATCAAACGTTTCTTCAAGAAGCTTGAAGTCATTTTCAGAAAGGATATTTTTGAAATACTCCTTGGAGATAGATATTTTCTTATTAAGTGCTCGGTACTCAGGATTTTTAGGCACAATAACTTCTTCAGGTCGAATTTCTCCAAAATACAGTTGTTCTAATATACTGTTGCTCATTACCTAATTCCCCTTTGTAATTTCGTTACTGAATATTTTAGCGATATTTTCGCTAAAATTCAATAGCGAATAATTCGCTAGGATATCCTAGTAACGGAGGTGTCAGGTATGTACGAAAGAATCAGAAATTTACGTGAGGATAAGGATTTGACGCAGACACAGATTGCTGCACATCTAAACTGTAGTCAACGGATATACAGCAATTACGAACGGGGTGATGTTGATATTCCTACTACGATTTTGATTAAGCTAGCCGACTTTCACAATACCAGCACAGATTACCTTTTGAATAGAACAAACGTTAAAAAGCCCTACCCCAGCGACTAAACAAATTAAACAAAACCTAATCACCAAAATGGGTTGACTTTTCATCTTTCCATTATATAATCTCAATAAATAACTTCAGACAATATTCAGGGACGTAAATTACGACATTCGTAATCTGCGTCCTTTTATGTTGTCTTGAACATGGGAGGTTTACCAATGCTTGAACAATTAGGGCTTAATCCAGACGATCGAGCCATTATCATCAATGCTGATGATTTTGGCATTTCACATTCGACCAATCAAGCGATCATGAGCTTGTTCCACAAGGGTTCTAGTACTTCTGCATCGCTGATGGTTCCTTGTTCAGCAGCTAATGAAGCTGCGGATTTGTGCAGTAAGTCTAACAACAGCAATGTCAACGTTGGAATCCATCTGACGCTTACAAGCTCAGAGAGTGATTCCTATCGACCTGTATTCCAAGGTTATCCATTAAGGAGCTTGGTTACAGCCGATGGTTTCCTTCCTACAGATCCTGCAATGATCGAAAAGAAGGCAAAGCCTGAGGAAGTGAGAATGGAGCTAGAGGCACAAATTGTTAAGGCTCTCTCTATGGGGATCGATGTTACTCATCTGGATAGTCATGCGGGGACTGTGATGGGGGTATATGCGGGGCGCGATTTTCTGGAAATGGTGTTTGATTTATGCGAGAAATATGAGCTGCCTTTTAATCTGCCTTTGCGTATCGTGGAACAGCGATTTTTTAGCAAAAGTCTAATTAGGTTATTTGAACAGAGGATTCAATCGGCTAAACGGCGCGGGATTCTTTTGATAGATGATCTAATCGCCCTCCCCTATCATCTCGACACAGAAGAGAGCTATGCGGATATGAGGGATGATGTCATTCGCAAGATACAGACCTGCAAGCCAGGCATTACCCAAATTGTAGCTCACCCCGCGATCGTGACGGACGAACTTAAGAGATTAACCCCCCATTTTGTCAAAAGAGAGCTGGAATACCAACTATTCAATGACCCTGAGGTGAAGCAAGTACTCCATTCTGAGGGGATACATCTAATATCATGGAGGGAAATTCGAGATTTGCAAAAGACAATGAAACGAGGTTGTTAACATAAAAAAACGCTCGGCTATAAGCTCAGCATCTTCATTGTGAAAGGTATTTATTTTGAGAGTCCTTTTGCCAATCATCAAGTGCATATGGGCCGTGTTTATGTATGATAGCAGTTACTTCGAGCCAAAATGTCCTGAAGTAAGTGGGGTTCTGTGTATTCCTCCTCTCGCCCATTCATCAGCCATCAACCAACCATCATGATGAACAGTGGATTTCCCGCTAAAGCTATTGCCACTTCTTCTATCTTGCATTACAATATAGCTAAACTACATGGCAATGCAAGGTAGCGTTAGGAGGGTGTAATATCCTTGATACCATCACAGATGTTAAAAGGAACCTTGGAAAATTGTATATTAAAAGTGATCAGTAAACAGGAAACCTACGGCTATGAAATTTCGCAACAATTACAGGAATATGGCTTTACAGATATTGCAGAAGGAACCATTTATCCGCTTTTACTTCGTCTTGAGAAGAATGGTTATATAACAGCCGAGTATCGAGAATCGGCTCTCGGCCCCAAACGCAAATATTTCTCTATTACACCAGCTGGAGAAAAAGAATTGGAAACCTTCATCGCCAATTGGAGAGAACTGGAATGTGCTGTCAATCAAGTATTCCATATAGGAGGAAAAGAGGATGAACACTAAAACCAGAATGCTAAACCGTAAGAATAACGAGTTGGATCAGAAGTTAAATAAAGAGAATAGCATCGTCATGACCGATATGGTGTGTTACCTTCGTGTGGCAAATATCTCGGAGTACCATCAGGAAATGGTAAGACAGGATTTGCTGCAAATGGTTTTATCCGCTCAGCAGCGCAGTGCGTATATTAAAGAGGTGATCGGTGAAGATTACAAAGCCTTCTGTGATGAAGTGATAGCTGCATTACCGCCTATTAGCCCAAAAGAGCGGTTCCTTGATTTTGCTGATATCATTCTTCGCTGCATCGCTATTCTTGGTGTAATCAATATTATCATTTCGAAAGAGATGTTTGAATTGATTCGCAACGCAGTAACCGGACAAACGCTTGATTATCAGCTGTCCATTTCTGTAGGCACATTGTTAAGCACCGCCGTTATCGTTGCCGCTGCTTCCTTTATCGTCCATTTTATTGGCAGACATTCGTTTGATACCCAAACAACGAAAAGCAAAAGCAGCTTAAGGGAGAATATAATGGTTGGTTCTGTTAGTGGGGGACTGACGGCTGTCATTCTGTTACTT
Source organism: Fontibacillus panacisegetis (assembly GCF_900102215.1). Classification (GTDB taxonomy): domain Bacteria; phylum Bacillota; class Bacilli; order Paenibacillales; family Paenibacillaceae; genus Fontibacillus; species Fontibacillus panacisegetis. Next base: position 233,052 of record NZ_FNBG01000003.1, read on the forward strand.
ATGCTTTTTGCTAAACAGACACTTTTTACAGTTAACATTTTTATAGCATGCTTATTTATCTTGGGAATCTATGTTGCACATAAAATACTCCAGAACAGGAGATTGTGACTATGCGTATTTTTGAAATTCTTATTCTTGCGGGATTGTTATTATCCGCACTAGGTTTATTAATTATCAAGGATGCCAGATTGCGCATGGTTTTCCCCGCGCTTTCCGCTGTGCTCGCATTTATCGGAATCGGAACGGAAGGCTACCGATTCGTCATGACACCAGCGTATATATTAGCCGCTGTTCTCTTCGCTTGCAGTCTTCTAAAGCTGTTTTCCAGTGAGAGAAGGAAGCACCCTGTTCTAAGAAGCTTCGCGATTGCGGCGTTTTGCATTTTTTACGCACTATCTGTTGCCTTGCCGCTCTTACTACCTGTTTATGATCTCCCAAAACCGAGAGGAAAGGAATTGGTGGGAACAATCCGCCTGGATTTTACCAACCCCACGAGACGCGATCTTCTGTCAGGAGGCACAACCGCACAGGAAATAGCCGTTCAGGTCTGGTATCCAGCTTCGGATGCGGGCATTGGTACTCGTGCCCACTGGATGGACAACCGGAAAGTGGCAAGTCTTTTTGCGCAAAATCTGAGACTTCCAGATATCTTGGGCCAGTTGTGTCTCATTCGCACGAACAGCTTTTGGAATGCTCCCCTTTCAAATGAAACAGATAAATATCCGGTCATTCTGTTTTCTGGTGGAGCAGGTTCGTTCAACGGGCAAAATACAATTCAGATGGAAGAACTGGCAAGCCAAGGCTACATCGTATTTTCGGTGAGCCATCCCTATGACGATTTTGCCGTCATATACGCAGACGGATCTGTAGTCCCCTCTCACAGCACTCAGTTTGAGGCGCTTATCAAGGACAGTGCGGATGCAATCACCGAAGCCCAAAAGCAGATCGCCGACGAAAGCAGTCCAGATTTTTACAGAGCTATGCTACGGAATAGTAAGTTGAATGCGGAAAATGTCCGCATTTGGGGCGATGACATGATTTTTATTGCTGATCAAGTCGGCCGCCTCGACGACGGAAGCATTTCAAGCATGTTTGAAGGAAGGCTGGATACCGAAAACATGGGAATATTCGGGCATTCCTTCGGCGGCGCAGCGGCTGGTCAGGCCATTCTAACCGACAACCGTTTTAAGGCATTCATCAATTTGGACGGAACTCCGTTCGGAGACACAGTGGACAGTATCATAGAGCAGCCCTTTCTGATTATGTCTGCTTTCTCCGAACAAAACGGGAACCTGATGTCCGAAAGTGGATACTCACAGGAACAAGAAGATTACGCCGTTATAACAATTAAGGGCACACAGCATATGAATTTCACTGATCTGAATGTTGTTCTATCCAATGTAGGCAAAGCTATAGGCCTATTGGGCACTATCAGTCCTGAACGTCAAACGGAGATTATGAATGCCTATATCGTTTCCTTTTTCAATAAACACTTAAAAGGAATGCAGGCTTCTTCATTTGACATTTTGCTACCTGAATATCCGGAAATAACCGTTAAAATTATTGGCGACCCGTTTTGATCTTCTATTGACTAGAGGTTCTATTTATTTCTGTATCCCGAATGTAAGACAAAAGATACCGTCAAACAAATGAGACTGGGGAGTAAAAAGAAAACGGCATGGATTGCATAATATACAGACAATGGTGTCGATCCATAGGATTGTATCACTCTCGGATAGTCATTATGTAAATATATAAGACCAACAACAAAACAGACCATTAGAATACATCCAATGATTAGCCAAACTTTTGGCCATATTGATTTTTTCAAGCAGATCCACCTCCTAGATAAATTATTTATCTCAGGATAGATTAAGCTCTCATTTTTGCATCATATTCTATTGTCCAGCTCTTCGATCGCTCTCTTGAATACGACAATGACTTCCCTTGATGTCCCTTGGCCATAGCTTGTATCAAAACAGGACACGACTTCCCATCCATCTCGTCCGTAGTGATTTAATTCATCCTGGAAATCGATTTCATCCACCTTGCCGCCCATAAAACCACCGGTTTTTATTTTGATCGTCTTATATTCCCAACGTGTCATTTTCGTTAGCCTCCATTTTTTTCTACAAAACATGATTTATTGCTACTGAAGTTTCAATTATCATAACCAATTGGTTTTATTTTGTAAAAGAAAGTTTTTCACTCGATCAAACGATTGGCCTGATTTTGGAACAATGCAGTTTCACCTAAACAGAGCGCACGTCCCGAACTATCAAGGGATTCAAATGAAAAAAGCTGGTAACGAACCAAAGGTGAAGTTGTCCGTCTTCCTAAGATGGTTGCTTTCAGGTTTCTTGAGCGGCTCACAAAACAGACCGGTCCCGGATCAATCTCATGCTCCCCGCCTAATATACTTGCAAATTGGTTGCACAATCTTCTAAATCTCGGACTTACCTTGACATTCGCCATTATAAACCTCCTCTGGATTTTGAGATATTGTATTTAACATCAGAGTTGAGGGTATATGCGAATGCCCAATATCAAAAATAAATACTGGCCTATCTGTTCATTTAGGCGGAACCGACAATGGAATGGAGTTTTCTCTCTACATCGTAGGGGCTGTCCCAAAAGTGGGGTTACTGTTAAAACTAGAAATAGCGGTGCAAGGAAGATGATCCCCGCACCGCTTGATCCTGCCACACATTCTATGACCGTATCTCAAGTGTAATAGTGTCATGATGCGAAATTCCTGCAAATGTGCAGGCTTTCTCTAAGGATTCTCTTCAAACTAGTCTATTCTGAACCATATTCCTGCATTTTTGCAGGCTTTTGTTCATCCTTTCATGGCTACTTTAAAAAAACTGTATTTTTGCATCCTTTTCCTGATATCTTGCCTTTACACTGCTAAACAAGAAGCGTCCCTCAAAGTTATCTTAGATAACTTTTGGGACAGCCTCTTTACTTTTTTAGGAACTTTTTGAGAAAATACAGGTATTAATAGAATAATAATCCACTAGAGGGAGATGTAAAATTGAAAAATCTCAAAAAAATAATTTTCATATTATGTAGTTTAATGATTTTGCAAAGTGTGACCATACTATATGCTGCTGCGAACAAATCGGAAATTTCCATTTATTTAAATGATGTGCTTCAAAAACGCGAGGGATTAATAAGTGATGATGGAGATGTATTATTGTCTACTGCACAGTTATCTGAGGATTTGTTCGCATTATATTCCCCTGACAAGTCAGGAGAATCAACCCGTATCTACAAACCTAATGTGAACTTAGTTTTGCGTGATGATAAAGAAAAGGTTTTTGGCAAAGTTAAAAGTACGAATCGCATTACATTTTCAACTTTAGTACAAGTAGATAATTTAAAAACAACAATTTCTGATTTAAAAATAGTCATCACTAGTCCCGAAGGTAAGACAGAAACCATAACCTCTCAACAAATTAAAGATACGATGGAATATTTCTGGTTCATATCAGACGATTTCACCTACACATTTAATTCAAAAGGAAATTATGCCATTAAAGTGTTTTTCAAAGATAGTGATTCCAAGAAATGGTTTCCTGTGTCCGAAATTCAAGTGGTTGCGATGTAACGTTCATCTTCAATTTCTTTCATCAACCCCATCCTGTTTCTTTAATCTTGTTTGTAGCTTATCTATAATCTCTTGCCTGTATTCGCCCTGCATTTCATCAATTCGTACTGCTAACGTCGGGATCATCCATTCCTCAAGGAATTCATCATTCATACCTGTGAGCCTGATATACTCGGATACATATTCCTTATTAAAAAGCTCTCGCGATTCTCTATGCATCAACCAGCCAGGTGCATTTGGCGGCAGCGAGTCGGATTGGATCATCATTGAAGTTCTAGTGACATCAGCCTCCGGGTTACCTACTAAAAGATTCAACCAATCAATAATGATTGGACCATTAGGTGACATGATAATGTTATCCGGATGAAAGTCATAATGGCATATCGAATTTCCATCAGGTAATGAAGCCAATATATATGTAATGATTTGCTTGTCATGATTGGATATCTCTTGTGAATGGTTAATTTTATGAGTGATTTCCGGTTTTAGATTAGGAAGCAGCTTATTCTTAACTTGATGAATCTCGTATTGAAGATTTGCCATCAGTCTGGCGTTATAGAACATGCTCTCCTCTGAGGGTTCAATATTCCATAACATCGTGGGGCCATCGATTCTCTCATAAATGAGACCCTTCTTGCCTTCGTAATCTACTAGCCCACCATATTTAGGTGCTCTCAACATTAAGCTGTTAATGAGTTCAGCATTTTTTGCTTCCATCACCGCATAATTCTGATCATAGAACAATTTGATAACTTCCGTCTTTCCCCACCGATATACTCTTGCAGTGTTGCCAATCCCAAGTAACTCACCGATTTTCATAGTGTATTCCTTTCATTATGTTCATATGATGAATTTCATGACCGCAATCATATAAATACATGCATGATTTATTCAACACGGCATGGGTTTACTCCTTTTTTAGACATTTAGAATGATTCAATTATCATAAACAACCTCAGTACCAGCAATAAAATCATGGATTGAACGCTTATCTTCTCTTAATCCAATCATAAATGCGCTAACGATTACACCTATTCCAAAAGTAATTGCGTATACGATTCCTGCTACAACATTACGCATTAACATGGTTCCAATCCCCGGAGGTGTTAAATCACTGACTCTTCTAATACGGATGCCACAAATTCGTTTTCCAATGGTATATCCGTTCCACAATACAGGCAGCAATAACGAATACAGGAATGACAATATGTTGTCGGTGTACCCCTGATCCGTACCTCCATCAATGATGTATGCAAGAATTGCCAACGGTATTCCTATAATAATACCATCTAACAAGTTAGCACCTAATCTGATCCAAAAACCCGCTTTCCTCTCCATCACCCTCACTCCACTTCCATAAAATAATGAGCTTCTCTCTATGCATATTCAGTTTAACATCAATAGCTGCATTTATCTCCCATAAGTAAGTACAAATAAATCGATCATTGCAAACTATAACTATTTACCACTTTTACTAATGAGAGCAACTAGGAAGACCCAGGAATGTAAAGCAATTCTCTGATGGCCTGACGATGAAATTCTCACAACACTAACTCAAAGCTCTCTTCCAGAAGGTAAGGGATTGAACCAATAAATAAAAAAGGCCCCCGCCTTAGTTAGCAAAGGAGCCAGAATATTTTAATATGCTTACATTCCCACTGAAGCGGAAATTGCAGCGAATATGGCCGCGATAATCCACAAAATCCCGAATAGCTTTAGTACTACCTTGAGCCATTGACCAAAGTTAATCCGGGCAATAGCCAATCCAGCCAGAAGCACCCCACCTGTTGGAGAAATAAGATTCGTCAACCCGTTCCCGAATTGATAGGCTGTAACAATGGCCTCCCTGTTAATACCAATCAGGTCACCAAGCGGAGCCAGTACCGGCATAGTTAGTGCTGCTTCTCCCGAAGATGATGGAACCAGGAAGGTAATCACATTATGAACTAACAGCATAATTGTAGTAAATGCGTAGTTTGGCAAGCCCTGCAGCATGTTGGCAAGGAAGTTCAGAATCGTGTCGATGATCTTGCCATTCTCGGCAATGACGAGAATTCCCCGTGCAAGACCTATGATTACCGCTGCATATACAAACTCCCCACAGCCCTTGACAAAATTCTCGGCCATCTCTTTCTGGCTCATTCTGGATATGATACCAGCAAACAGGCCAAGCGCGAGGAAAAGTGCACCGATCTCCGTCATGTACCATCCCTTTGCCAAAATCCCCCACACAATAATTCCTAACACTGCAATAAATCCGCCAATAATCAGCTTATCACGCAATGAGAAGACAAGCTCTTTCCCGTTCTCTTCCCCGAGGTACAATGGACGGGTGACCAAATCATTCTGATAAACGATCGATTTCTCGGGGTTTTTCTTCACACGGTTAGCGTACCACATAGTAAATGCAATCGACACACCTGTAAAGACAATCCATTCAATGAACCGCAGCCATAGCTGAGGATTCCCTTGTACACCGGCCACCCCTTGTGCAATGAGGACCGAAAATGGATTCGTCGTCGAGCCGACATATCCGATCTGTGTGCCGAGGAAAAGAATCAGTATAGCAGTCATCGAGTCAAAGCCTAACGCAAACATTAAAGAAATGAATATAGCGTAAAGCGGGATGATCTCCTCGCTCATCCCAAAGGTTGAGCCACCCAGACTGCAAATAACCATCGTAATCGGAATAATTAAAATGCCTTTGTTCTTAAGCCTTCCAGCCAGTGCCATCAATCCTCGATCGATTGCGCCGGTCTGTAAAATAATGCCGAAGGCTCCACCTACGATCAATACGAAGGCAACAACATCTGCAGCATTTATGATGCCTTCCATCGGAGCTGCCAAAATTTGCGGTATCCCTTGACGTAAATCACTGTCTGCATCGCTCTTGGGTACAGCGTGATATGTTCCGGGTACAATAGCGGACTTGGTCATTCCGTCGATTGTAACTTCCTGACGTTCAAATTCCCCGCTTGGTATAATCCATGTGAGCACAGCCATCAGGATTATAATGAAGAAAATAAGCGAATAGCTATGAGGCAGAGACCATTTATGCTTTTTCTTGATCGCTTCCATATTCATCCCTCATTCTGGATTTTAGTAAATTTTTACAACAATATAGTCATTAATGGATTCGAAAAATTCTAATGGCTCTCATCATGAGTTACTCGTCCCCCGCACAGGGTCAATATCACCTTTGAATTTCTTAGCTCGGCTGCAGGCGTATGAAGAAGATTACGATCGAAGACACATATATCTGCATACTTTCCTTTTTCAAGAGTGCCTGTTTTCTCCTCCATAAAACAATGCTTGGCTCCATTTACAGTCCAGGCTTTAAGCACTTCCTCGCGCGGCATCCCTTTATCCGGATACCATCCCCCTTCAGGCGATCCATCCGGGAATAGACGGGCGCTTGCTGCATACAGTGAATCGGGTACGCTAGTAATAAATAGAGGCAGATCAGTACCGCATGTCACCGTAACGCCAGCATCTAACATTGATTGATAATCATAAAACCTGCTCTCTCTATCCTGTCCAGCCACCTTGGCCATATAAGCTTCCTCATGAGATGGATTTAGCAGCAATACCTGAGCGTATATTTCAGCGAAAATACCTAACTCAGCCATCCTCTTCAAATCAGCGGGATGAGGACATTCCAGATCACTTATCGAGTGACGGGCATCCCTGACCCCGTTAACATGACGGCATTTCTCAAATATCGACACCGCTTCGCGGATGGCAGCATCACCTTCGGCGGTCAGAATGCATTTTAATCCATACTGATCGGCTTCCATAACAGCCGCCTCAATGGCTCCATAATCCACTGGCCGCAGATTGGTTACACCCGGCATATCGGCATACGGCTCAAGCATATCCCCTGTATGGTCGGCCACTACACCGTCAACCATCACTTTATAGCCTTGGAACCGAAGATAATCGCCGTTATATTCAGCTTTACAATGCAAACCAAAATCCGTATTCAGTGGACTCTGGACCGGTTCAAGGACGAAATGGACGCGCGCCGAAAGCTGACTCTCCCCGGCTAATTCCTCCAATACAGGCAACAATCCCTCGTATTGATCAAAACCGATATCTTTGATAGATGTTACCCCCCGTTTTGCCAGCATAGAGCAGAAATCCTGAAACTCAGTCTTCACGAGCTCCTGGTCCTGAAGCATCTCCCGCAGCATAACAGCACGTGCTTCAGCACTGCATTGATCCGGAGTAAATCCAAACCTCTTGATCGCAATACTGTTCATCCAGCAGTAACTTTTGGAACGATTAATCGCCACAACCGCCCGATCTGGAAATGCTTGATCCAGAGGCTCATTTTTAGGCAGGTTCCCCCAAGCATCGGAGTCCCAGCCGTAAGCGTATACATTTTGATCTTCAGGTAACTTCTCTGCATAAGCAATAAGAAGCTTTAACGCTTCAGCCTCTGATTTGACATTCGTCAAATCGAGTCCCCGATGCATAGACATGTAGCCAGTGAAAAACACGTGATTGTCATGAATACCGGGCATGATGAAACCGTCACCTAAGGAATACACTTTCGTCTGTGGACCGATCCAAGGCTCCTCTTCCTTGGGGTTGCCAACAGCTACAATGCGGTCTCCTAAAACCGCTACAAATCCAGGGGACGCCTCCTGATCAAGTCCCGTAAAAATTGCATTGGACATCAGTACCATATCCGCATACCTGGCATTATTGGATTCCATCTTAGCCCCTCCTTTGCCTGATTATCTTTTTGCTATAATTGATTACTTCTCTTCTAGAAAAAACCCGCTCTTAACCTATTTATAATACGTATTATAACGTTATATTTGTACTTCTAATGCTCCTTTTCTCATATGAAATCGAATAAGAAGCAATCAGGCTTTAGAGCGGGAAATGACTACAGGGTGAATTGATATTTGTCACCGATCATATACTGCTTCCCGACATGAACAGGCCATCCGTTTTGGTCGCGGATTACCGTTCTCAAATAAAATAACGGCTTGCCAATATCTGTTTCAAGCAAAAGCGCCTTTTGCTCATCGGCCAAAACGATTTCCAGGGTTGTTTCACCCGGTTGATTCGGGTCTATTCCATATTTTCCTCTCAGCAAGTCATACAACGAACCTTGTAGGGGCTCATCCAGCAAAAAGGCGAAGCGGCTGTGTGGATAATAGTTATTTTCCAGCATAATCGGAGTGTCTCCGGCATATCTTTTCCGCTGAATATATATCACCTTTTCTCCTTTGCCCAATTGCAGATCCTGTTCCAGCTTGGCGGTTGCCTCAATAATCTCTTTGTGAGTAACCACACTGCGGGAGGCAAGGCCGTTTGCTTCACAAGCAGCCGTAAAGCCAATAACATGCTCAATCTTACGATCGATCTTGGAGTAGGTAACAAATGTCCCTTTCCCTTGACGCTTTATTAAAAAGCCCTCTTGAGCCAGCTCCTCAATTGCCTTACGAACCGTAATACGGCTCACTTTATAACGCTCGCTTAGCTCTATTTCCGTCGGGATCTTCTCTCCGTCGCTGAACAATCCGTTCGTAATTGCCGATAATATCGCTTTTTTCAATCGAATATATAATGGTTCAGGATGATCAGGATTTAACATATATACCTCACTTGTTATATAACGTTATAGTTTTTACTTAAAGAGTAGCAAACATCACATTATTATACAAGCGGGACATATATTCAATTCAACCTATACAATTCACTCATACGTTACGCCAAAACCAAAGGAACCTTCCACCAGACAACACTCTGCAGCAAATTCGGAGCCTTTCCTCATGGCGGTTTGAATATCATGATCCTTCAAGTAACTTATCAGGAAGGCCGTTATAAAGGAATCTCCCGCCCCCATCGTATCGACGGCCTCGACAAATCTCGGAGCTTCGAAATAGAACTGGTGTCCGTCGTAAGCCATAGACCGATCGCTGCCACGAGTAGCTACAATCAATTGTCCAGCTCTTTTGAATTTCTTGCGAATGTAATCCTGGGTGGCTTCATCAGACATATGACTGCAGGAAAAAAATGAAAAATCAGCATATCCAATATACTTTTCTACCTGCTCATCCTCAAAATCATCGGAGAAGTCGAAGGAAATCGGTACCCCCAAACTCTGCAGCTCAGAAAGCAAATGACCGGTATGACTGTAAAGTCCGGTGTGCATCATAGCAAATTCCTTAATATAGGCCTTGTCTTCCTCATCAAGCTGCAGCGGATTCAGTCTGGTTACGCCACCTTCATTACTGCCCAGAAAAACTCTATCCCCTTCCTTCAGAGTCACTCGAGCACATCCATTCTCTCCGCTGTAATGTCTGCATCTTGAAATATCAATTTCAAGCTTCCTCAAGGTGCTCTCCACATGACCAGCTTCGCGATCATCCCCGAAAACTCCGATAAATGCGGAATCCACTCCAAGCTTCTTGGCAAAAACACTGAAGTTCAGTGCATTGCCTCCGGGATACATCGTTTTCAAATGGACATATTTATCCACCACATTATCGCCAATTCCCAATACTCTCATTTCTTGCACCCGCTTTCAGGATAGTTGCATCATAATGGCTGAGTAGTTCAGCTTGAACCATTTCAGAGGAGTTTAATACGCCACTTTTCCCATGTAACGACGTGTTTCCAATGGATGGTTGCGAACAGTAGCCAGTGCTTCGCGGTATTCACACAGGATGCTGTAGAACAAGATCGGGTTAAAGAACTCGACAACCTCTTCCGCGATTGTACCGATTCCCAATTCCTTTGCGTCTACCACCTCGACCTTCCCGGCATACTGGTTGAGAAATTTCAATGCACGTTCGTCTAATGCACGTGTACGTCCTTCGTTCATCATAAGAATGAAAGGCGTTTCCTTATCGGTTACTTCAAAAGGACCATGGAAATACTCTCCTGAATGAATTGAAGCCGCGTTCAGCCACTGCATTTCCATAAGGGAGCAAATCGCGAAGCCATAGGCATGACCGTAAGAAGCACCGCTGGAAAGGATATAGAAAAGCTCCTCAGATCCGTATTTATCGGCGAAAGCCTTCGTACGAGGGCCAACCTGTTTTTTTCCTTCGCTAATAATGCCGTTGACCTTGCCCATTCCGTTTTGAAAAGCTTCATAATGCTCGTACCCTTCTACGACCTTCAAAACCTCTACGCACAAGGACAAAATGATAGCCATCGGATTGTTCTTAACATCGCTGTCCTCGCCCCATTCATAAAGGAATGCATGGTTAGAATACTGGAGCAACGCGGCTTCCTTGTTATGAGTAAGGCCGATCGTATGTGCTCCGTGTTCCTTAGCCGTCTTGGAAGCTTCCACTGATTCAGGGGTGTTGCCTCCATGAGAACAAACGATGACAAGCGAATCTTTGTTCAGACGTTTCGGCAAAGCATGAACGAATTCATTCGCTGTATACATGCCGGTTACGATTTTTTGCGCTTCGCTTTCCAAAAAATATTTCGATGGATACATGTCAACCAGAGAACCGCCACAAGCTACAAGATACACTTCAGAAATTCCATTTTTCGTCTGTTCATTAATTGAATTGATTACTTTAACAACATCCATTTAGTTTCTCTCCTTTTGACATAACGTTATATAACGTATTATTTACAATATCAATATAACCGCTTTCACAAACAGAGTCAAGGGCATCTCCAAATTTCTCTTCACTTTACTTAGGATTCAGCATGATTTTAGGAACCAGTGCAATGCCCAAGCCGCTTGCTACATAATGCTTTAGCGCTGTCATGCTGCCGATCTCCATGTAGCTGACAGGACAATTCCCCGATTCCCGAAGGATCATTTCAAGCTTTTGCGGTATGGGCAGATGGTCGATGTATTGAGCAGGTGATGCTCCCTGAAATCGTCCGGTGCAATCCCGTCTTTAAGAGCGAGCGCATGATCTTCACCCCATGAGTATCACAAATGATTCTGTAAACAGGGATTCATAGTATAGCTCGGCCCCTACATCCAGCGGCTATTTCTGGAAGCGAGGAAGTCCGGAGTATGATCGAAACTATTGAACGGGAGCTTGGGACTATCGATATATTGGTTAATAATGCGGGAATTACGCGGTATATTCCTTTTGAAGATTTGGAGGCAGTCACAGAGGAAATATGGGATGAGCTTTATGCAACTAATGTCAAAGGAATGTTATACTGCGCACGAGCAGTTGCACCGTTCATGAAAAAGCATCATCAAGGAGCCGTCGTTAATATAGGCAGCATCGCGGGTCAGACAGGCTTGGGTTCCTCACTTCCTTACGCGGTCTTCAAGGCAGCTGTTCATGGTCTTACAAAATCATTAGCATATGCCCTGGCTCCACACATTAAAGTCAACTGTGTTGTTCCGGGAGCTGTCGCGACAAGATGGTGGGACGGAAGAGAAGAAATGATGAGGAAATTAGCTTCTAACCTTCCAGTAGAGGAAAAAATCTCCTTTATATTCGAAAATGAGATGATTTTAAAGAAAATAGAGGAAGTATTTTCCCTTATTCTTACTGAAATTGCCCTAAAATGTGAAAAATCAGCGTATAACACCAAAATAGAGGAATTAAGTTCCTTTATTTTATGATCTTGAGCGAATCCTGATGGAATAGGGGAACTTTTTTCCTTTATTGCTACCGAAGTGCTGAGATAGGCTGAAAACGCACAACTGTAGCCCATGATGCTTCTGTTTAACACGAGCCTAATCACGATTACTTGTGGCATATTCTTTATTTTCGTATAAAGTGCAGGCTTTAGATCAGGGACTTCGTTTATGCTGAGGAATTCATGTAAAAGTGCAGTTATTTTACTCTTGATGAGAGAAAACAGACGGTTTGTCGCTCAAAAGCTGCACTTTCGCATGAATTTGAGTTGTATGAGCCGTTTGACCGCACAAAAGATGCATTTTTGCATGAATCCCCTGATGGCTCTGCCCAATGTGACTTTACCTAATACTTTACTCAAATAATTCCACCTAATGTCTGCACCTAGTAACCCTCCAAATGTCTTCACCTAATACCTCTATCTAATTACTCCAACTACTACTCTACCTGATAACTGCTTCTTTTAATGTTTGGCTCCTTTAGCCCGGCAAGTTATGTCTCACTATTCTAACACATCGTTAACCAGTGCCTCTCCAATACGATCAGGATTATCTGTTATACCCTCGTTTCATATGAGCAATGAATTAGTTTTCACTGCATTTCCTCATCAAATAAAGAGAGCTGGACAGGCTCGCCCTGCTTCAGCTTCTCCTTTTGTGGAGCAATATAACTTCCAGACAGCTGATATTTTGCCTTCAATTCATTGACCATTCCATACAACGAATCCTTATATTCCTTTGGTGCGCCACCTTTTTTGTACAATGCCTGAAGAGGTTCAAATAACTCGGGATAAGCTGACCTGATAAAATTAAAGAACACACCTCTCGTATTACCGCGCAAATAGAGAACACCTGGCAATACGTAAGAAACCTTGCTCTCTTGTGCTGCTGCATACAGTGTATCCACATTGTCGCGGTTATCGGTTAAATACGGGATAATGGGCATGAAGTGCAGGCCGGTAGAAGCATTCGTCTTCGAGAACTCCTTCAGCATGGCAAATCGCCGCAGCGACGGAACACCGTTAGGCTCAATCTGCTGACGAATGGTTTCGTCCATGCAGGTAATGGTCGCCGCCACATTGATATAGGTGATTCGTGACAGCTCATCGATCAGATCGAAGTCACGCAATATGAGATCTGATTTGGTGGAAATAATGCAGGGCGTTTTATACTTGATCATCAATCGCAGAATATCAGGCATCAGCTTATAAACTTCCTCGGCAGGCTGATAGCTGTCGGTTACTCCTCCGATATTGACTACCTCTCGCTTCCACGATGGACTGGATAACTGCTTTTCAAGCTGATCAACAATGTTAGTCTTTACATAGATGTCCTCGGAATACTTCCCACTGTCGGAATTCAGGTAATCATGAGAATATATCGCATAGCAATATTTGCAGCCATGCTCGCAGCCGCGGTAGATATTCAAATCCCAGGCAAAAGGAACCTTCCTTTTCAGCTTATTGCAAGCAACCGAACAGGTCATTTCTGTGTAAGCAACCATCAGCCATCACCGCCTTCATTTCATTTCTTATATGATCATATGGAAGAACAAAACGTGATACCTCTCGTTTGGTGCACAAAAATGAGAGGTTATTGCCCATCCGTGCCACCGTCATTGTACAGGAACTGGCAGGTTATGTGGGGTTTCATTCAGTTTCTTCTTAAACATGATGAATAAGATAACCCCTATTAAACTCGTGATAACTTCTGTTACGGTCATAGACCATATCACACCATGTAACCCGAAGATCAGGTGCAATACAATAATTACGGGAATATACAGCAGTCCTTGTGTTATGGACATAATGGCTGTAGGAATTCCTTGACCAGTAGCCTGAAAAATACTTGTAAACAGTCCTGTAAATCCATTAAATAGAGCAGAGGTCAGCATAGCGACTAAAATATAAGCTCCAATGCTTAATACCGAAGGGTCTTCAGAGAAAAAGTGAATGATCGTGTCTTTAAAAACAAAAACTAAACCTACAAACACAATAGAAATGCTACCAATAAAAACAAAAGCATGTTTTATACTTGATTTGAGTCTTGTCGTATTTTTACTGGAAAAGTTAAACGCAAATAGCGGAATTAAGCCCAGGAATAAACCCATCGATAAAAACTCTGGAACCTGAACCATTCTCAAGGCTACGCCAAATCCGGCAACCACATTGTCTCCGTATTGAATGGCGTAATTATTTAGTAAAAGAGTGGTCACGATTAAAAACCCTGCCAGCAACAGCTCCGATATCCCTATTTTGTAAATCTCCAGTTTATCTTTAATTGATATCTTAAAATACTTCAAAAATCCTCTCAAGTGCTCACTTTTCTTATCCAAATAATAAATGTAATATACAGCGGAACCCACATTGGCCAATATCATCGCCAGAGCAGCTCCAACTACATGCCAATCCAACACCAGAATAAAGAGCGGATCAAATATTAAGCTTAATGCTGTACTAACAAAGATTCCATACATAGACTCTTTGGATGCGCCTTCTGAACGCACTAATTGTTCTAAAGCAAAATTAAGGACTATAGAGAATCCTCCAGCAAATAGTTCCAAGGTATAGGACTTGGTATAATCAAAAGTAGCTGGATCAGCACCGAGCAGACGCGTAATAGGATTTATAGTTAATAAGGCAATCAGTGCGATCAGTATACCCACAATAATACTCGCATAAAATGTGTATCCAGCGATTCGTTTTCCTTGTTCTGATTCTTTTTGCCCTACTAATCGAGTAATATACGTTCCACCACCCACACCTAGCACATTACCAAAAGCCATTAACACTGTAAAGATGGGTAATCCAAGCGTAATTGCAGTTAACATACTTGTATTGTGAAGAAGACCAATGAAATAGGCGTTAATAACATTGTAAATAGTACCGACTGACATACCTATCATCATAGGAATAGATAAATGAACAATAGCCTTTTTGATCGGCGCCGACTCTAAATAATATTGATTTGAAAATTCTTTTCCCATTTTCTGTCCTCCTTCACAAGTTTGATTTCACCTTTAGTAACAAGGCTTGTAATGTATCTGTCTCTTCTTGACTAAGGTTGCTTGTAATGCTGTTCTCAACCTCAGAGAAAATCTTATTGAACTCTTCCACCAAAAGAGCGCCCTTTTCCAAAACATAAATATATTTTTGCCGTTCATCATTCTCGGAAATAACTCGCTCAATGTATCCCTTTTTCTCCAGTCCCTGCAGCATGCTAGTAATACTAGCCCCTTTTCTTTTAAATTGATCCGCTAAATCTTTTTGAATAATTCCCTTTTCCTGATTTTCGAAAATATAACCAATCATACGACCTTGTTGAGAATTCAGCCCTAACTCATTGAGTCTTGCATCGGCTGAGCCTTTTAGCTTCATTCCAATCTCTCTAAACAAATTTGAAAATGGCGTATCCATACCATGCTTATTCATTATAATTTCTCCCTCATCTATATAGTTAGAATTCTAAGTAACATAATTATCATAATAGTTAGAGTTCTAACTGTCAATATTCTAACTATTTTTATGTAAAAAAAGACATTCCTCAGCATTTGCCGGAAATGTCCTTCTTAGCCTTAATTTCTTTTTGTAATGGGTAGCCACACTTCAAACTTGGTGTTTGTTGGATTAGCATCCAGATATACTTCAATATCCGGGGCATTCGCATACTCATAGTCTGAGGTTGGGAGCCATTCGGTAATGATTCTTCTCTGCAAATCCTGAATCGCATGCGGGTTCGTTCCCTGTCCGGAAAAAACAGCCCATGTGCAAGCAGGAACCCTGTATTCTGCCATACCATCAGGCACTTCACCATCAGATGCAACAGCGATATAATACTCCCATTTCTCTAAATCATCCATACAGGCGCTAACCCCCAGCACGCCCACAGGCTCCTGATTCATCATGGAGATCAATTGCGACATTTGTCCATTCTGTGCGATTTGCTGCCACAATTGCGGCACAACCTGAAGGCTCTCTTCAACATCCTTTTCCAGCAATGCTTTAGCTCCTACGACTCTGAAGCTATCTTTAGTGACAATCCGATATTCCATTTCAGCCGCTCCTTGTATAGTTATTTTGAAGCTGATCCGAGGATATGCCTTAAGCGCTGTTCCTTCCTTCTGAGCCGCAGATGGAGAAATTCCATGCACCTGCTGAAAGGCCCTGTTAAAAGCTGTCGGTGAATCGTATCCATAACGCAGAGCAACATCCATCACTTTATGACCGCCCTGCAAATCAAACGCAGCATGGGTCAACCGTCTGCGCCGAATATATTCTGACAGCGGAACTCCAGCTATGTAGGAAAACATTCGTTGAAAATGATAGGTAGAGCAGCAGGCCAGCTGCGCTGCTTTCCCGTATTCAATTTCGCCGTCAAGGTTGTCCTCAACATAATCCAACGCTTTATTCAAGAGCTCAAGCCATTCCATCGTACCCTCTCCTCATTTATAGAATAATAAATATGTAATCGGTAAGCCTCTCGTTTGCTGCACAAAAATGCGAGCCTTCACAGCACAATCAATTGCCATGATGATACACCAAGTGACTCGATTTGCCACCCACTTTACTCACTTCACATGGGTCAAGAAACTGCAATAAATGATCAGGATTGGACAATCCTTCCGGCAATTGAAGCTGTAAGATGACAATATAATCCTGAGGCATGGATGTGCAGACAGCATTGTAAAGGTTGTACCAGAGACGACATCATTTTTGACAGAATTGGAAAAATCGCAGAGTTTCTTGATCGAGGTTATCGTACAGACAACTATATACCTGATCCTGTTAGAGCAATAGATACATACTGCTTCCACACTGAGATGCTGATTAAATACTTCAAGCGGAAGGATCTTTTTAAATTAATCAAAAATATCGATGTATTGTTCCACGCCCATGTAGACCTGTTATTAAGCCATTACGATACGCTGGATTGGGGTTCATGGGAGAGCAAAGTGAAGCACAGTATGATTTTGTTCAAACGTGATGCTGAAGAAATTTGCGCTGCAAAAGGAATTACATACCCTGATCCCATTGCCGAGCAGATCATTTTCTACTTCAATACAAGAATGGGCTCTGATGAATGGGAATTAACCTCCGCGCTAAAAGTAACTTGGAATCTCTTGACCTGATTGAACTGAAGGCAGAAAAATGAATCCAATAGGTTGAAGAAATAGACAAGCAACCTCCAGTTGACATTATCGTTATGTCTAGTTGGTAGATTATCAAAGGTGAATTCGATATCCTGTTAAATGAGGAGGTGATTACAATGAAATTTCAAGATAAATTGCAGGTTTTACGGAAGGAAAAAGGATTATCCCAGGAAAAACTAGCTGAAATCATCGGGGTTTCCAGACAAGCTGTTGCCAAATGGGAGCTGGGTCAATCCTATCCCGATATGCTGAATCTCATCGCTATAAGTCAATTATTTCACATGAGCATGGATCGTCTGGTAAAAGACAATGAGGATGAGAACTGCCAATTCGATCAAACCAAAAAATCATTCCAGACCAATAATGACTTGATAGATTTTCTATGCAGAGCCAAGAAATCAACCTATGCAGGCAAGGGAGCCGAAGCACTTCCATCACGCCCCATGTCCCATGATTTGCATTATTCAGAAGGGCCCTATACGTACATTGATTCTTATCTGGGAGGAGAGAAATTTGCCGGAGAGGAAGCGTTATGGTGGGACGGACAGCCTGTTTGGTCGATGAATTATGTCGGTCGAATTGTAGCCGATGGCTTTAATGGGGACTTCCTAAATGAGGTTCTATCTCTGGTTCCAATAGAATATCCATATCGGGGGCCGCTCGTATATTACAATGGAGATTTCAGCTATCATTGTATAGTTAATGGAATGTTTGAATGGTTTCATGGATATGAGGAAATTTTCTGCAAAGGCAACAAAGTATATGAATGTATGTTTCACGGCGGTAACATTAAGTAATAATACAGCGCTCTTTACATCAAGTGGCTGTCAAGGAACGCTCTTTTAGTAGTGGAAAGGCAAGATATCAGGAAAAGCATGCAGAAATGCAGCTTTATAAAAGTAACCATGAAAGGATGAACAAAAGCCTGCAAAAATGCAGGAATATTGCTCAGAATAGACTAGTTTGAAGAGAATCCTTAGAGAAAGCCTGCACATTTGCAGCAATTTAGGGCATTTAGTGGATTTACATGTTCAAAGCCTGCACATTTGCAGGAATTTCAGGAATTCCGCAGCATGACACTATTTCACATGAGATACGGTCATGGAATGTGGCGGGATCAAGCGGTGCAGGGATCGTCTCCCTTGCACCGCTATTTCTAGTTTTGATACGTTTTTTTAATTAGGCGAACCGTTCATAAGCGAGCCAACCTACTTTTGGGACAGCCCCTTCGTATATCCATTTATATATGAACAATCCTAACTATCTTATTTATGTTTTACTAATGAGAGCAGTTCAGAAGAACCCGGTATAAACGGTAATTCCGAGGAACAATAACGGGCTTCCACTCCATTTGAACCTAATTCTTTCACTATTCCTGCTAATTCGGAGTACAATTCAAAACCTAAAGTTTTTAGCGGATAAATAAGAACCTGCCCGCCTTTTCTACAAACACGCAGCAATTCGTTTATCGCCTGACGATGGAATGTCCCATCAAATTGCTCTCCATATAAAAACAAAAAATGACTGCATAACACGAGCTCAAAGCTTTCATTCGAAAAAGGAAGCTCCGGAAGCATGGCTGATATATATCGTGAATCTCCGTTTGAGCGATAATCCTTAACAAATGTCTGGAGAGAAGCCTCCCTTATATTCCGGTGGTTCTCGATATTTCCGTAATATGTCCAATCAAAATGCTCCTGAAGATCCGCCAATTTAGCTGTTGAAATCTCGATTTCTTGCAGTCCTTTATGTAAAATAGCATCCGGATGAAGCTCATACATAGGATCAACTGCGGTCGCTTTCAACCCTTTCATATTAGCCTCAGCAACGAAGGAGGATGCTCCAGCAGCAACATCCAGGATAGATCCCTTCAATAGCCCCTCACTGCTTAATGCGAACATTTTCAAGTATTCCTCGTAAGATCTGCAGGTCATTGCCACGCCTTGTTGCTCATAAGTCGGTTTGTTACTCATTTGTCTCCACTCTCCTCAGCTCAACTACTTACTAACCTCCATCCCCCCTCCGGAGGATGCTGAAGTTTGAATTATCATAGCAAGATTGTTTAATTTTGTAAACCGATTCGAAAGAGCGCCTATGTAAATAAAAACAGATGACCCCTGACAAGTGCAGAGGTCATCTGTTGGCTGCTTAAGCATAATGCCCTTATTCAGGGCTGTTATTTTGCAGCGACTGTTGCAATCACACGTTTTTGTTCGCTTTGTTTCAATACATTAACAAATCTAACTAGACCTTTACTGCCTTTATTTAAATTCGGACGCATTGGTACCATGAATTTCACCTCCTTTCAATGTAAATCTACTTTTAGATATTTAAGAAGCTGCTCCATGTTCACAGCAAAAATATTTTCGAGTCCATTCGCACCCTTCCTTACGCCAATCTTATCTGCAAACTTGCTATAAAGCCGGGTCAAATACAGATTGTCAGCCAATGCGTGAAACCGCACGGTTTGAATGTCCTTATGCTCCTCAATAATATGTCTGGCCAGGTCACGAAAGCCCTCGTAAAAAATTCTGCTGCTGCGATATTGCTCGGACAAAATAGCGGAATCGAGAAAGGCCGTATCATCCTCAATCTGGTATTGAATGAAGCCTATTAATTGTCCCTTATCATCGTCGAACAGCAAAATATGGGTTGCTGATAAGGTGTTGACGAGATGGAGCAATGCATCCAATAAAGAATATTCGTTGTAAAATTGTCCGCAGCGGGCGGCATAAAATCTCGTGAAACGCGCGTAATCCTCGTCTCTGACGCAATGGCTGGCTCTTGCCCGAAGCATAAAACCCACCTCCTTTTCTATGCGACTCTCGGTTATTTCACAGCATTCTGCTGCTCACGCATGAATTTGTACAACCCATCCTTATTCATTAGCTCCGTATGCCGCCCGTTTTCCATCAGCCGACCCTCATTCATGACGAAAATTTGGTCCACTCCTGTGATCGCCTCCAGGCGATGTGTCACTATGACCACAGTTCGGCTCCCGGATAGCTTCTGAATAGTCGCGTTGACCGCGGCTTCCGAGATCGGATCGAGTGCGGAAGTCACCTCGTCAAGCAATAATAAGGAGGGCTTCCGTACCAAAGCCCTGGCGATGGCGATCCGCTGCTTCTGTCCGCCGGACAGGTTCCCTCCATCCTCAGACACTAACGTGTCGTAGCCGTTCGGGAGGCTGGCAATGAATTCATGGATGTCGGCTTGTTCTGCCGCTTCCATCACATCCTGCAAAGTGGCTTCCGGCTTGGCGATACGGATGTTGTCGAGCACGGAGCCGCGGAACAGGAAGCTCTCCTGAAATACAACGCCAATGCACTTCCGGTAGGCTTCTGCGTTCAAAGATGACAGGTCGTCCCCGTCAATTGTTATTCGACCTCCGTTGGGCTGGCGCAGGCCCATGATGAGGTGGAGGAGTGTGCTTTTGCCTGAACCACTCGGTCCTACAAAAGCTACAGATGAACCAGCCTCTATCTTGAAGCTTACCTCCTGCAGCAACGGCTCCTGTCCCGGGTAACCAAAAATGAGCTTATCCGCGGCGATCTCCGGGCAATGGCTGAGCTGCGGTATTTTTAACTGTCCACTCTCTTTTGCGGGCGGCTGGTTTAGCAGCTCTAAAATCCTGTCCAGACTAACCTTCGCACCAGTAAACGAGGGAGCAACTGCAGTTAAATTATAGACAGCGTTGCCCATTGATGTATAAATCGTAAAGAACGCAACCATAGCTCCTAGTGTAATCCGCTCCGTCAATGCCAAATATGAGCCGAAGCCGATCATGGTGAAGTTGACCAGTAGAAGACTGATCATAGGCAGCCGATCCAGCGAGGCTCCCATTACATTTTTGCGATAATGGCTGCGGAATAGCTGCTGAAGTCCCAAGGTGAACCTGCGGATAGCTTCATTTTGCAGGCTGAATCCTTGGATGACCAACTGTCCCCTCGCATTTTCCTGTACATCACCCGCCATTCTGTCGACATCATTTCGATACGCAGTAAAAGCGGTAGCCGCCCGTTTTCCCAGCAGAATAGGTCCCACATAAATAAGGCAAGCTCCGGCCAAGATGACGAGCGCCATGCTCCACTGCAAAGTAAACAGAACCGCAGTACTAAAGGCTACAACAATCAGCGATTGGAGTCCTATCGTCATCAGCATGGCCATCGCACTTTCAATGGCTGGAAGATCGACCGTAAAACGGGCGACATGCTCTCCGGTACGGTTGGCTCCATAACGCTCCAAATCCAGACGCTGCATACCCGTAAACAGTCGTTCTCGCAAATTCCGCTGTACGACTGCGCTAATGCGTGCCAGCAAACGATCGCTGGCTAGTCCCGCGCATACGCCAACAATGCCCGCCGTGCTAAGAATAATCAGAATAAGGCTAAAGGCTCCTCTGTCCTGAGGAATAATGGCATAGTCAATCATAAATTGAAAGCTAAGTGGAGCCAGTGAAATGACGATATTTTCAATGGCAAATACGAACAGGAATACAACGGCAACTCCCCGGCATGGACGAAGAAATACTAGCATTTGACGAATGACAAATAACATCTCAGGCCCTCTCAGACCAAAGCTCTCGTCTGTAGACGATCAAGGTAGGTCCGCAGCTCGGAAATGAGCACTCTGTAGCCGTCCATTTGTCCGCATTCGTTCTCTGCCATAGCATATCGTTCTGCGAACTTTTCAAATAATCGCCTATTATAATCGTTACATGCCGTCCAGAAGCGAAGCTCCGTCACTTGTTCTTTCGATTCATCTGCCTCAATATGTTCGAGCAAATATTGCAAGGCTTTAGCAAAAAGCCCGGTTCGACGGTGTCGCTCAACAATAAAAGCCACCTGAATCTGTACAATGTGACGGTCTGTATAATCATGCTCACCAGTCCCGTAAATATAGCTGAAAGCACCTGCTGTCTCTTCTTCATTATCAAAACAGAGTATAGACACGCCTTCCATCAGCAATGGGCTAACGATATAGCTGAATGCCTCCTGAAACGGATAGGTCAGCTTAAGCTCGGTATAATGCTCCAATAAGAAATCAACATATCTATGCTGATACATGTTGGTTATGCAGGGAGAAAAATAATAGTCCATTACGAAGCGCAACTCCCAAGGGTAACCTTATTTTGCATAAGCAGCCCTCTTTCTAAATTTTAAAAGTTAATAATGATAGATTTGTCAATTAAGTTCGTGACATGATGTGACTAATTCTAGCAATGTTTGTTTAAGTTTTGTTTAAGTTTGCAAAAATTTGACGATATTTTACTTACTCCAGCACTACATGCTGATATAATATAACTAATTTCAACTGTTTCTGGAGGCCTATAATGAAGCTAAATATAACGACCTGCAGACAAGGCCACCGCTTCCTGCTGTCACTTGCTGTCGTACTGGCCGCAGCATTTCTTGTGTCTGCGGCTCCAGTAACGCAGCAAACCGCGTGGGCATCAAAACTCACTCCTTCACAGGAATATACATACAATCACGGCAGTATCGATTTATCCGACTGGAATGTGGACGAACGAACGAGCATTCTTTTTTCTGGAGAATGGGAGTTTTATTGGGGGGAGCTGCTGGAGCCTAAAGATTTTCAAACGAGTGACCAGCCTGAGCCCGCTTATGTTCAGGTTCCGAGCGCTTGGACTGACTATCGACAAGGAGAAATCTCTCTTCCGAACGAAGGTTATGCAACCTATCGGCTCCGCTTTCTGCTGCCTGATCATATGGCATCCACTCATCGGACGCTTGCCGTGTATCCCAAAAGCATCGCCTCCTCCTACAAAATGTGGATCAACGGGAATCTTAAGGGCGGTAACGGAACGGTTGGAACTGACCCTTCCAGCTCGAAGCCAAGCAGTTATCCCATGACCATCTACTTTGATCCGGTAGAAGGATGGAACGAGGTCATCATTCAAGTATCGAACTTCTCACAACGAAATGCCGGAATCTGGCAGGCGATGGAGCTTGGAACGGCCGAATCCGTTACCCATCTGCGAATATCCCGTGTGACGGTTCAAGTGTTCATTGTCGGCATTTTTTTCGTAATGTCACTCTATTATTTGTTTGTCTATTTCAACCGCAGACAGGAAACATCCGCCTTATGGTTCGGCTTGCTCTGTTTTGCCGTTGGCGTCAGAACGATCGTGCTGGGGGAAACGACCGCACTCTATCTACTGCCTTCTATTCCTTGGGAAGCGGCGGTTAAGCTGGAATACATATCCGTCTCCATGACGGCGCTGATGCTAATCCTTTTCATTAACCGGGAATATCCCAAGGAATCCGTTCCCTGGGTGGCCAAGACTTCTGGAATAGTCATTCTTAGCTGTATTTCGATATTCCTGTTTACGCCTGCCCGTGTGTATACATACTATCTATCCCCTTTTACCTGGGGAGTGCTGCTGCCTTCTCTGCTCTACACCATGTACATTTACGTCTTGTCCGCTATCCGGCGCAGGAAGGGATCGCTCACGACCGCTACCGGCTTCTTGTTCTTCACGCTGTTTGCGCTAAACGATATGCTCTTCTATAACGGTCTTCTGTTCACCAATGACATGCTGTCCATCGGATTGCTGGTCTTTCTGATGACACAGGCGCTTAATCTGTCTGCCCGCTTCTCCAGAGCGCTACATGAAAAGGAGATGTTATCCGGGCAGCTGCAGGAATCCAACCGATCGTTGGAGCGCACGATTGAGGAACGTACAAAATCGTTATGGAAGACGAATAAAGAGCTGCAGGAGGCCAATGAGCGAATGGCAGATATTGAACAATTCCGTATCCGGCTACTGTCCAATATTTCGCATGAGCTAAGCACACCGATCACCTCGATTAAAGGTTTTGCCAAGGGACTAAGGGACGGCATCATTACCGCCGATATGCCCAAATATGCAGGCAGAATCTATGAGCGATCCCTGCTGCTGGAGCACTTGATTCGCGATTTAATCGAGCTGACCAAACTGGAGACGAAGCAAGTGGAATTCCAGATGCACGAAGTAGAGTTGCTGCCTTTCTTTCAGGAAATATTCATGAAATACGCGGACGAAATTGAACAGAATGGTATCCGTTTCCGAGCTGTGCTTCCTGATAACAGTATGGAACTATCTTCATTTCACGTCAGGCTTGACCCGATTCGAATTGAGCAGGTGCTATCCAACCTGATTTCCAATGCAGTGAGATATACACCGTCAGGTGGAGAAATCAGTCTTCACCTGCATGTGGAAGGTTCGGATACATATGGCTGGTTCGTCTATATAAGCGTTAAAGATACCGGACTCGGCATTGATCCCTCTATGCATAGACATATCTTCGAGCGTTTCGGACAAGCCAGACAGCCGACAGGTAAAGAGCATAGCGGATCAGGGCTTGGGCTTGCGATTAGCAGGGAGATTATTTTATATCATCAAGGCGAAATACAGGTAGATAGCGAGCCGGGTAGCGGCAGCGAGTTCCGGTTTCATTTGCCGATCAGACGAAAGAGTGGTGCTTGGGAATGATTCATGAGGATCGCATACTTTGTGACATTTTGATCATTGAGGATGACGGCGATATAGCCGATTTGATTTCGATTTATTTGCGTAATCAGGGCCTAGCCACTCGTACAGCCGGAACGCTGATGGAGGCTACTGAGTTGTTCACTGCCCGAATGCCCGACCTTGTTATTTGCGACATTATGCTGCCTGACGGAGAAGGCTCCGATTGGGTGAAGGCCACCAAGCGTAATTCCGGCGTTCCGATCATTTTCTTAAGCAGTCGCAGTGAAGTCGAAGACATCCTATTGGGCTTCGAGCTTGGAGGCGACGACTATATTACGAAGCCGTTCGATCCCGATATTATGGTGGCCAGAGTCAAGGCGAGGCTGAGAAACCTCCCTGCCGTGGACAATCATGATCATACCAAAGCAGGAGGTAACGAATGGAGTGACGGAAGGCTTACACTCTATTGGGATCGCTGGGAAGTCCGAGTTAACGGCGAAGAAATTAATCTTCCTGCCAAAGAGCTTCAACTGCTGTTTCTCATGGCTGGTCATCCTGGAAAGGTGTTCAGCGTGGAGCAATTATACGAAAAAATATGGGGTATTGACGGATGGAGCGACACTCGGACCGTGATGGTGCATATTCACAACCTTAGAAGAAAAATTGAGGGTGACGACAGCCCGCACCGCTACATTGCCACCGTCCGCGGAATCGGTTATAAGTTTCAGCAGCGGAATAGCTAAACTAAATATTTATACTAATACGGCGCATCAACACCTGCTCCATAGACACTTTAAAGCTCAGTTGTTCTAATAGATGGATGAGTGCTTTCTCCTTAGCTCGAATGTTCATAGCCGATCGTTTACAATCGGGTTCAGAGCCCCAAAGCTCCTGAAGGGCTGTCAGCATGATAGCCTTTCCATCTATACGGCCCGGAGATACCTCACACCTGTAAAGGGTAATACCTAACAGTTTACCGCTAGAATTGAAGGTCCGCCGGAATTGTGCAAAACCTGCTGGTTCGCCTTTGTCATAAACGATGAGGCTCTCTCCATCCTTCAGGCTTTGCCATTGCGCCTGCCATACTTCACCAGGCTGATAAAATGGTAATGCTACAGCATCAACCGCCAACCCCTTTACCACCTGATACTGATTAGTAGATGGATAATTCCCCCTATTCAACTGATCACACGATAAAAGAAGCAGCCGATCTATTATTTTATATCCTACTTTTTCATATACATGAATTGCATGTTGATTTTTGCTAATAGCTTCTAAGTAAGCGATATCCAACCCCTGTTCAGTGTAATATTCTATATTTTTTGCCATCATAACTTTACCGATTCCTTTTCCTCTGAAAGACGGCATTACGGCTGTTCCACCGTTCCATGCTATTTTCTGGCCATTTGAATCTCGAAAGCCATTCAGCACAATTCCGGCTACCTCATGATCTGCATAACAGGCAAACGAATGCTCAAGCGATAGACCTTCATTTACTGTACGAGCAATAAATCGATCCAAGGGCATCGATACATTTGCAAAATATCCTTCAAAGGCTTGGTTCCACAGCTCAGAAACAGCCTCAACAGGCAGCTCATTTAATGGCTTCAAAGTAATCATATAAGTCCCCCTCAACTAATGATTGTACGTATATAGGCAGCTGGGTAAAATGTTCTTTCCATCGCTTTTCCTTCTACACTTGAGTTATGAGGTTCGCAATGCAGAATTCCTGAAATTCCTGCGGATGTGCAGGCTTTTATGATCTAAAGTCTCAAAATATGCTAAATTGCTGCAGATGTGCAGGCTTTTTCTAAAATCCTCTTCAAACTGGACATTTACGAAAAAAATTGCTGCACATTTGCAACCTCTTGCTCATTCTTTCATTTCTACTTTAAAAAAACTGTATTTTTGCTACTCTTCCTGATCTTGTACCTGTTTTTACTAATGACGTCGTTCTTTCTTTAGTTCAACTTATATAGTTCCACCCTTGACTTGAAATTTTGATAAATACCTAAAATATTTATTAATTCGTCATGCTCTGATAGTTTTCCTTTTTTCAACAAAGTACTCTGATTTTGAGTACCCTAATTTCCTCTCATCTCATGATATACTCCCCCGAGAAAAGTCATATATGATCAGGTTCAAATCAAAGGGGTTTTCTACCGAACTTGGTGAACACAGATAAGTTCCTTCTCTGGATGATATAAAAACTCCCTGATTGTCAATATTAACAATCAGAGAGTTTTAAATGTAATTACAATATTTAACTGCTAAAAGGTGATATCTCCGTCATAGGAAGCGATCATTCTGTATAGCTCTGGGCGGCGATCACGGAAAATGCCCCATTCAATCCGGCCAACCTCCAACGCATCAAGATCAAATTCGCTAATTAACACAGCCTCTTCATCACGTCCGGCCTCGACAATTTTGTTGCCTTGTGGTCCGGCAATAAAGGAGGAGCCATAGAAATTAATACTTGAATCCTCGTCCACCTCTTGCCCGATCCGGTTGGAAGCTACGACTGGAATCAGGTTGGCTGCGGCATGACCCAGCATACAAGCCTGCCAGTGATCCTTGGAGTCGATGGAACCATCCTGCGGCTCTGAACCAATCGCTGTTGGGTAGAACAGCAATTCAGCACCCATCAAAGTCATCACTCGGGCTGCTTCCGGATACCATTGATCCCAGCAAATACCTACACCTATTTTCGCATAACGGGTATTCCATACTTTAAACCCGGTATCTCCAGGATTAAAATAAAACTTCTCCTCATAACCCGGGCCATCCGGAATGTGGCTCTTGCGATATTTCCCCATCACCGTACCGTCTGCATCAATGATGGCAATGCTATTGTAACGGGCATAATTCTTTTTCTCATAGAAGCTGATCGGCAAAACTACCTCAAGCTCTTTAGCGATATTCTTAAAGTGATTGATCGCTTTATTGTGCTCCAATTCCGTGGCATAAGGGTAATAGTCGGCTTTTTCCTTCTGGCAAAAATATGGAGTCTCAAACAGCTCTTGAAGCAAAATAATTTGTGCCCCTTGTTTCGCTGCATCTCTGACTAAAACCTCAGCCTTGCGAATATTGTCATCAATGTCGCCAGAACAGCTCATTTGCGTTGCGGCTACCTTCACTTTTCTCATCTTCCCATTCACCTTCTTTTACGAAAAATAGATTTATTTAACAAACGGCATTTGCTGCGTTGTGCAGTGCACATTTCCGCCTTCAGTAATGACTGCCATCCCGTTAACTATACGGATTTTGCGATCCGGGTAAAGCTCGGCTAGCGTACGCTCCGCCATTTTATCCGTTTCTGCAGCAGTACCACCGAATACAGGCAAAATAATCCCGCCATTTACAAAATAAAAATTCAAATAGCTCAGCGTCAGCCGACTTCCGTCATGATTTACCCGTGGAGGCTGCTGAATTTTGATAATGTCCAATTTGCGGCCTTTGGCATCCGTCGCCTGCTCGAGAATTGACAAATTCTCCTGCGTAATTTCATAATTCTCATCCGATGGATCATCACATACCTGAATGATGACTTTACCTGGCGCAGCGAAGCAAGCCACATTGTCGACATGACCATCCGTCTCATCGCCACTCAAACCACGCTTCAACCAAATGATCGATTCCGATCCGGTAAAATTCCGCACATTTTCCTCAATCTCTTCACGGCTTAAATGCGGATTGCGATTAGGATTCAGGAGACATTCCTCTGTTGAAAGAATAGTGCCTTCTCCATCCGTATGAATGGAGCCGCCCTCCATAACAAGCGGAGCATCAAAACGTTCAACTTTATATTTATCCAGAATTTGCGGAGCTACACCATCATCTAAGTCCCAAGGTGTATATTTTCCACCCCAAGCGTTAAATTTCCAGTTCACTCCCGCAATTTTACCGTTCCCGTCTGCTACAAATGTAGGTCCGTTATCGCGAAGCCATGCATCATTATGCTCAATGGGCAGCAATGTCACATTGTCTTCTGTAATCAAGGATCTAACTGCATCCAAATCATCTGGATTAACAACTACAGTTACCGGTTCAAACTCGGCGATCGCCTTTATAATCTCTGCATATCCGGCAAATACTGATTCATAGTTATCCGGATAACACATGGATGATTGCACAGGCCAAGAAATAAAAGTTCGTTCATGTGCGCCCCACTCTGGCGGCATTGAATAATTTAAAGCTTTAGGATACATGATTTAATTACCTCTTCAATTATTTTTAGAACCGGCTGGCTTATCCCAAAGTTCCTTACCCATCATACAATATTTTAACTAAGTGCTCAATTTCTAAAAACTAGTCAACAGGAATCTTGATGACCTCAATGTAATCAGAAGAAATTCAGGCTTTGCTGTGGTGTCAAACAACAAGGAGAGATAGAGAACAATCTACAGTCGTTACATCTACAGTAACTGTACAGTTCCACTTACTATACCCAGACATCCAACAGCCAGCATAATCCAGCCAAGCATTTTTTTTCTTTCCGAGGAGCTATTCCTTAACAGTCTTAAACCTATAATAATCAAAATGATACCACCAATTATGTTAACAAATAACATCTGAGATTGAAATGGTCCCAACAAACGATCTAAAAAGCCATCTACCGCATTTTCAATTTTGCTGTTCATTAACTACACCTCCATCGAATTTACTTTTTTCTTGACCATATCAATGATGACGATTGCAATGAATATACTAAATGACATAAACAAGAAGAAAATCATTGCATTCATTTTTTGATCGTTTAGATTAATCACAATGTTGCAAAATAGAGAGGATAGAATAACTGCTGTTAGAATGGATGCCGGAACGGATTTTTTTATAAAACCAACGCCCATAGCAATAATTCCTAACATGGATGTGATTACAGACATTATTAATGTTGTTTTGACAACCGCAGTAAATGTGTGGATCGTAAAGCTGGATTCCATTAAAGAAAAGTATGACTCAGTAACTCCGAATAGAGAAAAAACCAAAATATTACTTATAAAAAAAGCGATCGCCGTGAAGATGTAGACATACAGCAATTTAGCAAACAATATTTTTTCCCTTTTGATTGGATAAGAAAACAGAAGCTTGGCTTGTTCACCTAAATAAACTTCAATGATAAATCTGGAAGCAATCACAGAAGAAAGCGTACAAAAAACGAACATATTTAGTGCACTGCCCATAGCGATTAAATGATAATAATCTAGAAAAATCATCAATTCCGGATCACTTTCAATATTAGGTACATATGCAAACATATAAAGAATCCCAAGCATTATAACCGAAATGATAATACTATAAAATGTATAGCTGCTTATCTTATGCTTTAACAGCTCCAATTTTATAAGTTTAAGCATAAACATCTCCTCTCAGATTCAAAATGGTTTTTTGTCCTCATCACTTGAAATTGTAAAGTATAAAGTTAAGGTTTTTCTTAGCTGATTCTTACAAATATCTTAAGATAAATCCGAATACTCAACACAAAAAGACTCCTACGAGACTAATTAAAGACTGTAAGAGTCGGTACGGTATACTAAACGAGTTCGTTAATTTTCATAGTAATCAACTTTTATTTGTCAGTTTCGACTGTCTTCAATGCTGGCTGACCAGCTTCAAGCAGCACTTTGCTGCGGCCAAAAATTATAGATAACACAAACATAAGCAATCCTGTTCCGATGAGCAGCCATTCTATCTTTACAAAATCAGCTATTGGACCGAAAATAAGCATTCCAATCGGCATCATCGAGGTAGAAATCATCCCCATTACACCAAATACTCTGCCCATAAAGTTCTCATCTACTTTTTCCTGCACAAGAACATTTGTTGGAGTATTAAATATCGGCATCGCAACTCCAAATACAGCCATAAAAATCAAGTAGATCCAGAAGACCGGAACAATACCCAGTGCTACTGTGCAAGCACCCATCATCAGGGCTGAGAACATCATCGTGTGAACCTTGTTCTGAAATCCTCCCCATACAGCGATTATGCCACCACCAGCCATCATCCCGATCGAAAACGCGATTTCGATAGCTGTCAGCCTCCACACATCATCCCCGAAGCTCCGGGAAACCTGAAGTGGTGTTAGAAATGCTGCAGGAGCCATCAACACAAAAAACACGGAGAAAAACAGAAAAAATTTCTTCAGAAACCGATGATCTTTAATGTATAGAATGCCTTGCTTCATATCATGGAAATAGCTTGTCGTTTGCTTCTCATTTGCCTTCTCATGTAAAGGTATATGGAAAAAGACCAGCAGCGTACCAATCGCAAGCGCAGCCGTAATGACATCTATAAAAAATATGGATTCGATCGAAGCCATGGTCAACAATGCCGCACTAACGATAGGGGATACAAACATAATAATCGCCTGAAGGCTCCCATTAATTCCATTAATCTTCGTTAGTTTATCCTTGGGTACGATTTGTGGCAAGATGGCTCCGACAGCAGGTGTTTGAACTCCCGTCCCCATGGCTCGAACAGCAGCCATTACAAAGAGCAGCCAGATCGAATCATATCCCATTAAAAATACGATGGCGAGAATCAATGTAGCGATCGCAATCATGCCGTCTGACAGCATAATTAATATTTTTCGGTTATATCGATCCGCCCACACCCCTGCTATTGGGGATAAAATAAAGGTCGGTATGAAACCGCAAATGATATACAGGGTCATCATGATGCCTGACTCAGTTGTTAATGTGATGTGCCACATCATCGCATATTGAACTAATGACGAACCAAAAAGAGAGAGGGACTGACTACTCAAAAAAAGAATGATGTTCCTTTTCCAATTTCCCATGACCTGATTCTGCACAGCATTCACCTTCTTCACAACCTTCCGTAATGACTCACATTTTATAATAACCAATTACAAATAAAGACACCAGCCTCTATGTCTGGTGTCTTTATTCGTTATACCGCAGTCATATATTTTGAAAGGACATTCTCATAGGCGCTTTGTGGCCGTAAACCGACGAGCTTCTCGACCGGTTCTCCGTCCTGGAACACGATCACGGTCGGCATTGACATAATACCATATGCGCCTGCTGTAACAGGTGATTCATCACAGTCTATCTTAACTACAGTCAATCGCTCCGCGTGCTTGTTGCTTAAGTCATCCAAAATCGGCAGAAGCGCCTTACAAGGCGGACACCATACAGCACCAAACTCGACCAGAGTCGTACCTTTTGCAGGAATCACCGAAGCAAAATTGTTATCGTTAACAGCTACTACACTCATATTTTCTCCTCCTGAACTTGGTTTCGTTCGAGCTGAATGGAGGTTATGCGATCCTTCAGATTTCCTCTTATTTGGTTCAGCAAAGTGATTTGTTCGTCGATTTCTTTCAGCTTCTGCTCGTAGATGGGAAGCACCTCTTCGCAAAATGCCTCTTTGTTTTTAAGAACACAATTTAGAAATCCCGAAATCTGCTCCGTGGAAAAGCCGAGATCCAAATAAAACCGAATGGTTTGAACCTGATCTAACGCCAAAATCGAATACTCCCGGTAACCGTTGTCCTGACGCATCGGCGCAAGCAAGCCTTGGCGTTCATAATATCGCAGAGAACGAACACTAGCTCCGGTCCTTTCAGAGAGTTCTCCAATTTTCACCTTCATCTCCTCCTCCAGCTGTATCCTCATTTTAAACCCTGACACTAATGTCAGGGTCAAGGAGAAATTTAATTTAATAATTGCTCACCCATAACATACAACCTATACTGTTTAGTGAAGAAATAATATGAGTACTTCTTGCATAAAAGGTGGATAAACTATGCTAATCTCTATGTTAATCTTTATTATCGCCGGACTTGCTGAAATCGGTGGCGGATATCTAGTATGGCTCTGGTTAATCATGACCACCCGTCCAACGGGTGGTTTGCTCTTGGGGTATAACCCCCTGTTGCCAAACTGCGCCTAAAGACGCTAGCCTGACCACAAATCCGTTCAGGCTCAGTGTAATTTGTCATTTTCACTTACCAGTTAAACTGGTTTATTTCTTTTTGTTCCTATAATTGCTGAACGGATCTTCGTACTCTTTTACACTCAGTTTATCTATTGCTTGATCGTGTGCTTCTTGTTCACGAATGTATTTAGCTACGGTTGCTTCATTCAAGCCCACTGTACTCACATAATATCCTTCTGCCCAAAATTTCCGATTTCCGTATTTATACTTTAATTGTGCAT
>NZ_FNBG01000017.1 GCF_900102215.1 Fontibacillus panacisegetis
GAAAAAGTAGCAAAATACCGGCAAAGTGATGCAGGAAAAGCCGCTTACGCCATACGATGCCAAACTATAGAGCGAAGCTTCGCGGATGCCAAAGTGCTCCACGGGCTTCGCTATTGCCGGTTTCGGGGCAGAGAAAATGTACAGATTCAAGCGTTGCTAACCGCAACTGCACAGAACATTAAGAAGATAGCCCTCCACCTTTCCAGAAGGACTATCTCGAATATGCACAAGATTTCGTATAGTATTTTACATCTTCATTTTCATTTTTCTTTCGATACTAAGTTTAAAAGTAGGGGTATCTCAACAGCCTGAAGTACTGTAGTAATCACAAAACCCGGAATGACGAGATATTTCGGCCCATATTTGTCAAACAGCCGCCCAGTTATCGGTGACATAATTCCGTTGACAATTCCGCCGGGCAACAGGACGAGGCCCGCTGCGAAGGCTGTTATCAAAAGACTGCCCTTGAGGTACATAGGCAGCAAAATAGATACCGACAGAATTAACATCATACATAGAAATACCATAAGCAGCCCAATCGTGAACATCGAAAATTTAAAAACACGCAAGTTGAGCATAGGCTGCTCCATTTTAAATTGTCGAATTGAAAATAAAACGAGGCCGATCACACCAGCGATTAAAGGAACAAGCACACCCGGCTCCCCCCAAGCGCCTGCGCCCTCTCCAGCATTACTGAAACCAAAGACGATTCCCCCAAACCCAATGCTTGATAAAATAATGGATAAAATATCAATCCCCGGTTTTGTGATGGTTGATACGTTTTGCATATACACCAGACCAAAGCAGAACGTAAATATAAGCAGTGGCAAACAAATCCAAAATATTGCATTCCAGCTAAAGCTATCTACGATAAGACCTGAAAGTGTCGGTCCAATAGCCGGTGCACACATAATAACTAACCCCATCATTCCCATGATGGTTCCGCGCTTTTCAGGTGGAAAAACAATTAAAATAACGTTTGTCATTAACGGCAACAGCAACCCTGTTCCGATCGCCTGGATTACACGAGCAATAAGAAGAATTTCAAAATTAGGCGATAAAGCAGCAACTACTGTACCTGCAATAGAAAAAATAAGTGATGCGCTAAATAATTGCCTTGTTGAGAACCATTGAAGTAATAAAGCTGAAATAGGGACAAGAATGCCTAATACAAGTAAATAACCTGTAGTCAACCACTGCACGGCGGAGGCGTCAATGTGAAAATCCTCCATAATATTCGTGAAAGCCATATTTAGAGCTGTTTCACTAAAAAGACCGATAAATGATCCAATCATAATCGCAATAGCAATCGGTATAGGTTTGATTTGCTGCTGTTTTGTTTGTTTTGTCTGTGTGTTGGTTTCCAAATTAACACTCCTTTATGTCTGAAAAATATGTAAGCTCCTCTTTATCTCTATCTCTTTAATAAAACAGGAATACATTCCGCCAATTGCTGCAGCGGTTGACTATCTTTATTAATTAATGACCTTGTAACTGCTCCTTCAATCATGGAGTTTATTGTGACCCCTAATTTTTTTGCTAAGTCAGGTTCAAATCCATCCCCAATCAGCTTGCTGCAATAAAGCTCCTCCCATCCTTCTACAGCGGCTTTGCACGTCTCTCTAATCGATTCACTTATCTGGGCAGTTTCAGCAACTAATATACCAATGGGCACACATTCTAATTTTTCATCATTAGTAAAGTCCGCTGCAATTTTTTGAATATGAATTTGGATAGCTTCAATTGCGCTCTCGTATTTCTCCAAGCTGCTCACTATATCATTTTTGATCAAAGCATCCATACGCTTCACTGCTTCTATTGCGAGCTGCTCTTTACCATTAGGAAAATGATAGTACAACGAACCCTTTGGCGCTCCGCTTTCCTTCAGAATCTGATTCAAGCCTGTTGCGTGGTATCCCTGCAAATGAAAAAGACGCGTCGCAACTGACAAAATATTTTGTCTAGAGTCATTTTTACTACTCACCTTAATTGCACCTCAGTTCAAAAATATAACGACTGGTCTACATAAAAATAACAGCTTTTTTACTCTATACAATTTCCTCGTTAAAGTCAATCACCACTTTATATGCAAATTTATGAATAAAAGGGTCCAGTCGGCAAGATGTCAACTGGACCCTTTTATTCTATATCAAAGCCGTTATTTCTATTAGCAAAAAGCTTGTTTCAACGATGCATATTCCGTTTAAATATAAATGGGTTGTGCAATCAGCCCACGCTGCAAATCCAGTTCCTTCTTAGCAGAATCAAACACCTCAAGAAGGTCAGAGCTCCAGAGCAGATTCTCCTGTTTTATGTAAGACTGTAAATCTGCGCAGCTGCGATCAAATGTCTCAATGTACGTGCTCCCCGTCTCCACAAGAAAAGTTCTGGCTTCCTCGGCAATGATCATATAATCAGAGTACAATTTGATTTGTAGACATTTCAGATCCTCAGACAATTTAACCCAAGCAAAAGCGCCGCCTTCAACACATTCGGATGATCCTTGAATGTATTCAATGTTCGAATGAATACATATGAACTCGCGCACCCGTTCTTCTATCCATTTGTAATGTTCTTTCAAGTAATCCATCATCTTCATCGATACACTCCTTTCTCATCAAGTATGAATAAATACGCTCACATATTAAACGCATTTAATAATCGGATTGGAAATTGCATCGCTTAATTTACAGTTAAGTATAAGGGCTTTCAAAATCATTGTATATAAATAATGACAAAAAAGTTACTTTTGTATTAAGAAAACGTCACTTTTATAGGTCTATCATTCCTGTGCCTATCGTTCTGCCAACCAGGCCTATTTTCCCATTTCATCGGTATGAATTGCAGCACCTTCTCCCATCACCAATCTAAATAAAGCTGTACAACTCGGCATAAACAGGGTAACATATTTTCCAAATATTCTCAATATTTTAATTTCAATATTTTTCCAAACAAAAAATAAGAGGCTGCCCCAAAAGTTATCTCAGATAACTTTGAGGGACGCTTCTTGTTTAGCGGTGGAAAGGCAAGATATTTTTAGGAAAGCCTGCAAAAACAACTATGACTACCAGGCGTCACCACCTAGAATGAAAATATGAACCTCCAAATTTCCAAATTGCGCTTTATCGAAATAGTACAGCTAGCTTATTCGTGAGAAGTCAGAGGAGTGCAGCTCGAATACAGTAGAGGAAAAAATCTCCTTTATTTTCAAAAATGGGATGATTTTAAAGAAAATAAAGGAAGTATTTTCCCTTATTCTTACTGAAATTGCCCTAAAATGCCAAAAACAAGCGTTTATCACCAAAATAGAGGAATGAAGTTCCTTTATTTTATGATCTTGAGCGAATTCTGATGGAATAGAGGAACTTTTTCCTTTATTGCTACCGAAGTGCTGAGATAGGCTGAAAACGCCCAACTGTAGCCCATGATGCTTCTGTTTAACACGACACGATCCTAATCACGATTACTTGTGGCATACTCTTTATTTTCGTATAAAATGCAGGAATATGGCGGGATCAAGCGGCGCAGAGATCGTCTTCCTTGCACTGCTATTTCTAGTTTTGACAGTAAACCTACTTTTGGGACAGCCCCTTGTTAACTTAATCGTTTCTTCCTATCGTGTTTTACTGTTGGACATCCTTACCCTCACATTATCACTCTGCCAGGTATCCTTTGACCACAGCATCATGAATCAATCCTGAAGCATACTCATGAAGCTCAGGAACAACTTCGCTTAATTTGGAAATTCGGGCAAGCACCTGTGAGCTCTTAACACCGTGTTTTCTCCAAGCAGCTCCCTCTGTATAATAGTTATGCAGTAGCGGTTGCAAACGATCGATTGCTGCTGCGTAACGCGACTCTGCGGTGCGTTCACTTTCAAATTCTTCCCAGAGTTCAAGCATCTCTTCCTTCTGATCCAATGGCAAGAGACCAAATATCCGGTTTGCTGCTTGCTCCTCCCGCTCTCTTTTATCAAGATACCCTTTTTCATCATAGGCAAACGTATCTCCGGCATCGATCTCGACAATATCGTGAATGAGCAGCATTTTCAAAATACGGGTCATATCGGATAACGGTTCCTTTGCATACTCTTGCAGCAATACAGCCATTACTGCCAGATGCCATGTATGCTCGGCATCATTTTCCTGTCTCGAAGCATCCATCAGCAGTGATTGTCTCAATACCGATTTTAATTTATCGATTTCCCTAATATACTCAACCTGCTGTTGTAGACGCATTATACGATTCATTACTATATGCTCCTTTGCTTTTAAAATCTCTGTAACCATTCTATCGTACGATTTATTTTTTTTATGCTATAATTGGAAAAAATAAAAAAGTGGGGGACCAAATGAGTAAGATTATGTTGTTCTTTCTATTATCTTGGCTAACTGGTAGTCCGATAGTCGCCATTATAGTATTGCTCGTCATTGTGTATTTTCTCGATCGTCGATTTGTTGGAATATTTCCTAGCGTCACTAAACCCTTTCGGCGTTCACGACAAATTTCCAAACTCCGCCAACAGCTAATCGCCAGCCCCTTTGATGTTTCTTCCAAGCGTGAATTGGCTCGACTTCTTTTAGAGAGAAAAAAATTTAGCGAGGCGTATCATCTTCTTCAAGAAGTAAAAGAACACTCCGAGTCTTCAGCCGAATTTTGGAGTGATCTTGGTACAGCGTCCATCGGACTTGGCCGTATCGATGAAGGTGAGGAGCAAATGCTTCAGGCGCTTAGTTTGAATGAACGTGTAAAGTATGGTCAACCTTATCTGCAGCTTGCCTCTGCTTATAGAGACAGCGACACTCAGAAGGCGCTTCATTATGCTTCCAAATTTGGTGAAATACAATCGTCATCCAGTGAAGCATATTATTTGCTGGGAAGTCTGTACCAATCCCTGGGTCACAAACAGGAAGCGAAGCAGGCACTTGATGAGGCATTATCTGTCTACAGAAGTCTTCCGAAATACAAAAAACGTCATGAACGCAAATGGGCTTTACTCACCTTTTTCAAAAAGCAGACAATATAAATTGTCTGCTTGTTTTGTTGCTTTACACAAAACAAGCAGGCCAACAGGCCCGCCAGTTGAAACTGCGATAATTCATAACTACTCAGCTTCTTCTTCAGCTCGATACACACTGCGAAAAAGCTCTCTCCCGTTTTCTAGCCCCTCTGTAAAGCTAGTTACTTCAAAACCAACATTACGATAGAAGTCTGCTCCATCTTCATCTGTCACAGCAAATAGAATATCCGGGTTTTTCTTGTCCAAAATTTCCAATAACAATCCTCGACCGTACCCTTTTAAACGATCCTCAGGTCGAACTGCAAGATGTAAAATCTCCAAATCATTGGAATGATACCTGCACCCAACCACACCGATGATTTCCCCTTCATCCTCCAGAGCATAGAGCTCGTTATCGTTCGTCAATTTATACAAATTGCATACATGTTCCAATTGATCCGTATCAAAAAACACAGCGTATTCTAAAAGCTCTCGTATTTGAGAATCAGTAATTTTATCATTCACTTGCACTAACATGGTATTGCCTCCTACTTCTTCTCGATAACTTCGGTACGACCATCCTCATAGCCTACAACTACCGTGTGTGCTATATCTACGAATAGTCCATGTTCAACTACACCCGTCATCGCTTTTAATTCATCGCCTAACTGCCCAGGTGAAAGAATTTGTCCAAAAGCACCATCGACAATGTAATTTCCGTTATCGGTAACGTAGAGTTCTCCGTCACGCATACGCATTTCGAAAGCAACATCGTAACGGTTCTTCAGTTGCCCCAGCGTCCATTCGTAGCAGTATGGTACAAGCTCAATAGGAAGCTTGAATTTGCCCAAATGCGAAACCATTTTACCACTGTCTGCAATAACAATAAAACGATCACTATTAATCGCAACAAGCTTTTCTCTAAGCAGGGCCCCGCCTCCGCCCTTAATAAGAGCCATCCCGGGATCTACCTCATCAGCTCCATCGATAGCGAGATCAAGACGATTGACATCACCCGCCGTAATGAGCGGGATATTGTATTTCACAGCCAGCTCCTCCGATGCATTGGAAGTTGCAATAGCCTTAATTTTTAGACCTTGACTTACTCGTTCACCGATTTTTTCAATCGCATAAAAAGCTGTGGAGCCCGTCCCGAGTCCCACAATCATTCCATCTTTAACCCACTCCGCTGCACGGTAACCCGCCGCTTGCTTTGCATTCATGTTATACGCCTCCTGTAGGTATGTACTTCAAGTCTGTCAGGGAAACAATCAGCTTATATCATACCAAAAATGCACATAAAAAAGAACAGCGACCGATCCGGTATTCCCGATTACGAGGCACTGGACTGTGGCTGTACCATGAGTAGAAGCAACACAACAGCAACGATAGATACGCAAGCAAAACTAATAAACATTGTCATATGACCTGCGCCCATCAACAGCGACATAA
Organism: Fontibacillus panacisegetis; assembly: GCF_900102215.1. GTDB lineage: Bacteria > Bacillota > Bacilli > Paenibacillales > Paenibacillaceae > Fontibacillus > Fontibacillus panacisegetis. Next base: position 6,452 of record NZ_FNBG01000017.1, read on the forward strand.
TTGGAGGACCCAGAGATACCCCGATAAAACGCATACTGCTATAGATTGATGTAACCGTTCCGCGAAGTCCCTTCTCAATACCTTCAGTAATCAGGGCGTCTGAGCTTGGAAGTACTGTCCCAATCCCAATCCCGCACACAATGAGACAGCCGATTACATAATAAATGTTATTAAAAAAACTAATTCCGAACAAAGCGGCACTAGACATAACAAGACCGATTACACCGCACCATTTCATGAGCAGTTTGTTTTTACCGATTTTTTTACCTGTAAAATAAGAGGCCAGACATAATGCAGCCAATGGGATTGCCAGCACCAGACCCTTTACGATTCCGTCCAGATGATGCTTCTTTTCCAGTGTTTCTGACAAATAGAACAGAACCCCAAAGAGCAGAAACATACAGATACCACCGATTGCAAAAATAGCGTACAACCAGCGGCCTTTTTCCTTGAACACTTCTTTGACCGAATGAATAAACTCTTTCAAGGCTAGTGAAGCTTTACGCTCCGGTTCTTGAACAAGGAAGCTGACAAGCAGCAGAGAAATCAAGCACAGTACAGGGATAGCCAGAAACGGCATATACCAAATCCATGTCCCGAGCAATGCACCAAATATCGGACTCAGTACCTTGCCAAACGTATTGGATGTTTCAATGATCCCAAGACTGTGACTTATCTGCTTTTCATCATCAAACATATCTCCAACCAGCGGTAAAACGATAGGAAAGGCTCCCGCCGCACCAATGCCTTGAAGGAAACGCCCGGCAAGAATAATCCAGTATACGCCCGTTCCATCCATTAACCATGATGCCGCTCCCGAAACCCCTCCGCCAATTCCTGCAATGATTAGGCTCGGAATAATGACAACTTTACGTCCAAATTTATCTGATAAATACCCCGCAACCGGGATCAACAATATAGCGACTACAGCATATACCGTAATCAACATACTAACCTGTAGAGAAGATATCTTGAGCTCCCTTGCAATTTCAGGCAAAATCGGAATCAGCATGGAATTGCCAAGGGTCATTATCAACGGGATTGATGCCAAGGCGAACATGTCGCCTTTTTTGTTATCCATAGTACTGCCACCCTTCCCAGTCAACTTATCTCTAGTCTAGGATAGTGTGGTTGTTTCTTAAAAAAATATTCTTTTCGTATCGTTCAAACATAACATCAATTTTCCTCATACGTTGACTGATCAGCCTCAGAAATGAAGCGACTTGGTAAGCCTAGTGAAAAAATATGAAGCAAATGCATTGCCCTTGTGCATGCAGTGTAGAACAGCTTACGTTCGGCTTCGCGTGTATATTTTTCATTAGAGCCATCATAAATAAATACTGCATCAAACTCGACCCCTTTGGCCAAATAAGCAGGGATGATATGCACCCCTTTTTCAAAGGAAAGCGTCGTCTTCTTAATCAGCTTTACCTGCAGACTAGGTGATAGTGCTTCGTATGCAGCCAGGCTTTCTGCAGCGGTCTTACATATGACTGCAATCATTTCGTAGCCTTCAGATTTAAGGTTGAAAATTTGTCGAATGAGCTCCTCATGCAGTTCAGCCGCATGATTGATCAGTTGAACCACTGGTTTTTCTCCATCTCGGTTAAAAGGTACAATCACCTCTCCCCCCGGTATCATGGAACGTGTAAATTCAACAATTTCCCGAGTGGAGCGATAGCTCTGTACCAGAGTAATCAGTTCGCTCTCTTCCTCGCCGTACAATTCACTCAATGTTGTTGATTGCTGCAGAACAGAGGCATGAGCATAAATCGCCTGATTGAGATCTCCGAGCGCCGTCATGCGTGCACGTGGAAACAGCTTCTTCAAGAAATACAGCTGGAAAGGAGAGTAATCCTGTGCTTCATCAATGATGACATGGCGGATCGTAGTATTGGAACGAAAGCCCAATATAAGCTCCTTCAGATATAGAAATGGAGTCGTATCCTCATAGAACAACTCTCCAGCCCGAATTTTCATAAGAGTCTGCTCACAAATGATATCCCAATCTTCCGGGAGATGCTCTGTGCTTAATTCCTGTATCAGTTCCTGATTTTGAAACAGTTGGCTGTACAGCTTAGTCACATCAACAAAACGCAAATACTTCACCCATCTGCGTAGCGGCTTTAGCCGGTCACTGACTACCATTTTAGCCAAAATTGTCTTCTCATCCTCGTAATCATTAAAGGAATCGCCTTTTCCTCTCTGTTTACGTTTCATACGCTGATATGCTCTCTGATACTCTTCAACATCGAGCAGTTGAATCTGCTCTTCAACCCATGGCTCATCAAGCTCGTTTCTGCCAAAAGCCACTAGTTCTTTTAGGAGCCATTCCTTTAATAATTCACAACGATTTGCCAACGTGATGGCCGGATCAAAGGCATAAAATTTGTGTGCAATCATTTCAGCGCTAACAACTTCCTTCCCTTGAAAACGCAAAGGTCTGAACTTCATTTCCTTACGCTCCAAAAGCCCCCTGTATCGACTTACTACATCCAAGTAGGAGGAAGACGACTTATACCGAATACCGCTAACTCTTGCAGCATAATCGTCATCCATTTCACTCGAAAGTACATATTCAATTTGAATAAACGGGTCCTCAAGCTGGAACTCCCGACCCAGACGATGCTCCAAATATTCCTGAAATGTCGTCTGCTGCATATTTTCTTCGCCCAGCTCCGGCAGAACGGTAGAAACATAGCTGTTAAACATCGGATTAGGTGAGAACAGGATCATTTGATCTGCTTGTAAAGTATCACGATGCTTATATAGCAAATAGGCTACACGCTGAAGCGCAGCTGATGTTTTGCCACTGCCAGCAGCACCTTGAACGATCAGCATACGGCTTTTATCGTTGCGAATGATCCGGTTTTGTTCTCGCTGGATCGTCGCTACAATACTCTTCATTTGAGCATCAGAGCTGCGACTGAGCACTTGCTGCAGCAATCCATCACCAATCGTTACACCTGTATCGAACATCAGTTTAATGTCACGCCCACGGATGACGAATTGTCGTTTTAACGACATCGTCCCTTCAATCGTACCCGAAGGTGTCATGTACGAAGTTGGACCAGGCACGCTATCGTAATACAAATTCGAAATGGGTGCGCGCCAGTCATATACAAGAAATGTCTCGTCTCCTTCTTCAAGAAGCGAGGCGATCCCGAGATAGATAGCTTCTGCTGGTTCACCATTCTCGGCAAAATCAATTCTTGCAAAATAAGGAGATTGCAGCAGTCGTTTCATTTTGCCTAATTCTGCAGATGCATGCTGATGGCTCTTTTCCCGTTCAGAGAGTACCTGGGATTGCTGGCGCAAGCTGGTTGAGGTCTCCCCCACGTCATCTGCCTCACTAAAGTTCATCGTAACCTCATCCCAGAAATCCTTACGCATGGAAACAACGTCGGTTCGAACTTTGCCGACTTCTTGCTCAAGTGTAGATATCTTTCGCAGAATTCGGTCATTAACATACTCTACCCGCAGCTGTTCTTCCTGCCATACTTTATCCTCATTACTCAAGTCGGATCGCCCCTCTTCATGTATCCCGAAATTAAATGTTGACAAATAATTTTGGATGTGTTATATTTATATTGATTGTTTTTTATCCAATTACCTTTGTCTGTTTTTATATTGTACCAATTTTCCATTCTAATTTCAATAAAAGTCCCGCCTCTTTGGCAGGACTTTTTTTTAGTTCTAAAAAGGCCGTTATTTATCCGATACTGCTTGAGAATGGTCAGCCAGACGATTTAATCTTTCCAATTGATGGCCGTATTCATACATTTCAGCCGAAACAATAGATAATCTGAGTACTCCCTCTCGCTGCTCTGCATATCGATCCAGCATTCTGCGCAAAAACTGATCATTTTCGGCTTCGAACTGCTCTGCTTCATCCAAATTTGGCTTTAGCTTATTGTCAAACTTTAGCATGATATGCTCATGGAATTTCGTTAACTTCTCCAGATGCTGGTCGAACTCGTTGTTAAGTTCCGGTGATCGTACCGCCTGAAAATAATGCTGCTCCACCGTATCCAATACTTCATAACCTTTTCGCAGCGTTTTTAACATTTGTTTATAAACAACAAGCTGTCTGCTCTCGCTAAACTTAGGTGTTTTTAGCTGCTTCTGATCCTCTTCCATCAGCTTGAACTTGTCCGCCAGTTTATTAATCGTATCCTCAAGCTCCCTCTTCTCATTCCGAAACACATTTTCCTTGATTTCATCAGATATCGCTGTCCGGAGCAGCAGAGATAATTGATCAAAAGTATCGTGAATTTGCTTCTCATACTGTACTTTTGGCTTTGGAGGATATACGACAATGTTTATTACGAATGCAGATAAAATACCGATAAGTATTAAAACAAAACGGTTAAGTGCAAATTCCCATTGTCCGGACGCTTCCATAATAACGACGACAGTAACAAGCGTAACTCCGATCGTCTTCCCCATTTTTAATCTTAAACAAATCATAATAACCAAAATGCAAACAAGCCCTACTGCTATCGGCTCATTAGAGAATAATGAACCGCCAAGCACCGCCAGTATGGCTCCTAAAGTGTTCGTTTGCAATTGATCCGTTAAATATTTCCATGACCTGTATATGGATGGCTGCATCGCAAATATCGCAGCTACTGCCGCAATGACGGGTGAGGGCAAATGAAGCCAAGTTGCAATATATAGAGCCAAGGTCACTGAAATTCCCGTTTTCAACATTCTGGCCCCAAATGTCATAATAATCCCCCTCTATCTTTCTGTCATCATTATTGATTAACCTAACAACCTGTTATCGTTTCATCTTTTTGTCCAAACTATAGAATGTAAGGCCCAAATAATTCTAAACGAAGAGGTGAAAAAAGTCTATGTATCATCTGAAAACCGCTGCTGTGGCAGGTGGTTTGGCCCTATTTCTAGCTATTGGCCTAACTCCTGCAAGCATCGCTTCCGCACACTCGCAGCTTGATCAGTTTCATCCTCAGCATCACCAAGGCCATTTTCGTGGCGGTCACATTATCAAGGACACTGCAGATTTGACAGGGATCGATTCCAAAACTATCGTAGAGGAAATGAAAAAAGGCAAAACCCTTCAACAAATCGTTCAGACCAATAAAGGCTGGACCGAGGATGAATACATGAAAAAATTGACTGAGACAGTCTCCCGAAATGTTGACAAAGCTTTGAGTGAAGGTAAAATTGATCAAACCAAAGCTAAGCAAATAAAGGCGGAACTGCCAGCAAAGCTAAAAAAAGTAATTAATCGTCCCTGGAAAAGCTCGCCTCCGGGTCATCCTGCAACGGAATACCAGAATAACAAAATCAACTGGTCACAAGCCAAATAAAATGAATAAAAGACGAGAGATTATCCAAACAAGGATACTTTCTCGTCTTTTTGTTCATAGATGCTTGCAAATCGAACGTTTACTCAACTATCGATTTCTTCTTAGTTTTTGATTTTGGAGAATCGGCTACAACAGGCACTTCGATAATATCGAGGAAAAACATAAATATCGGAACTCCGACAATCAATCCCCATACCCCAAGGAAATGCTCGGAGAACAACAAGATCAGAAACGTATAGAAGATCGGTAAATGCGTTTTATTCGACATAAATTTAGGATTCAAGAAATAAGTTTCTACCGCATGTACGACAGCGATCATAATGAGAACATAGATAATTTTGATCAGACCGCCGATTTTAAAAGCAATGGCACATAACGGAATTAATGAAATAATTACGCCCATTACAGGTATAAGGCCTAGAAGAAAGATCATGATCGCGAGCGCAAACAAATTAGGGAATCCAAAGATCCACAGAAAAATAGTCGATAATATCGAATTGACTAGTGCAATCAAAAACTGCACCTCAATTACTTTACCAAAAGAATGAACGAATTTTTTACCGAAAAATTCGAGTTCAACAAACAGGCCCGATAAACGGCTGGCTTTGAATTTGGAAGTGAAATTCGTTACCTTCTCTTTTTCCAACAGGAAGAACAAGCTAAGAACAATAGCAACAAACAAATTCAAGCTCCATTTGCCAATATCGGACACGGTTTTGAGCAAAAAGTCAAACCCTTGGCCAATATAACTCGACAGATCGATATCTTTGAACGAATCCACCAGGAAATTCAGTATCAAGTTATCAGGGAGATTTGTTGGTGGATTATCATAAAAAGAAAGAACCTGATTCACCAAATCGTTCAGTTCTGCAATTAAAACAGGTAAATAGTAATAAATTGCTGTCACTATCAAAGTAACTAAAATGATGTATATGAGCAACACCGTTATCGTCTTGTTTATTCGAACGATTTTATTTACTTTTCGAGTAATAAAATTATGCAGACGATTAATCAAATACGTCAAAATAAACGTAATCAGAACCATATTCAGCATACTTCGAGAATAGTACAGTAGGATTATGACAAACAGTAAAGCCAGAACTCTTCGAACACTGGGGATTTGAAACAATTCTCTGAAAAATGACATTATTAGCAACCTGCTCCTTTGTTAGGTAGACTCGACAATTCACCTTAGAATTTAATCTTAAGTCACTGTAGGAAACAAAGCAAGATTTAATGAAATCTATGCTGAAAAATGAGTCCCCTAAATGTAAAATCGGCGGAAACACCCAAAATAGCCATTGGGCATTCCGCCGAATACATATCTATTTGCTTCAATGACGTTTTTAATACTTAACAGGCTGAATGCATACAGGCTTGGATACTGATGCTGTTGCACCCGTAAACTTCAGCTTTCCGGTTTGTTGATCGACTGAAAACAATACAAGATTGTTGGAGTCGCGATTGGCGACAATCAAATAATCGCCGTCAGGAGTTAATGCAAAATGACGTGGATGCCCGCCTTCAGTGGATACACGCTCTACAAATGTCAGCTTGCCGTTCTCTGCATCAATAGTATATTGAGCAATGCTATCATGACCACGATTCGAAACATACAGGTAGCGTCCACCCTTTGAAATTGCGATTTCAGCTGTCGTATTCTCACCTTCAAAATCCTCAGGTAATGTTGTTACTGTCTGTACTGATGCGAGGTCACCTGTATTTGTATCGTAATTGAACAACGTAATTGTTGAATCCACTTCATTAATGGAATACAAATATTGGCCATTCGGATGAAAAGCGAGATGCCGTGGCCCTGCTCCAGGAGGAGTGACTCCTTCACCTTGATATACCAGCTTATCATTTGTTTCGTCGAGAGCGTACACCTTGATCTTATCCAGCCCTAGATCAGCTACTAAAGCAAAACGGTTATCAGGACTAAATTGTGCTGAATGCGGATGAGGACGATCTTGTCTTTCCGCATGTGGTCCGTGTCCTTCATGTTGCTGCTCATCAACGAGCTTAATCGATTTACCACCATCTGTAAGCTTTAGCAGACCTACGTTTCCTCCATGATATCCGGACACTACGAGATATTTACTGTTATGGTCTCTTTGAATGTGAGATGTAGACGGTTTAATTGAATCTGCGCGATTCAGCTCGGTAAGGCGTCCTGCTTCAGGATCAATATCAAAGGTTACTACTTGACCCATTTTACCGCCATCACCAACGTTTTTTTCTTCAATCGCATACAATTTATTGTTCACTCCATCAGTATTCAGAAATGTAGGGTTCTTAAGACCTGACACCTCGTCCAGACGACGCAATTGTTTATTGGTACGATCTAACTCATAAACATATATTCCGGTATTTGCAGCTTCAGCATATGAACCTACAAAGAGTAACAATCGTTGTTGTGATTTTGACAACTTATATTCCTCCTTAAATTGTTGGTTATTCCATCTCCTTATTTTTCCGTACTTTCTCTCAAAAGTCCAGACTCCATTACATATTTATTTTGATTTTTAATCAATTCCTCTACACAAACTTCATAAAATATGTTATACTGCAAGCGCTTCCACAACATCATCTAAAGGGGGATTTGGAATGATGCATGTCGGACTGAATTTGAAGGACGTTTACGAAGATCTTGATCCTTTAAGTGCGTATTTCTTCAAAATTGGAGCTCACGGGCTGGTTTGTTTTCACGGTAGAAATTACAGTATAAAACAGAGACTTACTGCCGAACAAACCTCAAAGCTGATCTCAAACCCTGTGTATTACCGCATCAGCACCAACTGCTACGTCAACCTGAACCAAATTTACGACATTCGGGATCATGTCATTTTGTTTCGGGATGAGACGCACGGTATTAAAACCATTAATGTCCCAAGACGCAATCTGGAACAAATTAAAACTCTGCTTCGCAGCTCTAATCGGCGCATTAACGGGGTAGATCAGGTGGTGTAAACCTGCTACACTGATCGCGGTTGATTACAGATTACAATGCAGAGATAAGCAGCCGGTTCTGTGCTCCTTCTGAGCACAAGACCGGCTGCTTATCTTTTGTATATTTATTTTACATAGAAGCGAGCTGTCTCTTCCCATACTTCTCCAGGTGCGAGACTGAATAATCCGATTTCATCAACAGGCAAATCAACATTTGGCGCATTCACCAGGTTTATTTGCGGTTCGGGGCAGAAGAAGTCTCCTCTAGCCTCATTGTTCCAAATCATCCACTGCTTATAGGAGGTACCCACATCGTACACAAAAGTAACTCCCAGCTTAGTATCTGTCAGCTCCATCCGGTTTCTCCCGTTTTGAGGAACTGCCGTATAGTGATTGTCCATCTCTTCGAAAAACGGATTTACACCTTCTCCTTGCAGCTTCTTCTCATCCTCCGAGAGGGGTTGGAAGGAACCTGTAGGCAACATACGACTATCTAATTCCCAACGTTGTCCGATCGTAGCCTTAACAAGATAATCCTTCTCCTCACTATCTGGAGCAAATGGCGCATTGATTGCAGTATGGAAAGCAAATAAACAAGGCATTTCCTTATCTCCGTTATTGTGCACGAACAGCTGTTGTAATAGACCGTGGTCGCTCAATGAATATTTCAGCTTAACAGTAAATTTAAAAGGTAAATATTTATAGGTTTCGCTATTCTCATCAATTACATTTTTGACTGTTACATAGCTTTCTTGTTTTGTTTGTCCATAATCCTCAACCTGCCAAGGGGAAGTATGTAAATATCCGTGCAGATGATTTCCTGTTTTTGCTTCATTTACAGGCAGGCGATATTCTTCACCCTTCCAAAGAAAACGTCCGTCCTCATAGCGATTTGGCGGATAAAGCACAGGGATTCCGAAGACGACAGGCGCTGCCTTAAACAGGTCTATTTTCCCTTCCTCAGGTTCTCTTAAAAAACGATATCCTTTTTCAGTATCACGAAACGCAATCAGATTTCCACCAATTTCGGGAATAATAGCTGCTTCATAACTCCCCCATCTTAGCCATACCGCATGTTCTCCTTGATACGTACCTTCAAATGCTGTGTTTTGTGTCATTTCGATGTATCTCCCTTCATGTCTCTAAAGCTCAGGCACAATCCCTCTGAATTATACAAAATATAGATTTAAAAATCATCTTTTATACTTTGAAGTCAATCTGTTGACTAGTTATTCCCTCTCATCCCGTAAAATTAAGTCCCATAGGAAAAAGAAAAAAATGTACTGCTCATACATAAAAATGATGCTTTTTTACATACTTGAAAATAATTAAAAATACGCAAGCAAACGAATGGAGTGTAGCTAAAGAATGCCCAGATTACTGAGTGTAAAGACAATTGTCATTATCTTTACGGGAATTTTGCTCATTACAACAGCAGTCTCCTGCAATCAGCGCAACCAAGGCCCTGAGGTAAAATCCCTTCCCAAAAAAGTTAATCCCCCTGTTCATGCGGAATATGTCAAGGAATCTGACGGAACAGTGTGGATTCCTCTTGATCAGGTAGCAAGATCCTTTGGCCTTCGTCATAAAGAGCAGGATCACAAAATCAAGATTGGTTATACTGATGTCATGCTCGAAATTGAGTCAGGCAGCAAAAACGCAAAAGCATTTGGCAAAGCGGTGACGTTGTCGAAAGCTCCGATTACCAGGAAAGGAATAGTCTATGTTGATGAAGCCTCCCTATCCAGATTGCTTAATACAAACGTTCAGTTTGACCATAAAAATCAGCTTCTGCACGTAGAGTCACTGTATTCACCTGAAGATGATACAGTTGTCGACCATTCCAAAGACAGCAAGCTGAAACGGTACAAACTTCTTAGCGTCGCAGATAATCAGGATCAGCTTGTATCCTTCGCTAAACAATATTTAGGTGTCCCCTATGAGTTCGGTGCCGATCCATATGAGCAATCCAAAACGTTTGACTGCTCCTCCTTCACCCAGCATGTATACAAAAGGTTCGGTCAAAGCCTGCCAAGACTGGCTCGGGATCAAGCGAAGCTCGGAAAAAGGGTCGAACGCTCAGAGCTGCAGGTCGGGGATCTCATCTTCTTCACAGTGCCAGGTCGATTTGAGAACGACAAAGTCGCTGGTCATGTAGGCATATATATTGGAGATGGCCGATTTATCCACACGTGGGGAGAGCCCGGAGTACAGATTAGCCCATTGGACAGTGGATACTGGAACAAAATGATTCTTTCCATGCGCCGAATAAGCTGATCAACTTCCTAACAAAATGCGCTCAGGGACATCCCTGGGCGTTATTTTTTTGTCAGAATTGTGTCGATCCAACCATGTTTCCCTTCATTACAAATACACAGTATAATAAAAGCAAGTCCTACTTTCCATACAATTTCTTAACATGATTCTTCAAGAAATCAACTAAATTTATGACAGTTTTGATCGTAGGATTATGCATGAATACTTCACAGAAAACTAGAGGAGAATTAGGATGGATGAATTAAAGAAAGCTTATGAACTGCTGGGTCTACCCGAGAACGCTTCCAGAGAGGAAGTTGAGAAGGCTTTTGACATTGAGCTCAGGAAATCAAGATCTCGGCAAAACACGAATAGCACTGAAGCAAGCGGTGAGTCTGAATTCGATCAAAAACTGAAGGCATATAAACTCATTACGGGTCATGAGGATCGTCAAAAGATTGAGACTATGAGCCGCGAGAGATTTGAAAAATGGGGAAAGCATGCTGGAACAGCGCAGAAATTGGATGATTTCTTCCGCATTTATAAATCACGCGTTATTATTGGCGTTTTAGCTGCTATTATCTTGATCGTTGGCTTGACCACATATTTGAATCATCGTGAAGAGCAGCAACGACTTGCTTCATTACCTCCGATCGATTTATCTATGATGTTCATAGGCAATTTCACTAGCGATCCAAAATATGAAAATGAAGAAGCATTAGGATTTGCTATGGCTGAGCCTTTCCCAGAATGGTCCAGATTTGAAACGACTATAACCTACCTTCCTTCAAAAACTGAGAACATGACCTCTGCAGATTTAGCTTACCAGCAAAAAGCAATGGCTCTATTGTCTACCGAGGAGCCAGACATCTATATCCTGGATCAAGCAAGTTTCGATTGGCTCTCTGATGGTGGTATTCTGGAAAATCTGGATACTGAGTACAATGACCAGCTTAAAACTCTCATCACTAACGATTCCGATGTTAAGAAAGCTCAAACTAAGGAGGATACTCAGCCCCATGTGTATGGTATTCGAGTAGCAGATACTACGTTGGCTGGGCAACTGCCTGTAGCCAAAGAGGATATGATCATTTCTCTACGAATCGGATCATCAGAAAATAAAAATAAGGCAATTCAATTCATAAAACATTTTTTTGAGTAATATACTAACTATTGATTTATAGATAATCATGAACTACAATAGGGCTATAAACGCGCGTTCATAGAAAGTAGGGAACTTAATATGCGCAGCGAAGATATTGCCAAGCTGGCCGGGGTGTCACGCAGTACGGTATCCCGCGTCATCAACAACTATTCCAACGTTCCTGAAGCTACCCGAGCGAAGGTACTGAGAATTATTGAACAGTATCATTACGAACCTAACAGCTTTGCAAGGGCATTAGCGGGCAAAAGAACCGATACAATCGGTCTGTTCGCCATCAGTATGAACGAGAAGGCAGACGCGAGTCGCATTTATCAGAACAGCTACTTTGCTCCGATTGTCGACCTCGTCGTCGACACGGCGAATGCCAGAGGATTTTATGTACTCATCCATACCGTTTATTCACCAAGTGATTTTCAGAAGATCAAGCAGGCTTTTCAGCAGAAAAGAATTGATGGAGGTATTTTGGTCGGAACTCAGAAGGATATTGAACTGGTGCGTGAATTGGTCAGTCAAGATTCTCCTCTCGTTCTCATCGACTATGACATCTCCGAGATTATGGCCGAAAGACTCAACAAAAATCACCTTGCCGTCATTAACTCGATGGACTACGAAGGAACGGTTCAGGCTATTGAATACTTGATCAAGCTTGGACACCGTGAAATCGGAATCATTAAGGGAAGAATAAACACTTTTTCAGGCCGCGAGCGGTATATGGCATTTGAGAATACATTGCAAAGCCACGGATTACCTGTTCGTGACGAGTTTATTCTTGAAGGTGATTTTCTTAAAGAAACTGCCTACCTTGAAACAGCCAAGCTGGCTAACAGCGGAAATTTGCCAACCGCCCTCTTCTGCTCCAATGATGACATGGCCATCTCTGCAATGGAAGCGTTCGCCGCACAGGGCATTAGCGTTCCGGATCAAGTGTCTATCATCGGCTTTGACGATGTAGAGCTCGCTTCTAGAATTAATCCAAAGCTGACCACGGTCCGCCTGCCGATTGATGAAATGGCTAAAGCTTCTGTAGAAAAAGTAATCAGCTTATGCGATGCTGTCGAGCCAACATTCAGTACGGTTAGTTTCCCTGCCCATCTCGTTATTCGGGATTCATGCAAGTCGCTTCTGTGAGATCATAGCGGCCATGACTTATTTACTTGGTTACAAAATGCCTTACTCCTTAAAGGATAAGGCGTATATTTTTCAATAAAATAAACGCGCGTTCACAAACGAAGGGAGAGCTATTATTTATGAAATTCGGACAATTCGATGACGTTCGCAAAGAGTATGTGATTAACACTCCACAAACTCCTTATCCCTGGATTAACTATCTTGGTAATGAGCAATTTTTTGGACTGATTTCCAACACAGCAGGCGGTTATACTTTTTACCGTGACGCTCGTCTTCGCAGATTGACTCGTTATCGGTACAACAATATTCCACTCGATACTGGGGGTCGTTACTACTATCTTCGCGACCATGATAACAACGATTTCTGGACTCCAGGCTGGATGCCTGTTAAACGTGAGCTTGATTTCTATGAATGCCGTCACGGCCTTGGATATACATCAATTACTGGCGAACGTGGCGGAATCTCCGTAAACCAGCTCGCATTTATTCCGCTCGGCTACAATGGTGAAGTACATCGTTTAACAGTTAAAAATACTAGCAATGCCAACAAAACGGTATCTCTCTTCTCTTTTGCTGAATTCTGTCTCTGGAATGCTCAAGATGATATGACCAACTTCCAGCGTAACCTTAGTACTGGTGAAGTTGAAGTACAAGATTCCGTTATTTATCACAAAACTGAATACCGCGAGCGCAGAAATCACTATGCCTTCTATTCCTTAAACCGTAAAATTGACGGTTTTGATACAGATCGTGAATCATTTGTAGGGCTGTATAACGGACTTCATGAGCCACAAGTTGTAGTAGCTGGTAAAGCTTCCAACTCCGTTGCAAGTGGCTGGTCTCCTATCGGCTCTCACGAAGTGAAGCTTACTCTTGCTCCAGGGGAAGAACAAAGCCTCGTTTTCATTCTTGGTTATGTGGAAGTTCCTGAAGAGGAGAAATGGGAGGCTCCTAGCGTAATCAACAAAAAGCCAGCGCTCGCTATGATTGAGCAGTTCACAACAGATGCTGATGTAGATCGTGCTCTTCAAGAGCTGGCTGCATATTGGGAGAACCTGTTGTCCAAGTATCAAATTAACAGCGGCGATGACAAACTGAACCGTATGGTGAACATTTGGAATCCATATCAATGTATGGTTACGTTCAACATGTCACGTTCCGCATCCTATTTTGAATCCGGTATCGGTCGTGGTATGGGCTTCCGTGACTCTAACCAGGATTTGCTAGGTTTCGTACATCAAATTCCTGAAAGAGCAAAAGAACGGATTCTTGATATTGCTGCAACACAGTTTGAAGATGGCAGTGCTTATCACCAATATCAACCACTTACTAAAAAAGGCAACAACGAAGTAGGTACAGGGTTCAACGATGATCCGCTCTGGCTCATTTTGGGTACAGCTGCTTACATCAAAGAAACTGGCGATACTAGTATTTTGGATGAGCAGGTTCCATTCGATAGCAATCCAAACAACACAGCGACCCTGTTCGAGCATTTGAAGCGTTCCTTCTACCATGTCATTAACAATCTTGGACCACACGGCTTGCCGCTCATCGGCCGCGCGGACTGGAATGACTGTCTCAACCTGAACTGCTTCTCCAATGAGCCAGGCGAGTCGTTCCAAACCACTGCCAACATTGAGGGACGTGTTGCAGAATCCGTATTTATCGCAGGTTTGTTCGTATTTGTTGGTCCTGATTTTGCTGAGCTCTGCCGTATGCGCGGACTTGAAGCAGAAGCAAACGAAGCGGTATCCCATATCGATAATATGCGTGCTACAACACTTAATCACGGCTTTGATGGAGACTGGTTCCTACGCGCGTATGACCACTACGGCGAAAAAATCGGCAGCAAGGAAAATGAAGAAGGACAAATCTTTATCGAGCCTCAAGGTATGTGCGTTATGGCTGGTATCGGGGTTGAAGAAGGTCTTGCCGATAAAGCGATGGTGTCTGTACAAGAACGTCTAGACACTAAATATGGTATCGTGCTGCAACAGCCGCCCTATTCCAAATATTATTTGAACCTTGGAGAAATTTCGACTTATCCTCCAGGTTACAAAGAAAATGCAGGTATTTTCTGTCACAACAATCCTTGGATTATGATCGCTGAAACTGTACTTGGACATGGTAACAGAGCATTTGAAGTTTACTCTAAGATCGCTCCGGCTTATCTGGAGGATATCAGCGAGATTCACCGTATGGAGCCTTATGTATACTCCCAAATGATCGCGGGTAAAGACGCAGTCCGTCACGGTGAAGCTAAAAACTCCTGGTTGACAGGTACAGCTGCATGGAACTATGTTGCCATTACTCAAGCTATACTTGGGATTCAGGCGGATTTTAACGGCCTGAAAGTAGATCCTTGTATTCCTTCAGCATGGGATGGATTCGAAATCACACGCGTATTCCGTGGCGACACCTATGTGATTAAGATCAGCAATCCAAATCACGTATCCAAAGGTGTTAAGAGCATTACTCTTAACGGAGCTGCCGTTGAAGGCATTGTAATTCCTCCAGTAAGAGATGGCGGTACACATGAGGTTGTTGTAGTACTTGGTTAAATTGACACGATATAGCTAGTTTTCAATAAATAAGTCTTGTTCTGGTGAATCTACATTTTTTTCTTCTGTAACTCTGTAGAACACAGGACAAGACTTTTTCCATCCAAACAATGATTAATTATAGTTGTAATTCCTGAATTAGTTATATTATTTGAATTACGTGATACTATTTTCATAATTCGATGTATCCCCTTTCTTCTGTCGATGTTATAATCATGGTAGAATTATCCTAACTTCTAAGGAGGTCGCATATCCTATGTCATGGTTCAACAGACTCCCTATTTCTACCAAGTTAACTGCTGCAAGCTATATTATTGCTGCTTTGTTCGCAGTTCCTGTTCTAGTAACTTTCATTGTAGTGGGGAAATTTCTAGTAGGCGTTATTTTGATCGTTCTGCTGGGAGCGCTTACTTATCCGCTTGCACGTTTTTTGCGTAACAAGCTGTTAGAATCTTTTGACGACATCACCAGTGCTTCTGCTAAGATTGCCAAAGGTGATTTCACTGTGAGAATGATGGAAACCGCTGGAATGGAAAGCTTGAATCGGTCATTTAATAACATGGTGGACAAGCTGCGTAAAATTTTACAGGAAACCTCAGACATCACTCG
The DNA here is from genome assembly GCF_900102215.1 of Fontibacillus panacisegetis. Taxonomy (GTDB): domain Bacteria; phylum Bacillota; class Bacilli; order Paenibacillales; family Paenibacillaceae; genus Fontibacillus; species Fontibacillus panacisegetis. The sequence goes on from NZ_FNBG01000017.1 coordinate 22,456, forward strand.
TAAGGTGATGGACTCCAGCCGATCGATTGCGGATCGAAATAAAGATCTCATTGAGGTAATGACCCAAGTAACACATTCCTCCAATGAACTTGCACTAGGAGCTAACGAAATTTCTGAAGATGTCGCTGACATGAAGGACTCTATTGAAGGTATTGAATTCAAAATCTCCAATTATGCTGAATCAACAAGAGAAATGAATTACCGCTCTGCAGAAGCTCTAAAGATCGTCGAGAAAGGCCTTGAATCTGTATCTACCCAAACAGCAGGAATGCGCCGTAATATTGAAGCTACGGAAAAAGTGGCTGATTCGATTAAGGCTCTATCCATCAATGCTCAAGGGATTACTAAAATTACAGCTACAATTTCTGAAATCGCAGAGCAGACGAACCTTCTCTCACTGAATGCCTCCATCGAAGCGGCTCGTGCAGGAGAGCATGGAGCCGGATTCGCTGTCGTAGCTCAAGAAGTACGCAAGCTTGCCGAAGAAGCTACTACTTCAACAAAAGAAGTATTTAGTCTGGTACGCGGTATTGAACAAGATGTTAAAAATGCCGGACAAAACATAAAAATCAATGAAGAGGTCGTGCGTGAGCAAAGTAAAATGATCTCGGAAGCCGAACAAATTTTCCAGGAAATCGTTCAAAGTGTACAATATATTACGGATCAGATCGCAACGTTCTCTCAAGAAATTGAATCTATGCTTGAAAGTGCTCGCAGTATCTCTTCTTCGATCCAGAACATCTCTGCGATTACTCAGCAATCTGCTGCCGGCACTGAACAAGTATCCGCTTCTATGAATGAACAGATTACTTCCATCAAGGCGATGGCTGACGATGCAGAAGCAATGAAGAACGAAGTGTTCCAACTGCAAAAAACAATACATATCTTTAAGATTTAATAAGGGGCTGTCCCAAAAGTAGGTTTACTGTCAAAACTAGAAATAGCGGTGCAAGGAAGACGATCCCTGCACCGCTTGATCCGCCACACATTCTATGACCGTATTTCATGTGTAATAGTGTCATGATGCGGAATTCCTGAAATTCCTGCAAATGTGCAGGCTTTGTTTATGTAAAGCCCCTAAATGCCCTAAATTGCTGCGAATGTGCAGGCTTTCTCTAAGGATTCTCTTCAAACTAGTCTATTCTGAACCATATTCCTGCATTTTTGCAGGCTTTTGTTCATCCTTTCATGGCCGCTTTTAAAAAACTGCATTTTTACATGTTTTTCCTGATATCTTGCCTTTCCACTGCTAAACAAGAAGCGTCCCTCAAAGTTATCTAAGATAACCTTGAGGGACAGCCTCTTTTTTTTGCATTCGGATAACTAATTATTTTACAGCTTTTAGTCGTATTAGGGTACTGGAGAAATCTCCATGCACAGAGGTTACAGAAAGACCTGCAGACATTAAGCGATCCCCACCGTAAATTCCCCCACGATCGATCATCTCATAGTCTTTATCTGGATCGAGCCCTTCCAGCTTAACATAACGGAGTGGACCGTTAGGTTCAGCGAGAACCCGAAAATAGAACAGCAGCGCTTCCTCCTGATCACGACTTACAAACATCCATGCCGTCTCATTGCCTTCAAACGGACTGAGCAGTCTGTACAAGTCTCCCTGCTGTACTAGTCCTCTGATTTGTTTGTACAGCGCGATTTGATCCTTAGCTGTAGCTCTCTCCCCTTCAGTGAATTTAGTCAGGTCTAGCTCATAACCAAAATTGCCTGACATCGCTACATCTCCCCGGAATTCAAGGGAAGTGACCCGTTCTACCTGATGATTAGGTACAGCGGAGATATGTGCTCCCATAGTCGAGACCGGGTACACAATACTTGTTCCATATTGAATTTTTAGACGTTCTATCCCATCCGTATCGTCACTAGTCCATGTCTGAGGCATGTAATAGAGCATGCCGGGATCGAAACGCCCACCGCCGCCGGAACAGCTCTCAAACAGGATATGTGGAAACTCGGATGTTATACGTTCTAGGAGTTCATAAAGTCCAAGCATATAACGATGTGCTGTCTCTGCTTGACGCTCAGCAGGAGCTGTCGCAGAGCCAATCTCCGTCATATTCCGATTCATGTCCCATTTGACATACGATATCGGCACACTTGAGAAGATGTCGCTTAATCGTTCATACAAATAATCAAGTACATCTGCCCGAGACATATCAAGAACAAGCTGATCACGAGCCAGCGTCCTGCGATGTCCGGGTACATGCAAACACCAGTCCGGATGAGTCTGGTACAAATCACTATCCGGAGATATCATTTCCGGCTCAACCCAAAGACCGAATTGAAGTCCGGTATCTTTCACCCGATTTGCAAGATCGTTCAGTCCTTGAGGCAGCTTTCGTCTATCCTCAAACCAATCGCCCAAGGAGGAATTATCTGAGTCTCTGTGTCCAAACCAGCCGTCATCGAGTACAAACAGCTCTACACCAAGCTCGCTTCCGGCTTTGGCAATCGCCTCGATGCTATCTGCATTAAAATTAAAATATGTGGCTTCCCAATTGTTGACCAGAATAGGACGTTCCTGATCTCGATGCTGACCTCTACATAAACGTGTACGATACAATTCATGGAATGTTCTGGACATGCCGCCCAGACCTTCTCTGGAGTAGACCATGACAGCTTCCGGCGCCTGAAAGGTCTCACCAGGCTCAAGCCGCCATGAGAAATCAAATGGATTAATACCCATTGATACACGTGTCATTCCATATTGCTCTACTTCCGCTTCAGCAATAAAATTGCCACTGTAGATTAAACTAAAACCATAAACTTCTCCTTGTTTCTCATTCGCTTCCGGTGCGAGCAGAGCCAAAAATGGATTCATATGATGGGAGCTAGCGCCGCGGCGACTACCGATCCCTGTAACCCCAGTTCCGAGACGTCTGCGCTGAACATGACGTTCTCTGGCCCAGGAACCAGACAAATATAAAGCATCGAAGTTGCTATGTTCAAAATCAACGGATGCGCTTAATGCACGTTCCAGTTGAAGCACCTGATCTCCTTGATTCAGGAACCTTGCGGATCTTGCAATAGCATCAAACTTCTCAAACACTGTGTAATTTAGCACAACAGTAAGGCCCGATACAGCATCAAACATTTCGAGCTCAAGGGTCTCTGCTTCTTTAGCATGCTCCACATAAAGTGCTGGAAGCCCTTCCAATTTGGGTTTGCCAGAAAAAATGCGATGCGATCTATATTGAAGCTCTGTCGTACGAGTTCCGTTAGCTAGCTTGACTTGGTAAGCTGGATTACGGTAATCACTTGTACCATATTGAGGATATTCTTGTGGTAAGGTGTCCAGCGAGAAAGTTTTCATTTCCGGAATGGGATTCGGACTGAAGGAAGGCCGTTCTTTAAGGTTAAGTAACCCTTCTAAATTCGCATGTCTAATCCTCGATCCGAAGTACACATGAGCAGCATATCCATGAAACACTTGAATGATGTAACTTGTCCGACGTGATTGCAGGTGGAATAGTTGCTTATCTTCATCAAAAACAATGGGCATATAATTGTCCTCCTGATATGTTCTTATCTGACCTCAATTTATTAGAACACCTATATTCTACTATTAATATCAGGAGGAGTAACGATAATAAAGTGATCTTATATATGGATTTTTGTGTCCTATTTATAACTCGGACTCACTATTATCTTTATAGTTGTTACTAAACACGCAATATCTGTTTTTGCCCAGTCTCTTGGCGTGGTACATCGCAGCATCAGCTTCCTTGAACATTTTTGTCCGGTCGACCCTAGCACCTTGACTCATGCTAATCCCTATACTTCCAGTGACGGATATATCTCTACCTTGAATGTAATACGGTCTACTAATATTATCTAGAATGAGTCCTGCAAGTATTTCTACTTTGTTGGCATCAAAATTTTTCATGATGAACAAAAATTCATCACCACCCATTCGATAAGCAAGCTGATTTTTATTAGTTACTTGTTTCAAATGCTTGCTAATCTCTCGTAATAATTGGTCCCCAGCCTGATGTCCGTAAGTATCGTTAACTTCTTTAAACTGATCCAAATCCAGACTCAACAAGGCCAGATTTTCTTTCTTCTTATAAGTGGACCAGAAAAAATCCAAGCCATGACGATTCAGCAGTCCAGTTACCGGATCGCGATAGGCAAGTTCATACAGCTTTGCTCTTTCAGAACGCAGCTTTCTAATATAGAAAGCTCCAATAATCAATACTGTAATTATGATTCCCCAAAACAGGTACATATAAATTGGATTTGTAAACGTCATTTGCTTATCACCAACCAAATTTCATACTATTGTTGTTATATTATCATCAGGTCATTTTTGGAATCCTAAAAGATACCGACGTACCTTCACCAGAACGACTTACTATCTTTAACCCTTGTCCAAAAATTTGATTAAGTCTTCGATCGGTATTTTTAAGTCCGATTCCTTTGGTATGGTAAGTATGATCGTCAAGCAATTTATCCAGCTTTTCCTTACTCATCCCGATACCGTTGTCTTGTATAATAACATCTATATGCTTCGGTTCATCTTTGAAAGTAATCTTTACCGTTCCTCCGCTAGAGCGTGGAAGAATACCGTGACTAACTGCATTTTCTACTATGGTCTGTATAGATAGAGGAGGCAGCCATATCGAAATATTGTCAGGTATTTCCCACTCCACAACCAGTCTGTCACCAAACCGCTCTTGTTCAATATATAAGTATGATCGCAGTAAATCAAGCTCATGTTCCAAAGGAACCAGACGTTGCAAATTCTTCTCACTAATGCTTATTCGCAAATAGTTTCCAAACTCTTCAAGTAATCGGAGCATTCGAGTTGGATCACTATCACTTAGCGAGGCGATAGAATTCAGTGTATTGAACAGAAAATGTGGTTGAATTTGTGCGTGAAGCCATGCAGCCTCCATAAGCATTCGTTCTCGAACAGATTGTTTGAGATTAATCAAAGCATGCACTCTTGATTTGAATTCAACATAGCTGATGGGCTTCATAACATAATCATTAGCCCCCGCTATAAAGCCAGCGTAAACATCCTCTGGACGGGTTCTCGCAGTAACAAGCAGAACGGGAAGCTCAGAGATCGTGAACTTGGAGCGTATTTTTTTTGCAAGCTCAAATCCAGAAACATTTGGCATCATAACGTCAGAAATGACAAGATCCCATTCCCCATCCTCCAGCTTCTTTAAAGCATCCTCAGCCTTCGTTACTGTAGTCAAATTAAAGCGCTCAGATGGCAGCATATTGCTAATCACCTTCAAATTAATGGGATCATCATCAACTGCAATTACTCTAGGTCTATTCTCTTGTGCAATCTCACAACGATACCACGCCTCATCCTCATCGTTTAATGAAGAATCCCACATAGGATTATCATTACTGGTTTGAGAAATAGCGGGCTCAAAGCTGGAATTACCTTGATCTAACATTAATGAATTTATCTCATTATGCTCCAAAGCCAAAGTAAACGTAAAAGTAGAGCCCTGATAGACCTTAGTCTGTACTTCGAGCCTTCCACCATGGAGTTCAACAAGCTGTTTGCAAATACTCAAGCCAAGTCCTAATCCACTAATAGAACCCGTTAACCCGACATCTCCTTGCTCGTAAGGTTGAAAAATGCGTTGAACCGTCTCTTCATCCATACCAACCCCGCTATCCTTAACATGAACAAATGCTATACCTTGCTTGATCTCGGCATCCAGCACAATTTCGCCTTCGTGGGTATATTTAATAGCATTATGAATTAAATTGAACAGAATTTGAATCAAACGATTTTCGTCTGCCATCACGCGAGGAAATGAAGCTGGTACATTCATTACAAGCTCAACCTGCTTGCCCTCTGTCAAATAGCGAAGCATGTCCAATACACCAGTTGCAACCGCTTGTAGACTCAAGCCTTGCTTATTTAACCTGATCGCTTTTTCTTTTAATAGAGTAACATCAATCAGATCATTTAATAGCAGCGACATTCTCTGTCCTACGGTAATAATTAATTTCAAATCCTTTTTCTGCTGAGACTCCAGCCTATCCTTTGATTCATCCAATACATTTTGAGCAATATTGATCATCCCATGCAGAGGATTTCTTAATTCATGCGACGTATTTGCGAGAAAATCATCTTTTACTTTATCAGCCTGTGTAAGTTTGGTCGTAAGCGTTTGGGCTCGGTAAGTCACTTTAAAAAACTTTAAAATCCAATAGGAAGCTAAACAGATTAATGAAATAATTAGATCAAACGGATAATATGGCATGTCAAACCAGAACGAGGTTTTAATAATACCGCCAATGGTGAAATTCATCGAAAGTGCGAAACCAGACAAAAAAATTAAAAAAGCTCCATCTTTGCCTTGAACAATTCCTCGTAGCGCAAATAAAGGAACATACAGAATAGGGACCAGCACAACAAACAGTAAAAAATATCTTAAATATATAAAGGCATCCAAAGAACAAACTGCAATCACTACACAATAAATGCTGCAGATTATCGCAAATAGTCTATCTTTTTTACTTTTGGCTGTTTCGAACATTGCTTTATAGCAAAGTGTTAAAAAAAAGCAAACTCCCACATAAGCAATGATCATGATCTTGGATGACCACTCAAAATCTATAGGAATCCATGTGAACAGAAGTTTATCATCATCACTTAATACACAAACGATCGTGCAAATAAAAGCAGCTGCAAAATAAATAATCTCGATTTGACGAAAGCCTAGTATGTAAATTACACATGAGTATATTAAGTGAAGTAATATAATGAAACACACCAAAAGCTGCATCGACTCTGACAAATATTTCTCTTTCATCACTGCAGAAGTCGTACCAAACTTAATAGAATTAGTAAATCCGCCCGCTTCTGAAGCCTGAAAATTAGACACATGAAGCATGATGTCTATTTCTTTCGAATTTGTATGAAAAGCAGCAGTATAAGGTATACTTGCTGCTTTATTGAGCTCTTTTGTTTCAGTTGGATGGCCCATTTCATGCAGTAATTCCCCATTTATATACAATCTGAACGAGGTATTAATATTTTTAATGCGTATACCATACAATATTGAACTATCCTTAACTAACACTTTTAAACGATAAGTTCCATATCCGTATGGAGAGTCCATGACGTTCTTATCATTGTGCCAAGACCCAGGAACCTTTACGAAAGAATTATGAGACAAGGCCGCTTCTGTCTTATCCTCATTCGGATCAATAAAAATGCCGGGATAGAACTCCCAATCTCCATTCAATGAAATAGTACGTTTGTCGTCCAATCTCCATTTCTGAAGATCCATAACTCCTTGCGTAACCTTAGGCTGGCCTAGCTCTACTCTATAGCTGATCCATATTAAGCGGAAGCATAAAAGCAACAGCACAAACAGCACAAAATACAGCAGCATTTTCTTTTTTGACATTGTCTTAACTGGGGGTTTAAGTAAGTTCATTTCATTCCTCTAATTCTGCTTGTACAATCAGACGGTGAGTAGACTTGTTTAACGGAGTACAAGTAATTAAAGTAAGCCACTTATCATTATTGTTGCTGTTCAATACTGAAATGTCCGTTGGTTCTACAACCGATATTTTAATCACCTTATAGGTGTATTTTTCGCGTTTAGTAGTTATTTTGACCAAATCTCCTAGTTCTACTTCATCCAGCCGATTAAATAAACGACCTTCTTTTCGAGCTCTGTGCGCTGCTATTGCCGCGTTACCTACCTCACCTAAAGGCGTTGTATCAGACATATGTGTAGCTGCATGCCGCATGTTCTCTTTTGTCGCTCCTTCAAGCACAGGGAGCTTCAAATCAATCTTATCTATTTCAATAACTGCTATCGGTGTCTCGCCGTTAACCTCTTCTAATGGTTCAATAGCGACCGATTCCTCTTCTTCACCCTGATCGAGCAATGTAGAAACTTGCGCATAGCTCCTCTGTATATCGGTATTAGATCTTACAGATTCCTGTGTCAGCTCCAACTGTTCGGCATCCTCTAACAATTGATTCTGTTCGTAATCCGCTTTCCATTCCAGAAGTTTGGGAGTCAACATAATCAGTAACCCTAGTAAAATTAAAATGTACGGAATCTTGTTACGCACTATGCCACTCCCTCTCTTCATTAAGGACTCAAAGTCTGTAAAGTACCTTCGCCAATCTCGCCTAATCTCCAAAGCGCAATGTTATAAATTCCTGCTTTCGCCGCGACATTCATCCATTGCGTCAACGTCTCGTTATCTGCATACCATACAGTATGCTGAGTTCCGTTTTCATCCTTATATTTGTAATATAAGGACCCGCTTTTTTTATCGCGAGCCGGAATTGAGAGAGTAGACTGTACAAGCATGGAAGCCTGCTTTTCTGTTAATGCCTTTACTTCACCGTTAGCAGACCAGTCAAATCCACCTAAGGACAAGGCGATCATGTGATTGCCAGGGAGCTTTTTCATCTTTTTCGCTAAATCAGTAATCAATGCATTGTCCGCTTTAGGTCCAGGACCACTATGTGTTCCATACAGATTGTAAGCCATCATGACATATACAGGACCCTTCGGTAAAGGGAGAGATCCCACTTTCGCCTTTGGTTCAAGCACGATTCTTAAGGTTTTTCCCGAGGCATGCAATCGTTGGTACAATTCCTTATAGAAAAGGCACACATTTTTCCAATCTTTATCAGAAATCTGTTCATAGTCGATCTCCAAGCCGCCAAAACCGTAATTATTGACCGTTTCCACCAGTTCATCAATATGCTGTGTCCGACTTGTTTTCGAAGATACCAGCCTAGTTACAAGATTGGGATCTTTCTGAACCACTTTACCTTGACTATCAAAACGATCATTAACCACAGTTAGCGTTACGTCGGCCAGCCCGTTATTTCCAGTAGTAACCAGAATCTGAGGCATGCCTTCAATCATTTTTTCGGTAAAATACAACTTATCCTGATCGTTAAAATAAGCCGCAAACAACTGCAAACTATCTATATGGTCGCCCAGCTGCTGCAAGTCCTCTAACCCCGATTCCCATTGCCAATCCGTTATCCAAGCTGATAATTTCGGCTCAGGTGTCTTTGTCATAGGCATATCCTTCATATATATATTGTCTTTCTTCACAATAGATATCAAAATAGCACCTAAAATAACAAGACTTAGTACAGCTGCGACTGCGATCCCGTTTCGTGTTCGCCTTTTTCTTGGCACTGCGTACAGTCCCTTCTATCCATGATTAGAACGTATCCATCGTCCAGTTTACAGCAGTATTCACAGCCTTTTTCACACGACTGACCACACCTTCAATCCCTGAAAGCTTCAGGCTGTACTTAAAGGATGAATCGTCACTTTCATTTCCAGGTGACGTAACCTGTAGATCCTCAAATACCCCATCATAAATATCATCTTTTTCGTTCTGTTCATTATATTTAGCTTCAAGAGCGATTCCACCGATTGATATAGAAGGATCAACCTGCAGATTCTCAACCAGCAGCTGATCGTCAACAATGATTTTCAAGGATTGTCCCACAAGCTCAACTTCGAAATTTCTCGAATTGCGAATGTTAACAGGGTAATCATGCTTATCACTCGTGACGCCTGATGCTGTCTGTTCCTTCGTGTAGACGGAAGCCTTGTCAAATGCCAAATCTTCTTCCTTCCATTGTAGCTCATCTAATGGCTGACTGAATACTGGCTTATCCGTTGATCCTGGCTTTTGTTCCTCTACAATAATATTGTTATTTTCTAAGTAGACGTGCAGTGATGTTTTCTTAACTTTATCATATCGTAAGTAAACGCCCTGTTTACCTATAACATTACCGGAAGCTTTAAATGACACCTTGACATCGCGCTGATCGCTGCTTCCATTAAGATACATTTTACCTGATCCTGCAGGCGGTGATGTTAATATGATCATATTCTCGTCAAACTCGGCTACACCGCCAAGCATATTCCATTTCCCGGCTTCATCTTCATCTCCACGAACAAATTGCATCGTATTCCCGGTATCCTTTCTTATTTTCATAAGAAGGTGATTGGTAGACCAGTAGGAAGCGGGTTGGATTCTGGTCAGGTCATAAATATCATCATCCTTGCTGTTTAGAGTCTGACCCTCCCGATTAAAATGCATCTGGAACATGTTGTGAATATTACTCGAATTCGCATTCAGCACAAGGGGATTCATTCCTTCTCCTAGTGCATTGGAGTGCATTATCATATAAACCGATGGAACATATCCCAAAGTATCTGTATATATATCCTGCATCAATTTATAGTCACCCTGAATACGTGCTTCCATTTCATCACGATCCTCAATCGGAATCATGTTCTCATCACGAATAAAATCCATTAGATAGTGGTTGTAATACTCAATGTTTTCTTTGTCCGTCAGCTCGTTCTCATCCTTGACCCCAATATAACGCCCTTCTTTATCGAAGACATTAATGTAGGTTAGACGATACCCATTCGTTCCGAGCTCCCAGTACCCGGTCTTGGCCATCTTCAACATGTCTTTCGGCTGCAAAAATTTTCTGTCGCTGTTCCCCATTTTATTCGCGTAAGACAAAAAAGTTGCTTTATAATTATATTTTTCTAGCAAGGGCTGCGCAAACAAACTGGAATCATTGCGACCATCTTCAAAAGATAAAAATAATGCTTTTGGCGGCAACGGCTTTCCCTTCGTATAAAAATCAGTAATATCTTGTTGAGAGATCGTACGATATCCTTGATCATACAATGCCCCCAGTTGTTCATCCAACTGATTCTTGGCAACGAGCTTTGAGCTCGCACTGCGCCCTACTCCAAAATATGAGATTGCAATAAAGCCCTGATCCTCCTGCATCCATGCAGTCTTGTCCGGCTCCTCGTATCTCTGCACATCAAAAACCGCATCAATTAACAAGGCGATCAGCGCGAGCAAAATGACGGTTTGGATAATAGTTTTGATTACTTTATTAATATTTTTCTTCCGCACATTCAAGGCAGAATTTGTTTGCTTTTTTACCATTTCTGCCATCCTCACTATATCGAATTCGTTCGATTTTTATTTCGTTGTTGCTTTCTGGCTTCCTTCTTCAGTCTTGCCTCAATATCCTGCGGCGTTTCTCTAGTACCCCATGTAGACTTCCAGAAGGTAACCCATGCTACTGGCATTTGCCACAACAATACAAACTCATAGAAAATACAGAAGACAAAACCAAATACCCACAGCTTACTTTTGCGGAAGAGCAAATGTGCCAGACTCATGAGCAGCGCCATCAACAAAAGTCCCATGAGAAAAGTACCTGGAAAAACACCATAAACTAACGGAACAAAAACGAGATTATACAACACGACAACGGGTGCTGCGATCGGTACAATGAGACCAATGTAGAAAAACAACGCCATAAACGGCTCTTTTTTCCAAATAAATCCTGCCGCTCGAAGTGATTCTCTTAGCCATGAGCGTTTCCAACGCATCTGCTGTTTTAAGAACACTTTGTTATCCGAAGGAACAATCGTTGAACAGATCGCCGAATCTTGATATCCGGTACGATGCGTCTTAAGGATAAAGTTCGTCATACTCCGATCATCACCAAAGGTAGCAGGCTGACCAAGGAATTTCTGGTTCAACCAAGCATCTTTATGTTTAAGAATCAAATCTTTGCGGTAACAAGATAACGGACCAGAGAGACAACTTACACTATCGAACCAAGACTCTGCAGCCTTCATAATACGAAATGCAATATAATATCGCACAGTCTGAAGTTTCGTCAATGAATTGGTATATTTGTTCTCTACATCGGTACGACCAGCAACACCGCCCATTTTAGGATCTTGGAAAGGTTGTACGAGATGCCGGATTGCATCCGGCTCAAGGAAGCTGTCTGAATCGACGAATACGACCAAATCATGACGGGCTACTTCTACCCCTTTGACCAAAGCTTCGCGTTTTCCTGCATTTTGCTGCTGAACAATAACCTTGAGCCGATCTCTAGTGTTATAACGCTCCGCTTCATTATGAATGGTCTCAATCATTCGCTCAATCTGTTCGACAGAACGGTCAGTTGATCGGTCATCTACAACGATAACTTCAAGCTTATCAACCGGATAATCCTGATTCATGCAGCTTAAAATGGTTCGGTGAATCCATTGCTCCTCATTAAAACAAGGGATAACTATAGATACACCTGGAGTATAATCCGGATTCACAGGAACATCCCTGAACAATGCTCCGAATAAATATCGGGTCAACAGAAACAAGGCTGCAATCAGACTATACAGATACAAAACAATATTGTACTTAAAATAAATAATGCTCTCGATACGCATGAGCATGATAAAAAGCACTGAGAATAACAAGAACGTACTTGCTGCATACACAGAATAACCCCAGCGTTTCTTCTGAAAATACTCCGTTAACGGCTTAACAAACTCTACGGCGATCATTAGTTGTTCTTTGTGATCGCCTTCCTCAGTCTCATGTTGCTGCATAAACAAACGGACAACAGTTGCATCAGTCTGCACCAATGATTCGAAACCTTCCGGCATTGTGCCCGGTGGAATGCGAAATTTCACCTTTATTTTATTACCGACAGTCAATTCAGGAGATGGCTCGTTAACAACAACCAATAGCCCAGTAGACGAAATATCCGCTGCCTTGCCCTTTATCCCATTTTTTTTGGTGCGTCCTTCAGGGATAATATGCACATCAAAATCGGCAACGTATCTGAGACTAAGCATTCTCATTTTGTTGAGGTATTCGGCATCCAATGTGGCCGAATCCTGCTCAGATCCCCGAATACCTCTTCGGTCTGCAACGTGACGAATTTGTTCCGGATCAGGTACATATGACAGCGTCCGCCGATCTGGTCGCGTAACGGTCAGTTTCTCCTCAGTAACTTTTTTATTTTTTTTTCTGAACACGATCAAATCCCCAATCCTTTAATTACAGACTCCAGTATGTGTAGCCTTGACTCTCATACTGTGATTTGGAAAATGCACCCTTGATATCAAACAAAATTTTTGATTGTTCGCGATGGAACATTCCGTCAAAATCAGAAATGCCCATTTGCAAAAATTGTTGATGAGCAACAGCGACTACAACAACGTTAAGGTCCTTCAAGGATGACATCTCGGTCAACTCTATTTCATATTCATGATGAGCTTGTTCAGAATCTACCAAAGGATCAGCTATAAGCGGAGAAATACCGTAATCCTGTAATTCTCTCACGATGTCTATAACTTTAGAATTGCGTATGTCAGGACAGTCTTCCTTAAAAGAAAGTCCCAGAATACCGATTCTAGTATTTCTGAAATCAAGTTGTTGCCGCACAAGCATTTTTATAATGTGCTGTGCAATAAATTTACCCATCCCATCGTTAATATGTCGACCTGCCAAAATGATTTTGGAATGATATCCCGTATCTTCAGCTTTATAAGTTAAATAATATGGATCGATTCCGATGCAATGTCCTCCAACCAGACCGGGTTTGAAATTCAGAAAATTCCATTTTGTTCCTGCGGCACCAAGCACAGCGTTAGTATCAATATTCATTTCATGAAACAACATCGACAATTCATTCATAAAAGCAATATTAATATCGCGCTGTGCATTCTCAATGACTTTAGCTGCTTCAGCCACTCTGATACTGTCCGCTCTGTATACACCTGCTTCGATGATCAGTTCATAGATTCGGGATACTAGATCAAGTGCTTCCTCATCATTTCCAGATACAATCTTGACGATATTTTCAAGGCGATGAACTTTGTCCCCCGGGTTTATTCGTTCCGGCGAATACCCAACCTTAAAATCCTGCCCACACTTTAGCCCAGATTCAGCTTCCAAAATCGGGATGCACACTTCTTCCGTTACTCCTGGGTAAACTGTTGATTCATACACAACTACTGATCCCTTGCTTAATTTGCTGGCAACTACCCGGCTTGCGCTCTGTACAAATTGCAGATCCGGAACATTGCCGCTTTGCACAGGAGTAGGAACAGCAACGATGAAGCAGCGCACTCCCTGAAGCTGATCTGCATCTGCAGTAAATGATACGTTACAATCCCGGATAACCTCGTCACCAACATCACCTGTTACATCAATACCGCTGAGATATTTATTAACCTTTTCCTGGCTGGCATCATAACCAATTACGTTCAATTTTCTCGAAAATGCTACAGCTAGTGGCAAACCGACATATCCCAGTCCGACTACCCCTATTTTCTCCTCATGATTTGCAATACGATCATACAGATTCATATCTATTCATCCCCGTTTTTTTAAGAATCCTGTTCCTTGATCAATTCAGACATTTTCACAAAGGTGAACCCTTTGTCCTCCAAGCCATCCAGCACACGTGGTAAAGCCTCAATAGTGTGGATATTATCTAACATATGCAACAAAATAACACTTCCATTTTCCGTTTTTTCCATAATTTTATTCACAATATCATCCGCAGTATTAGATACATCCCAATCCAGTGTAGTAACGTCATACATGGCAATCACCGGATACCCGACAGCAGCGACAGCCTTCGCTCTTTCATCATCAATGACTCCGGTTGGTGGACGAAACAGCATAACCGGCTGCTCTTGAATCGCCTCTGTGATTACTTGATGCGCTTTTACCACATCTTCCTGCAGCTCTTCTGGAGTAATGGTCGTAGAAACAGAATGGGCATAGGTATGATTCGCTACCTCATGTCCCTCCGCTACCATTGCTCTTGCTAGATTCGGATTATCTTCTACGCCTTTAGCTCTTAGGAAGAATGTTACTTTTACATCATGTTCCGCTAAAATATCAAGAATCTCCGTTACAGTCTTGTCACTGCCAAAATCATCAAACGTAAGTGCAATATGACGTTTCTTGGTATTCACTTTATAAATCAACTCATAATCTGCATTCTCATAATCGTTGTTAAACTTGGATGCATCGTAACCTGGAATTTGCTCTAACGGTTTTCTTACCCCGCCATTTTCAACCAATTCATCCAGTGTGATCAGCTTATATCCAATCTCCTTGGCAGCACTTGCAATGTACTGGATGGAAGAAATTACTTCTGGATTTATATCCGTATTTAATGTGATGATGCCGCCTCTGGATATATACCTCTTCACATAATCTCCGATTTCCTTGGCAGATTTCATATCGCGGTCCTTCGGATTAATGTTATAGCTTACTACAGCTTTCATTCCTAATTGTGCTGTAACGAGAAGAAGATCATCTGAATGATCGCCCGATTTACTGCGAACATATTTGGGGCGTTTTCCTGTCTCTTTTTCAATGACTTCATTACTTAACTTTATTTCTTTATAAATTTGTTGATAATCCAGATTAGTCAGATCAAGCTGATTCAGCGTGTTGTTCTCAATTTCATGGCCTCTTGCTACAATGTCATTTGCAATATCCGGCTCCTCTGCAACTCTCATTCCTGGCAGAAAAAAAGTAGCCTTGATTCCATACTTGTCTAGTTCATCTAATAGCTTGGTCATTGTTTCCTTGTCACCCATTCCATTAAAGGTAAGTGACAGTTCTTTTTTAGCGGTATATACGTAAGTAATCTCTCTACTTTTCTCTCCGGTGTATGTATCAACCTTTTGCTCAGTAGTCTTATTGGTGGTGTTTTCATTACCAGATTCGCTTTTTCCTCCAATCCAGCCACAGCCTGAAAGCATTGAAATGATGAGAATTAATATCCCTACTCGCAACAACCTATCCACACGATACACTTTCATTACTTAACTCCTTCAACTAGTATAGGAAAAAAGCCTTGATTTTCTCAAAATCTACTATAACATACCATTTTTATAATTTAAATTCTAGACAATTGTACTAAGTTGTTCTTAACAATTTCTAAACAAGAAATTTGTAATCGCTTTAATTGAAAAAAGCGTTCTCCAAGACCAATAAAGTCTTAAAGAACGCCTGAAATACAGATTAAACTACTTTTTGTTGATTAGAAATTTTCTTCTCAACATGACTGCTCCAGCTACGATTAGCACAGCTCCAACTACTTGCACAAGCCAAGGGCTATTTTCCCCAGTTTTTGGAAGAACAGGTACATTAGTACCATCTTGCTTAGCCTTGTCTCCTTTAGAACCGCCTAATGGATTACCGTTCTCATCCAATTCAATATCAGATGGATTAGAAGTTTTTCCTGGTTTAGTCTTGTCTCCATTGGTTCCGTCTGACGGAACCGGCTCTTCCGGAGCAGTATACTCTTCATCCTTCTCAACCGGTTTTGTCGGAGTTGGTACTTCTTCCTTTGGAGTCACTGGATTTGTTGGTGTTCCTGGATTTGTTGGTGTTCCTGGGTTACCTGGGTTACCTGGGTTACCTGGGTTACCTGGGTTACCTGAATTATCTGGGTTACCTGGATCAACCCTTTTGGAATTTGTTACTGTAATACCCAAAACTCCTCCGGTCAACTCAACTCCAGAATCAATAGTAATGGTTTGATTCGGACTGTCTATTGTATATCCTCGTGGTGCAGCTGTCTCTGTCAAAACATACTCACCATACAGCAGGTCTGTAAACACTGCTTTACCGTCTGCATCTGTAACCACTGAAATTGGAGCTCTCAAGTTGCCTTTGTCTTGCAGAACAAAAGTAGCTCCTTCCAGCGTCTTGGATACATTGGCTTTATCAACTTTGGTTATTTCAAGTTGACCTTTAGGTGTTACAGGAGTAGTAGATTTTTCATTTACTGCCGTAACTTTCTTGACACCGCTCGTTTGCTTGATAGAGCTATCAATTACGATAGAAGTTCCAGTTTGATCAAGGTCATATCCTTGCGGAGCTTCCGTTTCAATTAACGTATAAGTACCATATAGCAATTTCGTAAAGGTAATCACACCATTAGGATCCGTCACCTTTTCCCCTATAAGGGTACCGCTACTATTAATTAATTTAAACTTAGCACCTTCAAGCTTGTTACTATGATCATCTTTATCAACCTTAGTAATTTCAAGGTTACCAAGTACGCCTGTACCAGTACCCGATCCTATAGTCGATTGAACTCGTACAATTTTTTCATGCTCTAATGTACCCTTCGTAATTCCATTACCTTCAAATTCAACTCTATTTGTTACATTCTCATCATCTGTAGTCACAGCGATCTTTGAAGAATATTCCAAAATATAAGCTTCTTCAATAGGATTTAAGAAGGTCAGTTCAAACATCTCTTTATCCGTTTGAGGATCAGTAGTAAGTACTAGGCTGTAATCAACATCCTTCGTTTGCAAAGCATCCTTTGTTAGAACCAATACATTTTGGTTCCCTGAATTAGATGCCTTAGCTAGATAAAGCTTAAAGGAACTAGTATCGAGGATCTGATTCGTGCTCGGATAGTCGATGATCTTCGCACCTTCAACGTAGGATTGACCTTCATTGATCTTGATCGTCCAATCGATATTTGAACCATTCTTTGTACCCGCTTTGTCAACGTAAAATTCACCACGCGGGATAGTTAATGACTTATTCCAGCTCCAGCTATCATCAGTATTGCCTGTCAAAGTCGCTTCGTTGTTTACTTTGTCTACAACTACTGTTTTGTCAAGCTTTGTAACAAAGGTAACTATATGCGGTACAGTAATATTACCTAAATCAATCGAAAGTGTGTTATTAACATAAGTAATTTTACTAGGATCGATAGTGACTGGACTACCTTTAATTACTGCTCCTGATGAGTTAACAGATGCTTCATACACTTCGACTGTAACCGGTACTAATGTCTGATGATCCTTCAGTTCATCAGTAAATACAGCATTGTTTACTGTATTACCATTGTAATTGGCTACAATCTCCCAAGTAATCTCTTTCTTGCTAGCGTCGTATTTACCATCTTTACGACCGTTGTTCTTAGTTTCATTATTAGGATTGAAATCTTTCGTCAGGTTAATGTTGCCACTATACTCTGTCTTTTTCTCATCCCAAACAATGTTAGCGGTATTTCTATAACCCGCACTCTCTGGAATGAAGTTGGTTTTATAAGTAATAGTATACGTATCTGTGAACTGTCCTTGGAATTCTATCTTAAGTCCTTTTGTCAGATCACTTTGGTCAACAGTATACGGTATTACTGTTCCAGATGAGCTAGTTATTGTGTAGGAATCTTTAATCAATTTCAGACCACTGCCACTAAATGTGTCAGTTACAATCAAGTTAGTCATTGGTTTTTTGTCGCTATTGACTACAATTTCCCAAGTATTGGTCTTTGTACTATAGTCAACAGACGTATCACGTTTTACACCAATGTTGCTGTAGAAGTAGCTTGTTGCCGTCCTATCGATTCGATTCCCACTATAAGTGGTATATACATCATTAGTAACTGTTGTATTTTGGTAAATTCGGTTGTCCGTGTAGGTCTTATATTCAATATCGTATTTGGTATCCGCAGGAATCGCTGCATTAAAAATCAGATCGTATCCACTTTTACCATCTACTCCATTAATATAATTTACCGTGTAATCTTGACCATCAGTTAGTGTTGTTCTACTACCCTGATCGGTTACTTTATAGACTACAAAGCTGTTCGGAACAATCTTCATGTTGTCATTAAACCGATCGTGAACTACAGCTTCTGCTTGAGTAATTTCTTTCCCAGCATAATTGTATTTCACTTTCCAAGCAATGTTCTGATTAGTTCGATCGCTACCTGAAGCCGCGCCTTCTTTTGTTAAAAGCTCTTCACGAACAATATTGATGGTTTTCTTGTCAGTCTGAGTTGTAATATTTGATCCCGTCAATTTAGCATCGTTTGTGAAGCTGTTCATGGCTTCGTTATCAGTAACTGCTGTAGAATACTGAATTCGGTATGCTTTAGACAGCGTCGTCTCCTTGAACAGAATCTCAAACCCTAGTCCATCAGGCTGAAAATTTACTGTATAGACATTATCGGTTACTGAAACCTCAGAGCCTAGTGTAGGTGGATGATCCAGATTCACCTGAAGATTAGAAACCCTAATTGAATTCGGATCTAAAATCAAGCCGTTAGGTAAAGTATCAGACAATACTGCACCGTTAATCTTCTGTAACGATGTATTAACATCAATTGTCCAGTCGATTTTCTTAGCCTTGTCAGCTACACCGTTCTTCGTAAGCAATTTTCCATCCTTCGGTGTAAAATTAACGATAACGACTTGTGTTCCACCGCGAATTGGGAAAGGAATCTTCACTTCTGTACTACCGGTGATCTTAGTCTCACTGAACTTGGTGGTTAGTTGCACCGTACCAGAAACCTCTGAATACTGTTCAACATTGCTATTGAAGGTAATGGTTACATGACCATTAGTATCAACAACAAAATCACCGACATCTGTAAAAGAACCGCCGTCCACATTAAGTTTTCCATCTACTTGATTGAAGATTTCAAACTCCTGGGGAACATTAAACTCAACAGTATCACCGGCCTTATAAGCATGACCATTCTCCAAAGCCCAATCATACTTGATAACAACTTTGTCTCCTAGCTTAGAAGTATCGACTCGATCAGGCTTATACACAGCATCAATCACATTCCCTGCTTCATCTTCAAGAGTAACTTTCGTAATGATATTATCGCCAGGTAATGAAGCTGCTAGTGCCTGAATCAATCCTGTCCCAAACACCCCTTGAAGGACAAGGATTAAAGCTAGAAACATTTTTAAGTTTTTCTTCATAATTTGTTTTCTTTCACCCTCTTCCAATAAGTTTTAGACCATCAAATAATGGTTCTCCGAACATTTGCTAGACCAAAATTCACCAAAAACAACAAGAATAGATTATTCTATCTGACTATACAAATTCTCTACAAGCTGAAGACTGCTCATGAAGTGTGTAGAAAGCATAGAACTTTTTCTTCTTCACAGCGTTGGATAACCAGGCAAAAAAATCATTAACCCGGTCATCCTCCCATTTTCCTCCCTCACGATAAAGCAAGCGGTAATAGGAAATTTTATATTTTATAGTACCGTTCCATGAAAAATAAAATATATTTTTATCACGATATTGTTGAATGTAACAATCAAAATTACTGTTCTGCAGCGGGAATAAATTATCGTTATAAAAAAATAGCGGTCCATTGACCGTCGCAATTATTCCAATCTTATTCTCTTGATAATCTATATAAAAACCTCTGCAGTACTGTTGCTTATGTTCTTTGCTCAGTTCAATTTCCTCATACGTGCTCACATCAATTCCTTTGGATAAATCACCGAAGTTTCTGAGTATAATCATGACACCTGAAATCCCCCATTCTTCACAATCTAACTTAAATATAATCAGAACACCTATACAATTTCTGTACAATTGTTCTCAACTGAGGGGCTATCCCAAAAGTAGGTTTACTGTCAAAACTAGAAATAGCGGTGCAAGGAAGACGACCCCTGCACCGCTTGATCCGCCACATATTCTATGACCGTATCTCATGTGTAATAGTGTCATGATGCGGAATTCCTGAAATTCCTGCATATGTGCAGGCTTTGTTTATGTAAAGCCCCTAAATGCCCTAAATTGCTGCAAATGTGCAGGCTTTCTCTAAGGATTCTCTTCAAACTAGTCTATTCTGAACCCTATTCCTGCATTTTTGCAAGCTTTTGTTCATCCTTTCATGGCTGCTTTTAAAAAACTGCATTTTTGCATCCTTTTCCTGATATCTTGCCTTTCCACTGCTAAACAAGAAGCGTCCCTCAAAGTTATATTACATAACTTTTGGGACAGCCTCTTCCTGTTAATCCTGGTTTTATTAATTTTGCATAGTAGTTTTCTTCGCCCAAAGCTCATACCACTCGCTTATGTGATTGCTTGGAGAAACACTTACTTCTTCTTGTAATGAATTCAAAAGTAAATTGAACTGTCTTTCAACCATTGAATGACGATCCATACTTGCGTACATTTTCATTAGTGAAAAATGTGCCTCTTCCTCAAGCGGGTATTGATTGCAAATATTAACATAACATATGATCGCTTGATCAATAAGCTGCTGTTGTTGATACCAATCCGCAATGGAGTAGGACGTAAACAACCACATTCCTTTGAGGCGCTGGCGTTCACTTTCAGTCCACCAATAGTCAAACTCCTGCAAGTAATCACCAGTATACAGCTTCATAGTTTCTACATATTCATCTATAAATTCCTCATTAATGCGCGGCAGTTGGGTAAGCTTGTCCTCCCATTCCACTATATCCAGAATGACATTATTCATGTTAAGTATATACCCTTCAGTCGTATTGGAGATTTGAAATCTTTCACCATAAGGCTGTAAAGTCTTCCGGATATGATAGACCGCTGTATACAATTGAGAGTACACTTTGTCAGATTCATATTCAGGCCATAATAGATCAATAAGTACGGATTTACGCACAAGCTGTCCCCGATGCTGCAGCAAAAATAAAAAAAGCTCCTGTGCTTTCGAAGTTCTCCACTGCAAAAGAGTAAATTGACCCTTAGGCAACTCTACCGAAACTTGCTTTAATAGATGCAGACGAAGATCATGATCCTCTTCAACAGCTTCATCCTCCACGATCGAATGCTGTAACTTTCGAATCCGATCTACGGTTTTTGTTAGTCGTTCAGCTCTAGTTGGCTTCACGATATAATCAATTGCATTAAGTTCAAAGGCTTTTATCGCATATTCGTTATATGCTGTTACAAATACGATATTCAACTGAGGTTTGAACCCAAGTAATTGATCAGCAAGTTCAATTCCATTGATTTCAGGCAAACTTATATCTAAAAAAACAGCATCTACATCCTTGCGAAGTATTTCTTCTCTCGCTACAAGCGGATCAGAGAAAAGACCTACAATCTCAATATTGTCAAATTTAAGAAGTTGACGCTCTAAGTATTCCAATGCTAACCTCTCGTCATCAACCAGAATGACTTTCATTTCGGCACTCCTTTAAATAATTATTATCTAATATATCTTATTATATAAT
Source organism: Fontibacillus panacisegetis (assembly GCF_900102215.1). Lineage (GTDB taxonomy): Bacteria > Bacillota > Bacilli > Paenibacillales > Paenibacillaceae > Fontibacillus > Fontibacillus panacisegetis. The sequence continues at coordinate 44,319 of NZ_FNBG01000017.1, forward strand.
CGGCATTACAATAAAAAAAATAAGCCTCGAACTGGTAAAGTTCAAGGCTCACAGACCTAAATCCCTATTAATATTGTCTAGCAGGTGTGTATTTCGAAGCTTCTTTTATCATTTCAAAAGCAGTTGTAGTACCTTTCCATCCTGAGTCAACCGTTGTATCGATAATCACCCACGAGCCGTTCAGGTAAACCTCATTCCAAGCATGATAAGTGGTTACATATTCCGTGTTCCCCATGACAAGCTTGGCAGGAATATCGACACTCCGCAGCATAGCTGCAAAAAGTGCAGAATATCCATAGCAGATATCTTTTTTCGTAATAAATGTACGCTCGATTTGCGGTATATAATCATTTGGTGATTTTACTGCCAGTTGATTATCGTATTTGATATTGCTAATTACGAAGTCGTAAATAGCTTTTACTTTTTCAGCATCTGTTGTCTTATTTTGAGTGAGCTCTTTCGCTTTAAGAACTGCTTTGCTGGAATCGTTCCAGCTTACATTTTGTACAGAATTAAGGAAAACAATTGAGCTGTCTTTAAGATTCAGATTCACAGTTTCCTTATGGACCAATCGATATTTATTTCCACTCGTTTGTTCCAGTAGACTTATCGTGTAATCACCATTACCAAGCTGAAGAGAGAATGTATTATCCTCACTGTCAGCTAATAAATTATAGGTATATTGCTCTTCGCCCTTCACAACTAACAGCTTTGTCTTCAAATCAGGATTGACTTTATATTGAATGCTAACAGAGCCATTATCAATGTTCCCTAAATCCAACCAATCCTTGCTATCCGCCGCATAAGCAGAATTAGCTCCAGTAATCCATGGCAATAGTGTCATGAACGCAATTACAACAATAATAAATCTACGCACATATAAAACCCCTTTCGGTAACTGGCTACCATCTCTGACTAAGAGGAAGGCCCTTTAGCTTTGCGTCACTGTCTTTCGACAGTTTTGCCATTGTCGTATAAGTTCTATGGATGTATATATTTCTTTATTAGATAACAATTGGATGGTTCTTAATTACTAGATTCAGGTTATCATAGATCAAAGTATTTTTAAAGTCTCAATTTTAGAATAATACATTATTCATTAGATGACTTACCCCTATTTTTTCTTCTTCGAAGCACCCATACGATACCAAAAGCTACACCTGTGATTAATAGGATCGGAAGAGCTGCAGATAATACAATGACAATCCATTGGAAAAATATACTAATCACATTCATACTTCCACTTAATGCATCCTTAGCTCGTTCGAACAGAGAGGCATTCGTCTTCTCAGTAAGAATTATGGTATCTGGTTGATATAACCGAATCTCAATGGTTGAGAAGGATACACTATTATCGATAAATCGCATTCTCCCCCGAATTTGCTCAATTTCAGTCTGAATTCGTTCAAGTTCATTAACGAACTCCACGATCTGATCTGTCTTGGTAGCCTCATTTAAAAACTTCAAATATCTTTCTTCCATCGCCAGCTTTACTTTAAGACGCGACTCTAGATCAACGTATTCCTCGGAGACGTCCTGACCTTGAATGCTGCGCTGCATGTCTTCATGATCAAATTTCTCCAATCGATCCAAAAAGGTGGAAAATCCGCTGGCAGGCACTTTAATTGTAAAATCACCCCCTTTTTCGTTGTGAGAGAAACCTTCGGAGAACTCTACTATATATCCACCTGCTAATGTAACCAAATTACGAATATCGGATTGTGCCTTACCATAGTCTTTGACCTCCATCGTAACGTTGGCTGTATAAATCAGTTTCTTATTCAGTCCGGCAATACTGTCAGCTGCGCTGAAGCCCGTACTCGTTATGAAATTTCCACCTTTTGATTCAGAGCTTGGTAAAGCTTCAGTTGTATTTGCGGATGCACTATCAAACTTAACTTGTTCTGTAGACTCCTCTTTTGCGCTCTCACTTGTACCTGTATCTGACGCAAAATCGCTAGTACTGGAGCTGTTGGCCATAGGTGCACTATTACTATTGTCTTTCGCGCTTCCACACCCACTCAGTACTAAAAGAAAAATCATGCTTACTACCAGCCAATTCCCCCATTTGTTCATAAAATCAGCCCCCATAGCTCTCATTATTTAGGGTCATTTTTATTTTTTTCGCTTTCCAAATGCCCCATATCATAATGACGTTGCCAGAGTTTGGAAGGTTGCTGTAGCCTGGAATATTTATTACTCGCTATATTTCTTCAGAATAATAGCCGCGTTATGACCGCCGAATCCAAAAGAATTAGACAAGCCGATTTCGAGATCTGCTTTCCTCGCTGTATTCGGAACATAATCGAGATCACAAGCTGGATCGGGATGTTCCAAATTAATCGTTGGCGGGATAATCCCCTCCTTTAGAGACTCAACCAAAGCGATAGCCTCAGCCCCTCCTGACGCACCGAACATATGACCAAGCATCGATTTGTTTGCGGTAATTGGCACCCTCGGCGCATGATCTCCGAATAACCTTTTTAACGCTTTCGTCTCCGCGAGATCTCCTACCTCGGTGCTTGTAGCATGAGCGCTCACTACATCGATATCGTGAGGGGAAATACCTGCCGAATGAATCGCTCTTTTCATCGCTAAAAGCGCCCCGTCTCCTTCCGGATGAGAAGCAACAATATGATACGCATCTGAGCTCGCCCCGTATCCGATCACTTCACCGTGAATGTTTGCTCCTCTTGCCAGGGCATGATCCAATGATTCCATGACTACAATTCCTGCGCCTTCCCCCATAACAAAACCGTCACGCGTTGCATCAAATGGTCGGCTTGCCTGCTCCGGGGCATCATTGCGTCTAGACAATGCAGTAGCATTGCCAAAGCTTGCCAACGACAATGGATGGATTGCTGCTTCGGTTCCTCCGGCAATGATTACATCGGCTTCTCCGGTTCGGATCATCCGAAACGCTTCTCCAATTGCAGTATTTCCAATCGAGCAAGCTGTAACTGGAGATAAAGTCGGACCTAAAGCGCCAAAATGGATGCTGATTTGTGCAGCCGCCATATTCGAGATCATCATAGGCACCAAGCTAGGACTTACTCGACCAGGCCCACGTTTAAGATATGCGTCATAATTATCTGTAAGCGTCCCAATACCGCCAATTCCTGTACCGACATATACACCAAAGCGTTCCCGATCGATTCTGTCCAATGGAAGCTCAGCATCTTCAACAGCCTTCTTAGCCGCGTAAAGCCCAAATTGGCAAAATCGATCCATCTTCCGTGCATCCTTCCGTCCAAAAAGTGCTTCAGCATCAAAGCTGCGAACCAATCCTGCGATTTTGGTTCCGAATTCCGAGACGTCAAATAAATCGATAATTGTAATTCCTGATTTCCCTTCCTTCAAGCTGTTCCAGAACAGTTCAATTTCATTGCCTAGCGGGGATGCAATCCCCCTGCCAGTAATCACAACTCTCTGCATCATGATTCCTCCTTCTTTTAGTACCAAGTATTAAAAATACGTTTTCCTATATTCTACCCTCAAGTTATCCTATTACCAGTTTTCAGTTATACTAGGATAAGGAGTAATATGATATTTAAATTTAATCCCTTTATAATGATATTTAGGACCAGATCTTAATGTCTAATTTCTCTTTGGAGGTAAGCATGAAGCAAGAGCCAAGACTAAAGGCGCTATCAGACTTTTTAAAAACTCATCGTGCCAAAATTGATCCCCAAAGTGTAGGAATGCCCGTCGGTTCCCGCCGCCGAACTCCTGGTTTACGCAGAGAGGAAATCGCTCAATTGGCAGGGGTTAGTACTAGTTGGTATACATGGCTTGAGCAGGGACGAGACATTAAAGTATCCGCTTCTGTATTGGATGCCATATCAGGAGCTCTTAAACTGAACAGCGACGAGAGAAAATATCTGTTTGACCTCGCGTTAGACAACGCTTTTCATCCAAATTTTGCGGTTAAAGAACCTACCGTGATCAGCCCTTCCATGCTTAAAATATTGCAGGAGCTTAAATATTGCCCGACCATTATTTCAGATCGTCATTGCAACATTGTTGGCTGGAACGAAGCAGCATGCCATGTATTTATCGATTTTCGGCAAATTCCTGAACAAGAACGAAATATGATCTCTCTTCTTTTTACGAAAAAGGAATTTCGCGCTCTTGCAGTGAATTGGGCACATTTCGTCAAAGGGTTTCTTGCGATCTTTCGCGCCTATTACGGACAATATGTCGCTGATCCTTGGTATTCGGAGTTCATTTCACATATGGAGCACAATTATCCTGATTTTAAAGGCCTATGGAATCAGAGTGAAGTCAGTGCTGCACCTGAGGTTATGATAGAATTTCGCCATGCCAAGGCTGGTAAAATGCTCTTTAATCTGTTATCCCTTCAGGCACAGGGTGATGCAGACTTGAGATTAAGCATCTATACGCCGGTAGACAAATCATCAACGGAAATGAAACTGCAAAAACTGCTTGAAGGACAATAAAAAGGCGGAAAACCGTAATATACGGAATTCCGCCATGCTACTACACAACTATTTTTGGTTAGCCCGATACTCTTCTGCTAAAACGCTCATTACAATGACATCGCAGTATTTGCCGTTTTTGAACATTTTTTGCCGCAGCCGTCCTTCTTCCTTAAAACCGCAGCTGGCGTAACATCGACGACCTCTCTCGTTAAAATCATAAACCTCCAGCTCAAGACGGTTTAGGTTCAACGTTTCAAAAGCAAATTTCTGCAGAAGGGAGAGAGCTTCTCTGCCGTAGCCCTGTCCGAGCAAATTCTTGCGCCCAATCACGATTCCGATAATAGCTGAACGATTCAGCCAGTATCTTCCTTCCGGTATTCCCGTAAAGTAATTCTATCCCCAACGATATGCGGCATAACTGTCAGCTGCCTTTCTAAATGCTTAAACCCAATTTTCCAATTTAATATCTGATATTTTCTTAACAACTTCATCGGCCTGTGACAGATCCTGATTGCCAGAGTTTAGATTCACATAGCCTATACATCCCATCCCCGCTGCTTTGGCAGCTATTATGCCATTACGGGAATCTTCAAGCACGAGGCAATCCTGAGGCTCTACTCCAAGTTGAAGGGCTGCTTCGAGGTATACATCCGGCGCCGGTTTACCTTTTGCCACTTCCTCACCGCTCACAATGCAATCAAAATGTTCAGCAATCCCGAACTTAGAAACAACTTCCTCTATGAATATTCTAGGAGAGGAGGAAGCAATACCAACTAACAATTCCCTATTTTTAATATTCTGAATAAGCTCCCTGATACCTTCAATAGGCTCGATATCTAGTAAACGAAGACCACTAATTTTACGGGCAAGCTGATATTCAATAATTTCTTCCACACTCTGCATTACCTGATACTCTACTCTAATCGATTTCCACATCTCAGGGTTCGTCATGCCCACATATTTATCAAGCTGCTCGTGCTCTATAACATGTCCAAAATAATTCATCGTCTCTATGTCTACCTCATAGTGGAGCGGTTCACTGTCAATGATGACACCATCCATATCAAAAATAAAAGCTTTCAGCATGATCTCTCTCCTCTCCTCATCCAATAGGATCTCTAATTCAAATTGTTGTATCTCCTTATCCATGCTCCCTGATCGGTACATATAAATCAATCTTGCATTTCCCCTCTGGATCAGTTGCCGGATCATTCATGCAAAATTCAAGACAATATCTATCATCTGGATCGTACTGACTGTTTGGCAGCCATTGACCGAATAAGCTCGAATAAGCAATCGCTAGTTGATCTGCCTTATCGTAGAATGAATACAGTGCATAAGTTCCTCCCGGTAATGTTGCAAATTCAATATCTCCGAGGTGGTCCGAATTGTTTTCACCAGTATTATACTCTTTTCGAAAGCCAGGCGGTAGCGTTACACATGCATCATATCGACATTCAAATTCATCGACGGTCGATGGATCATCCAGAGAAGTTCCAATAAAATACTGATCAGGTGAAAACAGCCCGTTTTTTGCGGCCCACTCACCTATTTTACCCCATGCATGATAAGTGTCCAAATAGCTACCGACGTGTCTTACATAGGCTACCTCATAATTTGGCAGTTCATGAATCGAAATTTTCATATTCCAAATCCTCCTCAGAAAGTTATTGTTACTTCCTTCAGCATATCGATTTGGATTCGCTGCTTCTTCGTTTTTATTGCGATCAACTAATGAGTAATTGCTATAATTGCAATTCTTAATCAAGTCATTTCTAATCTCGGAAGGAGTTGAGTTAAAGTACTTTTTAAAGGCGGCATTAAAGCTGGACAGGGATTCAAAGCCACAAAGCAGAGATATCTGCAGAATGGCGAGATCTGAATTGCCTAAATAAGATACAGCTTTCTCTAAACGTATTCGAGTCAAAAACACGACCGGAGTTACACCGATAATCGAGGTGAAAATCCTGGAAAAATGATACTTGGAAAAGCTTGCGATCCCAGCCAGATCATCCAGTGTGAGCTTTTGCGAAAAATGCTCCTCAATATATGTAATCACTCGATCTATTCTATTTCTATATTCCTGATTCATCCTCAGACCCCCTCAGCCTCCATGAAGCAGTTGCTAGACCAGTTCAATAAATTCATTTAAATGCTGACTCACATAGGCATTCATTATCTCGATGAGGCGCGGAGACGCAGTTACATATTTGTCGTAAACCGCTTGAATCGCCTGAGACAGACCTTCATCCTGCTCCAAATCAGAAGGCTTTGCTTCACACCAGCTTCCATCCTCCTTCCGGTTTCGTTGTACAACAATCCCTTCAGCTTCTTCCAATATATCAGACATTACCTGGTCACTATAAAAGCGTACGCCAGCCTTGATAGCGGGCCAAGCCTTAATATCAGTAATGTAATACTGAGTGAACCAATATAGCTCTGCCGCGGACCCAATATGATTATGATAGACGTAGAACATAAATGTAGATAATTGGGCCTCATTTAATTGATCAACCAATGCCTTCTTTACTTCAAAATTTTGTCCTCGTACTTGCATCGTTAACGGTTGCACACATTGCCAGCTTATGCTTTGCTTATCCAACGTACGAAACTCAGCAAAACTCATTTTAACACGTATCAATCATCCTCAGCCTCCTCAGATCTATCCAGATAATATTTGTACAGCCATACCAATAAAATAAGCAGCTGGAACTATAATGACTTGAGCCAGCATAGTACCAAAAAATCGAGAAATCATTAATAGAACATATATTTTTCCTAACAGAGGTTTGGATTGATCTTGATGGATCGCTTGATCAGTGATAAGACCTAATTGAGGATCAATAAAAATAGTTAACAGAATAGTAGCAATCCCGTTAATTAGGCCAGAGGCTTGTGAAGCTGTTGTACTTAAGTGTGGCAAGAGGTGTGCCGCATATAGTGAAGAAAGAACGCCAACGGTGTATATTGCGGTAACCAAAACATTCAGAAAAATAAACCTTTTGGAAATGCCCAGATACCTGAATTGCCGAAGGTTTAAGTTAGGATAAAGTCTCAGCCGTATGTATAACCATCGTTAACACGAATACGATGATCAGATTGGTCATCATAACGATTCATCTCCGTACTTCTGTCATAAGGGATGAAGCAGCCCATTCAACACTGAATGTACTGCTTCATCTAATTCATAGCCTCAGCTATACTTAAGAAACTGAGTGAGATACAACCAATTCGTATTTATTTAGTGACGCTCCTAGCATAAATTCTTTCGTCTCCCCGCCCCCACGATGAGATTCCCGGAATGCTTCACTCGAAGTCCAGCCTCGGAATGACTCTTCGTTCTCCCACAGGGTAGACACTTTCAATTCTTCTTCTCCATCTTTACCTTCGCCAAGCCATACTTCCAAACGAATAAATCCAGGCATTTGCTGAACCCCTTTAGACTCTGCAAAACGAGCAGCCACCTGTTTTCCATGACCGGCTTTAATTCGAATCGTGTTCGTTACTACAAGCATCTCTGCTCCTCCTGTTCAGGTGAGATTATAATTGTCCTTATATTATTATAAATGAGTATCATGGCTTCACCAAATGATGTTCAGTTAGACAGTACGGTATACGACAGTTATCTTTTGTGACCATAAACATATAGCCACTTACTTTGTTCAATCACAACTACTTCGTGAAATCCCGTTTCTTTAAGCAAACTTCTCACATTTCTAATTTACCAAAACTCTATCATTTCTAGTATTAGGTTGTGAAATTACTAAAAACTCTGTATCCTGCTGCGAGGAATTAAATGCTCTATGAGCAACAAAAGGTGAAATTTCAATCCCTTCTTGTTCTCTAAGGGTGTGCTCCACCCCATCAATTTCGATGTTTAGCGTGCCAGACAATACAAAGAAAAACTGAATGGATTTCTGATGATAATGTCTTGCCTCACTTGTTGCTGCGGGCATCTTCTCATGAATAATGCTTCTATTCTCTTGATCAACTAGACGCCATCCATCACAACGCTCACCCCAAATGTAATGCTCCGCGTTATGTTTACTAATCATTTCCTATCCTCCAAAATATTTGATAAATCCCGTCTTTTTCCCCTTCTCTAGCCCACATGCCTCGTAAAACCTCAAGGTCTCTTCTTTTTTAGAACTTGTCATTAGCATCACTTTATAACAGTTACTCTGTTCCGCTATATGAATGGCCTCTTTTTTGTCCGTCCTGCTCAAGAACAATGATTTTCATTTTGGGGTCATCAAGCATTTCACGCCAAAGCGATATTATCTGTACGTCTGTAGTATTCAGCTCAGAGTCATCAGGCTGTAAATACTTATACAGATGTAATAAGCCCTGTAATTCATGCTCTTGGATTAGCCGTACCTGATCGTTGTTCAACATTCCCTTATCATCCTCATCGTTTCATATAAATAAAGCGTACAGCTCCTCAACTGATTCAACATAATATTTAGGGCTGCTTTCCATCAGTTCATTCTTGCTACCATATCCATACCCTACGGCGATTGCATCAACACCTTGATGATTTGCACCGATAATGTCAAATTTCCGATCACCAATCATAACGGCGGCATCATTACCGATCTGCTGATGTTCTAGAATATAATGGATGATTTCTGCTTTATCAGACCGTGTACCATCCAATTCACTTCCACATACAACATCAAAAAAAGAATCCATATGAAAATAAGATAATATCTGCTCAGTAAAAACGGTTGGTTTGGAAGTCGCGACCACTAGCGTCCGATTCTGCTTTTTCAATAAACTCAACAATTCTATCATTCCATTATACAATTCATTCTCGTACATACCTTGGTCTTGAAAATACTCTCTGTAATAACGAATGGCCTGATTCGCATCACCTTCTGTGAAACCATACAAATCCCGAAAGGAAAGCATTAGAGGTGGCCCGATAAAAGAGTTCAATTGATCCAAATCATTCACTTCAATCCCGAATTTATGCAGAGCATATTGCACTGACTTCGTTATCCCAAGCTTCGGATCTGTCAAAGTTCCATCCAAATCGAACAATACATGTGAATAAAATCTATCCAGTGTCGTTCTCAAAATGCTGGACCTCCTGTTTTTGGTTACTGTTATAAGTATCCCGTCTTCTTTAGTACATATTCTGTTGAGGGGTTCAAATTGGGTAGAGCCGTTTCAAGGCAAAAAAACTTACATTCGATGCCTTGGTCAACATGATTATGGAGTTCACCTTCTACTTCCTTGGCCACAAAAATAGCCCTTACATTGTACACATCTTCATGGGGATACTCATCATTCGTAGCATTACCCGATAGAACTGTCACTAACTGATACGTTTTAGCTCTTAATCCGGTTTCCTTAAATAACCCTCTAGCTGCGGTCTCTTCCAAAGATTCTCCTGGCTCCATAACACCTTCAATAAGGCTCCAATCGAGATTTTCGTTCTGTCTTTGAAGTAATAGATGTCCTAAAGAATTAAAAACCAGCACACATGAGCCAGCCATTATTATCGGCTCCGTTCCGACTTTCGTTCCTAAACCCGTAATGGTTCCCATGAAATTAAAGAATCACCCCATCATGTGGTATGTATTTCAGATTATACCATTATACTCCAGTCATTTAAAAATTCTCATCATCTCCTCCAATAAAAAAAGAAAACAAACCTCTTAATTAAAAGAAGTTTGCCTTATAAAATCTAATCTATTGAATATCAACATATCAAATAAACCTTACATTTCTCGACTCTATTCTTCGATGAAAATCTTTGAATCTGGTTCCTTGATAGGTTAGCGTCCCGCGATCACCAACAGATATTAATCCATAATGGTTGTATTTAACATAAAGCTCAATACGGGAACTATCATCCTCGAATTCAAAAGTAATGTAGTAGTTCGTGTTGGTACTTGAATCATCTCCGCCGCCCCATATTTCAGTCCTCTTATCAACCACTTTACAGCTCTTTTGGACAATTTCAGCAGCGTTATTCGACATCCAAATATACAAGCTCTTAATCGTTATATAAATTAATACCCCTAATACAAACAAGATAAGTAATACACCAAGTATTATAAAAAATAATGGGACCTCACTAATAAAATCAAAGAAACCACCTGGTCCACCAAATGCCATTCCAATCAATCCCCTTATTGATTGATAAAAACATTTATGCTCCCTCAATGCTGACTGGTTAACTATCTCTTCCGATTTTGAGTTGGTTTTTCAAGCACATACAATTCATCCTCTAATTGAAGCATTTTTTCGTTAATTACTTGCCGAGAGTCATCTAGTGCCTTGTTATATATGAAAGGACCTAGCGCTTCAATCATAAAATCAACAAGTTGATCAGCGGCTAGTTCACCAATACTCTCTGACCGCTCTTCCTCAAAATAAGCCTGAACACTGCGGATAATTTCTGCTTTTTCTTCCTTTGGCAATTTAATAGTCAACATTATTTCTATCTCCTAACATTTGCAGAGCATCAGATGATTACCGTCGGGATCTTTAAAATTGAACCATTGTCCATCCTGAATCCCGGTAGTAGGCTCTATGTTTTTACTTTTTATAAATTCATAAGCGTCTTCTATATTATCCGTATCAAAATGAAAAACAGGCTTTTTGAAAACAGTATCCTCTGCATAAATTTTACTATCCAAAACAATATTCAATCCATTCAAAGGCAATACATACAAATGACCGTGAAAAATTTCGCCATCAGTTGGTAGATCTAAAAGATCACAATACCAATCTCTTGACTTTTCTAAATTGCTAACAGGTAAAAAAATACTTCCTACCTTTTTAGAAAACGGGTTATTTATCATTACTACCTCCCAACAATCGCGTTATTTTCCCTAATTATACAATTATACCCATTAAGTATCCATATGAAAATTATGTTCCCGTGTCTCTCCTTATCGTATACTAGCACTTTATTGCTATCATTCCATAATTCTCCGCAACTGCCTGAAATCCCTCTATCCAATCTCTTCAATGATTGAATATCCTTTAGAATCGTCTTTGCAGGTCCACTCCCATTCCTCATGTATTCTTAATCTGCCATCTGCCAACAATTCCGGCTTGGAGCTACAAATTCCAGATGTTAAATTAGTAGTTTAAGTTGTGCATACAAAAAAAGAGACCACCGTTTCAAGGCAGTCCCAAAAAATTTTGGAAGAAATGTATAAAGAAACAGATTTTCTTGAATTGATCATATTCGAAACGAAGGAAGTTCTGCTGTGACATAATTAACGCCCTGTACAAAAAAATCATTTAATGCTAACCTAATGCAAAATATACATTTAGGGTGACTTGACTTTGAAAAAAACAACCATGAAAGATATAGCTCAAAAAGCTAATGTATCAATCGCAACCGTAAGCTACGTGCTAAACAGTGTAAATAATCAGACCATTCCAGAAGCAACACGCAAGCATATTTTACAAATCGCCAAGGAGCTTCATTATATCCCTAATCTTACGGCTCGCTCCCTTGCGAAGAAAAAAACAGGTCTCATCGGGATTCTTCTGAACAAATCATCCCATACACCTTACTGGAAACGGCAGGGTTATTTAGCTGTTGTGGAAAGTCTGGAAAAATTGCTGACTGCTGCCGGTTACCATACCCTTCTTCTTTCACTGAATGCCGAGAAACCTTCGCTGGATATCATTGTAGAAAGAGAGCTGGACGCCGCCTTCCTGATCGATGTAAGGGATGAAACCTTCTACTCCATTTCTATCAACTTCACAATCGGTGTTCCGTTAATTCTAATCGACAGCAAAATTAAGGATAAGATGTTCAAACAGATTTTTTACAATTATCAGGAAGCCATACAGGTCGCCTTGACTAAAGCTGATGATACTAATAGCGATGCTCTAAAAACTTCTTCAGAAGAAGTCTGTTTCATTATGGAGAATTTCAACAATCAATCGCTAGTTGCTCATATTTTGCAGGGAATCCATGATCTTGGTTTTTCTAGAGATCATATCTTTATCATCGATGACCTTCACCAGTTGGATTCAATTTCACAATCGGGTTCCTACAAGAAAGCGATCGTGATCAATGAATTCTTGGGAAATCATATTGAAAAAATGAATATGTTCGATAAACTGACTGTCATCTGTACCTGCAACTGCCCGGAAATTCTTGTGAATAAGAACACTCAGGTAATAACCTTCAAGGAGGATAAATCAACCAGTGCTTTTAGTATTATGGAAAATTTGATAAATCATATTGACTTTTTTAAACAATCAAATAATATATATAGTATCGGAGTAAAGCGCTAGAAAAAAAACTAACAGTTCGCTGTTAATTTTTTTTACCGTTAACTTAAGCGCTTAAGTTAATAAGCCTGGATCATTTTTCTTATAGGAGGTTACTATGTTCGATACACCAATGTCAGCTACAGCAACTGAAAACCAAGCGGTCATACGGTCATACCCTAGCGTCTGGAGGAATAAACAATTTCTCATGCTGCTTGCTTCATATTCAGCCTCTATTTTCGGCAACACCTTTCATAGCATCGCGCTGAATCTATGGGTTCTACAGACGACAGGCAGCGCCAAAATGATGGCTACTCTCGTTATCACAAATCTAATACTAAGCTCAATATTAGGTTCAATTGCAGGAACATATGCTGACCGAATCAACCGCAGACAAATTATGCTTATTACGGATTTGATCAGTTTTGCGCTAGTTGCTATTATTGCTTTTCTCCTTACGATGTCTGTGACTCCATTTTTTATCATTGTCATACTAACCGGACTTGTCACGACATCAGGACTGTTTAAATCCCCTGCTTATCATGCATCTCTTGTTAATGTAGTTGGCAAGGAGCATATTCAGAAGGCTGTCAGCTTGGTAAATTTATCAGAAAATATTTGCAGGACGATAGGCTTTTCGGCAGGCGGTATTTTTGTTGCTGCATTTGGAATATCCAGTGCCATTTTTTTTGACGGACTAACGTTTCTAGTCTCCTTTGTTTTGGTTATACTTGCCGGAGCCTTTCCTTCTCCAATGAGAGCGAATAATTTGTCTAAAGAGAAAAGAAAATTTACCCAGGATTTGGCCTCCGGAATTTCATTTATTTGGAGGGACCCTTTTGCGAAATCAGTTATTATGATGTCTCCTACTCTGGCGCTTTTTTTTATGCCTTCGCTAATGTTAACTCAAGTAATGGCTGTTACAGAATGGAACTCCACTCCCTTTGAGTTCGGGCTTATGGAAGCTTGCATTCCGCTTGGATACATGTTCGGTTCTGGGCTCATTTTCATTTTTGGGTCCAGAATTAAAAAACGCGGCCACCTGATCATGTTCAGTCTTCTATTGCTTGGGCCTATGAACGTAGTGTTATCATTTATGACGTCAGCTACTGCAGCAATTCCGTCTATTCTGATTATTGGATTCATGTTCTCCTTCTGCACACTACTCATTAACATCATTCTTCGGCTCGAGGTGTCTGAAGAGCTTCAAGGACGAGTATTCGGCGTGATGAGCTCAATCATGAGTGTTGCACCTTCCGTTGGACTTGCTATCGTATCGTATTACGCAGATGTTTTTAGCCCAGGTGCAGTGATGTCGGTTAGCGGCTGCCTGCTCTTCTTATTCGCCATCTTTGCATTTTTTAAGCTTAGTGTCATCAGAAAATATAATTAGAGAGTGAGAAGCTCACTCTCTAATTATGATTTATTTATCGATGTTATCCCTAGACATATGCTGCTTTTCCAAATAGATCATTGTTAATTGAGGATTAACTTCAAGCTCTCTGGTTCTTTGATAGCCTAGTTTTTGGTACAAATAAATATTTTTCAAGCTTTTTTCACCAGTAAACAATTCGAACTTATTGCAGTGAACAAACCTGAGCTCTATCTCGTTCATCAGCTTTGAACCAATTCCTCTATTCTGGTAGTCAGGATGAACGATCAGCTTTCCTATTTTGCAAATATCCCTGTCCTCGTACGCTCTAACAGAGCCTACAATCCTGTTATCCGCCACTACCTTAAGTATTATTTGTTTTTCAAATTCATCTTCTAAATCAGTGATCGTTTGTTTAAGAGGAGGAATATTATAATCATGATACATCTCAGCTTCGCTCTGATATGAAAGATACTGAAGCCGCAAAATTTCGTCTAAATCAGCCTTTTCTGCTAGCGCAATATGTATGTGCATCGTTAAATGTACCTCCATATTCAATTCGGTCTTGATCTTCATTCCAATATTATACATATTGGCAGAGATCGACAATAGTTTGATTCGAATATCTTTTACTCTTGTACGTATGTCTGTATGTCTGTATGTGTATGTCTCCATGTGAAGCTACTGTAATACCTGCAAAAGTGCATCTTTTTTGTTGCTACATAAGCTCGTTCCATTTAATACCTGCAAAAGTGCATCTTTTGAAGTCCTAATCAACCATTCTTGCGTCTAATACAGTCAAAAGCCTGCGCTTTTGCAGGCTTTTGCTCAACTTGAACTGATATCATTGAAAAGGCTGTATTTTTGCATTTTTTTCAGTTGGCGTTTTTAACTTTCAGCGACCACCGTCCTGTTTCTACCTCTGCTTTTGGCCAAGTATAATGCCTGATCAGCCTTCTCTAGCAGCCCCTCACGCTCCAACGCATGTAAAGGATAATTTGCGATTCCCTGCGAGACCGTAACTTTTGTTGGAATGGGGGCCTTGCTTTGTTCCAGAGCCTGACGGACTTTTTCGGCTACGTCGAAGGCATCCTCGGAACCTGCACCGCCCAGCAAAATGACAAACTCTTCCCCACCGTACCGATAACAACTTTCGTCCGGACGAAGTGAGGTCTCTATTACCTTGGCAACATGTTTCAACACTTCGTCACCGATGAGATGACCATAGGTGTCGTTTACGAATTTAAATTTATCTACATCCAGCATAATGAGCGAAAACGGGAGACCAGAAGTTATCCATTGACTTATCGTATTTTCGAGAGACCTCCGGTTCATCAGGCCCGTTAGAGCATCTGTCGTGGCCTCATGGGTCAATTGATCAGTTTGCTTCTGAATATTGGCGACAGCAAGCAATACAGCTCTCGATAGCAAGTCGGCCTCACGGCTCCAATGCGGCTTAACTTCAGGCAATACAATCTTTTCATTTCCCATCTTGCTGACCAGATTCGCCAGATGGACAAATGGCCAGGCAAATCTTCGCGCTATGACAATGATGCTCATCAACAGTATTATGAACGGAAGCAACGAGTATCCGATAATTGTCCGAATGTAGCTCATCAGTTCATTATGAATTAGACCTATCGGTGTGACAACCACAATTCCCCATCCGTTGGCTGAGACACTAGAAAACCCGGCAAGCATCTCGACGCCACGAGTGTTGCGGACCTGCTGTTCCCCGCTTTCCCCCTTCATCAGTTTCTGCACAACCTTATTGCTGCTGACGTCATTCCCAATGAGATTCTTATCCGGGTGATAAAGGAGACGTCCTTCGGAATCCACAATGTAATAATAAGAACCTGAGCCATCCACGTTGTTGTAGCCAAAAACCTCAGAAAGAATATTGTTCTTCTGGAGATAAAGTGTACCGCTTAAAATGCCGAGATATGAACCGTTACTGCTAAAAATCGGCTGACTCAAAAATACGATTAATCTCTTCGTATTTGAAGTCTTATAAGGAGATGAAATGTAGGGCTTTTGGAGTGACAAAGCCTCCATACTAGCTTTAGATGTGATATGCCTACCAGCTGTTCCCAAGCTTGCCGGTGCTACATTACGGATCACCCTGTTGGATTCAACCACTGCGATAGAATTAAAGAAATTGCTGCTGTTGCGCATCAGTTCTAAATAATCATCCACTTGCTTAGGTGTCATAGCTTTAAAATCAGAGAGTTTATCGGCACCGTGCTTCAAGCTACCGCGCATAGACTGAAATAAGGAATCCATCGTCTTGGACATGCGATCAGCGCTGATGTAATTTAGATGGAGCGTCGTCTTCGTCAAGGATTGTTTTTTGGACTGATAGGAGCCAACCAGAAGAATACTTGAGGTAAGCAGTACCACCAGAGTCACCAAACCCGTAAGCAGCCATGTAAGACTGAGCTTTTTACTTTGACGAAAACCATTCCCTTTCAGTTTAAACAAACTCTAACCCTCCTTGATTCTATACACTTGATACCTCCATATTACTTCAATTTTTGATATTATTCGACAAAAAAATCATTACATTTCATGTTCTCTTTACAAAAAAAAGAAGACCGGGAAAGTACCGCCTTCTTCATTCATCCGAGCATATCATGATATCTCGCCTGTATGCTGCTAAACAACAGATATTCACCTAATTTAACGCAGAACTCTTCTTGCTTCCAATTAGAATTGTAATTGTACATTTAACAGCTTTTCTCTGGAATCTCGCTTTTTATTTAATATATTCTGAACCTTGACGTTAACAGTGCTGATAGATAACCCGGCTAACTTTTCAACAGCCTCTCTTACATTGTGCTGCAATTCCCTGCAAACCTCATGCATTTTGACCCCATAATATACGATAATTTTTAAGTGGATCTCTAGTCCAGATTCTACTATTCTAAGCTCAACTCCGTTTTGCAGGCTTTTTCCGTTTACCTTATTGGAAATTCTCTCGATGATTCCAGTTGACATGGAAGCAATACCGTTGGTAGAGATGGTTGTAAGTCCAATGATTTTAGATAAGACATCTTCAGATATTTTGATACTCCCCAGAACATTTTGAATTAACATACAGTTCTCTCCCTTCACCTATCCGCAAAGTACTTTTTGAAATAATTTAACGTTCTTTCCTAACAAGCCGTTAAGAGTCGTGTGCTAAAACCCCGTGATAAAACGTATCCACAACGAGAGCAGCTGCGGAGTTTATAGCAATATAACCCTTCTGTACCTGCTCCCATGTCAAAAACAGCAGCGAATAAAGCACATCTACAATCCACTTTTTACTGACCATGGACTGGAAATAACCCTTCTGCTGCAATAGTCCGATTACGTGTATCACCGGTTCTCTCAGCCGCTTATCGGCTTCTTCAATTTCCTGATTATAATTTACTGATGCATCATGGGCGAGAAAATATATTTTATCACCCAAAGGGATCAAGGCTTCGATCAGTTCTGGAATGTAGGCTTCGCAGTTTTCCTCGTCTAAATGTATCTGACCCATGGTTTCACCCACTACCTGAATAGCCCGGAATCCCAATTGAACCATCAATTGCTCCCTACTCTCAACATACCGATGCAAGGTAGCAATTCCAATTCCAACATACTCCGCAATCTCAGACATTGAAGCACCGGGGTTCTCAATTAGAAGGGATGTGGCCTGATCAAGTATGGTATTAAGTTTCATTTGCTTCTTCTCTGACATGTCTTTATTCATATAGCTGACAAGTTCCTTTCATTTATGATATGTAAAAATATCATATGAGATAATAATATCATTATTATTGGCATTTCAACAATTATCAGAATACCGTCATCCCTTGTCTGCACTATTTTTATTTTGCCTGATCACAGCAAGACGTTTACTATATAATGAGTTCAGTTAATAATTTCAATATAAATTAGTGTGGTGAATCTATTGTTCAAGATAATGTTAATCGAAGACGATGCAAGCCTTTTTGGAGCGATCAAAGAAAGATTCCAGCAGTGGTCTTATGACGTATACGGAATTACCGATTTCAATAAAGTGTTTGGAGAGTTTACGAATGTAAAACCAGACCTGGTGGTCATTGATATACAGCTGCCAAAATACGATGGTTTTCATTGGTGTCGGATGATTCGCTCTCATTCCAATGTCCCAATTATCTTCCTGTCGTCACGCGACCATCCGACTGATATCGTGATGTCCATGCAGCTTGGTGCGGACGACTATGTACAGAAGCCTTTTCATTTCGACGTTCTAATCGCTAAAATTCAGGCCGTCCTGCGCCGCGTATATGATTACAACACCGAAGCTATTTCACTTCGAACCTGGTGCGGAGCTACGATTGATTATGAAAAAAATATCGTTACCAGCGAGAAGGGAACAATTGAGCTCACCAAAAACGAACTCTTTATTCTTAAGCTGCTCGTTGAACAGAAGAATAAAATTGTGTCCCGTGAAGAGCTGATCAAAAGCCTATGGGAGGATGATCGTTTTATTAGCGACAATACGCTCACCGTTAATGTAAATCGACTGCGGAAAAAACTAGAGGCGCTCAGTCTTGACACTATGGTAGAGACCAAAGTCGGACAAGGCTACGTAGCGATTGAAGAGGGATAATACATGATAATAAAATATTTGCGGGAGCGTCTTAGCTGGATAATGCTCGTTATTTGTTTGCAATTGCTTACTTTTTCCGTAGCATTTTTAGATCCGGAGATTCCGTTTCATTCCCTGCTGTACATCGTTTTTTTATCCACCGTCATCTTTGTGATCTTCCTCGTCCTGCGCTACCAGAAGGAAACTAAATTTTATAAAAGCTTGGCAGAATGGGAGCCCCATCTCGATTTATCGAGCCTTGCTACGGCAGACAGCCCCTACGAGGAGATCATTAGTGAAAATCTCCTGCACCAGACCAAACGACTTAAGGGGGAAGCTGAGTATAATCGAATCATGCTGGAGGAAGAAAAAGACGATTTGCTCTCCTGGGTTCATGAGGTGAAGACCCCGCTAACAGCGATGCATCTCATGATAGAGCGTCTGGATGATGAGACCATCAAGACACAGTTAACCTACGAGTGGCTGCGCATCCATCTCCTGCTGGATCAACAGCTTCATCAAAAACGGATCGTCTTTATCGAGAACGATCTGTATGTCGAGCAGGTTCAATTAAAGCCGCTCATCTCTCAGGAGATTCGCACTCTGCGATCCTGGTGTATGCAGAAAGGAATTGGCTTTGACCTGGATCTTCAAGAGACCGAGGTATTAAGTGACGCCAAGTGGCTTGCATTTATCGTCAGACAACTGATAACGAATGCTGTGAAATATAGTGAATCAGCAGATATTTATTTAAGGAGCTATTTTCAGGATGATGGAGTGATTCTGGAGGTACAAGATTACGGTCGCGGAATTGATCCCAGAGACCTCCCTCGCATTTTTGATAAGGGGTTCACTTCTACACTCAACCATCGTGAACATATGGCAACCGGAATGGGCCTGTATTTGAGTAAAAAGGCTGCCGATTCGTTGATGATACATATCGATGTACATTCGAAGCCTGGAGAAGGAACAACAATGCGGCTCATTTTTCCCAAACGTAATGACTTCGTGCTCATCAGGGAATCATAATCTATTGGAGGCATGTGACAACATTGTCACATGCCTCACCCATTTGTTCGGTGAATCGAAGGAAAGACTAAACTAACCCTTATATAATGAAGCTACCGAATGAAGGAGTGTGTATAAATGAGTATACTAGAAGCGATAAAAATTCATAAAAGCTATGGTAACAAATTTAATAAGCAGGAAGTGCTCAAAGGTATTGATTTCAGCATTGAGCAAGGAGAATTCGTCAGCATCATGGGCGCCTCCGGCTCAGGGAAAACAACGCTGCTGAACGTCCTCTCTTCCATTGATCATGTTAGCCACGGAACCGTGATTATCGACAAAAATGAAATGACGGCTATGAAGGAAAAGCAGCTAGCGGAATTTCGCAAGCATCACTTAGGCTTTATTTTTCAGGACTACAATCTATTAGATACTTTAACGGTTAAAGAAAATATTCTCTTACCACTATCCATCTCAAAAGTAAGCCGCAAAGAAGCTGAGCAAAAGTTTCAGGCTGTTGCATCAGAGCTGGGGATCTACGAACTGAAGGATAAATATCCGAATGAAATATCCGGTGGACAAAAGCAGCGAACCTCGGCAGCCAGAGCTTTTATTCACGAGCCAAGCATTATTTTTGCCGATGAACCGACAGGAGCGCTGGATTCCAAATCCGCTTCAGACCTGTTGAACAAGCTGAGCGATCTCAATGAGAAGCTTAAGGCAACGATTGTTATGGTCACTCATGATTCGGTAGCCGCAAGCTACTGCAGCAGAGTTATTTTTATAAAGGATGGTCAAATCTACACTCAATTAAACAAAGGAGAAGAGTCGAGACAAGCCTTCTTTAAGGACATCATGACCACTCAAGGGGTTCTGGGAGGGGTTCAGGTTGAGCATTAATTATATCATTCTCCGGAATCTCAAGAAAAACGCCAAAAACTATTATTTATACGTATTCGCGCTTATTTTTAGCGTTGCCCTGTATTTCGCTTTTGTCACGCTGCAATATGATCCGGCTATGGATGAAGCCAAAGGAACAATTAAAGGCGCAGCTGCCTTAGGAGCTGCCTCGGTACTGCTTATTGCTATCGTAACCATTTTCCTGTTGTATGCCAACAATCTGTTCATCAAACGGCGGAGTAAAGAAATCGGGCTGTTCCAATTAATAGGTCTGACGAAGAACAAAATCTTTCGTATCCTGACGGCAGAAAATTTCATCTTGTACTTTTGCTCGCTGATGATCGGAATTGGGCTCGGTTTCTCGGGTTCCAAGCTGCTGCTTATGATCCTGTTCAAAATAACAGGGGTTGATACAAACGCAACACTAAACTTCTCAACAGACGCGTTCAGACAAACCATGATTGTATTTCTTGCTCTTTATGTTCTGATTATGCTGATGAATTACCTGTTTATGAAGAGACAAAGCATTCTATCTCTATTTAGAGTGCAGTCATCAACAGAAGAACAAGTAAAGAAAGTATCTTTTGTAGAAATACTGATCGGTATTTTGGGCATATGCTTGATTCTTGGTGGGTACTATCTCTCATCTAAATTGTTTGGCGGCGACTTCACAAGTATGCCAGAGCTGTTAATGGCCATGATTATAATCCTTGGTTCAGTCATTATCGGCACGTATCTTTTTTACAAGGGCTCTGTTCGATTTATCTTTTACCTCATTCGCAAGCAAAAGTCGGGTTACCTGAATATTCGAGAGGTATTATCTCTCTCCTCGATTATGTTCCGGATGAAGTCAAACGCCTTGATGCTGACGATCATTACGACGGTATCTGCACTCGCGATCGGATTGCTCTCCTTAAGTTATATTTCTTACTACTCAGCCGAACAAAGTGCGAAAAACAGCGTCCCATCCGACTTCACCTTTGCAAGTGATCAGGATGCGGAACAATTCAAACAAGCCTTAACAACAAATCAAATTCCGTTTGACGAAACCCGAATTGATGTCATTCAGGTAGAAACCAATTTCAAGGATACGCTGGAGGCAAGCTTTACAGGCACCGGTTCAGAGTCAAATACGATGATTATTGGTGTTATTAGCGACTCTGCAGTAGAGGGGCTCGATTTGCCTGAAGGAGAAGTAAGGTTGAGCGGATTCAGTGATATATTAAAAACCTTCCTATCCTTTAAGGAAAGTGGAGCGATCGAATTCAAAGGCCAACATGATGTTATTCCTGGGCAGATGGTAGGTATTGAGAAAGATTATATCGTATCCTGGTACTTCACCAATGGCAGCTTGCCAATAGCTATCGTGGATGATTCCGTTTTTGAACACCTGAAAAAAGATCTTAATCCAGAAATTCAGAAAGAATCTAACACTTATATTGGAGTAGATATTGCAGATCAGGATAAATTAATCACTGCAAATGATATTTTTCTAAAGCTCCCACTCAGTCAGGATAGAGGAAACGATTCTCAGCTGCGCGACCTTAACTCTCAAAAGCAAACCATGGGACTTATCATGTTCATCGTTGGTTTCCTTGGATTAACCTTTCTCGTCACATCAGGTTGTATTTTGTACTTCAAACAAATGGATGAAAGTGAGGAGGAAAAGCCGAATTATACAATTCTGCGCAAGCTCGGCTTCACGGAAGGAGATTTGTTAAAGGGCATTCAAGCAAAGCAAATTTTCAATTTTGGTATCCCGTTAATCGTTGGGCTGTTCCACAGCTATTTTGCTGTAAAATCCGGTTGGTTTCTCTTCGGAAGCGAGCTATGGACACCAATGATGATCGTTATGGTGGTGTACACGGTACTTTACTCCATCTTTGGTTTCCTCTCCGTGCTTTATTATAAGAAAGTGATTAATGGAGCGCTGTAATAAGTTATCAACAAAAACTGTCCGGCATGCCGGACAGTTTTTTACATGTATATGCACGTATGAAATAAAGCTCCGTTATTTTTAACCGCAGCGATTGCGATCACAACAGGTTTCATGCACATGTTCCCCCTCTCTCACCTGCTTAATCGTCCTACAATAAAAACTCACGAACAAAAACAGCTGTTCCAGAAACGTATACATCTATGCTGCTTTCGCTTCGGACAGCCTGTACATAAATTTTCCCATCCCTGTTTATTTCATGTCCTTGTTCAACTATAAATTCCACAGATGATGCCTCTTTATTAACATAGGTTAAGTAATACGCTCCCATAACACCGGATGCTGTACCTGTTGCTGGATCTTCAATGGTTCCTGAATATGGAGAAGAAAAATGCCTCGCATGCATCATAGCATTCTGATCTGCGGCTTTAAAGCTGAATGGATGTACCGAGGATTTTGGATTCTCGCTCAATATTTCAGGAAACATATTATTCTGCGGAATCATTTGTGAGAAGCTATGCAGGTTACGGATCGGTACTAGCAAGGTCCAAGTACCTGTGCTTCCGTAAACGATTGGCTTGGATAAGTCCAGATCCTCCTCAGATAGAGACATACTTTGAGCCAGCCTGCTCACATCTCCTTGAAAAGGAATAAAGCGTGGTTGATCTTGCTTCATTTTTATAAATAATTCTCCACCTCTAGTATCAAAGGAAACGGGCAAAATGCCAACATTCGTCTCAATAGTTATTTCCTTGTTATTCCCTAACAGTCCTCTAGACTTCAAGCAAAATAATGATGCAACCGTAGCGTGTCCACACAAATTAATTTCATGGCCTGGTGTAAAGTATCGTAGTCGCAAATCGGCCGTATCCGATGGTAAGACAAATACCGTCTCATTAAATCCAACTTTTTCGGCTAATGATTGCATCTCTTCTTGATGTAAATCATCAGCATTTAGTACTACTCCAGCTGGATTGCCTTTATGTGCAATGGATGAAAATGCATCGTAATGTAGAATGGTTCTTAGAGTCATGTCAAGAGCCTCCCCCTATTAAGTGGACCATGAATGAACGATTAACTCGGGCCATTTTGATTTCCACTTGTTCGCTTTTTTCATAAAAATCTGTTCCGTGATCAACCTCTTATTTGCTCTTACCGTCAGATTAAATAAATCACTTAGTCCGAACGGCGCATAGACCTTCCAAATGTTGTTTTTTTCGAGCCTTACTCCCAGTGAGGTTGCTGTTGTTGGCCAAGAACAAATACCATCCTCGACGGATTGATAGGGTTCTATCTCAAAACCAAATTTATCGCCATACCATAAATGAACTCTAGCCTGATTTTTTATATCGATTTTATATGGAATATCGCTAAAAATGTCTTTACCCGTTTGAATAACTTCATCTTCAGCCTCTATACTTAAGTCCATCCCGTTAAAATACACAATATCAATATCCTCAATTCCATAATTCATATCACGATTCGTCAGTTGATTCCATACCGTTTGTACGATACAGCCTGCACCAATATAATAATGATCTAATTCTAAATGCTGAGCTTTTTCAAAAATCTTCATTAATAAATCGCTATTAGTTATTCTCGCTATTAATTCCTGTTCCAAAATCTGTTCGGCACTATTATCCATTCTCGCTCTCCTTAGCTGATATGTGGAAAATTTCTGATTCTCAATTCATCCATCCCAATGCGTTCTTTTTCACCTGATTAGCCAGAAATAGAAGCCATTCTTCATTACTGTTCAAGCAAGAGGTTACGAAAAACTGCTCTTCTTCCCCTCCCCCGGCAGCAAATTGCTCTCGTCCTTCAATAGCAAGCTCATGCAGCGTTTCCAAGCAATCTGTTACAAGACCTGGTGAGAAAACTAAAGGCCTATGGATTCCACGTCCAGCCAATTCACCAAGAACATTACTTGTAGCAGGACCGATCCACTCCTCGGGACCAAATCGTGATTGAAAGGTGACCTGCCACTGGCCAGAATCCCAATTCATAGCTGAAGCAAGCAGGCGTGCCGTCTCCATGCATTGCGCCTCGTATGGATCTCCTGTCTCTATATATCGTTTTGGAATCCCATGAAAGGTCAAGACATAATAATCCGGCTTTATGTCTAGGTTATCTATTTGGTGAACTAAGTGCGACTTCATAGCTGAAATATACCCAGGCTCATTATAAAAGGCTTCCATAAATCTGAGCGTGGGAACAAAACGTTTTGATGCAGCTCCGGTGGAGTTGTTTCTACCGAGCGCAGCAAAACACGCCTGATCGTACACTGAAGCGCTGGTGGTTGATGAATATTGGGGAAACAGCGGTACAACAATAATTCGTGTAGCTCCAGCGTTCTCCAATTTTGAGATTGCCTGTTCCATGCTCGGCTCACTATATGCTAATCCTAACTCAACATGATAATCAGAACCAAGCAATAATTGCAGCCCTGACTGCTGAGCTAATGAATGAAGCAACAGGGGTGATCCTTCCTTTTCCCATATCTGGCTGTACAGCTTTGCTGATCGTCTTGGACGAGTGCGCAAAATAATCCCTTGCAGCAAAGGCTGCCAAAACAGCGGCGAATAATCGACGATCCGTCGATCAGATAAAAACTTTTTCAGATACGGACGAACCGCTTTGGCTGTTGGTGCAGATGGTGTTCCTATTTGAGCGAGTATTACGCCGATTGGAGACAGTTTGTTCAAAGCACAGGCTCCTTTCCATGTTACCGAATCCAATTAGGTTATCATAGCAGCTCTGAGCGCACAATTATTGTGATCACTGAACCTTCATTTCCCACACATGTTTAAATTTTAATAATTAAAATTTTATTAATTGTGATTTTAATCACATGTATAGTGAAAAATATCACATATAATAAAGACATCAAAGATTCCTCATTCAAACAAAAAACACAACAATGGACGGAGTGGTAAATATGTTTAACAACTTCCTTAGAACGAACAAAGTCGCAATGTGGTTCCTAACCTTTATCAGAATTTATCTCGGATATAAATGGATTACAGCCGGATGGCATAAATTAACTGGAGGATTCGACGCCGCAGGTTTCTTACAAGGAGCGATTGCAAAAAGTACTGGTGATGCCCCTACTGTACAAGCCTGGTGGGGAACATTTCTGGAGCATGTTGCTCTTCCGAATGTAGGTATCTTCAACTACCTTATTCCTTTGGGTGAGTTTCTCGTAGGGCTTGGATTAATACTCGGAACATTGACTACCTTCGCTGCTCTTATGGGTCTGGTAATGAATGCTGCGTTCCTCTTCTCGGGTACAGTAAGCACCAATGCCCAAATGCTTCTTCTTGAAGTGCTGATCGTTGTAGCGGCTGCTAACGCTGGCAAAATCGGACTTGATCACTACGTTCTGCCTTATCTTCGCGGATTATTCCACAAAAAAGATGAAATCAGACCCGTGAACCCTACTACAAAACAAAATTTGAAAACCAAACATACAGCTTAAGCAACAAGAAAAATAATTAAGGAGTTGTCCATATGGGCAGCTCCTTTATTGTTAAGTATTTAAATTTATTATATCGTTTCTTAACTCCATCCATTTCAACTTCAATTCCTACGCCTTTGAAATATCCCGACCCCGACCAGTCAATTTCATGACCTTCAGCAATAAATTCTGCCGTTAAGCTGACTTTACTGTGAGGAATAATGCTAACGGTACTTGCTTCGAAGTTCAGGTCACCATAACGATCTTCAAAAACAGGCTGAATGGTTATGCTATTCTCTGCACCATAATTATAAAAAGTAAACGAACATTTGGCTTTGGCCTCATTGTCACTGGTTTTAATGTGACACTCACTATTTTCCACCAAATAATCTATGGAATGTGTTCCATTTGAATTATGCTTGAGAACAAACATAAGCTTTTCTGATGCCAATGGAAAAATGAGCATAAATGCAACACAAGCTATGATGATCCTGCTTAAAATTTTGGGGTATCTGGGTTTATATATTTTTACGGTTCCGATCATTCCAATTAGCAATAAAATGAAACCTAAAATTACTGGTAGATGAAACCTAGTATTCTTCCCAAGCCATGGAGAGATGCCTGCTGCACTAAATATATTGTCGCCAAGCGAGACGTGTAAATGACTTCTAACCAACATCAATACACCGACACATAGAACGAAAATATATATTAATCCCTTCTTCATGATCTCCTCCTTCAAACAACGCTATGTTTTGGGAATCATCCTTCAGTCAGCTTTAGAAATTCGTCTCTTAAAATTCCCATAATGATTAGCGATTCATAAGTATCATTTTTTTTGATGCATTCTCTCAATAAACCCTCAGCAATAAAACCATTGCTTTCATAGACATGTTTTGCCCGGTCGTTAAAATCCTTTACATCAAGCCATAGACGATGTGCATTTAAATGATGAAAAACATATTTCTGTATCAAACGAATAGCTTGTTTCCCATACCCTTGCCCTTTATGACTAATATTTATCCTTGTCAGTTCGATACAATCATTGTCATTGGTTAATCCCGCGAGAATCATATAGCCAATTTTTACTCCAGCCAGATCCTCAATTACAACATGAAGCTGATCTCTGCGCTCAATAGCCTCTATATGCTTTTCTCTAGTCCATTGTGCAACAAATTTACGACTTTGTTCATCATTTTCCGCCTTAATGACATAATCAAGATCCGCAAGAATGGTCTTTCTAAACTGAATGCTTCGAGATTGAATCAATACTTCAGAGTCCAAACAGGATCACCTCCGTTATTTTACCCCTCCACTGCATCTTCCTGGTAATGGCTGATATCTCCATGCAAAATAATTTTATATTCGTTATCGGTAATTTCTACTTTACATAAGCAAGCTGGATGAATATAAGGGAGATCCCAAAGCTTGTTCATAGGCCGTTTTTCAAAATACGCCATAATCAGCTTGACTACCACAGTGTGCGTTACAATTAAAATCGACTTCCCTTGATGATCAGCAATAATCTGATTTAGCTTACGAACTGCCCTGCTCAATACCTCTTCATATGTCTCTCCAGCGTAAACCTGAAACTTCTCAGGATCACCCCAAAAATAATCATATTCCTCAGGGTATAATTCCATAATAGCTTCCTGCTTTTGTCCTTCCCAAATGCCCAGGTTCATTTCTCTTAAATCATCGCTCTCATGAATATCTATTTCTCTATTTCCTTTGATGATTTCTGCAGTCCTACGAGCTCTATTACTGGAACTGGAAAAAATAGCATCGATCCACTCATTCTGAATGGACTCCCCTAACCAACTAGCTTGTTTAACACCCAGCTCTGTTAATGGAGAATCCTGATGCCCTTGAAACCTGTGTTCGACATTCCATTCTGTCTGTCCATGTCTTACTAGGAATATTGTAGTTTTGTTCATGCTCGATCCCCCTGCTTCCTGTAATCTATGATTTCGCCATCCTGTCGCCTTATATTAATGGATTTCATTTATTCTTGGATGAAGTTCAGTATTCATGCCTCTTCCCCTTCATTTAGCAGCACCATATGTATGTGATCTTCCCAGACCCCATTAATTTTTAAATATTTCCGTGCCAAACCTTCATTTTGAAATCCTAGCTTCTCTACTAATCTTAAAGAGCCCTTATTTCTTGGCATGATGTTAGCCTCTATACGATGTAAAGATAACTCTTGAAAAGCGTAATCAATAATCGGTCTTAACGACTCGGTCATGATTCCTTTGCCTTGTTCCTGTTCATCCAGCTTATATCCCAAGTGACAAGATTGAAAAACGCCCATCACAATATTACTTAATGCGATCGATCCAATGATCTTTTCGTTCATCATTATCCAAACCTTGTATAAGCTACCTTCTAGAATTTTATAGTATTCTTCATGCAGTAGATTTTCTTGATAAGGTACAGTATAGAAATCGGAGTTGCGTTCCGGTTCCCATGGTTTTAAGAAATCTTTATTTCTAAGATTATATTCAGTCACCGCTTGTGCGTAGGATTCATCAATAACTTGTAGTGACACTTGATCCGTCTGAAAATGATGCTTCATTATAATCACCTTTTTATTGATATGTTGTTAATTATTTCCTTTGTTCTTAGCTTGTCATTTGTAGCCATCTGGTTACTACCTCTTCAAGCTTCTCTTTCTTGTCTTCTATATCACTTAAACTGTAAATTTTCACGATCGCCCTGTCGTTAGTAGCCCATTCCAACAGTCCCGTAGCATCTTCAAAAATAGTCCCTGCTTGCCCCACAGCCTGAAACTTTTTCTTGACGCCACAGTGAAAGACAATTCGAAAAAAACCTTTTCCCTGCAAATTAAAAGTCACTCGATCATCCCCATTAAAGCAGAAGCTTGGAGCGTTCCATTTAATATGCTCTGTGATCTGTTCATTAACGCCTAAAATGATCCTTCTTGCTTCCTCAATTTCCTTCTTTAACGGATGATCAAGATGGTTCAAATAATCAACTACTTGCTGGTGACCATCCAACTTAGGCATGGTGATCCCCTCCGATCATTTTTTAGAAAAGGTCCATCCCTTAAGCTCAAGAGCCTTTCGTAATTGTTCAAGCGCATTAGGACCTATACCATGGAGATTTTTGATTTCATTTTCACTAAATTTAGACACCTGCTCCAAGGTAGTGATTCCGAGGTTGTTAAGTGCACGCAGCGCAGGCTTCGCCAGTTTAACTTCAAGTTCTAGGCCTTGCTTGCTATTACTTTGCATTCCAGCATCCCTCCAGCTTAGTGGTTTTATATGGGAAAGATTTAACGCATAAAAAACAAGATTACTACTCCAAACAATCCTAGAAAAAGAACATCAAATGGATGCTCGGAAAGTGTTCTTTCCATCGCTTTTCCTTCTACACTTGAGTTATGAGGTTCGCCATGCAGAATTCCTGAAATTCCTGCAGAAGTGCAGGCTTTTTCTAAAATCCTCTTCAAACTGGACACTTACGAAAAAAATTGCTGCACATTTGCAACCTCTTGCTCATTCTTTCATTTCTACTTTAAAAAAACTGTATTTTGCATACTTTTCTGATCTTGTACCTGTTTTTACTAATGACGTCGTTCTTTCTTTAGTTCAACTTATATAGTACCATATTTAAAAACTATCCTTTAAGCACCTAACATCACAGCTTCTTTTCAAAGCATAAAGATGAAGGACAGCTCGTATATTCCCTAAACGAAGCTATGTGGTAATATCCATTCTTTTTATAGAAACTGACCGCTTCATTCTGCCGATCACCTGTCTCCAGCTTAATAAAATTGTATTTCCTGTGCCGCGCTTCATTTTCTAATTGGTTCAGAATAAGTCCAGCGATTCCACGGTTTCTATACTCTGGTTCTACAAAAAAACGTTTTAATTCTGCACTTTGTTCATCAAGTTCCCTAATAGCGCCACATCCAACGGGTGTCCCCTCCAGATATCATTAGGTTCATAGTTTAATACATCCCATTGAGTTCTATTAATTACCCCTATTATAGTTGATAACATAAATTCTTTCATTTCAGGAAAATCATCTTCTATCCATGGCATCTCATCCAGATCAAACCCAACCGTTCCACGGCCGACTACATTTTGATCCCGCTGAGCCAGCCAAATAATAATTTCCTTTTCTCTGTTGGCTTTAGCTAATTCTGATCCGATCAATACTAATGTTTCTATATGAATACTTCAGTAGATGTATTTCTCATTCTCAATAATTTACATATAGATTGCCGAATCCCATTCAGTATCTATGTATCCACGAAAACCCCGGCCTTTTCTATGACTTTGCGGCGTTCCCTTGAATCCTTATATATCGAAACTTAATCTAATCATATCTCTACATTGAATGCCATTCTCATAAATTTCCTCATCGTAATGTCTAATGAAAAAATCCCTATCAATTCCCGTTATTCGAAATCCACATTTCTGATAAAGCAGCAGCTGTCCGATACTTGAATTTCCTGTACCTATTTCAATTGTTTTTATTCTCTCTTCTTTTGCTTTTTCAATCGCATTCCATACTAGTTTTTTACCTATTCCTCTTCCCTGACAGTCTTCTCGTACAGCTATATTTATAATCTCTATTGTTTCCGGTCGTGTCTGAAGCAGTACAAAAGCTCCGATGATTTCATTGCTAATCGCAGCTACATAACATTTACCTCTACTCAAATATTCCCTTACAATGGCCTCGGAGGGATCTGCAAGAAGCAACAATTCTAAAGGGGGCTTCTCGGTAGCTTTTAATAATCTGATTTCTATATCCATGACGGTCTCCTTTCTTTAACCTTAAGCAATAATTTCGATTAAAGACATAATATCACTCACAAAAAAACAAGCAACTACACGATTGATGTTTGAGTATCACGGTAAGAAATCTTTTGAAATAGCTATACAGCCTACAGCACAATCCTAGAAAAAGTGGTGTCCATTAAACGGATAAACTCCTTCCCCATTCGGATCTACGGTGGCACTATCAGATGAAACAGTATCGGTATGGATCATTTCAAGCATTAGCAAAATATATCACTATTATAATCACAAACGTATCAAGTCAAAATTAATGGGCATGAGCCCAGTACAGTACCGGACTCATGCCCAACAGATTGCCTCAAAAATACGTGTCTAACTTTATTGGGGGCACTTCATTGCCCCCGATGCCGCCTTTTGTTTAATGATGCTCAGATCAGCAGAAAGAGGGTTTCCAAATTCCCGCTTACTGAACCAATTCCGAGATAAATCTTGCAAGGATGGCAGATACCTCTGCTCGTGTAGACATTCCCTGAGGATCGAATACATTGCCGGGCTTACCGGAAATAATACCGGCCCTCTGGAAAATACCTACAGAATCCGCCGCCCATGGGCTGATTGTACCGGAATCGTTGAATACCCCGGTTTCAGCCTTATTGTTTAAACTAAATCCTTTATGCTGGATATAATGATGGAGCATGACTGTCATCTGCTCACGGGTAACGGATGTATTGGGAGCAAATTGGCTATTGCCTACGCCGCTTACAATTCCATTCTCAGCCGCCCACTCCACATATGCCTTGTACCACTCATCTCCCTGAACATCGGTAAACCTCGAGCTTGTATATCGAGAGACATCGGCGCCGTCCAGCCTTGCAAGTGCCGTAACGAACATCGCCCTGGTCATGGTTCCATCAGGTGCAAATGTTCCGTTTCCTATCCCTTGAAAGATTTCCCGAGCCGTTACAAAAGTAATATCATTCTCGGCCCAATGGTTCTTTATGTCTCCGAAGCTCTTCAAATTATAGCTGATGTCATACGTTCCAGGTGAGGTGATATATGCTAACACCGCATTATTATTGAAAATACTGAGCGGAACCACAATATTCCTGCCTTTTCCCTTCATTACTGCCACATAGGCGTTCCGGTTTTGCTCCGATTGTTTTGCTGCCGGCAGTTCAAGGACAAGCTTGCTCCCTCTGTAATCTACAAGATCAGCTTCATTCAGGGTAATGCTACCGTCAGCATTTTGTACCGCCTGAATCGGCTTGCCGTTGATTTTGACCTCAACGGAGTTGGTTACCGGCGGTTTCGGAGCTTTCGGGCTGGATGGACTGCTAGTGGAGCCGCCGGAGCTGCTTCCACCAGAGTTGCTTCCTCCGGAGTTGTTCCCGCCATTGCCGGTCACCTTGGCTGTACGGAATACATTGACCGGCGTCGTGCTAATGCCGCCCTTTTCGTTGGTTACTTTTGCATACCAGCTATAGGGGGAATCCGGGCTCAAATTTTTCCAGAGCACTTCCGCTTTGTTAGAGACATTTTCCGCACTTCCGATGGACTCCTGCGTATAAATGCTTGCGCTGAAACGGTTGGTGCTCAAGCTTTTGGCGGATGTATCGAAATTCACGTCCAGTTCGTAAATATCATAGTCTGTTTTTTGCAGCCCTTCCGAAAAGTCATCCACCTTAGGCTCATCATAATAGTTAAAATCATTTCTATAAGGTGAATAGGAATTCATGTATACCTTGTTATTCTTCAAATCAAAGTATAAAAACTTGATATATTGTGAGCCGCCCTCTGCATCCGACTGGTAGTCGGTCAGGATTTGGTAAACCAAACGTTCTTTGGTGCCGTCCCCATTGTCGTCGAAGGCATCAATCTGAATGCCAGCTCCGTGATAGTGCCCGTTGAGTACCGCGAAAACATTCGGATTCTTCGCAACAACCTGCTCGCGCAGCACATACCCCTGGTAATCAAGCAAGCCGTCAGGATTGCTTGCCGTGTATTTGGCATTGGTATAGCGATGTGTGGCGATGATGGCTTTTCTGTCCTTGTATTTCTGCAGCACCTCGTTCATCCAGTTGATTTCGTCCGTATAGATATCCCAGCTCATGTACAGGATGATGAAGTCCTGTCCGTCTTCCGTCAGCAGGTCATAGTGGCCCAAGTTATTATTGAAGGAGCCTCCGTAGTTAGCCTCGTTCTCAAAACGCTTGGAACCGAAATATTTCCAGTAGTTGTCGTAAAATTTAAGTCCGGCGCCCACATCATGGTTTCCACCCAGCACGCCGTACCGCATCCCGTTGTCTTCAAAGATTTTCATTGCCTTGTCGGCAACCTGCCATTGGTAATCCATGTCCCACTCATCAACCAGGTCTCCCGTGTGGATCGTATAGCGAATATTCCAGTCCTTCACATTGTCCACAATCCATTGGTTCTGCTGAAGAAAATGGTGGGGCCAGCTTTCCGTATAATACTGAGTATCGGTAATCCATGCGAAGGAGAAGTCGTAGCTGTCCGGACGTCCGGTGCCGTCCCAATTGGACGCCTGGGTACTCTTCACCGTTGCTTGAACCTCTTCGCTCTGAAGGCTGGGATTGTCATCTGCACGGCTTTGCACCAGCAGGACGGCATTTCCGTTCTCCACATGATCCTTGGCGCTAAAGGATGCGTCAATATTTCCATTGTCATCTGCGCGAGCCAGCAGCTCCCACTTATTGTTCGCCAGATTCAGAACATACATGGAAAGCGCCCGGGACGCATCGGCATAGCTGGCTGTACCGTTCCAGTTGGCGGATATGCGGTCATTTTCATCAAGGCTCCCGACCGTAACGTTAAACAACTGGTAAGGCAGGTCGCCATCAGGTGAAGTGACGGTTATATTGGAGCTGCCGTTTACAACTTCAACAGGACCTTTGCCGGCACCTTGTTTGATGGTGATTTCTCCATTTTC
Source organism: Fontibacillus panacisegetis (assembly GCF_900102215.1). Classification (GTDB taxonomy): domain Bacteria; phylum Bacillota; class Bacilli; order Paenibacillales; family Paenibacillaceae; genus Fontibacillus; species Fontibacillus panacisegetis. Next base: position 78,009 of record NZ_FNBG01000017.1, read on the forward strand.
TACTGTCAGAATACGTCCCTTTAAAAATTCTACCGCAGCGCTGGAGCCATTGAGCTCCGCCACCGAGACCGAAAGCTTAGCCTGGTTCTCTGCAATTTCGCCGGTTTGTGCAGTGATGCCGCCGGGGTCCTTCGTGTCTGTATAGAAGGTAACCGTCTTCTGCACTTCGTTGCCACCTACATCCATAGCGGAAACATGGAGCGTATGCGCACCTGCTGAAAGTAGCCTCGTAGGTATCGAATAGGGCGCTGTGATAGGCACATTGTCAAGTGCAATGGTAAGTCGGGAAATGTCAATGCCATTGTCATCGGCAATTTCCGGGTCTATGTTGAGGGTTCCCGAAATGACCGCATCCGGCTCAATTCCTAAATCAATGCTTGGTGCTGTGTTGTCCACAATGATTTCAGCGGTTTGGGAAAGCGCGCCTGAGGTCGCTTTAATCGTGTGCCTGCCATCCGGCAAGGCGGTGGTATCCAGCTCATAGCCCACGGCGGTCAGCTTTTCCTTGGGGATGGTAAAATACAAATCCAGGCTGGGAGCCATTTTCCCGTTTTTGGTGTCCCCTACACTATATACGCGGTTAAATGCGGGATTCTTCACATCCAGCCAGAAGGTATCGCCGGAATACCGGTAATCCTGCGCCGCCCTTGCGGGCAAGAACTCCTCTCCATTGACCAGCACCAGCTTTACATTGGTTACCGTGAAGTCCTCACGGTTTACATCGGGCAAGTACATGTCTTCGAAAGTGGTTCCCTGGCCTCCTGCCCATACAGTCAGCTTAACCAAATAATTGCCGTCCGCATCCGCCTGGAAATACTTATTGTCGATTAAAATGGCACGTGAATTCAAGTTTGTCCATCTGCCCAAATACGAAATGATCTCCCGATCATTTCCACCATACGGCGCGGTCACGGCATTCTTGAAATAGTTATTCTGATCACCGGCGACCAAAGACAGGAAAGCGCCGTTTTCCAGTACCCGGCGGGTGTCGGCCTCATTGTCATTCACAAAAATTTTGGTATCCGCATTTTTTTGGCCATCGTTGGCCGTGATGGTTTTGATGCCCGACACCACCTTGCCGTTTCCTACATTCAGCCGCAGTCCATCCGCATTTAAACGGTTTACAGTGACCGTATAAGTCTCGGTTCTGGTTTTGCGGTACAGGTTATAGCCTTCCACATAGAATTCAATCTTGCTGTGATTTAGAATTTCATTAGCCGGAATGCGGGCAAAATACTTGCCCTTCACTCTCTGTGTTTTTTCATATACCGTCTTGAATTTACCTTCGCCATCAAAGCGGTAGCCGATGGTCACTCCGGACAGACCGATGGTGTCGACAACGTCAAAGGTGGCAAAATATTCTTCTCCTTCATTCAATGAAGCAGGGATGTTGACGGCTGTTATTGCAGGTGAAGTGCCATTATCAACGTACCCAGGATACCCTCCGAAGTGCACCCTGTTATTCTCCGAAGGAACCTGCCATTCCTCCACACTGCCCGGGGAAGGAGCCAGCTGATTGGTTACCTTCAGGCTTTTGCCCGACCCGTCGTGGGGATAGGTATATTGTACCGACCGGTTGCTGCTGCTGGTTACATCGGCGACATTGTTTTCGTTGAATTCCACGTGGGTAAATGCGGTTTCCAGTGATGTCCCTATGCTCAGCCGACGCCAGTCGGAGGCATGGAACCCGGAATAGTCGATCCGCACAATATCCTTATTCTCCACAAGGCTTGTATTAAAGATATCATTGAATTGGTCCACTGTCGTCCCGTTGCTGCTCAGCCAGAGCACCAGAGTATGGCCCGGTTGAAGCAGAAGCTCCGGCGTGGAAATCGTCCAAGTTTTGGGCGCAGTCGAGCTGTTCAGATATTGATAGTACAAATTATAATATCCCATATTAATGGGCGCGTCCGAATTGTTGTAGATTTCAGCAAAAGTGGCCTGTGTGCCTGATTTGTATACAGGCACGACCTCTGTAAAAATCAGCGGAGGCTGTTTTTCATAATCAATCCCCAACTCTACAGTACTTGTTTTCTCCGCACTTTTTACACGGCTGATTCCATCAAAGGCCTCTACATACCACGTAAAGCTGTCTGCCCAGAGCAGGCTGCGGTCGATAGTAGCCGAATAGGTGTCATTCAAAGCACCGGACATTTTGAGCTTGCTGAATCCGCTGTTCCCCTGCTTATAGTACAAATCGGCTTGTATGGCGGCTCCTGCAGCAACGCCTGTAAGCTTGGCTGCAATCGTAACATCATCGTTTACACCATATGCCGCTTTATAAGTCAGATCCCCGTCAGCAATCGGGTTGAGTCCGCTTCCCGTATCATCCAGATGATAAGGGCTGTCGGGAATTTGCCAGCTGTCCACAACACCGGGACTTGGCGGTGCAGTTTTTGAGAATTTATAGCCGATTGTCCCATCCAGACGGTAGGTGTACTGGTTGGAATATTTTGTATTCACATTGCGATCCGGATTATCTTCAATATTGCTGTTATTGCTTACACTGGTTGCGATAATGGAGTCCAGACTTTTACCGATCCGGAAAGTGCGCTGCTCAGTGGGGCTAATGCCGCCATGATTCACCTTAACAATGTCATTTTTTGTAAGGCTGGTACCATAAAAGTTGTTAAAATCGTCGATGGTATGCGCATAAGTTGTCGGCCAAAGAATGATGGCTTTGCCTGCCGGCAGCATGATGCTTTCCGCCGGATGGTAGCCGGTTTTCCATGTATTACTTTTGCCGTCAAAGCTCCACTCCACCCCGTTGCTCCCTGAAGGATATGTATTGTAAACCGTATAGTCCTTCAAATCAATCGCTTTGTCGGAGTTGTTGTATATCTCCAGATAAGTAAAATGGTATCCTTTTGTAGCGGTAGGAACAATCTCTGTGATCAACAGCGGCGAGGAGGCTTGTCCGTCCACAGCTGATTTGATTTTTGTTCCCGTCAGAGGTGTGGATGCTTCCCCGCTATCCGCGTATTTCACCTTCACCTGCCAGTTGAGGGAATCTGTCCATATGTCTGCTCTGTTAAGCTCGGCAGCAAAAACGCCGTTACCATTATCGGCCATGGTTTTCTCCTCATAAGCCATGAAATCAGCCTGACTATACGATAGATACACGCTCTCAACAACAGAATGCGCAGGCGGCGTTATCGTTACCTTAATATCCTTGCCCGCCTCGTCATACCCGGAAATATCAGCGGAGAGATCGCTTTCACCAAGGGACACCATACCCGCCGATCCGTTTTCTTCAGGATAGGTTGGCAAGTCCTCCGCCAAGGCTGTGATACGTAGCGTTGGCATACTCGATGTAATAATGAAAATAGTCAATACAAGCGATATTACTCTTTTAAGCCGGTTCATTCTGAAACTCACTTCTCCTTCACTAAATTAATACAATTCTAAACTCCCTACCATAGTAGCAATCTTCCATGGAAACTATCTATCGCATTACGTAATACCTGTGTAAAACTTATGTAATATTATTTCTCTAAATAAACACATATAATTAATAAATAACCATAATTGTATTCTAATAGTATATGCAACAGCTTGACCTCAGGGCATAATTGGGTGTTCATGGTGGCTATGTCCAAAATCGACGATTATAATCACAAGCGTATCAAGTCAAAATTAAGGGGCTGTCCCAAAAGTAGGTTTACTGCCAAAACTAGAAATAGCGGTGCAAGGAAGACGCTCCCTGCACCGCTTGATCTCACCACATTCTATGACCGTATCTCAAGTGTAATAGTGTCATGATGCGGAATTCCTGAAAATTTCCTGCAAATGTGCAGGCTTTGTTTATGTAAAGCCCCTAAATGCCCTAAATTGCTGCAAATGTGCAGGCATTCTCTAAGGATTCTCTTCAAACCAGTCTATTCTGAACCATATTCCTGCATTTTTGCACGCTTTTGTTCATCCTTTCATGGCTATTTATATAAAACTGCATTTTTGCAGCTTTTCCTGATATCTTGCCTTTCCACTGCTAACAGAAGCGTCCCTCAAAGTTATCTTAGATAACTTTTGGGACAGCCTCAACAGATTGCCTTAAAAATACGTGTCTAACTTTAGAGGCCACTGAAGAACTTATGGTTTAAGCGCGGGCTTCGCCAGTTTAACTTCAAGTTCTAGGCCTTGCTTGCTATTACTTTGCATTCCAGCATCCTTCCATCTTAATACTTAATAAAATTAATATCGTTATGTAGACTACAAAGTGAAAAAAAACGAGATTACTACTCCAAACAATCCTAGAAAAAGAACACCAATGGATGCTCGGAAAGTGTTCTAGAACCCACATCAAATCTATGTAACTTATCTAGTACCATATTAAAATTTTAGATTTCATTGAGGTTAAATCATTAAAAACTATCCTTTTAAGCACCTAACATCACAGCTTCTTTTCAAAGCATACAGATGAAGGGCAGCTTGTATATTCACCAAATGAAGCTATGTGATAATATCCATTCTTTTTATAAAATCTGATCGCTTCATTTTGCGGATCACCTGTCTCCAGCTTGATAAACTTGTATTTCCTATGCCGCGCTACATTTTCTAATTGGTTCAATATTAACCCCGCGATTCCACGGTTTCTATACCTTGGTTCAACAAAAAAACGTTTTAATTCTGCATTTTGTTCATCAATTTCCCTAACAGCGCCACAACCAACAGGTGTCTCATCCAGATATGCGATAACAAAGTGTATATCATAAGCATATGGATCATTAAGATCTACCCCAAATACTTCATCTGCTGGATAGAGTTCATACAAATATTGATCCAACTTGGAAATAAGAGAAATGAGATCAGGATCATCTGGCAACACTTGCACAAAATTAATGTTCGAATTCATGATGTAGCACTCCTTTGTATGGAAGATATTGACTAACTAATAGAGTTACAAATTACGCATCCTAAACACGATAAATATACCCCATGTTCTTTGCATTTCGGGTAGCCTTGAGGAACGGTTGGTTCATCATCATCTTCATCAAGGGATATCCATTCCAAATAATGTTGTGAAATGATATGTTCCGCCTCAAATAATTGAATCATGCGGGCAAAATGTTCAAATGTATCTCGAATCCACTCTTCATTAGGTTCATAGTTTAATACATCCCATTTTACTTTATTAATGACTCCTTTTATGGTTGATAAAACAAATCCCTTCATTTCAGGAAAATCATCTTCTATCCATGGCATCTCATCCAGATCAAACCCAACCGTTCCACGGCCGACTACATTTTGATCCCGCTGAGCCAGCCAAATAATGAATTCCTTTTCTCTGTTGGTTTTAGCTAATTCTGATCCACTCAACACTAATGTTTCTATGAATACTTCAGTAGATGTATTTCTCATTCTCAATGGCTCTATTACATTTTCCAATGATTCCGGCATGGATATTTGGTTCATATCTGGGCCCTCCTTGGTTCAAACCCCACATGCTATACTTTCTACTTATGCGTTACATTTTTTCCTTAACTGAATCCTCACCAGCGTAATAATCCACTTTATCATCCTTTTGATATACCTCTTGGTACGGTAAAATATTGATCTTGCCGGAGTCAGGGTACTATTGCGATGAAAATGATACGGGTAAGAATATTTTCCAGCATCTAATGATCTTATGTCGAATACTAGATATTTGGATTTAACCATTTCAGTCAATTTTTCGCTTGTATGCCAAGCAAATTCGGAAATTGGTGATTGTCTTTGTTTAAAACTTACATTCTGATCATTAAAAATAGTAGCCATCATAACACCTCAATAATTAGAATTAATCTTTGCAGGGAGAGTTTTTCAAATCCGATAAGAGGGATTTCCGACACAGACATTGGTTTTAATTCGATATTCATTGTTTTACACCTTATTTAATCTTTATGACCAAACTACTATATTGTATACTAATGTCATTCCATCATTAACCAAATTGAGAGGTATGTATAAGCCATGCGAACTAAATCTATTGTAATCACTTCTGTTATAATACTGCTTATTACTTTGAGTGCAATAATCTATGCCGTCTTGAATAACTCTTCAGCGGGCTCTGGTGATATCGTGTTAAAAGAACTCAAATCCTCGTCTGCTGTACATATTAATTTCTCTGAAAAGCCCACCATTTTGTTAGCCTTTACTTCCTGGTGTCCATATTGCAATGAAGATGCACCTAAAATCGTCTCTTTATATGAAAAGTACAAAGATAAGGTTAATATTTACGGAATAAACATGCTTTATCGAGATGATCTGGATGAGGTTATTAACTACGTTGATATACATAATATTAAGTATCCAATTCTTCTTGATGAGACAGGTGACACTCATAGATATTTGGGTGAACCAGCCTTTCCAGCATTACTGTTCATGAACTCAGAAGGGGTAATCATAGATGAAATTATTGGATCTACCGATATTAAAATTATTGAGGATTCATTTATAAATCTAATGGATAACTTCTAATTTCATACATCAATACACGGGTCAACCAATGTACATTGCCACATTGTTTTCTTTAAATATCTCTGGCAGTCTCGTGAAATCATTTTTTTAATATCTCTCAAATCCCTGATCGTTAAATGATCGCTTGACGGCCTATCAAAAAAGGAATCTTCCTTCCATACTCCTTTCATTCCTGCATTGACACTCGCCTCCACATCATTCACAGGATGATCTCCTACAAAAATAGACTCTTGAGGCTCTATCCCCAAGCGTCCTATTGCTCTTTGAAATATTTTGATGTCAGGTTTTCTAAGACCTTCAATTTCTGAAATTAATATCGCATCAAAATAATGATCGATGTTTAAGCCTTTGATATTATTCATCTGGAATCTACCGTAACCATTAGATATGATGCCTAGCTTTAATTCCATTCCCTTCAAATCATCAAGCATTTCGATTAAACCGGGAAAACCGATACAATGATTGTGAAATGACTCCACGTAGTCTCGTAATAACTCTTCCCAATTTAAATCAATATTCAATTCTTGAATAAGCTGTTGATAGACTTTATCCTTCCAAACATATCCCTTCTGATCCAATTCAATGAATCTCTGAACAAACCTGTTTTTTTGAATACATTGAAACGCTGGAATACGATCATATTGATTTTCAATAAAAGCAACCAGTGATTTATCGCGATCAAGCAATGTTCCATCCAAATCAAATAAAATTCCTTTTATCATGGTTACTCCTTAAACTCGTAATTTTATCTAAGCCAGAACCGAAGCTTCTTGTAGATGATCCTTCATAATAAAAACTGAATTAGAATTACACCCCAGCCCTAGATCGCTCTTATCTTAGGCCGAGGTGTACGTTGTTTGAGCTTCTTCCATGATTATACACGTCTGTTTTATTATTTCAATTGACTTTGCCCTTAGGGTAAGGTGTATAAGTAGAATTGAACAAAGCGATTATGAAGCATTTAGCCCATATACAAACTGATAATTGGAGGTGGCCTATTGCTATCGATTGGAGAATTCTCGAAGATCTGCGAAGTATCTACTAAAACGCTTCGATACTATGAAGAGATTGGTTTAATTCATCCTGATGAGATCAATCCCGATAACGGTTATAGATACTATTCCATCAAGCAGCTAGAAAAGATGCTATTTATTAACCGTTTGAAGTCTTACTATTTTTCACTCGAAGAAATAAAAGTCATTCTGGAATTGGAAAAGGATCAATCGGAAGAAAAGCTTCATACTGCCCTGAACCGCAAGAGAAGAGAAATAAATGAGAAACTGAATGCTTTTGAATGTACTCTTAAACAAATGAGTACAGATATTTTAAATCTGGAAAAAGGCATCCCTATTATGTCGTACCTTAACCGTATAGATGTGCAGCTAGTAGAAACCAAACCAATGAATATCCTTTTTATGCGGCAAATGATGAGTAGTGATGATTATGCTTCAGGATACGGAACATATTTTAGCAGACTATATGAAAAGATTGCTTCAGAAAAACTCACCTTGCTTGGAACTCCAATGACGATTTATCACAGCCCTGAATACAATCCTGTCGGCAACGATACAGAGTTTGCCATCCCGATAGAGGAGACTATAAAAGGAACAAGAGCATTGTCAGAAGGATTTTGCGCGAGGTCTGTTGTGGAAGGTTCATATTCAGAACTAACTTCGGTGTTCGTTAAGCTAAGAGAATGGGTGGAAAAGGAAGGCTATGAAATGGTGAATTCGCCGTACGAAATCTATATCACTAATCCAAATCAAGCAAATATGGATACAGATATGATTACTGAAGTGTATTTTCCTGTAAAGAAAAAAATATAGTTAGACTTGGACATTTTATAAAAGAGAGGGATTACTATGCAAACAAAATACTGGCCAACCACTGAATGGAAAACTGCCGATCCGGCAATCCTGGGAATGAACTCTAATATGCTTTCCGAGCTCGAACCTGTCATAAATTCCGATTACAGCAACATAAACGGTATTGTTATCGTGAGAAAAGGATATATTGCTTATGAAAAATATTTTAACGGCTATAGCCTTGAGCATACACACCATGTGGCTTCTGTAACAAAAAGCATCCTATCTGCCCTTATCGGTATTGCTATTGATGCACAATATATAAAAGATGTTGACCAGAAAGTGCTGGATTTTTTCCCCGATTATACTCAAGGAAATGCAGACAAGCAGCATGAGATTACTATTCGCCATCTTCTCACTATGACAGCCCCCTATTCATTTGAGGACTGGCACGAACCGCTGGACAAGATGTGTATGCATCCTGACTGGATAAAATACACTCTGGATATGCTGGGCAAGGATGGAGTTATTGGTAATTTTAAATATTCCACTGCAGGAGCGCACCTGCTATCAGCCATCATCACTCGCAGCACTGGAAAAAGTGCCCGTGATTTTGCCAACGAACACCTTTTTAAACCCATCGGTATGAAAGAAATCCCCGATTATGAAATGATATCTTTTGGGTTTGATGATTTATTCGGAAAAAACGTACGAGGGTGGGTTAAAGATCAACACAACAACTCCACAGGAGGATGGGGGCTTACACTAAATCCCCGTGATATGGCACGATTTGGTTTTCTATATCTGAACCACGGTATCTGGGACAACAATCAAATTATTTCGGAAAATTGGACCCTTGAATCAACAGCTATGAACTCCAATAAATATGGGTATCTATGGTGGCTGCGAGAAGAAAATGGGTCATTTGCATACTCAGCGCTAGGAGATGGCGGTAATGTCATTTGCTGCATTCCAGACAAGGACCTGGTCATAGCCATTGCATCCGAATTTATCATGAATCCTCGCGATCGGTGGACACTTATTAATGAATGTATTTTATCAGCTGTTCTATCTTAAATAACATCCATTATTAATATCGAAGGTTGCTCCTGTGTAATGTTTAGATTTCTCCGACAATAAAAATATAACCGTATGTGCAACATCTTCTGGTAGTAGAGGCTGTTTTATTAATTGATGATTTGTATATTCTTCTATTCGCCACTTAGGAATATTGTCCATCATAGAAGTTTCTACAATAGTTGGTGCTACAGCATTTACCCGTATGTGAGGTGAAAAGTTCATCGCACAACTTTTTGTCAGACCCAAAATTCCCGCCTTGGTTAATCCATAAATTGCATCAGAACTTCCTTCTATACCGGATACTGATGACATATTCACAATAACTCCCAAATTATTTCTACGAATAATAAATTCTCCGAATAATTGAGATAGATATACATAACCCTTTACATTTATATCCAACACTTTATCTATCTCATCTACTTTATAATCAAGTAAATTTTTGCCCAAATAAATTCCTGCATTATTAACCAATCCGTTTACATCTGGATGCTCTTGTTCAATATAAGTAAAAAGCGAAACTACCTCATTATAGTCACTTACATCTAGTTTATAGGTATACAAATTATCCGATCCTACTGTTTGCTTTAAACTGTTTAATGAACCATCATTCATATCACAGGCAACAACTTTTGCTCCTTCTCTCAGACAATGTAAAGCTACTTCCATTCCAATCCCAGAAGCTGCACCTGTAACAATTATTTTCATATTTTTTAACATTAGAATCACACCTCAACCTGTAGTCTCTTTTAAATTTTTAATTTCCAGTTGATTTCTGTTATTATTTTCGGGGTATAATCTACCTGTACTAACAATAGGGAGGACATCTTGATGAATGCAAATGATTTAATAGTACTAAACTTTGAAGAAGTCAGACGTAGAAGTATAAAAGTGTGGGAAGCAATACTTAACAAATGTTAAGTTGGAAACCGGACGAAGATGCTCTTACATGTGCTGAAATGATTAGACATTTATTAGAGAGTGAGTTTTTTTATCATCAAATGCTTATAGGAAGAGGCAGCAAAGCATTAGCTAATGTATCTAATCCATTTGAAACAATAGAATTCACAACAGTAGATAATGAGCTTAGATTTGCACAGCCTTATCGGGACCAATTTTTGAGTTATATTAAATCAATAAGTTCAAGCGATTTAGAGAATATACAAATAGACCGCTCTGACGTTGGTTATGTTAGAACACTTGGAGATATGCTAATGCGTATTGCTTACCACGAGTCGGTTCATACAGGTCAACTGCTAGACTATATGAGAACAATGAGGATTGATCGACCTAAAATATGGGATTGATTTTTAATGTGGCTGTTCCAAAGGTCTAAAAACCTAGGAGCAGCCTCAAAATATAATACTTCACCTCATTCGTATTGTCATAATGTCCTTTCCAACAGTTTCTCACAAAATCTTCTGAAAGCTCCCAATATCCAGCTTTTTATTAAATTTACATCCGATCTCCTTAAATAAAGCACATTGTTCATAACCGTTCCTTTCAAACAATGCCTTACTTCTTATGTTCTCCATACAAATTGTTGCAATTAATGTATGAAACCCTTGTTCTTTTGCCACTTGCTCGATGAAACTCAGTGCGATCCCTCCAATTCCTTTACCCAAATAATCTGGAGCTAGGTAAATCGTTACTTCTGCACAAATGTCATAGGCTGGCTTATTCTTATATTGAGTAATCAAGATATATCCGATAATTTCAACATTATCTCTAATTACAAATGACTTATATCTCTTATTCTTATGGATAACAGTCTCCATGATCTGATCATGGTTCAAAGGTTCAGTGTGGAAGGAAATGGTTGTATTTAGAACGTAATAATTGTAGATACTTCTTACAGCTTCAAGGTGAGCATCATTTATTTCTTCAAAAACGAATGTAGTCATAGTAAGACTTCCTTTATGTATGATTTTTCACTTACTGAATTTCATCTAAATATAGTTTAATGTATTACACCATTTGACTTCTTCGTAACTTACTTAGCTTTTGACCATGTATCACAATCGCTAAAATGCAATTAATCGCAGCAAGCCCCATCCATAGATATAAGGAGTACGACATCCAAACGCTTAACATATAATAATTATTATTTAGTAGATAAGGCCAAAAAATGAGCAATCCCAAAAGGATAACTCTCAAGCTAAGTCCGATCCAGCTACCCATCCTCTTCCTCACTCTTGTTTTTTCATCTTTAATTACCAGTGCTATCCCTCTAGCTAGTTTCATTACCTTAAGGAACAAGTTAACAATTACTATTATGACTAAGAAAGAAAATACCAAATCAATTAACACATAAACATCATCATAGCTAAATTTATTCATAGGCATGCCATTCATATTCGAATATAAATTATCCGCAATTTGCGATGGCGCAGTTGAATTCAAGTTTGTCAGCACGAATATAGCCTGCTGCTTTTCCAGATTAATAATAACCTGTGAAGAATAATTAGGGTTACTTCCAGCATGATTAATTATTCTATTGTCCTTACCATTACTCCATCCGAATGCATAGTATAGATTTTCACCTTCAGACCCAGCTGTTTCTATGTCGACTTCATGAGATTGTTGAATAGCATTTTTAAGCTTCTCCGGTATATCACCTACCCCCATCTGGGCATTAATCCAGCGTTCTAAATCCTTCAAATTAGATACTAAATATCCTGCTGCTATATTTCCATAATATCTTGGAGCATCATATTCTAAGCTCTTCCCAAAAAATCCACGATACCCTTTGGTAAGTTTATCTGATTCCTTTTCCTGACCTGTTGAAAAATAACTATCTTTCATCCCTAATGGAAGCAGTATATTTTCATTTACATAATTCTGATAACTTTTACCTGTCACTTGTTCAATAATTGCTGCTAAAATATCATAATTAATGGTTGCATAATTATATTCTTTTCCCGGATACGTATCTAACGAAATGTCTGAAATATTATGTATCGTTTTTTCAAGCATATCATCTGTAGTACCTTCGGGAATCAAACGAATACTCCAAGGAGGAATCCCACTGGTATGAGCTAACAGCTGATTAATCGTAATATTAGCCTCCTCACTCTTAAAGATTGGCTCAAACCCAGGAATATAATCTGCAACAGAATCTGAGTAAGAAAGAGCCCCCTCATTTTCCAGCAAAATCACAGCCAAAGCCGTAAACGCCTTGGTTGTCGAGCCCAATTCAAACAGCGAATCATCAGCAACCTTTTTCTTTTGATTTACATCTGCATATCCGTACACCTTATATTCAGTCTGTCCCTGGTTTGACACTATCGTAGCTACTCCTGGAGTCGCTGTTTTGGCCATTATGGTTTCCACCATATTATCCTCATTATCAACTTTACCTGCAGTAAACAATGTCCCAAGTTCATCCCAACAAACAACAGTAGTAATTATCACGATAAGCAAAATAACACATGATGTTAATGAACCTGTTCTACTTAGTAGTTTCTTCAATATTCTAAGTCTCCCATTTATCTGTATTGGCTACATTAGCCCCATTGGTATTAGGGTTGTGGTATCCATTGAGGAGGTCGCCTCATAAATCGATCACCGTCTCTTATGAACCCGTATTTTTCATACAATCCATGAGCATCTCGGGTACCTAATAATCCCATTAATCCTTCAAGCTCTGCTACATTCATAATCGCCTCAATTAATTTTTTGCCTATTCCCATACCTCTATGTTCTTCTTGAACAAATACATCACAAAGATAAAAAAATGTCGCCCAATCCGTAATGACTCGTGCAAACCCGACTTGTTCATCTTTATGAAATACACCAATACAGTACGAATTTTCTATTGCTTTTTTCGTCCGATCATTAGGCCGTGAATTTGCCCAATAGCTTTTAGATAAAAACTCGATAACAGCATCAACACTAATCTTTAACTTATCATCACTAATGAGATAATCATTATACATTACTTCCATTAGCTAACCCCCTACTAACTGATAATCCCACTATTTTTGAAACATTGATAATTTTATTATCCTGCAACTTATGTGCAAGTGTTCTGTGAAAATAAAGCATTAGACTGGAGCTGTTGTTGTTAAACTAACGTTTCCCATCAGTTTAACAGTATTATGTCAGTTTTAGAGTATATGTAGGGTGTTCAAGACCAGTTGCATCATAGTATTCATAATGTGAAAAATGAAAACCGAGCTTTCTAAGCAATTTTGCGGAGGCAACATTTTCCGGATGATGTCCTGCCACAACATATTCTGTTTTCAGGTTATATCGGGCGTGCTCTAGCACAGCTAATGCTGCTTCAAAAGCATATCCTTTGCCCCAGTAATCTTTTTTGAGATGAAAACCTAATTCATACGCTTGTATTACCTTGTTGTATGGTCTTAATCCACAACAGCCTATCATTTCACCACTTTCTAATTCAAACAGAGGCCAGTATTGAACTTGGAAATAAATACCATTTTTAATCTCTTTAAATAATCTCTCATTGACCTCTTCTACAGTAAATTGACCTTTTCCACTAATGAATCGAGCTACTAATGGGTCTCCCCACAAGTCTATAGCCAATTCGAAATCACTTGATTGCCATTCTGAAAATCCTAATCGAGTTGACTGAAAAATAAATTTTCTCAAAAGAACCATACCTTTATGCGCTATATTAAAATACTCTTATTTATTTTATCAGTGAATCCCAAATGAGCGAAGCACAACAATGGGCCCAATGTAGCATGTCAGGTTTTAGATTCGGTGCATTACCCATAATAAACTGAGAGGTCGAGTATCCGCCTCAATAACTTTAAAGGGCTTCTGTTAAGTTCTTTCGACAGGTTGAATAATCATCAAATGTGCAGCGCCAAAACATGGAGCGCCTCATTTCTGTTAAAGAAGTCCAGGAGGATGTCCTGCCGGCTCCAAACCTATTCTGAGCGGTTGTTCCCTGAGAGGTCACTGCACAATTATATATACGCCTATTAAGGGCTAATTCCTTCTAATACGGTACCATTTACCACAAATACTTTATAGAAGTCTTTCTAAGCTCCACATTAGACTCAGAGGTTAACTGGTACTAAGGTATTTTAGCATGTTGCTCAAAAGTGGTGAAAGCCTATTTATTGAACTAACGTTCCCCGTTAGTTCAATAAAATGAGCAGCTAGCATCCGCCGAGCATAGAAAGACCGCCATTGAAGGCGGTCTAAAAAATTTATCATTTCTGCCCGACAATAAGTCCTGGGGATATTAAGATTGCATCTGTTTACAAACAGTATTCCAATCATAGAGAGGAGACCTGAGATATTCGCTGTAAGCCTTGATTTTATACATCAAAAGGAATTAATTCTGTTAGGTCACAGCCACTCTCCCTAATTAGAGCGTCTCAACCAATTTCTGAATCTTTGAGTGGGAAATTAAATATACAGGACCCATTATTTCTATTTTGCCGTCCTTTACACGTATAGCGCTCTCCTGTTCTGCCGCATAAACATCAATCTCTTCAGACAAGGGGAACAGGTAGCCTTGAACAAACGTGGCGTAGTCGCGTTTAGAATGAGATTCATAGGCAAAATGATCAAAGCCAATACCATCATAAATAGTACTTGTTTCAACTTCATAGCCAGTGTTTATCAAGCTTAACCATTTTGCAGCCATGTTTATCGCACCGGCGCTGGCACCCATTATAACGGCATTGCTGTTCTTAATAACATCCGATAATTCATATTCCGCCAAAAAATCGTTCTGCAAAACAGGATCTCCACCGCATAAAAAAATGACAGAAGCGTTTTGAATTAATCGCTGGGCATCTTCCTTCTGCATGCGGTAATCAATGAAATGATATTCATTAAAAATAATGTTAGCCTGATTCAACCATGTCCATTCAGAAATATCATCAATGTTAATTTTCTCACCTGTATAACCAGACGGTGTAGCGCTAATCATAACAAGCGATTTTCTGTCTTGTATATCCTCATGCAAACATTGGACCAGCTTCTCTGGAAAAAAATCATTAAACCAACTGAGATAGTAGTGAGTTTTCAAACTTAATTACCTCCATATGTACTATTTACATTCATCCATTCTTAACGATAAAACATATTATACACGCTAGAAAGATGAACGGTTCTTCAGCCATTTCGTTTACACACCCTTGTACACTTTTCATAAATCCAACTCTATATTACCATAACATGGAAATGAAGTATGAGAAATATGTTTCCACGTTAACCTGCCCGTTAGTTCAATAAAAAGAACGCTCCCGCACCTTCGCTTGGGCTACGTCCTCCTCATTATATTCCATTTCCAATCATCTATTAAAGAACGTACGTGGGTAGCATGTAGTGCTTAAACAGGGGACTTATCTTAACCTAAGCACTAAGAAAATACTTTATTTTCTCAGTTTATCAAGACCTAGATTTAGGAAAGTCAGATATAATAAAGGGTTCCACATATTATACATGACTAATATGTGGAACCCTTTATGCTTAACTATCGTACTCCGTTAGAATTCCTGTGGAACGAATATTTTAAGTCACATTGTTACTCATGTGGCATCTTGTCACACACTGTTATAAATGGTGAAAGTCGTTGGGTGTTCCATTCTTGTATATTTACCTGACACTCCCATATCTTTTATGCTTTCAGTCATTTTTACTCCTCCTTAAATGCTGATACCTTCATTGTATTGAATTCATCAACTCATAGTAATATTTAGAATCACTAGTCTTATTAAGGCTATACCAGGCGTCTAATGTTTTTGGAGAAAACACATCCAAAGCTTTCAAGATGTGTGCAGAAAATTCCAACGGAGCTATTCCAGATGCTGTGATCAGTTTTCCATCAGTTACAGCAGACTCCATTTTGTAATACTTTTCTCCTGTATAAGTGGGACAGATCATTTTAAGGTATTCCAGATCATTGCTTGTATGCCCACGTGAATTCAGCAATCCTGTCTGGGCAAGTCCCATTGTAGCACCACAAATCGCTGCAACCCATATACCTTCCCTTAAACACCTCTCAGCGATTTTTAAGAGGGGGTGGTGAATGGTTTCTGTCCATGTATCTCCACCGGGTAAAATCAATAGATCTGATCTTTCAATGCTGCACTCATCCAATTTGATGTCAGGCAGTATTTTCAATCCGCCCATTGTAGTTACTGGAGTCTTATCAATTCCCACGGTAACTATTTTTGATGGGGCCAGCCCCTTTTTATAATATCTTCCCGAGTTCAGTTCGGCAGTTAAGTAGCCTACTTCCCAGTCTGCCATTGTGTCAAACACATAAAGATATACCGTATTATTCATTTGCAAGTTCTCCTTATTATACAATTCATCAAGTGATACCAACCATCCATCGGTAATCAATGATAATCATCATTATAAAATGACTTCACTGACATCCGCTGTCAGTGAAGCTATTAAAGTTGATAATATTCCATTAACTCCGACACAACACCAACAAGTTTTTCCTTCAAACTCTGTGGTTCGATTACTTGAATGGATTTCCCGTAGGATAAGAGAAAATAAGGAACATAGGTATGAATTGATTTTTCCTCAAGTAAAAAGATTGCTTGATTTGATGTACGCTCTTTCAGATGATGCCCCAAAAACCAATGCAGGCATAAGTCATCCAACGCCTCTGACCTACCTTCGATAATTAAAGCAATTAACCCGTCCTTGCCGACTAAATCAGGTAATAGATTTCTCAAAAAAAATTCCCGAGCCAAAAAAGCTTCGGAACGCTTAAATATGTTTTGAGTACGCTTGATTTGTAAAATCCGTTCTACCCGAAAGCTGCGGATCTCATTTCTCAGGTGGCAAAATGCAACAATATACCATTTATTGTTCCAGTAAACCATTCCATAGGGATCTATCACCCTAGTCTTGGGTTGATCATCACGGCGTGTGCGATAATCAATTTCTACAGAGAATTCGTTTGCTACAGCTTGCTCCAATTCCGCCAATACTGGCTGAATAGAAGGGTCTCCCATACGGTTTATAACTTCAAATCCGGCTAAATGACGGCTGAGAACACTTTCCTGTTCCTGATTCGAATACATTTTCAATTTGGATGTCGCATTACCTAATGCCTCACTCAAAGGGTATCCGGCTTCTTTTGCAAAAACAGCAGCATGAAGAAGTGCTTTTTTTTCTTCAATATCAAATAGCAGAGGTGCTCTGATAAAATTATTCAGCAAGCTATACCCGCCATTATGACCAGTGTCGGATATTATAGGCACTCCACTGGCACCTAGCGCATCAATATACCGATAGACTGTCCTTATATTTATTTCTAACTTTTCGGATATTTGTTTTGCGGTCATTTTAACGCCCGAATTCAGCATCCATAGGATTGCCAGCATATTATCGTTTTTTGGCATCACATATACCTCATCTTTTATATTGTTTGGCAACTTCTATCATTTTTGAGGTTGATTGAATATGAATTTCGTACTTAGGTACGTCCATTTCAGAGAGACCTACAGCTAAATCTTTACAAAGGCTGCCGCCGTTACAAGTCAAACAAGCTCATATAATGAACTAACCATCCTCTATTTACGTTACTACAATTAACCTAGTCTAGAACTTTATTTTCTCCTGACAGCAAGCTGTTGCTTGCTAAACTTTAGTCTCACTTTTTTTTCGATTCTTCCTTTAAGGCTTTGTCCATAAGCTCCTGCCCATCTTTCTGGGCAGTTTGCAACGCATCATCAATGGACTTTTTATTTTCTCTGACTAACGCTATTTCTCTTTCCATAATCGGAATAAATCCTATATTAAATGCAGCGGGAATCCTTTTAAATTCCTCGTAATAATTAAAACGATCCATATTAGGTTTTAACTTATAAAACACATCCATACTGTAGCCTTCAGAATCTTGATAAGCCCCTATTCGGGACAAGAGGAGACCGTTACTCATGCTTTTGGATTTATTCTTCGCATACTCTTCCCCATTAGCAAATTTGATAAACTCCCATGCTGCTTCAACATTAGTAGAATTAGCCCGGATCGTCATAATTTGATACAAAAAAAAGGTGCTGCTTCTCTCAGGATCAGCAGAATTGACAGGACCCGTTACCATCCCCAACTCAAATGGCTTGTAATTTTGTACAGAGGTTTTTGCCTGCTTTATTTGCTCAAGGGTATATGGACCGCCCACTACCATAGCAAAACGTCCCATTATAAACGGTTGATTTTTTAATTGATCTTCTGGGGTAACAACCCCCTTAGATCCATTTTGTTCAGGGATGTAAACCGTATTAGAATTCAATCCGTCCAAAACAAGCTGGTACATCTTTCTCCAGGATTCCGTATTAATTGTTACTTCCAAGGTATTGGGGTTAACCATCATGATACCTTCATTATTAGCTATATTTTGAACTATTCTATTAAAACTCATAGAGAATTGTTCACCATAACCATACACTCGAGTATTTCCATCACCTTCAGTTGGAAAACGGCGGGCTAAATCGTAGATGTTCTCCCACGTCATTCCGTCATGCGGCAGTTCTATTCCATATTTCTTAAATAAATCCGCATTATAAAAAACAACAGCCTGGCCAAAAGTAGGTGATAAACCATATAACTTCCCATTCCCGTCCTTTTTGACCAGTTCGAGCAGTGCAGGGTATATGGTCTCCGTATTATATTGATCTCGTTCAATTAATGAGTCTAGTTCCATCAATTTTTCTTCGGCGGCATAGGCTTTAAAGTTGCTTGAATTTAGCAAAATGACATCTGGTTGTTCCTTTTCTATAAGCTCATCAAAAGCTGCAACCGGATCGGAGGCTTTAGATAGAGATTGGGTACTTACAACTTCTATTTCAATATGAGAGTTTTTCAGCAGAAATAGGTTTCCATAATCCTGGAAAAACTGATCTTGGTTATAGTACATCACTTTTAGATTCATAGGTTCATCATCTTTTAATACTGTGTTTCCATTAGTACAGCCTGCAATCACCATACCGCTCATAAGTAAAAGCAGCAGTAGCTGTTGCAATACTTTCACCCTCATTATGAACCTCCTGATCAAGTTATACATTTAGTCTTTTCTTTATCATTCTAATTTGACCTCTATGATTGATTTCATCTTCAAACACATGGAACCACATAAAGTAATGATTAGCTTGCTTTTGATACCAAAATTCCTCCTCTTGATACAGCCAATCATCATTAACGGTTCTAAAAAATTCGTAGGTCCGATTTCTCACCTCATTTAATTTATCTAAATAATAATTGAGATTATTTCCACGAATCTTTCTCCGTCCTTCTTCACCTAGCTCCAATGCTGCTCCCCAGATCAACATTTCTTCATCATTTAATTCTCTCTTCTCAAAGGTTCCAACTTGATACGCATATTCTACTGCTGCGAAATGCATCAATAATGCACCTATTGAATTGCTTTCGGAGTCTAATAAAAAGTCTAACTGATCTACAGTTAAGTTTTCTGTAGTTTCTAATGTTGTATACCTTACATAATTCATCATGGACAATAAACGACTTATTTGAGGAGTATAACCAGGTATGTCAGTAATTAAATAAATTTTATCCATATCGATCATGTCTTTTCCTCCAATTTCTATTTGCTTCTCTTGTAAATAAATCTCTCTTAATCTCTGGCAACTCCATAAAATTCACTTCACATGTGTCAAAGTTTTTGCTCTTCTATTCATAAAAATGTCATATGATTTTTATCTTCTTTATAATATTCTATTCGGTCTTTCAACTGCCCTGTATGGAACTCAAACTTATGACCATCAGGGTCTGCGAAGTAAATTGACTTCTTGTCTCGCTCGTCTCGTTCTCTTCCAGGCAGAATATTAACTTTTAACTCCATCAATTTTTCTTTATAGGCTTCAAATGCTTCATCATCTATTGTAAAAGCAATATGAGTGTACGAGTAATGAATTTCATTTCTTTCAATATCCGGTTCTTCATTTAATGCGAGCCATAGTCCATTTAAATCAAAATAAGCTAATTTCTTACCCTTGACTAAAAGGTTGGCCCCAAATACTTGCTTATAAAAATCGATAGAGCGTTCTAAGCTGGAAACAGAAAAACAAATATGATTAATACCTTGGATTTGCAAAATTATTCACCCCCAAGTAATTGCTCCCATTCTTCAATTGATAACTTGGCTGTTATGTTCTTCAATCTATCCGGGACCTCAATAAAACACATCAATTCCAAACTGTTGCCATCTGGATCATTAAAGTATACTGATGCATTTCCTTGATTGGGCCGTACAAAAGGTTCGATAGAATCTCTTGATCCAAATGGCACAGGTTCTATTTGAATCTCTTGAAGCCAGTTCAAACTATTTTTTAAATCCTCATAACTTACTCGAAATGCTACATGTCTTAAAGATGGATGATATGGTGTTAAAAATTCCTTACCCTGCCACAGACCAATCCAACTTTTCTCCTTCTCAATCCAAAAGAATGCAGTATCTTCATCTCTCCATGCAAGCTCTAAACCTAACTTAGAGTAAAATTCGATAGATTCCTTCATGTTCTTTACAGGCAAATGAGCTTCATATAAACCTTGTATCATCAACGCATTTTATCTCCTTTAACTATTACTGATAACGTTCAGATATTTATATTGATATGTTCAGATACTCTGGATATCAACAAATCAATGAGTTCCTCATCCATATATTCATATTCATCTGGAATGTCTAACCTTATTACTCTCTTGTCTTGTAGTTCTTCTCTATATCTTTGTTGTAATTTTGCTTGATGCTTCTTTTCCATAACAAAAATGATATCAGCCCATCCAATATGTCCTGCTGTAACCTTTACTCTAGCATTTTCTTCTGTTCCCGCCGAACGCACTTGATAGGCTGCTAATCCACTAAAAATTTTCTCTGCGGTTAAGCTACGCCATTTATTTCTGCTGCACACAAACAATAATTTAATATCTGTCACCCCGCAGATTTTTTACACATTCGATTTATCTAACTTCCATCCGATCTCTTGACTCCAGCGATTTGCCTTTTGCATAATATTCCATACTATTTCTGTTTTCCCTTCAACATACAGTTCTCTGCGATTTCCATATTGCTTTGCAAGATCATGCTTAACCTGGGCATATTCATTTCGTTCATTTTCATGTTTTCTTAAATAATCCCTAAATAACAAATTAAATTGTTCTGACCAACTTCCCGATTCCCTTACGTGAATATGAGTTCTTCTCATTCCTTCTGATTCTCTAAAATATCTTTTAGTTAAGTCTGGATTATCTTGTCTATAAATAAACCCCAAAGATTCCAATCCATTCTTGACTTCTTCGATATTAGCTAGATTTAACACAGATATTTGAATATCAATAATCGGTTTAGCAGCTAATCCAACCACGGCCGTTGATCCAATATGATCCATTCTTACTATATAATTTCCTATTACATTTAAAATTTGACTACGCAGCTCCTCAAACATCACAGACCACTTCTCATTGTAAGGCTCGATAATTATTACATCCTTCATTTTCGACCTCCAGGCGAATGAAAAAATATGTTGTCTCCCTACACTTCAACTATTCCTGCCACAGTATATAGATAATCAATTAAAAATCCATGCAAGACAGTAGCGCACAGCGAAAAATGTGAATGTTTAATAAAACGACCCAGCCCTAGATGCTCTTATCTTAGGCTGGGTCACTTGTTGTATGAGCTTCTTCGTCAGCTTACTATCCATTTTCATTTAATATTGCATGTACTTCTATCTCAACCAATAATTCTGGATCAATCAAACTTTTAACCTCGACCATAGTTGCTACGGGCCTAATATCTTTGAAATATTCTCCATGTGCTCTTCCTATCTCTTCCCATTTACTTATATCTGTTACAAACATCCTTGTCCTAACAACATCCGACATACTTGCGTCCACTTGATGCAAGGCTCCATTAATCATCTCTAAAATATATTTTGTTTGCTCATATGCGTTACCTTTACCTACAACCTCTCCATCTTTCATTGAAGTTGTCCCTGCAACTTCTACAATATTTCCAACTCTAATTGCCCTGCTATATCCTACAACTGGTTCCCAGGGTGATCCGGTTGATATTTTTATTCTCTCTGTCATTTTACTCTCTCCCCCAAAATATATATATTTAAAATCTTATCAAATCATTTTTTTGCTAAATACAAATCAATAGTATCATAAACGTATAATACATCGCCAAAACGTAAAATCGCTTCTTTAATCTCGTTCTCAAATAATACTTTAGTAGTTGATGGCATTGTTCTATGATCTGAATATGTATTTAATAAGTCAATATAGTCAGACGACGAGAATGTTCTGGTTAAATGATACAATTTGAACACAATTTCTCTAAATCCATATGCCTGAATTGTTTTCTTTCGACCTTCATATCTTTCAGTATCATACTCCATAATTTGGGTACTGGAAGGTCTATATTTTTGATATATCCTTTGAATATTCTGATGTAACTCATCATTTTCACGTGATACAAATGGGCGGTTCCATAATAATGCTAGTGTTCCACCTGTTTTTAGTAATTTGGAGACTTTAGGATAACCAATTTGTTCTGGAATCCAATGAAATGCAGTTGCTGAATAAATGATATCAATACTGCCATTTGGACATTCAAAATCTTCAAACGCAGTATTGCATACTGTAAAATTTTTATAATCTAGAAACTTCAATTTTGAATATTCTGCAAGGTCTTTTCCTAATTCAATTGCCGTTAATTCACAGCCTGTTTCTAAAAAAGGTCTTGTTGCCTGTCCTGTTCCAATGCCAATTTCAATTGCTTTTTTGCCTTGCTCTATATGAGAATACTCTATAATATCTTTGAATAATTCATCACAATATGTCGGTCTCCATTTTTCGTAATTTTCCACTTCCTCATTAAATGTTAATCGTTTATCCATAATGTTCTTCATCCTTCCGAAAATCGTTACCACGATCAGTCCGTAAACTTCAGCAGAAATATAGAAACCATATGCAATAGTAAAACCAGTAAATTGTTTTCTTTTAAATCGGGTACCACTTCAATTCATCCAATTTTGTAAAGTTTGGTTCAGCAAATCTGTATTCATATAGAAGTTTTCCTTCTTGGTTCAGAGCATTTGGAGTTAAATCAAACCAATTGATAGTTTTATTCCATGAAAAAGTAATAGGTTCCCCTAATACCACATTTTTTCTTTGCCTCTCTCCTTCAGGTCCAACTTCTAACAAAGTCACTTCAGGGTCGTTTACTATTACACTAAAAACGGTTGCCTGCTCTTCCTCATCCGCTATAGTAGTTCCACCAATTGTTTTCACAGGATCGTTATTATGAAAGAAAAATGTCGAAGCTCTGGAAACCCAAAGAAAACCAAGTTTCTTATTACTAATAGCTGTTATAGGTTTCTCGTTTGAATTAAAAATATAGACTGAACCCCAGTTATAATCCACCTGATCAAGAAGAATTGAATCTTTAGGTACAAAACTATTCGCTCTTGCAGCACTTAACCCATTAATTCTATACCCACCCCAATAAATACAGACAACCACTAGAAGAGCAGCAATAACTAACAAAACTAATCTGTTTTTCATCTTTTCCCCCAATGTATTAATTTCGTATAACGTTAGTTATTTTCTGATGCCATTGCCATCTACCAATCACATTCAATGATTTAATTTCATTGTCGTAAAGTTGAACGTAATGTTATCAGAAGTCGAGCTTCTTAGAAACATCGTGTTACTCATTTATTTCCTTTAAATTCTTAATCACTGCATAACCCTCGTATGTAACTTCATCTCGAATTTCATCAAACTCGAAAGAATATTTTCTTCTAAATTTTCCCTGCTTATTTGCCTTATTTGTGTAACTTATGGTTAATTGCCCAACATTAATATAGTCCACTTCTCCATAATCTAATATTGTCATTTTAACAGAGAATTCAGACCCATTATTTAATAGACCTGTCATTATAGATTTTTGTTTATTTAATACTGTTTCGTTAGCTGATATTCTCTTAATTTCAGTTATATCTAAAGTATTCAGGCATTCTTCTAGAGCTTTTGGGTAAGATTCAAGAAGTTCATCTACATAGAAGCCATCAGCTTTGACTGCTCCCATCCGTTGTTCAATATCTTGCTCAAAATTAGCCCATTCCTTAATGTCACTCAGAAAATAAGACTCTCCAACTTTCTCGACTGAATATATCCAATGATATTCCCTAAGTATTCCTTCCTTGTCTGGGTAATTAATTTTAATGTTTTCAGCAACTTCAACATCGAACTTATTAATATCAATGTAATAAGTCCTATAGATTTCCGAATTTTGGAACTCCTCTGTAATCTTTCTGGTGAATAAGTTATTTACAAGCTTCTTTTGTGCTACAAACAGATTACTATCTGGCAAAAGATTAGGTTCAACAAATGAAAATGTACCTTTATTTATTGCTTCAATAAGATTTTTTTCATAATATTTAATTAATTTGCTTATTTCATCCATCGTATTATCAAGCTGTCTTTCAGTAAAAATTATTTCGGTTTCTACTGGAATATCTGTGTTGGTAATTTGATCAGTGTTGTTTATTTTATAGCTAACGCTCTCACTATTACATGCGGTTAGTATGAGAAAGGCTAAATTTAATACTAAAATCTTCTTCACTCAAGTTCCTCCGATTTATCTGCCATTTCTGATAACGTCTAACATATTCCGCGATGGTTTATTAAAATAACCACTCCCTCTGAATTACTAGAAATGCATTCTATTTCATTACCTTGATTGCAGATAATGTTCGTTCTAACGGCTTAAGTCAGCATAGCTAATTTGTAGTCTGATTTTTATTGTGACTTCCTATCATTTATTTGATTTTCTTAAATCGTTGATTAACATATCCAGTCTTTCTATAATGCGTTCGTCATTTTCTATCTGTTTCTTAGAAGATATCTCGACCCTCATTAAAGTAACTAATATTCCAATCATTAATATTATCAATATGATAATCATGATTCCTCCCTTGTTAAGATTTAATAATTACAGGGATATCGCATAATATTCTTGCATTCACGAACCCACACCACCTTAAGTCTCTATGAGCCTGCCATAACATGAATGCGGTGTTATACTGTGCCGAGCCTTGTTTGATTAATTTTCACTATGTATTTTGCACTACCCACGTCACTACATCACTTTCAAGCAAGACTCTACGTCCATCTCTTGTAATCTCTACCTCAAAAGGTTTTACCGTGTGTTTCAATGTCTTCCAATTCTTATACATCTTCTCGAATTTTTCAGATAAATATGTAGTCTCAAACATCAACTCGTACATTGGCTCGATTATTTCACCTGTATCAATTATTTTCTCTCTAACACCTGTGCTGATAATTATGCAATTTACTCCCTGTGTTTTCGTACCACGGATCATATTTTCTATTACATAATCAAATCTCTCCTCCGATTCCAAATGCTCAAGTGAAGATACTGAAAAAATCAAATGAAAATACTCATCAGGAATCACGTAATTCGAAATATCTGATAACACCGGGCTGATCTTAGCACTCACTCCGTATTTCTCACTATATTCCTCTAAATTTGTTATAGCTGATTCCAATAAATCAACGCAGACTACTTTCCCTTCTTTGTGTTTTAAAATCTCTGCTACTGGAATACTATTTCTCCCAACACCACAGCCTAAATCCAGCACATTCACTATATCCAAACTTTCGAAATTAGCCATTAATTCCATTACTGTCTTCACAGGTTTATGTAACCATGAACCTGGTTTGAAAAGCTCAAGATTTTCATAACAATCATCATGATACTCTTTTTCTTTTTTTCTGATTACCTGAAGACGATTCATTTCATCAACTCTCTTTCAAATTCTGCTCAAATTTCGTATTATCGTTCCCAATTTTCACGAGTCCGAGAGGCTTAGAAACGATGTTATCCGATGCCGATTTGAATTAACTTTCACTCTGTTTTTTGTTAATTTGTATATCTCATTCCTGGAGCTTCATCTGCCTTTTTTTCAAATCCATGTTTTATATAAAAATCTTCTTTTCCCCATGCTGAAAATAACTGTATCAACAAAATATCATATTTTTTACATTCTTCTATTAGCCTTGTAATAATTAAAGATCCTATTCCTTTTCTTTGAAATTCTGGTTTTATAATCACATCACATATCAATGCTTGCAACTCACCATCTGACAATATTCGCCCGTAACCAATAATCTCATCTGCTTCATTGTATACACTTACGCTAAACCAATTTTCTTTTAAACATTTTTCAAGTCTTGCTTTGCCCTTTTCTAGGATTCCATCCCACCCTGTACTAGCTATCAATGTCATATATTCATCTACCGATGGATTGCTTTCAATTAGCTTTAGCTTCATTTAGCACCTTCTCTTTCATTAATTGCTTCCAGTTTTGGATAATGTTTTATGTATTCTTGAAACGACCCAACCTTAGATAGCTTTTAACTTAAGCGGGGTCATTTGTTGTCTAAGCTTCTTCCATGATTATACATCTTGTCAACCAACGGGCGGTAGCCCTGAAGCGTTACCCTAAATTTCTATGATGTAGTATCCATATGCGTTTATTACATTTGTGTTTTTATACTGATTAATTCTTTCGTTTCTTCCATAGTTCAAATGTTGGTGGCCGTGCAATAAAAATTTCGGATTATATTTATTCATAAGTTCTATAAAACATTCAAATCCTCTATGACATACGTCTTCACCGTCACCAATCTTGTAAGCTGGGGCATGCGTAACCAAAATATCTATGCCTTTACTTAGCCAAAGTTTAGGCTTCATTTTAGCTATTCTCCAACGCATCTGTCTTTCTGTATATTGATATTCCCCACGGTTATATCGATGGCTACCGCCAAGGCCCATTATTCGAAATCCTTGATAAGTTATTATCTTGTCTTCTATACACTCACACCCTTCAGGTGGAATCGATTTGTATTCAGTATCATGATTGCCATGCACATAAAATAATGGAGCATTAATCATAGTTACTAGAAAAGATAAATACTCTGCCTTAAGATCACCACAAGATATAACTAAGTCAATATCTTTAAATTTCTCAGGTTCAAAATGATCCCAAATATATTTTGACTCTTCATCGGAGACAACTAATATTCTCATTTGAACTCCTCCAGTTTTGATCTTATTAACGAAATGACCCAACCTTAGATAGCTCTTATCTTAGGCTGGGTCGTATTTCCTCTAAGCTTCCTCCATGATTATACATCTGAGAACCGAAGGGCGGTAGCCCTGAAGCGGGAACATATTCATAATCAACATTATCGACTGCAAATAGAATTCCCCCATTAGACAGATTCGGCTAGTTTATGATCTCATTTAACTATTCCTTAATAAGTATAATAGACGCATAACACTTCTACTCTTTTCCCGACTGTATGAATCTCTCCAGGATAATATGATACCCGTGAACTATCAGAAGCCTTCTCAAATTCACCAAAAAATGAACCTTCGCATTAGTCCAAACAGATCATTCGGTACAATCTATTATTATGATAATCTAGTTTTTGATAGTTTATTTCGGTTAAATGGGTAATTTTTGCTTAAAGTGGAGGAAATATATATAGAATGGAGTAGAAACCAAGTGAAAACCAAGGCACGCATATTATTTTTAACAGTTTGTTTATCGATAATGATCGTAATCCCTTCCCCAGCTCATGCGGCTAATGAAACCACCAAAGCATTATGGGTTTGGGATTTTTATGAAGCGGCATCCGATTCCAACCAGATTACACAGTTACTTAAGTTTTCAACTGATCAAGATATCAACTTATTGTTCATTGGGACAAGGAAGACATTATCGGATCAACCCGCAACGTATGAGGAACTAATCACAAGAGCGCATGAAAAAGGGATTCGTGTATTTGCGCTTGTTGGAAGAGCGAACTGGGCACTGGAACGTTATCATCGCGACGCTTTAGAAGAACTTCGTCAAGTGCTTTCCTTTAATGAGTCCTATCCGTCCAGCAAATTTGACGGAATACAATATGATATTGAACCGCATACCTTGCCTGAATTTAAAACCAAAAGAGGCTCCGTTAGCTATCAATATATACAGGTTCTGAAGAAAATCGCAAATAAAATTGCCTCCAGTGATGATCATCTTGAATTTAATGCAGCGATTCCGTTCTGGTTTGCAACAGGTGAGAACGCGTTCATTGTAAATACTGGCGGGATGAAAAAACCGCTAAGTTATTTTGTACTAGACATTGTGGACACCGCAACCATTATGGCGTATCGTGACACGGCCGAGAAACAAATCCGCTCATCATTAGCAGAAATCAACTATGCGGCGAAAAAAGGCAAGAAAATTTACATTGGCGCAGAAACTAGTCCTCCCAACGGCAACAGCATCCCAAGTGAGATTACGTACTATAACAAAGGCTTGAATTATATGAATAAGCAATTGAAGACGGTTGAAAATTATTTTTCGAACCATGACGGGTTTAGCGGTATTGCAATCCACAGCTATCCTACACTTAAAAAAATGGTGCAAAACAAGTAACAAAACAGCCTTTCTACGATCTTACGAAGGGACTCGGCACAGTCATAACTTCATCTTGGTTTGCTAAAGACCCCAATTAACCCCAGCCTCAGCTCTTAGCTTAGGTTGGGGTTAATTGGGGCTTGTGAATCACCGGCTCTTCAAGAGATGAAAAGCCTGGTAAGTAAATACATTGTTATGCGTTATTTACTCCATTACTTAACGCTCTTTGGTCCAATACTTTCCAGTGGCTTCTTCCACAACCCAAGAATCAGTCCTGAAATGATTGATCCAATCAGAACAGCCAGTATAAACAGTACTGCATGACTCGAAAGAGCAGCTACGAAGATTCCTCCATGCGGTGCCGGAACGTTAATATTCCACAGCTGAGTGAGACCTCCCGCAACGGCCGAGCCCAGAATACATGAAGTCAGAACTCGAAGCGGATCAGCAGCGGCGAACGGAATTGCCCCCTCGGTAATGAACGACAAACCTAATACGTAATTTGTTAACCCTGATTTACGTTCGGATTCTGTGAATTTATTCTTGAAAAACGTAGAAGCAAGCGCGATGGCAATTGGGGGAACCATGCCGCCAGCCATTACAGCCGCCATCATGAAGCCGTTCGTGTTCCCACTGGTAGTAAATACCCCTATTGCGAACGTGTACGCCGCTTTGTTGAATGGGCCACCCATGTCAATGGACATCATCCCGGCGAGAATCATACCCAAAATAACCGCATTAGTGGTTCCTAGATTATTTAGCCCATCCATCAGCCCGATATTAATCCAGCTAAATACAGGATCAATCAGGTAATACATAATTCCTCCAGTAATCAGCAGACCGAATACTGGATAAAGCAAAATCGGCTTCAAGCCATCTAGCGTTTTAGGAAGACCAGCAAATACTTTACGTAGACCGACAACGACATAACCAGCCAAAAAACCTGCGGCAAGGGCACCAAGGAATCCGGCATTGGAATTTAAGGCCAAGTAGCCACCAACCATTCCCGGCATTAAGGCCGGACGGTCACCAATACTAATTGCGATAAATCCGGCAAGAACCGGAATCAGAAAATGGAAGGCACCATCCCCACCACCAATCATTTGCAGCAGCTGGAATAACGGGTGATCTTCGCCTCCAATCTGTTCGATCAGAAAGGAAATGGCCAATAGTATACCGCCACCCACCACAAACGGCAACATATGAGATATTCCGTTCATCAAATCCTTATATATTTTACCGCCTATACTAACAGATTTCTCGGTTGGCTGTTCATCACCTCTGTGTCCTTCACTGCGGTAGATCGGAGCCTCGCCATTTATCGCTTTTAGAATTAATTCTTCTGGCTTACGGATACCATCGCTCACCGGTCTGATCAGCACTGGCTTTCCTTCGAAACGGGCCATCTCCACGTTTTTGTCAGCTGCGACTATGACACCGTTTGCACGTCGGATCTCATCAGCAGTCAGTACGTTTTGAGCCCCTTCCGATCCGTTTGTTTCCACTCGAATGTTGATTCGCATTTCAAGCGCTTTTTTCTTTAGCGCGTCCTCAGCCATAAAAGTATGGGCAATTCCCGTAGGACAGGCAGTAACTGCTACAACGAAGGCTTGTGAATCCGGATCGCCTACAATTACACGTTCCGAGTCGGACGTAGTGCTAACATTTTCATTATCCTTTTCTTTCTTCCCTTTGTTTATACTTTCCTCTTGCTTGGCATCAAACAATTCTGATACTTCATCCGGTGTACCGGTAGCCATCAACTGCTCAATAAATTCACTATCGACCAGCAGTCTGGACAATGCGGCCAATGTGCGAAGATGCATAGTACCCGCCCCTTCAGGAGCAGCTATCATAAAGAAAATCCGAGCAGGTTCACCGTCCAGCGACTCAAAATCCACACCTTGCGCACTCTTTGCAAATACCACAGTCGGTTCATTAACTGCCTTGGTTTTGGCATGCGGCATGGCGATACCACCACCAATCCCGGTGCTCGACTCTGCCTCGCGCTTTAATATCATTTCTTTAAAAAGCACAGGGTCATTAATACGACCGTGCGCCACAAGACTTTCGATCAATTCATCAATTGCTGCTTCCTTCTTTGAAGCCTTTAAATCCATGATCATGGTATCCTTTATCATGAGATCCGTAATTTTCATATCGTACAACTCCCCTGAGTTAATATTCTGACTTATTTATACTTGTGATATTCGAATCAACAGCTGCAGTTGCTCTATGTGCTCCTGATCTGCCAAATCGTCAGAGAACGCTGTAGCACTTCCTGAAGCAACCCCTGCACGGAAAGCCTCAAGCAAATCTCCGGTCAGCGATAGGGTGCCCACAAAACCGGCAATCATAGAATCGCCAGCACCTACCGAATTCTTCACAATACCCTCAGGCGCATTTGCGTGGTAAACCTTGTTTCCCGTGATAAAAAGAGCTCCTTCACCGGCCATCGAGACCAGCACATGCTTCGCACCGGCTTCCAGCAGCTTTCGTCCGTAAACGATAATCTCTTCCCTTGAATTAATCGTTACGCCAAACAACTCAGCCAGCTCATGATGGTTCGGCTTTACAAGCAGTGGCTGATGGATCAGAGCCTTTTGTAACGCCATGCCAGTGGTATCTATAACAAATTCCGCCTTATTCTGCTTGCATACAGAAATTAACCTCTCATAAAAATCTTCGCCAAGCGATGGAGGTACACTGCCGGACAAAATCACAATATCGTCTGCACTCAACTTCACCAGCTTTTGCAGCAAGGCTTCAGCTTCAGTCTCCCGAATGATTGGGCCAGAGCCATTGATCTCGGTCTCCTGTCCGGATTTTAGCTTAATGTTAATCCGTGTATCGTCAGCGACAAATACAAAATCGCTTAAAATCGATTCTTTACTTAACCAATCATTTATATATCGACCAGTGAACCCACCAAGAAAACCAATCGCTTTATTCTGAACCCCAAGCTGATTTAACACTCGCGAAACATTAATTCCTTTTCCACCCGGAAGCTTTAAATCGCGTGTCATCCGGTTCAACTCACCTAGTTTTAAATCCTCAACCTCCACGATATAATCAATGGAAGGATTAAGTGTAACTGTATAGATCATGATTATCCCTCGCTTCACACTAAAGTAACGTCAACGCCTGTCTCTCTTAGCTTCTGAATGAAGCTGTCCGGCGCACCTGAATCCATAAACAAATGATCAATTTCGGTAATATCTGCCACCTTACAGTAAGACACCTGTTCTATTTTGCTACGATCTGCAAGTAATATGACTTGTTTTGCAATCGCGATCATTTTTCGTTTCGTTGCTGCCTCTAACATATTCGGAGTAGAAATACCTTGCTGTAAATCAAGGCCGTTCGTGGCAAGAAATGCTTTATCCACTCTCACCATATCGAGTGAATGCTCGGCCATAGGTCCGACAAAAGCCATCGTATCAGGACGCAGCATCCCGCCAGTTATTGAGACTTCAATATTGCGGCATTCCTTCAGCTCATTCAGAGCCATGATCGAGTTGGTAATAACCTTGATGTTTGAGAAACTTTTTAGTTCTTTGGCAATTTGCAGTGTAGTCGTTCCTCCATCCAGCAGGATCGCATCACCCTCTTGAATCATCTGTACAGCTTTGCGTGCAATCCGCCGCTTCTCTTCCAGGAAACGATCTTCCTTATCATAATAAGGCGCTTCAAAGTTAACGCTTTGTAGTGACACTGCTCCACCATGCGTACGTTTCAGCAGCTTTGCTTCTTCTAGCTCCTTAAGATCCCTGCGAATGGTAGACTCCGATACACCGGTCTCCTGACTTAGCTCCTGTACCGATCCCCTTGTATACCTTTCCAGAAACTGCACGATCCTTCTTTTTCTTTCTTCCTCAAACATCGTATTTCACTCCTTCACTTCAAGCGCAGCCAATATCCTTCAAGCATCTATCTTTTTGTTATATATCATCACTAAATGATCACAAAACGATCAATGTCCATATTAAATTGATTGATATTGACCATTTATGCTCATTTTTGATTATAACAGCGTTTTCATTATCTGTAAATGAGTTGAGTTTAGCATATATAGAAATAGCAAAAATTAGTCAGCTGATCATGCAAAAAATCCATCCACTTCATATCGCATACGATAAGAAACGGATGGATCTCTTTTATCTAATTCCATTGAACGAAGCTTGCTCTCTTCTATGGGATTAGTCATGCTGCTCTGTTGATCTATACCTCGGGAAAAAGAGGCGTCGATAAATATCTCTCCCCTGTATCCGGAAGAAGTACAACTATATTTTTATTTTTATTTTCCGGTCTTTTTGCTATTTGGAGCGCAGCATATACAGCCGCACCGGATGAGATCCCAACTAAGAGCCCTTCCGATCTGGCTAATAAACGAGCGGTTTCAAATGCATCCTCATTTCTTACTTGGAAAATCTCATCAACAACAGACCTGTTAAAATTATCTGGTACAAAACCTGCGCCTATTCCCTGAATCTTATGAACTCCTCTTTTCCCTCCAGAAAGAACCGGAGAATCAGAAGGTTCAACCGCTACAATCTTAACTGCGGATTTTCTTTGCTTCAGGACTTCACCAACTCCTGATATCGTTCCTCCTGTGCCAACACCACCAACAAAAATATCTACTTCCCCTTCTGTATCTCGCCAAATCTCCTCAGCTGTGGTTTTCTTATGTACATCTGGATTGGCGGGATTTGTAAACTGCTGGGGAATATAAGAATTAGGAATTTCTGAAGCTATTTCTTCAGCCTTCTTAATCGCTCCTGCCATACCTTCTGAAGCAGGCGTTAATACCAATTCTGCTCCCAGAGCAATTAATAGTTTTCTTCGTTCAATACTAAAGCTTTCTGGTAAGGTGATGATTAATCTAAATCCTAAAGCAGCTGCTGCAAACGCCAGCCCAACTCCTGTGTTTCCACTAGTAGGCTCAATGATCACTGAGTTCTGATTAATCAGCCCTTTTTCTTCCGCGTCTTTTATCATGGCAAAACCAATTCTATCCTTTACGCTTCCGGCAGGGTTAAAATACTCCAATTTACAGACTGTTGAAAAAGTCATTATTTCACCAAATCACCGCGTTAATATGGTATAATATCTATATAATATATGCCAGAGAGCGGTGATTTTATGTTGTTTACAAATGATACAAACCCTCAATTAGAGTATGAACTGGTCTGCTTGGAGCAATTAGTTCCTCAAGATCATCTTTTGCGCAACATCGACAAATATATCGATTTTAATTTCATTATTGATCTGGTTAAACCTTATTACTGTGAGAACAATGGGCGTCCCTCCCTAGATCCCATCGTATTCTTTAAAATGCTACTGCTTGGCTATCTGTACGACATTCCCTCAGAGCGTAAGCTTGAACGTGCCGTGAACGATACGTTGTCCTTTCGCTGGTTTTTAGGATTAGGGTTAACCCAAAAAGCACCGGATCATTCTACTTTGAGTGAAAATCGAAAGAATAGATTCAAAGATTCAACAGT